>CAVVVV010000019.1:0-246427 GCA_963751685.1 uncultured Alphaproteobacteria bacterium | reverse complement strand
CCCCCAGCGGTTCGTGAACCGCGAGCTTTCGTGGCTTCGCTTCAATCGCCGCGTCGTCGAGGAAGCTGCCAATCCAAAGCACCCGCTCCTGGAGCAACTCCGCTTTCTCTCGATCTCCGCCGGCAACCTCGATGAATTCTTCATGGTGCGTGCCGCCGGCCTCAAGGGCCAGGTGCGCGCCGGCTTGGCCGGCGCCGAGCCCCGACGGCTTGACGCCCAGCGAGCAGCTCGCGCATTTCCTCGACCGAAGTGGGAACGCTTGCCTCCGACCAGCAGGCGCGCTGGCGCGAATTGCGCCAAGAGCTTGCGGCCGCGGGCGTCGTGCTGGTGGAAGAGCGGCGAACTCACCAAAAGCGAGCGCGCCTGGCTCGACTTCGGACTTCTTGCACCACATCTTCCCGGTGATCACGCCGCTTGCGATCGATCCCGCGCACCCGTTTCCGTTCATTCCCAACCGCAGTTTTTCGCCTCGCGCTTGAACTCGCCCGCGTGAGTGACGGGCGCGGCATGAAAGCGCTGATCCGCGTGCCGGCGCAAATCGTCCGCTTCATTCGTCTTCCCGAGGCGAAGCAGGCGACGATGCGCTTCATCGCGTTGGAGACCGCAATTCTATTGTTCATCGCGCGCCTGTTTCCCGGCTATCAGGTGCGCGGGCAGGGCGCCTTTCGCATCATCCGCGACAGCGACATCATGGTCGAGGAAGAGGCCGAGGACCTCGTGCGGCTGTTCGAGACGGCGCTGAAGCGCCGCCGCCGCGGCCCGGTGATCCGGCTCGAAATCGAGCGGCGATGCCCGAGAGCCTGCGCACCTTCGTCGCGCATGCGCTCGCCGCGACGGGCGACGAAATTTTCCTCGTCGACGGCATGATCGCGCTTGCGCGAGCTCGACCAGCTCGTCGCCATCGACCGGCCCGATCTCAAATTCACGCCCTACGAGCCGCGCTTTCCCGAACGCGTGCGCGAGCATACGGCGATTGCTTCGCCGCCATCCGCCAGAAGGACATGGTGATCCACCATCCCTACGAATCGTTTGACGTGGTGGTGCAGTTCCTCACCAAGCGGCGCGCGATCCCGACGTCATCGCGATCAAGCAGACGCTCTATCGAACCTCCTCCCAGAGCCCGATCGTGCACGCGCTGGCCGAGGCCGCGGAAGCCGGCAAGTCGGTGACGGCGCTGGTGGAGTTGAAGGCGCGCTTCGACGAGGAGGCGAATATCCGCTGGGCGCGGGATTTGGAGCGCGCCGGGGTGCAGGTCGTGTTCGGATTCCTCGAACTCAAGACTCACGCCAAGCTTTCGCTCGTCGTGCGCCGGGAAGGCGATGCGCTCGTCAATTACGTCCACGTCGGCACCGGCAACTATCATCCGATCACGGCGCGCATCTATACGGATCTGTCCTTCTTCACCACCGATCCGACGATCGCGCGCGACGTCGCCCGTATTTTCAATTTCATCACCGGCTATGCCGAGCCGACCGAACTCGAACAGATCGCGGTCTCGCCCGGCGGCGTGCGCAAGCGCATTCTCGACCATATCGAAGCCGAAATCGCGCACGCCAAGGCGGGCCGTCCGGCGGCGATCTGGGCGAAGATGAATGCATTGGTCGATCCGGAAATTATCGATGCGCTTTACGCCGCCAGCCGCGCCGGCGTCGAGATCGACCTCGTGGTGCGGGGCATTTGCTGCCTGCGGCCCGGCGTCCCGGGTCTTTCCGAAAAAATTCGCGTGAAGTCGATCGTTGGCCGCTTCCTCGAGCACGGCCGCATTTATTGCTTCGGCGCCGGTCACGGGCTGCCGCACGCGGACGCCGCCGTCTACATTTCATCGGCCGATCTCATGCCGCGCAACCTCGACCGCCGCGTCGAGGTTCTCTGCCCGATCCTCACTCCGACCGTGCACGAGCAAGTGCTTGATCAGATCATGGTCGCGAATTTGAAGGACAACGAGCAGAGCTATAGGGTCTTGCCTGACGGCACCAGCGCGCGCATCGTGCCGGCGGAGGGCGAAGAATTGTTTAACGCCCACCGCTACTTCATGACCAATCCGAGTTTGTCAGGCCGTGGAAAATCTCTCCAAGCTTCTTCGCCGCAGAGCCTCGTCCGTCGAAGCGCCCGCGGCTGAATCGGTGCCGGACGAAGCGCCGGGACGTCTACCGCTCGGGCGGCCGATCGCGGTCATCGATATCGGATCGAACTCGGTGCGGCTCGTCGTCTATGAAGGGCTCGTCCGCAGTCCGACGCCGATCTTCAACGAAAAAGTGCTGTGCGGCCTCGGGCGCGAGGTCGCGAGCAAGAGGCACCCTCGCCAAGGATGCGATCGAGGAAGCGCTTTCGGCGCTCGCGCGCTTCCACGCGCTATGCAAGGTGATGCAGGTCGCGCGCGTGCACGCGATCGCGACCGCGGCGGTGCGCGAAGCGAAAAACGGCCCGGCCTTCATCAAGGACGCGGCGTCGGCCTGCGGCGTTGCGATCGATGTTCTGCCGGGGCCGCGGGAGGCGCAGCTTGCCGCCGCCGGCGTTGCCGCCGGTTTCTACAAGCCCGACGGCATCGTCGGCGATCTCGGCGGCGGCTCGCTCGAACTCGTGGAAGTCGCGGGCGATCGCAGCAAGAACGGCCAGACCTTGCCCTTGGGCGGGCTCTCGCTCGTCGACAGCGCCGATCACTCGCTCGACAAGGCGAAGAAAATCGTCCGCTCCGCGCTGGCCGATAGTCCCGCGCTTGCCAATTTGCAAGGATCGCACTTTTTACGCCGTCGGCGGCACTTGGCGCGCGCTCGCGCGCCTGCATATGCACCAGATCGGCTATCCGCTGCACGTGACGCACGGCTATTCGATCGAAACCGATGCCGCGCTCGAATTCTGCGACTACGTGCAGCGCGTCGACCCCGATACTCCTGTCCGACATCGATGAGATCTCCTCCGGCCGCCGGCCGCTGCTCGCCTATGGCGCGCTCGTGCTGCGCGAGGCGTTGAGGGCAGGCAAGCCCTCCCGGCTCGTCATCTCCGCCTTCGGCGTGCGCGAGGGCTTGTTGCACGAGCAGCTTTCGCCCGAAGAGCGTGCCCGCGACCCGCTGATGGCGGCGGCGGGTGCCCTCAATTTGCTGCGCTCGCGCTCGCCGCGTCACGGCGAGGAGTTGATCGGCTGGACCGATCGTTTCGTGGAATTGATCAAGATCGAGGAGACCGCCGAGGAGACGCGGCTGCGCCACGCCGCCTGCCTTCTCGCCGACATCGGCTGGCGCGCGCATCCCGATTACCGCGGCGAGCAATCGCTCAACATCATCGCCAATGCCGCCTTCGCCGGCGTCGATCATCCCGGCCGCGCGTTTCTCGCGCTCGCGGTGTTCTATCGCCACGTCGGGTGGAAAGAGGAGCCGTCCGAGCGGCTGCGCGAGCTTGCGACGGAGAGGCTCCTCGACCGCGCCCGCATTCTCGGCGGCGCGATGCGCGTCGCCTATCTGGCCTCGGCCTCGATGCCCGGCGTCTTGCCGCGCGCGCCGATGCGGGTGGAGAAGGGTCAGCTCGTATTGAAGTTAGAAGGCGAGCTCGCGGCGCTGTCGGGCGACCGCCTGAAGAAGCGTCTCAACCAGCTCGGCAAGCTGATCGGCTGCAAGAGCGAGATCGCGACAAACTAGGGCGCGAATACATAAACAGATCCATGGCTAAACGGCCCGCAAAGCACGAGAGACTTTTTTTCGTTTACGTGCTGGGAAGCCGAAGCAGGAATGATTGCCGAACCTATGTCGGTTGGACGACTGACCTGGAACGACGCCTCCGGCAACACAATGCGGGAATTGGCGCCAAGTCGTCTCGAGGGCGGAAATGGATTCTGCTCTATTCCGAAAATTGCAAAACCCGCAGCGAAGCCATGAGTTGCGAGTGGTACATCAAACGTGACAGAAAGTTTCGCACCACACTGCGCGCAATCATTCGAGCCTGACGAGGCGAGCGGCGGCTGCAAGTTGCAGTCAGCTTTAAGCAATTCTTTCTCACCGGCACGAGCCGCCACTCGCGCTTAGGTCGTATGCGGCGACCAAGATTTGATTCTAATCAATGTCTGATAGGGCCATTTTGGCTAATCATTCGATTTGTCGGCCCTGACTTGCTGTTCGCGGCCGCCTTGTGAAAGGGGTCGATTTCTGACCAATATAAAAACGGACATGCGCATCGGTCGGACCATTTTGGCGATCGTCATTGCCCTATCCGTGGCCATGCTGCCGGCCGCCGGTGGTTTTGCGGCCGCGAGCCACACCATGGAAGTGTCGGTCGCCGGAGGCGATGCCGGATTGCGGCCACCATCACCACGCGCCGATCGACAAGACGGAAAAGCGTACGAATGATTGTGCGTCCATGGCCGGATGCGCGCTCAAATGCTTCAATTTCACCGGGATTACCTTCTCCGGCATCGCTTTCTCATCTCCCGCCGGCGCCGCACTCGATCCTATTCGCGTGAGCGAGGACATTCCCCCGCGAATGGACGGTCTGCCCTTCCGACCTCCTCGCGTCTGATCTCTCAAGCTGCGTTGCAACGCGTGAGCCAAAAGCTCGCGCGGAACGTTCGATTGCGCGCTCGATGACATCGAGCTCGCCGTCGACAACCAACATGCGAGGAGATTGGAATCATGCAATACAAGATATTTGCGCGCTTCGGCGTTTGCCGTCGCGATGAGCTTGGTCGAGCGCCGCCGCATTTGCGGGCGCCAACGACTATTCCTTCGAACCGGTAGCGGCAGAACTGAAGAAAGGCGACGACGTGATCGTGGCCGTCCGGCTGCTGCATAAGCCGACCGGAAAGCCGGTGACGGACGCCGTCATCGTGCGCGTCGCGTCGACATGGCGCCCGATGGCATGGCGGACATGGAATCGCCGGTTGTTCCGGTCGCCGCCGATGAGCCCGGGGTCTATGCATTCAAGACGGACCTGTCGATGGCAGGTCGCTGGCTCTTGAGCGTGGCGGCCAAGGTGCAAGGCGAGCCGGAGACCGTGGTCGGCAAGGTCGTTTTCAAAGCGATCAAGTGACCTCTGTTGGTGCGGCGAAGCCGCGCCGGCAGCAACCCGGGCGAAGGTCACGCAGGCGGCCGGCCCCCGTCACCTCCCTTTGCTACAGGCCTGATGAGGCAGCCATGAAAAAATTTCGCATCGCATTCATGCTCACGCTTAGCGTCGCCGCAGGTGGCGTCGGGCTGTACGAGTATGCGCATTGGTCGGCAGCTGGAACGGCATCGCTGAGCGTTGCCCAGCCGGCGTCCGCTGCCGAGCGGTCAATTCTCTACTATCGTGATCCGAGTGGAGCGCCATTCTGGTCGGCAACGCCGAAAAACGATGCGCGAGGCCACGCCTATCTCCCCGTCTATGACGACGCGGAGCCGTCTTTCGATCCAAGTCCCAAACCGAAAGCTGCGCAGGACGAGCGGAAAATCCTCTTTTACCGCAATCCGATGGGCCTGCCGGATACCTCGCCGGTGCCCAAGAAGGACTCGATGGGGATGGATTACATCCCCGTTTATGCAGGCGAGATGCAGGACGGGACAAACATCGTCAAAGTCGACCTCGACCGGGTTCAGCGTAGCGGCGTGCGGACCGAGCGAGTTGAAACTCGCGTGCTGGTTCAGCCCATGCGGGGGGTCGGGACCGTGGCCATCGACGAGCGTGGGCTCGCGATCGTCACGCTCAGAACGGACGGCTACATCGAAGATCTTTTCGTCAATACGACGGGTCAGTCGGTGCGGGCGGGAGAACCGCTGTTCCGGGTCTACAGCTCGCAGATCCAACTAGCCCAGATCGATCTTCGCGTGGCAATTCACGCGATGCAGCGGGGTTCTGCCGGATCGGAGGGAGAAAGCTCGCTTGAAGGCGCGAAGCAACGCCTGCGCAATCTCGGCGTCCCCGAAAGCCGCATCCGCGAAGTGCGCGAGACCGGAGCGAACTCACGCACCATCGATTGGCCCGCGCCCGTAAACGGAACGGTCATCGCAAAACGGATCATCAACGGTCAACGTGTCAAGGCCGGCGAAGAGCTCTATCGCATCGCCGATCTCTCGCGCGTTTGGGTCATCGCCGATGTCGCCGAAAGCGATCTCGCCGACATCAAGCCGGGCACCCCTGCCGTGGTGACGGTTCGAGCCTATCCGACCCAGCCGATCGAAGGCGAAGTGACCTTCATCTATCCGGATGTCAGGCCGGAGACACGCACGGCCCGTGTCCGTATCGAAGTTCCAAACCCCGAGGAGCGGCTAAAGACGGACATGTATGCCGATGTCGTATTTCAGGTCAGAGGCAACCAGCCAGCCATCGTCGCCATTCCCACGAGCGCCGTCATTGACAGCGGAACCCGACAAGTCGTGCTGATCGCAAAGGGCGAGGGACGCTTCGAACCGCGGCCGGTTAAGCTCGGTCGGCGCGGCGATGGCTACGTCGAGATCCTGGACGGCGTGACCGCCGGCGAAGAAGTCGTCACGACGGCAACCTTCCTCATTGACGCCGAAAGCAACCTGCAAACGGCGCTGAAAGCCTTCAACCAGCAGGAGGCGCCGAAATGATCGCCGCGCTAATCCGCTGGTCGGCGCGCAATCCCCTGTTGGTCGGATTTGCGGCGGTCTTTTTGACGCTTGCGGGTTTGTACGCGGTGTCGCGCGTGCCGCTCGATGCCATCCCCGATCTCTCCGATGTCCAGGTCATCGTCTACACCGAATATCCCGGTCAGGCGCCGCAAGTGGTCGAGGATCAGGTCACGTACCCGCTGACCACGGCGATGTTGAGCGTGCCGAAATCGCGTGTCGTGCGCGGGTTCTCTTTTTTTGGCGTCTCCTTCGTCTACGTCATCTTCGAGGATGGAACCGATCTCTATTGGGCGCGCTCACGCGTGCTCGAGTATCTCAACTCGGCGGCGCGCCGGCTGCCGGCCGGCGTGGCGCCGAGCCTCGGACCGGATGCCACTGGAGTCGGCTGGGTCTATCAATATGTCGTGCGCGGCGCGCAGAAGAATTTGGCGGAATTGCGCGGCATCCAGGATTGGTACATCCGCTACGGCCTGGCGAAGGCGGAAGGCGTCGCCGAAGTCGCCAGCGTCGGCGGCTTCGTCAAGCAATACAGCGTGGTCATCGATCCGCGCCGGCTGCAGTCGCTTGGCATCCCGCTGTCGAAGATTCGCGACGCGTTGCGTTCGAGCAATATTGATGTCGGCGGCCGCACCATTGAATTGGCCGAAACCGAATTCGCGGTGCGCGGCCGTGGCTACGTCAAGAGCCTGGCCGATCTCGAGCAGGTCGTCGTCAAGAGCGAGCGCGGCGTGCCGGTGCTGCTCAAGGATGTGGCTCGCGTCGAGCTGGTAGCGGATGAACGCCGCGGTATCACCGAGATGAACGGCGAGGGCGAGGTTGTTACCGGCATTGCGCTGCAGCGCTTCGGCGAAAATGCGCTCTCCGTCATCAACAACGTCAAGCAGCGGCTCGCCGAAATCACACCGAGCCTGCCGCAAGGCGTCATCATCGACGCGGTGTATGACCGCTCGGACCTGATCTATCGCGCTATCGACACGCTGAAGCGAACCCTGATCGAGGAAAGCATCATCGTCGCGCTCGTGTGCGTGGTGTTCCTGCTCCACGTCCGCAGCGCGCTGGTAGCGATCATCACGCTGCCGCTCGGCGTGCTCATCGCTTACCTGTGCATGTATCTGCTTGGATTGAGCTCGAACATCATGAGCCTGGGTGGCATCGCGATTGCTATCGGCGCCATGGTCGACGCCGCGATCGTCATGATCGAAAACGCCCACAAGCACCTGGAACGCGCCGCGCCGGGCAAACCGAGAGGCGAGGTGCTGATTGAAGCAGCCATCGAGGTCGGGCCGGCTTTATTCTTCAGTCTTCTCGTCATCACCGTTTCATTCCTGCCGATTTTTGCGCTAGAGGCGCAGGAGGGCCGGATGTTCAAGCCGCTCGCCTATACCAAGACCTTCGCCATGGCGGCGGCGGCGATGTTGTCGGTGACGCTGGTGCCCGCGCTGATGCTGCTCTTCGTGCGCGGCCGAATTATCCCCGAGCATCGCAACCCGGTGAATCGCGCGCTGATCCGGATTTATCGGCCCGTGATCCGCGTGGCACTTCAATACAAGGCGAGAACAATCCTGATTGCGCTGCTCGTGCTCCTCGCGAGCCTTTGGCCGGCATCGCGGCTCGGTAGCGAATTCATGCCAAGTCTCAACGAGGGCACGCTGTTCTACATGCCGACAACCTTGCCCGGCCTCTCGGTCACCAAGGCGGCGGAGCTGGTGCAGAGCCAGAACAAGATCATCAAGACATTCCCGGAGGTCGAATCCGTTTGGGGCAAGGCTGGACGCGCCACGACCGCCACGGATCCCGCGCCGATTGAAATGTTCGAGACCGTGATCAATTTGAAGCCGGAGGCCGCATGGCGGCCCGGCATGACCATCGACAAACTGATCGCCGAAATGGACAAGGCGCTGCAGTTTCCCGGCGTCTCCAACGCCTGGACGATGCCGATCAAGGCGCGTATCGACATGCTCGCAACCGGTATCCGTACTCCGGTTGGAATTAAAGTGTTCGGCACCGACCTTGCCGAAATGGAGAAGGTCGCCCGTCAGATCGAGACGGTTCTGCGAACGGTGCCGGGGACGACCAGCGCCTTCGCGGAACGCATCATCGGCGGCTATTATCTCAACATCGATCCTGATCGAGCGCAGCTCGCGCGCTACGGTCTGATGATCACCGACGTGCAGGACGTGATCGCCACCGCGCTCGGCGCCGAGGCGGTGACGACGACGGTCGAAGGTCGCGAGCGCTACACGGTGAGCATCCGCTATCCGCGCGAATTGCGCAGCGACCCGCAATCGATCGCCACCCAGGTGCTCATCCCCTTGGCCAATGGCGGCACGGTGCCGCTTGGGCAGGTGGCCAACGTTGAGCTCGCCAAAGGGCCGGCCACGATCCGAACCGAGAACGCGCAACTCGCCGCCTATATCTACGTCGATTTGCGCGACCGCGATCTGGGCGGCTACGTCGCCGACGCGCAGAAGGCCGTGGCGTTGCAGGTAAAATTTCCGCCCGGCTACTATGTCACCTGGAGCGGCCAGTTCGAATACATGGAGCGAGCCAAGGCGCGCCTCAAGATCGTTGTCCCGGTCACGCTTCTGCTCATCTTCCTTCTGCTGTTCCTGAACTTCCGGCGAGTGACCGAGACCATGATCGTCATGCTCTCCGTCCCGTTCGCGCTGGCCGGCGGCCTGTGGATGATGTGGGGGCTCGGGTTCAACCTCTCGGTCGCCGTCGTGGTCGGGTTTATCGCGCTCGCGGGCGTCGCGGCGGAAACCGGCGTTGTGATGCTGATCTATCTCGATAACGCGCTAACCGAGCTGCGGGCGAAGCGCGCACGCGAAGGGAAGAGGTTTACGCAAGACGATCTCTACAGCGCGATCATGGCCGGCGCGGTGGAACGGGTGCGCCCGAAGATGATGACGGTTTTCGCGATCATGGCGGGACTGCTGCCGATTATGTGGAGCCACGGCACCGGTGCCGAGGTGATGCAGCGGATCGCCGTGCCGATGATCGGTGGGATGGTGTCGTCGACCGTGCTGACCCTCGTCGTCATTCCGGCGATCTACGCGGTAATCAAGGGCGTTGCGATACGCACATCACACTTGCAGCCCGCACTTCATTCCTAGCTTTTCGCGGGCGTTTCGCGCTCGATCATCACCACGCGGCCGTCCTCGAAGGCGAGCGCGATCTCGCCGCGCTTGAGCTTCAACGCCTGCTCGCCGAACAAATTGCGCCGCCAGCCCGAGAGCGCTTGCACGTCGGCGGCGTCATCGACAGCGATTTTCTGCAAATCGTCGACCGTCGCGATCACCTTCGTGGCGACGCCGTGCTGTTCGGAGATCATGCGCAGGAGCACTTTCAGCAACTCGACCGTGGCTGAGGCGCCGTTGGAAAGGGGTCGATCGCGCGTCAGCCGCGGCAGCGTCTTCGGATCGAGCGCTAACCCCGCGCGCACCGCTTCGACAATCGCCTCGCCTGCCTTCGAGCGCTCGAAGCCCTTGGGCAGCGCGCGCAGGTGCGAGAGCGCCTCGGGCGTCTTCGGCTGCTGGTGCGCGATCTCGGCAATGGCATCGTCCTTCAAGACGCGCGAGCGCGGCAGATCGCGCGACTGCGCTTCGCGCTCGCGCCACGCCGCCACCTCCATCAGCACCCCGAGTTCCTTCGGCTTCCTCACCCGCGTCTTCAAGCGCTGCCAGGCGTGCTGCGGCTCCTGCCGATAGGTCTCGGGCGAGGTGAGAATCTTCATCTCGTCCTCGACCCAATCGATGCGGTTCTTCTGCTCGAGATCGGTCTTGAGCTTCAGATAAACGTCGCGCAGATGCGTCACGTCCGAGATCGCGTAGGTGACTTGCGCCGGCGACAGCGGCCGCCGCGACCAGTCGGTGAAGCGCGAGGACTTGTCGATGGCGTCGCCGGTGATGCGCTGCACCAGCTGGTCGTAGGAAATGGAATCGCCATAGCCCAGCACCATGGCGGCGACTTGCGTGTCGAACATCGGGTTGGGGATGAGCTTCGCCAGGTTCCAGGCGATTTCGACGTCCTGGCGGGCGGCGTGGAACACCTTCACCAGGCGCTCATCCGCCATTAACTGAAAGAAGGGCGAAAGGTCGAGCCCGGACGCGAGCGCGTCGATGATGACCGCCTCGTCGGGCCCGGCCATTTGGACGACGCAGAGCTTCGGCCAGAAGGTGGTCTCGCGCAGGAATTCGGTGTCGACGGTGACGAAGGGATGGCGCGCGAGCCGCTCGCAGACGGCGGCAAGTTCGGCGCTGGAAGTTACGAGGTCCATGATCGCTTCATAGCGGAACTGGATGCGGGAGACGACCGCCAACGGGCATTCAAATGTCTTGAAATGGCCACTCTTTTCGTGCACAAGCTCCGACTGTAAGCGCCTATGCGCTCACGGGCCGCGTGTCTGAAATCGAAATTCTTCAATTTCCGCCCGTTTTCCTCAACTTACATCGACAACCCAAGTCGCGCGGGGAAGTCTCGATCCACCCCGCGAATAGCGGCTGGCGATTCGTTAACGATTCGCCGAACCGCTTTCGCTGACAGAAAGAACCATATCTTGACTCCATTTCATCGCCTCGGCCTCGCCGCGCCGATTGCGCAGGCGCTCGTCGAAGAGAAATACGTCACCCCCACGCCGATCCAGGTCGAAGCCATTCCGCACGTACTCGCGGGCCGCGATCTCGTCGGCATCGCCCAGACCGGCACCGGCAAGACGGCGGCCTTCGCGCTGCCCATTCTCCATCATCTTGTGTCGCGCCGCTTTCGTCCCGAGCGGCGGCACTGCCGCGTGCTCGTCTTGAGCCCGACGCGCGAGCTTTCGGGCCAGATCCTCGAGAGCTTCAAGACCTACGGCCGCCATGTGCGCCCCACCGTGGCGCTCGCCATCGGCGGCGTTCCGATCAATCGCCAGGTGCGCGCGCTCTCCAACGGCGTCGACGTGCTGGTCGCCACCCCCGGCCGCCTGCTTGATCTCATGCAATCGCAGGCCGTCAAGCTCGACCGCGTCGAAGTGCTCGTCCTCGACGAAGCCGACCGCATGCTCGACATGGGCTTCATCCACGACATCCGCACGATCGTCGCCAAGCTGCCGGCGGAACGTCAGACGCTGTTCTTTTCGGCAACGATGCCCGACGAGATCGAGAAGCTCGCGGCGAAACTTTTGCGCGATCCCATCCGCGTGGCGGTAACGCCGCCATCGAAAACCGCGGACCGTATCAACCAGCGCGTCATCCACGTCGACCGCAACGGCAAGAACGCGCTCCTCGCCGAGGTGCTGCGGGACGAGGCGACCGGCCGCACGCTCGTGTTCACGCGCACCAAGCGCGGTGCCGATCGCGTGGTGAAGAGCTTGGCTCACGCCGGCATCCACGCCGAGGCGATCCACGGCAACAAGTCGCAGAACCAGCGCGAGCGCGTGCTCGCTTCCTTCCGCGAAGGACGGCTGCGCACGCTGATCGCGACCGACATCGCCGCGCGCGGCATCGACGTCGATGGCATCACCCATGTCGTCAATTTCGACCTGCCGAACATCGCCGACAGCTACATCCACCGCATCGGCCGCACCGCGCGGGCGGGCGCCGAAGGGATCGCGATCTCGTTCTGCGATCATGAGGAGAGGGCGTATCTGCGCGATATCGAGAAGTTGATCCGCGCACCGATCGCGGCGACCGACCGCCGCGGCAATCCGCAGGCGAGGCCGCAGCATGCGTTTCAGCCGCATGAGCAACGCCAGCCGCATCAGCAGCACCAGAAGAAGCGCCGCCCCGGCCGCAATCACCGGGGTCCGCAGCAAGGCCATGGCCATCACGCGGAAGGTCGCCCTGCTCACAGCGAGGGCAGGCATCAACCGCGCCCGGCGCATGCGCATGCCGCGGCCGTCCAGCCGGATCGCGGGGGCGAACTGACCGGCGTTGCATTCCTCCACCGAAAGCGCGATCACCGTTCCCCTCATGGGCGTACGGATGGGCCCAACGGCGCGCGCCGCCACTCGCGCTGACGGCATCGGAGACAAGGAGAGCGATAATGCCGAAGGAAGAAATGCTGGAATTCGACGGTACCGTCATCGAGGTCCTGCCGGACGGTAATTATCGGGTAAAGCTCGACAACGAACACATGGTTCTCGCCTACGCCGCCGGCAAGATGAAAAAAAACCGCATCCGAACGCTTGCGGGCGACCGCGTGATCGTGGAGATGTCGCCCTACGATCTCGATCGCGGCCGCATCAGCTTCCGCCACAAGACCGGTCCCACCGTGGAGCCCGGCCAGCGCCGTCCGAACTTCCGGCGGCGCTAATCGCCCGACGCCGAGCGACCTTTGCCCCGCTTTGCCGGGCGCGCTAATTGCGTTATGCACTCGCCGGTCTTCCGGCTCCGCTCCCTCGTAGGACAAAGATGCATCGCTATCGCTCTCATACTTGCGGCGCGCTGGGCGAGTTGCATATCGGCGAGACGGTGCGGCTCGCCGGCTGGTGCCACCGCATCCGCGACCATGGCGGCCTCCTGTTCGTCGATCTCCGCGACCACTACGGCTTGACGCAGATCGTCGCCGATCCGGATTCGCCCGCCTTCAAGACCGCCGAGAAGCTGCGCTCCGAATGGGTGGTGAGAATCGACGGCCAAGTGCGCAAGCGCCCTGCCGGCACGGAAAATCCGGAGCTCCCCACCGGCGCGGTCGAAGTCTTCGTCACCGAGGTCGAGGTGCTCGGCCCCGCCGGCGAGTTGCCGATGCCGGTGTTCGGCGAGCAGGAATATCCCGAGGACATCCGGCTGAAATACCGCTTCCTGGATTTGCGGCGCGAGCGCATTCACAACAACATCATCAAACGCGGCGCGATCATCGACAGTCTTCGCGGCCGCATGAAGGAGCAGGGCTTCTTCGAGTTTCAGACGCCGATTCTCACGGCAAGCTCGCCCGAGGGTGCGCGCGATTTTCTCGTGCCCTCGCGTCTGCACCCCGGCAAGTTCTACGCGTTGCCGCAGGCGCCGCAGCAGTTCAAGCAGCTGATTATGGTTTCGGGCTTCGATCGCTACTTTCAGATCGCGCCCTGCTTTCGCGACGAGGATGCGCGCGCCGACCGCTCGCCCGGCGAGTTTTATCAGCTCGACATCGAGATGAGCTTTGTCACGCAAGACGACGTGTTCACGGTAGTGGAGCCCGTACTGCGCGGGGTGTTCGAGGAATTTTCCGGCGGCAAGCCCGTGACTAAGAAATTTCCGCGCATTCCCTACGCCGAGGCAATGCTGAAATACGGCTCCGACAAGCCGGACTTGCGGAACCCCATTGTGATCGCCGATGTAAGCGAGGAATTTTCCCGCGACGAAGTCGAATTCAAGGCGTTCAAGAACGTCGTCAAGCAAGGCGGCATCGTGCGCGCGATCCCGGCGCCGGGTGCCGCCGCCCAGCCGCGCTCCTTCTTCGACAAGCTGAACGAGTGGGCGCGCTCCGACATGGGCGCGCCGGGGCTCGGCTACATCGTGTTCGAAGGCCGACGGCGGCAAAGGCCCGATCGCGAAATTCATTCCTGCCGCCGTGCAGCAGAAGATCGCGACGAAGGCCGGCATCAAGCCGGGCGATGCTGCTGTTTTTCGCCGCCGACAAGCCCGGTTCTGCGGCGAAACTCGCGGGCGCCGCCCGCACGAAAATCGGCGAGGAACTCGGACTTCTCGACAAGACCCGCTTCGAATTCTGCTGGATCGTCGATTTTCCGATGTACGAGTGGAACGAGGAGGAGAAGAAGATCGACTTCTCCCACAACCCCTTCTCGATGCCCAATCTCGCAGCCGACGATTTTCTGGCGCTCGATGGCAAGGACCAAGACAAAATCCTCGCGCTTAAAGCGATCCAGTACGACATCGTCTGCAACGGCGTGGAGTTATCCTCCGGCGCCATCCGCAATCACCGCCCCGACGTGATGCGTAAGGCCTTCGCCATCGCCGGCTACGGCGAGGATGTGCTCGAGCAGAAATTCGGCGGCATGCTGCGCGCGCTCAGCTACGGCGCGCCGCCGCATGGCGGCATCGCGCCCGGCATCGACCGCATCGTGATGCTCTTATGCGGCGAGGAAAATCTGCGCGAAGTAGTGGTGTTCCCGATGAATCAGCAGGCGGAAGATCTGCTCATGGGTGCGCCGTCGGAAGTCTCGGCGAAGCAATTGCGCGAGCTGCACATCCGCCTCGCGCTGCCGGAAAAAAATAAGCGTTGAATCGGGCCCGACCGCGAATTGGGACGCGCGGTTTTCAACGACGGCGCGACGCCAGCGTCGAGCGCAATTTTTCCTCGACCTCCGTCATGACCGCGTGCCAATCGCGGCCGCTCTTGGCCACCAAGACGACTTCAGGGTAGTAGGGCGTGCGGTCAGTGCCGACCGGCCAAGTGCGGCGGAAGGTGTCGTCGATGATGACGATCGAGGGGATACCGAGCGCGCCCGCGAGATGCGCGCCGGTATTGCTGATCGTGACCACGGCGTCGAGTGAAGCGATTTGTGCTGCGAAGCGGTCCATGTCCGTGATCTGATCGACGGTGTCGTCGTGGATAAGCGGCTTGCCGGCCTCCGCGGCAATTTTCGCAAGATCGCCGGCGATGTTCCCGTATTGCAACGACACGAATTTCGCGTCGATGGACTTGATGAGGGCGGTCCAATCTTCGAGGCCCGGCGTTTCCTTGGCGTAGGCCGAGCTGCCCCAGGAAATACCGATCAACGGCATCCCACTCGAGCCGCGATAGCGGGCGGAAAGTTCCTCGATGCTCTTCGGGTTCGGCCGCAAAGGCACGAAGGTCCGCACGATCGTATCGGCACTGGTGCCGAGATAAGCGCTGAGATGCTCTGAGCCCGCGATTTTGTCCGCCTCGGAATAGGCGGCCGTTTTGTTGACGGCGCTTGCCGCGCGCACGTCGACGCTCGGAAAGCTGCGGCCGAACAACGGCACGAGCCGCGGCTCGACGAGCACGATGCATCGCTTGGCGTGTTTTGCCGCCTCCGCGATGAAACGTCCGCGCTCGATCGTCCCGCCCATGCCCTGCGTGTCGTTCTCGACGAAATTGACGAGCAGCGTGCCGTGCACTTCCCCGCCGGTCCATTCCTTTGGGTCGGCCCCGCGCACCACGCGGCGGCTCTCTAACCGCAGCCTTCCCGCCAGGCCATAGTCGCCGAGCCGCAAGAGGGCGATCCCTATTTCCTCCATCAGCCGCGCGTCACGCGCCGTCTCCGCGAGCCTTGCGATCTCGCGCGCCTGTTCGAGCGCGGCTCGCCAATCGCGTCTCGCCACCGAGCGCCGGAAACGCGTCATGCGGCGGGCAAGCGTCGGAGAGCGCAGCCAGCGCCGGACACGACGCCGCGATGCTTTCAGGCCGTCGCCGATCTTGAAGACGATCTTGCCGAGCCGGTAGCCGAAATCAGAGCCGCTGAAGATCTCCGGCGCGAACATGCGGCCTTTGGCGGCGGCGACGAGCTGGCGCAGAATGGAAGACATCTAATTCCCGGCGGCGGTTTGCTTGCCAAAGTGGAACGGCTGTGTTTTCTAGCCTTTCCGCGATCTTTTCGCCACGACCGGGTTCGAGCCATGACAAATCCGTTTCGCATTTTTATCGGCTGGGACAAGCGCGAGCCCATCGCCTATGACGTGGCGAAATTTTCACTCGAACGGCACGCGTCGATCCCGGTCCAGGTGACGCCGATCAAGCTCGACGATTTGCGCGCGCGCGGGCTCTACCGGCGCGACGAAGACCCACTCGCCACGACCGAGTTCACCTATTCGCGGTTTCTGACGCCCGCGCTCGCCGGCTATCAGGGTTGGGCGTTGTTCTGCGATTGCGATTTTCTCTTTCTGGGCGACATCGCGGGTCTTGCGGAATACACCAAGACGCCGAAGGCGGTTTACTGCGTGCAGCACGACTACAAGCCAAAAGAATCGATCAAGATGGACGGCAAGGTGCAGACCGCTTATCCGCGCAAGAACTGGTCGTCGCTGATGCTCTTCAACTGCGAGCACCCCGCCGTGAAAACGCTCACGCCCGATGTCGTCAATCGCGAGAGCGGCGCTTACCTGCACCGCATGCAGTGGGTGAAGGACGAGGACATCGGCGCTCTTCCCGTCACCTGGAATTGGCTCGAGGGCTGGAACGAGAAACCTTCGAAGGGCACGCCGAACGTCGTGCATTTCACCCGCGGCGGCCCCTGGTTCGCCGAATGGCAGAACGTCGATTACGGCGACCTCTGGCTCAAGGAGCGCGACGCCCTGCAACGCGCGAACCCTTCCGCCGCCTAGCTCGCCTTTTAGGTTTTCATCCGTCCGCCTTTGCGGCGCGCACGCGCTCGTGTACCGCAAGTATGCGCTCGACCATGTTATCGACGCCGAATTCCGCGGCGATCGCCCGGGCCCGTGCGGCAGTCTCCGGCTTCGCCGCAAGCGCGAAGGCGGAGTGCAACGCCTCCGCGAGCCCTTCGCGGTCGAGCACGTCGCGCACGAGCCTTGCATCGAGCCGTTTGACGACGTCGCGGGCGCCGCAGCCGGTTGTCGTCACCACCGGCAGCCCGCAGGCAAGCGCTTCGATCACGGTCGAGGGAAACGGATCGTAGAACGAGGGCAGGATCAGCACGTCGGCGGCGGCGTAATAGGGCAGCGGATCTGTCGGGCCGATCAGGCGGAAACGTTTTCCAAGCCCGGCGCGCTCCGCTTCCGCAACAAAGCTCGCGGGCCGCCGATCATGACCGATCGCCCAAAGCTCGGCCTCGCCGCATGCGGCGACGGCATGGATCGCCGGCTGCAATCCCTTGCGCTCGAATCCCGAGCCCACAAACAACGCGATCGGCTTTGCCGCCGGAATGCCGAGCCTAGCGCGCACCGCCGCGCGATGCTCCTCGCGCGCTTCGAGGCGAAAACGCGCGAGATCGATTCCATTGGGCACAAGATGAATGCGCTCGCGGGGAAATCCGAAATAACGCACGACGTCGCCGGCGACCATTTTGGAATTGACGATCACCGCCTGCAAGCGCGGGCTCGCGAACAGTGTGCGCTCGAGCGCCAGCGTGTAGCGGTGAAAGAGACTGAAGCGATCCGCGAGCCGGCCGAAGGCCGATTGCGTCCGCCTTTTTTGCTCGAGATAGGCAGCGTGCACCCCGTCGCCGGCGCGAAAAATATCGCAGCAGGGAACGCGCTCATGCGCCTGCACCAGCGCATTCTTCTCGCGCGCGATGAGATCGCAGGCCGCGCGCGCGAATAGCGTTTCACGGAAAGCTCGCGTCACCTTTGGCGGATCGCAGCGGATGAACTCGACATCGCCGCCTCCGCGCCAGGAGCGACCCATGAGCGCAACTCGCTTTCCCCGCGCGGCGAGCGCCAACAGCATGCGATCGAGAATCAGCTCGGCGCCGCCGAACTGCGAGAATTGCTGGCGGACGAAGATGATGCGGTCGGCTTCTGGCTGGACGGGCGGGGCGGGGTGCGGCATGGTCGAGCCTTCTCAATCACGTCGCCGGTTGTTTTGGAAGAAGAGTGCCGCGCCTTTCCCTGATCGTGATTAGCAAGAATGAGGAGGCGGCGATAGCCCGCTGCCTCCGCTCGGCGAATTTCGCCGATGAGGTCGTCGTTGTCGACCACGAAAGCACCGACAGGACCGCGGAGATCGCGCGCGCGCACGGCGCCCGTGTGGTCGTCACGCCCGATTGGCCGGGCTTCGGGCCGCAAAAAAATCGCGCCCTCGATCAGGCGACCGGCGATTGGGTTCTGTCCCTCGATGCCGACGAATGGATCGAGCCCGCGCTCGCAGGCGAAATCCGCGCCGCGGTCGTGCGCGCGGACGCCGCCGACGGCTATGAAATTCCGCGCCGCTCGCGTTTTTGCGGCAAGATCGTCCGTCACGGCGACTGGCGCGGCGATCGCGTGCTGCGTCTATTTCGCAGGAGTAAGGGCCGCTTTTCCGACGACAAGGTCCATGAGCGCGTGATCGTCGAGGGCCGCGTCGCGCGCCTTTCGTCCCCGCTCGAGCACGATTCGATCACCGATCCCGCCGACGCCGGCGAAAAGATCGATCGCTACGCGACGGCCGCCGCCGCGCAGCTTGCGGCGGAAGGGAAAACATCAAGCGCGGCCAAGGCCACCCTTCGCGGATGGGCGGCATTCCTTCGCGGCTATCTGTTTCGGCTCGGTTTTCTCGACGGCCTCACGGGCCTGCGGGTCGCCGATTACAATCGCCGCTATACCTACGAGAAATGGGCACGCCTCGCGAAGCGTTCGCGCCGCTCATGAACTGGCGCGCCGCACCCGCTTTTTCGCGCTCGTTTGCAGTTGGTAGAAGACGTTGATGATCCGTGCGCGCAGCCGGTCCCAAACGCCGATTTCCAGCGCGGCACTTGCCGCGGTCTTTTCGACGATGAGAAGCGCCTCCACTTGCCCGACCACGCGAAAATTGCGGTGGCGGGCAAGGAAGCGTTCAACCGGCCGCATAACGCCAGGAAAATTTCGGTTGTAGTCGTGAAAACAGACGATGCCGCCGGGCTCCAGAAGCCGCGTCCAGGCCAGATCCTCGGTAACGTGATGGATCTTGTGCGAACCGTCGATGAATATGAACGAAAACCGATCTCCCGCGCGCGTGGCGTTACGGAACGCCGGCCAGCTCATGCTGATGCGAAAATCCACTTGATTGGGATCGAGCCCCGCGCCTGCGAGGTTCTTCCGCACGATCGCGTGCTGATCCGGAAAATACTGCATCGGGTCCACGACGACGAAACGCGGCCGCTCCGTGTCGGCATAGCAGCGCATCAATTCCTTCAACGTGCCGCCGGCGGCGGTGCCGATTTCAAGATGCGGCCCCTTCAGCCGCCGCGCCTTGAGCAGGGCTTTGAGCGCCGCAAGCTCTTTTTCGGAAACCTCCGCGGCAAGCGTGATAGCGCTAACTCTCACGCGGCTTCTCCGGTGTTTCCCGGCGCAGCGGCGGGTCGGCACGGCCGGAATTGGGATTTCATTTCGGAGGAAAGGCGAACTAGTAATTTCATGCTCGACAAAATATGGTTTCCATGCGGACCGCAAGGCCGCTCGAGCGTCGGTTATAAAGCCGAAATCGCGGGTCGAATACAGAAATAATTCATGCGCGTGACCGACTTCAGCCCGCTCAAGAGCGTGCACGATTGGATCAAGCGCCGCCGGCACACCCCGAGCCGCGCGGTTGAAACAATCATCCCCGAGATTTCCGCCGGCGAAGCGGA
Source organism: uncultured Alphaproteobacteria bacterium (assembly GCA_963751685.1). Classification (GTDB taxonomy): domain Bacteria; phylum Pseudomonadota; class Alphaproteobacteria; order Rhizobiales; family Xanthobacteraceae; genus Palsa-892. The sequence continues at coordinate 226,669 of CAVVVV010000019.1, read as the reverse complement.
GCTGCTGCGCCGTTATGCGCCCTTCACCATGACGAGTATCGAGCGCCAATGGGCGCTGATCAAGGCGGTCGAATATCTCAACGCCAACAAGATCGCGGGCGACTTCGTCGAGTGCGGCGTTTGGCGCGGCGGCAATCTGATGATCGCAAAGGATCTCTGCCGCCAATCGGAAGTCGGGCGAAAATTTTATCTTTTCGACACTTTTGCGGGAATGTCCGCGCCGACGGCGGCCGACACCTCTCATTCGGGGATGGATGCAGGCGCCACCTATCGCGAGCGTGTGCGCGAGGGCCATGTCGACTGGGTCTATGCCTCGCTCGACGACGTGCGCGAGAGTTTTCGGCGGGCGAACCTCCTCGACGATCAAGTGATCTTCGTCAAAGGTAAGGTCGAGGCTACGCTTACCGACAAGCGCAATGTGCCCGAAAAGATCGCGCTCCTGCGGCTCGACACCGATTTCTACGAGTCCACCCACGCGGAGCTGGAGGTTCTATATCCGCGGCTCGTTTCTGGCGGCGTATTGATTGTCGACGACTACGGTCACTGGCGCGGCGCTCGCAAGGCGGTCGACGAGTATTTCAAGGGCGCGGCGATACTCTGGAGCCGGATCGACTATACGGCGCGCATGACCGTCAAGGCGTGAGACACGGAAGCGCTTGAATCGGCCGCGCATGGTCGCGGCTTTCGTTCGTTAACGCGCCCTTAATGCGATGCTGTTGTGAATCCTCGCGGGGATCCCGTCAAGGACGAGCGCTTGGTGCCTAAATCCGGAAAGTGGTGGATCGCCGCCGGTGCCGGCGGGCTTCTTTTGGCCTTTGCGCCCTTCCTCGCGGTCGACCAGGCGCTTCGATTTTATGTCGAGCGCGAGGCGCAGGCTCGCCTCGATGCGCTCGCCTCGAACGCGCTCGGCCTCGTCGAGACGCGGCTCGAACAGGCAACCACCATGCTCGTCGATTTCGCCGCGATGCGGATCGATCGGTGCGGCCCCGAGGCGCTTGCTTTAATGCGGCGCGCGGTGTTTGCCACCAACCCGCTCAAGGAACTCTCGATCCTCGACGCGAGCGGCCGCACGCTTTGCACCCATCTTGGTGCCTTCGCCGAGGAACGAACGCTTTCGCACGAGATCAATCTTTCGAGTCGACGGCTTTCGCTCGCGATGGTGCGCTTCCGCGACCGGTCCGAGCGTGCCGTGCAGCTCCGGCTGGAGCGCGCGGGCGGTGGCTCGATCGCAGCGCTCGTCCCCGGCGATGCGTTGCTGCCCGAGGCGAGCCAAGAGGAGACGAACGGCAGCCGTCGCCTGCGGCTCGCACTCGACGGCGGCGACGTGATCGCCGCGCGACCGGACGGAGAGGAGGGCGGAAGCTTCGACGAAGAGGGATCGCTCGCCGCCCGGCGGCACTCCGAGCGATTTCCCATCAGCGTCGACGCCGAGCGTGGCCGCGGCACGATCGCGGAGGAGTACCGCGATATTCTTCTCATGGGCCGGCTTGGGTCGATCCTGGTGACCGCCTTCGCCTTTGTTTTCGTCTGGCTTTCGATCCGCCGCGACCATAACGATCCGGTCGCCGAACTCAGACGCGCGATTGCGAACGGCGAGATCATCCCCTTCTACCAGCCGCTCGTCGACATGAAGAACGGTCAGATCCACGGCGCCGAGGTGTTGGCGCGCTGGCGGCGCCCGGACGGCGCGCTGGTGCCGCCGGTGCGGTTCATTCCGCTGGCGGAGGAATTCGGGTCTTATCTACGACATGACGCGTTCGCTGATGCGCCACGCTCGCGACGAAATGGGTGCGCTTTACAGCGCCCGTCCGCGCATCAAACTCGGCTTCAACCTCTTCGCCGGCCATTTCAGCGACGGCCGCATCGTCGCCGACGTGAAAGAAATCTTCGGGGGCTCCCCGATCGCCTTTGATCAGATCGTGTTGGAAGTGACCGAACGCGCACCGCTCGCCGACCTCGCGGAAGCGCGTCAGGTCATCGCTGCGCTGCAAGCGCTCGGATGCCAGGTCGGGATCGACGACGTCGGCACCGGTCATGGTGGATTGTCGTATCTCCTCAAACTCGGCGTCGATCTCATCAAGATCGACAAGCTATTCGTCGACGCGCTCGGCACCGAGCGCTATTCGCAGACCATCATCGAGACGCTTGCGGAGCTTGCACGCAACATGAAGATCGAGGTGGTCGCCGAGGGCGTGGAGACCTTCGAGCAGGTCGAATATCTACGCGCCAAGGACATCGTGATTGCCCAGGGCTACGTGTTTGCCCCGCCCTTGCCGGGCTCCTCCTATGCCGCGCTCCTGGGGGCGATGGAACAGCCGCAGCTGGCGGATATCCCGATGCCGCTATTGACCCAGCGCGCCGGTTGAACCGGGCGCGCTGAAAGATCCTTCTTCAACCTGAATTGGAACGGCAGGCGCGGCCGCTAAGCGATTCTCGCGACTCGATAATTTCGCGCCTGTTGAATTGAAGCGCGAAGGATTTGAATCAAGTTTTGAAGTCTCTCTCGTTCGCTTTGAGCCATGGCGGCCAAGCTACTTGCAAGATTCATGGATTTTCGGGAATCTCGGTCGTGCGGGCCGGCCAAACGATACTTTTGGCAGTTTTGATCGATTGACGGGAGCAGGGTCCCGGAACCGTGCGCGCTAGCCGCGCGTTTTATCGCTGGAGCGGCGATGGCAGAGCGCCTCCGGTACCCGGCTTTTGAATCTGGCCTCGATAGGAGGAAAGCCATGACTCGCTTGGTTGGAACGGTGTTTGTGATCGCGCTGGCGGCGTCGACAGCGCTTCCGGCCGCGCCCGCTGCGGCACAGGAAAACACCATCGGCGGCGCCATCATCGGCGGCCTATTGGGCGCCGGCATTGGCGGCGCGATCGGCCGCGGCGGCGGAGCTGTGGTGGGCGGCGTGATTGGCGCCACGACCGGCGCCCTGATCGGCTCCCAACACGATCGCTGGCGCTATGCGGGCGGCGGCTATTTCTGGTCCGGCGGTCGCTGCTTCTATCAATATCCGAGCGGCGGCGTCGTGCGCGTCGCGCGCGCGAACTGCTAGCGAGCGGACGTAAGATCGGCCGCCCTGGCGAGGGCTGCGGCGGCTTTTTTTTGAGCGTTGCTGCAGAAAAGGGAAGGGCGGCCTTGCGGCCGCCCAAGTCGTTACGCCACGCCGGGAGGAGTCTTCAAAGAGTTTGTGCTGTACGAATCACTTTCCGTTTCAAGTCTATCATTCGCGCCATCGTTGGACATGATTCGACGACATAATCGCGAAACTAGCGGTGGATAATTGTGCGGCAAATTCGCTGCCGATGGCGGCGGCCGCGGTGTATGAAACGCAGAAAACTAGGGCTGCTAACACCGCCACCAGGAAAAGAATTGGCGTGAGCCGCGTTGGCCCACGCACGAAACTCATCGCCGCCATCGCGACCTTCCGCCGCAGCGAGATTGATTGATAGCGCTCGATCAGCGCGATCTTCCGGTGCTGGATTTTCGCCGCGATGGCGGCATCCTTGCGCGCGTCGAGATAGCGCTCGTCGGGATAGCCGCGCGCTTGCAGCCGGTATTGCGTAAAGACCGCGTGCCGATGCAGCCGCTCGAGAAACGAGCGCAGTTGAATGGCGGCATCCTCCGCGATCGTGTCTATGCCGGTGTCGGTGTCGGTGCCGGTACGGGCGTGGATTTCCTTCTCGACCTGGCCGAAGGTTTCCTCGATCTTGCCGTGCGCATAGCGCGCCGCTGCGCTCCAATAGGCGAGCTCGGCGCTCGCGTCGAAACGCATGCCATCGAGACGGATACGCCCCCCGCGGAAGTCGTCAAGGTTGATCGGCTCGCCGCGCGCGAGCCCATGCCATTGGAGGAACCACCCATTGGCGAGGCGCGAAAATTCCTGTTCGAGTTCTGCCGCTAACCGGCGGCCGAAAGAGTTCATTCGCTCCACCCTGACGCGTAAAAACCCGTGGAGCATGCCGGAGCCCGGCAAACAATCTGCTATAAATTTATCGACAATTGTTGCTAATGGTCGGCATGACCGCCGTTCCTTCCCTTGCCGCCGCCCGGGCACGGCCCTATCGCTTCTTTTTCCCGTCCACCATTCTCGTACTGGTCGCCGATCTCATTCCGCTTGCCGGCGTCCTGTGGTGGGGCTGGGACGCCTTCGTTCTCCTGATGCTCTACTGGATGGAGACGGCGGTGATCGCCTTCTGGGCGCTCGCGCGCGTTTTTACGGTGGCGGGGGGGCCGTATCAAAGCGGCATAAGCTTTATCGCCAACGTGGCACCGCGTCTCGGGCTCACCTTCTTTTTCCTTGTCCATGCGAGCGGCTTCATGGGCGCGCATCTCCTGTTCCTGTGGGTGGTCTTCTCCGGCAAATGGGGGCAGACGATCCACAACCCGCACGATTTCATCCACCAGATGGTGCTGCCGTATCATTTGTGGGTGCCGCTCGGCATGACTTTCGTCGCGCGCGGGATCGCTTTCGTGCGCGACATGCTGTCGAGGCGCACTCATGGAGCTGCGCTCGCCGCCGCGCCCACCCAGCAGCAGCAGAACGATGCCATCGGCGGCATCGTCGGCGGCCTCTACGGTCGCATTATCCTGATGCACATCACTATTCTTGCGGGCGTTGGTGTGGCGAAGAAGATCGGCTCGATCGGACCATATGTGCTTCTGATCGCGATCAAGACCGCCTTCGACGTTCTCATTCACGTTTCTGTCGATTTAGGCGTCGGCAAGTCCGATCGGCAGCCGCCGGCCTAGGCCGCTCGGGTGAAGCCCAATGTCACGCTTCCTTGCCGAACTCTTTTTCGATGGCGGTGATGACGCGCGCGTCCAGGGGCTCGATCGCACTCGAGAAGGTAGCGGCGATGTGGCCGTCGCGACCCACGAGGTATTTGTGGAAATTCCAGCGCGGCGGATCGAGCGGCTTTTCCAGCGCCGCCCATCGGTAGAAGGGGTGCGCGCCCGCGCCTTTCACGGAAGTTTTCTCGGCGAGCGGGAAGTCGACCTTGTATTGATGCGCGGTTGCCTCGATCTCGGTGGCAGCACCCGGCTCCTGGAAGAAATCATTCGAGGGCACGCCGACGATCATCAACCCGCGTCCGCGATAACGCGTGAAGAGGTCTTGCAAGCCGGTATATTGCGGCGTGTAGCCGCACAGCGAAGCGACGTTCACCACCAGAACCGGCTTGCCGGCGTAAGCGGAAAGCGCAATCTCGCCGCCCGCAAGCCCCTTGAACGAGTACGCATAGGCGGTGGGCCGGCTCGCCGATTCTTCGGCGAATGCGGGCGAGGCAAAGGCGCCTGCGAGCAAAGCAAGAAAATGTCTGCGGCTTGCGATCATGATTTCACCTCGGTCCGAAGATAGCCACGAATGGGCCGCGTGCCGCCATCCACATTTTCGTGAAGCGATTGCGCGGCTTTTTGGCACGGAACCGAAATCCCGCGGCCGCGTTGTAAAATTGGCGTTCCGGCGGCGATCGTCCCGAGCGCCTAATTCGATCATAATTTTGTGGCGTCTTTGAAGCTGGACGACAGCGGAGGTCATCGATGCCGATCCTTTTCACAGTCGGGCGAGTTCTTTTCGTTCTGATCTTCATTTTCTCCGGCGCGAGCAAGCTATGGGACATTTCGGGCACCGCGGCGGTGATCGGAACGAAGTTCTCGGTACCGACGGCGCTCGCGGACCTTGCCGTGCAAGCCGAGGCGATGACCGGGATGCAGACGCCGCAACTCCTCGCCATTCTTTATGGCGCGGTCGAGATTATCGCCGGCCTGATGATCGCGTTCAATTTCGGCACGCGGCTCGCCGCCATCGCATTGATCCTGGCCACGGTCGTCGCCACTTACTACTTCCACGATTTCTGGAATCAGACGGGCCCCGAACGCATGGACAACATGGTTCATGTGCTGAAGAACCTGTCGATCGTCGGCGGCCTGCTGGTGTTCTTCGCGCTCGGCTCTTGGCGGCCGCTTTCGGAAGGGGAGGAGGATTACTATCCGCGCCGCGACGAAGTGCTGCGCGAGGAGCCGATGCCGCCGCGCTGAAATTCCCGTTCCCCCTTTGCGCCGCGAGCCGGCAAGTACTATCTCTCCGCCGTCACTGAAGCGGAGAGGACTATGCGCGGCACCCGGACCATGGCTTGGCTCAATTCGATTCTGATCGCGGCGGCCATCTCGCTGCTTGTATCGTCCGCGCGCGCCGCCGACGAGCCCGATCTCATCTTCCGGCGCTCGACGGTGTTCAATCTCCTGTCGCCGAACGACAAGCTCGGCACTTATGGTCTCGATGATCCGGCGGTCGAGGGCGTCGCCTGCCACTTCACCGTGCCCGAGAAAGGCGGCTGGTCGGGCTGGCTTGGGCCTGGCCGAGCAGGTCTCCGACATTTCGCTCTCCTGCCGCCAGATCGGGCCGATCCGCATCAAGCAGAAGTTCGAGCAGGGCGAGGACGTCTTCCGCCAGCGCCGCTCGATGTTCTTCAAGAAGATGCAGATCGTGCGCGGCTGCGATCCGAAGCGGAACACCCTCGTCTACATGGTGTTCTCCGACCGCGTGATCGAGGGCTCGCCGGAGAACTCCACCTCCTCGGTGCCGATCATGCCGTGGGGCGCCAACGACCAGATCCAGAAATGCGCGGATTGGGTCGAGAAATAGCGCTCTTCACCGCGCCGCGAGCGGCGCGTAGCCGAGATGCAGCCCGGCGTCGACGAGCAGCGTCTCGCCGGTGATGTGGCGCGCGGCGTCGGAAATCAGGAATAGCGCGGGATCGGCGATGTCCTCGGCCTTCGAGGCGGCCTTGAGCGGCGTCATCTTGACGATGTTGTCGCGGATGCCGGCCGTCACCTGCTCGCCGAACGCGTCGGTGAACCAGCGCGTGTCGATATAGCCGGGGCAGATGGCGTTGACGCGGATTTTCGGCGCCAGCGCCCGCGCCAGCGACAGCGTCATCGTGTTCAGCGCGCCTTTCGAAGCGGCGTAGGCGACCGAGGAGCCGATGCCGGTGACGCCCGCGATCGAGGAGGTCATCAACACGCTCGCGGCGCCGTGCCTTCTCCAACAGCGCGCGGCAGGCGCGGATCATCTGGAACGGGCCGACGGTATTGATCGCGAAGATGCGGAGGAAATCGTCCTTCGAAAGCCCGTCGAGATCGGCGTGGTTAGCGACGTGCTTGGTGATGCCGGCATTGTTCACCAGCGCGTCGATCTTGCCGTAGCGCGAAGCCGCTTCCGCGATCTTTTTGCAATCGGCGTCCTCGCCGACGTCGCCTTGCGCGATCGAGGCCTCGGCGCCGGCCGCCCGCACGGCGGCGGCGGTCGCCTCCGCTTCCTTCAGGCTCTTGGTGCAATTCAGGATCACGGCCTTGGCGCCGCGCTTCGCGGCACCGATGGCGATCGCCGCACCCAGGCCCGTCGCCGAGCCGGTGATGAGAATCACCTTGTTTTCGAAGTCGCGCATCGATTCCTCCCCCGTCCTTTTTCGTTCGCGCAGGATAGGCCAAGTCATTCCAATTCCGAATACGATTTCATTCTTTTCCGTGATCTTGTTTCGCCGTCAATGCCAAACCGGCCGCTGCGGCATTCCAAACGCGAATGGCAGCCATCCGCTGTCGCTCGCGGGCTTGACCCGATTTTGTGGGCGGGTCAACTCGTGAAGGTCATTTCGTCATCACCAATCGATTGAGGACAAATCTCCAATGCCCCCGCGCTTTGCGCTCACCGCCCTGATGCTCGGCAATTTCGCGATCGGGGTCGCGGTGTTGGCGCCCGCCGGCATGCTGCTCGAGCTCTCGCGCGGCCTTTCGGTCACGATTCGCGACGCCGGCTTTCTCATCACCGCGGGCGCGGTGGTGCTCTGTTTCGGATCGCCCATCACGGCCTGGCTCACGAGCCGTATCGATCGCCGCCGGCTGCTCGCGGCGACGCTTTTCGTCCTCGCCGTAGGCCATCTCGTTTCGGCGCTCGCGCCCGATTATTTCACCCTGCTCGCGGCGCGCGTCTTGATGCTCGCGGTTGGCGCGCTCTATACGCCGCAGGCGGCGGGAACGGCGGCGCTCCTCGTATCCGGCCGAGCGGCGTGCGGGCGCGATCACCTATGTGTTTCTCGGCTGGTCGCTCGCGACCGCGATCGGCGTGCCCGGTCATCAGCCTTTCGCCGCGAAAGTCGGCTGGCGCGAGACCTACGCGGCACTCGCCGTGCTCGGCTTGATCGCCACGGTGCTGCTTGCGATCTATCTGCCCGCGGGCCTCAAAGGCGCGCCGGTTTCGCTCGCGCACCTGGGGCGCGGTCGCCGCAGATCGGCTGATCGTGCTTTTGCTCTTGATCACCGCGATCGCTGACCTCCGGTCAGTTCGTGATCATCACCTATATCGGGCCGCTTCTGTCGAAGCTCGCGGGCGCGGGCGCGGAGACGACGAGCGCTTTCTTCGCGATCTTCGGCATCTCCGGCTTTGTCGGCAATGTGATCGCGACCCGAATCGTGGGCGCGATCGGCGCCTTCAGCACCTCGGCGATCTTCATCGGCTCGATGGCCCTCGGCGCGCTGATCTGGGCGCTCGGCGAGGGCACGCTCGCGCTGATGGCCGTGAGCGTGATGTTCTGGGGCTGGCTTTCGCCGCCGCGAATTCGATGCAGCAGGCCCGCCTCGCGGCCGCGGCGCCCGCGCTGGCGCCCGCTTCGATCGCGCTCAACACCTCGGCGATCTATGTCGGCCAGGCCGTCGGCTCCTATCTCGGCGGATTTCTCTTCGTGCGCGATCTCTTGAACGCGATGGGCTGGACGGCGGTCGGCATTCTGTGCTCGCGGTCGTGACTCCTTGCGCTCACGCGCGCCGCCGCCGTCACGCGCATCGTGCGCCGCGCAAGGCCGTCGCAGCGGCGATCGGGCTTCTGACGCAGGCCTTCTTGGCGTAGTCTCCCGGCCAGAAATCGGGTCAGGGAGGCAATCATGGCCAAGGTAGCGGCGAAGTTCATCATCGGCGGCAAGGATCAAGCGCATCACTGGTGGTGGTTCGCGCTTCTGGGAATCGTGCTGATCGCGGGCGGCACCTTCATGCTCGGCCATCTTGCCGCCGCGACCATCGTGAGCACGATCTTCATCGGCGCCGCGTCGCTGGTGCTCGGCGCGTTCCAGATCGTGAAGGCCTTCAACACCAGCGGCTGGAGCGGCGCGCTGCTGAGCGCTGCGCATTGGGGCGCTTTATGTGTTCGCCGGCGTTATCTTGTGGGCGAACCCGATCGCGGCTGCCATTTCGCTCACCCTCGTGCTCGCGGCGATGCTGGTCGCCTCCGGCCTCGTGCGGCTGTGGCTCGCCTACAAGCATTGGCACGTGATGGGCGGCTTGCTCACGCTTTCCGGAATCATCGCGATTCTCGCGGGCCTGGTGATTTTCTTCGGCTGGCCGACGACGGGCCTGTGGGTGCTCGGCCTCTGCCTCGCGATCGACGTCCTGTTCCAGGGCTTCGCCTGGCTGATGTTCGGCTTCGCGCTGCGGCCGCGCTAAACGATCGATCGAGGAGAACGCCATGCCGGAAGTCGTCATCTATCTCGCCGAGGGCCGCACGCTCGATCAGAAGCGCGGCCTCGTGAAGGAAATCACCGACGCGGTGGTGAAGAACTGCAACGTCGATCCCGGCGTCGTCACCGTGTCGATCATGGAAACGCCGCTCGCGAACAAGGCGAAGGGCGGCGTCTTGTTCAGCGAGCGGAAAAAGTGAAGCGGATCGATCCGCCTTCCGGACCCAATCGGCTTGAACAAATTTCGCGCCGTATTCCTCGTTCGTCACTCGCAGCGGCGTTGCTGTTCGCCGCCGCCGGTGCGGCTTTTTCGCTCGACATCTACGGCTCGAAAGACGGGCAATTATTCCGTGAGATTTCCCTCGCACGTCCGCAGGAAAATATCCAGTCCACTTCCGCCTATCGCATCGTCTCGCATGCGGTCAGCGAGGACAATGTGATCTATATCGCCGCCCACGGCGATTTTGTCGTGCCGCCGCCGCCGGAGCTCGAGCTTGACGCCAACATCGACAATTACGTGAAGGAGATTCACGGCGAGGTACGTCTGGCGCGCGCCGCTTGACATTTGCGCGCGGCGATAAATCGCTGCTGGCGAGAGAAGTTCACCTATGAGGGCGACCGGCTCGTCGGCAAGGGCATCGTCGTCGTCGAGGGGTAGAGTCGAGCTACATCGCCGCGGCCTCGTCGCTGAAGCCGCATAACCGCGAGGCGGCGGTGAACGCCTTCTTCGCTTCGTTCCGGCTCGTTCCGGGGAAATAGCCCTCGCGCCCGCGCAGGAGCTAGATCCGAGCTGAGCGCGCGCGCAATTTTCTGTGCATAGTCTGTGTCGGCGGAGGAACCAAACCGCTACTCCCGAATTGTGAAGGTGCAGAGAGGGACTCTGCTTTGTCTTACCTCGCATTTCGAGGGAGGGAACCGCGATGAATTTGTCAGGTGAAGGTTTACTCATCATTTTGCTCGTCGGCCTCATTGCCGGATGGCTGGCGGGAGAAATCGTCGCCGGCGGCGGCTTCGGCCTGATCGGCGATATCGCCATCGGCATCGTCGGCGCCTTTATCGGCAGCTGGCTGTTGCCGCATCTCGGCATCCACATCGGCGCCGGCCTCGTCAACATGATCATCGTCGCCACCATCGGCGCCGATCGTGCTGTTGGTTATTCTCACGCTCCTTCGCGGCGGCGGCGGCTGGGGTTGGGGTTACCGGCGGCGCTGGTGTAATCCCGCGGCCTTGAGCCAGATCTAGCCATCCGGCCGGCGTCCTAGCGCCGGCCGTTTGCTTTAGCCGGACGCCTCCCACGAGTGTTCTTTTCGCGCCCGCTCTGCGCTAAGAAAAGCAGGGGGCTCGCGCTGGCGGGCCGGGGGAGCGGAATACCGTGGGCATCGGCCGCACTACGTTCAAAGTCTGGCTTACCTCCAGCATCGTCTGGATCGTCGCCATCGGCATCTTGGTCTATGCCGGGGGCTTCTTCCCGGCCGGCTATCAGACCGACTTTCCGCTGCGCGCCGATCTGGAGCCCTGGCAGACCGGATGGACGACCAGCGATCCCCTGAGGAAGCCGCTCTACGAGATCATCCGCTCGCCTTCCGCCGAAAAGCTGCCGCTGCGGTTTCAGTCGCGCTTCTATCAAGGCGCGGTTTGGAACCAGCACATCCACGCCCGCGCGCTGCCGAGCTTCACCTTTCCGAGCGGCGAGACGCTCGACCTGCCGCCCGAGCTGACCGACGCCGACCGCGATTACATCCGCAAGGCCTTCTGGGATCAGCGCTGGAGCCGCTGGAAGGAGACGCTGGGGTCGTTCGCGCGCGCGGCGGTCTTCCTGCCGCTCGGCGCCTTCGTGATTTTGTGGGTCGTCAGGTTCTGGCGCGTGAAGATTTCCGGCAAGGCGCCGGCGCCGGAAGCGCCGCGGCTGCCCTATTCGCCGGCGATGGAGCGGCTCCGCAACATCACGCTCGCCGTGAGCGGCGGCGAAATCCTGCTCTGGCTCGTCCTCGGCGCGCTGAACCAGATGCAAGATCCGCAGACGCTCGCGGACGCCGCTTCTGTCATGTTCATCATCATGCTGCCTTCGCTCGCGGCGTTTTTGATGAGCCTGTTGCGCCGCGGCCCGCTGACGGCGGCCGTTCTCGCCGTGCTCGGATTGAGCTTCCTGCTGCCGCAGCTCGTCGCGCGCATTCTTCCGTCATCGTGGCTTCCAGCCTGAGGGGCAGAGAAGCCGAACGGCACCTCGATTATGTTTCGAAGCGCTCGGCGTAATCGGCGAGCATCTTCCGCGTCGAGCGGCGCTGGCCGAACGGAGGGACATCGCTCGACAGCGCCGCCGCTTCGGCGAGCATTTTCGCGAGCGGCAGCCCGGCTGTCGCGGCGCGCGCGCAGATGCCGTCGAGCCACACGATCGCGTCGCGCCAGTCCTTCTCCTGATCCTTGATCGAGAAGAGCAGAAGCGTTTTGCGCAGCAACTCGCGGTTCATCGGCTCGTGCGGCAACGTCACGGCCCAGCCGAAACTATCGAATTTGCTGAACAGCGCGCGGATCGCCTCCCGCTCGGCGCCGGAGCCCGCGGCGTAGCGATCGATGATCTCCGCGACGAGGCGCTCGGCTTCCTCGCGCACGCCGGCGCGGTCGAGCGCCGGCTGCCAGGGCTCGGGCAAGGGCTTCAGCGCGCGGAGTTTTTCCACCCAGCCGGGCCTGGAAAGATCGATGCCGCTCTTGGCGATGGGGCCGATCGCGGCGTCGAGCGGCGCCATCGCCCGTTCGATGTCTGCAAGCGTTTTCAAATGCCGCCGCCTTTCGCGCCCGCTTCTTGCGCTGAAATCCGCCTGGAAATCGTTAAGCCCGCCTTAACGGGCCTTCGATATGGGGGCTTGCTGGCGCCGCCATGAAACAAGACAGCAAAATAGAAAATCGCAGATACACGCGCATCCGGCCGAGCGGCCGGATCTCGAATACCGCATTGCTGATCCTCGATCCGAAGGCGCCGGGCGTCACCTGCAAGGTCGTCGATATTTCGGGCGGCGGCGCCTGCCTCGAACTCGCCGCGCCCGTCCCGCTGCCACGGCGCTTCATGGTCGTTCACGGCGGCACGCGCAAGCATTGCAGCCTGGTGTGGCAAAAAGCCCTTCGCTTCGGCGTTTGTTTCTAGAACGCTTTACCTTCTTTCGTCATGCCCGCGCCTGTCGCGGGCATCCACGCCTTCCTCATCGCAAAGACGTGGATGGCCGGGACAAGCCCGGCCATGACTAGGACTTTAATTTTTCTACGCATGGCCTCGGAGCGGCTCTTCAACAACATCGCGCGGCTAGAGCGCGAGCTTGCGGCGAGCAGGGCGGAGGTGGCGAGGCTGACGGCCCAACTCGGGTCTGCTATGGTTGGACAGACTTAAATTTCCTCCGCCGGATCATAAGTGACGAAGCTATCGAACTCCCCGGACAAGCTGAAATGCCACCTAGACGTCCTTCTGCTCCCGAGATTGAGCCAAAAATCTTCAATAGTACGGACGAGATCGATCGCGCGATTATAAAATTGGAGCGCCGGGTCAATGAAATTGGGCAGATTGATTTTTCTGCTGCGGTGATAAATCACACCGGAGCCGATACTATGGCTCAGAATAATCTCAGCAACGCGATTCTTGAGATATACGGCCCAAACTCGCCGGAATATAAACAGCATAAGCACATAAGAATTTGGGCAGGCCCTACGTTCATAAATATGAGTCCTCATCAGATTATCGAGGCAAGAACTCAAGGTCGCACGCAAGCTATTGGCATTGTTCAGGGGCTTATTGCCCGCTTAAGGGAGGCGCGCGATGAGCTGGATGGAGGCGGGCATCCATCGCCTTCAACATATTTCGAGAAGCTCAAGCTTCACCCACGCATCGAAGACGTTGTTCGCGATCTTTTCCTTGATGGCCACCATTTTGAAGCGGTATTCGCAGGCGCCAAGGCGCTTGTGAACTTCGTGAAGGAGCGCTCCGGTCGCCACGATCTTGATGGTGCGCCTCTTATGAGAGCGGTTTTTTCGAAGAACAACCCGCTGCTTGCATTCAACGAACTGGCCGACCAAACGGACCTCGATCAGCAAGAAGGTTTCATGCATTTGTTCGAAGGATCTGTGCTTGGCATTCGCAACCCGGGAGGGCATGCTTTTCCCGAGGGAAGCGAGCAACGTGCATTCGAATACATTTCGCTGCTCAGCCTCCTTGCCTACCTCGTGCAAGAGGCCAAAAAGCGATCTCCTAAAAATCCCTGATTTTCCAGATTCAACGTCAATGCCAAGTACTTGTTTGTGTTTGTTTCGCCGCCAAGCGATAGCTCGACAAAAAGGCCCCAGAAATTTCTGGGGCCTTCTGATTCTCTAGCGATCAATTTCGTATGGCGATTCTTCGTTCACGAACACCCAGTAGTCGACCCGCACGTGTCGCACTTCAGACACGTGCCGTTCCGCACCATCGTGAAGTTATGGCACTCGGGGCAGGCTTCGCCCTCGTAGCCTTTCGCCCGCGCCGCCGCCGCTCGTTCGCGATCTGGTCGCGCGCGTTCGGCGTCGGTGGACGCCGAGACTTCCGCCGCGCTTCCGCCTTCAGCGCCGTCGCCCCTTGCGTGAGCGGCGCCGCGGAGCGCCGTCACGTTGGCGCCCGCCTTGCGCGCGCGCGGCACCCGCGCCCGCTCAGCGTTTCGCCGCCTGAGATCCGCTCGATCCGCCGGCCTGCGTGCCGCCGGCGACCGAGAGGTTCTTCCCGCGCACCAGGCCCTTCGACACCGCGCGCGAATGCGCGGGCGAGGGCTTGCCTTCCTCCACGCCCTTGCCGAGCGCGTCGAAGCCCGTTTCGTGACGGCTCGACGTTGGCCAAGGTCGTAGCGGCCCATATAGGAGATCGCGAGCTCGCGGAAGACGTAGTCGAGGATCGAGGTCGACATTTTGATGGTGTCGTTGCCCTGCACCGGCCCCGAAGGCTCGAAGCGGGTGAAGGTGAAGGCGTCGACATATTCCTCGAGCGGCACGCCGTATTGCAGCCCGAGCGAGATCGCGATCGCGAAGTTGTTGAGGAGCGAGCGCAGCGTCGCGCCTTCCTTGTGCATGTCGACGAAGATCTCGCCGAGGCGGCCGTCGTCATATTCGCCGGTGCGGAGATAAACCTTATGCCCGCCGACCACGGCCTTTTGCGTGTAGCCCTTGCGGCGCGACGGCAGCCGCTCGCGCTCGCGCACGCGCTCCACCCGCTCGACGATCTTCTCGACGACGCGCTCGGCGAGAGCCGCGGTGCGCGCGGCGGCGGGCTTCTCGAGGAAATCCTCGATCGCCTCGTCGTCCTCCTCGTCGGCGATCAGCTGCGAGGCCAAGCGGCTGCGACAGCTTCGAGCCGTCGCGATAGAGCGCGTTCGCTTTCAGCGCGAGCCGCCACGACAGCATGTAGCTCTCCTTGCACGCCTCCACCGTCGCCTCGTTCGGCATGTTGATGGTCTTGGAGATGGCGCCGGAGATGAACGGCTGCGCCGCCGCCATCATGCGGATGTGGCTCTCGACCGATAGATAGCGCTTGCCGAGCCGGCCGCAGGGATTGGCGCAGTCGAACACCGGCAGGTGCTCGGGCTTGAGGTGCGGCGCGCCTTCCAGCGTCATGGCGCCGCAGACATGCAGGTTCGCGGCCTCCACCTCGCGCTTGCCGAAGCCGAGATGCGCGAGAAGATCGAATTGCGGGTTGGCGAGCTGCTCGTCGGCGACGTTGAGCTTCTTCAACACTTCGTCGCCGAGCGTCCAGCGGTTGAACACGAACTTGATGTCGAAGGCGGCCGCGAGCTTCTCCTCGATCGACTTGATCGTCGCATCGTCGAAGCCGCGGCTCTTCGAGCGTCGCGTAATTGATCCCGGGGGCGTTGGAGAGCGTGGCGTGGCCGACGGCATAGGCCTCGATCTCGGCGATCTGGCTTTCGCTGTAGCCGAGCGTGCGCAGCGCCTCCGGCACCGCGCGATTGATGATCTTGAAGTAGCCGCCGCCGGCGAGCTTCTTGAACTTCACCAGCGCGAAGTCGGGCTCGATCCCGGTGGTGTCGCAATCCATCACGAGGCCGATCGTGCCCGTGGGCGCGATCACCGTCGCCTGCGCGTTGCGGAAGCCGAACTGGTGGCCGAGCTCGAGCGCGCTTATTCCAGGCGGCGCAAGCATGCGCGACCAGCGCCATGTCGGGGCAGGCGGCGTGATCGAGCGGCACCGGCGGCGTCGAGAGCTGCTCGTAGTCCGTGGTCTCGCCGTGGGCGGCGCGGCGGTGATTGCGGATCACCCGCAGCATCGCCTCGCGGTTCGGCGCGTAGCCGGGGAAGGTGCCGAGCTCGCGCGCCATTTCGGCGGAGGTGGCGTAGGAAACGCCGGTCATCAGCGAGGAGAGCGCGGCGCAGAGCGCGCGGGCCTCCGCCGAATCGTAGGGAATGCCCGACGACATCAGGAGGCCGCCGATATTGGCGTAGCCGAGCCCGAGCGTGCGGTAGCGATAGCTAACTCGGCGATGTTCTTCGAGGGGAACTGCGCCATCATCACCGAGATTTCGAGGACGACCGTCCACAGCCGCACCGCGTGCTCGTAGGACTCGATCTCGAATTTCTTCGTCTCGTTGTTGCGGAAGGTGAGGAGGTTGAGCGAGGCGAGATTGCAGGCCGTGTCGTCGAGGAACATGTATTCCGAGCACGGATTGGAGGCGCGGATTTCGCCGCTCGCCGGGCACGTGTGCCAATCGTTCACCGTGGTGTGGAATTGGATGCCGGGATCGGCGCAGGCCCAGGCGGCGTAGCCGATCTTGTCCCACAGCTCGCGCGCCTTCAGCGACTTCGTGACCTTGCCGTCCTTGCGGGCGAGGAGATCCCAATTGCCGTCGGCTTCCACCGCGCGCAGGAAGGCGTCGGTGACGCGCACCGAGTTGTTGGAGTTCTGGCCGGAGACGGTGAGATAGGCCTCCGAATCCCAATCGGTGTCGTAGGTCGGGAAGTGGATGTCCTTGTAGCCTTGCTTGGCGAACTGGATGACGCGCTGGATGTAGTTGTCGGCGCACGCTCATCTTGCGCGCGGCCTTCACCTCGCGCTTCAGCGCCGGGTTCTTCTCGGGATCGAAGCAATCGTCGCCGTCGGCCTCGCAATTGATGCAGGCGCGCATCACCGCGCGCAGATGCTTCTGGTTGATCTTGGAGCCGGTGACGAGGTTCGCGACCTTCTGCTCCTCGATCACCTTCCAGTCGATATAGGCCTCGATATCCGGGTGGTCGGCGTCGACGACGACCATCTTCGCCGCGCGCCGCGTGGTGCCGCCCGATTTGATCGCGCCGGCGGCGCGGTCGCCGATCTTGAGGAAGCTCATCAGTCCCGACGACTTGCCGCCGCCCGAGAGCTTCTCGTTCTCGCCGCGGAGCTTGGAGAAGTTGGAGCCGGTGCCGGAGCCGTATTTGAACAGGCGGGCTTCCCGCACCCACAGATCCATGATGCCGTTTTCGTTGACGAGGTCGTCCTCGACCGACTGGATGAAGCAGGCGTGCGGCTGCGGATGCTCGTAGGCGCTTTGCGCCTTCACCAGCTTGCCGCTGAAGGGATCGACGTAGAAATGGCCCTGGCTCGGCCCGTCGATGCCGTAGGCCCAATGCAGGCCGGTGTTGAACCATTGCGGCGAGTTCGGCGCCGCCATCTGCATCGCCAGCATGTAGCAATGCTCGTCATAGAAGGCGCGGGCGTCCGCTTCGCTCTCGAAATAGCCGCCCTTCCAGCCCCAATAGGTCCAGGTGCCGGCGAGGCGATTGAACACTTGCTTCGCGGAACTCTCGCCGACATGGCGTTCCTTCTTCGAGACGCCCGCGAGTTTCGCCTCGTCGCCGACGGAGCGCCACAGCCATGAGGGAACGGATTCCTCCTCGACGCGCTTAAGATGCGCGGGCACGCCGGCCTTGCGGAAATATTTTTGCGCCAGTACGTCGGTCGCCACCTGCGACCAGTGCTCCGGCACTTCCATATTCTCGAGCCGGAACACGATCGAGCCGTCGGGATTGCGGATCTCGCTCGTCGCCGTGCGGAACGGAATGTCCGCGTAGGGCGATTGGCCTTCTTTGGTGTAGCGGCGTTCGATACGCATTGTCGTCCCCTTGCTTGCGGGCCGCGGGCCCGTCGCCCGCGTAGCCGATTTGGCCGAACTCGTTTTTCGCGTTCCCTGGGGCCGTCCCGCCGGACTTACAGGCGGGTTAAGCCCCGTAGTTTGACTCTCCCGAGAGGAGAAACGAAGGCCGTTGCCGGGGGTGGAAAATGGCCCCGGCAGGGGTCACTCGCGCTCTCGGGAATCGTCCGGAACCGAACCGAATTACGCGGTACCGGACCGACTGAAACCCTAGGCTGACTCTGTATCACACGTCAAGTCACTAGTATGCGGCAGTTAATAAAACTCTAAATGTAGTGTTTTACGGCGGTAATATAGGGTGGACGCTCGTTTCGTCCACCCAGCGGAATTGCCCTCATCAGAAGGGGATTCGCGGCCCAGGTAAAGGAAAATCGCGGGCCGCGCGCATGATTTTTCGCGGGCGAAGAATTGCGGGGATTTTTTTATCGGGCCGCGTGAATTCTCATCGCCGCGAAGGCGGGGAGCGATCCTCGGCGGGCGGCGCCATCATTTCCTGCAGCCGCCGCTCGACTTCTTCTTCCGAAACCGGCGCCGACAAGGTGCGGGTGTTGGCGCCCGGCGTGTCGCGGAGATGCACGAGGGCAGGGAAGGCGAGTACGAGCGCGAGTACGATGAGTTGCGCCAGTAGAAACGGCGCCACCGCGCGCGCGATCGTGTGGATCGGCAGGGATTCGCGGAGCGCCGTGCGCGCCATCATCAACGCGTAGCCGAACGGCGGCAGCAGGAAGCTCGCCTGCAGCGTCAAGCAGCACCAGCGTCGACACCCACACCGCGTCCGGCACGCGGATCAACAACGGCGGGATCAGGATCGGCACCAGCACGAAGATGATTTCGAAGGCGTCGAGTACGAAGGCGCAAAGCCCGATGATGCCGAGCACGACGAGCGTCACCGCGATCTCGCCGCCGGGCAGCGCCGTGATCCATTGATCGAGCAGCTTGTCGGTGCCGAAGGTGCGGAAGATCAGTGTCAGCGTGGTCGCGGCGGCGAGCAAGCCGAACAGGGCGCCGGTGATCGCCATCGTCTCATGCAGCAATTCGCGCAAGACCTGCCCGCGCAGGCGGCCGGTGACGATTCCGGCGCCGAACAACACGAACGCCCCCATCGCCGCCGCCTCGACGGCGTAAAAATATCCCGCCGCCACGCCGCCGAGCACGACGATCAGAAAGGCGAGCGAAAGAAGCGCCAGCACCGCCTCGCCGCGCCGGAGCGGGATGTGCTTCGCGTCCGCCGCCGCGGGTTTGATGCGTCGGCCCTTCCACCAGGCGATGGCGAGACAAAGCGCGAGGAAAATCGCCGCCGGCACCAGCGCGCCGCGGAAAACGTCTTGCGTGTTGATCACGCGGTCGGCGCGGCCGGTGGCGGTGACCGCCAGCGTATGCGCGTTCAGCATCGCATCGCCGAGCAGGATCAAGACGAGGGAAGGCGGCACCACGACGCCGAGCGTGCTCGCGACCGATACTGCGGCGAAACGCTCCGCCTTCGGCAGCCCTTCGAGCCGCGGCGCCACCGCACGCGCGAGCGACATGACGCTCGCGCCCACCGATCCGTTCATCGGCCCGAGTAACGCGCCGAGCGCGATCCCCGAGACGAGCGGCGCCGAGGGCCGGCGCCCGAGCAGCGCGACGCCGCTGCGAAACAACAATTCCGCGATCGGCAGCCGGTTGAGCGTGAGCCCCATCAAGACGTAGAGCGGTAACGCCTGCAAGAGATCGCTCTCGAGCAGATTGATGATGCGGGCGGGCAGCGCCGCTAGCAAATCGATCGGAAACGCGCCGCTCGCGACGCCCACCGCGGCGCCGAAGGTGGCAACGACCGACGAGGACTACGACAGCGGGCAGGCCCGTCAGCACGAGGCCTGCGACCACCATCAACAGGAGCACGATGCCGAAGCCGCTCATGGGTGACCGTCGGGAATTTTCGGCCGTGCAATGTCGAGCATTGCCTGCGCGACGACCAGAAGCGCCAACAGCGCCATGGCGCATTTGATGAGGAAATAGCCGGGGTTGTAGGTGTCGGGGAAGAGCTCAAGTTGCTCGACCGACCAGAACACGATCCTTCGTCCGGCAAAGAGAATGAAGATCGCCCACGGCAACAGCCCGAAGAGTGCCCCGAGCCGCACGATGAGGATCCGCACCCGCATCGGATAGCTTCGCGCCAAGGCGTCGGCGGCGAGATGCGTGCCCGCGCGCGTCGCGGCCGTCAGCGCGATCGCGACATAGAGCGCGAAGAAAATCTGCCCGAGATCGTTCGCTTCGCGCGAATAGGCGCGGAAGAGATCGCGCAGCGGCCACTGAGCGAACAGAAGCACGAGCACCGGCAGCACGAGCCATTGCCCGGCGCGGATTATGGCGCGCAGCAGCCGGTCGAGTGCGTCGAGCAAGCGATCCAAATTTCCCAACCTCGAAATCCAGAACTCCGTTGCTAGAGAAAAGCAACGGCGCTGTCACCGTGACATGGTCGCCGCCTTAGCCCGGCCTCAGATCGTAAAGCCGGGCCCGGTCGCCCGGTCTTCGCCGTGGAATGTCGAGGTCGGGCCGGCCGATGAGGCGAGGAGTCGAGCGCCACAGTGCGGGATCGACCTCGCGTCCGGTTTCCATTACCCAGCGCACCGTTGCGACATATTCGGGATCCAGCTCCTGCGCGAGCGCGAAATTTACGGGGTCGCCGATCAGGACAAAGCGAAGCTCGCCCGCTTGCACGAGATGCGCCAGTCCGTCCCGTGCCAGGATCGGGTCGGAGCCGCTGAAGCCGCCGATCGCGATGACCGGCTCGCCGGTATGAATGATGATCGGGGCGGCGAGCCGCGCGTTCTGCGTTGCCAGCGCATAGCGCTCGCCATGGTGATTTTCGCGCACGAAAGAAAAGAGTTTGTCGTCGTCGGTCGCGACACCAAAGCCGGCGGCGCGATGAGCCATGGGTAGCGGCTCACGTCCTTCCAGGAACGCGAAGTCGGCCGCGGGAATCATGATATTGCCGCGCACGAGCACATTGCTGAGGACCCAGGTCGTTGGCAGCACCAGTAGAGCGATGACGGCGACAACGAGCGCCGCGGTTTGCCGCGTAACATCACGCAGAAAGAGTAGGCATCCCGTCGAAATCAGCGTACCCGCGACGAGGGCGAAATAGATCGCGACCCGCCAATCGTCGAGGCTGGCGGTCGAAAGTTTCGGCAAATAGCCGAATTGCACATAGGCCTGCCACGCGGTCGTCGATGCCAACGCAAGCAGCAGCCATGCGTGCCGGCCTCGCCGAAATAATTTCCAACATGCGACGAGCCCGCTTGCCGCGAGCGCCGCCATCGGCGGGGCGAGTGTCGCGAGATAGTAAGCGTGAAAAGCACCGGCATCGTAGCTATAAATGAGCGCGTAGGCACCGGCCCAGCCCGTCCACAAGAGCAACGAAAAATACTTCCCGTCGAGCGGCCAAGTGGGCTTCCACAAGAACAGCGAAGCCAAGACACCGATGATTGCGAGCGGCGCGAGCCATCCGAACTGTGCCGCGAGATGCGGGTCCGCGAGCCGCAGGATGCCTACGGGCTGATTGTCGTAAAAGGGATTTCGCGAGGGCGCGAACTGAAACGTCGCACGCTGAGCCGGAAAGCCAGCGCCGCCGCCCGCGCTCGCCTGCGGGCCGAACCGCTCGAACCCGATGCGCAGGAATGCGAGCTCCATCATGGAGTTCTTTGTGCTGGTCCCCGCATAGGGCCGCGTCTTTGGCGATGTCGCGTCATAGGCGGCGATCCATGCGAGCGAAACCGTACCGAGAACGGCAAATGCCGCCGCAAGCTGCAACAAGGCTCGTCCCGGCGCGAGGCGCGCACCGAGGAAGTAGACCAGCAGAAAAGAGGGCACCACGACGAAGGCCGCGAGCATCTTTACGTTGAAGGCAAGCCCCACGAGCGCCATCGACAGAAACAGCAGGCGGAAATTCGCGCGCTCCGCCGCGACGATGAGCGCCCAAGCGGCGAGCAAGAGCAGAAGCACGAGACAAGTGTCGGGATTGTTCGAGCGATCGATCGCGACGCTGACCGGCGTGAGTGCGAGGAAGAGCGCCGCCAGCAGTCCGGCGCCCGTTCCAAAACGGCGCATCGTCAGATGATAAATCAGCGCGACCGCCGCCACGCCCATCAGCGCTTCCGGAACCAAAACGCTCAAACCGCTGAAGCCGAAGAGCTTCGCATTCAGCGCCTGAATCCAGAAGGCGAGCGGAGGCTTGTCGACCGAAACGAAACCGGCCGGATCGAAGGCGTGGAAGAAGAAATTGTGCCAGCTTTCGAGCATGCTGCGCACGCCGGCGCTGTAATATTCGTTGCCGAAGCCGTTATAGTCGAGCCGCCATACCCGCAGCGCCAGTGCGAGCGAAAGAATAGCGCCGAGCGCGGCGATCGAAAGAGGGTCGCGCTTTTTGCTTGGCAAGCCGCCGGTGGAATCGTATCCGGGATCGAGCACGGTAGTCTCGACGATATATCGAGAAGCGGGCCGTAGCGAAGGGAGAATTGCCGTGATCTCGACGGAATTTGTGCGCCTGATGTCGCGCTACAACGAATGGCAGAACGAAAACCTCTATGGCGCGGCCGACCAGCTTGACGACGAGGAGCGCAAGCGTGAGCGCGGCGCCTTCTTCGGATCGATCCACGCGACACTCAACCATCTTCTGTGGGGCGATCAAATCTGGATGAGCCGCTTCGCCGGCACGCCGAAGCCCGAAGGCGGCATCAAGGGCTCGGTTAGCCGTCATGCGATCTGGGAAGATTTGAAGCGCGAACGCGTTGCCTTCGACCGGGTCATCATGGAATGGGCTTCCACCCTCGATCCGAACTGGCTCGAAGGCGACCTCGTCTATTTCTCCGGCGCCGCCGGACGCGAGATCAAGGCGGCCAAATGGTTTTTGCTCACCCACATGTTCAATCACCAAACCCACCACCGTGGCCAGGTGCATTGCATGCTGACCCAAAGCGGGGTGAAGCCGAGCGATACCGATTTGCCGTTCATGCCGCGTTAGGAATGCAGACGTGAGCGTGCGCGGCCGCGATTTAGTCTTCTGGACAGGGGCGGGCCGACGCTTTAAGGCAAGCGCATGAAGACGTTCCTGCTTCGCCTCTTCACTTGGTGGAACGGCCAGACCTTCGGCACGCAGCTGTGGACGTGGCTCTACGGCGAGTTCGTCGGCGAGGACGAATACGGCGGCCGCTACTATCGCACGCGCGGCGGCAAGATCGATCCTGGCTTCGGATTCGAGCGGCGCTGGGTAATCTATAATGGCGTTGCCGAGGCCTCGCGCGTGCCGCCGTCCTGGCATGGCTGGCTGCACCATACGGTCGACGTGCCGCCCACGGAAGAAACGTACAAGCCGCGCGAGTGGCAGAAGCCTCACCGGCCGAATTTGACCGGCACGCCCAACGCCTACCGACCTTCCGGATCGACGCTGAAGTCGGGCCATCGCCCGCCCGCCACCGGCGACTACAAGGCCTGGAAGCCGGGCGAATAATCTCGCCATGACGAAGCGGCATTTTTATCGCGCATCCGTGCATTGGGACGCGGGCGCGGGACCGGGCACTGAATCCTTCAAATCCTATTCGCGCGAGCACAAGATCAAAAGCGAGGGCAAGCCGGAGATCATCGCTACATCTGCTTTTCACGGCTCGTCACACTACAACCCCGAGGACCTGCTGGTCGCCGCGATCTCGTCGTGCCACATGCTCTGGTATCTGCACCTTTGCTCGCAGAACGGCATCGTCGTCACGCGCTATGTCGACGAGGCCGAGGGCACGATGATCGAGGACCCGTCATCTGGCGGGAAAATGGAGTACGCCGTGCTGCGGCCGCGTGTGACGATCTCAAAGGGCGATAAGAAGAAAGCCGAGACGCTTCATCACGAAGCGCATCGGCTTTGCTTTGTCGCCAATTCCGTAAATTTCCCGGTCGATTGCGAGCCTACCATCGAAGCCGCATAATCGAGGAATGCGCGTTCACTTTGTCGGCTGCGGCGACGCCTTCGGATCGGGCGGCCGCTTCAACACCTGCTTTCACGTCAGCGGCGAGAGCACGAATTTCCTGATCGATTGCGGCGCCACTTCGTTGGTCGCTTTGAAGCGTGCGAACGTCGATCGCAACGCGATCGACTTGATTCTCGTCACGCATTTTCATGCCGATCATTTCGGCGGCGTGCCGTTCTTTATTCTGGACGCGCAGTTCTTTGCCAAACGCGGGCGACCGCTGACGATCGCGGGACCCGTAGGATTGAAAGAATGCTACGTGCGCGCGATGGAAATTGCCTTTCCGGGCTCTTCGAAGGCCAAGCAAAAATTCGAGCTTTCACTTATTGAATTGCCACCCGGAAAAATCTGGCGCTGGCAGGGAATCGAAGTCACCCCCGCGCTCGTGCGCCACGGTCAGCCGGAAGGGCCGTTTCATGCTTACCGGGTTGCGGCCGAAGACAGGATCATCGCCTATACCGGCGATACGGAATGGACTGACAGCCTGATCGAGATCGGGCGCGGCGCCGATCTATTCATCGCGGAGGCTTATTTCTACGAAAAAGAAGTGCCGCTGCATCTGTCCTACAAGACGCTCGCGAGCAAGCTTCCCTCGATCCGGTCCAAGCGCCTCGTACTCACGCACATGAACGACGACATGCTCGCGCACGCGAGCGAGGTCGCGCATGAAAAAGCCGCGGACGGGCTCGTGATCGAGCTTTAGCGTTTAGCGGTAGTAGCGGGGCGAATCTTCGTTGCCGAGGGCAGGGTTCCGCATGCACCACTCGCCATTCGCCGTCCGCGACGCCATGCACTGGCTATAAGTCGCATAGTTGCAGCGGAAAACGCCGCCGCCGCGTCCTTCGCTCACATTGAGACACCATTGCTCGTAGGTCCGCACCGGGCGGGCTTCCGCGGCGAGCGCCGTGAACAAGGTCGCTGCCACGGCTCCAAAGATTACGAAGCTTTTCATGGATGTGTCCTCCAGTTGTGCCTCATCGGTTCTTATTCCACTGCGGCGAATGTGACGACGCTCTTCACATCACAACTACGCGAGTGCCAATTGGCGTGCGCAGGTAAAGATCGGCCACTTCCTCGTTCAGCAAGCGAATGCAACCCGAGGAAACGTTTTTCCCGATGGTCCACGGCTCCCGCGTACCGTGAATGCGGAACAGCGTGTCGCGATTGCCTTCGTAAAGATAAAGCGCGCGCGCGCCGAGCGGATTGTCCGGCCCGCCCGGCATCACCTCCGGCAACTCCGGCTGGCGCAAGATCATTTCCTTCGGTGGGTGCCAATCGGGCCACTCGGCCTTGCGCCCAACGCTTGCCGCGCCGTGCCAAGCGAAGCCCTCGCGCCCGGTGCCGACGCCGTAGCGGATGGCGGTATTTCCCTCGCGCAGCAGATAGAGAAAATGCTGGCGCGGGTCGATCACGATCGTGCCCGGCTGCTCGTGGTGCGTAAAGTTTACGAGCTGGCGGCGGAATTCCGGGTCGACCTTGTCCATGTTCACCCGCCGGATCAGGAAGCGTCCGTCCGGGATCGGGGAATTGGTGTACCAGTCTGCGGCTTCGCCCTCCTCGGGCTGCGGATCCGTATGCTGGCCGTATCCCGGCGCGGGCTGCCCCGGCTGGTCGCCCGGCCCCATTTGTCCCGGCGGCACCATGCGCTCGCCCGGGTAGCCGGGCGGCGGGTAGGGCTGGCTCGCGCCGGGTGGCGGATATGGCTGGCCCCCGCCGGGTGGCGGCGCCGATTGAGCGCCTCCACCCGGCGGTGGATAGGGTTGGCCGGGATAAGGCTGCGGCGGGTAGGGTTGCCCCGGATAGGGCGCTTGCGGTGGATATGAAGGATAGCCTTGCGCGCGCGCGGCCGCGGGCGCCGCGATCAGCGCCGCGGCAGCCGTGAGAAAGCGGCGACGGGAAAACTTCGAAGAGCTCAAGAGATTAAAACTCGCTTGCGGCGTCTCGCCGCGGCAATGGGTAACGCGCTTCCATCTATCTGGTTCCGAATTGCGCCATTCCAAGGGCGGCCGTGAAGCCGATCGCTTATCCGCTTGTCAGCCGAGCACCACCACCCGCGTTCCGACGGGGGTACGCAGATAAAGATCGGCCACTTCCTCGTTCAACATGCGGATGCAGCCCGACGATACGTTGGTGCCGATGGTCCACGGCTCCTTGGTACCGTGGATGCGAAATAGCGTGTCGCGGTTGCCGTCGTAAAGATAGAGCGCGCGCGCTCCGAGCGGATTGTCCGGCCCGCCCGGCATCACCTCTGGCAGTTCCGGCTGGCGCAAGATCATTTCCTTCGGCGGATGCCAGTCGGGCCACTCGGACTTACGGGCGACCTGGGCGCGGCCGTTCCAGCCGAAACCATCCCGCCCGGTGCCGACGCCGTAGCGTACCGCCGTTCGCCCCTCGCGCACCGAATAGAGGAAGTGCTGCGCCGGATCGATCACGATGGTTCCCGGCGTCTCGTCGAAATTGACCCGCACGAGTTGGCGGCGGTAGTCGGGATCGAGTTTTTGGAAGTTGACCCGCCGGATGAAAAATCTGCCGTCGGGGATTTCGCCGACATACCACTCGGCCGGATCGATGCCCTCGTCCGATTCGACACCGTAGCCGACATTGGGCTCGATCTGGACGCCGAACATTGCTTCTTGCGCGCGCGCGCCGGAAGTGGCGAACGCGGCGGCGGCACCGGCAAGGAAGCGGCGGCGGGATAAGAGCGAATGGGCCATTTAGGCGGGCGGATCCTCGGTGGGCATGAGCGATGCAGCCGAATTTGGGCATATTTGGTTCGCTTGGCCAAGACGGGTGGCGCACCCAATTTTATTGCGCCCTTTCAACGCCGTATTTTGCGTGATAACGAGCCCATGGCGGGGGATGCATCGGCCGCCCTGCCATTAATCCATGAAATTTCGCACGCTCCCGACGCTTCTGATCCTCGCCGCGATCGTGGCCGCGATTCCGGCCGCGGCGCAATTCTATCCGCCGCGGCCGCCGCGCGACGTCGATACCGTGCCCGGCGATCAGCCGCCGCCGCAACAATATCCGCAACAGTACCCGCCGGCGCAGCAATATCCGCGGCAATCTCCGCAACAATACCCGCCGTCGGGTGGTGGCGTTCAATCGGCGCCGCTGCCGCCGCCCGGCGCGAGCCAACCCTTGCCGCCTCCCGGCGGCGGCCAAATTTTTCCGCAACAGGGCCAGCAGCGGGCACCCGCGCAAAAAGGCGCGCCTGGCACCGCCATCGTCCCCGATCCAAACGCCCCGCCCCAACCGGCGCAAAAGGGCAAGCAGAAAGCCGCCAAGCAACCACAACCGCCCGATCAGCCGGGCCAACCGGAGGCCGCCGAGGTGCCGGTGCAACAAGAGCCGATCCACCGCATTTCGAATCCGACCGCCGTGTTCTCCGGTCTCGACAAAATCACTGGCCGCATCATCACCTTCGAAGTCGCGATGGACGAAACCGTGCAGTTCGGTGCCCTGCAGGTGACGCCGCACGCCTGCTACACGCGCGCGGCGACCGAAATCCAGAACACCACGAGCTTCGTCGATGTCGACGAGATCACGCTGCAGGGCGACATCAAGCGCATTTTCACCGGCTGGATGTTCGCGAACTCGCCCGGCCTGCACGGGGTCGAGCACCCGATCTATGACGTCTGGGTGATCGACTGCAAAACGACGCCGCCGGCGATGGCGGCATCCGGCGGGAAAAAGTAAAAATCAGCCTCGCCTTCGAGCGCCTCCTCGAGCAGATGGTGATATTCTTCGCGCTCGACTTCGACGGCGCCGAAGCTCTCCAGGTGTTGGGTTAGGAACTGGGCGTCGAGCAGGCGGTAGCCGCCGAGCTTGAGACGCGCGACCAGATGGACGAGCGCCACCTTCGAGGCGTCGCGCTCGAGGTGAAACATGCTCTCGCCGAAAAACGCGCGGCCGAGCGAGACGCCGTAGAGCCCGCCCACGAGGCGGCCCCCGCGCCGGGCCTCGATGGTGTGACAGTGGCCGCGGCGGAAGAGTTCGCCGTATAGGCGGCGGATGCGGCCGTTGATCCAGGTCTTGCCGCGGCCGGGCGCGGGGGCGGCACACGCCTCGATCACCGCCTCGAAGTCGTGGTCAACCCGGATCTCAAAGCGGTCGGAGCGCACGGTGCGCGCGAGCCGTCGCGGAATATGAAAGCCGTCGAGCGGGATGACCCCGCGCTGCTCCGGCTCGATCCAATAGAGGCTCGGATCCTCGGCGCTCTCCGCCATCGGAAAAATGCCGCAGGCATAGGCCTTGAGCAGCACCTCGGGGGTGATTTCCACGGAGGATTCGGCGGGGCGAGTCATGGCAGAGGAAGTATATTTCGCGCCGCGGCCGTAAAGAATAGGGGCTTTAAGGCCACCGAAACCGACACACCGACTTCTGCGCGCGCGGCGAGAGATCTTAGCCGCTCAAGCCGCCTTCCGCCAGGAAGCGCTCGAGCCAATGGATGTCATAGTTTCCGTCAGCGATATCGGAATTGCGCACCAGCGCGCGGAACAGCGGGATCGTCGTCTCGATGCCGTCCACCACATATTCGTCGAGCGCGCGCCGGATCCGCATCAGGCACTCGTTGCGATTGCGGCCGTGCACGATCAGCTTGCCGACGAGCGAGTCGTAATAGGGCGGAATCGTGTAGCCCTGATAGACGGCGGAATCGACGCGCACGCCGAGGCCGCCGGGCGGATGATAATAATTGATGCGTCCGGGGGAGGGACGGAAGGTCTGCGGATTTTCCGCATTCACGCGGCATTCGATGGCGTGGCCCTGGAACGTGATGTCCTGCTGCGTGAATTCGATCGCGCCGCCGGCCGCAATCCTGATCTGCTCGTTGACGATATCGATGCCGGTGATCATTTCGGTCACGGGATGCTCGACCTGGATGCGCGTGTTCATCTCGATGAAATAGAATTCGCCGTTCTCGTAGAGGAACTCGACGGTGCCGGCGCCGAGATATTTCAGCTCGCGCATGGCGCTCGCAACGGTTTCGCCGATCTTCGCGCGCTGTTCGGCGTTGAGCGCGGGCGAGGGGCTTTCCTCGAGCACTTTCTGATGGCGGCGCTGCAGCGAGCAGTCGCGCTCGCCGAGATGCACGGCGCCGCCCTTGCCGTCGCCGAGCACCTGAATCTCGATGTGACGAGGCGTGGTCGAGAAATTTTTCGAGATATACGGCATCGTCACCAAAAGCGGACTTCGCCTCCGCCCGCGCCGTCGAAAGGGCTTGGGAAAGATCGGCTTCTGAGCGCGCGACCTTCATGCCGCGCCCGCCGCCGCCGGCGGCGGCCTTGATCAGCACGGGAAAACCGATGCCGCGGGCGAGCCGCAGCGCTTCCTCGTCCGAGGTAACCCCGCCGTCCGAGCCCGGCACCACGGGAATGCCGAGCTTCTTCGCCGTGCGCTTAGCCTCGATCTTGTCGCCCATCAGCCGGATGTGTTTGGGCGAGGGCCCGATAAAGCTGACATTGTGCTCGGCGAGGATTTCGGCGAAGCGGGCGTTTTCGGAGAGAAAGCCGTAGCCCGGATGCACCGCGTCGGCGCCGGTGATCTCGCAGGCGGCGAGCAGAGCAGGAATGTTGAGGTAGCTCTCGCGCGCCGGCGGCGGGCCGATGCACACGCTTTCGTCGGCAAGCCGCACATGCATCGCGTCGGAATCGGCGGTCGAGTGCACGGCCACCGTCGCGATCCCGAGTTCCTTGCAGGCGCGCAGGATGCGCAGTGCGATTTCGCCCCGGTTAGCGATCAGGATTTTATCGAACAAAACGTTTCCTTCAACAATCGCTATTCGATGATCAAGAGCGGCTCGCCGAATTCCACCGGCTGCCCGTCATCGATCAAAATCTTCGTGACGGTGCCC
Organism: uncultured Alphaproteobacteria bacterium; assembly: GCA_963751685.1. Classification (GTDB taxonomy): domain Bacteria; phylum Pseudomonadota; class Alphaproteobacteria; order Rhizobiales; family Xanthobacteraceae; genus Palsa-892. The sequence continues at coordinate 197,177 of CAVVVV010000019.1, read as the reverse complement.
GCCCGTGGCGCGGCGATCGCGTTCATGGTTTTCATCGCCTCGATGATGAGCAACGTCTCGCCCTCGCGCACCTGCGTGCCTTCCTCGACGAAAGGTTTCGCTCCCGGCTCCGGCGCGCGGAAGGCGGTGCCGACCATCGGCGAGCTGACCGCTCCAGGGTGCTTGGCGGGATCGGCGATCGCCACGGCCGTGGTCGTGATCGCATGCGCCGCCGCTGCATGATGCACGGCGCCGGTGCCGCCGCGCGCGACCCGCACGCGCTGGTCGCCCTTCTGCACCTCGATTTCGGTGAGTTTGTTCTCCTCGAGCAGCCGCGACAATTCGCGCACGAGTTCCGGGTCGACTTCGATCTTGCGTCTGAACATGAAAAAATCCCGCGAAGCCCGCGCCTCGTCACTTCTTGCCCAAGAGCGCCGCCAACCCCGCGATCGCGAGCGCATAGCCCTCCGCGCCGAAGCCGCAGATCACGGCACGGGCGGCTTTCGATATATAGGAATCGTGCCGGAAACTTTCACGGGCGTGGATATTGCTGATGTGAACCTCGATCGCCGGCACTTTCACGGCAAGGAGGGCATCCAGGATCGCGATTGAGGTGGTGGTGTAGCCCGCGGGATTGATCACGATGCCCGCGGCCTTGTTTTTCCCCGCCTCCTGAATCCAATCGACCAATTCGCCCTCACGGTTGGAATGCCGGAACTCGATGGCATAGCCGTGCTGCTTCGCGGTCTCGGCGCAAAGCTTCTCGATGTCGGCGAGCGTCGCGCGCCCGTAAGTCTCGGGCTCGCGCGTGCCGAGTAGGTTCAGATTCGGCCCGTTGATGACGTAGATCGTGCCAGGCATGAGGGACTAAGGGAGTGTAACAGCGCCGCCCGGAATGGCCGGCGAGCAGTCCCTTATAGAAAGACGAGGGGCGGAGGGAAAGCCTCTCCGCCCCGGCGTCGGCGTTTGCGATTAACGCAAATTCGCGATTTGTCTCAGCGGCTTCAGCACGTCGCCTTGCCGCATTTGCGGGCCGCGTCGATTTTGTTCTTGAGCGCGTCGTACCCTTGCGCGCCGATCACGAGTTCGTCGGCGATCACGAAGGTCGGTGTGCCGTTGAGGCCCAACGACTGGGCGAGTTGAGCGCTTTCCTTCAGTGTTTCGGCGATCTCGGGGCTCTGCAGATCCTTGTCGATCCGCGCCATGTCGAATCCCGCATCCTTAGCGGCCGCGAGCGCGCGCTCCTTATTGGCCTCGCCGCGGCTGCCCAAGAGCCGGCGGTGGAACTCGACATACTTGCCGCCCTTGTCCTGCATGCGTACGGCGACCGCGACCTTCGCCGCTTCGACCGAGCCCGGCCCGAGCACCGGAAATTCCTTGAGCACGACCTTCAGCTTGGAATCATCCTTGGTGAGCTGCATCACGTCCTGCATCGCGCGCTTGCAGTAGCCGCAGTTGTAATCGAAGAATTCGACGAGCGTGACGTCGCCCTGCGGGTTGCCGAACGAAGGACCGCGCGACGAGTCGAAGATGAGCTTGGCGTTCGAGGCGATCGCCTGCCGCTGCTTGCCCTGGTCTTCCTGCGACTGGCGTTTTTCCAGCACGTCGAGCGCGTCGCGCAACACCTCGGGATTTTTCAAGAGGTATTCGCGGACGATCGCCTCGATCTCGGGGCGGTCCTTCTCCGTGAGCGCGCTGGCGGGCGCCGCCGAAAACAGAAATCCGAACGCGGCGGCGGCAGCGGCGGAGCGCAACGGGAAGCGGGAAACGGACATCGATGGTTCTCCTGAGGCGAAGTTCAGTTCTGGCTGATCTTCGGTGGTTTGAAGTTAATGATATCGTCGGCCTTAAGCCAGCCGGCCGAGCCGGAGGAAAAGCCGCGTTGCGCGCGCGCGGCGAGCTGCCGCGCGGTCTTGAAGTCGCCTTCGTTGAAAGCGGCCTGTGCCGAGGAAAGAGCGGCGTTGGGCTGGTCGCCCTTTTGTCCGAACGCCATCGCCAAAACCCGGTAGCCTATCGCGGCTTCCGGCTCCTTCTGCAGCGCGATGCGAAGTTCGGGGATCGCCTGCTCGGCGAGCGCGCGGTCGCCCGACTGCACGAGCGCCTGGCCCAAGAGCATGCGGATCAAAGCGTTGCCGTTTGAAAGCTGCACGGCCTGACGGAGCGGCGCGATTGCCTCGCGCGCCTTTCCCGCCTCCAAGAGCGCCTGTCCCTTCAACTCGTGGAAGTAGGGATTGTTGGGCTGCGACGCGATCAGGGAATCGATGTTGGCGATCGCCTCGCGCGGATTGCCGAAGCGATAATAGGCGATGGCGCGGGCGTAGCGTGCGGGCAGCGAATTGTTCGACTGCGGATAACGCCGCAGGATCGAATCGAGCCGGTCGGTGAAGCCATAGAGCTTCGCGCGCATCATGTCGTGACGCGCCTGCAACTCCGGCGGGTCGACCTTGTTGAAGTAGGGACTTTCCTGCGCAATCGTTTGCAGCGAGGCGATGCGCTCGCGCGGCATCGGATGCGTCAGGAGGTAGGGGTCCATCGAGCGCGAGATGAACAGCGTGTCGTTGGCGAAGCGCTCGAAAGTCTCGAGCATGCCCTTCGGCGACTGGCCGGTCATGTTCAGGAACTTCACGCCGGCCCGATCAGCCGATTCCTCCTGCCCGCGCGCATAGGCGAGCAAGGTGCGGCGGATCGTCTCTTGCGGCGCCATCACGAGGCCGGGCGCTGCCTGGGCTATCGAACTGTCACGCGATTGCGAGCCCGCCACCACGGCGCCGGCCGAAAGAATCATGGCGATGATGGCCGCCGTCTGCGCGTTGGCGAGCTGCTCGCGCATGCGCGCGAGGTGGCCGCCGGCGATATGGCCGGTCTCGTGCGCGAGCACGCCGATGATTTGGTTTGGCGTGATCGAATCGGTGAGCGCGCCGACAAAGACGAAAATGCGCCGGCCGTCGGCGACGAAGGCGTTGAAGGCGCGGTCGTTGAGGATCACGACCTGGACGTTTTGCGCCGTGAGCCCGGCGGCCTTGAGGACCGGCCGCGTATAGTCGCGCAGCAATTCCTCGATTTCGGCGTCGCGAATGACGCTGGGCATTGCTCCTTGGGCGAGCGCGACGCGGCCCGCGCCGGGAAATTGGCCGAGGAAAAATGCAGCACCCGCGAACAGCGAGACGGCGCGCCGCCATACGGCCCGCCGCTTGTCGGCGGCGCGCACTTTTCTCGCGCGGCACGGCCTGCTAGCTCTTCGGTTCCGGCGCATGAGACTTGGGCCCGCGTTCATCAGGGATCGCCGACCCTGGCAGGGCACGCTAGGGGCGGGCGGCAACAGGGTCAACGCAGCCCCGATCACGAAGCGATGAGCGAGGCCGTTACGCGAAAGAGCGCGAGGAATGCGGCGGCAAAGGGGCGCGGATTCCGTGAAAACCAATGGTGAAAATGAATAAATCACAACCTTTGAAACCCGCCGCGGTCTCCGCCGCCAAGCCGTGGCTTTCGCCGTCCCGCCGCAGCGACGTGCCGCCCTTCATGGTGATGGACGTGATGGCGGCGGCGGCGCGGATCGAGGAGGCGGGCGGTCGGGTCGTGCACATGGAGGTGGGCCAGCCTGCCGCACCGGCGCCCTCGACGGCGATCGCAGCGGCCAAGGCCGCCCTCGAAGGAGGCCGCCTCGGCTATACCGAAGCGCTCGGAATTCCCTCCTTGCGGGCGCGCATTTCACGCCACTATGCCGAGAGCTACGGCGCGCGCGTCGATCCCGCGCGCATCGTGGTGACGACGGGATCGTCGGCCGGTTTCGTTCTCGCTTTTCTCGCGCTGTTCGAGCCGGGCGACCGCGTGGCGATCGCCGAGCCCGGCTATCCGCCCTATCGCCATATCTTGACCGCGCTCGGCTGCGAGCCGGTTCCGGTGCCGATTTCCGCCGCGACGCGCTGGGCGCTCACGGTGGAGGGAATTATGGAGGCGCACCGGCAAAAACCGCTTGCCGGCGTCCTGGCCGCGAGCCCCGCCAATCCGACCGGAACGATGTTGGACGCAGCTCACCTTGCCGCGCTCGTGCGCGCTTGCGAAGGGGCCGGCATCAAGTTCATCTCCGACGAGATTTATCACGGCCTCGATTATGCGTTTGCCGCCGAGACCGCGGCCAAATTGTCGCACGACGCGGTCATTATCAATTCCTTCTCGAAGTATTTTTGCATGACCGGCTGGCGCGTCGGCTGGATGGTGGTGCCGGATGCGCTCCTGCGCGCGGTCGAGCGGTTGCAGCAAAATCTCGCGATTTCGGTGCCGACGCTCTCGCAAGTCGCGGCCGAAGCCGCCTTCGACGGTCGCGGCGAAATGGAAGCAGTGAAGCGCGGTTACGTGGAGAACCGCAAAATTTTGATTGAGGGCCTGCCGAAGGCCGGGCTTGACCGTTTTCTCCCCGCCGACGGCGCATTTTATCTCTACGCCGACGTCTCGCGCTTTTCCAATGACAGCTTCGCCTTCGCCAAAAAAATGCTGGACGAAACCCACGTGGCGGCAACGCCCGGCGTCGACTTCGATCCGGTGCGCGGAAAGCAATTCATCCGCTTCTGCTACGCGGGCTCCCGCGACGACATGCACGAGGCGGTGGCGCGGATCGCGCGATGGCTGAAGTAAAGGCGGCGCGCACGATGCCGATCGTGCGCGAGCGCCCGTAATCTATCGCTTCGACCACCAGCCCGAGCGGCGCGGGCGGTTCGGATCCGATTCACTCTCTTCCCCACGCGGCGGATGCGCGGGTTCCGATCGCGGCGCGGGAGATACCGGCATAACCGAGCCGCCCATTTCATCGATGCTCGCGAAGGGTGCGGGCTCGCGCACCGTTGAGCGGCGCTTCGGCGCTTCTTCCCGGGCGGGAGCGGGTTGCGATTCCTGCGGCTCGAAACGCGGGGCTTCCGGCTCGAAATGCGTGGGCTGCTCGAAATTCTCGGCCGAGAAATGCAGCGCCGGCTCTTGCCCCGCGCCCTCGCGCGGCTTGTTCTCATCGGCTTCCCCCGGCTGACCGATGCGGTCGCGGCGATTGCGCCGCCCGCCGCGCCGCCCGCGCCGGCGCCGCTTCCGCTCGCCGTTTTCGCCGCGCGGCTCGCCGTCGTCGCGCTCGCGAGGTTCATGTCCGCCTGAAGCCTCAAGCGGTTCAGCCGCAGGAACGAAGCCCTCGGTTTCGGCGAAGGCTTCGGGTGCGCTTTCGCCGTTGAAGTTCTGCGCCGGGGCGCTTTCACGTGGCTGACCCCTGCCACCGCGTCCTCGCCGTCCGCGGCGGCGGCGGCGCTTTCCGCCGCCTTCGTCCTCGGGTCTGGCGGGGCCGCGCGCCTCCTCCAAATTCTCCTCGACGGCGGCCACATCTTCCTCCTCGACAGGCTCGTCCGCGAGTTCGGGTGCGATCGAATCCGGTGCGATCCGGTGCGGAATCGGCGTCGGCCGCGCCCGTGCGAGCGGCCCGCGCTCGATCGCGAAATACTGCTGTCCCGCCAATCCCGTGTCCGATTGGACCAGGATGGCGGCGCCGAAATTTTCTTCCAGCCCGCGCAAATGCGCGCGCTTGTTGTTGAGCACATAGAGCGCGATATCCGGCTTCGCGCGCACCACGAGGTCGTGCGAGGCGCCCTTCATCAACTGATCCTCGATTGCGCGCAGAAGCTGCAAGGCGACCGACGATACGGCGCGCACATGCCCGGTACCGCCGCAGGCGGGGCAGACTTCGGTCGAGGATTCGAGCACGCCCGTGCGGATGCGCTGGCGCGACATTTCCATCAGCCCGAAATGCGAGATACGTCCGACCTGGATGCGGGCGCGGTCGTGCTTGAGCGCGTCTTTCAACTTGCGCTCGACGTGCCGGTTGTTGCGCTTCTCCTCCATGTCGATGAAGTCGATGACGATGAGGCCGGCAAGGTCGCGCAGTCGAAGCTGGCGCGCGATTTCCTCGGCGGCTTCCAAGTTCGTCTTCAGCGCCGTGTCCTCGATGTGGTGCTCGCGCGTGGCGCGGCCGGAGTTGACGTCGATCGAAACCAGCGCCTCGGTCGGGTTCATCACCACGTAGCCGCCGGACTTCAACTGCACCGTCGGCGAGAACATCGCGTCGAGCTGATGCTCGATGCCGTAGCGCACGAAGATCGGCTGCGGCTCATGGTAGAGATGCACGTTGCTGGCGTGGCTCGGCATCAGCGTGCGCATGAATTCCTTGGCTTCGTGATATCCCTCTTCGCCCGCGACGACGACTTCATCGATGTCCTTGTTGTAGAGGTCGCGGATCGCCCGCTTGGTCAACGAGCCTTCCTCGTAGACGAGCGCCGGCGCTTGCGATTTCAGCGTCAGCTCCCGCACGGTTTCCCACAACCGCAGGAGATATTCGAAGTCGCGCTTGATCTCGGCCTTGGTGCGGGCGGCGCCGGCGGTGCGCAAGATCACGCCCATGCCTTCCGGCACTTCGAGATCCTCGACCAACTCCTTCAGCCGCTGGCGGTCCTGCGTGCTTGTGATCTTGCGCGAGATGCCGCCGCCGCGCGAGGTGTTGGGCATCAGCACGCAATAACGGCCGGCGAGCGAAAGATAGGTCGTGAGCGCCGCGCCCTTGGTGCCGCGCTCCTCCTTCACCACCTGCACCAGCATCACCTGTCGGCGCTTGATGACTTCCTGGATCTTGTAGCGTCGATGGCGGCGCGGCTGCCGCTCGGGCACTTCCTCGAGCGCGCCGCCGCCGACCTGCTCGACGACTTCTTCCTCGTGCGGCTCATCGGAGCCTTCTTCATGTTCGACCGGCGTTTCGGAAGCTTCGGCCGCGCCGCCTGACTCGCTGCCCGCAACTTCGATGTCCGCAGCATGCTCGCGCTCATGCCCGGAAGCGCCCCCTGCTTCCTCCGGGACTGCCTCGTCGTGCGGAGCCTCTTCCATTTGCGGCGCGTTGCTTTCGGCGTTCGCACCGGGCTCGGACGGAACTTCCATCTCGCGTCCGGGCGAGGGTTCGGAAATCGTTTCGTCCCTCGAAGCGCGCCTCGCCTGGTGACGGCTGCGCCGCTCCTCGGCCTCGCGGGCGGCGCGCTCATCCTCCTCGATCAGCGCCTGCCGGTCGGCGACCGGAATTTGATAATAGTCGGGATGGATTTCGCTGAAGGCGAGGAAGCCGTGCCGGTTGCCGCCGTAATCGACGAAGCAGGCTTGCAGCGAAGGCTCGACGCGGGTGACCTTGGCTAGATAAATGTTCCCGCGCAATTGCCGCCGGTTTGCGGCCTCGAAGTCGAATTCCTCGACGCGGCTGCCGCGCACCACCACCACCCGTGTTTCCTCGGGGTGGGAGGCGTCGATGAGCATTTTATTGGGCATGATGATCTCTCGGCGCGGCGCGCATTGGCGGCGCCGCGCATGACCGTGCGCTCGGAGAAAAGGGCGCGCTGGTTGGACTGGATGAAAAGACGAGGGGCGGCGCCGATAGCGCCGTTATGAATGCGAACGAAAATGTCGGCCGGAAAGCTGTTGTTCAAAAACTCGACCGGCAGCGTCATCGCGCCCATGTCCTCGACCCGATTGCGGACGGAAATATCGCCGTCCGGCTCATGGCGCTGATCCGGGGCCGCGCGTCGCGATGTCGGTCTTCAACATCGGCGCTGCGTGCGCCCTTCGCGGATTGCCGGAACGAATCCGGCGCGAACCACGAGCTAACTCTTATTAGGACTCGGAATCCGGATTTGCAAGGCAGGGAGGGCGAAAAAACGCCCCAGCGTCACAATTTACCTCACACTCTCAAGCACATCGGCCAGGAGTTCCGGCGCATCGACCATGACCTCGTGGCCGCAATCGAGCGTGAGCGTTCGCCAGCCCGCGTCCGCCTGAGCCTCTTTCAGGAACCCGTCGAAGGCGTTGGAGCGGAATTTCGCAGCACGGATATAGACCTTGCTCGGAACCCGCTCGCGCGTGCCAGTCAGGCGGATTTTCTCGTTAAAGCTCGCATAAGGATGCGGAACGCAATTGTTGTTAACCCAATCGCGCAGGCGGTCGTTGACGCCGAAACTCTCCGCCGAAATCGGCGGAACCGAGAGGCCGCCGCTTGCCGCGACCTTTGCGTCCCAGTCGGCCCTCAGCGAGGCGGGCCAATAGTCGCTCATCGCCTTGCCGTCCTTGGGTACGAAGCCGTCGACGATCACGAGCGCGCGGATCTGCTCGGGCATTCGGTCGGCGACCCCCGAAACCACCATGCCGCCATAGGAGTGGCCAACAAGCACGATGTCGGAGAGATCCTCGGTGCGGATGAGGCTGCAAATATCCTCGATATGGGTCGAAAGGTTCACCGTTTTGTCGAGGAGATGCGCCCGCTCGCCGAGACCGGTGAGTGTCGGCGTGAACACTTGCCGCCCGGCCCGCCCGCCTTAAGCCGATCGGCGACGAACCGCCAGCACCAGCCTCCATGCCAGGCGCCATGGACGAGGACGATGGCGGGTGAGGGCGAGCCCATCAGCGCACTCTATAGCAGCGCATCGGCGGCAACCTACCCTTAACCACGGCGCGGTAATTCAAGGTCACGGCAAGCTGGTGTTGCGTCATGGGGCGGGTTTTGCTGCGTCTGTCGGGGTGGGGGCTTATTTTCGCCCTCGTGACGCTATTTTACCTGCCGCACTCTGCATCGGCCCCGAAGACCGTTCCCGCCCAGAAGGCCCCGCCGGCCGAGCCGGTCAGTCCTGCACGGTTGCAGAAAGGCGTAGTCGCGCTCGACGCCCGTCTCGGCGGCGATGATCACAAAACGCGGCTCGTCGTCGACCTCTCGCGCAAGGTCGAGATTTCCGCCTTCACCATCGCCGATCCCTATCGCGTCATCGTCGATCTGCCGGACGTGAGCTTCGATCTTCCCGCCGCCGCCGGCCGTCTCGGTCGCGGGCTTGTCACCACCTATCGTTATGGCCTGATCGGTCCCGGCAAGGCGCGCATCGTGCTCGACACCAGGGGGCCGGTCTCGATCGAGCGTTCCTTCGTGCTCGCGGAATTCGACGATCAGCCGGCGCGCCTCGTGATCGACATCGTGGCGAGCGACCGTGCGAGCGTGCAGAAGGACGGCTCGACGCAAAAGGCGGTCGCCGTAATGGCCCCGCCCGCGCCGCTCGCGGCGGCGTCGCGTCCGATCGAGCAAAAAACGCCGCTCGCGAGCGAAGGCCGCCCCGCCATCGTGATCGATCCCGGTCACGGCGGCGGCGATTCCGGCGCTCATTCGGCGAACGGCGACGAAGAGAAAGCTGTAGTGCTCGCGGTTGCGCATCGCCTGCGCGAGAAGCTTGAGAGGCTCGGGCGTTTTCGCATTGTGATGACGCGCACCGATGACGGCTTCGTCTCGCTTGCCGACCGTGTCAAGATCGCGCGCGACAATCAGGCGGCGCTATTCATTTCCGTCCACGCCGATTTCCTGTCGAAACGGGAGGGTGATGCGCGCGGCGCCACCGTTTACACCGTCTCCGACCGCGCCTCCGACGCTGAGGCAGCGCGTCTTGCCGAAAAGGAAAACAAGGCGGACCTCATCGCGGGCATGGATCTCTCGGCGCAAAGCGACGACATCGTCAACATCCTCTACGACCTCACCCACCGCGAGACGAAGAATTTCTCCTCGCTGTTCCAGCGCACCCTCGTTGCGCAGATGAAGGCGGGCGGGGTTCTCACCCATCAGGATTCGATGCGCTCGGCGGGCTTTGTGGTGTTGAAGGCTCCGGACATTCCCTCGGTGCTCGTGGAGCTCGGCTATCTCTCGAATCCCGAGGACACCAAGAATCTGATTTCCGACGCCTGGCGCGACCGGGCGGCGGGCAGTATGGTCACCGCGATCCAGGCTTTCTTCGCGACCCGGCCGGCGATCGCGCAGATGCAGGTGCGATAGTTCTCAGCTTTTCTTGAACGCGCCGTGCCGGCCTTCGCCGCCGGAAAAACGCGCGGCCCCGGCGAGCGTTTCGCCCGAGCGGATGGTCGAAAGGCCGCGGGCGATCTCGTTCTTGATCGCCTCGGCGTCGGACAATTCCCACTGCTCGAGCGATGAAAGCCGGTCGCCGCGCATGCAGGCTTGCGGGAAGGCGCAAAGTTGTTCCGCGAGTTCGACGGCGGCCTCCAGCGCGTGGCCGTTTTCCACCACGCGATTGACGAGACCCATTTGCAGCGCCTCGTCGGCCCCGACCGGGCGCCCGGTGAGGATCAGGTCCATGGCGCGGCTCTGGCCGATCAGGCGCGGCAGCCGGATGGTGCCGAGATCGATCAACGGCACACCGAAGCGGCGGCAAAAAACTCCGAGGATCGCCGCGCGCGCGGCAACCCGCAGGTCGCACCAGAGCGCGAGTTCTAGGCCGCCCGCCACCGCGTAGCCCTCGATTGCGGCGATCACCGGCTTCGACAGCCGCAGTCGCGTGCAACCCATCGGTGCGAAGTCGTCATCGGGTTCGATCGGCCGCCGCTCGCCGGCGGCGAATGCTTGCAGGTCGGCGCCGGCGCAAAAATTTCCGCCGGTGCCCGCAAGAATCGCGACATCGAGTGCGGCGTCCGCGTCGAACGTCTTGAAGGCGTCGTGAAGCGTGCGGGCGGTGGCGAGATCGACGGCGTTTCGCCGCTCGGGTCGATCGATGGTGACAATTGCAAGACGTCCGCGCCGTTCTTCGATCAATCCCGCCATCGATTTGCTCCCGATTCCAATCAGCATAACCCCACTCGCCGCCGACCCTGCAAACGAATATCATCGCGAAGGGATTCACCGGCAAAAGCGCCCGGGATCGCTGCGCTAATCAATGAGGGAGGCGAACGATGGCGATGATGAAAGCGGAGCTCTTCTGGCTCACTTTGACGACCGTGCTGACGGGGCTGTTGTGGGTACCCTATATCTTGGATCGCGTAGCCGTCCGCGGTCTCATGGGCGCGATGGACAATCCGAGCCCGCGGCATAAGCCGCAATCGGACTGGGCCGTGCGGCTGATGAACACCCACATCAACCAGGTCGAAAACCTCGTCTTATTCGGCATTCTGGTGCTGGTGCTCGATGCGCTCGCGATTTCGACACCCGCCACCGTGCTCGCTTGCGCCGTCTTCTTCTGGGCGCGGCTCGCCTATGTCGTGATCTACACGCTGGGTGTGCCCGTGCTCCGCACGCTTGCCTTCACGGTCGGTTTTCTGGCCGAGGTCGCCCTCGTGCTTGCCATCTTCCGGATCATTTGAGGGCGCGTATCGGGTATCCTCGGCGAGCATTGCCCTTAGCGCCGCATTAAAGGATTGCTGAGACCTAAGGGAATTCGATTCGAGGCTTCTTCCAGCCCTGCTTTTGCCATAGGCGGGGGCGAAGCAGTCGTTATGATTGATCGTTCCGGGCTTTCTGCTCCCAATGGGCAGAAGGGTCCCGGCGCGTAGGTCGAGGCGCGATCGGGCGAAGCATGCGGCTCTTGCTGAGATTCTTGGGATTTCTGTTCGCCGTCGGCGCGATCCTGTTCGTCTGCGGCGCGGTCGGCGCCACCTGGATGATCTGGCAGTACCAAAAGGATCTGCCGGACTATTCGGCGCTCCAGGATTACGAGCCGCCGGTGATGACCCGCGTGCACGCGACCGACGGCTCGCTCGTCGCCGAATACGCCAAGGAGCGGCGGCTCTATATTCCGATCCAGGCAGTGCCCTCGCTCGTGAAGAACGCCTTCATCTCCGCCGAGGACAAGAATTTCTACGAGCACGGCGGCATCGATCTTGGCGGCATCGCGCGCGCCGTCATCACCAATCTCGAGAATTACGGCAAGCGCCGGCCGCAGGGCGCCTCCACCATCACCCAGCAGGTCGCCAAGAACTTCCTCGTCGGCAGCGAGACCACGATGAACCGCAAGATCAAGGAAGCGCTGCTCGCCATTCGCATCGAGCGCGCCTATTCCAAGGACAAGATCCTGGAGCTCTATCTCAACGAGATTTATCTCGGTCTCGGCGCCTATGGCATCGCCGCCGCCTCGCTCATTTATTTCGACAAGTCGGTGCACGAGCTCACGCTCGAGGAGGCGGCTTATCTCGCGGCCCTTCCCAAGGCGCCGACGACGCTGCATCCGTTCCGCCAGCGCGAGCGCGCGATCGAGCGGCGCAACTATGTGATCGATCGCATGGTCGAAAACGGCTACGCGAACCGCGAGGATGGCGAGCGCGCCAAGAAGACGCCGCTCAATGTGACGCCGCGGCCGACCGGCGCCCACATCTTCGCCGCCGAATATTTCGCCGAGGAAGTGCGGCGTGAAATCTACGAGCGCTACGGCGAGAAGAAGCTCTACGAAGGCGGGCTTTCGGTCCGCACCACGCTCAATCCGAAGCTGCAACGGATCGCGAAGAAGGCGCTCTCCGACGGCCTTGTGCGCTTCGACGAAGCGAAGGGCTGGCGCGGCGCGCCGGCGAACATTCAGTGGAGCGGCGACTGGGGCGCCAAGCTCGCCGACCAGCGGGCGCTGAACGACATTTCCTGGCGGCTCGCGCTCGTGCTCGAAGTCTCCGATCAGTCCGCCAAGATCGGCCTGCAGCCGCCGCGCGGGCGCGACGGCCAGATCATCGCCGAGCGCGAAACCGGCGCGATTCCGCTCGAGGCGGTGAAATGGGCGAAATGGTCGGACGGCCCCGAGAAGAACAGGGCCATCGCCAAGGTCGGCCAGGTGCTGCGGGTCGGCGACGTGGTCTACGTCGAGCCGCTCGTCGGCAAGGACGGCCAGCCGATCCAGGGCCAATGGCGCCTGCGGCAGGTGCCCGAGGTCGAGGGCGCGTTGCTCGCGATGGATCCGTGGACAGGCCGCGTGCTCGCCATCGCCGGCGGCTTCTCCTACGACGAAAGCCAGTTCAATCGCGCCACCCAAGCGCTGCGCCAGCCCGGCTCCTCGTTCAAGCCCTTCGTCTATGCCACGGCGCTGGACAACGGCTACACGCCGTCATCGGTCATCTTGGATGCGCCGGTCGAGATCAACCAGGGCCCCGGCATGCCGCTGTGGAAGCCGGAGAATTACGAGCGCAAGTTCTACGGGCCGCAGACGATCCGCTTCGCCGTCGAGCAGTCGAGGAACGTGATGACGGTACGGCTCGCGCAGGACATGGGCATGCCCTTGATCGCCGAATACGCCAAGCGCTTCGGCGTCTATGATGACATGCTGCCGGTCTTGTCGATGGCGCTCGGCGCCGGCGAGACGACGCTCCTGCGCATGGTCTCGGGCTACTCGATGTTCGACAATGGCGGGCGGCGCATCAAGCCGACGCTGATCGACCGCATTCAGGATCGCTACGGCCACACTATCTACCGCCACGACGAGCGCGACTGTAAAAGCTGCGACGCCGATAAATGGGCGAGCCAGCAGGAACCGGTGCTACAGGACAAGCGCCCGATCGTGCTCGATCCGATGACCGCCTATCAGATCACCTCGATCATGGAGGGCGTCGTGCAGCGCGGCACCGGCACGGTGTTGCGCGATCTCAATCGCCCGATCGCCGGCAAGACCGGAACCACCAACGACGAAAAGGACGTCTGGTTCATCGGCTTCACGCCCGATCTCGTGGTCGGCGCCTATATGGGCTACGACAAGCCGCGGCATCTCGGCTCCGGTCAGACCGGCGGCCACACCGCGGCACCGATCGTGAAAGAGTTCATGAAACAGGCGCTCGCCGACACGCCGGCGCAGCCATTCCGTCTGCCGCCGGGCATCAAGCTGATCCGCATCAATGCGAAAACGGGACTGCGCGCTGGCCCCAGCGACGACAAGGTGATTTTGGAAGCCTTCAAGCCCGGCACCGCGCCGCCCGATTCCTATTCGGTGATCGGCCTCTCCGACGAGAGCGGCACGCCCTTCGGCCAGCAGGGCGTCACGCCGGAGACGCAGCGCCAGATCGGCCGCGGTCCGCACGGGCTTTGGTAGGGGCGAGCGGCGTATTACGCCGCAGATCAGGCCATTTGGTTAATTAGAAGCACAATAAAAACAGTAGGTTAGCTGCATTCTCCGATATGTGGCTATAGGGTCACAGGCGGCAACATTGTTCGGGAATTACCGATTCAGTCCTGGCCCATGGCCGCCGTTTCTTCTAATTTCCTCCTCTATTCAGTTTTCGAGTCCGCTTTGGGGGGTTTCCATGAAAAAGTTTCTCGTTGCAGGCATCGCTGCCGCTGCGTTCTGTGGCGCGCCTGCCATCGCCGCCGACATGCCGACCAAGGGTCCGGTCTACAAGGCTACGCCTGCGCCGATGTTCAGCTGGACGGGCTGTTATGTTGGAGCCCAACTCGGTGGCGGGTGGGGGAAAAAGGATTGGAGTGATCCTCTCTTAGGCGGTGTCCTGTTTAGTTCGCATCATACCGACGGATTTGTAGGTGGAGGCGGGATCGGCTGCGACTGGCAGAACGGGCAGTGGGTATTCGGTCTCCAAGCCGACGGCAATTGGGCAGATCTCAAAGGTCATTCAATTGATACCTTAAGCGGCGGCACCTTGACGGATCATACCCGCGTGGACGCCCTGGGAACCGCGACCGCGCGTATCGGCTACGCGTGGGATCGCTCCTTGTTTTACGGCAAAGGTGGTTATGCTTGGGCCCACGACAAATACCATGCAATTGTGAACGCCACGGGTGCCGAGTTTTATCACGCTAGCGATACGCGCTCGGGGTGGACGCTAGGTGTCGGATACGAAGCAGCGTTTGCACCAAATTGGTCTTGGAAGATCGAATACAATTACATGGATTTCGGAAAATCCGCTGCAACGTTCCGGGGTGGTACATTCGGCGGGGCTCCGTTCCCCTTTGACATCGAGCAAACCGTTCAAACTGTAATGGTCGGCGTCAACTATCGCTTCGGCTCTTACGGTAAGGGTCCGGTCAGCGCGAAGTATTGATCCGATCTCGAACGGATGAATTGAAAACCCCGGCCTCGCGCCGGGGTTTTTCTTTTCGCCCTTTGAATGGTACGCGAGCCGCCGCGAATTTCGACTAGCCCTTGCGCGGGCTCATCGCGCGCGCCACGACCAAAACTCCAATTCCGACTAACGCCGGCACCAGCGCCAGCAGGCTTTCGCCGGCGGCAAGTGCCGCCGTCGCCGCCCAGGCGATCGAGGAAAACGCCTCGGCGAAAGTCGCGACGCGCGACGACGTGTGCCGGCGCCGGAACTGGTTGCGCTTGGCCTGGTTGCGGAACCAGAGCTGAATGGAGGTCGCGGCGACAACCGCGATCGCCATTCCGGCGGCCGCACATAGCGCCTGAAACGGCGCGATCAGCGCGAGCGCCGCAATCAGCGGCGCGAACACGACGCCGACCGCACCCAGCACGCCCTCGATCTTCGCGCGCACGAGAAAGCTCGCCGGCACCGGCGCGGTTGCAACGAGATCCGGCGCGTCCTCGCCGGAGATGGCGAGCCATGCGAGCCCGCCCGCGAGCTGTCCCGCCGCCATCACCAGGACCGGCACCAGCACGGCGAAAACGCCGCCGCCGCTGCCGTCGTCGTCGAAGCCGCGCCACAACATCAGCGCCGGCGGCAGGAGATATAGAATCTGCATCAGCGTCTGCGAGACGAGCCATGGATCGCGCCGCAACAGCATCCATTCCTTCCGCCGCAGCGCCCGCTTCGGCGAAGCATTGCGAAAAGCCGCCGAACGCACTTGCTGCGTGCGAGCGTTGGCGACGCCCGCCGCCGCGATCGCATGCTCGCCGAAGCGCGCCGAGAAAATAAGGATGGCCGCCCCCAGCAGCATCGAGCTCACGGCGGCGACGGCGGCGAGCGCCTGCCAGTCGCCGAGCATGGCGCGCGCCGGCCACCACACGATGCTCGCGGCATCGGGCGCGAGCGCCACCAGCGTTTCGGACCGCAGAAACGCAAACCGCGACAGCGTGCCTTGCGACAGGATGGCCGCCACCTGCAGCCCGATCACGAACGCCGCCCCGACCACCGCCGCGACGATCTGCGCGACGAGGCGGGTGCGCTTCGGCCCGATCACGCGGAACAGCGCGACGGTGAGCGCCACCGCGAGCGCCGCCGCCGCCGCGCCCATCGAGGCGACGACGCCGTAGGCGGCGAGCCAGCGCGCCCCATGACTGATCGCCAGCACATGAATGAACGGCCCCGCTAGAAGCGCCGCCATCAGGATCGTGCCGAGCGCCATGGTGACGATGCGCACCGAAAATACTTTTCGCGCGGCGATGGGAGAAGAAAGGATGAGGTCGAGATCGGAGCGCGTGTAGAAGGCGCGCGTCACCGATTCCATCGCCTGCGAGATCATCAAGGACCAGGCGAGCAGCGCGCAGCCGGTGACGACGACGAGCGTCGCCTTATCGGGGTCGAGCCCGGTGTCGCCGACATTGCGGAGCCCGAGGAAGGCGATGAAATGCATGAAGGCGACGAAGCTCGCGAGCGCGAGCGCCGCCACGCGCAGGCGGCTCGCCTTGCCCGCGGTCATCATCGAAAGCCAGTCGCGCCAAGCCAGCCGAAACTCGTGGCGCGCGAACCAGGAAAGCGTCGCGGGCGCGCTCACGCGGCGACGGCCTCTTTGGCGACGAGGGCGAGGAATGTGTCCTCGAGCGTGAAGTCGCTTTTTCCCACTTGCCGGCGCAATTCCTCGAGCGTGCCTTCGGCGATCAGCCGCCCGCTGGCGATGATGCCGATGCGATCGGCCATGCGCTCGGCGACCTCCAGGATATGCGTCGTCATCACGACGGTGCCGCCGGCGCGGACGCGCTCGCGCAGGACGCCCTTCACCTGGCGGGCGGAGCCGGCATCGAGTCCGGTGAGCGGCTCGTCGAGAATGATCACGGTGGGCTCATGCACCAGGGCGCCGGCGAGCGCCACCTTCTGGCGCATGCCCTTGGAAAAGCCCTCGCAGCGCTCGTGCGCGTGCGGCGCGAGGCCCAGCCAGTCGAGGAGCTCGCGCGACCGCGCTTCCGCCGTCGCCGCCTCGACGCGCCACAGCCCGGCGACGAATTCGAGATATTCGAGCGGCGAGAGCTTGTCGTAAATCATCGGCTCGTCGGAGATCCACGCCATGACCTGCTTTGCCGCGACCGGATCGGCGAGCGCGTCGATGCCGGCGATCGAGATCGCGCCGGCATCGGGCGCCAGCAGGCCGGCGACCATGCGCAGCGTCGTCGTCTTGCCGGCGCCATTGGGTCCGACGAGAGCGTAGAATTCGCCGCTTCTCACGCGAAGGTCGAGCCCGTCGACGGCGGGACGCTCGAAACGCTTGACGAGCCCGCGAATATCGAGGGCGAAAGGCTCGCTTCTGTCTTTCATGACGACCTGCGGCGGCGATTGAGAAAGGACGCGGCGAACCTAGCGGGGAGAAGTTTCGCCGGCGTGAATTGCAGAGCATGATCCCGAAAAGTGGGAACCGGTTTTCGGAAAGGATCATGCTCCGGAAAATAGTTAGGGGGCCAGCTAACTTGCCCTAAAGCAGTTGTGACCCGGATCGCTAAAATTTTAGGGAATTTGCTTTTCCTTCGGAGATGATGGAAAACGCGGGGCGAGGGAATCATGGGCGCCGAGACGCAAAACATCGTCGAAGAAATCGAGCAGTCGGCCGGGCTGCTGAGGAGGGCGCTTTGACGTCGAGCGATCCGAAAAGCGTCTCGCCGAACTGAACCGGCTCGCCGAAGATCCCAAGCTCTGGGACGACCCGCAAAAAGGGTCGAAGCTGATGCAGGAGCGCACCGCGCTCGGCGACAAGCTCGACACGCTCCGGCGCATCGAGCAGGAGCTCAAGGACAATCAGGAACTGATCGCGCTCGGCGAGGCCGAGAAGGACGAGGGCGTGGTGCGCGAAGCCGAAGCGGCGCTCGCCAAGCTCAAGGACGAAACCGCGCAAATGCAACTGGAAGCGCTGTTGTCGGGCGAGGCCGACGCCAACGATACCTATCTGGAAGTCCACGCCGGCGCCGGCGGCACCGAGAGCCAGGACTGGGCCGAGATGCTGCTGCGCATGTACACGCGCTGGGCGCAGGCGCACCGCTTCAAGGTCAGCGTGATCGAGGAAAGCGCGGGCGAGGGCGCCGGCATCAAGTCGGCGACGATCGAAGTGAAGGGCAAGAACGCCTATGGCTGGCTGAAGACCGAGGCGGGCGTGCATCGGCTGGTGCGGATTTCTCCCTATGACGCGAACGCGCGGCGCCATACTTCGTTTTCGAGCATTACCGTCTATCCCGCGGTCGACGACGACATCAAGATCGACATCGCCGAGAGCGACGTGCGCGTCGATACCATGCGCTCGGGCGGCGCCGGCGGCCAGCACGTCAACAAGACCGAGATTGGCCGTGCGCCTCACCCATATGCCGACCGGGATCGCGGTGGTTTGCCAAAGCGACCGCTCGCAGCACAAGAACCGCGCCGAGGCGTGGCGCATGCTGCGCGCGAAGCTCTACGAAGCGGAATTGAAGAAGCGCGAGGAGCAGGCGGTGGCCGATCAGGCGGCGAAGACCGACATCGGCTGGGGCCACCAGATCCGTTCCTACGTGCTGCAGCCCTATCAGATGGTGAAGGATCTCCGCACCGGCGTCACCTCGCCGAGCCCCGACCGGGTGCTCGACGGCGAGCTCGACGAGTTCATGGAGGCGGAGCTTGCGCGGCGCATCTTCGGCGGCGGGCCGGAGAAAGTGGAGGACGTGGAGTAGTCACGGGCGCAGCCAATGGCCTTGATCATCGAACCTGTCGGCAGCAAGTCGCAACTCGCCGATTTCGTCACCTTGCCCCGCCGTCTTTATGACGGCATGCCGGGATACGTCGCGCCGCTCGACCGCGAGCGCTATGAATTGCTCGATCCGAAGAAAAATTCGTTTTTCACGCATGGCTCGGCGCAATACTGGATCGCGCGCCGTAACGGCCGCGCGGTCGGGCGCGTGTCGGCGCAGATCGACAAGATCGCCGGCCCCAAGGACCCGCCCGCGCTCGGTCTTTTCGGCTGCCTCGACGCGGTGGACGACGGCGAGGTCGTGGCGGCCTTGCTCGGCGAGGCCGAAGGCTGGCTGCGGGCGCGCGGCCGCCGGCACATTCGCGGTCCGTTCATCCTCTCGATCAATGGGGAGTCGGGATTGCTGGTCGAGGGACAGGCCGCGCCGCCGGTCAGCTTGCTGGCCTGGCACCCGGCCTATCTCGATGCACGGCTGCGCGAGGCGGGCTACGCGCCGGCGATGGGACTCCTCTCCTATGTCCTAAGCGGGCCGGCGATCGGACACGACATCGACGGCATTCTCAAGCGCCTCGACGCGATGAAGCCGGGGCGGCATTTCGTCGTCCGGGACTTTCATCTGAACGATGTCGCGCGTGACGCCGAGATCGCGCGGCGATTGTTCAACGACGCCTGGCACGATCACTGGGGCTTCACGCCGATGACGGAATCGGACGTTCGCGGCATGATCGAGAGCTTCAAGTCGATGATGTTCCCGGGCTGCGCCTTTTTCATCGAGAGCAAGGGCGAGCCCGCGGCCTTCATGCTGACGATCCCGAATCTGTTCGATGTGACCCGCGACCTTGGCCCGGCTCCGGGCGTCTTCGGTCTCGCGAAGCTCGTCTTCAGGCTATGGCGCCAACCCTACAAAACCTACAGCATCGTGCTCCTCGGCGTCGCCTCGAAATATCGCGACACGCTGCGGGGCGCGCGGCTTTCCTCCATGGCAATTGCCGAAAACTTCCGGCGTCTGAAGGCGCGCGGCGCCGAGGCGATCTATGCTTCCTGGACGCTGGAGAACAACAAGCGAATGATCGCGCTGCTCGAACAGTTCGGCATGAAATGCTCGCGGCGCTATAGTGTCTATGAAAAGCGGCTGACGGATTGAATGCCGGCCGGCTGCGTCGGCGCTTAGGAGTAGAAAATGCAGGGCAGGAGGATCATCGCTTGGAGCACGGCCGCCGTCGTCTGCCTCTTCATGGCGTTGCCGGTATACGCCGCCGACCCGACCGGGGTCTGGCTCACGGAAGACGGCGAGGCCCGCGTCAGCATCTATCGGTGCGGGCAAGCCATTTGCGGCAAGGTGCTGTCGCTGAAGGAGATCAACGACCCCGAGACCGGAAAGCCCAAGCTCGACAAGTTCAATAAAGATACGGGTAAACGCGGCCGGCCGATCCTCGGCATCGAACTCATGTCGGGATTGAAGCCGAACGGCACCCCGGATCAGTGGGAGGGCTCGCTCTATAACCCGGAGGACGGCAATACGTATCAGGGCATTCTGACCGCGCGTGATCTTCTGGCCGTGCGGCTGCAGGGGTGCGTGTTCGGCGGCTTGATTTGCAAGTCGGAGACGTGGAAGCGCACGAACTAGCCGGATACGAACTGTGGCAGCCTTTGCTGCCTCTATTTCTTCTCCAACATCAGCGTGCCTTCCTTCTTGATCGCGGGCGTAATGATCTTGGCAAGCTTCGCCAATAGCCACGGCAACTCCACGTCAAGCTTCACGCGATCCTCGGCGACGGCGACGGTGCCCGCCACTTCCTGCGCGAGCGCGCTCACTCGGAAGGCGAGGGTATCGCCGCTCCAGGTCTCTTCCTTGACCGCAAGGATGCTCGCGAACGTAGTGCGCGCTTCCCCGATGCCGTTCTTGATGCGCCGTAGCGCCTCTTCCTTGCCGAGGCGATGGGGAATGGTGACCGTGATCGTTTCGCGCATTCTCGCCCCGCCTTGTTGATGGCCCAAGCCTCGCCCCCATGTAGGCGCGGTTCAAGCCGGCGGAAGAGTTCGTAAGCCGCACGCGCGAAAATATTTTTGCCCCGCCACGGATGCCGCCGTGGCCACATTCTGGTCCGATTGCGTTGCGAAGAGGAATCACGCGAGGCGCTCGGTGCAGGAAAGCCCGCGGGGAGCCCTGAATTCATGTCGACAGCTTTATGGGAAGGCGTTCAACGCCTCGGCCGCGGCAGCCGCTGCTCCCAACTCCCGATCCCATGAAGATCGGCGTCGCTCTCGCCGCGCTCGTTTTCGCGAGCGCTGGCAGCGCCGCCGCGCAAGATGAGGCGTGGAACGCGGGAACGATCTTCGTGCCTGCTTCGCTTTCGCTGGCGGGCGAAGCGTGCGCGGGCCGGATCGGCGGCAAATGCATGGACCGGATCGCCCAGGGCCGTCATCCGGTCATCCTGTTCATGCACGGCTGCAAGGGCGCCCGCCGGCCGAAGGCGCTCCTCAATCTCGATGCGATCGTGGTCGAGCCGAACAGCTTCTGGCAGGGCGAGCGCTGCACGCTCAACGTCGCCGGGACGGCGAAGTTGCTCTCCGAACGCATGAAGGACCTCGCCGGCGCGGCGAAGCAGATCACGGCGGCGCCGTGGGCCGATCAAAAACGGCTCGTGCTCGCGGGCTTCGACCAGGGCGGGATCGCGGCGGCGCTTTACGAAGGCCCCGAATTCAAGGCGCGCATCGTCATCGCCTGGCCCTGTCAGCTTCGCCCAACCGGGCCATCCGGCCCTGAAACGGGCGTGCGCGGCAAGGGTCCGGTGCTCGCGATCCAGAGCCGCAACGACACGCTTTACGAACGTCTCGGCGTCGAAGGCGATTGCGGGCCGGAGATTTCCGGCCGTCCTGGCTCGCGCTCGGTGCTCATTTCCGGCAACACCCACGAAATCATGGATCATCCGACGACACGCGAGGCAATCGCCGCCTTCGTGCCGGAAGCGATCCGCTAGAGCATGATCCCGAAAAGTGGAAACCGGTTTTCGGAAAAGATCATGCTCCAGCAAAATGTCAGGGGCGCGCGCAGAATCAACCTAAAGCGATATTGCGCTAAAGCGCTTCAGGCGAGGAGTAAGAGCACGACGCCCGCGACCGTGACGGTCACGCCGAGGCCGACACGCGGCATCAGCGGCTCGCGCGCGAGCAGGAACCGGCTGAAGATCATGGTGGGGACCGGGTAGCAGGCGGCGAGCGGCGCCACCACCGTGACCGGCCCGCGCGCGAGTGCCGCGTACATCAACAACAGCCCGAGCCCGTTGCAGATGCCGACGAGCGGAAACCACAACCAGCCGCGGCCCTCGAGGCGGTAAAGCCCATGGCCCTCGCGCAGGAACCCGGCCGAGATCAACACGGCCGCGGAGACGAGATAGGCGAAGAGCGTCGCCGCGAACGGGTTCGGCCAGGCGGCAAGCCCGAGTTTGACCACCGGCTGCACGAGCCCGCGGATGAGCGCGGCCAGGAGCGGCAGCGACACCGCCCAGTCGATCGTTCGCGCGCCGGCGGCGAACGGATTCCCGAACAACAGCGCGACCCCGAACAGGATGACGGCGATCGCCGCCAGCTGGCCCGCGCGCGGCGTTTCGCCGAGTAAAATAAAAGCAATGAACACCGCGCAAAGCGGCGCGAGATTGCCCAGCGCGCCTGTCAGGTTGGGACCGATGCGGCGGGTGGCGCCGTAATTCATCAGCGTGACGGCGGCCGGAAACAAGAGGCCCGCGAGCGCGAACAACCCCGCCGCCTTCGGGTCGCCCGTGCTGAAATCGACGGTTATCGGCGCAAGCAGGAGAAAACACAGGGCGGTGGTGGGAATGCTGATGCAGGCGCCGCGCAGCGGCGAG
The DNA here is from genome assembly GCA_963751685.1 of uncultured Alphaproteobacteria bacterium. GTDB lineage: Bacteria > Pseudomonadota > Alphaproteobacteria > Rhizobiales > Xanthobacteraceae > Palsa-892. Next base: position 174,719 of record CAVVVV010000019.1, on the reverse strand, counting down.
AGGTGGCGCATGCCCATTTGCGTGAGCGCAAGCCCAAGACCGATGAAAAGCGCCGCCGCCAGCGCCAGGAGAATGACCGCATTCATCGGGTATTCATTATGCCTCGGGCGAAATCGCCCCCGCGCGAAACGGCTTTACGGAAGCGGGGGGAACACGCATAAACTGTCCCAAAGCATAAACAAGATGAGGGGGAGCGTTCCATGGACCGCATTTGGCTGAAGCACTATCCGCCCGGAGTTCCTGCCGACATCGATGCCTCGCAGTACCGCTCGATCGTCGCGCTGATGGATGAGAGCTTTGCGAAGTTCCGCGAAGCCAAAGGTTACTCTTTCATGGGCAAGGAGTTCACCTTCGGCGAGGTCGACGATCTATCGAAGGCGCTCGGTGCCTGGCTGCAATCGAAGAATCTCCCGCGCGGCGCCCGGGTCGCCATCATGATGCCGAACGTGGTGCAATATCCGGTTACGATCGCGGCGATCCTGCGCGCGGGCTACGTGGTGGTGAACATCAACCCGCTCTATACGCCGCGGGAACTCGAGTACCAGCTCAAGGATTCCGGCGCCGAAGCGATCGTCATTCTCGAGAATTTCGCCCATGTGCTGCAGCAGGTCGTCTCGAAGACGTCGGTGAAGCAGGTGGTGGTCGCGAGCCTCGGCGACATGCTGGGGCTCAAGGGCAAGATCGTGAACTTCGTCGTGCGCAATGTGAAGAAACTGGTGCCGGCCTGGTCGTTGCCGGGCTCGACCTCCTTCAACGACGCGATCGCGGCGGGCAAAAAGCACGGGCTCAATCCGGTCGACGTCAAGGCGGACGACGTCGCCTTCCTGCAATATACCGGCGGCACCACCGGCGTATCGAAGGGCGCGACGCTCCTTCATCGCAACATCGTCGCGAACGTCTTGCAGAACGACGCCTGGCTGCAGCCGGCGATCGCCAAGGCGCCGAAGGGCGAGCAGTTCATCGTGGTGACGGCGTTGCCGCTCTACCACATCTTCGCGCTCACGGCCTGTTTCTTCCTGGCGCTGCGCACCGGCGGCATGTGCATCCTGATCCCGAACCCGCGCGACTTGCCGGCGCTGATCGCGGAAGTGTCGAAATACAAGATCAGCTCCTTCCCGGCGGTGAACACGCTCTATAACGGGCTCCTGCATCATCCCGATTTCATCAAGCTCGATTTCAGCCACCTGCGCGCCGCCAATGGCGGTGGCATGGCGGTGACGCGGGCGGTGGCGGAAGCCTGGTTCAAGAAGACCGGCACGCCGATCATCGAGGGTTATGGCCTTTCGGAGACCTCGCCGACGCTGACCTGCAACCGCGCCGACAACACCGAATATAACGGCACCATCGGCCTGCCGGTGCCCTCGACCGAGATCACGATCCGCGACGATGAGGGCAAGGACGTGCCGCTCGGCGAGCCCGGGGAGATTTGCGCGCGCGGACCGCAGGTGATGGTGGGCTACTGGAACCGCCCGGACGAAACCGCGAAGGTGATGACCAAGGACGGCTTCTTCCGCACCGGCGACATCGGCATCATGGACCCGAAGGGCCAGGTCAAGATCGTCGACCGCAAGAAGGACATGGTCCTGGTCTCCGGCTTCAATGTCTATCCCACCGAGATCGAAGACGTGGTTTCGACCCATCCCGGCGTGCTGGAATGCGCGGTAGTGGGCGTGCCGGATGCGGCCTCGGGCGAGGCGGTGAAGCTCTTCGTCGTGAAGAAGGACCCGAATCTCACCGAGGATGCGCTCCGCAAGTTCTGCGCCGACCAGCTCACCAACTACAAGCGGCCGAAATTCATCGAGTTCCGCGCGGATCTGCCGAAGACCACTGTCGGCAAGATCCTCCGCCGCGCGTTGCGCGATGAGGCGGGAAAGGGCGCGCAGAAGGCGGCGTGATCGTTACGGTCATCCCGGCCAAGCGGGCGAGCGAAAGCGCGCGCGCGAGCCGGAATCTGACGATGCTCCGGTTTCCGGTCTCGCCGTGCAAAAAGCGCGACTCATCCGGGGTGAGAAGGAATTGAATCTAATCCTCAAGCGATTGAATCAGACCCCCAGCACTGACCGCTAACGCCTCGGAAGGACTCGATAATTTCGCCCCGGATGCTCCTACCGTTGCAACTGGGGCAAGAACATTCAGGAGAAGACTCGTGAAGTGCTTCATTAAGCCCGCCGCCCTCGTGCTCGCGTTGCTTGCGCTCGTCTCCGGTCCCGCCCTCGCGCTCGATTATCCGGCACGAACGGTGCGTGTGGTCGTGCCCTATCCCGCGGGCGGAACGACCGACATCATGGCTCGCCTCGTCGCCAATTATCTGTCGGAAAAACTCGGCCAGACTTTCGTGGTCGAGAACAAGCCGGGCGGCGGTACCAATATCGGCACGCAGGAGGTGATCAACGCGACGCCCGACGGCTACACGCTTCTGATCCCGAGCCCGGCGAACGCAATCAACGCCACGCTCTACAAGAAGCTTCCATTCGAGTTCATCCGCGACACCGTGCCGGTGGCGGGCATTGCGCGCGTGCCGAACGTGATGGAGGTGAACCCGGAGGTACCGGTGAATACGGTGCAGGAGTTCATCGACTACGCCAAGAAAAATCCCGGCAAGCTCAACATGGCCTCTTCCGGCAACGGCTCCTCGATTCACCTCTCGGGCGAATTGTTCAAGGCGATGACCGGTGTCGACATGGTGCACGTGCCCTACAAAGGCTCGGCGCCGGCGATCACCGATCTCGCGGGCGGGCAGGTGCAGGTGATGTTCGACAATCTTCCGTCCTCGATCAGCTTCATCAAGGCGGGCAAGCTGCGCGCGCTCGGCGTCACCTCTGCCGAGCCGGTATCGGCGCTGCCCGGCGTGCCGCCGGTTGCCAAGACGGTGCCGGGCTTCGAGGCGAGCTCCTGGTTCGGGGTTTCCGCGCCCAAGGGCACGCCGAACGAAATCGTCGAGAAGCTGAACAAGGAAATCAACGCCGCCATTGTCGATCCCAGGATCAAGGGCCGGATCGAGGACCTCGGCGGCATTCCATTTCCCGGAAGCGCCGCCGACTTCGGCAAGTTCATCCAGGCCGAGACCGACAAGTGGCGCCCGGTGGTGATCAAGTCGGGCGCGACCGTGGATTGATGCGCAGCGGGCGCGGCTCGCCGAGCTCGGCGGCAAGCCGATCGCCGGTACGCCGGAGGATTTCGGCAAAATGATCGCGGTCGCGACCGAAAACGGGCGCCGATCGTCAAGGCCTCGGGGGCGGAAGTCGAATAGGCCGCCGCGCGCGAAATGAATGGGCGTTCATGGTGCGCTGCGGTAGCTGAACGTCCGTTCAGAAAGCTCGCCGGAGGCTGTGGAGATTCCGCCACGGTGCGGGGCCAAATCGATTATGGCAGCGAAACGGCGCTTATTCGGCGGAAAAGCGATTGACGGGCAGGGGCTTCGTCTGGAATCGTCGGTTGGTGTGAATCGACCACCACCTAGCTAGGAAAATGGGGGAGGAAACATGCGTTTGATTGGAACAGCCGTCGCTCTCGCGGCGGCTCTCATGCTGGTGACCGCGGGCGTCGCGGACGCCAAGAAGGGCAAGCGGCATCACGGACCGAAGGCCTATAAATTCTGCGTTCAGTGCCCGGTTGTCAGCCCGGTTCCCATGACCACGGGGACTTGCTCGGCCAAGGGTAAGACCCGCGAGGCAGCCCGCGCTACCTGCCAGACGAAGAACCAGTTCTGCTACATCCGGAACTATAGCCGTAAGACCTGCAAGTAATCGCCGACGTCTGAAGGCTTCGCAATCAAGGCCCGCTGTACCGCAAGGTGCGGCGGGCCTGTTGCTTTTCCGGCCGCTGCTGGCGCAATGCCCGGTGGTTTTTCGGGTTCACCGCGGCCCGGCATTAATATTTTTCAAACGAGGGAACCGGCGGAGCGCTCGCGCGTTTTGTTGTTGTTCGCCACGTGCGAGCCTGTCGGGCATCTCCCCACCGCCCCCTTACCCCCTGATCGCCCGACAGTTAAGGACCCGGTCCCCCGACCGGGTCCTTTCGTTTCTTTTGAATGGCTTGCGCTTACGGCGCGCCGCTCAACCTGACGCCGGCCCGCAAGTAATGCAGCGGATCGACCGGCTCGCCGGCGATCCGAACCTCGTAGTGCAGATGCGGCCCGGTGGAGCGCCCGGTGGTTCCGATGCGGCCCACCGGCTCGCTGGCTTCCACGATCTGTCCTTCGTTGACGTCGATCGCGGAGAGATGGCCGTAGCGGGTCGCGAGCCCGTTGCCGTGGTCGATCTCGACCAGGAGGCCGTAACCGCCCTGATAGCCGGCGGTCGTGACCCGGCCCGCCGCGGTAGCGCGGGCCATATCGCCGGGCTCGCCCTTCAGGTCGATGCCGGAATGAAACGCATATTGTTTGACGAACGGATCGAGCCGCGGGCCGAAGCCGCTCGTCACCTCCGCCCCCGGCGGCACCGGCCGCCGCACCGGCACCCGGTCGACCAGTTGGCCGAGCTCGGCCATCGTGGCTGCATTCGCGCGCACGCGCGTCATCTGCCGCTCGAAGGGATCGTCGCTGGAAACGAACGGCAGCAATGGACCGCCGATCGCCAGAACCCGCTTGGCGAGCGAAGGCGGCGGTACGCTCACGCCGAGATCGGAAAGAACGGCGCGCGCGCGCGCCTCGCTCCCTTCATAGACTTCCTCCAGCCTGTTCAAGCTCTCGGCTTGGCGCGTCTGCAAACGATCGAGCCCGCGCGACAACTCGCCCATGCGCGCTTCGGTTGGATTGGAAACATCGAGGGAGCTAAGCCGCGTCGCGCTCGGCGGCGCGGGACGCGATTCCAGCGCCGCAGAACGACCGGGCGGCGGCATGAAAATGATCGTGTCCGAAATCGGTGAAGGCTTCGGGATCGCGCCCGGCGCGGACGGCGGAAGCGGGCCGTTCGGCACAATCGCGCCGGTGACGTCTTCGCCCGCCAATGCGCGCGCGTTCCCTTTCGGGGAAGGAATATTTGCGAGCTCTCTTTGCCGCTGCTCGAGGAGCGCCTGCCGGCGGCCGAGATCGAGAACGGCGCGATCGACCCGCTCCTGATCGACGAGCTTGAGCGACTTCAGCCGCTCGATTTCGGTTTCGAGCGCGGTGAGTTGCGCATCATAGCTTTGCACCATCTCGGTCTGGCGGCGAGCCAGGAACATCAGGGCATCGTCGCGGTAGACGAGATAAAACGTGGCGGCTCCCGACCAGAGCAAGAAGAGGAGGGTCGTGACGAGCGCGCCGAATTTCCAGCCCCGGGCGGCGGCGGGACGCCGGGCCGGCCGACTGAAATCCTGATGGGGATAATGGAGGTCGCGCCGAGCGAACTGGGAATACGCCATTCGAGGGTCTCGGGCCGGATTCGCCGGCGGATCCCGCGATCAAACCCTTTGTGTGGTTAACGCTTCGTCAACGGCGGCTCGTCACAATGTTCTCGCCGATTCCAATACCTCTTCGACATGGCCGTCGACTTTCACCTTGGGCCAAACCTTGGCGATCTTTCCCTCTCCGTCGACGAGGTAGGTGACCCGCTCGACCCCCATGAAGGTTTTCCCATACATGCTTTTCTCGCCCCATACCCCGTAGGCTTCGAGCATCCGATGGGTTTCGTCCGACACGAGCGGGAAGGCGAGCGAATACTTGTCCCGAAATTTGTCCTGCGCTTTCACCGGATCGGCCGAAATCCCGAGGATGACGGTGTTGGCTTCTTCAAAGGCCCTTCGCAGCGCATTGAAGTTGATCGCTTCCTTGGTGCAACCGGGTGTATCGGCCTTCGGATAGAAATAGAGCACCACCTTGCGGCCGCTGAATTCCTTCAGCGAGACTTGGCTGCCTCCGTCCCGGGGCAGGGTGAAGTCCGGAGCCGGTATTCCGACGCTCAATGGCTTGCCCATGTGCCTTCCTTTCGTCGCCTTTCACGCTTTGATAAGGCACAATATACGTTCGATCCGCGGCCGATGGCTCGTTAGGACCATGCGGCCCAACCTCAGCGACGGGGCTGCGACGGATAGGGGCAGGGGGCGGGCTTGAGGATCGCGCACGAATGAATGCGAACCGCCCCCATGGCCATCGCCGGGGAAAGGTGGAGTCGAGACCGGCTCCACACGAATCCCAGCAACCCGAGCACCATCCCCCGCATGCCCATGCGCGAACTCAAGGCCTGCCCGCGCGCCAACGGGGCTTCCGACGCGTCGCGCGGTTACTGTTTTGCAAGCCCAGCGGACGCGTTTCCTTCGTCAAATCTTGCGGGCTCGGCTTCGCCGTTCTGATCTCGCTCTATGTAATCGTCGTCACCGGTTTATTGCCGGTCGACATCGGCGGTCCCCTGGTCAAGCGCGCGCTGCAAGAGAAGCTCGGCAAGGGTCATAAGGTCGAGGTCGGCGAAACGCGGCTCGAACAGGATGCTTCGGGTCAACCCGTCCTGCGGGTGCACGGCATTACTATCCGTGGCGCCGGCGGCGAGGTGGTCGCGACCGCGCCGCGGGCCGATGTCGGCCTCGATAGCGGCATCTTGTTCGGCAATTTCCGGGCGAAGCGCATCGATCTCGTCGAAGCGGAAATGACGCTCCGCATCAACGAAGACGGACAGATCGACATGTCCGCCGGCCGAAAGCCGAAACCGCCGAAAAAGGAGACCGCGGGCGCCTCCGCCACCTCGCCGGACATTGCTTCCGGGGTGCCAGCCAATCCGCGCGAAGCGCAGCCTTCGGTCCCTCTCGTTTATCCCGAACTCGCGGCCTGGCTCGGCCGGCTCGAAGAGAGCGGTCTTGACGGAATTTCCCTTGCGGAGGTCGGCCTCAAGCAGGGTACGCTCGTGGTGGAGAATGCGAAGACGGGCCGGCGCTGGATTTTTGCCAACACCAACCTCTTGATTTCCCGTCCGCCCGAGGGCGGCGTCACCTTTTCGCTGAGCTCGGGCCGCGCCAACGAGGCGTGGAGCTTGAACGCCACGATCAGCGCCGTTCAGAATGGCGCGCGCGCGATCGACATCGTCGCGCGCGACGTTGCGCCCGAAGACGTGATGCTCGCCGCCGGCCTCGCGAACAATGAGTTTTACGTGGAGTTGCGCATCTCCGGCATTCTGCGCGCTCAAATCGCCCAAGATGGCCGCCTGCTCGCCGGCGGCTTGCGGATGACGGCCGGCCCCGGATGGTTCGGCAATGCCAACGATCAAGACGCGCGGGTCAACATCGACGCCGCGCAAGTGCAGATGACCTTCAACCCCGAGCGCCGAACGATCGTTTTCGACCCGGTCCTCATGCGTTCGGGCTCGGCGGAGATCGCTCTGCAAGCGGTCGCCGAGGCGCCGAAAAACGCGGACCAGCCTTGGCCGGTTTCGATCACGAACGGCAACGCGGTCTTGGGAACCGAGCGCGGTGACGAGCCTCCGCTCGTGCTCGACCGTATTTCCCTGCGCGGCACTTGGGATCCGCGCGCGCTGCAATTCGTTTTGCAAGAGGGCGGTGTTTCCGGGGCGACGGTGGGCGTCGCGCTGTCCGGCTCGCTTTCCTTCGGCGGCGCCGTTCCGATGCTTTCATTTGGGTTGGCGAGCAATCAGCTGCCGGTTTCCGCCGCCAAACGTTTGTGGCCGGCGCCAATCGCGGCGGGCACGCGAGCCTGGATCATGGACCATGTCGACCAGGGTCTTGTCGAAAAACTGGTGATCGCGGGCAATATTCCGCTCGACAAGATCGGGAAGGCCGACGTGGAACTGCCCGATGAAGCGGTGAAGGTCGATGCTTCCGCGATCGGTGTGGTGTTTCGTCCGCTCACAAACTTGCCGCCGGTCAGGGACGCGCAGGTGATTGCCACGGTAACGGGAAGAGTAGCGCGCGCGAAGATCGTGCGAGGGGTTGTCGAAACACAAGGCAATCGCCGCTTCAACGTTTCCGACGGCTTGATCGAGGTTCTTGATCACGCGCCGCCCAATCCCAAGGGAACCATTCGCTTCCGCCTCAATGGACCGGCCGACGCGCTGGCGGAGACGATCAACCTTGAGCCGCTCAAGAGCGCGCTCAACTTCACCTTCGATCCGGCCACGACCAAGGGAGTGGTATCGGCCAACGCCAACTTCGATCTGATCTTCAGGCGCGATCTGATCGGAACCGAAATCGACTATCTCGTCGATGCCGATTTGACGAACTTTTCCAGCGATCACGTCGTACGCGGCCAGCGCGTCGACAATGTGAGCGCGAAGCTATCGATCACGCCGCCGCAAATTCATGTCAAGGGCGATGGAAGGATTGCCGGCGCGCCGGCGAACTTCGAATACCGCAAGGACAGAAAAACCAGCGACGCCGAATTCCGCCTCGGCGCGACATTGGATGATGGCGCGCGCGCGCGCGTCGGGCTCGATCTTGCGCCATGGCTCACCGGCCCCGTCGGCGTGAAGGCGCAGGGCCATTTCAGCGAGCGCGAAACCCGGATGGATGTCGAGGCCGACCTGACCGCCGCCGAAATCGCCGACCTTGTGCCCGGCTGGTCGAAATCGGCCGGCAAGTCGACCAAGGCGGTCTATCGGCTGACCGAGCGCGACAACATCGTCAAGATCGAGGATCTCTCCGTCACCGGCTCGGGCGCGACATTGCGGGGCTCGCTGGAGATGGAGCCCGACGGCGGCATCGTCTCGGCCAATTTCCCGACCTTCCAGCTTTCCGACGGCGACAAGGCAAGTCTGCGGGCGGATCGCGCCTCCGACGGGACGCTGAAAGCGATCGTGCGCGGCGACGTCTTCGATGTGCGCGGGATGCTGAAACGAATGACCGAAGGTTCGGTGCAAACGGGCCCGGTGCAGGCAAAAGGCTATCGGCCGCGCGATCTCGACCTCGAATTGCGGATCGGCGCCGCCAGCGGAAATAACGGCGAGGTCATCCGACAACTTGAACTCAGAATTTTACGCCGCAATAGCGAAATTCGCAGCTTCGCCTTGCTCGGCAAGATCGGCAAAGACGGAACGCTCACCGGCGAATTGCGCGCCCGCGATGGCGGCAGGCCAGTGCTCTACATCACCTCGGGCGATGCCGGCGCGCTGTTCCGCTATGCCGACTACTACGCCCGCATCCAAGGCGGCGAGGGGCGTATTCTGCTCGACGCTCCCCATTTCGACGGCTCGGCCCAAGAAGGCCAGATCGACATCCGAAACTTCTGGATCCGCGGCGAGCCGGCACTCGATCGCTTGGTGATGGCCGCCCCCGCCGACCGCAACGCCTATCATCCGAACGCCAGCGGCGGCATCGGGTTCTCGAATTTGCAGATCACATTCAATCGCACGCCCGGCAAGTTCGCGATCAAGCAGGGCCTCATGTACGGAGACATCATTGGCGCCCGAGTCGACGGCGTACTCGACTACGCGCTCAATTACGTCAAGCTCCGCGGCAACTACATTCCGGCCTACGGCTTGAACAACGCCGCGGCGCGCGCCTTCTTCTTTCTCGGCAGCGCGCCGAACGAGGGGCTGTTTGCCATCGCTTTTGAAATCGCCGGTCCCGCGACCGGCCCGACGCTTCGCGTCAATCCCGTATCCGGCATGATCCCGGGGATCATGGGCAAATTGTTCGATTTTCCGGCGCTCGAGACGGTGCCGCCGGCCAGCGCCAGCGATCGCTAAAGCATGATCCCGAAAAGTGGAGTCCGGTTTTCGGAAAAGATCATGCTTCAGCAAAAAGCATGGTCCCGAAAAGTGGAGTCCGGTTTTCGGAAAAGATCATGCGTTGGAAAAATGTCAGATCGGTTTCAGCAGAACGTGTTTTTTTCTCCCGAACGATAGTTTGATCACGCCTTCACCCGTCAAATCCTTCGGCGTGAGCATCATTTTATCGTCGGTCACGGCGGTGTCGTTGACTTTGAGCCCGCCGCCCTTGATTTGACGGCGCGCTTCGCTCGTCGATGCAACGAGTCCCGCCTGCACATAGGCCGAAAGCACGCCTATTTTTTTCTCGAGCTCGGCGCGTTTGATTTCGACCGTCGGCAGGTTTTCGGCCAATCCGCCTTCCTCAAACGTCGTGCGGGCGGTCTTGGCGGCTTCTTCGGCGCTGGCGCGGCCGTGCAGGAGCGCGGTCGCTTCGGTGGCGAGCAGCTTTTTCGCTTCGTTGATTTCTTGGCCTTTGAGCGCGGCCAGACGCGTAATTTCATCGAGCGGAAGCTCGGTGAAGAGCTTCAAGAAGCGCTCGACGTCGCCGTCGTCGGTATTGCGCCAATATTGCCAGTAGGCATAGGGGCTCACCATGTTCGGATCGAGCCACACCGCGCCGGCCGCGGTCTTGCCCATCTTGGCACCGGCGGCGGTGGTGATCAGCGGCGAGGTAAGCGCGAAGAGTTGCGCGCCCGCGACGCGCCGGCCGAGATCGATGCCGTTGACGATATTCCCCCATTGATCCGAGCCGCCCATCTGCAAAATGCAGTCATGACGCTTGAACAGTTCGACGAAATCATAGGCCTGCAAGACCATGTAGTTGAATTCGAGGAACGACAATTCCTGCTGGCGCTCCAGCCGCATCTTCACCGAATCGAAGGCGAGCATCCGGTTGACCGAGAAATGTTTGCCGACGTCGCGCAGAAAATCGATGTAATTGAGCTTGTTCAGCCACTCGGCGTTGTTCGCCATCACGGCGTCGGAGCCGCCGTCGCCGAATTTTAGAAATTTCGAGAATACCGCGCGGATGCTTTTCAAATTCTCGTCGATGACATTGTCGGTGAGGATTTTGCGGCTCTCATCCTTGCCCGAAGGGTCGCCGACGCGCGTCGTTCCGCCGCCCATCAGCGAAATCGGCTTGTGACCGGTTTTTTGTAAGATGCGCAGCATCATGATCGGCAGGAGCGAGCCGACATGCAGCGAAGCCGCCGTGCAATCGAAGCCGATATAGGCGGTGATGCGGCCCGCCTTCGCGCGCGCGTCTAATATCGCGGGCTCGGATACCTGATGGATATATCCGCGGGCCGCGAGTTCGCGCAGAAAATCGGATTTATAGGCGGTCATTGCCGTCGATATGGTAGGGAGTGTTCTTCGCCGTGATAAGCGCGCTGGTGTAACAGGTCTTTCTCGGGATTGAAACGCACACCATGGGCTTTCTCACCGCCATTGGCCTGATGAGCGGAACCTCGCTCGACGGCGTCGACGCGGCACTCATCGAAACCGACGGCGAGCGCCTCGCGGGGCTGGGGCCCGTAGGCTACCGGCCGTATTCGCCGGAGGAGAAATCGCTGCTGCGGCGCGCGCTCGCCGCGGCGGCCGCGCTCACCGAACGAGCGGCGCGGCCCGGCGTGCTCGCGGAAGCGGAAGCGCTGGTCACGCGCGCCCATGTGGAAGCCATCGAGGACCTCGTTGCAAAAAATAAAATCGCGAAAAGCAAGATCGCCATCGTCGGCTTTCATGGACAAACCGTGTTGCATCGGCCGCAAGCGCGGCTGACGATTCAAATCGGCGACGGCAAGGTCTTGGCAAAACGGGTTTCCATGCCGGTTGCTTACGACTTTCGGGCCGCCGACATGGCCGCGGGCGGCGAGGGCGCACCGCTGGTGCCGGTTTATCACCGCGCGCTCGCCGAAAATCTCGACGTTCCGAAGCCCGTCGCGGTGGTCAATATCGGCGGCGTCGCCAACATTACGTTTATCGACGGCGCTCAAGATCCGATCGCCTTCGATACCGGGCCAGGCAACGCGCCGATCGACGATCTGGTGCGCGCGCGCACGGGGGCAACTCACGATCTCGATGGAAAGCTCGCGGCGAAAGGCCAAGTGGATGAAAGCATCGTCGCGCGCGCGCTCGCCGAACCGTTCTTTGCCTTGCCACCGCCGAAATCGCTCGATCGCGCGGCGTTCGCTTCACTGCCGCTGGCGAGCCTCTCCATCGAGGACGCCGCCGCCACCGCGACCGCCATCGTCGCGGCCTCCATCGCCCGCGCTCTCGATCACCTGCCGGCGAGGCCCGCGACGATCATCATCGTCGGCGGCGGTGCCCGCAATGCAACGCTGATGTCGATGCTGCGCCAACGCTCGGGCGCGACGGTGCTTCGCGGCGGCGACGTCGGCTGGTCGGCCGATGCGATCGAAGCGCAGGCCTTCGCCTATCTCGCGGTGCGAACGTTGAAAGGGCTGCCGCTTACGTTTCCCACGACAACCGGGGTGCCGCGCGCCATGACCGGCGGCGTCGTGGCGAGGCCCGATTAAGATCAAGCCGCGTCGTCGGCCTTTGCCTTCGAGCGCGGCAGCCGCCGGTCGAGGTAGTCGCTCACGACTTCCATCAGGTCGTCGACCTTGCCGTCGAAAAAGTGATTGGCGCCTTTCACGATCTGCTGCTCGATCACGATTCCTTTTTGGGTCTTCAGTTTTTCGACGAGCTGATGGACCGCCGCGACCGGAACCACCGCGTCCTTTTCGCCGTGAACGAAAAGGCCGGATGACGGGCAGGGCGCGAGAAAGGAAAAATCGTAGAGGCTCGCGGGCGCGGCGATGGAAAGAAAGCCTTCGACTTCGGGACGGCGCATCAGGAGCTGCATCCCGATCCAGGCCCCGAATGAGAATCCCGCGATCCAACAGGCGCGCGCCTCGGGATTGGCGGCCTGCGCCCAATCGAGCGCCGCGGCCGCGTCCGAAAGCTCGCCCTGGCCGTGATTGAACGAGCCCTGGCTGCGGCCGACGCCGCGGAAGTTGAAGCGCAGCACCGAGAAGCCGCGGTTCGCGAAGGCGTAATAGAGATTGTAGACGACCGGATTGTTCATCGTGCCGCCGAATTGCGGATGCGGATGCAGGATGATGGCGATCGGCGCGTTGCGCGTGCGGCCGGGGTGAAAGCGCCCCTCGATTCGCCCGTCCTCGCCGGTGAAGATCACTTCAGGCATCGTCTCTCCTCGCGCAGCGATCCGCAGTACGGACCAAGGCTTCCGATCGGATCAGCGGGGACAAGCGGTACTTGGCTTGACTCGCTGCCGCGATCGGCCATACAGTTTAGAATAATTCTAAATTAGGGTAGCATCCTGTAGCGCTTCGAGAAAGCGCGGTGTTAGGTAACAGGTGCTGCCCTTCATATGGTGAAACGGCATCCGTTTGCAAGCAGAAACGGCTCCGTTGAAGCAGACCATGACAGACCGGATTTATCTCGACCACAACGCGACTTCGCCCCTGCGCCCGGAAGCGCGCGCGGCGATGACGGCGGCCTTGGCCGAGACCGGCAACGCCTCCTCGATCCATGCCGAAGGCCGCGCGGCGCGCGCTCGAATCGAAGAGGCACGCGCAGCCGTCGCCGCGCTTGTCGGCGGCAAGCCCGCCGCCGTGACCTTCACGAGCGGCGCCACCGAAGCGGTCGCGCTGGCGCTTTCGCCGGAACTGGAATTGTCGGGGCGTCCCGTACGCTGCGACGTTTTGCTGATATCCGGCGTCGAACATCCGGCGGTGCGCGCGGGCGGACGCTTTGCGGCCGAGCGAATCGAGGTCATTCCGGTCGATCGCGAGGGCCTGGTCGATTTGGTCGCGCTCGATGCGATGCTCACGCGCCACCGCAATGGCGGCCGGCGCGCGTTCGTCTCGGTAATGGCGGCGAACAACGAAACCGGCGTAATCGAGCCGCTGCGCGAGATCGGGGCCCGCGTTCACGCGGCGGAAGGCGTGTTCCACACCGATGCGGTGCAGATTGCCGGCCGCTATCCCTTTGGCCTTGAGACGAGCGGCGCCGATCTTATATCTCTTTCGTCGCACAAGCTGGGTGGGCCGCAAGGCGCGGGCGCGTTGATTGCGCGCGATGCCGATATCACGGCTTCCTCCGCTTTTGCGCGGCGGCGGTCAGGAGCGCGGCGCGCGCGCCGGCACCGAGAATGTCGCGGCCATCGCCGGTTTCGGCGCCGTTGCGAGAAGTGCCGGGATGATGCTTGCGGAGGAGGTGGGCCGGCTCGCGGGATTGCGCGATCGCTTGGAAGACGGGTTGCACGAGATTGCGCCGCAGACCGTCGTTCTGTCCGCCGGCGCGCTCCGCATACCGAACACCACTTGCTTCGCCGTTCCGGGCGTTGCGGCCGAAACCGCGGTGATCGCGTTCGATCTCGAAGGGGTTGCGCTGAGCGCGGGAGCGGCCTGCTCCTCGGGTAAGGTGGGACCTTCGGCGGCGCTCGCGGCCATGAAGGTCGAATCGGAGCTCGCGCGCGGCGCGGTGCGAGCGAGCCTTGGTTGGAATACTACGGAGGCGGATGTCGTGCGATTTCTGAAGATCTTCGCTCGCATCCACGCCTCGCTGACGGAACGGAGCCGGACGAAAGCCGCCTGAAGTTGCATCCAATCCGCGGCCTTTGCAGCCGCTGCGATGAGGAGAATTTTGAATGCCTGCCGTTCGAGAAACCGTCGAGCGCGTTCGCTCCATCGATGTCGATCAATACAAGCACGGTTTCGTCACCGATATCGAATCCGATAAGGCGCCGAAGGGTCTTTCCGAGGACACCGTCCGCTTCATTTCGGAAAAGAAGGGCGAGCCGGAATGGATGCTGGCGTGGCGGCTTGAGGCCTATCGCCGCTGGCTCACGCTGAAGGAGCCGACTTGGGCGCGCGTGAAATACGGCCCCATCGATTATCAGGACCTTTATTATTACTCCGCGCCGAAGAAAAAGGCCGGGGTAAAGTCGCTGGACGAGATCGACCCGGAGATCCTCAAGACTTACGCGAAACTCGGCATTCCGCTGCGCGAGCAGGAAATGCTCGCCGGGGTCGAGCGTCCGAACGTGGCGGTCGATGCCGTGTTCGATTCCGTCTCGGTGGTGACCACCTTCAAGGAAGAGCTGAAGAAGGCCGGGGTTATTTTCGGCTCGATCTCCGATGCGATTCGCGAGCACCCCGAACTCGTGCGCAAGTATCTCGGCTCGGTGGTGCCGATCACCGACAATTTCTTCGCGACGCTGAACTCGGCGGTCTTCTCCGACGGCTCTTTTGTCTACATCCCGAAGGGCGTGCGCTGCCCGATGGAGCTTTCCACCTATTTCCGCATCAACGAGCGCAACACCGGCCAGTTCGAGCGCACCCTCATCGTCGCCGACGAGGGCTCCTATGTGAGCTATCTCGAGGGCTGCACCGCGCCGATGCGCGACGAGAACCAGCTGCATGCGGCGGTGGTCGAATTGGTCGCGCTCGATAGCGCCGAGATCAAGTATTCGACGATCCAGAACTGGTATCCGGGCGACGCGTCCGGCAAGGGCGGCGTCTACAATTTCGTCACCAAGCGCGGCGATTGCCGCGGCGACAACTCGAAGATTTCCTGGACGCAGGTCGAGACCGGCTCCGCCATTACCTGGAAGTATCCGAGCTGCATCCTGCGCGGCGACAACACGCGCGGCGAGTTCTATTCGGTCGCGATCTCGAACGGCCACCAGCAGGTCGACAGCGGCACCAAGATGATTCATCTCGGCAAGAATTCGACGAGCCGGATCATCTCCAAGGGCATTGCCGCGGCCTCTTCCAACAATACCTATCGCGGCCTCGTCTCCGCGCACCGCAAGGCGAGCGGAGCGCGCAACTTCACCAACTGCAATTCGTTGCTGATCGGCGACAAATGCGGCGCCCACACCGTGCCCTATATCGAGGCCAAGAACCCCTCCGCCGTGTTCGAGCACGAAGCGACCACCTCGAAGATTTCCGAGGAGACGCTGTTCTATTGCATGCAGCGCGGGCTTTCCGCGGAAGAGGCGGTGGCGCTCGTGGTCAACGGCTTCGTCAAGGACGTGTTGCAGCAGCTGCCGATGGAGTTCGCGGTCGAGGCGCAGAAGCTGATCGCGATTTCGCTCGAAGGCAGCGTCGGTTGACGCCCCGGAACCGCGGCCAGGAAGTCCTCAAAAGGTAAAGCGAGAACAGAATGCCCTTGTTGGAAGTCAAGAACTTGCAAGTCGAAGTCGACGGCAAGAAGATCCTGAACGGCCTCGATCTCAACGTGGATGCGGGCCAAGTGCATGCGATCATGGGACCGAACGGCTCGGGCAAATCGACGTTTTCTTACGTGCTTGCCGGCAAGGAAAACTACAAAGTCATCGGCGGCAGCGTGCGCTTCGAAGGCAAGGACTTGCTCGCCTTGAAGCCGGACGAGCGCGCGGCGAAAGGGATCTTTCTCGCTTTTCAATATCCGCTCGAAATTCCGGGCGTCACGACCATGACGTTTCTGCGCACCGCCGTGAACGCCGTGCGTAAGAAACGCGGCGATCCGGAAATCTCCACCCCCGATTTTTTGCGCTTCGTGCGCGAAAAGGCCGCCGCCCTGCATATCGACCCCGAATTGCTGAAGCGCGCGGTCAATGTCGGTTTTTCGGGCGGCGAGAAGAAGCGAAACGAAATCCTGCAAATGGCCTTGCTCGAGCCCAAGCTTGGCGTGCTCGACGAGACCGACTCCGGCCTCGACATCGACGCGCTGAAGGTCGTCGCCGAGGGCGTCAACAAATTGCGCTCGAAGGCGCGCGCGATCGTCGTGATCACTCACTATCAGCGGCTTCTCGATTACATCGTGCCGGATGTCGTGCACGTGATGGCCAAGGGCAAAATCGTGCGCTCCGGCGGGCCGGAACTCGCGCTCGAACTCGAACAAAAGGGCTATGCCGCCTTCGAACAGGCCGCGTGATGCCATGAATGCCGAAGTGAAGCCGATCCGCACGCCCGCCGAGCAGGCGCTTGCCGCCGCGATCGAGGCGGCGCGTGCGAAGTTTTCGGGGGCGAAACCCCTCGCCAAACTGCGCGAGAAGGCGGCGACGTCCTTCCTCGAAAGCGGATTGCCGCATCGGCGGATCGAGGAATGGAAATATACCGATCTGCGCGCGCTGATGCGCGAAGCCGCGCCGCTGGCGCCGCCCCCGGATGCCGCCGCGATCAAAGCGGCGAAGAAGCTCGAACCGTTCCCGGGCATCGACGCGCGCCGGCTCGTGCTGGTGAACGGCGCATTCGTGCCGGAACTTTCGGACCTCGCGGCGCTGGAGCCGGGGCTCACCATTCTTCCGCTCGCCCGCGCGCTCGCCGAGGGTCACAAGCTCACCGAGAAAATCGGCGCGATCGCGCCCGACACCTACGACGCGGCGCTGGCGCTGAACACGGCTTTCCTCAATGACGGCGTCATCGTCGCGCTAGCGGCGGGCGCGAAGACCGCAAAGCCCATCCATATCGTGCATTGCCATGCAGGCAAGTCGCCGGTCGCGACCTTCGCGCGCGCTCTTATTTCGATCGGAGCCTCGGCCCGCGCCAGCGTCATCGAGAGCTTCACGGGCCCGAACGGCGTCGCCTATCAGGCGAATAACGCGCTCGAGCTTTATGTCGGCGACGATAGCGAGCTCGATTTCGTGCGCTTGCAGGCCGAGGGCGACGCCGCTCTTCACCTGGCAACGCTGCTTTCCGAGATCGGCGCCCGGGCGAAATTCTCGCTGCATCCGGTCACATTGGGTGCCGCGCTCTCGCGCTTGAGCATCCTCCTGCGTTTTGTCGGCTCCGGCACCGAAGCAAAGCTCGCCGCCGCCAATCTTCTGCGCGCTCGCCAGCACGCCGACACGACGCTGGTCGTCGACCACGCCACACCCGGCTGCGTGAGTCGCGAACTCAACAAATCGGCGCTCGACGGCGCGAGTCGCGGAATTTTTCAGGGCAAGATCATCGTGCGTCACGGCGCGCAAAAAACCGACGCACGGATGGCGACGCATGCGCTCCTGTTGAGCGAGGGCGCGGAGTCCGACAACAAGCCCGAGCTTGAAATCTTCGCCGACGACGTGCAATGCGGTCACGGCGCGACCTCCGGGGCGCTCGACGAAAATCTGCTTTTCTATTGTCTGGCGCGCGGCATTCCGCGCAAGCAGGCGGAAGCGCTGCTCATTCAATCCTTCGTCGGCGAGGCGCTGGAAATGATACCCCATGATGGCCTGCGCGAAGCGCTGATCGAGCGCGCTTCCAACTGGCTGAAAGAGCGCGGGTGAAGGGCGCGGGCATGGAATCGCATCCGGCGGTCAAGAACGGCTATGACGTCGCCCGCGTGCGCGCCGATTTTCCGATTCTCGCGCGCGAGATTTACGGCAAGCCGCTCGTCTATTTCGACAACGCCGCCTCGGCGCAAAAACCCCGCGCGGTGCTCGATCGCATGCGCGAGGTCTACGAGCGCGAATATTCGAACGTCCATCGCGGCCTGCATTTTCTCGCCAACGCCTCGACCGAAGCCTATGAAGGCGCGCGCGAGAGCGTCCGCGCCTTCTTGAACGCGAAATCGGTCGCCGAGATCGTCTTTACCCGCAACGCCACCGAAGCGATCAACCTCGTGGCGTCGTCTTTCGGCCTCGCGCGCATCGGCGAGGGCGATGAGATCGTGCTCTCGATCATGGAGCACCACTCCAACATCGTGCCCTGGCATTTCCACCGCGAGCGCAAGGGCGCCGTGCTCAAATGGGCGCCCGTCGACGAAGACGGAAACTTCCTGCTCGACGCCTTCGAGAAGCTGCTGACGCCGCGCACGAAGATCGTCGCCGTCACCCACATGTCGAATGTGCTCGGCACCGTCGTGCCGATCAAGGACGTGGTGAAAATCGCGCACGCGAAGAACATCCCGGTGCTCGTCGACGGCAGCCAAGCGGCCGTGCATTTGCCGATCGACGTTCAAGACCTCGGCTGCGATTTCTACGTCTTCACCGGCCACAAGCTCTACGGCCCCTCCGGCATCGGCGCGTTGTACGCGAAATCGCCCTGGCTCGAGGAATTGCCGCCCTATAACGGCGGCGGCGAGATGATCCGCGAAGTCTCCGAGAGCCGCGTGACCTATGCCGACCCGCCGTACAAATTCGAGGCCGGCACGCCCGCGATCGTGCCCGCGATCGGCCTCGCGGCGGCGATCGATTACGTGCGCTCGATCGGCAAGCCGCGCATCGCCGAACACGAAAAGTCGCTACTGGGCTATGCCACCGAGCGCCTCTCGCGCATCAACAGCCTGAAGATCCTGGGCCGGCCGCGCGACAAGGGCGCGATCATCTCTTTCGAGATGAAGAACGCGCATCCGCATGACGTCGCGACCGTGATCGACCGCGTCGGCGTCGCCGTGCGCGCAGGCACGCATTGCGCGCTTCCACTTTTAAATCGTTATGGACTGACCGCCTCGTGCCGCGCCTCGTTTGCGATGTATAATACGCGCGAGGAAATCGACGTGCTTGCCGAGGCGCTCTTGAAGGCGCAAGATTTGTTCGCATGATGGACGACAAGACCAAAACCGAGAATCTGGAGGCGGCGCCCGCGGCGCCGCACGCGCCGGCCATTCATTCGGCGATTCCCGGGGACGAGCTGGCGCGGCTCACCGACGAAATCGTCGCCGCGCTCAAGACCGTTTACGACCCGGAAATTCCCGCCGACATTTACGAGCTGGGCCTGATCTACAAGGTCGACATCGCCGACGACCGCTCGGTCGCGGTCGACATGACCCTGACCTCGCCCAATTGCCCGGCGGCGGGCGAATTACCGGGCATGGTCGAGAACGCCGTCGCCTCCGTGGCCGGCGTCGGCCCGGTGAAGGTCAGTGTCGTGTTCGACCCGCCCTGGGAGCAGAGCCGCATGTCGGAGGAGGCCCGCCTTGCGCTCAATCTGTGGTAACCCCATCTTAGTTCAGGTAAAATACAAACCGGACTGGAATCGAAGATGACCGCTCGCGAAAAACCCGCCGTGATCACCGTGACCGAAGCGGCCGCCGCCCGCGTTCGCGATATCGTCGCGCGCGCGGATAAGCCCGCGGTCGGCGTGCGCGTTGGCATCACCAAGGGCGGCTGCGCCGGCATGTCCTATCAGATGGATCTCGCCACCGAAGTCGCGCGCGGCGACGAAGTGGTCGACGCCCATGGCGTGCGCGTTCTCGTCGATCCCAAGGCCGTGCTCTATCTCCTCGGCTCGGAAATGGACTTCGTGGTCGACAAGCTCTCGGCGCGCTTCGTATTTCGCAACCCGAACGAGGTTTCGGCCTGCGGCTGCGGCGAGTCGGTGTCGCTCGCGCCCGCGAAAGACGAAGAAGTCGAACAGCGCGCCTGACCGGGGCGCTTAGGCGACCCGCGGCTCGAATTTCTCGATCACCGTCTCGCCGATCACGCGGTTGCGTCCGGCGTGCTTCGCCGCATAGAGGCACGAATCGGCGCGCTCCAAAAGCGAGGCCATCGTGTCGCCTTTCCGCCAGGCGGCGACGCCGAGCGAAATCGTGACGCGTCCGAGCGTCTCGCTGCTCGATCGGCGGATCAGTTCCTTGCTCATGACCGCACGTCGAATATGCTCGGCGACCTTCAAGCCGTCGCCCAAGACCGTGCGCGGCAAGAGCATGGCGAATTCCTCGCCGCCATAGCGCGCGGCGACGTCGCGCCCCTTGAGATTCTGCTTGAGCGTGACAGCGACGAGCCGCAGCACCTGGTCGCCGGTGAGATGGCCGTAGCTGTCGTTGAAGGTCTTGAAATGATCGATGTCCGCGAGGATCACCGATAACGGCGTGCCCTTGGTCTGCGCCTCGCCGATCAAATACGTGATCGCATCCTCGAGATATTTGCGGTTCGCGAGCGTCGTCAAGGGATCGGTGAGCGACTCGGTGCGCACGACTTCGAGGTTTTCTTGCAGCTCGCGGATTTCCTCGCGCAAATCGACGAGCCGCTTTTGCAGCGACTGGTTCGTCACTTCGACTTCCTGGGTGGAGCGCACGAGCGTCTCGACGATGAGCCGCAGTTGGTCGCGGTCGGCATAGGATGCGATGTGCTTGCTCGCGCCGGCGAGCAATTCGCCATAGTCGCTGGTGGAGCCGATGGCGACGTCGATCATCGACATGACCTGGTCGATCTCGTCGATGATCTTGCCGCCGACCTCGTCAATGTGCTCGCTGAAGCGCACCGGGGAGAGGTGCTCGTCGTAGATGCGCTCAAGCTCCTGGTCGGTGAGCCGGGCTTCGCGGGCGAGGAAATCGTTGATGGCCTGGTTGAGGCCGGGATTGTGGCCGGTCGCGTAGGTGTACCAGATCTCGAAATTGCGCGGATGCGCCGAGAGCTTCAGCGCCTTGATCCGGTTGATCGCCGTTTTAGCAAGGGCGAGCGTTCGCTTGTGTTCGTCGTTGTTCTCGACCATGCAGCAAAAGGGCCGCGGCTAGCGACCCTCCCCAAACCGGGTCGTGGCCGACCCCCGCTCGCACCCTAGAAAATGATCGTGAAGGAGATGTAAATCGAACCTTACGACGCCTTTACCGGCACCGGGCGCAGCAAAAAGGCGGGCAGATGCGATTGATCCGTCTGCTGGCCGGAATCGGGGATCGCCGGAGCGGCTGTCGCCGCGCGTCCGGAATGAGCGGGCCGCGCGAGCGGCGGAGCGGCCGGTGTTACTGGGTGTTCGGAATGAGCGGACCGCGCCGGCGGCGGAGTAGCCGGTGTTGCCGGGCGTCCGGACTGTGCCGGTCGCTGCGGTCGCGGCGAGCGAGAGCCGCGGCCCTCCCGGTGACGATGTGAGTTAACCGGTTCAGGCGCCGTGCTGGCGGTCTCGGCCCGCTCGGACTTGGCCGCCCAGGGTATCGGCTGCCCGATCAGCTTTTCGATCGCGGCGATCGACTTCTTGTCGGCGGGGGCGGCGAGCGTGATCGCGGCACCGCTTCTTCCCGCCCGGCCGGTACGGCCGATGCGGTGAACGTAGTCTTCCGCGTGATGCGGAACGTCGAAATTGAAGATGTGGCTCACTTCCGGAATATCGAGCCCGCGCGCGGCCACGTCGCTCGCGACGAGAAGCGTCACTTCGTTTTTGCGGAACGCTTCGAGCGCGTTCGTGCGCGAGCGCTGGTCCATGTCGCCGTGCAGCGCCAGCGCCGAAAATCCGTGCTTCACCAGCGAGCGGTGAAGTTTCGCGACCTCGGTCTTGCGGTTGCAAAAGATGATGCCGTTCTTCAGGCCATCGGCCTCGCGAATGAGGCGCTGCAACACCTCGCGCTTTTTCTCGGGATCGGCGGGCGTGGCAATGAGGATCTGCGTCACGGCGGCAAGCGTGGTCGCGGGCCTCGACACCTCGATCCGGATCGGGTTGCTCAAAAACGTCTGGGTCAGCCGCGCGATTTCCGGCGGCATGGTCGCCGAGAAAAACAGCGTCTGCCGCGTGAAGGGGACGAGCTTGCAGATCCGCTCGATGTCGGGGATGAAGCCCATGTCGAGCATGCGGTCGGCTTCGTCGATGACGAGAAGCTCGACGCCGCTGAGCAACAGCCCGCCGCGTCCGTGGTGATCGAGGAGGCGGCCGGGGGTCGCGATCAACACGTCGACGCCGCGCGTGAGCTTGGTGTCCTGATCGTCGAAGGAGACGCCGCCGATGAGGAGCGCGACGGTGAGCTTATGATTGATGCCGTATTTCTCGAAGCTTTCCTCGACTTGCGCCGCGAGTTCGCGCGTGGGTTCCAGAATGAGCGTGCGCGGCATGCGCGCGCGCGCGCGGCCCTTTTCGAGCATCGTCAGCATCGGCAGCGTGAAGGCGGCGGTCTTGCCGGTGCCGGTTTGCGCGATGCCCAATACGTCTCGCCGCGCGAGGATGTGGGGGATCGCCTGTTCTTGGATCGGAGTGGGGGTTGTGTAACCTGCGGCGGCGACGGCGGCTTGCACCTTGTCGCTCAGACCGAGTTGTGAAAATGACATCTAGCTTTGAATTCCGTGGGATGGCGCTCCGGAGGGGCCAGCCGTTCGTCGGACGAGGGCGGGCGATGAAGGTCGATAGGGAGCGATTCAGTTCTCGATCATCGACGCACTGCAACATAGGAATAAACGGGGCGAAGTCAATGTCCAATCCCGGGCTTTTCGCTTGATGCTCAAGGCAGGGTGAACGATGCCGGATCATTCCGATTCCACGCCGATATTATTGGTTCCTGGTCTGAATTGCTCACCGCGGCTCTACGCGGCGCAGATCCCCGCACTTTGGCGTCTCGGTCCCGTTATGGTCGCCGATCATCGACGCGGCGAGACCATGGCCGAGATCGCCCGCCAAATCCTCGCGGCGGCACCGAGCCGTTTCCGCCTCGCCGGATTGTCGATGGGCGGCTACATCGCACTCGAAATCATGCGCCAGGCGCCGGAGCGCGTTGCAAAGCTCGCGCTTCTCGATACTTCCGCGCGGCCGGAAGCACCGGAGCAAACCGAGCGGCGCAACAAGCTGATCGCGCTCGCGGAGCAGGGGCGCATGCGCGAGATCATGGACGTGCTGTGGCTGGTGATGGTCGATCCGTCGCGCCTGAAAGAGAGCGCCTTGCGCGCGGAGATGGACCTGATGGCGGAAGAGACCGGCACCGAGGCTTTTATCCGGCAGCAGCGCGCGATTATCGGTCGCGCGGATACGCGGCCCACGCTCGCGACTATCAAATGCCCGGCGCTGATGATTGTCGGCGCCAGCGACCAGCTGACGCCGCCCGCGCACGCCGAAGAGATCGCCAAGGAGATTCCGGGCGCGAAGCTCGTTAAACTTGCGGGTTGCGGTCACATGTCGCCGATGGAAAGGCCCGACGAAGTAACCAAGCTATTGGTCGATTTTTTTGCAAACTAATCGATCGGCAGGCCGACGTAGTTTTCCGCGAGCGATTTCGACGCCGTTTCCGAACTCGTGACGTAATCGAGCTCGGCCAACTGTCGCCGGCGGTCGAACGGGCTGTCGGCCGGATTGAGATGCAGCATCGACGTCATCCACCACGAAAAACGCTGCGCCTTCCACACGCGCGCGAGGCATTTTTGGGTGTAGCCATCGAGCAGCGCGGTCTTGCCCGAGCGGTAGAATTCGGCGAGCGCGCGGGAGAAAAACAAAATATCGGCGATCGCGAGATTCATGCCCTTGGCCCCCGTCGGCGGCACGATGTGGGCGGCATCACCGGCAAGAAACAATCTTCCCGCCTGCATCGGTTCCACGACGAAGCTGCGCATCGCGGTGACGCTTTTTTCCACTACCTTGCCTTCTTGCAACAGCTTGTCGCCGCCGGGCCCGAGCCGTGCTTTTAGCTCCTTCCAAATCTTCTCGTCGGGCCACTTGCCGAGGTCCTCGTCGGGCGCGCATTGCAGATAAAGCCGCGACACCGTCGGCGAGCGCATCGAATAAAGCCCGAAGCCGCGCTCGGTGTAGGAATAGATCAGCTCGGGCGAGGGCGGCGGCGACTGCGACAGAATTCCGAGCCAGCCGAAGGGATAAATCCGCTCGTATTCGGTGAGCACGCCCTTGGCAATGCTCGGCCGGCAGATGCCATGGAAGCCGTCGCAGCCGGCGATGAAATCGCAGGCGATCTCGCGCGCCTCGCCGTTCTGCGTGTAGCGGATTTTCGGCTTGCTGCCCTCGAAATCGTGCACGCTCGTCGCGCCGATCTCGAATTCGATCTTACCGCCGGAAGCGAGCCGCGCTTCGATCAGGTCCTTCACCACCTCGTGCTGGCCATAGACCATGATGCCGCGGCCGGTGAGGCGCTTGAAATCGATGCGCCGGCGCGCGCCGTTGAGCCCGATCTCGATTCCGCCGTGGACGAGGCCCTCGCGCTGCATGCGCGCGCCGACGCCCGTTTCCGCCAGCAAGTCCGCCGCCCAGTTCTCGATCACGCCGGCGCGGATGCGCGCCTCGATATAGGCGCGGCTCTTGGCCTCGACGATGACGGATTCGATGCCCTCGCGATGGAGGAGATGCGAAAGCATCAACCCCGCCGGCCCCGCGCCGACGATCCCCACCTGCGTTCGCATCGCGTTCCCCGCCCGTATTTCTCGTCTAACAGAATACCGGGGCGTTTTCCGGCGCAAGAGGATGCGAGCGGGAAAGCCTAGCTCGTTTTTTCGCGCGTTCCGCTTCGGTTGCGCCCCTTCGATCGATCGCGCAATCTTCCATCCCCTGGGAAAGTTCTTCGCCATGCAATGGAAGATCGGCGAGGTCACGGTGACCAAGATCGTCGAGCTCGAATTGGTCGGGCGGACGAAATTCGTGCTGCCGCAGGCGACGCCGGAAGCGATCCAGAAGATCGCCTGGCTGGCGCCGCACTTCGTCGACGAGGGAGGCCGCCTCAAGATGAGCATCCACTCGCTCGTCGTCGAGACCCCCGAGCGCAAGATCCTGGTCGACACCGGCATCGGCAACGACAAGCAGGGCCGGGGCATCCCGACCTGGAACGGGCTCGCGACGCCCTATCTCGATCGTCTCGCCGCCGCCGGCTATCCGGCGGACACGATCGACACGGTGCTCTGCACGCATCTGCACGTGGATCATGTCGGTTGGAACACGCGGCTCGTGGACGGCGCCTGGGTGCCGACCTTCGAAAAGGCCCGCTACCTGTTCGGACGCACGGAATACGACTACTGGCAAGGACGCCGCAACGATCCGCACCTCGCGGCCGTGTTCGACGAACTCGGTCAAGCCCATCGTCGACGCGGGCCGCGCCGATTTCATTCAGCCCTGCGATCAGATCTGTAAGGAGGTGGGCGTTTTTTCGACGCCCGGCCACAGTCCGGGGCATTTGAGCGTCCTCATCCGCTCGCAAGGCAAGGAAGCGGTGCTTTCCGGCGACGTGGCGCATCATCCGTGCCAGATGGCGCATCTCGATTGGGCGTCGACCTTTGACTCCGACCCCGTGCAATCCACCCACACGCGCCGCGAATTGTTTTCGGACCTCGCCGGCAAGCCGACGCTGGTCATCGGTGGCCACTTCAATGGCGGGTATATCGTGAAGGATGGCGAGGCATTTCGATTCAAGCTCGACGTTTCAGGGGGGCCTTGATCGCGCCGCATTTCGTCTCTATATAGCTTTCATCGAGTTTTCGGCCGACGACTTGGCCCGCGTGGTGACACGCCCAGCTAACGAACTCTCCAAAACATCGATGGAAACCTGGCCTCGCGCGTTTGCGCGCGGCTTCTACACACGCACTAACCGAGGGGCACCCATGAGCAAGGGCACCGTAAAGTGGTTCAATTCGCAAAAAGGCTATGGCTTCATCCAGCCGGATGACGGCGGCAAGGACGTTTTCGTCCATATCAGTGCCGTCGAACGGGCGGGTCTGTACACGTTGAACGAGGGTCAGAAAGTCTCGTTCGAAGTCGTACGCAGCCCGAAGAACGGCAAGGAATTAGCCGAGAACCTTCAAGCTGGCTGAACACGCATAGCGGGCAACCGCTACTTTGACCGGCCGCGACCGACCACGGATGTACTGGCGGGCGCGAAGGTCTAAGGGAACCCTCTCTCGTGAAAATCGGGAGGGGGTTTTTGATTCCGCGAGCTGCTCCCGTGTCGCCGAGCCGTTCCGCCGTTCCGCCATGCAGAAATCCAACGCCATCGCCGCGTTGACGGGCTATCGAGCGCGTCGGATGATCGCTCGATAAGGACCGTCGCGCGCAAAGCGCGGCCAGGGAGGATCTCATGCAACGCATGCTCGCGGGCTTGCTCGCCGCTACGGCACTCGCCGCCGCCACGCCGGCGCCGGCTCAGAAAATTTCCGACGACGTCGTCAAGATCGGGCTCATCCTCGACATGTCGAGCATCTATGCCGACATCACCGGCAAGGGAAGCGCCGACGCCGCGCAAATGGCGATCGACGATTTCGGCGGCAAGATCTTGGGCAAGCCGATCGAGCTCGTCTATGCCGACCACCAGAACAAGGCCGACATCGCCGCGTCGAAGGCGCGCGAGTGGTTCGAGAACGAGAAGGTCGACGCCATTCTCGACGTCGCCGCCTCCGCCACCGCGCTTGCCGCCCTTGAGGTCGCGAAGTCGAAGAACAAGATCATCGTCTTCAACGGCCCCGCCGCCACGCGCCTCACCAACGAGGCCTGCGGGCCGCTTTCGGTGCATTGGGTCTATGACACCTATGCGCTCGCCCACGGCACCGGCTACGCCACGGTGAAGCAGGGCTACGACACCTGGTTCTTCATCACCGCCGACTACGCCTTCGGCCAGGATCTCGAGCGCGACACCACCGCGGTGGTGGTGGCGAACGGCGGCAAGGTCGTGGGCGGCGTGCGCGCGCCCCTCAACACCGCCGACTTCTCCTCGTTCCTGCTGCAGGCGCAAGCCTCGAAGGCGAAGGTGATCGCGCTCGCCAATGCCGGCGCCGACACCACCAACGCCATCAAGCAGGCGTCCGAATTCGGCATCGTCAAGGGCGGGCAGAAGCTCGCCGGCATGCTCGTCTTCATCACCGACGTGAACGCGCTCGGGCTCGAGAAGGCGCAAGGCATGCTGCTGACGACCGCCTTCTACTGGGACATGAACGACGAAACGCGCAAATGGTCCGCAGCGCTTTCTGGCGAAGGAAGGCCGCATGCCGACGATGGCGCAGGCCGGCGTCTATTCGACGGTGGCGCATTATCTGAAGGCCGTGCAGGCGGCGGGCACCGACGAAAGCGAAGCGGTGATGAAGAAGATGCGCGAGACTGCCGGTCAACGACTTCTTCGTCAAGAACGGCAAGTATCCGCGAGGACGGCCGCATGATGCACGACATGTACCTGGTCGAGGTGAAGGCGCCGGCGGAATCGAAGGGCCCGTGGGACTACTACAAGATCAAAGGCACGATCCCGGCCGATGAGGCCTTCCAGCCGCTCTCGGCCTCGCGCTGCCCGCTGGTGAAGAAGTAGGGGATTTTTCGCCAGCCCGGCGACTCTGATCCTCATCCGAGGCGCGAGCGAGCATAGCGAGCGAGCCCGGGATGACATGTTCTCGCTCACCCGTTTGCCCAATCTTCCGCTGCACCCGCGCGGCGAAGCGCTCGACGTTCACCACGACGCGCTCGTGCGTGCCGTCGCCGATCGGCTCCTTTTCGTCGTGGGCCTCGACGCGAAAGATGAGCGTGCGGCCGTCGACCTTGACAATTCCGCGGTCGCGGTGACGCGCATGCCCACCGGTGTCGCCGCGAAGTGGCGCACGTCGAGGCGAATGCCGAGGCTCTGATGGCCGGGCGGCAGCAGATTTTCCGCGGCCTGAAGTGCCGCCGCCTCGATCAGATTGATCATCACCGGCGTCGCCAGCACATGCACGCGGCCGGAGCCGACGCGCGGCGCCGTGTGCTCCTCGCCGACGACGAGTTCGGCGGAGCCGGTGAGGCCGGGCTTGAGGTGGGAGAGATCGATCATTTGGCCGCGGATCTTCCTCCGCTCCAATCCTTGGCATAGGCCGCGCGAAAATTGAGCGGGGGCGAGGTGACGGAGATATAGACGAATTTCGTCGCACCCGTGTTCTTGAATCCGTGCAGGTCGCCGTCCTCGAAGCGGACGACGTCGCCCGCTTCGAACGGTTGCGTTTTCTTGTCCGCGAGTAGAAGCGTGCCGGCGCCTTCGAGCGCGACCCAAATCTGCTCGGAGAATTCGTGCACGGTGCGGCGGATTGGTCGCGCCCGGCTCGATGGTGACGCGGGTGATCGTCACGCGCGCGGATTTCGAGTTTTCGGGAAACAACAGCTGCTCGGATGCAACGCCGGTATTTTTCAGAACCGGAACTTCCGCGCGACGGATGAATTCCATGAAGGTCTCCTCAACGCGTCACCTACTCACTTTCGTCATGCCCGGCCCTCGGGTCCGGCCTTTAACCGGCCCAAGGGTAAACTTTGTGCCGGGCATCCACGCCTTTCTTCGCTGCCAAGACGTGGATGGCCGGAACAGGTCCGGCCATGACAAAAACGCTAAATATCCAATTCCTTCGCGAACTCCGCGTTCTCGGAAATGAACTGAAAGCGCGCCTCCGGCCTGTTGCCCATCAAGCGCTCGACCGTCTTCGTCGTCGCCGCCTTCAGCGCGTCCCTTACCGTCACCCGCTGCAAGCGTGCGCGTTTTCGGGTTCATCGTGTCCTTCAGTTGCGAGGGCAGCATTTCGCCGAAGCCCTTGAAGCGGCCGATCTCGATCTTCGTCTTGCCCTTGAACACCGTCTTCAGGAGTTGGTCTTTGTGCTTGTCGTCGCGCGCATAGACGGTGGTGGCGCCGTGGGTGAGGCGATAGAGCGGCGGCACCGCGAGATAGAGATGCTTGTTCTCGATCAGCTTCGGCATCTCGCGATAGAAGAAGGTAATGAGCAAGCGAGGCGATGTGGGCGCCGTCGACGTCGGCGTCGCACATGATGATGACCTTGTCGTAGCGGAGCTGCTCGTCGCGATAGTGCGAGCCGGTGCCGGAGCCGAGCGCTTGCGATAGATCCGCGAGCTGCTGGTTCTGCGCGAGCTTGTCGCGCCCGGCGCTCGCGACGTTGAGGATTTTGCCGCGCAGCGGCAGCACCGCCTGCATCGCGCGATCGCGCGCCTGCTTCGCGGAGCCGCCCGCCGAGTCGCCCTCGACGATGAAGATTTCCGAGCCCGCCGTCGCTCCGCTCGAGCAATCGGCGAGCTTGCCGGGGAGCCTGAGCTTGCGGACGGCGGTCTTGCGCGAGATTTCCTTTTCCTGCCGCCGCCGCAGCCGCTCCTCGGCGCGGTCGGAGGCCCAGTCGACGAGCTTGTTCGCCTGCAGCGGGTTGCTGGTGAGCCACTGCTCGAAGGCGTCGCGCACGACGGTCTCGGTGAGGCGCTGCGCCTCGGCGGTGGCGAGCCGGTCCTTGGTCTGGCCGACGAATTCCGGATCGCGGATGAAGACGGAAAGCATGGCGGCGGCACCCGTCATCACGTCCTCGGCGGTGACCGGGCCCGCGCGCTTGTTGCCGACGCGCTCGGCATAGTCCTTGAGGCCGCGCAGGAGCGCGGTGCGCAAGCCCACTTCGTGCGTGCCGCCTTCGGGCGTCGGGATGGTGTTGCAGTAGGAGTGCAGGAAACCGTCGTCGTCGGCGATCCAGGCGATGGCCCATTCGACCGCGCCGTGACCGCCTTTCTTCTCGGACTTGCCGGCGAAGATGTCGGCGTGAACGAGCGTGTGGCCCTCGACTTCGCTGCCGAGATAGTCGCGGAGGCCGTTTTCGAAGCGGAAGGTTTCCTTTTGCGGAATGTCGTCGATGCCCTTCAAGAGCGCCT
This sequence comes from uncultured Alphaproteobacteria bacterium, assembly GCA_963751685.1. Classification (GTDB taxonomy): domain Bacteria; phylum Pseudomonadota; class Alphaproteobacteria; order Rhizobiales; family Xanthobacteraceae; genus Palsa-892. Next base: position 144,831 of record CAVVVV010000019.1, on the reverse strand, counting down.
TGTCGCACGACCAGCGGATCTCGACGCCGCCGAACAGATACGCCTTGGCCTTGGTCATGGCGAAGACGCGCTTCGGCTTGAACTCGGCGCCCTTGCCGAAGATTTCCGGATCGGGCTTGAGCTTCACGCGCGTGCCGCGTTTCTTCACGCCCTTCTGCACGAGCTTGACGTCCGCCTGCGGCACGCCGCGCTTGTAGACTTGGCGGTAGAGATTGCCGCCGCGCGCGACCTCGACTTCGAGCACTTCCGAAAGCGCGTTCGCCACCGACACGCCGACGCCGTGCAGGCCGCCGGAGGTCTCGTAGACATCGTGGTTGAATTTCCCGCCCGCGTGCAGCGTCGTCATGATCACTTCGAGCGCCGATTTCTTCTTGAATTTCGGATGCTCCTCGACCGGAATGCCGCGGCCGTTGTCGGAGACCGAGACGAAGCCGTCGGCGGTCATCTCGACCTCGATCGTGCTGGCGTGGTTCGCCACCGCCTCGTCCATGGCGTTGTCGATCACTTCGGCGAACAGGTGATGCAGCGCGCGCTCGTCGGTGCCGCCGACATACATGCCCGGCCGCCGCCGCACCGGCTCCAAGCCCTCCAACACCTCGATGTGCTGGGCGCCGTATTCGGAGCGCGATTTGGCGGCCGCCTTGCCGCCGCGCGCCTTTTCGGCGGCGCCCCCGGATGCCCGCGCGAAAAGGTCGGGTTGCTTCGGCCCGGCGCGCTTGCGCGCTTTGGCGCCGGGAACCGGCTTCGACTTCTTCACTGCTTTCTTGGAGTTCTTGGCCATCGTGCGCTGGGACATAGGGATTTCGCCCGTGCGAATCAATTTCGGCGATCATGCCATGTCCCGGCGCTTTCGGCCCGTTGCCGCGACCGCGGCGCGAAAATCGGCCGCGCGCGCACAAAGTCGCCGCCAATGCGCCTTCAAGGTTGCAAAATCCTGCGGCCATAAACGAAGCGTGGGGGCGGGAGAGGAAACCGCCATGTTCGAGCTCAAGAAGTTCCTGAACCTCAATTCCTTCCGCGCCAGCTCCTTCGGCGCTATTGGCGCGGCCTTCGCCGGCTTCGACAAGATCCTCAATTGGAAGCTTTTGCGCGGGAGCCACTTGTTCCCCGGTCCCGACGGCGGCTCCTGCGTCAACGAGGCGGCGATCGTCGCCGCCGGCTATCCCTACCGTGCCGTGCGCTCGATCGAGGATTGCCCCGCGAGCTTCTCACGGCCGGCCGCGACTTATGCCCTGTTTCTCAACGACCTCATCGAGAATGACGCGCTTCGCGGGCGTGTTCTCATGCCCTTCGTCGCGCGGCTCGAGGGCTCAGCCGACGAACTCGCGACCGAAAAGGCGCGCGCCGAGCTGATCGTGCTCCGCACCGCGTCGGCGATTCTCGCGCCCGCCTTGCTTCGCCACGGTTTTTTCGAAGCTTCCGAGAAGCTTCGCCGCATGCGCTCGCCCTACGAGCTGATCGGGCTTACGCAACGGCTCTTCGGTCTTTCCGAAAACCCGCCTTACTCGCCACTTTCATGGATGAGCCAGGCGCTCTCGGAACTTGCCGATGCTGCGCACGCGTGTTGGCGAAACGAGTTGGTCGACGCCGCCAAGGCGGCGGCGGTCGTGGCCGCGAACGTCGCGCAAGCAATGCAACGGACGAGCCGCCGCCGCGCGCCATCGTGCATTGGCGCGCGTGTACCGCCAGGCGGGAGAAATCCTCGATTCCGCCCTTAAGCTCGGCAAGCAAGGCGACGCGCCCGGCATCGCCGTAGCCGCCGAGCGGCTCGAAAAGGCCAAGCGCAAGCGGGCGCCCTCCGGGCTCATGGTGGTCTCGTAGGCGAGCGCGAACCTCCTGTCCGGATTGCCGAAATTTAATGAAGCGGCGCCCTTCCGCCATGGAACGGCGCCGTTTCGATGATGTTGCTAGCGTGGGCGACTGCGATCGAGCCGGGAGAGGACTTTGATGTTCGACTTCACATCTCTTCTTGATTGGAAGCTTTTGACCGGGAGCCACGCGTTTCCGGGCCCCGACGGCGGCACTTGCATCAATGAGGCGGCGATCGTCGCCGCGGGTTTTCCTTATCGCCGCGTATGTTCGATTGCCGATTGCCCGCCGTGCTTTTCGCGTCCACTCGCGGCTTACGCGCTGGGACTGAACGACGGCATCGGCGACCATCAGCTTCGCCAGAAATTGTTGCTGCCTTTCGTCACGCGGCTCGCCGGCAGCGCCGACAGCCCCGAGGTGGAAAGCGAGCGTGTGAAGACGATCCTGCTGGGCGTTGCGACCCGGCTTCTGCCGCAGAGCATCGAAATCCACGGATGCGTTGATGAGGCACTTGCTTGCCGCGCCGCGGGCGGCATCGAGACGGCGGCCGAGGCCGTGCACAACGCCCTCGATGCGATCAGCAAGCTCGCCTGCGGCAATGCCCGGCTTACGCGAAAGCGGCAGGATTATCTGGAAGGAGCGTCCAATCTCGTGTCGGCTTTCGTCTATTACGGTCATTACGGCAATGAACAACGCTTGCTCGACGCGGCCAGTTGTTGCGCCACCGCCGCCATCGCCGCCGCCACCGTTTCGACGCAAGACTGGAGCCGCGCCCCTCACGCTGCGCGTGAGCCGGCCTATGCCCTCGCGGCCGGGCTCCTTGACCAAGCGCTCAAGATTGGAAATCGGGCCGAGCCGATCGAGACCGAAACCCTGGCGGCACGCTTTACGCGCGCCAAACGGAAAACGCCGGCTTACGAGCCCGTCAGCTGAGGAAGAGAAGAGGAGAGACCATAGTGTTTGATTTCAACTCGATTCTGAACTGGAAATTGCTCGCCGGCAGCCACGAGTTCCCGGGGCCGGGCGGCGGCACCTGCATCAACGAGGCGGCGACCGTCGCCGCCGGTTTCGCCTATCGCGAGATCAGCTCGCCGGAAGATTGCCCGCCGTGTTTCTCGCGGCCGCTCGCGGCCTTGCGCTCGTCTCAACGACCGAATCCAGGACGACGCGCTTCGCCAGACGCTCTTGATGCCGTTCGTGACGCGGCTCGCCGGCAGCGCCGATGCCGACGCCGCCGAGGAACTGCGCGCGGCGCACATCATCGGCGCCATCATTCGCCGCATTCTTCCGCCCGCACTCGCATTCCGGGGTCTGTTCAATGTCGCGAGCGCCTGCCGCTCCGCCCGCACCGTCGAGGAGAAACGCGCGGCGGCGGCGACAACCGTCGATGTGATCGAGAAAATCATGCGCGTCGATCAAGATTTGTCGTGCCTGTTCGACGATCCCTTATTGATGATGGCCGACGCGCTGCGCGATCTTCTGCTCTACGAAAGCTGGGGGCGAAGCGAGCCGATGCTGCGTGCCGGTGATCTCGTCTATTACGCCGACATGTCCACGGCGGAAAGTGCGCCACCGGGCGGTGCGAGCGGAGCGCAATCTTGCTTCATCGCCGCCGCCGCGATCCTCGGCGAGGCGCTCGACATCGGAAAGAAGGCGGCGCCGGTTCCGGCGGAAACGGTGGTTTCACGGTTCGAAACGGCAAAACGCGCGGAACGAGAGCCCGGCGCGGCGAAAGTTTTCGTTGCCGCCGAAGCGGCTTAACGAGCGAGCCGCTCGAAAAACAAGCGCCGCGCGCTCCGGCTCGCGAAGCGCGCGGCGTTCAATTCCGGATCGCGCGGAAGCCGCGCGAAAAATCAGCGGCGCTTCTTGCGCTTGGCGCCCTTGCGCCGCTTCTTCTTCATTTTGGCGACGGCCGCCTCCAGCTTCTTGCGGCTGTTGCCGATTTTCTTGATGAGCGCACGCACCGCGGCGGGCGTCATGCGGTGTTTGCGGGCGAAATAATAAACTTCGTAGCGTTCCTTCCCTGATACGCGGGCTCTGTCAGCCTTGCCACGTTTGCGTTTGTTATCCGGGCCATCTCGACCTCCAAAGGTGAGTCGCGGGCGCGAGAGTCGGCCACGGAACGGAGCCGAGTCAAGCCAGCGGCGGTCGATTCGGCTTTCCGGTTGTGCGGCGCGGTGCAAGGCGGTCGTGCTCGCACGCGTGGACAATTTTCAGAAAATTCCGCCGACCCATTTCATGTCGAATCGGCGGATTGCGTTTTAGCCCGATGTCGGCGCGGCTTCAGGCGCGGGTGCCGGAGAAGGGCAACGCGCCGAAAGCGCCGGCATTGGCGTTGCCGGAAATCTTGTCGCCCTCCACCGTGCCGGAGAATTCGAGCGTCATCGGCATCGGGTTGGTGATCGCGACCTTCCACGAAACCTTGTTGCCGTCGACTTTGCCGTCGGTGATCGCGGTCGAGTTTCCGTCCGCCGCCTTGCGTGCCGGTGAGCGCGTTGCCGGCGGCCGCGATGTTGAGCGTCGCCTGCCGCGTGCCGATCGGTGTCTCGATCGAGATGTTCCAGTTGCCGTCCACTGCCATGGTACCCATCCTTGTTCGCTGTTTCCTCGAAGTCGCGCCGACCCTATCGCGGCTGCCATGACCTAGCAATCGTGACGCTACGGAAGGCAATCGTGGAACAGGCGTGGAATACGAGGAACCGGTTCGGCAAACAACACGTTATCCCGCCGCTTTCGCTCGCCGCCGGTTTGCGCTAAGGCTCCCGCCCCATTTGAGAGGCGGCAATCGTGGATTCGAAGGCTCGCATCGGGATTTTGGGCGCGTCCGGTTATACCGGCGGCGAGCTCGTGCGCCTTTTGCTCCGCCACCCGCATGTGGAAATCAAGGCGCTCACCGCCGACCGCCACGCCGGCCAGGCGATGACGGCCGTCTTTCCGCAATTCGCCGGCACCGACTTGCCGAAACTCGTGAAGATCGAGGAAATCGACGCGACCGCGCTCGATTTCGTCTTTTGCGGCCTACCGCACGGCACGACGCAGACCGTGATCAAGAACCTGCTCGCGGCTTCCGCCAAGCTCAAGATCGCGGACCTCTCCGCCGATTTTCGTCTGCAAGATCCGGTGATGTACGAAAAATGGTACGGGCACGGCCATCTGGCGCCGGAGCTGCAGGCCGAGGCGGTCTATGGTCTCGCCGAGATCTATCGCGAGCAGATCCAGAAGGCGCGGCTCGTGGCGGTGCCCGGCTGTTTCCCCGCGACCTCGATCACCGCGATCGTGCCGCTGCTGGAGGCGGGCGCCATCGATCCCGACGCGATCGTCATCGACGCCAAGACCGGCATGACCGGTGCGGGGCGCGCGGCCAAGGAGAATATGCTGTTCGGCGAGGTGTCGGAGGGAATTCACGCCTATGGCGTCGGCAGCCACCGGCACACCGCCGAGCTCGATCAGGAATTTTCGCTCGCCGCCAAGCGGCCGGTGACGGTGACCTTCACGCCGCACCTCGCGCCGATGAACCGCGGCATTTACGCGACGCATTATGTGAGGCTCGTGGGCAAGACGACGGCGGAGCAGCTGCACCGGCTGCTCGCCGATTTCTACAAGAACGAGCCCTTCGTGAAAATACTCGAACTCGGCGCGGTGCCGCAGTCGCGGCACGTGCGCGGCTCGAATTTCATCCAGATCAGCGTCGTCGCCGACCGTGTCCCCGGCAAGGCGATCGTGATCGCGACGCTCGACAATTTGATCAAGGGCGCCTCTGGTCTTGCGGTGCAGGACATGAACCTGATGCTCGGCTTCCCCGAGACCGAAGGGCTGATGCAGCACGCGCTGTTTCCGTAGCTATTTCGCCGTCCACAGCGCCGAGCTTTGCGGCGTCTCCCACAGCCGGATCGAGACGACGCGCACGCCGTGCGGCGCCAGCAATTCGGCGCTGACGCGCCCGAGCTCGGCGGCGATGTTCTCGACCGTCGGATAGCCCTTGAGGAGATAGACCGGCTTGCCGAGCCGCTTGTTCGCTTCGATCACCGCCTTGACCGACGGCTCGTCGTCCTTGGCGTAGAGGATCGCCGTGTGATCGAAATGCCGATTGATCCAGCCGCCCACCGTGCTCTCGATCACGGAAAAATCCACCACCCGCCCGAGCGCGTCGAGCTTTTCGGCGGCGACCGAAATCTCGGCGGCGTAGCGGTGGCCGTGATAGGCCTTGCAGGCGCCTTCATGGCCGGGAATGCGATGCATCGCGTCCCATTCCAGCCGCTGCACGATGGCGATTGATTTTGCGTTTTCGTTCGACATAGTTTGCTCGCAACCGGGTTCTAATCACGCTTCGATGTACGCGGTCAAAGAGATATTCCTCACGCTGCAGGGCGAGGGCGCGCAAACCGGCCGCCGGGCCGTATTTTGCCGCTTCGCCGGCTGCAATCTATGGTCCGGCCGCGAGGAGGACCGCGCCGAGGCGGTCTGCAAATTCTGCGATACCGAATTCGTCGGCACCGACGGCACCAAGGGCGGAAAATACACGGCGGCGGATCTCGCCCAGATCATCGAGCAGGAATGGGGGGATGATCGGCATCATCGCTTCGTCGTGCTCACCGGCGGCGAGCCGCTATTGCAGGTCGATGAGGCACTGATCGCGGCCCTTCACGGCGTCGGCTTCGAGATCGCCGTCGAGACCAACGGCACCATCGAGCCGCCCGGAGGCCTCGACTGGATTTGCGTCAGCCCGAAAGCGGGTGCCGAGCTCATTGTGCAGACGGGAAACGAGCTGAAACTCGTATTTCCGCAGCAAGGGGCCGCTCCCGAAGATTTCGTCGATTTTGCCTTCGAGCATTTCTCGCTGCAGCCGATGGACGGGCCGAATGTCGGCGAGAACACCGCGCGCGCGGTCGCCTATTGCATCCAACATCCGCAATGGCGCTTGAGCTTGCAGACGCACAAGGCGCTCGGCATTCGCTAAGCCAATTATTCCCAATAACCCGCCATCAATTGGTCGGCCCATTTCGGCTCGCGGATTTCGCCGCGCGGCAAGAACCCGCGCATCACCGGCTTGATGTCGAGCACCGGCGTGCCGTCGATCGCGTCGAGGCCCCGCACATGCAGGATATTTTTTTCGACCATCAGCAACCGGCACACGGTGACGCCGATCCGGTTCGGGCGATCCTTCGCGCGCTGCGCGAGGATTCCGGTGAGCGGCCAATCTTCGCGTCCGCGCGGATGCCGAGCGCCGCGGCAGACCTTGGCGGAATCGACGCGGTCGAAGAGATAAACGACTTCGATATGGGAAAAAGTTTCGAGACCGAGCACGGCCGCGGGCTCGATCTCCGCGAAATCGAGTTCGATGTTGGCCGCGACTTCGTCCCAATTGTCGTCGATCGCGATATCGCGCGTGCTTTTGACAAAGCCGATGGGGCGCACGGAAAATTCCTTGCTCATCGGTCCGCTCTTATCGCGTAAGCCATGCCAGCAACGTCCGGCTGACGAGATCGGCCGCGTCCTGCTGCACGAAATGATCGGCGCCGGGAATCGTGGTGATGGTCAAGTCCGCATCGACCCAATTCCACAAGCCGTTGAGACCGGTTGCGGCGAGCGCCTTGTCCTTGAGCCCATGGATCAACAGCGTCGACACTTTCACATGCACCGGCTCGCTGTTCCACACCCGATAGGGCTCGCGCGGATAATTCGCTTGATAGTAGTGCAGCATCGCCTGCGGGTCGGAGCGCTTCATCGCCTCGAGGTGCTTCGCCTTGGCCGCGGGATCGCGCACCCAATTGCCGAGGCGCTCCGGTGAAATCTGCTTGTAGAACTCGGGGTCCATGAAATTACGGGCGTATTGGCTGTATTTCACCTGCTCGGCATTGGTCGCAAGCTCGCGCGCGAGCGAATAGGGGTGCGGCATGTTGAGGATGGCGAGCTTCTCGCAAAGCTCCGGCCGCCGCATCGCGAGGTTCCAGGCGGTGGCGCCGCCCCAGTCGTGGCCGACGATGACCGCGCTCTTTTCGCCCTCCACGGCGATCACCGCCGCGGCGTCGTCCACAAGCCGGTTGATATTGTAGTTCTCGACGCCCTTCGGCTTGTCGCTGAGATTGTAGCCGCGCATGTCGAGGGCGGCGGCGCGAAAGGATTTCGAAAGCGCCAGCATTTGATGGCGCCACGTCAGCCAATAGTCCGGAAAGCCGTGCAGGAAGACGACGAGGGGGCCCGAGCCCACCAGCGCGTAGTGGATTTTCACGCCATCGTTGTCCGCGTAGCGATGCTCGGCTTTTTCTTCGAGCGAAAGCGCCTCGGTTTCCGAAATGTTTTCCATGGCGTTATTCCTTCGCAGACTTTTCCGCCACGAGAATCGCGGCGGGATAGGCGAATTTCACCGTCTCGCGGTCGCGGCGGGCGGCAAGCCCCATTCTATCGCCTTCCACCGACTCGTCGATCATCCGCCGCAACAGCGCCCGGTCGTCATTCGCCGGGAACGAGGCCGCGATCAGCCGCTCCCGCTCCGCCGGCACTTGATAGAAATGCGTTGCGGGCGCGGGCAATCCGGCGGTTTTGAATAGCGCCAGATGCCAGCCGAGCGGGCGGAATTCGACCGTGGACGGATCGCGATGCTGTTCCATGCGGTTGAACGCCGCGGCTTTTTCGGGATCGTCGGAGGCAATGCCGTCGCAAAGCGCGATGCGGCCGCCGATGCGGCACACCCGCACCATTTCCGCGAAGGCGCTCGCCGGCTCGCGCAAATGGTGGAAAGCGAAGCGGCAGGTGACGATATCGAACGCATGGTCGGGGAACGGCAGCGCGTAGACGTCACCGAGATGCCACTCCACATTCGCGATATTGTTCGCCGCCGCGAGTTTTTCCGCTTCGCGCAGCATCGCGGGTGTCGCGTCGAGGCCCGCGCTCTTCTTCGCCACGCGCGCGAAAGCGACGGCAACCGATCCCGGCCCGCAAGCGACATCGAGGGTGAGATCGCTCGCTAGCGGCTTCGCCGCTTCCACGAGAAGGGAGAGCGCGCCTTCGTTATGCAGCGCCGGTGATTGCGCGAATAGCTCGGCCTGGCGGCTGAACTGATCGACGATCAAGCTTTGATGGCTGCGATGGGCGCGAGCGGATGGATTTTCGGCGGTCATGACGGCAATTCCGATGAACGGGCAGGGTGAAGCGTTCCGGCCCCCTCGCGGGAGCCGGTCAGCTAAGTCGAAATGCTGCTTTGGCCGTCGTCATGGCGGGTGAGCTACGACTTTGGACGCCGGCCTGTCAACGGGCGGAGAGTTACGCCAGCACCGCGATCGTCAGCCACTCGGCGACGATCGCGGGTTTTTCCGCGCCCTCGACCTCGATCGCCACCTCGTAGCGAAACATCACTTCTTTCGGCGCCCGCTCTTTCACCTCTTTCAGCTTGAAACGGCCGCGGATTTTTCCGCCCGCCTTGACCGGCGAGACGAAGCGGATCTTGTCGAAGCCGTAATTGATGCCCATGACGCGGCCCTCGATCGCCGGCATCACCTCGCTGCCGACAAGGCTCAGGAGCGAGAGCGTAAGGAAGCCGTGCGCGATGGTGCCGCCGAACGGCGTCTCCTTCTTCGCGCGCACCGGATCGACGTGGATGAACTGATGGTCGTGCGTGACGTCCGCGAAGCGGTCGATCATGTCCTGCGTGACGACATGCCAGTTTGAAACGCCGATGTCCGTGCCGATTTTCTCCTTCAGGGCGTCGACGGAAATCGGCTGCTTGGCGGGCGCGAGCATGCGCGGTTCTCCGGTTATGGGTTGAAGAGCTTGTTGAGGAATTCGACGACGTCCTTGCGGGCGGCATCGGTCGCCTCGGCATTATAGGCGACCGTGACGCCGCGCTCGATGCAAGTGTCGTTATAACTCGCGGGCTGGCCGGTGTCGCTGTTGATGATAACGCCCTGCGACTTCTCTTCGAGGCGACACTTGCGCCAGGTCTGGGCCTGCGGAATTTGCACCGTGCCCGGGATCGTCTGGTTGTCGAAGGCGTGATAGGCGCCGGGATATTCGGTGAGGGTCACATCGGCGCCGGCCTTTTTCAGCCGCGCCACATAATCGCGGCAGGGAGCGACCGGTACCCAGTCGTCGGCGACGCCGTGATAGAGCCGGATCGGCTTCGCGCTCATCTCTTCGTCGCCGATCATGGCGATATTGCACGGCGTATAGAAGCCGATATAGGCGGCAAAATTCGCGCCCTCCGGCGCATAGGCGTTCTGAAAGCGGCGCATGCTCGCATAGAGCGCCGGGATCGCGCCTTTCGAAAATCCCATCACGGCGATTTTCGCCGGATCAACGCGCGGATGCTTCGCGAGCATGCCGAGCGCGGCGTAGGCGTCGTTCATCATCGTATAGGACGAAAGCTGTTCTTGATCGGCGATCGTGCTCGCGATGCCGCGTCCGGTGAAGCTGTCGAGCACGAACACGGCGAAGCCCGCCTTGTTCATCTCTTGCGCCCACATGCCGTAGTTGAAACCGACGCCGCCCGAGCCGTGCACGATCACGACCGCCGGCAGCTTGTCGGCTCCGGGCTTCGGAATGCGCAGCTCGCCGGCGATCGTCGCGGGCTTGCCGTCCTTCTTGCCGAGGAGGAAATCCACGGTAGAGAGCGTCACTGTCGGCAGCGGATAAATCTCGGTGCGATAGACGCCTTGCGCCGATGACGGAGTGGAAAAAAATACGGCGCTTGCCATGCATAAGAATTGAAGGAGGCGGGCATCAAATACTTTCATGGATTTCCTCCCGGCTTTCGTTGCATGAATGAGGTGCCATTTTAACTTCACGATGCTATCAGTGAATGCAATTCGGTGTAATGCGGTTTTTTTGTCCACGGGCCGGATGACGACGCCAGAAGAACTATCGGATGCCAATCTGGTCGAATCGGTGCGCGAACACGCGCGCTGGCAGGAGCCTTGCGATTGGACCGAGACGGAGGGCGTTATTCTTGTCGCCGGCGCCACCGATTTTCCCGGCTCCTATTGGAATGGCGCGACGCGCGTCGATCGCGCAGTCGAACCGGCAGAGGTACTCAATTCCGCGTAGCGGTTTTTTGCGCCGCGCCGCCGCGGCTATTCCGTTTTCGTTCGCGAAAGCCGCGACAAGGATCTCGAAGCCGTGCTCAAGGCCGAAGGCCGCAAGAGCCGGTTCGATGTTCCTTGCATGCTGGTCGAACGTCCGCTCAGCGAGCGCGCGCTGCCGTCCGATATCCGCATCGAGCGGTTCGCGGATCGAAAACATGTCGATGATTTTGTGCGCATCAGCGCCGCCGCTTATACGGCATTGGGTCTTGCCGCAATTCATACGGTGGCGATGTTCGGTCGCCGCGAGGTGCTGCTTGGCGATCACATTGCTGGCTTTGTCGCCTACCGCGGCGAGACGCCGCTCGCGACCGCGCTTGCGCTGATGAGCGGAGACGGGGCGGGCCTTTATTGGGTCGGGACGATGCCCGATGCGCAGCGCGCGGGTCTTGCGACAATCTGCGCCGCCTTGGCCACCAATGCCGCGTTCGAGCGCGGTGCGGCGGTCGTCACGTTGCAGGCGACCCATTTCGGCGAGCCGGTCTATGCGCGGCTCGGCTATAAAACCTACGATCGATTGCGGAGATACGGCGTCCCGCCGCCGAACTAGCGGTTTAGGCGCGCACCTTCACATAGCGTCCGGGCGCGTCCTCGATCGGTTTGAGCTTGCCCGCGCCCGGCATGCGCGCGGCGACCCGCTCCTCGCCCATCGTTTTGATCCACTCAAGCCAGTCGATCCACCACGAGCCCGGGTGCTCCTCGGCGTCCTTGAGCCACGCTTCGAGATCGCCGTTGGTCTTGCCGCCGGTCCAGTAGCCGTATTTCGGCTTCAGCGGCGAATTGACGACGCCGGCGATGTGGCCGGAGCCCGCGAGCACGAACTTCACCGGCGCCCCGAAGAACTTGCTGCCGAGGAAAACCGATTTCGCCGGCGCGATGTGGTCCTCGCGGGTGGCGAGATTGTAGATCGGGATGTTCACCTTGCCGAGATCGATCCGCACATTGCCGATCGTCATCAGCCCCTTCGAGAGCTTGTTCTCGAGATAGCAATTGCGGAGATAAAACGAGTGGTTCGCCGCCGGCAGCCGCGTCGAATCCGAATTCCAATAGAGAAGATCGAACGGAAAGGGCGCCTTGCCGCGGAGATAATTGTTGACGACATAGGGCCACACGAGATCGTTCGCCCGCAACATGTTGAAGGCGGTCGCCATCTTGGAGGCGTCGAGATAGCCGACCTCCTTCATCCGCCGCTCGATGCCGGCGATTTGCTCCTCGTCGACGAACACCTTGAGGTCGCCGGCATAGGTGAAATCGATCTGCGTGGTGAGGAGTGTGCCGCTCTTGATGCGGTCGTCGGCCTTGGCCGCCATGTAGCCGAGCGCGGTCGCGAGCAGCGTGCCGCCGACGCAATAGCCGACCGCATGCACCCGCCGCTCGCCGGTCGCATCCTCGATGCGGTCGAGCGCCGAAAGGATGCCGTCGCGCATGTAGTCCTCGAAGCTTTTTTCCGCCAGCCGCGCGTCGGGGTTGACCCAGGAGACCACGAACACGGTGAAGCCCTGATCGACCATCCACTTGATGAGGGATTTCTCCGGCGTCAGATCCAAGACGTAGAACTTGTTGATCCAGGGCGGCACGATCAGGATCGGGATCGTGAACACGGTCTCGGTCGTGGGCGCGTACTGGATCAGCTGAAAGAGATCGTTCTCGTAGACCACCTTGCCGGGACTGATCGCGAGATTCTTGCCGACCTCGAACTTGGAGGCGTCGGACTGGCGGATTTTCAGATCGCCCCGGCCCGCCTCGATGTCCTCGGTCAGCATCTTCATGCCGCGCACGAGGTTGTCGGCGTTCGACGAAAGCGTTTCGTGGAAGAGTTCCGGGTTGGTCAGCACGAAGTTCGAGGGCGAAATCGCGCCGGCGAGCTGGCGCACGTAGAAGTCGGCCTTGTGCTTGGTGTGCTCGTTCAGGCTTGCGGCGTCGCGAACCATCCGCTCGGCCCAGTTCGCGGTGATGAGATAGGCCTGCTTCATCGTGTCGAAGAAGGGGTTCGCCGACCACTCGGGATGAGTGAACCGCTTGTCCTTGTCGCTGGGTACTGCGACCGGCGCCGCCTCCTCGCCGGAGAGCCGCCGCATCGTTTGCGCCCACAACTCCATATAGCCCTTGATCAGGCTCGATTGCGCCTCGAGCGTGCGCTTGGGGTCGGACATCCAATATTCGGCGACCTGGCCGAGCGTCTTCACGACGTCGGCGATTTCGTCCACCATCTCGTCGCGGTTTTCGCCGGCCTCGCGCGGCTTGAGGTAGGCGGCCATCGCCTTGCCGCTCTGCTCGATCAACTGGGCGATGTTCTTCGCAAGCTGATCGGCGTCTATCGTGCCCGGGGCCGGGGGATCTTTGTCCTTGCGGTCCATCGATCCTCCCTTAACGCCGGAGCTTAACCTTGGCTGTTGCCGGCACTCGTCCGCTGACCGCGCTTCCGCCATAATATGCGCCGAAACAGCGCCGGGCCAAAGCCGAAAGGCTTCATCGGGCAGCGGGTTGAAGGAAGATCACGTGGGTGACTTATTGCTTCGCAACATGCCGGGAATGCGGGCTCGCTTCGGCCTCGTCCTGGGCGCTTTTCTCGCCCTTTTCTTGGCGGGCTGCGCCGGCGAAGTGCCCGTGCCCTTCCTGAACGCGGCGCTGCCGCCCGCGCCTCCCGGTCCCGCGCCGGAATACCCCTCGATCGCGCCGCCGGTGGTGGAGGGAACCCGCATTCCGGTCATGACCCAGGCCGAGCGGGAGGCCGTCGAGGTCCAGCTCAAGAAGCTCGTCGAGGACCGCGAAGGCACCGTCAAAAAGAAGATCGATAAGAGCAATTGATAGAAAAAATGTCGCGAGAAGCTTTCTGTGCCATCGTGAAGTGCTAAAACGCTCTCGGTTTCGTCGATTGGCCCGAGGGATATGAGATGGCCCCCGATTTTCACCGCATCCGGCGCCTGCCGCCCTACGTCTTTGAGGGCGTGAACCGCGTCAAGGCCGTCGCGCGCAATCAGGGCGAGGACATCATCGACCTCGGTATGGGCAATCCGGACCTGCCGGCGCCTTTGCACGTCGTCGAGAAATTGAAGGAGACGATCGGCAAGCCGCACACCGACCGCTACTCCGCCTCGAAAGGAATCCCGGGGCTGCGCAAGGCGCAGGCTGCCTATTACGGCCGCCGCTTCGGCGTGAAGCTCGATCCCGAGACGCAGATCTGCGTCACGCTCGGCTCCAAGGAAGGCTTCGCCAACATGGCGCAGGCGATTACCGCGCCCGGCGACCTCGTGTTGGTGCCCAATCCGAGCTATCCGATCCACGCCTTTGGTTTTCTCATGGCCGGCGGCGTCATCCGCTCGGTGCCGTGCGAGCCGGGTCCGGATTTTTTCTACGCGCTCGAGCGCGCGGTCATCCATTCGATCCCGCGGCCGATCGCGCTGATCGTCTGCTATCCCTCGAACCCGACCGCCTGCGTCGCCGATCTCGAATTCTACCGCGACGTCGTCACCTTCGCGAAGAAGCACGAACTCTTGGTGCTTTCGGATCTCGCTTATGCCGAGGTCTATTTCGACAACAATCCGCCGCCCTCGATCCTGCAAGTGCCGGGCGCGATGGAGGTGGCGGTCGAGTTCACTTCGATGTCGAAGACGTTTTCGATGCCGGGTTGGCGCGTCGGCTTCGCCGTCGGCAACGAGCGCCTGATCTCGGCGCTCACCCGCGTCAAATCCTATCTCGACTACGGCGCTTTCACGCCGGTGCAGGTGGCGGCGACCGCGGCGCTGAACGGGCCGGAGGATTGCATCCACGAGATGCGCGCGACCTACAAGCGCCGCCGCGACGCGCTGGTCGACAGCTTCTCGCGCGCCGGCTGGCCGATTCCGGCGCCGAAGGCCTCGATGTTCGCCTGGGCGCCGATGCCCGAGCGTTTCAATTCGCTCGGCAGTCTCGAATTCTCGAAGTTGCTCGTGGAAAATGCCGGGATCGCCGTTTCGCCCGGCGTCGGCTTCGGCGAGCACGGCGAGGGCTTCGTGCGCATCGCGCTCGTGGAGAACGAGCAGCGAATCCGCCAGGCCGCGCGCAACTTGCGTCGCTTCCTCGACTCGGCGGATAAGATCCTCCACAACGTCGTTCCGCTCGCCGCACGGCGCTAGCAACCACATTTTTCGGTCACGCGATCATGGTCGAGCCGCTCAAGCTGGGTCTCGCCGGCCTCGGAACGGTCGGCTCGGCGGTGGTGCGCATGTTGCATCGCTCGCGCGCGGAGCTTGCGACCCGCGCCGGCCGTCCGCTCGAACTCGTCGCCTATGCCTCGAAGGACCCGCCGAAGGACAATTCGATCGACCTTTCGAACATCCGCAAGGTCGCCGATCCCGTCGCGCTCGCGCGCGACCCCGGCATCGACATCTTCGTCGAGCTGATGGGCGGCGAGGGCGATCCCGCCAAGAGCGCGATCGAGGCCGCATTCGGCGCCGGCAAAGGCGTCGTCACCGCCAACAAGGCGCTGATCGCGAAGCACGGCGTTCGGCTGGCGAAATTCGCGGAGGAGAAGGGCGCGCCGTTTTCCTTCGAGGCCGCGGTCGCGGGCGGCATCCCGATCGTCAAGACCTTGCGCGAGGGCCTCGGCGGCGCTCGCATCTCGCGCGTCTATGGAATTCTCAACGGCACCTGCAATTACATTCTCACGCGCATGGAGAAGGAGGGGCGCTCCTTCGCCGATTGCCTGAAGGAAGCGCAGAAGCTCGGCTATGCCGAGGCCGACCCCACCTTCGACATTGGCGGCTTCGATACCGCCCACAAGATCGCGATCCTGACGAGCCTTGCCTTCGGCACCGAGATCGATGCCGACGCCATCCATATCGAGGGCATCGAGCAGGTTTCGCTTGCCGACTTGGAAGCCGCCGACGAGCTCGGCTATCGCGTCAAGCTGCTCGGCGTTGCGCAGCGCACCGAGACCGGCATCGAGCAGCGCGTGCATCCGACCATGGTGCCCAAGGGCTCGGTCATCGCCGAGATCGACGGCGTCTTGAACGCCGTCGCGGTCGACTCCGACATGATGGGGCTCACACTCGTCGGTCCCGGCGCCGGCGGTGACGCGACCTCCTCGGCCGTCGTCGCCGACATCGTCGATCTTGCCGCCGGCCGCAAGGTATTTCCCTTCGGCCGCCCGGTGGCGAAGCTCGGCAAGCTCTCGCGCGCGCCGATGCAGCGCCACGAAGGCGGCTACTATATCCGGCTCGCGGCGCTCGACCGGCCGGGCACCGCGGCGACCATCGCGCGGCGCATGGCCGACGAAAATATCTCGCTCGAATCGATCATGCAGCGGCGCAAGAAGTCGCGCCCGCATGGCGGCGACGATCCGAAAAGCGCTGCAGCGCCCGCTTCCGTCGTGCTCATCACCTATGCGACGACCGAGGACGCGGTGCGCCGCGCGCTCGCCGCCATCGAGAAAGAAGGGGTGCTTGCGGAGCGGCCGCAGGTGATCCGCATCGAAAAAAGCTGATATATTTCGCAACATACCGTCTTGGAATTCCGTCATCCTGGACGCCCGCGCGCAAGCGCCGACTTCAAAGGATGAACGGGGGATCGTAGAAAATGCCCGGGGAAAACCGCATGTCGACGCCGATTACCGTCCAGCCGAGCCTTGCGATCGAGCGCGTCCTGTCGATCGAGATCGTGCGCGTTACCGAGCGCGCGGCGGTGGCGGCGGCGCGGCTGCGCGGCCGCGGCAACGAGAAGGCGGCCGACCAGGCGGCGGTCGACGCCATGCGCCGCGAGCTCAATAATCTTCCGATCGACGGCACCGTGGTGATCGGCGAGGGCGAGCGCGACGAAGCGCCGATGCTGTTCATCGGCGAGAACGTCGGCAATAAGCACGGGCCGAAGGTCGATATCGCGGTCGATCCCCTCGAGGGCACCACGCTTTGCGCCAAGAACATGCAGGGCGCGATCGCGGTGATGGCGATGGCCGAAGGCGGCACCTTGCTGAATGCCCCCGACGTTTACATGGAGAAGATCGCGATCGGCCCCGGCTATCCGAAAGGCATCGTCGATCTCGATGCCGCCCCGGACGAAAACATTCGCGCGCTCGCCAAGGCCAAGGGCGTGAAGCCCGAGGAAATCACCGCCCTCGTGCTCGACCGGCCGCGCCATGCCGAATTGATCGCGGCGGCGCGCAAAACCGGCGCTGCCGTGCAGCTGATCACCGACGGCGACGTCGCCGGCGTCATCCACACGACCGATTCCGCGAATACCGGCATCGACATCTACATCGGCATCGGCGGCGCGCCGGAAGGCGTGCTCGCGGCGGCGGCGCTGCGCTGCATCGGCGGCCAGATGCAGGGCCGGCTTGTGCTCGATACCGACGAGAAGAAGAAGCGCGCCGCCAACATGGGCATCAAGGACCCGAAGAAGAAATACGACATGCACGACATGGCGCGCGGCGATTGCCTTTTTTCCGCCACCGGCGTCACCGACGGCTCCCTCCTGCGCGGCGTGCGCTTCGCGAAGGATCGCATCTACACCCACACCGTGGTGATGCGCTCGGTGACCGGCACCGTGCGCTGGATCGAAGCCGAGCACCGCGAGCTGAAGAAATTCCACCTGGATTGAACGGATATGACGGCGCGTTTCGCCATTCGCCCCGTCGGCAAAGGCGAACGCGCGGCCTGGGAGCCGTTGTGGAAGGGCTATCAGAACTTCTACGAGGTGGCGCTGCCCAAAGAAGCCACCGATAAGGCCTGGGAGCGATTGCACGATCCGGCCGAGCCGATGTTCATTCTCGGCGCCTATGTCGAGGGCAAGCTCACCGGCATCGTGCACTATCTCTTCCACCGCTCGATGTGGACGGTCGGCAACTACTGTTACCTGCAGGATTTGTTCGTCGCCGAGGAAGCGCGCGGGCTTGGCCTCGGCCGCGCCTTGATCGAGGCCGTCTACGAGGCGGCCCGCAACCTCGGCGCCAGCCGCGTCTATTGGCTGACGCAGGAGACCAACACGACGGCGCGCGTGCTCTACGACAAGCTGGCGGAACGTTCCGGCTTCATTCAGTATCGCAAGATCTTCTGAACCCCCGAGCCACGCGATGAGCGCACGACCCGCATCCTATGCGCCCGAGCGCGCTTTTCTCGGCGTCACGAGCTCGGTGACCGGGCGCGTCTGGCGCGACCGCTGCGGGCCGCGCGAGAGCCAGACCGCGCTTGCCATCGGCCAACGTCACGGCCTGCCGGAAATTCTCGCGCGCATCATCGCCTGCCGCGGTGTTTCGCCTCGATGGGGTCGAGAATTTTCTCGATCCGAGCGTTCGCAGCCTGATGCCCGATCCCTCGACGCTCACCGATATGGACCGTGCCGCCGCACGTCTCGCCGACGCCGTCGAGCGCAAGGAGAAGGTCGCGATCTTCGGCGATTACGACGTCGACGGCGCGACCTCGACCGCGCTGCTCGTTCGCGTGCTTGCGCGCGGCCGGGCTCGATCCGTTCTTCCACATCCCCGATCGGCTGTTCGAGGGATACGGGCCGAACATCGACGCCGTGCGCAAGATCGCCGAGCGCGGAGCGAGGCTTCTCGTCACTGTCGATTGCGGCTCGACGAGCTTCGAGGCGCTTGCCGAAGCGGAGAAGCTTGGTCTCGACGTCGTCGTCATCGACCATCATCAAGTCTCCGGCGATCTGCCGTTCGCGTATGCCATCGTCAACCCGCATCGCGCCGACGATCTTTCCGGGCTCAATCAGCTTTGCGCCGTCGGCCTCGCCTTCATGGCGGCCGCCGCGCTGAACCGCGAGCTGCGCCGCCGCGGTTATTGGGGTGGCTCGCTGCCGGAGCCCGATCTTCTGCAACTCTTGGATCTCGTCGCGCTCGGCACCGTCGCCGACGTCGTGCCGCTCACAGGGCTGAACCGCGCCTTTGTGAAGAAGGGCCTGATCGCGTTGAAGAACCGCGAGCAGCCGGGCTTGCGCGCACTGATGGACGTCGCGCGTCTCGATGGGCCGCCGTCGCCCTTTCATCTCGGCTTTCTCCTGGGCCCGCGCATCAATGCCGGCGGCCGTATCGGCGACGCCACGCTCGGCACGCGCTTGCTCGTCACCGACGACACGGCCGAAGCCGCCCGCATCGCGGCCGAGCTCGATCAATTGAATCGCGAGCGGCAGGCGGTCGAAAAGTCGACGCTGGAAGCGGCGGAAGCCGAGGCGTTTGCAGCGCTTGGCCTCGAGGAGCGCGGCGCGGTGGTGATCGCGTCGGGCGAGGGCTGGCACCCCGGCGTCGTCGGCCTCGTCGCCGCGCGGCTGAAGGAGCGCTTCGGCCGCCCGGCCTTCGCCATCGCCATGCTCGGCGAAACCGGCACCGGCTCCGCCCGCTCGATCCCCGGCGTCGATCTCGGGCAGGCGGTGCGGAGCGCCCTGGTCGAGGGTCTGCTCGTCAAGGGCGGCGGTCACGCGATGGCGGCGGGCCTCACGGTCGCGCGCGACAAGCTCGGCGCGCTGCGCGCGTTTTTGGAGCGGCATTTGAGCGAGCAGGTCGCGCTGGCGCGCGCGGCCGAAAGCCTCCTCATCGATGCCGCGATCACGGCGCGCGCCGCGACTCCCGCGCTGATCGAAACGATCGAGCACGCCGGCCCCTTCGGCTCGGGCAATCCGGAGCCGGTCTTCGCGCTGCCTTCGCACGGCATCGCCTACGCCGACCCGGTCGGCAACGCGCATGTACGGGTACGGCTGCGCTCCGGCGACGGCGGCGCGCTCAATGCGATCGCGTTTCGCTCGCTCGAGCGCCCGCTGGGCGAAGCGTTGCTCGCCGCCCGCGGCCAGACCATGCACCTTGTCGGTTGTCTTTCCATCGACCGCTGGCAGGGGCAGGAGCGGGTGCAATTGCGCATCCTCGACGCCGCTCCCGCCGACCCGCTTTCGGCGCGATGAGGCGCGGCAAGGAAGAACACGCTATAAGGTGATCGCAAAGGCAATCGGCTTTTCCCATGCGCTTTCTCGTCACCGGCACCGCCGGCTTTATCGGCTTTCATCTTGCCCGCCGCCTGTTGGCCGACGGCCACGTCGTGCAGGGCGTCGACGGGATGACGCCCTATTACGACGTCGAACTGAAGAAGGCGCGGCACGGACTGCTCGCGCGGTCCAATCGCTTTACCGCGCATACCTTGATGCTCGAGGATGAGGCGCGTCTTGCCGCCGTCGTCGCCGAGGCGAAGCCCGATGTCATCGTTCATCTCGCGGCACAAGCGGGCGTGCGCTACAGCCTGGAAAATCCCCGCGCCTATGTGGATTCCAACCTCGTCGGCACCTTCAACCTTCTCGAGCTCGCGCGCCGCTGCAAGCCGCGTCATTTCTTCTTCGGCTCCACCAGTTCCGTTTACGGCGCCAACACCGAAACTCCCTTCAAGGAGATCGATCGCACCGATCACCCGCTCTCGCTCTATGCCGCGACGAAAAAGGCGGGCGAGTTGATGCTGCACAGCTATGCGCATCTTTTCGACCTGCCGGTGACGGTGGTCCGTTTCTTCACCGTTTACGGCCCGTGGGGCCGGCCCGACATGGCGCTCTTCAAGTTCGTCGATGCGATGCTCGCCGACCGCGCCATCGATGTATATGGCGAAGGCAAGATGTCGCGCGACTTCACCTATATCGACGACCTCGTCGAGGCGATCGTCCGCCTGATTCCGCTCGCGCCGGCGCGGGAGAGCGCACATCTCACCGACGGGATCGATTCCCTGAGCCCCGCCGCTCCTTTTCGGGTCGTCAATATCGGCCGCGGTCAGCCGGTCGATCTCTTCGATTTCATCGCCGCGATCGAAAAGCGGCTCGGCCGGCAAGCCAAGAAGAACATGCTGCCGATGCAGCCGGGCGACGTCCGCGCCACCTATGCCAGCGCCGATCTCTTGCAAACGCTTACGAACTATCGGCCGGCGACCGCGATCGAGGACGGTGTCGGCGCTTTCGTGGACTGGTATAAGGAGTACTATCGAAAGTAGAATTAACTGGCTGGCCGCCTGATGCGTGCACGGTGGGAGGGAAGGGGCATGTTGATCGCCGGTTGTGCCAAACCCGCGGCGCTTGCCGCTTGCCTGCTGTTCGCCGCGGCCTGCGCCGAAAACAAGGTCGAGCCGCCCGCCGTTCAGGTTCCGCCCGTCAGCTCCGTCCCGCCCGGATCGACGCAGGATTTTTTCCTCAACGTCGGTGATCGCATCTTCTTCAACGAAAATACCGCCGAGCTTTCGCCGACGGCGCTCACCACCCTCGACAAGCAGAGCGAGTGGCTGGTGCGATACGCCAATTACCGGGTCACGGTCGAAGGGCACAGCGACGAAAAAGGCACGAAGCAGAAAAACATGGTGCTGAGCAAACAACGCGCGGACGCCGTTCGCGGCTATCTCGCATCGAAAGGCATCAAGCCCGCGCGCGTGCGGACGGTTTTCTTCGGGCGCGAGAAGCGGGTCGCCACCTGCAACGATATCTCTTGCTGGTCGCAAAACCGCCGGGTAGTCACCGTGCTCGACACCGCGCCGTCGCCGGCCGTCGCCTCGGGCGCGCGTCCGGCCGCGCCTCCTCCCGAGCGCATGCCCACTTACGCGCCGCCGCCGCCGCGCGGCTGAGCTTCATCAGTCCTAGTGCCCCGAACCCGAAGTTCGCATACACCGTGCCGCAAGGGCGGTTGCGAACTTCGGGTTCAAAAGGGGCACTAGAATCATAGAGTTGCTAGTGTCCCTTTGATTCCGAAGTTCGTATGAGAGTGTGCCGCGAGGGCTTACGAACTTCGGAATCGGGACACTAGTCGCCGATCGCTTCGATCGACCGCCTGAGCCGCGCGATCAGTTTCCTGCTGCCCGTCAGATATTTTTCCTCAAGATCGAGGACGCGCAAAAACGCCCGCTTCTTGATGCCGAGCACGTCGATTTCGCCGGGCTCCACCGCGGCTGCGTCGCATACGATGTCGGTCAGCCGGTCGATCGCGTGCAGGCGCCCGAGCAGATAGTCGTTCTCGCGATAGGCGCGCGACAAGAAGGCGGCGAAATGCCCGAAGCCCACGCCCCGCAGGCTTTTGGCCCCGCCGAATTCTTTCAGCGTCTTGACGTCTTGCGGACTGATGCGGTCGACCAGGATCTCGTGCAATTCGCCGGTGTCGCGGGCGGTCGCCACCGAAAAGGTGAGCACGTCCCAGAACGGAAAGCCGAGATAATTCACCAGCACCTCGCGCCATGCCTCCGGTTTCCAGGCGGCGGGATCGAGGGAAGCGAGCAACTCGTCGAGGTCGCGGGTACTCGTGGCGAGGTTAATTTCGCGCCCGAGCGTCTCCACCAGCCGGTCGATCTTTTCCCCGTGCAATTGGACGAATCGGCGCGCGAAGGCCGCAAGGTCCTTCGCCTCCTGTTCGGATGGCTCGGTCTCGAACAACTCGCGCACGAGGCCGTGCGCCTCGACGCTGTAAAATCTCGCCTCCTCGCGGCGCTGCAGCCCGTCGAGCAATTGGTAAAAGTCGCGCTTGAGCCCGTCGACGACGCCGGGCTCGAGCCCGGGAAACCGGCCCTCGTCGAGCAGGCGGTAGAGCCGATTTTGGCCCTCGATCAGGAAATTGAGGCGCCGCTTGCGGTAATCGACGTCGAAGGCGAGAAAGAACTCCGCCCAGCGAGGAAGCTTTGAAGCCGCCGCCGTTTCGTGCAACAGCGCGTCGTGCTCGGCGCGGCGATAGACGATGCCGCGGCTTTTCGACCAGGCGTCGATGATCTCGGCGGTCGCGCGTGCGCGCGGCGAGCGCGGCGGCGCACCGGCGAGCGTGAGGATGATCCCGCCGACGAAATCGCGCACCGAAGCGAGCTTCAGCCGCACATAGCCTTCGTAGGCATAGCCGGCGTCGCGGGCGACACGGGAATTCACCGTCTCGCGCCAGCGGCGAATTTCCTCGGCGGCGATCTTCCGGTCGAGCGGAGCGGAAATCGCGTCGGTCACGAGTCCGCTGATCTGCGGCCGCGCATCCTCGATGATCGACTTGAAGCTTCGCACCTGCGCGTTGAAGTCGAACACGAAGCCGAGTTCGTCGGAGACCGGCTGGGTGGAGGGAATGTCGGAGAGCGCTCCCTTCAAGGTCATGAAGAATCCGGGCACCGCCTTGTGCTTGCCCATGAAGAGCGGCGCCGGATCGGGGTCGATATAGACGAGCCGTCGGTCCACTTCGCGATAGGCGGGACGGCCGTGGATCGCCGAAATCGCCTCGCGGAAGGGACGGTTATTGAGCACCGCGCCGTCGATGAAGCAGGCCGTCGCGGGGTCGAGATCGGCGCGGATGTGGCGCTCGAAATTGCGCACGAAGAAGTCCTCGCGCCCCGGCCATTTCTTGCCGCGTCGCGCGAGCAAGTCGTCGATCTCGGCGATTTGCGCCGGCGGGAATGCGCCCGGAAACGACGAGGTGGCGCGCGCGGCGAAGGCGAGCGCCGGCGCGTTGTCGAGTTCGAAATCGCTCTCGACCTCGCCGCCCGGCCGCCGCCGGTAGTGGAAGTGCAGGATGTGGCGGTGCTCGAGCTCCTGGATGAGCGGCGGATCGTGGATTTGGATGCGCTGCAGATAGCCATGATAGTCGGTGACGGTGACGAAGAGATCGAGGTCCTGGCCCGAGGGCAGGAGCGAAGCCGTCGGCGATTTTGGCGCGCCCATCGAGGTCACCGCGTCGTACATCAATTTCGTCATGCCGCCGCCATCGAGCGGCGGCTTGAACCAGCGCGAGCGCAGGAACAGCGAGAGCTTGTCGCGCACTTCGGAGTCGCGAACCGATTCGATCCATCCGAACCGCGAGGCGGCCCACAAGAGGGGCTTGAGGAAAAATTTGCTCCAGGCCTTGGCCCTGGCCTCCGGCGACAACAACACGCTCACATCCGCGTTGTTGAGCCAAAGGTCGCGCAATTTGGTCATCGGCAGGTCGTGGCAGATCGCGCGCGCGAGCATCGCCGCGTTGATGCCGCCGGCCGAGGCGCCGGCGATGACGTCGACGATGACGCGAAGCTCCATCTTGCGGCCGATCTCGCGCAGGAGCTCGAAATAGTCGCCTTCGGTGTCGAACTCCTTGCCATGCTTGTCGAACTCGTCGATGTCGTCGGTCTCGCCGAAGGCGGCCTTGGCGCGCGCGGTGCGATCGAGTGTTCCGTGCAGGCGCGAGGAGGCGCGCAGAAGCTTCAGGATTTCCTTGGATATGCCGTGCATGTAGACGGCAAGCGACACGCCGCCGAAGCAGACGAGCGCGATGCGAAGTTCTTTTTCGCGCAAGGGCGTTCCCCGAATTCACGCCGCCCGGAGTTGATCGGCGGTCTTGACCGGAAGGCGACTATAACGGATTCGCAGGAAGCGGTGACGGCAGTGCTCCGAACCCGAAGTTCGCACACACCCTGCATCACGCGCGGTTGCGAACTTCGGAATCGGGACACTAGCGCTCACGCGGCGGCGTTGCGATCGGCGCGCAATTGCGGCGGCCCTGCATGGCGCAATCCTGCATCTTGCCGATGTCTCGCAGCGTATCCATCAGCCACACCCCGGCGAGCACGAGGACAACCAGGAAGATGCCGACCCCGATCAGCGCGCGCGTGCTCAGGGGTTCTTCGCTGTCCGCGGTTTGTGGCGCCGGCCCGCCGGCGAATTTTTGGCCGGCGGGCTTTTGCGCTGCGGGAAACCGCACGATATTGGGCTTGTCCGCGGGCGCAGGCCGGGATTTGGTCGATTCCGATGTCATTAGCGGATTGTGCGACGGCATTCGAATGGCGTCGAGGCTGCCGTTCCGCCGCCGGTGCTTCCGCGATATAGTTCGGCGGTGAGGCGGATCGTCACACTCCTTTGCATTTGGTGGCTGGCGCTGGGTTGCGCGCGCACGGCGAGCGAGTTGTTGCGTTTCGGCATGACCACCGACGAGGTGGCGGCGACATTCGGCGCGAGCCTGAGCTATGTCGCGCAGGGCCGCGATTTGGAGATCTATGTCGTTCGCCAGCCGGCGCCGATTCCCGGCGTCTATCCGCCCTGGGTCGAGGAGCGGCTTTATTTGCAATTCCGCCAAGGCCGGCTCACCGGTTGGAAGAACGAGTGGGACGCGCGCAAGTTTTGGTTTTGATGCCATGCGGAAATACCTGATCGCGCTTCTCTTGTTCGCTTTTGCCGAGATACCGGCCGCGCGCGCGGCCGACATTCCGAATTTTCCAAAAGTCCGTCCCGCCCCGGCGGCGCAAGGCATGCCGCCGGCGAACTGTCTCGAATGGACCGACGGTTGCCGCGTCTGCGCGCGGCAGCAGGACGGCAGCCAAGCCTGCTCGAATGTCGGCATTGCCTGCGTGCCGCAGGCCGCGCGTTGCACCCGTCCATAAGTTCTCGGCCGTCAATTTCAACTTCGGCGAGTTGTAGACAGTGCCGCCCGAATTGCGCTCTGATTTCGTCTAGTGCCCCGAACCCGAAGTTCGCACACACCGTGACGCAAGGGCGGTTGCGAACTTCGGGTTCAAAGGGGCACTAGAATCATAGAGCTGCCAGTGTCCCTTTCGATTTCGAAGTTCGTATCAGAATGCACCGCGAGTACTTACGAACTTCGGAATCGGGACACTAGGGCGAATTGATCATGCGCAAGGCAATCCGCACGCCGGAGGAGTTGAACGCGCTGTTGACCGCGGAATTGCGGCGCGTGCCGGGCTGCGAGGGCGCGGCGTGGGTCCGCATCTACCGGCTGCGCAAGCACGTTCGCGGCAAGAATTGGCTCGCCGCCTTTCTCGCCGCCGGCAGCGCCGACAGGCGCGATTGCGCGCGCGCGCTGATCGAAATCGAGCGGCGGCTGCAGGCGGAGTTCGATCTCGCGCCGGAGGCGCTCAAGCGCGAACGTCCGCGCCCGTTCCTCGTCTATCGCCGCTATCACCGGCGCTTGCCTTCGCTGCTGCTGCCGCAATCCAGCGCGCCGCGGGGTGCAGCGGGTATGGTCTCGGCACTCGGCGCTTTTCGCTCTTTGTTGATGGCAAAGCGCCGCAGACTGCGTAGCGCCGGGCATTGAAAATATTGGCGCTCCCTAGCGGAATCGAACCGCTCTCTCCACCGTGAAAGGGTGGCGTCCTAACCGATAGACGAAGGGAGCTAACGCCGACAAAAATAACGCGCCCATGACGCGTTATGAACCCGAATAGCTCAGTTTCCGACAAAACGGTATTTTTGATCCTTCTGAAAGCCTTGTTTGCGCGGTGAAAGGCCCGTGTCCTCGATCACTAGACGAAGGGCGCAGCTGCCGCGAGGCGCCCTTATAGGAAGCAGGACGCGCAGCCACAAGACGGCTGGAAATGCCTTTCCGATAGGCAGGGGCGGCCGCCGTCGTCGAATGAAATCCGACTTTTGTCTCGGTTTTCCTCGGTTTCAATCGCACTGCGGTATTATTTCCGCATAGTGGCAAACAGATCACACCTTCGCGATTCCGCGACTGAAGCCGGGCGGATCGCTTGTCGCCCGTCGCCGTGACGTGCGAGGATTTTTATGGCCTGAAATCAACGGCCTGACACAGGATTTGGAAACATGATCAAGAAACTCGTTCTCGCGGTCGCCGTCGCGGCGTTCACTGTTCTCCGCACCGACCGTGTCGTTCGCGAAGAAAACGCACAAGGTGGGCAAGTGCACCATGGGTACGATGGCGAGCGGCAAGGCCAATAGCATGGGCTGGGCGCCGGTCATGGCTGCGGTGCGGACGGCAAGATGTATCCGACGCTGATGATGTGCTACATGGCGCAGCCAGTTGTGCCCGCCCAGCATGTAAATCGGCTGAACTAATTTAGACTGAAGTGAAGCCCGCGGGCCGGAATGCGGATCGCATTCCGGCTGCGGGCTTTCATCTTTTCGCTTACCAGTGACCGGTGTTCGGCATCGATGCCCACGGCTCTTGCTTCGGCTGGACGGCGCCTTTTTGCAATAGCTCGATCGAGTGTTTGTCGGGCGAGCGCACGAAGGCCATGCGCCCATCGCGCGGCGGCCGGTTGATGGTGACGCCCGCCTTCATCAGCTCGCGCAAGTCGCGTAGATATCGTCGACCTCGTAGGCGAGATGGCCGAAATAGCGCGCCTCGCCGTAGTCCTCGTTGCCGTCCCAATTATAGGTGAGCTCCACCAAGGGGGCGGCGAAACCCGACGGTGCGCTCTGCGCGACCAATGCCTCGTCTTCCGCCGCCGCGAGAAAGACGAGGGTGAAGCGCCCCTGTTCGTTGTCGATCCGGCGCGCCTCTTTCAGTCCGAGCTTTTTGACGTAAAAATCGAGCGCGGCGTCGAGATTGCGCACGCGCAGCATAGTGTGCAGATAACGCATGAAAGCCTCGCAGGATTAGAATGGCGCCGAAGATATCGAGGAACTAGGCATGATCGCAGCCACGCGCAAGAGTTCTGATTTATCCGCAATCACGATCCGTCCCTGCGAAGAAGACGACATGCGCGCCGTCGCCGAGATTTACGGCCACCATGTGCTGCATTCCACCGCGACCTTCGAGCTCGATCCGCCGAGCCTCGAAGAGATGACGCGCCGCCGCCGCGTCATCGTCGACGGCGGTTTTGTGTATCTCGTCGCGGAAGCGGACTCCGGCGTCGTCGGCTATGCCTATGCCGGGGCCTATCACGGCCGCCCGGGATACCGCTTTACCGTCGAGAATTCGGTCTATGTGCGCGAGGGTTGCGAGGGCGCGGGCGTCGGCACGCGTTTGATGCAGGCGTTGCTCGCCGAGTGCGAAAAGCGGCCTTACCGCCAAATGATCGCCGTTATCGGCGACAGCGCCAATCACGCCTCGATCGATTTGCATTCCCGGCTCGGCTTTCGCATGATCGGCACGCTGCCGCTCGGTCGGCTTCAAATTCGGCCGTTGGCTCGATACCGTGCATGACGCAAAAGGAGCTGGGAGCCGGCGACCATGCGCCGCCGGCCGACGCCTCATGATCACCAAGGATCGCAGAACCGCCGTCGAGCGCCTCGGCGAACTATTCGCCCAATCCCGCCGCGGCGTCGCCTTCACCGGCGCCGGCATCTCGACCGAGTGCGGCATTCCCGACTTCCGTTCGCCTGGCGGTCTGTGGACCAACAACCAGCCGATCCCTTTTGACGAGTTTATCGCCAGCCAGGAGATGCGCAACGAAGCCTGGCGGCGAAAGTTCGCCCTGGAAAACCAGTTCCGTGCCGCGAAACCCGGCCGCGGCCACCGCGCGCTTGCGCAGTCTCGTTCGCAGCGGCAAGCTCGCGGCCATCATCACGCAGAACATCGACAATCTGCACCAAGAGTCCGGCGTGCCGCGAGAAAAGGTGATCGAGCTGCACGGCAACGGCACTTACGCGATCTGTCTCGATTGTGCGGCGCGTTACGAGATCGACTGGGTGCGCGAACGTTTCACCCAGTCCGGCGGCGTCGCACCCGCCTGCGCCGGCTGCGGCGGGCCGGTGAAGTCGGCGACCATCTCCTTCGGCCAGGCAATGCCGGAGCGCGAGATGCAGCGGGCCGAGGAGGAGACGCTCGCCGCCGATCTGTTTCTTGTCGATCGGCTCTTCGCTCGTGGTGTGGCCGGCGGCAGGATTTCCCGTGATGGCCAAACGAAATGGTGCAGCGCTCATCATTATCAACCGCGAGGCGACCGACTTCGATGCCATGGCCGATCTCGTGGTCCGCGACGACATCGGCGACGTGTTGGAGCCGTTTCTGGTCGCGCTGATGCATTGCGGTGACAGTCCGCAGGAAACTGTGGCCATGCCCCATTTTGGGCTTTGCGGCCGCAAACGCGCTGTTATCTTAAAGGGGGACAATTCGGCGTCCGATCCCGGACGCCAGAAGCGCGACGTTGGCGGCGTCAATGGGGTCGGATCGGCTGGGGCCTAAGCTCGGAGTGAACGAGCAAGAGGCGCATATCGAGGATCTCACCGAAGAAGCTCCGGTGGGATTGGTCGAGATCACTGGATTTATCAAGTGGTTCGACGTCTCGAAAGGTTACGGCTTCATCGTTCCCGATAACGGCATGCCCGACGTGCTTCTGCACGTCACGTGTCTGCGCCGCGACGGATTCCAGACCGCTTATGAAGGCGCGCGTGTCATCGCCGAAGTGCAGGAGCGGCAAAAAGGTCTGCAGTGCTTCCGCGTCGTCTCGATGGACGAGTCGACGGCGATCCATCCCTCGCAACTGCCGCCGCGTACCCACACTTCCGTCACGCCCACCAGCGGCCTCGAGCGCGCCTGGGTGAAATGGTTCAATCGCCTGCGCGGCTTCGGCTTCCTCACCCGCGGCGAGGGCACGCCCGACATCTTCGTGCATATGGAGACGCTCCGCCGCTTCGGGCTTACGGAATTGCGCCCCGGCCAGGTGGTGCTCGTGCGCTATGGCCACGGCCCCAAAGGCCTTATGGCCGCCGAAGTTCGCCCCGATACCGGATCGAGTGCGCCTTCCTCGCACTAACGTAACAGTCAAGCCGGTTTAATGATCCGAACGTTAGCGTCCTACTTGTCCGCGCGCGCGCGCGCCGCCTCGATGGCCATGAGCATATTGGTGGCGGGCGTAATCGCGGCGCATGCCATGAGCGTCGAGCCGCTCGAAATCGTCACCAAGAACGGCGTGCGGGTATTCGAGGTCGAGATGGCGGTGACGCCGGACGAGCAGGAAACGGGGCTGATGTATCGCCGCGAACTGCCGGATGGCAAAGGCATGCTGTTCGACCTCGGCGAGGAAAGGCCGGCGGTGTTTTGGATGAAGAACACCTATGTGTCGCTCGACATGATCTTCATTCGCGCCGACGGCTCCATCGCCAGCATCGCCGAGAACACCCCGCCCTTGTCGGAGGCGCGCATCTTTTCCGGCGCCCCCGTGCGCGGAGTGCTCGAAGTGGTGGCGGGCACCGCCAAGCGCTACGGCATCGCGCCGGGCGATAAAGTGGGGCACCGCCTCTTCACGAAGCGCTAAACAAGCAGGGCTAGCCTCCCTGCCTTGCGGGTGGAAGGCGCCACGGTGTAATCGATAGCCGGACGTCCGCCGCTATCAAGGGTCATGGCGGGGCATAGCGCAGTCTGGTAGCGCACCTGGTTTGGGACCAGGGGGTCGCAGGTTCAAATCCTGCTGCCCCGACCAATTCACGCCGGCGGGCGGAGCGAAGCGAGCGAGAGGGCGATGTTAGCGAGGATCTACAAGCCGGCGCGTACCGCGATGCAATCGGGTCGCGCCAACACCAAGCAGTGGGCGCTCGCCTTCGAGCCGGAGACGCCGCGCGAGATCGAGCCCCTGATGGGCTGGACCGCGTCCGGCGACATGAAGCAGGAGCTGCGGCTCCGCTTCGAAACCAGGGAAGAGGCGGTCGCCTATTGCGAGCGCCACGGCATTCCCTATCAGCTGTCGGAGCCGCAACGCGCCCACGCGCAAGAAGATCGCCTACGCCGATAATTTCGCCTTTAGACGCCTCGATCCGTGGACGCATTGAAAATTCCGCGACCCCGTAGCTCAGTGGATAGAGCATCAGCCTTCTAAGCTGAGGGTCGGAGGTTCGAATCCTCCCGGGGTCGCCAACTCCTCTAATATTTTAGCTTGGTCCGTAGAGTCCGCTTTGGAGCCGTAAGCGGACATTCGCGCGCGTAGTCGGCACGTCCGCTAAGTGCCAATAGCGGACATCTCGACCTCGTTTCATTCAGCGCGGCCCTTTCAATAGGACGCTGCTAGAAAATGCCACAGCATCGGAGGACACCCCGTGATGAGGAATGCCTCTATTCAACCGAAAGGCGATACGTTAGAATTCCACCGTAGGTTCCGGCATCGTTCGGGTATCTCACTCGATCGGAAACAGGGAGGAATTGTTCATGTCGAACAAGCAACGCCATTGGCTGCTGGTCATAGCCGCTCTGGTTTTTGGCGCCGTAACGGTGGCATCCATCGCCTACGCGCAGTTCAATCCGCAGCCCGACCCGCCGGCTCGAAGCAAGAAGAATACGAACGATCTCAAACAGAATGACACTAGGAGCGCGATCGACGGTTACAAGGGAGGAGATAAGACCATTCACATTGTACCCGGGAGCGATAAGAACATGGGATGGGATGTCCGCTCGCAAGATAAATCCCTACCGGCTCATAAGTGACCTGATATCTGGACGGCGATCATAGGTATCGTTACGTTGAGGCGGACTAAGCGGCCAGGGGGGGCTGCAATTCATGACGGACGGTGTCGGTCGCGTAAGCGCATTCGCCATGGCGATAGTTGCGGCCGTCATTGCGGCTTCGTCAGCGGCGGCACAGCAACCGGCTCCGCAGTGGGAACTGTCCTACAACCAAGAGGCCCGCTTCTTCAGCTGGCAGGGTAGCCGCGGCTATCCTGCGCCTGGCATTACCCCGACCACCACCGCGCCCGGGAGCGGCTGGCAATTTTACACGCCGGCGACCATTGCGGTGACGGGAACGACTTCTGACGTCATTAAGTTCGAGTTTGTTGGCCGTGGCGGCTATGTGGACTCGAAGCAAACGACCCCCGGTGCGTCTGGCGCGGTTTCGACATACACCGATACGGTGGTTTCCGGCACCTGGACCTATCTGGGAATATCGGGTGTTCAACCCTTCCTGACGCTAAACGCGAACGTTCCGACGGGAATGACCCTTCTCACCGGCACCGCCGCCTTCGCCCGCATGGACCCAGATCTCGTCGACCTCCCGACATTCGGCGAAGGGTGGAATTTCGGTCCGAGCGTGGGCTTCAACGTCGCCGTCACACAAAACTTGGTTTTCTCATCGGGTGTGGGTTACACCGTTCGCGGCCATTATGATCGCGACAATTTCACCACCATTGGCGGCGTAGGCGTTACTACTCTCGACCCCGGCGATGTGCTGACCGCCAATGCCTCGATTGGTTTTCGCAGCGGTCCGCTTTTTGGGCGGTTGTCCGGTATCTATTCGCACGAGACAACGACCACATATGACGGTGTTCCGAGTTTTCATCTCGGAGATCGTTTCGCTGTGTCGGGTTACGGTGGCTATGCTTGGAGCAAGGATTCTGCCACTCGCCTTATTGCATCTTGGAATTATTATCAAAAGAACAAGGTTTTTTCTTCGCCACCGCCAACATTGATGATGGAAGCGTTCAACTCGAACAGCAGCGTTTATCGCATTCGTCTCGAGCACACTTTTGTCTTCGGCCAATGGTCGGCCGGACCGAGTGTCGGTTACCTGATACGGGACAATAACGCCTATTCCCCCACTGATTTGCTGTTCGTGCCGGCCAAGACGCGCTGGAGCGCGGGCGGAAATCTGAGTTACAACGTCGACAATAAAACCCAATTCTATGGAAGCGTAGAACGCGTCTGGATCGAAGAAGGACAACGTTCCTCGCCATCGATAACCGTACCGCCGCTAAACTATACCGGTTGGATGGTTATTGCTGGAGGTTCGTTGCAATTCTGACAGGAGGAAGAGAGCCTATGGGAAACTTCCGCGCTTACTCACTGATCGTCGCCGCTTCAGGTCTCATGCTGTCCTCCGCTCTCGCAATGGCTCAGACGAAGTGCCTTGAAGGCAGGACAGCCCAGGGAACCTGCGTCGATGCTTCGCTTGCCAGTTCTATGCGGGAGACCACTCGGGTGTTCAGCCAACCAAGGCTTTC
The DNA here is from genome assembly GCA_963751685.1 of uncultured Alphaproteobacteria bacterium. Classification (GTDB taxonomy): domain Bacteria; phylum Pseudomonadota; class Alphaproteobacteria; order Rhizobiales; family Xanthobacteraceae; genus Palsa-892. Next base: position 112,399 of record CAVVVV010000019.1, on the reverse strand, counting down.
TTATAGCGGCCCGGCGGTGGCACCGCGCGTCGACCGCCAATACGATGCGCTACGCGACTGGCGACAGGGCTTTGGTCGCGAAGTCTTTGGCGCGTGTATTCCTTACTGTCCTGACTAGCCGCTACCCTGTGAGCCTGTTCTCAAAGTGATGTTGAGGAAAAGATATAAGCGTGAGGAGATTGCCAGACAAAGGGATGTCCGCTTTGGGTCATTAGCAGACATTACGGTGCGAGCTTGCAATGTCCGCTCTCACCCTGAAAGCAGACATTGAGCGGGCGGCTCTCACACGTCGGCTTTGTGCCATAAGAGGAAAAGCGGAACTTTTCGAACGATTTGAATTATATTCACAAATCAAAGAACTGATTCGCAGAGGAAAGTGGAGCTAGAAATTGTCCGAAGCGCAATCTCCGATCACTCTCGAGTCTTTGCACGTAAACGGCGGGGATGAGATTGAGGCATTGTATAATGAAGCCCCGTTCGGACTGGCGCTTATTTCAAATGATCTGCGCTACATTCGAATCAATCCTTTCCTTGCCAAACTTAACGGTACCCTCGCGGCCGATCACATTGGCTGTACCATTCATGAAATCATCCCAACCCTCGCAAAAACTTTTGCACCCAAATTTCGTGAAGTTGTCATCACGGGAAAGTCGAACTGGGGATTTTTTCTGCGAGGCGAGCCCGAGAGGAAATCCGAGCAACGGCAAATAATGCGGAGAGATTATTATCCAATAAAACATCCAGACGGCACGGTTGCTGCGATTGGCGCAGTTGTGAGAGAAGCCGATCTAGCGACAGTCATAAAAAAATTGCATCATGAAAATGATCTTTGCTCCGCTTCCACGGACGGCGTATTCTTGCTCCAAATCGCGGATGAGTGCTTTCGTTCTGCTCGCATTCCCGGCGTCAGACGAGAAATAGCTGAAGGACTCGATGCGATGGGTCATGAGTTGATGGCGAAGGCGGTTGCGATTGAAGCAGCCTTGCAGCGCGGAAATCGGAAAAACCCGTAAATCGCCTCGGTCGGCAAGCGCGGTTGCAGCGATCGAGCTTTCTGCACGATCACAGATGACCCGCACGGCATTGATATGGATCAATGCGCGACTGAAGAAACACTTCACCTTTAGTAGTGAGCATACGCTCAATCAGGCTTGATGCTTTCATCGAGAATATGAATTTGAGAGCTTCGGCCGCTGAGTATGCGATCGGATCTTTATTCGCTGGAGGTTATCATGGCAGCCATACGGATTTTCAACGTTCACCGCACTTGGGAGGATTGGGTCGGCGTCGCCATCGGTTTTCTGATCGTGATTTCCCCATGGATGGCAGATGCAGTCGATTCTCAATTCGTGGTGATGAACGCCGTAATTGTCGGCGCGCTCGTACTATCACTGGCCGGAATGGAGATTGTGGTTCTGCGGGCCTCTGAAGAGTGGTTGGAGCTTGCCTGCGGACTCTGGCTAGCTGCATCGCCATTCATCTTTGGTTACGCCAACTCCGGCCAACTCCGGTCCTGGCATTTTGTCCTCGGTGCCATTGTCGCACTGCTGGCGGTAGTAGAGCTTTGGCAGGACTGGAACCTGAGTGACAAGGAGCTTGCTCGGCGCAGAGTATAATAAACAAATAAGCGAACGCCGATTTTGCTTCCCGTCTAGATTAAAAGCCCCGGTATCGTCCGGGGCTTTTTGTTGAGTGGTCGCGTCGCGGGATGTCCGCTTTGGGTCAGAAGCGATGAGCATTGAGAACGGGCTTCGAGGTGCACCGCGCCGGCATAGTGTCACGCAGACGGGGTTGGTCGCGTTCTCGAGGAATTTGACGCAAATCAATGCAATTTTCCCAGGAGGGTAATGCGTAATGCATTGGTGTGAGTTTTTAGGGACGGGCGCGTGGACAGCATTCAACCTCGTTTCTGGCATAGGCTGACATTGATCGCAGTCGCCGCAGTAGGCGTCGGACTGTCCGCGATTCTCGCGCTTCACTTTTCCAATATACGAATCGAAGCGAGGCAGCATCAATTGATGAGCGAGGCTTCGACCTTCGCGGACGATTTGGAACAATATCTACAAAGTCGCGAGATGATCGCAAGGACGGTCGGCACTCTTTTCGAGGCTCCTGATTTATCGAAGCCTCATCCGCTTGGTCCGGTCGGCAAAAAGGCTCTCGCTCTCATGCCCGAAATTGAAGCGATAGCCTGGATTTCGCAGGTTGATACCTCGCGCATACAGGAGGTCCTCAATGTTCTTTCCGCGGCCGGACGGCCGCCGCGATTATACGGGCCGAACTTTGAAATGCCGGACGTTAGCGATACTCGTCGATTGCTGTACCCAATTGTGGACATTGAGCCGAGGTCCCAGGACCGCAAGGTCGGTCTCGGGATGGATGTCGGTCTCTTCCCGTCACGCAAGGCGGCGTTCGAACGAGCGCGCGATGAACAGCGCGTGATCGCAACGGCGCCCGTGGAACTTCTCCAGCAACTCGACGCGACAGGTTATATTCTCTACAGCCCCGTATACGGCGAACGCGGCTTCGTCGGCTGCATCATGTTCGCATTTCGTGTCGATCAGTTGCTAAATATTTTCGTTCACGCAAGGCGTATCCCGATGAACTTCCGTGTCTACGATGCAACCGAGCCCGGTCAATTGAAATATCTTGTGGGGGTTACGCGACAAGCGGAAATTGAAACCGTCAATTCGTCCGTCCGCTCCGACGGCACGGAAGAGATCCGGCAGTCCTTGGACTTCGCAGGGCGGAAGATGTTGGTGCTATTCGAACCTGGATCTGATCTCGCTCAAGCCGGTATGCAGCTGGCGCTGATGGTCGGTTCCTTGGGACTGATACTTACCGGGATGGTGCTCTGGGGCATGTATCATTTCATGCGATCCTCCCGGCGACTGGCTTCTGAAATCGCGAAAACCAATTTGATGAAAGTTAGCTTGGAGCTGGTGAATAGGGAACTTATTCATCGCGTGGGCAACTTGCTGGCCGTCGCTCAGGGCATCATCCAGTTAAGCTACCAGGCGTCGCTCAGCACCGTTGAATTCAAAGATTCCGATTATCGCTCGGCTGCACGCGCTCTATCAATCGGTGCGGTTGATCAACCGAGCAGATTGGACAGGAGTGTGGCTGCATGAGCTGCTACAAACGGAGTTTGCGCCGGTCGCGGATCGGATCAACGTCTCCGGTCGTGACGCCTTGCTTAAGCCGCACGCCGCCCAGAGCCTTTCGCTGCTCTTTTATGAATTGATGGCGAATTCCTCAAAGCATGGAGCGCTATCGAAACGCGAAGGAACGGTCACGGCGCAATGGGAGATAAAGGACTTGGATTCAGGTCGGTTGTTTTGTTTCCAGTGGCAAGAGCACGGCCATGAGATTGTCAAACCGCCGACGCGGCAGGGGTTCGGCACGAAATTGCTGACGCGCCTTGTACCAAGCGATCTGTCGGGGCAGGCCACTCTGAATTTTGAACGGGGCCTGTTTAGATACGAATTGGAGGCTCCCGTCGAGCGCGTTGTCGAGCAGGAAGCAAACGCGGAGGTCAACGTGAAAGCGGCTGTCCCCCTGCGCGTCACCCGCGAGCATTTAGGTGCAAATGAATTAGGGGCGCAGCCCAATTGAAGATGGCGGTTCTCGCCGAATGAATTGGAGCTTGCTCGGCGCTACCCCGACGGGCAGACATCGGCGCGAGCGCAGCTTAGTTTGCGCCGACCGCAACTAATTTCATGATTTCGCGATTAAAGGCAGCTAGGTCCATCGGCCAGCGAGACGTCACGAGATTTCCGTCGCGAACTACCGGTTCGTCAATCCATTCACCGCCCGCTGCCTTGATCGTCTCTGGAACTTCATCTTTCCAATATGATGTTAATTTTCGGCCGCGCACGAGATCGGCGTCTGCAAGGAGCCACGGCCCATGGCAAATTGCGGCAACCGGCTTATCTTTTCGAAAGAATGATCGAGCGATCTCCTGCGCCTTTTTGTTAGCGCGAATGGTGGTCGGTGCTCCTTTGGGTGAGCCGCCCGGGATGATGAGGAGGTCATAGTCGTCGGGATCAATTTCATCGATGGTCTTGTTGGCCATGACGTAATACCAGTTGCTCTCGCCCGTTATTTTTCCCTGCTCAGGTGCGGCGATATCCACTCTCCAGCCTGCTTCAATGAGGCGAAAAGCCGGAACATAGAGTTCCATGTCCTCGAATTTGTCGGCAGAAATAACAACTGCCTTGCGACCAATGTCGCCGCTCTGCGGGATCACTCCATATACATTGCTGCTCATCTGACATTCCCCCAAGTACTGACATTCGCTAGATTGAAGGCAAAGCACTCACTTAACAACTTATTCGGAATGAATGTAATGTCCGCTTTGGCAGCCACCTTTTGGCTTCAGCGCGGAATATGCGGCACTCATGACAATGCCCTCGACCAAAGACGGGAAAGAACCGGAAGCGCATCGTATGATCGAGCAATCCACGATCACCTGTCCCAAATGCAGCCATCAAGCGATAGAAACAATGCCCACGGATGCGTGCGTGTTTTTCTATGTCTGCAAGGGCTGCGGGGAAAGACTAAAGCCGCTGGCCGGAGACTGCTGCGTGTTCTGTTCCTACGGCTCCGTCCCATGTCCGCCGATGCAAGATGGTCATACTTGCTGCCCAAGCTGAGAGCGGCGGCTACGGGCAATTGTGGAAGTTATTTCTTGCTTCGGTCATATCTGCTTTGGAGGCTTGAATCCCCCGGATCGCCAGCCTTTTCGGCCCGGAATTCCGCCCATAAAATTCCAATCGCCGACAACAGGCCGCGCGAATTCCGCCATAGTCGGCCCCTCATATTCGCGGCCGCGGGGTGCGACTTTGCAAACTCCGTCAAGTTTCCTTCCTACCCGGCTTGGCCTTGACGCAGAAAGAGCTTCGGTGGTGAGCTAATCGCCAGGTCGGGGAAGGGAATATCCGTGAACATGAATGGATCTGGCCTCGTGCGTGCCGCGGCTTCGCGGGCGTGCGCGTCGTTTCCCGGCTGCAAGGCCGCGGGATGCCAAGGGAGGAATTGATGATCGCCTATCGAATTGGATTGATCGCATTACTGGGCTCCACGCTCCTCGCGGGCGCCGCGCAGGCGCAGAAGGATCCGGAGCGCTCAACGACGCTCAGCGAGACGAACGCCTCGCCCGAAGTGAAGCGCAAGCTGCAACAGATGCGGGGCACGGCGCGAGCGAACAACCTCGGCTATACGGTCGGCAACACCAAGGCGCTGTCGCGGCCGAACAGCGAGCTCTTGGGCGACGTCGACGATCCCAACATCACGCCCGAGCAACGCGCCGAACAAAATCGCCGTGCGCAGGAACTGATCGAGCGCGACAATCAGCTCCGCCAACAATTGCCCAAGGACAAGCGCAGCCAAACCGAGGCGCAGCGCTCGGTCTGCAATCCGTCGAGCGCCAAATTCCACTGGTACGCCGAAAACAAGGTTCCGCCCATCCGCGATCAGGGCGGCTGCGGCGATTGCTGGGCGTTCGCCGCCGTCGGCGCCTACGAGTTGAGCCATATGATCGTCAACGCCAAGGCGGCCGACGCTTCGGAGCAGTATCTCCTCGATTGCGCCCGCGTCGCCGACAACAAGCCGGCCGGCAACTGCACCGGCGGTCTCGCGGCCTATGCGTTTTATCATATGTCGCGGGCGGGACTCGCATCCCGCAAGACCGTTCCTTACGCCGGCAAGGAGCGCACCTGCACCAATCCCGTCACGCCCTACAAGGTCGTCGCCTGGGGTTACGTCAATCCGAAGCAGGATTTCCCGACGCGCGAGGAGATCAAGAAAGCGATCTGCGATAGCGGGCCGGTGGCGACCCGCATGCGGGTGGTTTCGGACAATTTCAAAGCCTACACCGGCGGCGTCTATCGCGAGAACGTGGAGTCCGACGACGCGGGCGGCGGGCATGCCGTCGTTCTCGTCGGATGGGACGATGCCAAGGGCGCGTGGTTGATGCGCAATTCGTGGGGAAAGGATTGGGGCCTCGGCGGCTATGCCTGGATGGCCTATGGCACCAACCGCATCGGCCGCCATTCCACCTGGGTGCGAGCGGCGAGCTCTTCCTACTCGAACGACTCCATCGAGGCATTGCGAAAGCAGCTCGAAACAAGCGATAAAAAATAGCCCGCTGAACGATGCCCGCGCGCTGCTGCGCGCGGGCAGGGGCTACGGAGGGAAGCGCTCGCATTGCCCGCTACCGCTACGCTTTTGTCGCGGCATGCCGTAAAGCCTTATAATGGCTCCCTTGATGCGCGCGGCGACTTCCCGCTAACTGTCGTCGATTGGCTGTCCTTTTGCGAAAAAGCTGACCGATGCCCTCTTCGACCGTCGACTTCTCCAAGATTTCCCGCGTGCTCGTGGTGCATCTTCGCCATTACGGCGATGTGCTGCTCACGTCGCCGCTGTTTTCGGCGTTGAAACAACACGCACCGCATATCGAAGTGGATGCGCTCATTTACGACCACACCGTCGAGATGCTGAGCCTGCATCCGGCGGTCGCGGAAATCCATTGCAGCCTGCGCAAGCGCAAAAATCTCTCCTTCGGAACGAGGCTCGGATCGGAACTGCGTCTGTTGCGCAAGCTTCGCTCCCGCCACTACGACATGCTGATCTGCCTCGGCAATCATCCGAGCGCCCTTTGGCTGAGTTGGTGGCTACAGGCCGCGCTACAATGTGGCGCCCCGGAGACACGGTCCGCTCGGCCGGCTTTGGGGAAAGAATTTCACCCATGTCGTGAAATACCCGGCCAATGCGCGCCGGCATCAGGTCGAGATGAACCTCGACGCGCTGCGCATGTTCGGCCTTTTTCCAAGCGAAGAGGAGCGAAAGCTCGTGCTCGTGCCGGGCGAGGAAGCCGAACAGAGCGTGCGCAATCGGATGGCCGCGGCAGGACTCGTGTCCGGCAGTTTCGTGATCGTGCATGCGCCTGCGAGCCTTGCCTATAAGTACTTGCCGCCCGATCGCACCGCCCGTCTCATCGAGGCGCTCGTCAAGGATGGCGAGCGCGTCGTGCTGACCGGGGCGCCCGCCAAATCGGACCTCGCCTTGGTCAGCGCCATTCGCGCCGCATGCCGCGCGGAGACCGTCGACTTTTCGGGCGCGCTCTCGATGAAGGAACTCGCCGCCTTGATCGCGCAGGCGAAACTCGTCATCGCCGTCGAACTCGGCGCCGGTTCACATTGCGGCGGCGATGCAGACGCCGGTTGTCGCCATCTTCGGGCCCACCAACGACTACATTTGGAGCCCGTGGCGCGTGCCGCATCGCGTGGTCGCCTCGGACCGCCATCCCTGCCGGCCGTGCCACAATGCCGGCTGCGGGGGCAGCGGAGTGAGCGACTGTCTCCTCACGCTTCCGGCGGATTCGGTGCTCGCGGCGGCAAGAGAGCTGATGGCCGAGCGCGCGGGCCGGGAACTGCCGGCGGCGAGCATGTCGCGGCGCAAAGTCGCCCCCTAATGCCGGCGCGGTCACCGCGTTCGTGCCGAAGAGCGCGGCCGATGGGCATGGCGATTGCCATTCTGCTCGCCTGTCTTTCCGGCGGATTGCCGGGCGCCGCCCGCGCCGCCGAGGCCACGGTGGCGGAAGTCCCCGGCGAGGATATTTTCGGCTTCACCTCGCCGACCAGCGTGGGCAACGCCGGCGACACCGGCTTCGCCAACGAGAATGATGGCCGTCTCGGCAAACGCAGCGGCAGCTACCGCGCGTTGAACACAAAATACGAATTCAGCAAGAGCTTGCCCGACGATTGGTGGATCGCGGGCTCCTTCTTCGGGGCCTACAATCACGCCAGCAACGTTCCCGGTCTCAACGATATCAACCGCGTCGCTTTTGATGGTCTTTCATTTGAAATCGAGCATCGCATCATGAAGCGGAGCGCGGGAAACCCGTTCGCGATCTCGCTGTCGATCGAGCCGCGATGGGGCAGGATCGACGGTGTCTCCGGAGAAACGTCGAATTCGTTCGGTGCCGCCTTCAAGCTGTTCGTCGACGCGGTGGTGATCCCGGACAAGCTGTTCTGGGCGGCGAATTTGCAATGGACCCCGCAGACGGCGCAGGATCCGACAAACCGCGGCCATTGGATCGATTCTTCCTCGACGCTAGCGTCGATGGCGCTTGCCTATCAGCTTTCGACAAAACTCTTCGTCGGCGTTGAAACGCATTATCACTCGTCTTTCGGCAACGCTTGGCCCAGCCAAAATCTTGGTAACGCGCTCTACGTCGGACCGACGCTGTTGTGGCGGGTAACGGACAAAATCTCGTTCAACACGACGTTTCAGCGGCAGGTCTTCGGCCACGCCAGCGGCAGCCCGGATCGAAACCTCGATCTCGACAATTTCGAGCGCGCCCAGTTTCGGGCGAAACTGGCGGTCGCATTGTAAAGCTTTCAAGGCTTTCCCATGAAAATTCTCGCGCTCATCGTATTTGCAGCCTTGGCGCCTCGCGCTGGGCGCGGCTTTCGTGCTGCTTTCGCTTCATCGCCTCGGCTGGCTATAAAGAGGCGGCGCTAGGAGATGAGGAATGGCGAAACCTGACGAAACCATCGACCAGTTCATCGAGGCGGCGGCGCGCGCGCTGTCGCTGCCGATCGAGCCTGAATGGAAGCCCGCGATCCGCGCCAATCTCGAAATGACGCTGAAACACGCGGCCCTCGTCGACGAGTTCCCGCTGCCGGACGCGGCGGAGCCGGCGCCGGTGTTCAAGGCGTGATGCATGGCGCTCGATCTCGACTGGGCGCCGGCATGGCGGATCGCCTCCGCGATCAAGAGTGGCGAAGCGAGCGCGCTCGCGGTTGTCGAAGCGGCGCTCGCGCGCATCGAGCGGGGAAATCCCGCGCTTAACGCCTTCACCGCCGTCGTCGCCGATCGCGCCCGCAAGCAGGCGAAGGCGATCGATGCGCTCTCCGGCGGCAATACGCCCGGGCCGCTCGCCGGCGTGCCCTTCGCCGTCAAGAATTTCTTCGACGTGAAGGGGCTTGCGACCGTCGCCGGCTCCAAGATCAATCGCGACAATGCCCCGGCCGCCAAGGACGGGCCCCTGATCGAGCGCTTGGAGGCCGCGGGCGCCGTCCTCGTCGGCGCGCTCAACATGGGCGAATACGCCTATGATTTCACCGGCGAGAACATCCATTACGGCCCCGCCCGCAATCCGCATGATCTCGCGCGCATGACCGGCGGCTCCTCGAGCGGCTCGGCATCCGCGGTCGGCGGCGGCCTCGTGCCGCTCTCGCTCGGCTCCGACACCAACGGCTCGATTCGCGTGCCCGCGTCGCATTGCGGGATTTTCGGGCTGAAGCCGACTTATGGACGGCTTTCGCGCGCCCGCTCGTTTCCGTTCGTGACGAGCCTCGATCATGTCGGGCCGTTCGCGCGCTCGGCGCAGGATCTGGCGCTCGCCTATGACGCGATGCAGGGCCGCGACCCCGAGGATCCGGTTTGCGCCGATCGCGACGAGGAATCGGTGGTGCCGCTTCTACAACGCGGCGCTGATGGCCTCCGCATCGCGATTGCCGGCGGCAATTTTCAAAAGGGAGCTTTTCCCGAGGCGAAGGAAGCGTTGGCGCGCGTCGCCGCGGCGCTGAACGTAAGCCGCGAGGTGGAAATCCCTGAAGCCGAACGCGCCCGCTCCGCCGCCTATGTGATTACCGCCAGCGAAGGCGCGGCGCTGCATCTCGAACGGCTGCGCACGCGCGCGCGCGACTTCGACCCCGCCGTGCGCGACCGCTTGATCGCGGGCGCGATGGTGCCGGCCTCGCTCGTGGTGAAAGCGCAGAAATTCCGCCGCTGGTACCGCGCGCAAATGCTCAAGCTTTTCGATGGCGTCGACGCCGTTCTCGCGCCCGCTTCTCCCTGCACCGCGCCGAAGATCGGCCAGAAGACGGTGGTGATCGACGGCGTCGAAATCCCAATTCGGCCGAATCTCGGGCTCTATACCCAGCCGATTTCCTTTATCGGGCTGCCGGTGGTGGCCGTGCCCGTGCCGCTCAAATCGATGCCGATCGGAGTGCAGATCATCGCCGCGCCGTGGCGCGAGGATGTCGCGCTCCGCATCGCTTATGCGCTGGAAGAAATGGGCGTTGCCTCGGCGCCGCGGCCCGCACTTTGACAGGAAAAGACCATGACCACTTACCGCCTGCATTACTTTCCGGAGTCGGGCAACAGCTACAAGCTGGCGCTCATGCTGACGCTGTGCGGACAAGAATTTGAACCGGTATGGACCGACTTCGGCGGCGGCGTCACGCGCACGGCGGAGTGGCGCCAGAAGATCAATGAACTGGGCGAAATTCCCGTGCTGGAAAACTCGGGCGTGCGGCTCACCCAGACGGCGCCGATTTTGCTGCGTTTATCCGAGCGCTACGGACGGTTCGGCGGCAAGGACGACAATGAGCGTTTCGAAATCCTGCGCTGGCTTTTTTGGGACAACCACAAGCTCACCGGCTACATGGCGACGTACCGCTTTCAGCGCGCGTTCACGCCTTCTCCCGATCCCCAGGTGCTCGCCTTCTTCCGCAAGCGCATCGACGATTATCTCGGCATCGCCGAGCGACACCTTCAGGATCGGTCATTTCTGGTGGGCGAGCAGCCGACGGTGGCGGACCTCTCCATGATCGCTTACCTGTCCTTTCCGCCGGAGGAAAGCGGGTATCATCTGGCCGCGAGCCATCCGGCCGTGCATGCATGGCTCGGCCGGATCTCGGCATTGCCGGGCTGGCGGGCGCCGTATGATTTGCTGCCCGGGAAGCGGTTGCGTCTCTACGTATAAATGAATGAGACGAAAACTATATCCACGGTTGCGGAACATTCCTAGCCGCTCGGTGTTTGCCAACGAGCCTAACAAGTTGAATGGGAGGATTCTTCATGAAATCAGAGATTCTGCGCTCTACTTTGACCGCGCTCGCCTGCTCGGCGGCGCTTGTTCTCGCGTCCCCGTCCTTTGCCGAAACCGTCAAGCTGAAGGCCGAATTGAAGAGTGCCAGCGAGGTCCCGCCTACCGCCAGCAAAGGCACCGGCTCGGTGGCGGCAACCTATGACACCGCCAGCAAGAAGCTGTCCTGGAAAGGCAGCTACAAGGATCTGTCGGGTCCCGCGACCATGGCCCACTTCCATTCCGGCGAGGCGGGAAAGAACGGCCCCGTCGCGGTCCCGATCTCGCCGAGCGCCAGCCCGTTCGAAGGCTCGGCAACCCTCACCGATGCCCAAGCCGCCGAACTGATGGGCGGTAAGTGGTATGTCAACGTTCATACCGATGCCAACAAGGGCGGCGAAATTCGCGGCCAAGTGACGAAGTAACGACGCCATTCAATAAACTGCGACGAGACAAGACAGGAAGCTCGCGGGCGCAAGCCGGCGAGCTTTCTTTATCCGCACCAGACGCATCTTTGTGAAAATAGTCGGCTTGCGGCAACGGGGCGCAAGCCATGACATAGTATGTGATGCAACCTTTCGGCTTGCGTCGCGCTTATACTAAACTGAGTCTTTCCAAGGCGCAGCGCTTCGTGAGGCGCGCAAATGAACATTTCCTCCTGGCGGCGTGAATATCTGACCCGGCCGATCTTCCGCTGGGCGAAAGGCGCACTCCCCACCATGTCCGACACCGAGCGCGAGGCGCTCGAGGCCGGCGACGTGTGGTGGGACGCGGAATTATTCGCCGGCAATCCCGACTGGTCGAAGCTCTTGGCAACCCCGAAGGCGACGCTCTCGGCGGAGGAGCAAGCCTTTCTCGCCGGCCCGGTCGAGGAGCTTTGTGCGCTCTGCGACGACTGGAAGATCAATTGGGAACTGCGCGATCTTCCGCCGGAGGCCTGGGATTTCATCAAGAAGAACCGCTTCTGGGGCATGATCATCCCGAAGGAGCATGGCGGGCTCGGCTTTTCCGCCTTTGCGCATTCGGAAGTGATCCGCAAATTGTCGAGCCGCTCGGTGACGGCGGCGGTTACCGTCATGGTGCCGAACTCGCTGGGTCCCGGCGAGCTGTTGATGCGCTTCGGCACCGAGGAGCAGCGCAAGCAATGGCTGCCGCGGCTGGCCTCCGGCGCGGAAATTCCCTGCTTCGGCTTGACCAGCCCCGAGGCCGGTTCCGACGCCGCTTCCATGATCGACAAGGGCGTCGTCTGCCGCGACAATAGCGGCAATCGCGAGATCGGCATCCGGCTCAATTGGCACAAGCGCTACATTACGCTCGGCCCCGTCGCCACCGTCTTGGGCCTTGCCTTCAAGCTCTACGATCCCGAGCATATTCTCGGAAAGAAAGAAGACATCGGCATCACGCTCGCGCTGGTGCCGACGAAGACCGCGGGCGTCGAGATCGGCCACCGCCATTTGCCCGCCTTCCAAGTTTTCCAGAACGGGCCGAATTGGGGCCGCGACGTCTTCATCCCGCTCGACAACATCATCGGCGGCGCCGAGCGGGTGGGGCAGGGCTGGAAGATGCTGATGAGCGCGCTCGCCGCCGGCCGCGGCATTTCGCTGCCCTCGCAATCCGCCGCCGGCACGGCCTACGCGGCGCGCACCTCGGGCGCCTATGCGCGCGTCCGCGAGCAATTCCACGTTCCGATCGGAAAATTCGAGGGCATCCAGGAAGCGCTCGGTCGTCTCGCCGGCAGCGCTTACCTTATCGATGCCGCCCGCCGCTTCACCTGCGCCGGCCTCGACCAGGGCCACCATCCGGCGGTGATTTCCGCAATCATGAAGTTGCATGCGACCGAGCGCATGCGCGCCTCGGTGACCGACGCCATGGACATCCACGGCGGCAAGGCGATCATCGACGGCCCGCACAACTACCTCGGCAATCTCTATCGCTCGGTGCCGATCGGCATCACGGTCGAGGGGGCGAACATCCTCACCCGTAATCTCATCGTCTTCGGCCAAGGCGCCATCCGCGCGCACCCCTATCTCTTGAAAGAAATGAACGCGCTTACCGAGCCCGACCCGGAAAAGGCGCTCGACCTTTTCGACGATGCGTTCTGGAAGCATGTCGGCCACAGCCTGCTGACGCTGTTCCGCGCTTGGGGGCGAAGCTGGACCGGCGGCGGACTTTCGCCGGCGCCGGATGCCGGTGCGGCGACCAAATTCTATCGCCAGCTCTCGCGCTACGCCGCTTGCTTCGCGCTTGCCGCCGACATGGCGCTCCTCACCATGGGCGGGGCGCTCAAGCGCAGGGAAATGATCTCGGCCCGTCTCGGCGACATCCTTTCCGAGCTGTATCTTCTCTCCGGCGCGCTCAAGCGCTGGGAAGACGAGGGACGGCTGGAGACGGATTTTCCGCTGCTCGCCTTCTGCATGGAAACGGGACTGAAAACGATCGATACGCGCTTCCAAGAAGTATTCGCCAATTTCCCCAATCGCTTCGTCGCGCTGTTCCTGAAATTGATCGTGCAGCCGCTCGGCATCCGCCGCCACGGTCCGCATGACGATCTCACCCGCCAATGCGCGGAAATCCTGATGCAGCCCTCGCAAACGCGCGAGCGGCTGACGTCGGATCTTTATATCGACGATGCCGATGACGGTATCGCGCGGCTGGAGCACGCCTTCCGCGCCGTCACCGCGGCCGAGCCGATCACGAAGAAAATGCACGATGCGAAAGTCCGCGACTGGCGCGAGGCCAAGGAAAAAGGCGTCATCAGCGCCGCCGAGGCGAAAGAGATGGAATCCATGAGCGATGCCGTCGCCATGGCCATCGATGTCGACGACTTCGCGCCGGAAGATTTGGCCCCCCGCCGGCTGGATCAGCTAAAAAGCGCATGAGCGCGGTACCCAGAACCTTCACAGACCCCGATCAGCTCGCGGAAGAAATCATCCGCGAAGTCGGCAAGACGATCGTGCTCGGCCTGCCGCTGGGGCTCGGCAAGGCGAACCATATCGCCAACGCGCTTTACCGCCGCGCCGCCGCCGATCCCTCGATCACGCTCACCATCATCACCGCGCTCACCTTGGAGAAGCCGCGCTATGGCAACGATCTCGAGCGCCGCTTTTTGGCGCCGGTGATCGAGCGCCTCTTCGGCGGCTATCCGGATCTCGAATACGCCAAGGCGCTGCGCGTCGGCACGCTGCCGCCGAACATCCGAGTGAGCGAGTTTTTTCTGCTCGCCGGCGCCTGGCTCGGCGTGCCGTTGACGCAACAGCACTACATCTCGGCGAATTACACCCACGCGATGCGCTACGTGCTGGAGCGCGGAGTCAACGTCGTCGCCCAGCTCGTCGCCAAGCGTGTCCGCGTCGTCGACGGCAAGACGCGCTACAGCCTCAGTTGCAACACCGACACCACCCTCGATCTGCTCGCCGCCCGCGCGGCGGGGGCGGCGAGCTTCAAGCTCATTGCCGAAGTGAATTCCGAGCTTCCGTTCATGCCCGGCGAGGGCGACCTGTCGGCTGAGGAATTCAGCCACGTGTTAGAGAGCAAGGCCACGGATTTTCCGCTGTTCGCGCCGCCGGACCAGCCGATCACCGATGCGGGTTACGCCATCGGCCTTCACGTCGCCCGTCTCGTCTCCGACGGCGGCACGCTGCAAATCGGCATCGGACAAGAGGGCGACGCGGCGGCGCAAGGCATGATTCTCCGCCACAAGGACAATGCGGGTTTCCGCGAGATTCTCCTCCGGCTCGATGGCGACCACCCGACGCCGGTATTGAACGAACAGGGCCCCTTCGAGCAGGGGCTCTACGGCATGAGCGAAATGCTCGTGGCGTCTTTCATCGAGTTGATCAAGGCGGGGATCGTCAGGCGCGAGACCGACGGAAAATTCATGCACGCGGCGTTTTTCGTGGGGCCGAAGGCGTTCTACCGGGCGCTCCGCGAGATGGATCCGGCGCTCTTGTCGAAAATTGAAATGACCGCGGTTTCCTTCACCAACCAACTCTACGGCGAGGAGGAGAAAAAGCGGAGCGCCCGCGTCAAGGCCCGCTTCATTAACAATGCGATGATGGCGACGCTGATGGGGGCGGCGATTTCCGATGGCCTTGAGGACGGCCGCGTGGTGAGCGGCGTCGGCGGCCAGTATAATTTCGTGGCGCAGGCCTTCGCACTCGAAGATGCGCGCTCGATCCTCACGCTGAACGCGACCCGCGGCGTCGGGCGCAAGCTGACCTCGAACGTCCGCTGGAGTTACGGCCACACCACCATCCCGCGGCATCTGCGCGACATCGTCGTTTCCGAATACGGCGTCGCGGATCTGCGCGGCAAAACCGACGAGGACGTGATCGCGGCGATGCTGTCGATCGCCGATTTGCGCTTTCAGCCGGAACTTCTGCGCCGGGCAAAGGAGGCGGGCAAACTCCCGAAGAATTTCGAAATCCCGGCCCATGCCCGCGAAAATACGCCGGGGCGCATCGTTCGCGCGCTTGCACCCGCGCGTGCGCGCGGCCTGTTGCCGCCGTTCCCGTTCGGCAGCGACTTCGACGCCGTCGAGCAGCGTCTCATCCCCGCCTTGCAGATTTTGAAGGACGCCTCGTCGGGCGCGCCCGCGCGCTTGCTCGCGCTTTTGTTCGGCGGCCTGACGGGAGCGACATCCGATCCCGACCGGGCCGCGCTGGCGCGCCTTTCGCTCGATCAGCCGAAGAATTTCAGCGACCGCCTCTACGCCACGCTCGTTCGCGGCGCGCTCCGCCGCGCCGGCTCTTAACCGCGCGTTGCGGCGAGCCCAAGCGTAAGCGCACCGAGCAATTCGGGCGAGGGATGCACGATCGCGTAGGTGGGGATCGCCGCCAATCTTTCGCGATAGGTCGGGCGGTCCTCGAACGCCTTGCGGAAAGGCGAGGTGGCGAACAGCGAAGCGAGCGCGCGCCCGACGCCGCCCGCGATATAGAGGCCGCCGCGCGCATCGAAGGCGAGCGCAATGTCGCCTGCCACGCGGCCGAGGAGCCGCAGAAATACCTCGATCGTGGCGAGCGCCGTTGCGTCCCCGGCTTTCGCGCTGGTGATGAGCTGGTCCGAACTCAACGCCTGCCCCGCGAGCGCGCGATGCAGACGCGCGAGACCGGGCCCGGACAGGAGATTTTCGACCACCAGCGGCTTCGGCGCCGATAGGCGCGCGAAGATTTCCGCCTCGCCCGCCGCCGCCGGCCCGAGCAACATATGTCCCGCTTCGCTCGGCAGCACGAAAGGCTCCGGCGCCCTACGCACGAGCGCGGCGACGCCAAAGCCCGTGCCCGGCCCGCAGGCGACGAGGTTTCCGTCCTTTTTGCCGGTGCCGCCGCCGATGCGTATTAGATCCTTCGCTTTCAGCACCGGCAGCGCATAAGCGACCGCGGCGAAGTCGTTCACCACGATTAGCCGCTTTAATTTCAACGCGCGCTTGAGCTCCCTGATGGAAAACCGCCAAGCGCGATTGGTGAGCGCGACGCGGTCGCCGTCGATGGGTGCGGCGACGGCGAGCACGGCCGTGGCCGGCCGGTCGCCTCCCGCGGCCGCGAGTTCGCGCGCGAGGAGCTCTTGCAAGTCCGGCACGTTATCGTTGAACAGCGATTTGATCTCGCTCAGCGCGCCGCGGCGGCCGAATGCGAGCCGCGTCTTCGTTCCGCCGATATCGGCGACAAGGATGGCGGGCTGCGCGCGCAAGAGTTTCACCTTTCGGCGTGAGTTGCGGCCTGGTTTCGGCGTCGATCGCGATTGAACCTTATCGCGGCTGGCGCGTTATAAACCATTGACTATCATAGGATTTAACCGGGAAATAATGAAATCGGCGTTGACACATAGCACCGCCGCGCGCAGCTATCGTGGAATGCAGATTCCCGCCCTCGCCCTCGATCGAATCGCGATTCTTCTCGATGTCGATGGAACGATCCTCGACTTCGCCCCGACCCCGTCGCAAGTGAAGGTGCCGGCGAAGCTGCGCGAGACGCTGACGAAGCTATTGCACCGAACGAAGGGCGCGCTCGCGCTGGTGAGCGGCCGGCCGCTCACCGACATCGACCGCATTTTCGCGCCGCTCAAATTGCCGGCGATCGGGGGCCACGGCGCCGAAATTCGCCGCGCGCCGAGTTCGCCCGCGACGCATCCGCCGCTTTCCATCGACACGCAATTGAAGGAGCAGTTGATCGCGGCGGCGGGCGAGGGAATTTTGATCGAGGACAAGGGCTATTCGATCGCGCTGCACTATCGCCTCGCGCCGGAGCGTGGCGGCGCCTTGCGCCAAGCCGTTGACGCCATCGTTGCCGAGCACCCGGATAGCGGGGTCGAAATCCTTCCCGGTAAATGGGTGATCGAGGTCAAGCCCGAGCGCTTCACCAAGGGCACCGGCATCCGCC
This sequence comes from uncultured Alphaproteobacteria bacterium, assembly GCA_963751685.1. Lineage (GTDB taxonomy): Bacteria > Pseudomonadota > Alphaproteobacteria > Rhizobiales > Xanthobacteraceae > Palsa-892. The sequence goes on along the minus strand of CAVVVV010000019.1, from coordinate 95,143 downwards.
ACCTCATGCACGATCCGCCGTTCCGCGGACGCACTCCCTTTTTCATCGGTGACGACGTGACGGACGAGTCGGCCTTCGCCGTTCTGGCGCCGTTCGGGGGCACCGGCTACTCGGTCGGCCGCCCTTTCAAGGGCGCGGCCGGCGTCTTCGATGACGCCGTCGCGGTGCGGGATTGGCTCGATCGCCTCCTCGACGGAGCGCCCGTCCGATGACGCCGAGCAGCCTCGACCTCGCGGTGATTGGCAACGGCCGCACGGCGGCGCTCGTCAATCCCTACGCGCAAATCGTCTGGTGGTGCTTTCCGCGCTTCGACAGCGATCCGCTCTTCTCGCGGCTGCTCGCCGGCGACGAGGAGAAGGGATTTACCGACGTGCTGCTCGACCGGATGGCGACAACCGAGTCGCACTATGTCCGCAACACCGCAATCGTCGTCACGACGCTCACCGCCGCCGACGGCGCGTCGGTGAGGGTCACCGACTTCGCGCCGCGCTTTCGCAAATTCGGCCGCATCAGCCGGCCGCCCCAGCTCGTGCGTATCATCGAGCCGATGGCGGGCCTGCCGCGCATCACGATCCGCGTGCGGCCGACCTCCGAGTACGGTGTCCCGATCAATCGGCAGTCGCTCGGCAGCAATCACATCAATTACTGGACCAGCAATGCCGCCCTGCGGCTGACGACCGATGCGCCGCTTTCCTACATCGAGAGCGAGGCGCCGTTCGCGCTGACGCGCCCGATGCATCTCGTCTTCGGCAGCGACGAATCCTTTCTCGGCGAACTTGCCTCGACCTGCAACGATTTTCTCACGCACACGCAAGACTATTGGGCCGATTGGGTGCGGGGTCTGTCGATCTCCTACGATTGGCAGGACGACATCATCCGCGCCGCCATCACGCTCAAGCTCAGCAATTTCGAGGAGACCGGCGGCATCATCGCCGCGCACACCACCTCGATTCCCGAAGCACCGGATTCGGGCCGCACCTGGGATTACCGCTATTGTTGGCTGCGCGATTCCTATTTCGTGGTGAAGGCGTTGAGCCGCATCGGCGCGACGCGGACGATGGAAGATTTTATTTCTTTCATTCTCGGGATCGCCGGCAACACCAACGAACTTTTGAAGCCGGTTTACGCGATCGTGCCGAGCGATCCCATGGAAGAGCGCACCGCTCCAAACCTCAAAGGCTATCGCGGGCATGGCCCCGTGCGCATCGGCAACGCCGCCGTCGCCCAACGCCAGCACGATGCCTATGGCAGCGTGATCCTCTCGGCGATGCCGCTGTTCTTCGATCGTCGGCTGCCGCGGCCGGGAGACGAGGGGCTTTTTCGCCTCTTGGAGCCGCTCGGCGTGCGCGCCGCCGAAATCGCGATGCAGGAGGACTCCGGCATCTGGGAATATCGCGGCCGCCAGCGCGTTCACACGCATTCGGCCGCCATGTGCTGGGCCGGCTGCAACCGGCTCGCGGCCATTGCCGCCCATCTCGGACTGCACGACCGCGCCCGGCATTGGACCGACACCGCCCACGCGATCGAAGCCCCGCTCCTGGAACGGGCGTGGAGCTCCAAGCGCGAGGCGTTCACCGGCGCCGTCGGCTCGGAGGATCTGGATGCGAGTTGCCTCTTGCTCGCCGAGCTCGGCTTGGTGGAGGCGAGCGATCCACGCTTCACGAAAACCGTGTCCGCCATCGAAAAGGAACTGTTCCGCCACAACAACGTTATGCGCTACACTACGGCCGATGATTTCGGCCTCCCGGAGACTGCTTTTCTTGTTTGCCGTTTTTGGTTGATCGATGCCTGGTGGTCGATTGGACGCCGTGAAGAGGCTCGAGATTTGTTTATCGACGCACTGAGACACAGAAATCGCTACGGGCTCCTGTCCGAGGACATCCATCCGGTCACTGGGGAGCTGTGGGGCAATTTCCCGCAAACCTATTCGATGGCCGGGCTCATTCTCTCCGCCATGCGCTTGTCTCGCACTTGGGAGGATCGCTATTGGCGCGGCTAATCGTCGTCTCCAATCGCGTTGCGATGCCGACCCGCGGGGCGACCCGCGCGGGCGGGCTCGAAGTCGCGTTGCAAGAAGTCTTCAAGAAATATCCGGGCATCTGGTTCGGCTGGAGCGGCCGCGTCGTCTCGCCCGAAGCGATCGAGACGAGGACGATCGACGCCGGCAACCGGCTGAACGTGGTGACCGATCTCACCGAGGGGGACTACCGCGAATATTACAACGGCTTCGCCAACCGCGTGCTGTGGCCGATCCTGCATTATCGGCTCGATCTTGCCGAATATTCGCGGCGCGATCTTTCCAGCTACCTGCGCGTGAACGAGCACTTCGCTTCGGAGCTGCATAAAGTCATCAAGCCCAGCGACGTCATATGGGTCCACGACTACCATCTCATCCCGCTCGCCAAGATGCTGCGCGAGCGCGGCCACCAGAACAAGATCGGATTCTTCCTCCACATTCCGCTGCCGCCGCCGGAAATCCTCACGGCGCTGCCCAATCACGAGCAGCTGTTCTCGACGCTGACCTACTACAATCTCATCGGCTTCCAGACCGAAACCGATAGCATCAACTTCGCCCGCTACCTCACCAATGAATGCAAGCTCGCGAGCCGCGATTTGCGCGTCTTTTCGGCGGGCGAGCGAACGGTCGTGCTCGGCGTATTTCCGGTCGGCGTCCACTCGCAGGAAATGAACGAATGGGCGGAAAAGGCGGTGCAGTCGGCGGTCGTGCGCCGCGTAATCGACAGCCTCGTCGGCCGCACCATGATCATCGGCGTCGACCGCCTCGACTATAGCAAAGGGCTCGTGGAGCGCATGGGGGCGTTCGAGCGTTTTCTCGTCGCCAATCCCGCCTGGCGGGAAAAGGTGACCTATCTCCAGATCACGCCGCGAAGCCGCTCCAAGATCCGCGAATATATCGAGATGGAGCGAAGCGTGAGCTCGGCCGCCGGCCACATCAACGGCTCGCATGGCGACGCGGCCTGGACGCCCATTCGCTACATCAACCAGTCCTATGGCCGTAACGTGCTGGCCGGGCTTTACCGCTCCGCGCGCGTCGGCCTTGTGACGCCGCTGCGCGATGGAATGAATCTCGTCGCCAAGGAATATCTCGCCTCCCAGAACGTGGACGACCCGGGCGTCTTGGTGCTTTCGAGGTTCGCGGGCGCTGCGCGGGAATGCGAGGCGGCCCTGATCGTAAATCCGTACGATGCCGATGCGGTGGCGAACGCGATCGCGCGCGCGCTTTCGATGCCGCTCGAGGAGCGCCGCGAGCGGCACAAGTCCATCATGCGCGTGCTCATGCAAAACGACAGCAAGTTCTGGGGCGATAAATTTCTCACCGCGCTTGAACTGACCTTCGACGAAATGTCGATGTTCGCGGACATGGCGACACCGCCGCCCGTCACGAAGGTGCGGCAGAAGACGGCTTAGAGAGCGGCGGCCGCGAGCTTGCGCGCTTCCAAATTCCGGATTTTGACCTGGGGCAGCAGGCGCTCGACATCCGCTCTGTCGCAAAGCGCCGTCCCCGGCGTCAGAACCGCGGCCGCGCCCGCCGCTACGGCGTAGCGAAAGGCATCCTCCAGCGAATGTTCCGTGGCGAGCCGCGAAACCATGGCGCCGAGGAAGCTGTCGCCGGCCCCGACCGTGGAGAGGGCGTGGACATGCGGCGCCTCCGCCCGCAAGATTTGGTTGGCGCTCACCAGAAGCGCGCCTTCCGCGCCGAGCGAGGTGACGACGACTTCGACGCCGTAGCGGGCGATGATGCGCCGCGAGGCTTCGATGATCGCGCCGTCGTCCACCGCTTCCGCACCCAGAAACTCGTTCAACTCCCGCAAGTTCGGTTTCAGGAGATAAACGCCTTCCTTCAGCGCCGGCTCGAGCGCCGTGCCGGAAGTATCGAGCACGAACTTGGCGCCGAGCTTGCGGGCGATCCTCGCCACATACGCGTAGAAATCCTGCGGCACGTCCGGCGGCAGGCTGCCGCTCGCCACCATGAATTTCGGTCGCGAGTGCAGCGATTTGAGAATCTCGGAGGCAGCTTCGCCATTCGCTTTCGCTGACGTGCGGGCCGGGCAGCACGAAACGATACTCGGCGCCGGTCGCTTCCTCGAACACGGTGAGGTCCTCGCGCGTCTCCTGCGCGAGGTCGACCGCGAGGTTGGGAATTCCCTCCCGCTCGATCAGGCGGCGGAGAAGATGGCCGGTCGAGCCGCCGGTGGGATAAACGAGTTCGACGCCCGCTCCGAAGCGGATCGCGACGCGCGCGATATTGACGCCGCCGCCGCCGGGATAAAGCCGGGGCGCGGCGCAGCGAAGCTTGCGCGACGGCTCCACGCGCTCGACCGAAGTCGAAATATCGATCGAAGGATTGAGCGTAAGCGCGACGATATCGGTCATGACCGCCCGTATTCGTTGCAGTGCACAAGACAACCGGCGAACCGGCTGTTTGGTTCCCCGGGCCGGCGCGTCGCGTATGGAGCGCTAAGGCGTTTCAATCGGAGCTGACGACGACCCGCACGGGGTCGCTGTGACGAATAACCTGCACGCTGATCTGGCCCTTTTCCCTTTGCACGACGATGTCGGCGGTCGCCGAGCCAATCTGCAATTCGCGGATCAGCACGTGATCGAGGAAGGCGGGAAGCGTGGGACCGCGCAGCCGGATCTCGTTCGCGAAGGGGTCGAGCTCCAAGCCCAAGCATGATTGCAGGAGCGAGAAGGGTGCCGTGCTCGCCCACGCCTGCGGCGAGCAGGCGACGGGATAGAGCGTGGGTCCCCGTCCGTGGCGGCGGCGGAACCCGCAGAACAATTCCGGCAGCCGGCGCAAGTCCATGTAGCTCGCCGCATCGAACAGACCGGTAAAAATACGCTCCACCGCAGGCTTCATGCCGTAGCGCGAGAGCCCGAGCGCGATCAGCGCGTTGTCGTGCGGCCACACCGAACCGTCGTGGTAGGACATCGGATTGTAGCGCGCCTCGTCCGTCGCGACGGTGCGGATACCCCAGCCGCTGAAGAAGCGCGGATGCAGCAAATTCTCCGCGACCCTGCGCGCCCGGCCTGCATCGACCATTCCCGATAACAGGAGCTGGCCGGCATTCGACGTGCGCACGCGACAGGGTTGCTTGCGGCCGTCGAGCGCGAGCGCGTAGGTGCCGAGATCCTCGCACCAGAATGCGCGCTCGAACTGATCGGCGAGCTTCGAGGCTTGATTGTCGAGGGCGAGGGCGCGTTCATGCTTGCCAAGCCGCTCGGCGCAGCGCGCAAGCGTTCGCTTCGCGGCATAGACATAGCCTTGTACTTCCGCGAGCGCGATCGGTCCTTCCGCCAGCCTGCCGTCGGCGTGAAAAATCGAATCGTACGAATCCTTCCAGCCCTGATTGATGAGGCCGTCGTCGTTTTGCCGGTGATACTCCACGAAGCCGTCGCAATCGGGGTCGCCGGGGCCGTCGATCCAATTGAGCGCGGCTTCGATCGCGGGCCACAGCGCGCGCAATGTCTGCTCGTCGGCGGTGCGTTCGAAATAGAGTCCCGCGAGCAGCACGAACAACGGCGTCGAATTGACGCTGCCGTAATAAAGCCCGAACGGGATTTCACGCAGCGCGGCCATTTCGCCGCAGCGCATTTCGTGCAGGATTTTTCCCGGCTCGGCGTCGGAAAACGCATCGTTTTCTTTCGCCTGATAGGTCGCCAGCCGGTTGAGCACGCCGCGCGCGATGCGCGGATCGAACCACAGCGCTTGCAGCGCCGTGATCAGGCCGTCGCGCCCGAACGTCGTCGAATACCAGGGAATGCCGCCATAGGGATAAGGCCCCTCGGGCGTCCGCGTCGTCAGCATGTAGAGATCGGCAAGCGAGCGGCACAGGAGCTCGTTGAAGACCGCATTCGAGGTTTCGACCGTCGCGATGTTGCGCGCCGCCGCCTTCACCTCGTGATGCGCCGACAACAGCGCCGGCAGGAAGCGGCGCAGCGGCCGGCCTTCTTGGTAATCGCATTGGATCGCGATGAAGATGCGAAGCATTTCGCCGGGCTTGAATTTAAGCTGGAAGCGGGCGGCGCCTTCCGAAAGCTCCGCGGGTTTCGGATCGAACATCACGCGCGTCTCGCGCTGCTTGCCGTCGAGACCGTCGTAGCGGAGCAGCGCGGATTGCGGGCCGGCGACGCTCGCCGTGGAAACGCCGCGCCGCTCGCGCCGCAGGCCGCGAACCTCGAATACGTCGCTGAAATCGCCACCGAAGGTGAGGGCGAGCTGCATCTCGAGGCTGCGCTCGCCGTGATTGGTCACGGCGATCCGCTGATAGAGCGTCGCGTTCCAGAGGAATATCGTGCGGTCGACGTGCAGCGTATCCTTCGCGAGCACGAGCCGGTTGTCGAAATAGATATCCGGATTGGTGAGATCGACGGTGAGGACCGCGTTGTCGTCGCGCAGGTTCGATCCGAGCAGGAGCGGCTGCATTCCGCTCAACAGGAGCTCTAGCCGCGACAGAAAGCGCGTATCGCGATGGAAGATGCCGTCCGGCCCGCCCTTCGAGGCGCCGATGTCGCCGTGGCTGTCGACCACCGCGAAGGTGTCGTCATGCTTGAGCGTGCGGCGCGGCCGCGTCGCCGGTCCCGTCGCCGGAATGTAGAAAGGGACTTCGGGAATGAGATCGACGAGTGTTGAAGTATCGCTCGTGGCTTCAATCCGCATGCAGGGCCGATTTGCGCTCGCCCTGGCGATAATCCGGCCGTTGCCTCGGCGCGTCCACCGCTTTTTCGCGCCCGCGTTTGGCGAGGAGCTTGCGATAAAGCCGGACGTAATCCTTCGCCATGCGCGCGGCCGAAAAGCGTTCCTCGAAACGGCGGCGAACGGCGCGGCGGTCGAGCGAAATGGCCTCGGAAAGCGCCTGCACGGCTTCCTCGTTATTGTCCACGATCCGGCCGGTAACGCCGTCATCCACCACTTCAGCCACCGAGCCGTTGCGGAAGGCGAGCACCGGTGTGCCGCAAGCCATTGCCTCGATCATCACGAGGCCGAACGGCTCCGGCCAGTCGATCGGGCAGAGGAGTGCGAGCGCTTCGCCCAGGAACTTGGATTTTTCGCGATCATTGATCTCGCCGATGAATTCCACGCCCGGCCCGTCGAGCAACGGCATGATCTCCTCGCGGAAATATTTCTCGTCCACCTTGTCGACCTTGGCGGCGATCTTGAGCGGGATGCCGAGCTTGCGCGCGATATGAATGGCGCGATCCGGACGCTTCTCGCTCGAAATGCGGCCCAAAAACGCGACATAGCCGCCGCGCGGCTGGAAGGTGGGCTGCAACAGATCGAGCGGCAGACCGTGATAGACGGTGGCGGCGAAATTCGCCTGCGGCAACGGCAGGCGCTGGTTGTTCGAGATCGAAACCAGCGGCATGTCGTCGAAATAGCCGTAAAGGGCCTTCAGGTCGGGCAGGTCCTGCCGGCCGTGCAGGGTGGTGACGGTGCGGTGCGCGTGCGGCCGAAAAAGCGGATACTGGAACTGGTCGATGTGAAAATGGAGGATGTCGAAATCCTCCATTCGTTCGCGGACCCGATCGAGCATGATCATGTGATAGGGAATGTGATCGCGCACGCGGGGGTCGAGCCGCAGCGCCTCCGGCGCGCAACTCACGAGGTCAGCCGCCGTGATCGAATCGCCGCTCGCGAATAGCGTCACCTCATGGCCCTGCCGTACGAGCTCTTCGGTGAGATACGAAACGACGCGTTCGGTACCTCCGTACAGGCGTGGCGGGACGCTTTCAAACAATGGGGCGATCTGCGCGATTTTCACGGTTTCTCCTTGTGTGAACTATGGGCTTGATACAACGGTATCGAAACGCTTTGGTTCCGCGATTGCGGACATACTTCCTCGTTTTTTCGCGCGATGGGGCGAAACCGAAGGCACCGAGCGGAGTTATTGTTCCGCTAGCGCCCATTTTCCGCGAATCAGGATGTGAGACGGTGTGACCCGGGCCTCGCCAGCGGATACCGCTACCCTCGCAGCATTGCGACCGGCCGACAAGCCATCTTCCCATAGCTTGCGGGCGCTGGACTGGTTTAACTTTTTTGTCGCCGACATTCAGGCGGGATTCGGTCCATTCATTGCCGCCTATCTCACGGCGCAGGCGTGGTCGCAGGGCCACATCGGCATTGCCTTAACGGTAGGCAGTCTCCTGGGCCTCGCGATCCAGGTTCCCGCCGGCGCGCTGGTGGACGCCGTCCCCGGCAAGCGCCGGCTCGCCTTGATCGGGGTGGCGGGAATATCGGCAGCGGCGGTTCTGATCGCGCTCTGGCCGCTCTTCTCGGTTGTCGTGCTCGCCGAGGTGCTGCACGCCATCGCCACCTGTGTGCTCGGTCCCGCGACCATCGCCATCAGCCTGGGGCTTGTCGGTTATGCCGGCTTCAGCGAACGCCTCGCCCGCAACGTGCGCTTTGCGGCGCTCGGCAACGCCATCGCCGCCTTCATCATGGGCTACTTCGGATACCGCTTCGGCTATGAAACGATATTTTTCCTGACCGCGGCGCTCGGAATTCCCGCGATGATCGCGCTTTCGCAAATCCACAAAAGCGAGATCGACCTGATCTCCGCGCGCGGCGGCGCGCTGGTGCCGCGCACCGACACCCTGCATGGTCTCGGCGAGCTTTCCACCAATCGCGCGCTGATGATTCTGGCGGCCGCGGTGGTTCTCTTCCAACTCGCCAACGCCTCCCTATTGCCGTTCATGGCGAGCGCGCTGGTGCTCGAAGGAAATCAACAATCGAGCCTGCTGATCGCCGGCGCCATCGTCGGCCCGCAGCTCGTCGGCTCCGCGATCTCGGGCTGGGTGGGCCGGCAGGTGGAACGCGTGGGAAGGCGCCCGCTTTTGATGTTGGCCTTCGCGCCGCTTCCCATTCGCGGGTTGGTTCTCGCGCTCACTTCCGACCCCTATTTGATTACGCTCGTGCAGCTCCTAGACGGAATTTCGGCGGCGACGATCGGCATTCTCGTTCCCCTCGTCATCGCCGACGCGACGCGAGGCAGCGGCCACTTCAATCTCGCCCAAGGCGTGGTCGCCACCGCGGTCGGCATCGGCGCCGCGCTCAGCACGACGCTTGCGGGCCACGCGGTCGATGCCTTCGGCCATCGCCCCGCGTTTTTGATGCTGATGGGCGTCGGCCTCGTCGGCTTCCTGCTCGTCATCGCGGTCATGCCGGAAACGAAGCCGCGCCGCCTTCCTGCCGCGACCCGTCGCAGGGCCGTGAAGTAGCGCGACGATCAGGCGCTTTCCGCGACTTAGATTTCCACGACTTGGCGCGGCCGGTAGATCGCGACGTGCAGGATATGCGCGATGGCTCGATCCTCGGCCTGCACCCGCACGTCGAGATCGACGAAGGCATGGCCCTTGCGCTCGTAATTCGCGCCGACGCGCGCGAGCACCGAAAGCTCGTCGCCGATCTTGGCGGCGGAAAAATTCCGCACCGTGCTGCCGACATGGATCCAGGGTCCGAGCACCACGTTTTGCACCAGCGCCTGGTTGCAAAGGCGAAGCACGATGCCGGGATGCGCGAGGTTTTCGCTCGCGTAGAGGGGGCTCGTTTCGCGCACGTCGCGAAGATACTCCGCCGCGTAGGCGGCGGTGATCCGAAACGGATGAATGCCGAGCCAGCTACCCTCCGCGAGCGAGCGCTCGTCCGCCGGCGGGCGTGTGGCCGGCGGCAGCGGGATTTGCGCGCGGTCGAATTGCGGCGCGCTTCGCGCCGCCCCCCGAGCGATGCCGTCCCGCTCGCGCAGATCGCACCCTCGCTTTCGACCTGGATCGCGAGCGCGCCGTCTGCGGCTACGGCGGTGACTTCCACGTCCTTGCCGTCATAGACCGGGGAGAGAAAACGGCATTCGGCGTCGCCGCCGTCGAGCCAGGCGCGGCCCCAGCGCTCGATCGCCATGTGCGTCATGTAGGCGTAGACCTCGACGCCGGGCACGAGGCCGCCGGAAAAACCGAACCGGCGCGCGACCGTATCGTCGTGAATCTTGTTCTCGGAGGCGGCCGCCGTATTGAAGGCGCGCACTCGGTACGGCGTCGCTTGCGGCGTATCGCTGGCGCTCAAAATCGTTCTCACCCGATGCTCTCGCCACAATTTCGCTTCGCCACAATTCCTTCGCGCGGCGATCTCGCCCGCATGATATGACGCAAGCCGCCGTCTGGACACCCGCTCTGCGGTTGCGGCAAGCTTTGGCCGGGGAGAGGGATCAGGGTAATGGTATCCGGGCCGGGCCGGCTTCTCGCGGTCCTCGTGCTTGCCGGCCTGCCGTGTGTTGCGGCCGCGCAAACGCCGCTCAAATCCGAGCTTGGCCGCGAGCAGCGGCGCTTTCAACTTCCGCAGCTGCCGAAGGCGCAGCCCGCCGAGCGCTTTTCGCCGCTGGCGGTGCCGGCACTTCCCCGCCGCTCCGGCCGCGAGATGGACGAGGGGCCGGCGAATTTCGTTCTGCGCTCGCTTAGCATCACCGGCTCTACAATCTACGACAAGGCCGAGCTTCGCCCGCTCTATGCCGAATTTCTCGGGCGGCAAGTGACGCTCGAAGAGCTTCGCACCGTTTCCAAGCGCATCACCAAGAAATATGCCGACGACGGCTATGTGATTTCGCGTGCCGCCGCCCCGGAGAAAGATTCTGACAAAGAGGGCGTCGTCGTCATCCGGGTGATCGAGGGCTATATCGAGCGGGTCGAGTGGCCGGCGACGATTTCGCGCTATCGCGATTTTTTCTCCGACTACGCGGCGAAGATTACCGCCGACCGGCCGCTCAACGTCCATACGCTCGAGCACTATCTCGACACCAGCGACCTGCCGGGGCTGAAGTTCGCCTATAAATGGAAGGCGCTGCGGCCCGCCGACGGCGCCTTCGTGTTGATCGTGACGATGACCGAAAAGCCGCTCGATCTCCTGGTCCGGCTCGACAATCGCGGCACCAACACCAAGGGACCCTATCAATCGCTGAGCTCGGCGACCTTCAACAATTTGTTCGGCCAGCATGAGCAGCTCACCTTTCTCTATGCCGACACTTTCAAGCTGAGCGAACTCGAGTATTTCGGCGCCAAGTACCGCCAGGTGCTGAACATCGAGGGTCTCGCCTTTCTCCTCAACGGCACCTACAGCCAGGGCCGTCCGGGCGCGGAGTTGCGCATCTTCGACTACCGATACAAGAGCACGAATTTCGAGACGGGCTTGAGCTACGCGTTTGTTCGCTCGCTCGAGCGCAATCTCACGCTCAGCGCACTTTTGTTTGCGAGCGAATCGAGCAGCAATCTTCTCGGCCTTCCCTTCACCGACGACAGGCTGCGCGGCGTGCGGCTCCTGCTCGACGGCGATTCCGTCGACAGCTGGAAGGGCAGCAATCAGTGGAACGTCACGCTCAGCCAAGGCTTGAAGGGGCTCGGCAGCACGCAGATGGGAAGCGTTCTTGCCTCCGTCGGCAACGGCCGCGCGGATTTCACCAAGGTGGAAGCGAGCGCCAGCCGCAAGCAGCCGCTGGGCAACGGATTCTCGACCTACGTGTCGGCGTCGAGCCAATACGGGTTCAATCCGGAACTATCGGGCGAGCAATGCGGTTATGGCGGCCGCGACTTCGGCCGCGCTTTCGATCCCTCGCAATTGAGCGGCGACCGCTGCTGGATGGTGCTCGGCGAGCTTCGCTACGATATTTGGGAGAAGCCGGCGGGCGCGCGGCCGGCGGCGCAGCTCTTCGGCTTCATCGATTACGGCAAAATCTATTTCGCCAATCCGCTGCCCGGCTTCCTCGCCTCCGACGGCGGCAGTTCCGCCGGCGGCGGCTTCCGCTTCGATTGGGAGCACGTCAAGACCGACTTCGTGTTCGCCAAGGGGATCGATTCCGAGCACGAGCGCGTCTGGCGTCTCTATGTCACGTTGACGCTGAAAAACTAGAGCGTGAACTCATAAACACGCAGGCATGTCCGTTATCGGGGGTAAAGCGGACATCGCAAATTTAGAACCTCATGTCCGCTTTTGACCCAAAGCGGACATTCGCGACGCGGCTATGAGACAGGAATCCTGGGTACCGCCCTGGCTTTTGCTTCCTAGGGAACTGGCATTAGATTGAAGCGCTTTTCGAACAACCAAGTCTCGGAGGGATAGAAAATGCCCCGGTTACAGCGGCGCGGGAATGCGCGGAAAATCAGAGCATACTGACGCTGAGCGCCCGCTGCGCGCGAAGCTGGTGCAATCCGCCGTCTTGCGTGAGCTGGCTGCAGGCTTCACGGTTGCTTTTGTCGCCTTGCCGCTGTGCATCGCGGCCGGCGTGCTGGTCTTTTCCGAACTTGGGCCCGAATACGCCGCTCGTGGCGCAGTTGCTGGCTTGCTTTGCGCAGTGAGCGCGGGAATCACGGCCGCGATCTTCCGCCAGTCCTCATTCGTCACCACGATTCCGACGACACCCATCGCGCTGGTGCAAGCAAGCTCGGTTGCGGCACTTGCAAAGATTTCGCGCGGCGATGCGAATACGGTCATCGCATTGCTTCCCATACTAGTTCTGCTTGTTGGTGCCTTGCAGATTGTCTTCGCAGCGACGGGCGTGTCTCGCATTATTAAATTCACTCCCTATCCAGTGCTCGCCGGCTTCGTAAGCGGTATCGGCCTCCTGATGATATTGCGGCAACTGCCTATCTTGGCGGGCGAACCCGCCCTCAGTGAGGTAGTCAGCGATATTGTCGCCCTGCAATGGCCGCATCCATTTATTGCCGTGTTCGGTCTCGGATTATTCGCCGGAATGTTGCTGCTCGAAAAATATCTGCCGCGCGCCCCGAATTTGTTGGTGGGATTGATTTTTGGCTTCCTTGTATTCCACGCCATGCGTGCATGGTTTCCCGACGTTGATCTAGGAGGAACCGTCGGCCGGATCAAACTCGGCTCGATCTGGACTGTTTCACAAATTGATTTTCATGCAGCTGAATCGCTTCTGAGCAATGTTGGAACGCTGAAGATTCTCGTGTTTGGCTCGCTCACGTTGGCGGCGCTCGGAACCCTCGACACATTCTTTGCGCTTCGGACCGCCCAACAACTCGCGGACACGGTTATTGCCCCCCGCCGCGACGTCATCGGTCAGGGTATTGCAAATATGGTATCGGCGATTACCGGCGGCCTTGTCGTGTCGACGTCGATCAATTTGTCGACCGCAAACTATCGCGCAGGCGGGCGCAGCCGCATTTCGACGATCGCAATTGGAGGGGTGCTGCTGCTCACCACGTTGTTGATTCCAGGACTTATTTTTTCGCTTCCGCTTGTCGTGCTCGCCGCTATCCTTTTAGTTGCCTCGTTGCGCCTAGTCGATCGCTGGACGCTGCAAGTCCTGCGTGAGGCGTTGGCGCGTGAAAAGAGCGATCGCGGTCGTGCTCGTCTCAATCTTCTGGTTGTTGCAGCGGTTCTTTCCGCAACCGTCATCGGTGAACCAGTTGTTGGTGCCGGCGTTGGCGTGGCACTATCGTGCTTGATTTTTATCGCGCAAATGAGCCGCCCCATTGTTGCACAGCAATTTACTAGCGCGCAGCTTCATTCCAAACGTGTCCGCTCCCAGCAGCAGGCGGATTTTCTGCGCGGCCAAGGCGCGCGAATATCGATTCTCGAACTGCAGGGCGTATTGTTCTTCGGCAATGCCGATGATCTGGCGGTTCAGCTACGTGAACTTCAGAAGTCCGCCGATATTGTCATTCTGGATATGCGCCGCGTAAGCGAAGTCGATACATCCGGCGTCACCGTATTGCAGCAAACGATGCGGCGATTTGCCGGGGGGGCGAAAATACTGGTGGCATGCGGTGCGAGCCCGAAATTCTCCAAGATGGTGAAATCTGCACTTGGTAAGTCTGACTACGTCATGTTCTCCGATCGTGATACCGCCCTGGAATGGGCGGAGGAGAAAATAATTCGTGGCGAAGACCGCGCGCAAATGCTTCTTGAGCTTCCTTTGCACGAGGCCGATCTTACCCGTCATATGACCGGCGACGAGATTGGCGTTCTGACCAGCCGTCTTCAGGTCGTCCAATACCCGGCGCGCAGCGTTCTCTGCCGAGCTGGCGACCCCGCCGACCGCATGTGGATCCTCAAGCGAGGAAGCGTAAGCGTCCGCGTCACGGTAGCGAATATGGAGCGTCGGCTGGCAAGCCTTGGACCCGGCTGTGCGGTGGGTGAGATGGGCATGTTGGAAAACATGCCTCGCTCGGCTCATGTGATCGCCGACGAGGATGTCGAAGCGTACCTTCTGACCCGCGAAGACTTCGACATGATCCTAAAAGATCATCCGCGCATCGCCCAGGCCATGCTCGTCAACATTGCGCAACAGCTCGCCCGTCGCCTACGCGATACGTCCGAAGAGCTGCGCTCCTTGACGCATTAACTCGCGAGTGTGGCTCATGCACGAATGTCCGCTTTCGGGGAAGAGCGGACATAAAACGGAAACTGCGGAAAGCTTGTTGTATGAGGACGCGCACCTCACGATCTCGCGCTATTGCCGGGTGCCCTGGCCTCGGCTTCAATCGCCGTGGGGAAGCGTCAAGGAAACGTCATGAACTATACGCCGGCCGGGGATAGGCAATCGCTGCAAGCGGCGATCGAGCGCATCTGCGCCCGCTTCGGCGACGACTATTGGCTGAAGCGCGACCGCGAGGGCGGATTCCCCGACGATTTCCATCGCGCCTTCGCCGATGCCGGCTTTCTCGGCATTTGCATTCCGGAGGAATATGGCGGCTCCGGCCTCGGCATCACCGACGCCGCGGTGATGATGCAGGCGATCGCCGAATCCGGCGCCGGGCTTTCCGGGGCTTCCGCGATTCATATGAACATCTTCGGCCTCAACCCGGTGGTGGTGTTCGGCTCCGCCGAGCAGAAACGCCGCATGCTGCCGCCGCTCGTCGCGGGTGAGGACAAGGCTTGCTTCGCCGTCACCGAGCCCGATACCGGCCTCGACACCCTCAATTTGAAGACCAAGGCGGTGCGGGAAGGGGAGCGGTATCTCGTCTCCGGGCAAAAAATCTGGATTTCGACGGCGCAGGTCGCGAACAAGATGCTGCTTCTCGCCCGCACCGCGCCCGCCAGCGAAGCGAAGAAAACCGCGGGGCTTAGCCTCTTCTACACCGATCTCGACCGCCGCTTCGTCGAGGTGCGCGAGATCGAGAAGATGGGCCGCAAGGCCGTCGATTCCAACCAGCTCTTCATCGACAAATTACCGGTGCCGGTGGCCGACCGCATCGACGAGGAGGGCCAGGGCTTTGCCTGCATCATTCACGGCTTCAATCCCGAGCGCATTCTGATCGCCGCCGAAGCCGTCGGCCTCGGGCGTGCGGCGCTGAAGCGGGCGGTCGGCTATGCCAAGGAGCGCGTCGTCTTCGGCCGGCCGATCGGGAAAAATCAGGCGATCCAGCATCCGCTGGCGAAATGCTGGATGGAGCTGGAGGCCGCGAACCTGATGGTCTTCCGCGCCGCCGAACTCTACGACGGCGGCCAGCCCTGCGGGGCCGAGGCCAATGCCGCCAAATACCTCGCGGCCGAAGCCTGCTTTTCGGCGTGTGAAACGGCGATGCTAACGCACGGCGGCATGGGCTACGCCAAGGAGTTCCACGTCGAGCGGTATCTGCGTGAGGCGATGATCGCGCGGCTCGCGCCGGTGAGCGCGCAAATGATCTTGAATTTCATCGCCGAGAAGACCCTGGGACTTCCCAAATCTTACTGATCAAGTCTTACCGGCCAAGTCCTACGGACTTCTACGAAGCGCGTCGAAGCCGTTGATGCCGCGCTGGAATTCTAGCGAGCGCGGAAATCGCCGGGCGGCAGAGTTTTCGCTTGATTGTGACAAGCGCCCCATCGAGGATTTCGTCGATCTGAGAAGTATTGTGTAGCCCATTTTGGTACCCACTTCGGTCACGGGTCCTGACCGATTTCCGGGGTGTCGTAGGCTTATGTGAGCGGCGGTTCCGGTAATGACGAGCGAACAAAACGATCTCCGGATCAAATTCGAGCTTGCGCCGGACGCGGCCGCGCGTCTCCGAGATCAGCTCACGGAGGAGCTGGCGCCGAAACGCGCCGCCCGCAGCGATACGCTGACTTCCGTCTATTACGACACCGACGATCGTTCGCTGTATGAGGCGGGCGTCTCGTTGCGCCTGCGCAACAACGGCGCCGGCCATCATGTGCAGCTGGTGGAATTCCCCAACGGCGCCACGCATTGCGCGCCCGATCGCATCGAATGGGAAGAGACCGTCCATAGCGCGCAGCCCGACTTTTCCCTCCAGAACGGCCATGCCTATCCGCCGGAACTGAGCGAAAAAGTCCGCAGCGCGCTGAAGCCCGTCTTCCGCTCGCGCGTCAAGCGCACCTCGCATGTCGTTTCCCGCGGCGGCTCGGAAATCGGGATCACCGTCGACGACCACAAGATCGATACCGGCGCGCGATCGGCGGCTTTTTCCGAGGTGGAAATCGCGCTCAAGCGCGGCGAGCCTTCGGAATTGTTTCAATTCATCTGGATGCTGGACGAGACGGTTCCGCTGCGCCTTGCCGTCGAAGCCGAAGGCGAGCGCGGCTACCGCCTGCTTCGAAACGCGACGGAAGAAGTCGTCACCGCCGGGCCCGTTCACCTGCTTGCGGGGATGATTTCGGCCGAGGCGTTTCGCGTCATCGCGCATGGCTGCCTGCATCAGGTGGCCGGCAACGAGCGGGCGATGGGCGCGGGCGATGCCGCGGCGCTGCATCAGATGCGCATCGGTTTCCGCCGCCTGCGCACGGCGCTCTCGGTGTTCTCCGGCTTTTTGATCGATTCTCAGATCGACACGATCAAGTCGGAGATCCGCTGGATGACCGGCGTGCTGGCGCCGCCCCGCGATCTCGACGTGTTTCTCGCCGAGGTGATGCTGCCGCTCCGCCGCGAATATCGCGAGGAAAGCGGCTTGCAGAGCCTCTATCGCAGCTATAGCGCGCAACGCGCCAAGGCCTATGAGCGCGCGCGCCAGGCGGCGAATTCGGTGCGCTTCCGCGCGCTGATGCTGGAGCTCGCGGCCTGGATCGAGACCGGCCCCTGGACCATGAACCAGAACGAGCCGGCGCGGCTCGCGCGCGCCCGCCCGATCGAATCCTTCGCCGTCGAGGAGCTGACGCGCCGCCGCCGGAAGATCAAGAAGGAAGGCAAGCACCTCGCCACGCTCGATCCCGCCGCGCGGCATCGATTGCGCATTCGCGTGAAGAAGCTTCGCTACGCCGCCGAATTCTTCTCGAAACTTTTCCCCGGCAAGAAGCGGCGCAAGCGCGAGCTCTTGGCGAGCCTGAGGAAGCTGCAAGACACGCTCGGCGACGTCAACGACGTCGCCGTGCAAGCCGGCCTCAGGGGTGAAATCATCGGCGGCGCCAGGGGGCGCAAGCCCGCTGCCAAGAACCAGCACCGCGCCTTCGCCGCCGGCCTCATCATCGGCCACCAGAAGGCGCGGCTGGAATCGCTCATGAATTCGGCCGAAGACGCCTATTCCGATTTCAAGGATGCGAAAACCTTCTGGAAGGGCTTCGATCCCGCTCCGGCGCTCTCCTCACCGCCGCCGCATCAGCCCGCCGATGGTCCGCTGCAAACGCTGAAAGAGCCGCCTCAGGCGGCGTGAACGTCGTATTCTACCTCTCCCCGCGCTGAAGTCGGATTTATCCGACTTCAGCCATTTCAAAATACAGAACTCGGGTAAACCCGAGTTCGGATGGGGAGAGGGGGAGAATCAATACGTCAATTCCGCGATCGCAATCCGATTTTCGGCGGCGGCCCAGGGCCGCGCCACGATCTTCTCGTCATTGAATACCGCGGTGACCGGCCGTCCGACCTCGTCGGCGGGCAGCCGCAGGGTCGCGACGGAATCGGTGGGAACGCCGGGGGAAATACCCTTGGCCTCCACGCCGTCGAGCAGCACGATGTCGCGCGGAATTCCGAAATAGCCGCGCGGCCGCGACATCAGCACCACCGCACCCGCTCCCGCGTCGCTCGGCCCCAGCGGCCGGCCGGGACGCAAATGCACGACCGTCGAGGAGCGCAAGAAAGGCGAGCGATAAATATGCGTCGTCGGATGCTCCGTCGCTTCGATCATGAATTCGAGGAACCAGGTGGGATCGACCGTCAGTGGCCCCCATTGCCCGTTCTCGCCGGTGACGCGGCGGTGGATCTCCGCGCCGATGCGCTCGCCCGTTTGCGGCGAGACCCGGTACACTTCGACCCGGGCCCCGGCTAACGGGCGGTTCGTCGGCGTGCCGCCCGGCAAGCCGGTGACGAGGCCGTCGAGCACGGGCTGCGGCTCCTGCGCGATGGACAGTCTCTCCGGCTCGCGCCCGGCGATGAATTTGTACATTTCGGAAAACGCCCGCGGATGGAACGCGGTTTCGCGGTGGTCGAGCGTGCCGAGCACCAGATTGGTGGCGCCGCGCAATTCCGGGCCTTCGAACGTAATTCCCGTGGGCACGCCCGGCTTGCCGATAAATTTTCCGTCGGGCTGGGCGTATTTGTCGTTGCCGTCGCTTCTGAGCGTCAAAAACGCCGTGCCCGCGACCACGTCGCGCTCCCCGCCATTGAGGCGCTGCAGGAACGGCGCGCGGCCGTTGAACTCGCTGCCGGGATTGGCTTCCCAGTTAAAGACGCCCTTATTGGGAACGCCGCAGAACACCGCGTGGCTCACCTGCGAGGCGCCGCCGTTCTGGATGAAGTTGCGAACCGCGTAGCCGCCGCGCGAGCTCGAGACCAGCGCGACGCGCGCGGCCCCCGTGCGCTCGCGCACGGATTTGATCGCCGCCGTGAGCTCGCGCAGCTGGTCTTCCGTCGACGAGCGTCCCTTTTCCGCCACCGCATCGTCGGCGCGCGCGAGCGGATCGGTGAAATTGAATGCCAGCATGCGCTCGCGCGGATAGCTATTGCTCTCGAAGCGCCACAGCGTCGTGATCCACAAGGCGGCATGGTCGCCGTTGCCGTGCACGAAGATGATGGGCGTGCGCGGCTCCTGCGCGTAAACGGGCCAGGGCAGTTCCGAGGCCGCGAAGGAGGCGAGGGCGGAACGGATCAATTGCCGGCGGGTGAGTTTCATGATCGGTGCGAGCCTTGTTGCAGGACCTCAAGGAGCATCGTAGCAAATTTCGGCTCAAGAATGTCGGTGGGGGCGGCCAAAAACACCCCTCGCCAATCGCCGCGAATGCGGGCAAGGTCCGCCTATCGCCGGTTCGAAGCTACAGGCACCAGCGGCTGAGAGACAATCGCGCTCCCGCCTGTAAGCAAAGGGAGCCCAAAGAAAGCTCATGAGCAAGGTTCAGCAACATCGCGACGCCGCCGCCGATTGCCTGAAGCGCGCGGCCGGGGTGGAATTGCTCGACGCGCGCGAGCAGCTTTTTCGCATCGCGCGCTCGCATCTCGAATTCGCCCGCGCCGAGGAAGAGCACCAACGCGCCGTGAAGAAAAAACTCGCCGACGCCTCTTCCGACTGAGGGCGCTAGCCCTTTACTTGTCATGCCCGGCACGCAGCCAAGCATGCGCAGGCTGCGTAGACTTGCCTGCGTTGCCGGGCATCCACGCCTCCCTTGTTGCAAAGACGTGGATGCCCGCGACAAGCGCGGGCATGACGATTTATAGTACCCAAAACCATCACCCCGGAGGCACCGCCATGGACATCTACCCCGCGGGCTCGCGGCCGACGCGCCGCGCGCCGAAGGAATATTTCACCGGCACCGTGTGGCAGGAGCCGATCATCCAGTCGCCCGCGCCCGCGCGCGCGGTCTCGAACCGCGTCTCCTTCGAGCCGGGCGCGCGCACCGCCTGGCATACACACCCCCTCGGCCAGTCGCTGCACGTGGTCTCGGGCTTCGGCCGCGTGCAGGCGAAGGGCGGGCCGCTGCGCGAAATCCGCCCCGGCGACACGGTGTGGATCGCGCCGGGCGAGGTGCACTGGCACGGGGCATCGCCGACCACCGGCATGGTTCACATCACGGTGCAGGAAGCGGTCGACGGAAAATACGTGGAGTGGATGCAGCAGGTGGCGGATGCGGAGTATGGGGCAAAATAGTAGTCGACAGCGCCGCTCTGATGATTAGCGCCTTACGTCGCCCGCATGCATCTGATAAATTTTTATCGGGTCATGGCCGGGCTTGTCCCGGCCATCCACGTCTTAGGCTGCAAAGAAAGACGTGGATGCCCGGCACGAGGCCGGGCATGACAATTAAGCTAACGCCCAACCCCGCCCGCAAACATCTGATAAAACGTGATCGCGATCTCGAACGCGATCAGCGCCACGATCAGAACCTCCAGCCGCAACGAGCGCTGGGTGTCGATCATGTCGGTCAGCGCCTGCGCCGTCTCCGAGATCACCGCGAGCTTGCGCGTTAGCCCGTCGACGCGCTCCTTCAATTCGTACTCGTCCTTGAGGCGCGAATAGAGGCGCGAAAGATCCGGCCGGTCCCACAACACGTCGGGGTCCTCGGCCACCGCCACGCGGCCGGAAACGCGGTGCTGCACGAGCAGCGCATTGCCGATGTGCTTCAGAATCGAGCGGCGGCCGCCGGGCGTGCGCCCGTGCTCGGCCAACTCGCGCGCGAACGGCTCCAGCGTGTCGAAGACGCTCGACACTTCGCGCTCGTCGCGCGCCAGCACGACGCTGTCGGCGAGCGCATAGGCGACGAGCAGAAGGCGCTCGATCGCCATGTCCTTGACGTAGATCGGCCCGCCCGGCGGGATCTGGTCCTCGCGCTCGATGGAAACCTCCATTTGCGCCGTCTCCTCCTCGCGCTCGCGCGCCTTGAACGGGCCGGTGATGCGGCTGCGGATCTTCTTCTGCACCTCGCTCTCTTCGGCGGGCGTGAGCCCGATGAACACGACGACGCCGTAGCGGAACACGACGGCGATGCCGTTCTCGCCCGCGCGCAAGGCGAGCGGCAGCGTGGAGACCGTCGGCAGCGTCTCGTCGCGCTCGAGCGCGGTGGTGTCGATGCGGTCGCCGACCAAGAGCGCGCGCAGCGAGATCTTGTCGCCGAGCACGGGGAGGGGGTTCGGAGTGTCCATCGCAACGGGCTCCGCCGGCAGAAGCGTATGGGGCGCGATATCGAGCATGACGAAAATTGTCCGTTCAAACCAGGGTTGTTAGGCAGGCAAGCTTGCGCAGCCTGCCCAAGGTTGGCTGCGGGCCCAAACGGAAGCCGCGGCGCGAATAGCGCCGTTACGCCTCCGATGGGGGAATGCCGAACAATATAGGCGAGTCATTTTGGCTTCCGTATGAAGGCGCGCGGAAGCCCATGAACGGACAGGGGGATTTTGAAACGATAGGAGTTAATACCCATATATATACTTGACACCACAAGCACTATATGCTTAGGCAAATGCCTAGTTCATTGGGGATGCGAAATTCGTCGGATAGTCGATGGCTACAGCCTGACGTCAGCAAGATACAAACGATATGTCGAGCAGGGCCTAGCCGCTGGCGTAATCGTCTCCGCTCTTTTGGACATCCTGCTAAGAAAGAACATTCTTTCGCTCGAACGGAGTCGCCGGGAAATCCTTAAAACCGGGATTACGAATCTCGCGCCCTTTAGGGTGGCTTACGCGCCGGTACACGAAGCCAGCAGGCTCATCGCCAGATATGTTGAGCGGGCGGTTTACCGAGGGCCGCAAGTAACCAAGCTTCAACGAAAGTTTCAGCCATGTCTAAATCCATTCCTCTGAAATGTTATTTTAATAACGAGGATGAAGCCCGAAGCTCTTAGAAGAGCTTCGCTGGGAGGGTGAGCCTATTTGCCCGCACTGTGGAGGCCTCAAGTCCTACGCGACTAATAAGCCGGGCGTGTATCGTTGTGGGGAGCCTGAGTGCCGCAAGGACTTCTCAGTGACGACCGGCAGCGTTATGGAGCGCAGCCATATCAAATTGATAAGTGGCTCGCGCGCTTCTATCTCATGGTGTCGAGCAAGAAGGGCATCAGCGCGCATCAGTTACACCGCACGCTTGGCAATCACATACAAGAGCGCGTGGTTTATGGCCATCGTATTCGTGAGGCAATGCGTGACTGGCGGTTTGTTGCCTCCAATGGGCGGCGAAGGCAAGATCGTCGAAGCCGACGAAACCTATTTTGGCGAGGTTGAGAAGCCCGCGCACAGCGCACAAGCGGCAACCATACACCAAGGGAGGTCATGGTCCCGCAATAAGCGCGCGATCTTTCGTTTGTGGAGCGTGGCGGCAAGGTTCGCTCATTCCATGTTGCCAGCACAATGGACAAAGATAGCGTAATGAAAATCGTTGGCGATAACATCGCACTCGAGAGCCGCTTACATACCGACGAAAGCACGCTCTATCACAGAGGTATGGTAAACACCTTTATAGACGCATGAAACAGTCAAGCACACTCGCGAAAGAATATGTGCGCGGGGATGTTCATACCAATTCGGTCGAAGGTTTCTTCTCAATCTTCAAACGCGGAATGAAAGGCGTGTATCAGCATTGCAGCGAGAAGCATTTGCATCGCTATCTCGCGGAATTTGATTTCCGATACAACCACCGAATTGCGCTCGGAACTAATGATGGGGAACGTGCGGCACTTGCGATGAAGGGTATCGTCGGGCAAGCGTCTCACGTACCGTCAACCTCACTAAGCCAACTTTCAAATTTCAGGCTGCGAGATTCATGCGCTGGCGTAAGCACATTCCGCCGCGTAAGGTAAGGCGTATTTGGGTGAGGTAGCGGACGAACCTGTAGGGGAGATTTATTCATGGCGACAACGAGAAGCGTGAACTGCCTAAGCGATCAAGAAAAACGAACGACCGCTATTGTTATGTTTGCTTCCTTATTCGTTGTAACGGCGGTGGTGTTACCCGTCGTGGCGGAGGATAACATCACTCATCTCGAAAACAATTTGCGGCAAAATGCAATTGCACTTACAGTTCTAGAAAATCTGGCAGCGTGGATGAAGAAAACTGCATCTGTGACGGGAGTAAATCTAGCTCAGACTGTATGAAGGCTGGACTTGGGATTGCTCGTAATTTGACTATTTCCCGTCAGCCAGGAAAAGTAACGTATCAGATCAAAACGACGAAACGCCCGGCCCCGAAGAAAGAGCAATAAATTTCAAGAATTCCACGAGTGTGGGAGGATCATTTTTTCCTCTTAGGACTCGCCTTCTTTTTCGATTTAGCCCTAGGTTGTCGCTTGGATTTAAATGCACCGTGGAGGGCCGCTAGGAAGCGGCTTTCTGCTTCTTTTTTTGGATAGGGGTCTTTTGATGACGACACCGGAAGAAGCCCTCGCAAGCTTTGTAAAAAAAGATCCCACTGCCGCAGACTTTGAAAGCTTCGTTACAGAAGTAAACAAAGATCAAAACGACAGAACTGTAGCGGTTTTATTGGGAAGCTCCGTCGAAACTACCCTTCGTACGCTTATCAAGAGAAAGCTAGTTATTACAGACGACAGCGACAAGATTCTATTTCATTCAAGCGGGCCGTTACACAGCTTTGATGCAAAAATTAAACTCGGATTTGCAACCGGTTTGTTTGGGTCCCAAACCAGAGCAAACCTACACGCTATCAAGGTCGTGCGGAATTCTTTCGCGCATACATTGGTTGCTCTCACTTTTGAGACTGAGGTAGTCAGGAAGGTATGCGAAGTAATGGTTCCGCCGCCTTACATTCCAACAGGCGAACCGAACAATCCGCTCGTAATCGATGTGCCAGACGCAAAAAACCCTAAGAAGCGGTTTCAAAAAATCGCTGAAACCACTGGCCACAATCTGCTTATATTCGCTACTTTGCCGGATAGCGTGTGGCATCCACAAAGCGGAACCTTTGTAACGCGGTTGATGTATTCGCCATTGCCATAAAAATTGCGAACGCAATTGTTTCTGCACAGCAGAAATCCATGTCTAGATCGTAATATTTATCCGTACCCGCACGAAGCATCTCGGGTGTTATCTCAACAGTATCAATGGGGTCGCCAGAGGACTTAGGGTCCTCCGGGCTAAGTACCTCATATGGTGCTTGTGGTGTCAAGTATATATACCCGAGTTAATACCTATATGTGTACTTTACGTACCAAACCCCCAGCGCTAGTTTCGGCCACACCTAACGGGGTTGGCGAGCCGGCATTACGCCCGCGATGATCGAAGCTGGAGCTAAGACGTTAGACGAAGAACTCTGGAAGCTTGCCCCTTTTGCGAAAGCATTCTCGGTGGAGATGCTGAAACTTGTAATCCCGAACGTCTACCGCGCTATGATCTGCGTGGCAGTTCGAAAGTAATATTGAAAATACGAGTGTGCAGGGCCTCAAATTCCTTTTGTACGCCTTCGATTGAAGCGGCGTTTCCTCCCACGGGGTCCGTTCGCAGGGTAATCCTTGAGTACCAAGGCGCACCCCATCGGTATAGAAAAGTGCTTTTCACCTCAAACTCCTCCCCGGAAGCTAAGGTGTCGGGTAATTGAAACTCGCCCCACTGCGTGACGACACCATGGGCCACCCGGTGCCTCTTGATAGAAAGCTCTAATGCGGTTTGGAGGATAGAGGCCACTTCCCCTTCGTGCTGCTGGCCCGGGAATAAAACAAAGTATTCGGTCGCAGCCGCCCTTAATGCCGTATGGCGGTCTATAAATCGTCTATTGTCGGCCCCGTAATCGGAAAGCGCGTGAGGAGTTTCGGGCAATCCAGTCAGCAATGAAAAAAGACGTGCAAGCGCTTCCTCCATATTCTCCCACGCATGGATTGCCCGTCCTACAGCGATGTATAGTTGGTTTGGATCTGTCTCCCCCGGAGGGAGTTTGGGCTCGCTAGTACCAGAGGCTTTGGACATATGGGATGCCCCGAAAAATCTCGCGATGACGTTCTGAAAAAAATGCTTCAAACGAAGCCGAAGAGCCACAAGAGCATGACTCCGAAAAAGCCAGCGAGTCTCCCCAAAAAGCAGGGGCAAGAACTAAAAGCGGCAGCTAATTACCGCCAATCAGTCCCCTTTCTTCCTCGCAATGCAGTGTGAAAATAGGCATAATTGTCTTTGAGGTCCGGGGAATATCGGTGGGGGCGACAATGAGAATGAAGCTTTTCTGCGCGGCAGCTTTAATTGCTGCGATGAGCAGTTTGGTTACGCCGGTTAAGGCGAATGTCACATGGATTTTGAACAATGTGCCCTTTGACGACGGCGGCACTCTGAGCGGGAATTTTACGGTATTATCACTCCCTAGCGCGATAGTTATCAGCTTCGATCTGACAACGACCATAGGCTCTACGCTGCCCGGCACTACATATACATTTATTAATCCAGTGGGAGTTCCGGCCACGGTTGCTTTCGAAACCGAGACTGCGGAGCTCGAACTTACGTTTCAAAATCCTTTGGGCACCTCCACTGGAATAAATCCTCTAGTTGTTGGTTTCCCCAATTCTTGGGAATGCGCGATTGCTGGCGATGCTTGTAATGTACGCTCTGTAGTGGCGTCAGACTTTTCGTTTGCGACAACTGAGGTTTCTGCGGTTCCCGAACCATCAACCTGGGCGATGATGCTGATCGGCTTCGCCGGGAATCGGCTTCATGGCGTATCGCCGTCAGCGCAAAGCACTCACTTGATGCTCAAGATTGTCGCGAGCGGCGAGAAGAAAGACTAACCGCGCCCGAAGCGCCCGGAGGCGGAACGGAAGAAAACCAAGGCAGCCAAACGTGGGAGTTAAAGAAAAGCCCGGCGGATAAGCCACCGGGCGAGGGAGAAGACTTCCAGAGAACTCATATCCTCATTCAATCTTGCCCCAATTACTATTTGCAAAATTGTCGCAGCCTAGAGGAGGGTACTGCGCGATTGGCCTTGAACTGTGCCGCGCTCTCACACAGCGCGGCTTGCGTTTGAACTGGCCAGTACGATCCGGGCTCTTGCCGCTTGCGCCGATGAAAATTGGTGTAAGTCAGTGTTTCTTGCGGGCTTTTGCGACGGAGAAAGCGTGGAGAAGGGCGCTATTTCCATCAATCCCGCTCGCGTGGCAATAAGCGGCGAACTCGTTCGGGTAGACCTCCACTCTCTCGACGAAATGCCCAGCCGCTTGAATTTCGGCAATCTCCTTGTTCGCGAGCTTGAGCCATTCATCATAGGTGTTGGGGAGGTCAGGGTCGTTTGGCATGAGCCGTTTGAACGCCTCGTAGTCCTTCGGAGCGATCCAGGCCTTGTAGCGCGGGATCATGAAATCACTCCCGAGATGATTGCGGCGGGTGTTGACGCTCTATCTGGTCGTTATTTTGATCTCATGGCTGGGCTTGGTTCGTTCATACTTTTCGGCACTCACCTCCACTCCAGTGTTGCCCCTTTGGGCAACCTTTGCCTGTCTGCACCTTTTCGATATTCGATCCGACGGGCGGCGCGTAATGAATGACGCCGATCAACAGAGCCAGCGTAGAAGCGCAGACGAGAGCTGCGGCTAGCTACTTTAGCATTTGGTTTCCCCTCCTTGGTTTATGAACGCGGGAAGGGTCTGCTTGCTTTTGGAGAGTTGCAATCCTTAGTCGAATACCATTGATTTAGCTGCTCGCATCCTCCTGTAGGGTGAAGCGAAACATTCAATTCGGCTGCATTCTGAAGGCTTCTAAGCAGACCTCTTAACTGGGCTTATTTTCACGTGATAAGTTAGCCCGTCCACAGACAGGGGGAAGAAATGTCCAAAAAAAGCTTCCTTAGTTTCTGCCTATCATTGGCGGTCGCGTTGGCTTTCTTCAATGCCGACAGAATTACGACCGACAAGAGCGGCGACAAGATTGCGCAATATAGATGTCCGAAGGGGCAGCATTGGGACGGGCGGCGTCAAACGTGCGAGCCAAATACATAATCATTTTACCGCAGAAATCAAAATAACTAGAGCCTGATTTGGCAAATCGCACGCGGCAGCCTCGCCAGTGCATTTTTGCGGCGCTCGTCAGCGTCGTCTCTATGTTCGATACCGTACATCTTCGACTCTGAAAGTAAGGGTACCGAATTTAGTTTCGGGCTGGACGGCCCCAGATTTAAAGATGATATCGGCGGCAAAACTTTGTGGTTCTCTCGTCCGCCAAAAAAAACAAGGAGCGATCGTGAAGGGCGGATCGTTCAATTGTGGCAACGTTCAATTGTGGCAATAACAATGCCGCCAAGTGACCCACATCAATTGACTTACTTTAGGCGTGCGACACATTGGCCGGTTACTTCACGGCGCAAAGGTGCATGGTCGAAAATGTAACCGGGAATCTCAGGGGAGCGATCATGCGTATGAAACTTATCGGCGCGGCAGCGATCGGGGCCGTGGTGTTTGGCCCGCTACCGGCCTTGGCCGTAACGACGACCTATAATTACACCGGCCCGCTATACTCGACGTTTATCAATCCCCCGCCGGGCGATCCCCAGTTTACTAATTATGGGATACAGCTGACGGGTTCTGTCACCTTTAATTTTGATACGGCCGGATTTTCGGGGACCATTCCGTATTTAGTCGGCGGCTCGATTTCAAGCCTTCAACTCACCTCCGGCAATTTTACAATTCCCTCCACTCCCGCCTGTTTTCCGCCGAGCGCCGGTTGTACGCCGGTCACCACGCCAAGCTCGTCAATCGGAAATTTTTTCATTTTAACGAGTGGAAGCATTACCTCCTGGATGGTCCAGAATTCGACGACGCCGTCGAACATATTTTGGCTGTTTATGAGCACGTTCGGTAGCGGCGGATCGAACGGCATTGGGCCTTTCGGGGATTTTGTCGTCTCCACCAATGCCGATTTTGTAAACAACGTCATCTCCGGCGCCGTAAAGGAAGAGCTTGGCCCAACAAGGGGGAACTGGTCGCTGGCATCGTCCGTCGTATCGTCCGTGCCGGAACCGTCCACCTGGGCGATGATGCTGATCGGCTTCGCCGGCATCGGCTTCATGGCGTATCGCCGTTCGCGCAAGGCCCTCGCGGCCGCCTGAGTTTTAATTACCCACAAGACGGCGACAAAGCCCCGGACAATTCCGGGGCTTTTTGCTGCTCAAGATTGTCGCGAGGCCAAGAATTCGAAATGATCGGATTCTGATTGCTTGGTAAGACACGGCGCTTGGTTGCGGGTCCGATTGAAAATTCGGGTGCTGTCTGAATGATTGGTCAGTTTCGCGGTGGACAGCCGCTACAAGGCTTCAACGTTGATTTTTCACTCGGCATATATAGGAATTTGAGCTTTTCTTCCGGCCCTTCGTCGTCTGGCCCGGACCACTTCACTTTGGTTGTGAATACCGTTTTGAATGTGAATACCCAGGCAAACGGCAAAATAATCGCTTGTCTCGCTTCGGCCGATGTCAGCTCCCGTTTTTCGCGGGCGCTCACAACGCCGGCGCGCGCAATCACGCTGAGCGCCCCCAATCCGATTCCGCCGACGATCCAAGGTCCCGCCGAAGGCGAATGACCAACCGGACTAGATGCAACCTGCGCCGATGCGGGAACCATGGCGGCTACGGATAGGGCCATCGTCAACGAAATCGTGATTGCTGTTTTCATCTCGCTCTCCTTCGAGTTCGAGGCATCCAACCCACACGTGAGGAACGCTACGCGACTGCAAGGCCGAAATCCAGGCGTCAGCGATCCGGGTGAGGGGGGCGTAGCCGCAAGCGCGGCGTCTATCGGCATTGCAAGGAAAAGCCCTAGCACCGCTATCTCGCGGAATTTGATTTCCGCTATAATAACCGCATTACTCTAGGCGTGAATTCTGCTCCATAAGGGTGTTTAATCCAGACATCCGCCTTGCAGCGGCGAAAAACGGCGCGAGGAAGGAAACCGATGCTCAAACATTTAGCGCTTACGTTGGCTTGCGTCTCGACGCTCGCGCTGGTCGTTGTGATCTTCGATTATAAGCCGCTCCGCGACCCCGGTTTTAAATCCGTGCAGCGATATAAGCGATGCCCGGCGGGCACGAGATGGCATGAGACCAATAGGCTTTGCTTGCCCGCCAAGTAGCGGCGTAATTTACGGCGTTCAAAAACAATTGAGGCCTGGAAGTACAGTTTGTTCTTCATCGCCATGGGAGGAATCAATGCGCATGTTATTCGTTCTCGCCGGAATCTTCGCGGCATCGATCTATGTCAACGCCGCTCAGGCGCAGGACAGCAAGGCCGACCAGATCAGCCAGGCCGGGCGCGGCGCGCCGACGGATCAACGATCGACAAAGACAACCTGTCCGAGCGCCTCTCCGCTTGCCTGCCCGGGGACGAATAACTGCTGTCCGTCCGATACGCCAAATCTTTGCCAATCGCTCCGGCGCGCGCACCCCGCGGGGATCGCGCCCGTCGGCTGGTCCGGCTGCGTGCGGCCGGCGAGCCTTAAGTCCTTGAAATTCTGGTCCGACAGCTGCCAGCCGATTTGGGAGAAATGCAATTAGTTGACGCGCGTGGAGAGGTAAATACCGGCGTTGGTATTTTTATCGTTTCTTGACCGGGCATTAAGCGATCCCATCTAGCCTGCGCGCGAAGGGAACGCGCGCATGGCTGAGGACACCGCCTCGTCGAGCAAATCGAATATCTTCTGGGGCCTGTTCGCCGCCGCGATGGGCGCCTTCATCGTCGCTGGCGCCAGCGGCCTTTTCGGCCTCGACCTGTACCCGACGAAGGGCACGCCTTCATGGGTCGGCATCGTCGCCGGGCTTATGTTCGTCGCCGGCGGACTAGCCGTGATGCTGCAATCGCTCCCCGCGGCGAAGCCCTTGCCCGATGGCAGCCTGTCGCCCGATGCGCCACGCTGGGTGCAAGGAGCTTCCTTCGCGCTCGGTCTCTCGATTGTCGGCGCGTTCGCGGCGATCTTCCTGTGGATCGCGTTCGGGCCGGGCGAGCGTCACTTCAGCATGAGCTGGAGCTTCGGCAGCGGTCCCGCCAACGAGACCATCGGCCGCGTGGTTTTCGGCTTCGGCGCCGTATTCAGCTGCGCGATGTTTCTCGCCTTCCTGGTGAGCGGCGCCCGGCGGTTCCTGCGGCGGGATAAAGTCTAGCCTCGACACGGTCGTAGAGCGTGGATAGCCTTTCAATTCGGACGCAAGGATGGGGCAGCGTGCTCTTGAAGGAGAACTCGCAATGCGCAAATCCATCGTATTGATCGCGGCGGCAGCGCTTGGTTCGTCAGTGTTGATCGCCTCGGCAGATTTCAGTTCCGCAGTGGCGCGCCCGCGCGTGACATTGAGCCAGTGCATCGGGAACTATTGGAGCTGTCAGCTAGGCTGCTGAGAATCCTAATGGTCCGTTTCCCCCCAGCGACAACGTCGGTTATTGCTACAGCCGCTGCTGGGATAACCATGCGGCTTGTGTCGACCTTGCATTTTCATCGCGCGCTTCGGCAAAATGACAGCCGGGTAAATCGGCCGGCCGGTGGATGGAGCAGGGGGCGGATGCTTTCGTGCGCTCCGTCCGGCTATTTCTGCAACATGTCCTCGCCGGCCGGCTGCATCAGTGCGGCAGCTCCTTCGCCTCGCCGCGCAACTTCAACTGCCTCCGAATAGGGAATAAAGAGCCGCCGCGATCCATGATCCGAAAAATCTAGCTTCCTTGAAATTCAACGACAACGCTCCGAGTATGGACAGAGCGGTAACGACCCAGCAAGCAAACATGAATTTGTCGGCGGAAGGTTTTTTCCTGCCCGCATAGCCGAGGATTTGCCCCAACAAAGTTGCGGAAATTGCGATTACGAACAAAATCGCGGTCATCTGGACCTCCTGTGGCAAATCATTTCGATCTCTGCACGGCGCACCCCGCGAGTATAAGCTGAAAAAGCGCAAGGTGCTGCGGCTAAAACCGCACGGCGGGGCGGAGAGCCTCGTTTAAGAATTCCGATTGCGCCCCACGCGCTGGAGCGCATCGACGATCATGTCGGTGATGATGAGGAGTGCCCAGACGATCGCGGCGGCTAGCAGGACCATGCCGGCATTCTTCCACGTGAACGCGTCGGAATACCCTCCGCGAACCAATATCCATAACGGGATCGGAATGATTGCGAACAATAGCGCGTGAAGCGCACGCCGGCGGGCAAAATCGAAAAATGTACGGACCATTTTGTTGGTCATGCGCATCCCCCCAACGGCTATTTCATTTTAGCGCCGGACAAGGCGACAGTCTCTATCGGGGAGGCTCGATTTCAGGCACATTAGCACCCCGAAGATCGGCTTGCGTCGACGGACTGAAAGCGCAAGACTTGCTCGGTTGAGAAATATAAATCTTCAAAAACCGGGGAGGAATTCATGCTCGAACGTAGCGTGATGCGGACACTGAGCACCGCAGCGTTTCTCGGATGCAGCTTGGTGGCCGCCCAAGCCGATCCGTTGATGATCGTCGGCAATGACGAAAAGCTCTTGTGGGACGACAACGGCAAACCCATCATACTTCCGGCTGGCAAGGATTCCGTTCTGATTGTCGATCTTGCCGACCCGGAAAATCCGAAGATTATCGCCAATCTGCCGCTGAAAAATTCCATCGTCGGACCGCCGGTCAACCTCGACATCGATCCCACCGGCTCGGTTGCCTTGGTCGCGGATTCGATCGACGTGACCAAAGAGGGCGACACGCTAAAAATGGGCCCCGACGACAAGGTCTACGTGATCGATCTCAAGGCCAAGCCGCCGAAGGTTGTAAATACGCTCACCCTCGGCAAGCAGCCGTCCGGCTTGAGCTTCAATCCTGCGGGCAACCTCGCGCTCGTCACCAATCGCGCCGATAAATCGATCGCCGTACTGTCGGTGAAGGGCACCGATGTGAAGTTGATCGACACGGTTCCGATGGACGATTTCGTCACACACGTTGCCTTCACGCCGGACGGCAAGCGCGCAATTGCAAGCAAGTTCAATGCCCATAAGGTCTCGCTGCTCAATGTTGACGGCGACAAGGTTACTTACACGAAGCTCGACCTGCTGACTGGATTGTATCCGTACAACGTCGCCGTCGCACCGAACGGCAAGATCGCACTGACCTCGAATGCCGGCAATGCCGGTTACTCGGATGGCAGTGTCCATACGGTCGACGTTGTCGATCTTGAAGCGCAACCGCCACGCATCATCGACCGGGTTGTGGTTGGTGACGCACCGGAAGGGCTTGCCATTTCTCCGAAGGGCGATATCGCCGCCGCTGCTAATTTCCGCGGGTCCAACAACAAGAACGCTTACTACTACCACCGCAACGGCAGCATCGCTGTGCTCCGCATCGACGGCAAGAAGGTGACGATGATCAAGGAACTCGAGGTCGGCGGCCTGCCCGAGCCGGTTGTCTTCACGCCTGACGGTCGCTACATTTTGGTCGGCAACTATCTCGACCAGGACTTCTCGATCTTCCGCGTCAACGGAACCGAGGTCACCGACACCGGCAAGCGTTTTAAAGTGCCCGGTCACCCGGGATCGGCGCGGATGAGTCCGAAATAATTTTCGACCGTCACGCACTCCTTCGCCACCGCGTAATCAGCAAAACCCCGGACATTATCCCGGGGTTTTTCGTTGGCGGAGGCGCCGGTGTATAAACTAGACTTTTCATTGGCGCAGAGCATGCATGCAGGATGCGATCTGCAGAGCGAGAGATGCCATGGGCTTTTTCACATCCGCCATACGTCTGCTGCGGGAGACGAAGGATACGCTCGTCACCGTGAATCGCTTGGTTACGAGCCTCGATCCGCTCTACGTCAAGATCACCTGGGCGGGAAGCGCGTTCGGCTCGCTGCGCCAACTCGGATTTTATGCTCTGTTCGGCGGCCTCCTCGGCCACGTCGTGAGCAATGTCACCATCGATTGGTTGACGGTCGCGGCCGGCATCGCTCTCTACTTAATCTATCGGCTTGCCGAAACGGCCGTGACCGCCATTCTCGGTCTGCGCGCCAAGCGCTTCGAGCTGGCGCTGTGGGACATGATGGAAGAGCGCATGCTGGCCAAGCTAGCATCGCTCGACCTCGGCCGGCTACTCGATCCGTCGTTCATCGAGCTGCATCGCTTGGCGCGGGTCCGCGGCACCGGCGCCATCCTGCGTCTGTGGCAGTCGGAGCGCACGCTGCTCGGAGCTGCCGTGGCATTGGGGATGGGCTCGCTCGTGCTCCTGGGCCTCGATCCCATCATCGGCGTTCTCGCCATTTTTACCGCCGGGCCGATGATCGTGCGGGACTGGCTCATCGAAGCCAAGCGGCGAGAGCTCGACGAGGCCGAGACGCTCACCTTGCGCAAGAAATACGAGGTGGAGCACGCGCTCACTTCGGCGCGCGCGGGGCTCCGTTCCCGCCTGTGGAAGCTTACCGGCCCCTATCATGCCTATTTTCGCGAATTGGTCGGCGAGGTCAGGGACAATGCGCTGAAACTCGCCCGCTTTAATCGCCGATGGAATTTGCTCGTCGGGCTGGTGGAGGTCGCGATGCTGGCGATCCTGTGCGGATACTTCGCCTCCGGGCTTGTGGACGGCAAGTACACCTACCTGCAAATCGGCGTGATCGTGGGGAGTCTCTCGATCCTCGTATCGGGCCTCCACAGTTTCGGCTCCTCGCTCTCGGAGCTGGAGCACGAGCATCTGGATTACGGATATCTGACGCGCATGCTCGCCACCGAGCCGCTCGTCGACGAACGCGGGGCGGAGGATATCGCGCTTACCAAGACCCCCGAGTTGGTCGTCGAGGATATCTCATTCGCTTATCCGTCGACCGGCATCCCGGTCCTCGTCGGCTGTTCGTTCACGGTTCAACCGGGAGAGAAGGTGGCCTTGGTGGGGCGCAATGGCAGTGGCAAGACGACACTTCTGCGCTTGATCGCTAAGGTCTATGTGCCGACCCAAGGCTCGATCTGGATCGATGGCCATGAGTTACGGAACATCCGTCAGCAATCATGGCTCAACCACGTGCTCATGGCGACCCAAGAGCTTGAACTTCCGGGCATGGAGGCAGCCCGCGCGCTCACCGGACTCGTCGCGGAGGCGATTGACAAGGACCGCATGGGATTGGCGCTCGTTTTCTCCGGCGCCGACGATGTGGTGACGGCGCTCCCCGAAGGGATGCGGACCTGGATCGGCGAGCAATGGCCGGCCGGCCGCGGGTTCTCGACGGGGCAGTTGCAGCGGCTGGCGCTCGCGGGCGCATTCTACCGTTTTCTCGACCCTCGGGTTTTCATCGGCATCTTCGACGAACCGATGGCGAACTGTGACGTCGAGACGCGAATGCGATTCTATCAATCGATCAGCAAGGCGCCCGAGTTCGGCCGCAAGACCGTCCTGATGAGCTTGCATGACCCGCTCTACCTGCAGCACTTCGACCGCGTACTGCTGCTAGAAGGCGGTGCGGTCGCCAAGGACCTGCGTGGCCATGACGAGATCGTCAGCTATCGCGAGCGCATTGCCATGACCCTCGCGGGGGATCTGTAGAACAGCACGCATTAGGATGCTTACCTGATCGGAGTTTTGGTTCGATCCGTTGCAGCTTCAAATCTGACGTTGGTCGGGATCATGCACATTACGCGCGCCATCAGGAAAATTCTAAGACCGCTGCTGTGGGTCCTGGCCGCCGCCTATTTTCTGATCGACGCGCTGTTTGTCTTGCTGGTTCGACCCATAGGGAGATGGCTTGATAGAATTCCGGCGCTTCTTCGCATCGAAACATGGATTAAGTCGCTGGGGCCTTATACGTCTCTGCTGCTTTTTATCGTTCCCCTCCTTGTACTGGAACCCATCAAGCCGCTTGGCTTTTACTTGATGGGCACCGGACGACAGATGCGGGGCGCGCTTCTTCTGATCGTTGGAGAGGCAATAAAAATTCTCGTCCTCGAACGGATTTTCCAAATCACTCGCCCTAAACTGATGTCGTTTCGCGCCTTCGCGTGGGCCTACCATCGGGTGACCCGGCTTTTGGTCCTGCTTCGATCCCTGCGGCTGTGGAAAGCCACGCATAAGTTGTTTGGAAAAATCAAGGCATTCGCACGAAACCTCGCCAAAACGTTTGTCAGCCGAGCCTAGCCGCCGCCATCCTGGCCGTGTGTCAGTTTACGCTCTGCGCGAGGGGACGAAACTCCCGGACCAGATCCTTGTCGAGCCTCGACCCCATGTCCAACAGGATGCGATACGCGTCCGCGCCTGGCAGCGGCGGTTTGTATGGGCGTCGTTCCATGAGCGCGCCAAAGATGTCTGCGATGGTAATGGTTCGAACCAAGTCCGAAATTTCATTCGCATGAAGGCCGTGCGGGTACCCAGAACCGTCGAGATACTCATGGTGATGGACGACCACGTCGAGCATCTCCGGATGGAGTGCCGGCACTTCATGTAGCGCTTCCAGGCCGAGCTCGGGATGGGTTCGCATGACAGCGACTTCCGCCTCGTTGAGCGGTCCGGGCTTTTCCAGGATTTCGATTGGAATTCGAGCCTTGCCGATGTCGTGAAGGAGCCCCGCCGACGCCAGCCGGTGTTTATCCGCATCGCTGAAGCCGAGATGCTGGCCGAACGACACGGCCACGGCGGTAATGATCAAGCTATGCTGGTACGTTTGGCTATGGTGCTCGCGAATGACATCGAGCCAATGGGCCAACCCTTCTTCCTCGATCCTTGCAACGATCTCGTCGCTGGCCGCCTTGAGTAACCGCATATCGAGCGTCCGGCCCGACATTGCCGCGGCAAACATGTTCTGCAACGCGTTCACGCAGGTGGACATACCTTCGCAAAACTCGCTTGCG
Organism: uncultured Alphaproteobacteria bacterium; assembly: GCA_963751685.1. Lineage (GTDB taxonomy): Bacteria > Pseudomonadota > Alphaproteobacteria > Rhizobiales > Xanthobacteraceae > Palsa-892. The sequence continues at coordinate 59,523 of CAVVVV010000019.1, read as the reverse complement.
GACCCGGCGGAGTTCTTGGCGATCGAGCTTAGTCCGCCCGACAGCTTCCACCACAGCAGCCTGCCGTCGATCGGCCGGGGGAACAGATCGGTGGCGCCGGCGGCATATGCCTGCATGGTTTGGAGGTGTGACTTTCGATTGACGCCGAAAATAACCTGTCCGTTCGCCGGACGCCGTTTTAGCCAATGCTTGAGACTGGAAACTTTTTCCGGGTCTATCAAATCGATGTCGACGAACGTAAATTCGCTGAGCGCCGTGTTCGGAAGTTCGTCGAGGTGAAAGCACTCCGCCTCGAAATATTGAGCCAGCCGAGCCTTGAGATCGCTGGCCCAGTCGACCGAGTCGGAAATGACCGTGATGCGGCTCATGCAAGATCCACGTCGATGATGTTCACCCTTAGGCAGCGCGTGTGAGCTCTTCGTATACCGGAGAATGACTCGGCTGCTCCGGCCGATGGGCTCACTCGAAGCCGCAAGTATAAGGTGAGACAATTATCGGCTTGTTACCGAGGACTGCCGTGGCGGGTTAATAAGCGGCAAGAAACAGCGGAGCGCTCAATTCGTATTCTCGGACTCAGGACTAGGGTGGTTAACCGATGGTGACCGCGGCGGCCGCCGCGGCGTTAGTGCGCGGGAGTGAATTCCACGCCCAGGCGGTCGTTCTGTCTCCAGCGAACTTGGCAGCTTCGGCTAAAAAGACGCGAATTGAAGATCAGCTCGAAAAGATCCGGAACGGAATCTCCCGGCGAAATGCGCAGGCCCGCCCCTAAATTGGTCAAGTCGCACACCAAGCAGTCAATCGTACCCGCTGAATCAGCGGTGACGATCTTGCCAGGCTTCAGCATTTGCGTGCGCTTCACGCGCCTTAGGTCCTGCATGTCACAGCCTAGCCAACGCGATTGGGAGATTGAGGCTAGGCGGGGGAGATTTCGTACTTCCTAAAGTGATCGCGGAATATCGGCAGTATCGTGGATAAACTTACAGTTAAGCAAGTTCTAGCGCGATCCGAGAAAAGCGGACACAATCAACGCCCGCTCGCGCGAAGCTTAGCTGAACTTCGACAGGCCGGGTCGATGAATTACTTATCGAGATTAGGCCATCGGGTGAACGCAAAGATCCACAAGCCAATGAGGTTCGCGAGCGGCACAAACGCGATGAGTATCCACCACCGGCTGCGTCCAGCCCGGTGCAAGATGTTCGCAACCGGAATGCCCACAATCGCGATGAACAACAGGGGCATGACAATAGCCATGACCCCTATCCATTCGGGCGGAATTAGAGCGCAAAAGAAACAGTTTTCCATTGCATGTCTCCTTGGTTTTTCTCGCCGTTATTCTGAACGGTAGCACGCGGGAGGTTGCGTCGGACCATACAAACATGCTGCGGAAGGCCGCTATTCCGGCGGCCCGCTTTAAAATTATGAGGCCGCCAACTGAGGCGGCCTCACTTCCGTAACAGAGTCAGTTCTTCGGCAGGACGTGTGGCGAAGAATGATGATGCGCTATGCACCATTCACTTCCGCGCTTGGTGACAAGCATGGTGAAGCGCGATGGGCCCGGTACCGGCTTGCCTTCCACCATCCGGGTAAACGTGTAAAAGCCGGCGACTTCGACGGCCTTATCGTCGATTACGATTGTGCGCCGCTCGTCAATCGTGTTTTTGTTGCCGGTTCCTTTTGTGGGCGTGAAATAAGTTATGATCGCTTGCGTCCCCTCGGACATAATGGGGCTGACAGTTCCGAAAAGGATCGCATCCGGACAATAGTTCTTGGCGATGTTCTCCGGATCATTGGACGTATAGGCAGCCGACCAGCGGTCGATTGCTGCATTCGCTTCTTCGGCTGGACCAGCCAAAGCCAGAGCGGGGGACAGCAACATCGGCACGAAGAAGATAAGCCGCGTAAAATGCACCATATACTCCTCCCCATTATCGTCATGAGTCGATGACGATTGCTAACGTAGAAGTATTCCTCCGCTCGCGTATTGATCGACATCAATGCCATCGAAAATTGATGCAACCGATCGCCCCTATTTATGGGTATTGCTCATCCTCAACGCGCATGGCTGAGTGGTGCTCGCGGTCTTCCAATAATTAGAACAATTAAAAGTTCGCTTTGGGTCATCAACGGACATGACGTACTCTCATCACGATGTCCGCTCTTACCGCTGAATCAAACTCGGATCGATCGATTTCCGAACAAGAGACCTGCTTGATGAGGAGGAAATCATGAGCCGCCTTCACATACATCCGGAAAAACACCTCGTTGCGCGCATAGGATGGTTGAGAGCGGCGGTCTTGGGGGCCAACGATGGCATCGTCTCGACCGCTAGTTTGATCGTCGGCGTCGCCGCCGCGGCTGCCAAGCAAAATGACGTGCTGATTGCCGGTGTCGCAGGGCTTGTGGCAGGGGCCATGTCGATGGCTGCCGGCGAGTACGTATCCGTCAGTTCGCAATCGGACACTGAAAAGGCGGATCTGGCGCGCGAACGCAAGGAACTCAGCGAGAATATCGACTTCGAGCATGCGGAGCTTGCTGACATCTACATCAAGCGCGGCGTCGATCAAAAGCTTGCCCGGCAGGTTGCGCGGCAACTGATGGCGAAGGATGCCTTGGCCGCGCATGCGCGCGATGAACTCGGAATTTCGGAGATCAGCACCGCGCGTCCCATACAAGCCGCACTGACGTCCGCCGCGACATTTGCTGTCGGCGCCGCTATGCCCTTGCTTATGATTTTCCTTGCTCCAGCCGGAACGCTTGTTCCAGTTGTCTCCGGCGCGTCACTGGGGTTTCTTGCGTTGCTGGGAGCGATTGGAGCGAGAGCAGGCGGTGCGAATGTTCTAAGAGCCACAACGCGTGTCACATTTTGGGGCGCACTGGCGATGGCATTGACAGCCGGTATCGGTGCGATTTTCGGAACGGTGGTCTAAGAGGGGCGCTCGTTCCAAATTATTCTATTCAATCTAGATCCTTCAATCTGGATGGGGAACGTAAGATGAGCATGGTCGAGGTTAGATATTTCTCGGATGTCTTGTGCATCTGGGCGTACGCCTCACAGGCTCGCGTCGATGCGGTTAAAGAAAAATTTGGCGACGCCGTTCGAATAAAGCATCAGTTCTGCTCGGTCTTCGGCGATACAGCCCGGAAGATTACCTCGACCTGGAATGACAAAGGGGGATATGACGGGTTCAACTCGCATTTGCGGCAGGTGGCGGAGCGGTTTCCTCATATCGAAGTTCACCCGGAAATTTGGTTGAAGGCGCGCCCTGCGACATCGGTCAGTGCGCATCTGTTCATGAAGGCAGTCCAGCAGTGGGAGCACGAGTCTCGAACGGCGCGAACCGATTCTATGGGGAGCATTTTCGATCGAGTGCTTTGGGCGTTCCGCTGTGCGTTTTTCCGAGACTGCCGGGACATCGCGCGCTGGGATGTTCAATGTGAGATAGCCGGAGCCCTCGGTGTCGATATCGTCGCTATCGAACGATGCATTCACAGTGGGGTCGCGTTTGCTCGCTTGGCTGCGGACTACCAAGACGCTGACAAGATGCGAATAGAGGGCAGTCCGAGCTTCGTGTTGAACGAGGGGCGCCAGAAGCTTTACGGAAATATCGGATTTCGCTTGATCGAGGCGAACATTCAAGAACTCTTGCGGGCGCCTCGCGCCGACGAAGCCAGTTGGTGTTGATCCCAACGAATGTCCGCTTTGGGTCAAAAGCGGACATTCCTTGGCGAGTCCTCAATGTCCGCCGCCAGGTCGGCTCGCGCGTTGGTGCGTAGTCAACTTTTGCCGCCGAGGAAATAGTGAAGCGCCCGCCCGATAACGAAAACAATCGCCGCGACTGCTACTCCAATTATAATGGTGGTCTCAAAGGTCGCCGCATCCGCGTGCGTATATCTTTCGTTTTCATACAGTACAAAACAAATAAATGCTGTTCCAAGAAGGATGATGATCGGAATCCCTCGCCCCATCCATTCTATGATTTCTCCGAATAGCCCCCGCATTTAGATTCTCCCCCGTTAGAGGCTCGTGGCGAGCTCGGCCGCTGCTTTCCGCCGGCGCGATAGATTTACCCTCGAGTGCTAGTTTGACTTGCCGCCGGTCGCCGTTGAAAACGCCTCATTCCGATAGCCTTAATATTATCCAATCTCTTGAAAACACAACCCCGCAAAATTCCAACGTGAAGTCCGAATCGGGTCAAGCTCATCCAGGCAGCTTGGACCAATCGAGACCGAGTTCCTCGCAGACCCGGCGCAAGTCGCGAGGATCGAGGTCCTCGCGCGAACCGCCAAGCGGCGCCTGCGATGTCCGCCCTTCTCGATGGACCGTCACCATGACATGACCTTGGCCGCGCTCATGATGCTCATGACGGTCGAAGCGACACCCTTGCTCCGCCAGCCATTTCCGAAATGTTGCGCTTTCCATGATCCTGCTCCTGTTCCATCGATCCGGATTTGGCCGCGCGTTCGCGCGACCGTCGATCGACGCTAGCGCACCACCGCCCGCCCGTTGTTCAGCACCACGACGTTGCGCGGCTGCGCGCGGGCGCGGAACGAGATCGTCTTGCCGTCGCTTTGCGGACCCAAATCAGACGTCGTGCCAAGTCCGAGAAACGCCAAGACCCGCCATCGCTGCCGCCATACTCAGGCTTTCGCGGCCCGCGGCATCAATGCTGCAAGAATGATCGCTATGAGGATGAGCGCGGGCACATCTCCCAATAGATGACCGCGTTCCTCCACATCGCTGAAAGACTGATAGGCCATGAGTTCGCCGTGCACCAGGCTCGACCATACGGTGAACCAGATGATGCTCTTGTACGCCTCGGGATTTCGCGATGCGAGGAGCAAAAACACCCCCAGCGTTGCGTAGATAGCGATGATCATCATCAGATAGTGCGAGTGTCCGTGTCCCCAAGTCCAGCCGGAGGGCCAGACAATGCCCAATGGATAAATACCGAATATGAAAGTCAGACCGACGACGATCAGCGCGATACGGAGATAAAGCAGACGATTTGCATCCGACATTTTTTTCCTCTCCATTTATCATTCGGACATTTCGTCCGTTATTTCCCAGATGAACTCTGGAGCGGCGTAGACGATAACAGACAACGGGCTTACCCAGAAGCCATGGGGAGTCAGCAAGCGTAATGTCGGCAAAACCTGTGAAATGAGTGTACGGATTTGGTCGTGTTAGACCGCTCCGCAATGCTCAATGTCCGCTTTGGGTCATAAGCGGATATGACGCCCATAAATTGCGATGTCTGCTTTACCCCCGAAAGCAGACGTTGATCGGCGGCTGTTGCACGTCCGCTAAGTGCCAAAAGCGGACATCGGATCTGCGACCTTTCACGCGTCCAGAAATGAACTGACTATCGGATTGATCAAGTCGGGGCGTGTGAGCGGGGCCATGTGGCCGCCTCCCGCCACCTCCTTGTAGGCCCACACGGGACACGACCGACGCAGGACTGTCGTGATCTCGCGAATGGGCAAGACTGTGTTGGGATCACATACCAGCAGCGTCGCTTTTGGCAGAAGAGTGGCCCATTGCTCCGCGGATGTGGTTTCGTTCATGACGGCGTCCCATTCAAAAAAATTCGGCTTGAGGGCTTCCGCGAACGCGATACGTCGCTCCGACGGCATGTTCTGCCAGGTTCCCGCGCCACCCCAGTAATCGGCGAATTTTTCAGCGGCGGTTGCCCATTCGCCAAGCGCTCCGAATTTCTTGATGCAGTTGCGTAAGTCCATAGCCTCGGCAAACGCATCGAGGCGATCAGATTGCTTGAGGAGGTAAAATGGATTGGTCTCAAGCAGGACCAGCTTGGTGACACGGCCCCCCAGTCGGGCGGCAGCCTTCATGGCAACCGACCCGCCGAACGAGTGGCCAACAAGATAAATTACGTCGACATTTGCCGGTAGCGCGGCTTCGACGAGACGCGCTTGATCATCGAGCGATTGCGTTGTTTCGGCCGACCACGGCGGAGTCTTGCCGTATCCGAACAAGTTCACCGCGCGGACACAAAACCGATCCTTCAGATCATCCATTAGTCTGCGCCACTGGCGCGCACCCGATACGCTAGAATGCACCAGCATGACCACGGGACCCGACGACCCCGCTTCGAGAAAATCAACCTTGATAGGTGGAGCGTTGGTCAACCGTCGTCTCACTGCCCTGAGATTTTGCCGGTGCCTTGACGCAGAAATACATAATCCGCTGAATACGGTGCGCTCTCGTAAGCGTCTACCTTGTCACAGATTCCCTCAAGCTTGCCGCCCCGAGTATTGATCCTCTGCACGATTGTGAGATCGGTAAACGTGCCGCTACCGCGTAGCGATACCACTTCTAGCTTTAACCAGGGGATGTCTTTCGACGTGGCGCCTGGAGAATTTCCGATCACCTTTCCGACCACGGCGCTGCCGTCGTTCAGTTCCCAACTCGGCCCGGCATAGTGACGGCCGACAGTCTTGCCGTTGACGAATAATGTAGCGATAGGCTCACGGAATACCCAGACGAGATTGCCGGAAGCATCCGCCTTACATTCGTAAATCTGCGCATCTTCAGCATGTAGCGTAACGACTACGGTCTGTCCCGGCGCCGTAATCGAGTCCGGCACTTGAGCCGAAGCCGCCCCCGTCAAAATTGCAACACACGAAAGCAAAACAGGCGCAAACCTACCGTGCGTTAAGAATATCATCATACTAAGTCTCCTTTTTTACGTTGCTTCGCTTCAGCCGTTGGCGCAGTTCTAATTTCACTTGATGAAAGGCTCGATAAAATTTCGCCTGTCACTGACCTCAGCTCAGCGCGTGCCAAGATGACATCTGAGCAAAATCGCTGCGTCATCCGGTAGGAGTACACGCCCTAAACATTTGAAACATGTGAGCCGGGCTGTAATGTCTGCTGTCGCACCGAAAATTGACATTAATCGGAGGCTTTCGCATGTCTGCTTCGTGCCAGAAGCGGACATACGCGATCTTGGGTCGACCCCAACAGAAACTCTAGCGCGAGGTCGGAGTTTTGTTGTTGTGTGAAACAAAATAAAGGCGCCCTATGACCAAACATCGTGAAGAGTTAGCGGAGCAGTTTTTTTCGGGAAATGGCGCCACCTATGATCAAATAGCCTGTTTCTCTACCTTTGGGCTTGATAGTTGGTGGAAACGCAAGATCATAAATAAAATACCAAAAACAGCTAATCGAATCATCGAGCAGGCCAGCGGCACAGGCATTCTGACCTGTAAAATCGCGCGACTCTTTCCCAAGTGCCACATTGTAGGCGTGGAACTTCATGAGGAATATCTGAACATTGCTAGGAAAAAGGCCCGAGATCTCCAATTGACCAACATCGAATTTATTCATGGAAGAGCAGAAGAAGTGATTTTGGACGGGGAATTTGACTGCATCGCGTCCGCCTATCTTGCAAAATATGTCGACCTCGATCTTTTGGTGGCTCACGCGCGAAAAATGCTTCGTGAGGGCGGCGTATTCGTCATGCACGAACTAACTCGTCCAACTAATTCGCTGTTCGTGGGGCTTTGGAATATGCACTTCAAGTTTTTGCAGACCTATGGAAGATGGAAACATCCCGAGTGGGATATGGCTTTCCGCGATCTTCCGCTTTTGCTTACAAAAACTCAGTGGGTAGATGAATTGATGCACGCCCTGAGAGCCAACCAGTTCTTGGATATTCAGGTAGAATATCTTATCTTTGGTGCATCAGTTATTGTTTCAGCCAGAAAATAACAACCATAGAAACACTAACCATGATCCGCATCTCCGCTTCGGGTCAAAAGCGGAAGCGACGCTCTCTCCTCGTGATGTCCGCTCTTACCCCAAAAGCGGACATTGATCGGCGGCTCTCGCGCGTCCGCTAAGTGCCATTAGCCGACATTTCGACCAATTCAATTTTTTAAACGGCAGTGCCATCATGCCAACTGCAGTAGACTTGCTCGGCAATGAGCGAAACGGCGGATTAAACGTCGTTTGGGACGACGGAAAAGCCGGAAACACTGCACAGCCTGCCAGTAGCTTCCGGAAGCCCTTGCCGTCTAGTATCGTCTACGCCGTTCCAGAGTTCATCTGAGGAATGTCGGTTAAGTTGGATCCTTCGAGCGCGCCGATCTACGCAGGAGAGCCGATAGATGATCGGCGCCGGAGATAAAAGTCTGCCGGCCGAGGGGAGGACAATATGATGCGATTATTTTACGCCGTCGCGGCAATCGGGCTTTGGGCAATGGCCGCTAATTCTGCTCCTTTGAGTTTTACCTGCAACGTCGCAAAGGGGCTTTGTACGTGCGACATCAATTCGCCCGGTGATTGCGACGCCATGAAAAAGAACTGCTCCGACGGCAAGATTGGGTGGTGTTCAGCGAGGGGCAAATGCAGCTGTACGACGGCAAAAGTGAACCCCCGCCCCGGCATGGGGCCCGCGAACCCGCCGACAATACGTCAGTAGAATGACATTCTTCGCGGGCGCATAGGAGAGCCGATAGACAATCGGAGCCGGAGATGAAACGTCTGCCCGGCCGAGGGGAGGACAATATGATGCGGTTATTTTGCGTCGTGGCGGCGGTCGGGCTTTGGGCAACGGCCGCCAATTCTGCTCCCTTGGGTTTTACCTGCGACAATCAGCTATGTTCGTGCGACGTCAATATCGCCGGCGATTGCGACGCCATGAAAAAGAATTGCTCTAACGGCACGATTTTGACGTGTGTTCGAACCAAATGCGAGTGTCCAGTGCAACGTGCAAATCGCCGCCCCGGCATGGGGCCCACGAACCCGCCGACAATACGTCAGTAGAATAACATTCTTCGCGGGCGAGCCGCCAACGAAACGGGACAAAACTCTCTCCGCCGTCATCGACTTTCAACCAGAATTCGATAAGCCGCATCGAATAGCGGCGTCCGCGCTTACAGCGTGTGTTTTAGAAAGACAGGGAGGGATACAATGAATTGGCGTAGTGTTTTAAACGTTTCAGCGATCACACTGTTGGGGCTTGCCTTGCTACCAGGCCAAGGGGCCGCTCAGTCGCCATCGCCAGCAACGTCGCACCCGGCCGCAGCCACTGCACGCACACTGCGTTTGGCTAATGAGCCTGTGGCGTTCCACACGCGAGACGTTGACTACCTACAGGTGGACGGGAAGGTGTTTCAGGCGACCATTTATCAGCCCGAGGGCCCAGGCCCATTTCCCGCCATCCTGGATGTTCATGGCGGAGCCTGGGTGCGTGAGGACAAACGCCGCGATGAACATGTGCTCATGGACAAAGCCCTCGCCGCGATGGGCATGGTGGTCGTCGCCATCGATTATCGCCAGAGTGATCAACACCACTATCCCGACTCCGTCGTGGATGTTAATTTCGCAATCCGCTGGCTTCGAGCCAACGCGTCGAAGTTCAACGCTTCTCCACGAATCGTCGGCGTGTTTGGCTCTTCGAGCGGCGGACATCTGGTCTTATTGAATGTCATGCGCCCTTCCGACCCTCGATATGCAGCGCTGCCGTTGGCCGGGATCAGCGCCAGTCCTGACTACATCATGCTCGTCTACCCGATTTCAGACCCGCTGGCCCGACGAGCGTATGCTCTTGAAGTCGGCAACAATGGTCCAGTGAAGAACACGGATATCTATTTTGCGCCGCCCGGGAGCATTCAGGACGGCAATCCGCAACTCATCTTGGACCGTCACGAGTCAGTCAAACTACCACCCGCTCTGTTGCTCCAAGGCAGTGCGGACGCGATTGGCGTCGTGAAGGATACGAACATGTCGCCGGCAATTCAGCAGCGGTTTGCTGCTTCATATCAAGCTGCGGGTGGCAGGATTCAGGTGGAGCTATTGCCCGGTGCTCCCCACGACTTCGTCAATACGGCCGGTCCAAACCTAGACCGTGCTCTCGTCTTGATGAAATCCTTCATTGAGCAACAGCTGGCACAACAGTAACACGGGTATTTGATGAATCAGCTATTGCTCTGAGGAACCTGCGGGATAGCTGTGACAAGTGCGAGGGACATTCGGCGGCATCCGATATCCGCTTTGGGTCAAAAGTAGACGTGACGCTCACGAATTGCGATGTCTGCTCTACTCCCCGAAAGCGGACATTGATCGGCATCTCATCCATGTTCGTTAAGTGCCATTTGCAGGCATCGCACGCCACCTTAACGCGTTGATGCGCTTTATACTTGCTCAGTGAAGCGCTGGCAGAAGACCCAACGCTAAAGTAGCATTCTGTTCGATCTCATGCCGAGCGGGGGATGGAACTTCGATCAAACCACAATCTGGCGACGGCGGCGCTTGCGACAGCGATCGTCGCGGCTGGCGTGGTGCAGTCGTCAGCGGTGGCGCAGAGCAATGAGCCCGTGGTTGTTCTGGACAGCTGGTGGAGTGTCGACTACGCGAAAAATAAGTGTTCGAGGACAAATGCTTGTTCTGAGGATCCTAGCTGCCGAAGCGATGAACTTCGAGGATAGGCTAGCTGCGCAGCTGGCCGCCAATCGGCAATGCAGCGATGTTTTTATTGTGAAATATAGGGGCAGAAATTTTGATCACGATAAAACAATCATGGACGCCCTGCAAAAGAGGCCGCATTGGACTCTAATAATTGATTATATTCCCGGGCAAGAAACGCAGTCATGGTGGTTACGCCTTGAGGACGGCCCACGCACACAGGGCGAGGGCGATCCAAAGGAAATTGCCGGGAAGGCCTGCTCGATAGTGACTGAACGAGGCGCGAAGATTTTGAAATAATTCGATGAACACCGAAGGCGTTATGTTTCGCCGCGATCGGCGCTAGCGCAGCACCGCGTGGCCGTTGTTCAGCACCAAGACGTTCCTCGGCTGCGCGCGGGCGCGAAACGACACCGTTTTTCCGCCGCGCCATATCTCGGTGCTGATCGTCTCGCCGGGATAGACCGGCGCCGAGAAGCGTAAATGCATTTCTTTGAGCCGCGCCGGATCGTTGTCGCAGCAGGCACTGAGAATGGCGCGGCCGGCGACGCCGAAGGTGCAGAGCCCGTGCAGGATCGGGCGCTCGAAGCCCGCGGCCTTGGCCACCGCCGGGTCGGCGTGCAGCGGATTGTAGTCGCCCGATAATCGATAGATTAGAGCGGCTTGCGGCAGCGTTTTCAGATCGAGCACGATGTCGGGCGCGCGCTCGGGCAATTTGTGCGGCTCCGGCGTCGCCGTATTGGGCCCGCCATAGCCGCCGTTTCCCCGCATCACCGTGGTCGATTTCAGCGTCGCCAGGAGCGCGCTGGTTTTCTTGTCGACGACGTCGCGCTCGGAAAATAGCAGCGAGCCCTTTTCCGCGCCCTTGTCGATGATGCCGGTGATGCGCGATTTTCCGATCACCGTGCCGGAAGCGGGCAGGGGCTTGTGCAGGATCACGCCCTGCTCGCCATGCAGCACTTTTTTCCAGTTGACGCCGGTGCGCTCGTCCCTGAGCCAGAAGCCGGGATAGCCGAGCACCACCGCCATCATCGGGAGGGCCGCGAGCTTCTCCTCATAGACGAAGTGCAGCTCGCGCTCGTCGGTGGGATCGCTGCCGTAGCCGAGGCCGAGCGCATAGAGGATGGTGTCGCGCGCCGAATAGGCGTGCTCGACGTCGTCGAAGCGCCAGGCGAGGAGTTTTTGGTAGTCGAAGGGCATTGCCGCTTATTTTAACCCGTCATGGCCGGGCTTGTCCCGGCCATATACGTCTTAGCTGAAAAGAAAGGCGTGGATGCCCAGCACTAGGCCGGGCATGACGAAAGGTTACAGCGCCCTTGCGATCAGCTCCCGCATGATTTCGTTGGAGCCGCCGAAGATGCGGTGCACGCGGGCGTCGGCATAGGCGCGCGCGATCGGAAATTCCCACATATAGCCGTAGCCGCCGAAAAGCTGGAGACATGTGTCGAGCACGCGGCCCTCCAATTCGGTGAGCCAGTATTTCGCCATCGCGGCGGTGGTGACGTCGAGCGCGCCGTTCAGATGCTTCTCGATGCAATCGTTGAGGAAGATGCGGGCGATGGTGATCTCGGTCTTCATCTCCGCGAGCCGGAAGCGGCTATTCTGGAAATCGGCGATCGGCTGGCCGAACACTTTGCGCTCGCGCGTGTAGGCGAGCGTCCATTCGAACGCCGCCTCCATCAGGGCGACGGCCGTGATCGCGACCACCAGCCTCTCGCGCGGCAATTCCTGCATCAGCTGCGCGAAGCCGCGGCCTTCGCCGCCGAGCAGATTCGTCACCGGCACCCGCACGTCGGAGAAGAAAAGCTCGGAGGTGTCCTGCGCGTGCATGCCGAGTTTTTCGAGGTTGCGCCCGCGCGTGAAGCCGGCGCGCTCGCGCTCGACGAGAATCAGGCTCGTGCCCTTGGCGCCTTTCGAGGCGTCGGTCTTGCAAACCACGATCACGAGGTCGGAAAGCTGGCCGTTGGTGATAAAGGTTTTTTGGCCGTTGATGACGTATTCGTCGCCCTCGCGCTTAGCGCTCGTGCGCACGGCCTGCAGATCGCTGCCGGTGCCGGGCTCCGTCATGGCGATGGCGCAGATGGTCTCGCCGCGGCCATCCGCGGCAGCCATTTCTTTTTCTGCTCCTCGGAGCCGTAGTGCAAAATGTAGGGCGCGCAGATATCGGAATGGACGCGAAAGCCCGGGCCGGTATAGACGCCCCGCGTCATCTCTTCGTTGAGGATCACGCCAGTGAGGAAATCGGCGCCGCCGCCGCCATATTCGGTGGGGATGTCGGTCAAGAGCATTCCCGCTTCGCCCGCCTTCTTCCACACCTCGCGGCTGACGACGCCCTCCTTCTCCCAGCGCGCGTGATGCGGCGCCACCTCGCGCTCGATGAAGCGCTTGACGCTCGCGCGGAACAGCGCGTGGTCCTCGCGAAACAGCGGCTGCACGTTCATGGCGCGTTTCCTCTTCTTTTTGTCATGGCCGGGTTTATCCCGGCCATCCACGTCTTTGCAATTAAAGAAGGCGTGGATGCTCGGCACAAGGTCGGGCATGACGAGAAAAATAGAATGAGCGCGATGGTCGCACCGCGCGCCGTTTCGTCAAGTGAAATCAACGGGCTTCCTTGACGCTAACAGGCGCCGATGGCAGCCTTCGCGGCGATTTCAGCGCGCGAAAAAACAGCGCGGGGTCGCGGGAGGATAGACGTGGCCAAGGCGCTCGACGGAAAAGTCGTGGTCGTCACCGGCGCCGGGCGCGGCATCGGCCGCGAGATCGCGCTTCTAGCCGCCGCCGAAGGCGGCAAGGTCGTTGTCAACGACCTGGGCGGGGCGGCGGACGGCGAGGGCGGGGCGAGCGCGTCGCCGGCCGAGGAAGTCGTTGCCGAAATCAAGAAGAAGGGCGGCGAGGCGGTCGCCAATTTCGACAGCGTCGCCGAGCCTCTGGCCGCCGCCAACATCGTCAAGACCGCGGTCGATCGCTTCGGCCGCATCGACGGCGTCGTCAACAACGCCGGCATCCTGCGCGACCGCATCTTCCACCGCATGAGCATCGTCGACTTCGAGCAGGTGGTGAAGGTGCACCTGTTCGGCTCGTTTTACGTCGCGCACGCGGCGGCGCGCTATTTCCACGAGCAGCAGTCGGGCGCCTTCGTGCATTTCACCTCGACCTCCGGCCTCGTCGGCAATTTCGGCCAGGCCAATTACGCCGCCGCCAAGCTCGGCATCGTCGGCCTGTCGAAATCGATCGCCCTCGACATGGGCCGCTATCACGTGCGCTCCAATTGCGTCTCGCCCTTCGCCTGGAGCCGGCTGATCGGAACGATCCCGACCGAGACCGAGGAGCAGAAAAAGCGGGTGGCGAAAATTCAGGCCATGGGGCCGGAGAAGATCGCGCCGGTCTGCGTCTATCTCTTGAGCGACGCGGCGAAGGACGTCACCGGGCAGATTTTCGCCGTCCGCATGAACGAGATTTATCTGATGAGCCAGTCGCGTCCCGTGCGCTCGGTGCATCGCGCCGAGGGCTGGACCTGCGAGGCGATTGCGAACCAGGCGATGCCCGCGCTGAAACCCTCCTTCTATCCGCTCGATCGCTCCGCCGACGTTTTTTCCTGGGATCCCATCTGATGAGTTTTCGGCATTCTCGCCTTCGGCGCGTATCTGCCGCGGCTGCGTCTTTCCCGCAAAGCGATCGCGGAGGCGAATGGCTGGTTCAATCCGGCGCTGAAGGCGCAGGGCAAGGGCGAGCGCGCCATGTGCAATTGGGACGAGGACGTCGTCACCATGGCGGTCGAGGCCGCGCGCGACGCGCTGTTCGAGCGCGACCGTTCCTCGATCGCGGCGGTCCGCTTCGCCTCGACGACATTTCCGTTTCTCGACCGCTCGCATGCCGGCATCGCCGCCGGCGCCCTGGCGCTGAAAGAGGACATCGCCGCGCAGGACGTCGCCGCCTCGCAGCGCGCGGCGACTTCGGCGCTCGCGAGCGCGTTGCAGAGCGGAGAGGAAACCTTGGTCATCGCCGCCGAGCAGCGACGCACGCGAGCGGCGAGCCCGGTTGAAATGACAACCGGTGATGGTGCGGCGGCCGTGCTCGTTGGAGAGGGGGGGTCTGCGGCGAAATTGCTCGCCAGCGCCTCCCGCACCGCCGACTTCGTCGATCACTATCGCTCCATGGAAATGCCCTACGACTATCAATGGGAGGAGCGCTGGATTCGCGACGCCGGCTACACCGAAATCGTGCCGCCCACGATTCTGCAATGTTTGGAGCGCGCGAAGCGCAAAGCGTCCGAGGTCACGCATTTCTGCATGCCCGCCGTTTTGCCGCGCGTCGCCGCTTCGATGGCGAAAGCCGCGGGCATTCCCGAAGCCGCCGTGCGCGACAATTTCCATTCGGTCTGCGGCGAGGCCGGCGTCGCGCATCCATTGCTGATGCTCGTCGCCGCGCTGGAAGAGGCGAAGCCCGGCGATCTTATTCTCCTCGTCGGCTTCGGCCAGGGCGCCGACGCGCTTCTTTTTGAAGCCACCGACGCGATCAAGAAACAGCCCAAGCGCCTCGGTTTGCGCGGTCACCTCAAGCGCCGCAAGGAAGAAACGAATTACAACAAGTTTCTCGCCTTCAACGACGCGATCAAACTCGAGCGCGGCATGCGCGCGGAGGCCGATAAATTGACGCCGCTCTCGGCGCTGTGGCGGAACCGCGAAACCGTGACCAGCTTCATGGGCGGCAGCTGCACCAAATGCGGCACGCTGCAATTCCCGCGCACCAACATCTGCGTCAACCCGAATTGCAACGCCATGCACACCCAGGAGCCGCATCCCTTCGCCGATGAGATCGGCAAGATCAATTCCTATACCGCCGACCGGCTCACCTATTCGCCCGATCCCCCCGCCTGCTACGGCATGATCCAGTTCGAGCAGGGCGGCCGCGTGATGATCGACTTCACCGACGTCGACCCCGGCGAGCTTGCGGTCGGGCAGCCAATGCGCATGATGTTCCGGATCAAGGACATCGACTCGCAGCGCGGGTTCCGGCGTTATTTCTGGAAAGCGGCGCCCGCCGGCGCCAAAGAGGCATAGAGCTAGCTACGGAGGCGTGAAATGGCACGCGGCATCAAGGACAAGGTCGTCATCCTCGGCATGGGCTGCTCCAAATTCGGCGAGCGCTGGGACATGGACGCCGACGACCTCATGCTGGAGGCCTATGAGGAGGCGCTCTCCGATTCCGGCATCGAGACGAAGCAGATCGACGCCGCCTGGCTCGCCACCGCCATCGCCGAGCAGCATGTCGGCAATTCCGGCATCCCGCTGGCGCAGGCGCTGCGGCTTCCCTTCATTCCGGTGACGCGGGTCGAGAATTATTGCGCCAGCGGCACCGAGGCCTTCCGCGGCGCGGTCTATGCCGTCGCCTCGGGTGCCGCCGACATCGCACTCGCGCTCGGCGTCGAGAAACTGAAGGACACCGGCTATGGCGGCCTGCCGCAGCGGACGCGCGGCGTTCTCAACAACATGCTGTGGCCGAACCTCTCCGCGCCCGGCTCCTTCGCGCAGCTCGCCGCGGCTTACGCCGCCAAGCACGGCGTCGACGGCAAGGACTTGAAGCGGGCGATGGCGCACATCTCGGTGAAGAGCCACGACAACGGCTCGCGCAATCCGAAAGCGCATTTGCGCAACAAAATCACCATCGACACGGTGCTGAACGCGCCGGTGATCGCTGAGCCTCTCGGCCTCTACGATTGCTGCGGCGTTTCCGACGGCGCCGCCTGCGCCATTGTCGCGAGCCCGGAAGTCGCCAAGGCGCTGGGCAAGAAGGACATGATCGGGGTGAAGGCGCTGCAGCTATCGGTCTCGAACGGCTTGGAGGCGCAGCACAATTCCTGGGACGGCAGCTACTTCGCCACCTCCCGCATTGCGTCGCGCCGCGCCTATCAAGAAGCCGGCATCGATAAGCCGCGCGAGGAGATCGACCTCATCGAGGTGCACGACTGCTTCTCGGTGACCGAGCTCGTCACCATGGAGGATCTGCACATCTCGCCGGAGGGCCGCGCGATCCACGACGTCCTGGACGGCTTCTATGACGCCGGGGGCAGCGTGCCGTGCCAGATCGACGGCGGGCTCAAATGCTTCGGCCACCCGATCGGCGCCTCGGGGCTCCGCATGATCTACGAGATTTATTTGCAGATGCAGGGCCGCGCCGGCGAGCGCCAGCGCAAGGAATTGCCGCGCGCGGGGCTCACCCACAATCTCGGCGGCTTCCCGCACCAGAACGTCTGCTCGATCTCGATCATCGGGCGCTACGGGAGCTAAGCGGGCGCGACCAGACGATCAGAACGCGCTTGCGAACGCTCCGCCGTCGATCAGCAAATTCTGCCCGGTGATGTAGCCCGCCTGCGCCGAGCACAGGAACGCGCAGGCGGCCCCGAATTCGGCTGCTTGGCCGAAACGCCGCGCGGGCACGGTGTTGATCCGCGCCTGGCGGAACTGCTCGACGCTGATGCTCTGCTTCTTCGCGTTGGCCTCAAGGTTCGAGCGCAGGCGGTCGGTATCGAAGGAGCCGGGCAAGAGGAAATTGATGGTCACGTTCGAAGCCGCGACCGTGCGCGCCACACCGGCAAGAAACGAGGTCAGCCCAGCACGCGCCCCCGACGATAGATCGAGGCCCGCGATCGGGCTTTTCACCGAACTCGACGTGATATTGACGATGCGGCCGAATTTCTTCGCTAGCATCGGGTCGATCGCCTGTTTGATCAATTCGATGGCGACGACCATGTTGGCGACGACGCCGTCGAGAATTTTCTGCCGGTCGAGCTCGCGGAAATCGCGAAACGGGGGACCGGCATTGTTGTTGACCAGGATGTCGGGCTCAGGACAAGCGGCGAACAGCGCTTTTTGGCCGGCAGGGGTCGCGACGTCGGCGGCGATGGGTATGATTTTTGCCTTCGTCGCCTTCGCGATCTCGGCCGCGGCTTCGTTCAATCGCTTCTCGTCGCGGCCGTTGACGACGACCTCGCAGCCGGCTTCCGCCAGCGCCATGGCGCAGCCATAACCAAGCCCGCGGCTCGAGGCGCAGACGATCGCCTTCTTGCCCGCAATTCCGAGATCCATAACGTCCCCCTTCAAATCCTTCGCTGCACGCCTTCCCAATAGGGATCGCGCAGTCGCCGCTTGAAAATTTTTCCCGAATCCTCGCGTGGCAGGCTCGCGCGCACCTCGATCGTCTTCGGCACTTTATAGTCGGCAAGCTTTTGCGAAAGGCCGGCGCGGATTTGCGCAAGATCGACGCTCGCGCCGTTCGCCGGCTCGATCACCGCCATCAACGCTTCACCGTACTCATCATCCGGCACGCCGAACACGGCGCAATCGGCGACGCAAGGCATCGTGAGCAGTACCGCCTCGATCTCGGCGGGATAGATGTTGACCCCCCCCGAGATCACCATGTCGCGCTTGCGGTCGCAGAGGAACAGGTAACCGTCCGCGTCGAAATAGCCGACATCGCCGGAGGTGATGAAGCCCTCGCGCTCGATCGCGCGGCGCTCCTGCGGATGATTGTGATAGGTAAAATCGGAGTAGGCGGCTATGCGCGAATAGATCTCGCCGATTTCACCTTGCGGCAGCTCGCGGCCAGCTTCGTCGAGAATCCTGATTTCTGCACCGGGGGCGACGCGGCCGATCGTGCCCGGCTTCTTCAACGCCTCCGCCGATGAAACGAACGTCACCGGCCCCGACTCGGTACTGCCGTAGAACTCGTAGATCACCGGACCCCACCAATCGATCATCGCCAGCTTGATCTCGGAGGGACAAGGGGCGGCGGCATGGATCACATGGCGGAGCGAGGAGACATTGTATTTTCGGCGTACTGCTGTGGGCAGTTTCAGGAGCCGCACGAACATCGTCGGCACCATGAATAGAGTGTCGATCCGCTCCTGCTCGATGAGCGCAAGCAACTCTTCCGCTTCGAAACGCGACATCAACACGAGCCGCTCCGCCATTCTGCCCGCGCGCAGCCCGAAGGCATTCGGCGCCGCGTGGTAGAGCGGACCGGTGACCGCCGTCCGGCAGCCTGGCTCCATGCCGAAGACGAGATTGCGAATGGCGTCCATTGCTTTCTGCTCTTCCGGCCCCATCGCCCGGCGCTTGACGCCCTTGGGACGGCCGGTAGTGCCGGAGGTGTAGATCATGCTCACGGTCGGCAGCAGCGGCGGCCCGTTATAAGGCTGTTGCGCGGCGAGCCATGCCTCGAATTCCTCGCTGCCCGCGGGCGCCCGAGCTTGCGCCGGGTCGATGCCGTAGGCCGCGAGAATTTCCGGCGGCGTTTCGACCGCGAGCACCGGAAGCCCGCGCGGAATTGCATCGCCCGCAGCGCGCAGGAGATCGGCGTGCGCAATGAGTATCTTGGCACCGCTGTCGCGCAATACATACCCGACCTCGTCCGGCTTGAAATGCCAGTTGATCGGCACCGCCAAGGCGCCGAGCGCGATGGCGCCATAGGAGGCGATCAGGAAAGGAATGTCGTTCCGCATCAGAATGGCGACGCAATCGCCCGGGCCGACGCCGAGCGCGGCAAGGCCCCCCGCCATACGCTGAGCCTGGGCGGCAAGATCCTTTTGATCGACGCGGCGCGAGCCGCTGACGATGCCGCTCGCGATCGTCGAGGCTGGCGCTTTCACCGGTGCTTTCATTTCCAATGTTTCGGAATTGGCGGAAAGGGTTGCCCGAGGACGTTATGAGTTGGCTGGCAATCGGGTAAGGGGGGCAAGCCGCCGTCGCCGCAACGAGAACCCATAGGCCGCCTGGCAAACATTCGAACATCCTAAAGCTGGCGGCTCGTTTTTAGCCTGGCTAGGGGTTGTTCCGCACAGCGGTCGTAGTGATGCCAATAGGCTTAAGCTCTCGTCAACCGTCTTTCGGCTTACTGTTGAAAGGTTTGCAACGGTTTCGTGCCGATCATGACGGTTCCGGCCCAGCTCCAGAAGCGGTTCGAATTCTACGCGATCGACGCCGAAGTCATTGCGGCGCGCGCCGAGGTTTGGGCATTACTCGAGCCGATCCTCGATCCGGCGCTGCGCGAGCTCGGCTCCTCGACAAAGAAAATTGCGCCCGAGCGCACCAAGGGCTTCAAGGGCGGAACCAACGTCTGGATCGGCCATCTCAAGAAGCTCTTTTGCGAGCCGCTCGACGAGCGCTGCCTCGCCGACGCGCATGTGCGCATGCAGGCTGAAATCGCGATGGGCCAGGACGTCCGCAACCGCGGCGTCCAGGCGCGGGCTTTTCTGTCGAAGTTCTTCGAGGTCACCGCGCGGCGCTATCGTTTCAATCCGCTGCGGGCCGCGCGGCTGAACGACATGGCGGCGCGCATGCTCCTGTTCGACATGGCGAACGCCGTCTCCTGCTACAACCGATACGATTTCGAAGGCTCGCAGGCGCGCGGCGATGCGCTCGATGCCGCGATTGGCGAGTTCGATCGCACCATCGGGGGCGTGCGCCAAGCGATCGGGGGCGTCGTCAGTTCGCTCGGCGAGACCTCGAGCCACCTGACGGCACTCGCCGCCGGCGCGAGCGGCGAGGCGGACAAGGCGGCGGAGGCGGCGGCCGGCACCGCGGAAAATGTCGAGAAGACAGCCGCCGCGACCGAGGAATTATCGGCGTCGATCGCGGAGGTGCACAGTCAAGCCACGCGTAGCGCCGGGATCGCGCACGAGGCCGTCGCCGGCGCCGAACGCACCAACGCCACCATGCGCTCGCTGCACGAGGCGGTCGAAAAGATCGGCTCCGTGGTGGGCCTCATTTCCGACATCGCCTCGCAAACGAACCTCCTGGCGCTCAACGCGACGATCGAAGCGGCGCGCGCGGGCGAGGCGGGGCGGGGCTTTGCCGTAGTGGCCTCGGAAGTGAAGGCGCTGGCGACGCAGACTTCGAAGGCGACCGACGAGATCGGCCGCCAGATCGGCGTCATTCAAGACGCGACCCGCCGCTCGGTCGAAGAGATCGCGAACGCCGGCCGCACCATTTCCGATATCGCCGCGATCGCCGAGGCGGTCGCGGGTTCGGTCGACCAGCAGGCCGTCGCGACCACGAGCATTGCCCAAAGCGCGATGAATGCAGCTGCCAACGCCACCACCGTTGCCGAAGCGCTCGACAGCGTCGGCGAAACCATTCGCCGTACGCAAGAAGCCGCAAAAGTCGTACTCGAATTTTCGCGCGCGCTCGAAGGCCGCACCGGCGAATTGGACAATGCGATGAACACCCTGTTCAAGACCGCCGCCGCCCGCACCGGGGTGCGCCAACTTCCGAAACTCGAATAGCCGCTCCGCCGGCGGGAGCCGCCTAGAATGGCCGCTTGAACGACAGATCCGCCCGCAATTTGACGACCTCGCCGAGGCGGCGAATCTCGCCGAACATCTCGTTCAGCCAGGCTCGGATCGAGGCGCGGGCTTCAAGCGAGAGATAAGCGAGCGAAAGCTCGCCAAGCGGCCGTTCGCGCGGTGTTTCGCTCATGAATTCGCTCAGCGAAAGCTTCGGATCGTCGATCACGCCGGCGAACATCGGGTCGAGCACCGGCATGTAAAGATTGAGGTCGTGCGCCATGAGCGCCCTATAGTGATCGCTCTGTTGCACCTGCTTGTCCGGCTTTCCAAGCAGCGCGTTCTCGGCCACGATGAAATGGCAATCCCTGAAATGGTCGCGCAGGAGTCGTCCCTGCGCGTAGCTTTCCGCCTCGCGATCGGGGATGTAGACGATCACCGGCTCGATCTCGCGGGCGCGCGCCTCGGCGACGTAGCCGATTTCCTGTACGAGCTTGAAAAACTTGCGAAAAGCGCGGTGCGAGAGGTCGACGACCCGCGGCACCGCGGCCGGCGCGGTCAGCGTGTCGAAGAGCTTCATCTGGTCGGGGACGCGCTCGAGGTCGATGACGACGGCGCGGCTGGGGAAACAGGCGGCGAGTTTGCGCTCGGCGGCGTCGGTATCGAAGATTTCGGGGTGCTGGCCGGAATGAATCGCCTGATCGACAAAAAGCCGCGCGAGCAAGGTCTTGCCGGTCCGTCCGTGCAGCGAGGCGATGATGTACGTGTAGCTCTTCATCGCCGCGCGATACCTCGTCCGTCAGGCTTCGATCCAGTCCTCCCGCCCCCTGTTTTCGGGGTCAGCCTTGCGCGCGATCGGTGAGCCGGTCAATGAGCCCGACGCGGTCGTATTCGCCGTAAATCTGGTTGAGCCAGGTCCGCACGTAGCCGCGCAGCACGAGCGAATAGTTGGCATTGTGCCCTTGCGCGCTCTTGTTCTTGGCGAAAGTCGAGAAGGGAACGCCCGAAAGCTCCACCTGCTCGAACGCCATCTCGTTCAGCTTCGGAATGTTGATCTCGATCGCGCCCTTCGCCTGCTTGAAGTAGCTGTCGTAGATCGCCGGATCCCATTCGAAAAAGCTGGTCTCGTTGATGAAGTTCTTCACCGCGAAGTAGTTACGCCCGCCGGTATAGGGCATCACCTCGTTGATCTCGTCGAGCGAGGAGATCGAAGGGCCGAGAATGTGGAACAGCAGAAAATTGAATTCGCCGTTTCGCACCGCGTCGAAGAAGCCAACGTCGGTAAAGGCCTTGAGCGTGCTCGACAGAAGCCCGGCGCGGATGTCGATCACACTGATCTTGATCTCGCTCGTGGTCAGCGTGTCGAGCATTTTCATCTGATCGTGCGCCGACGTCACATCGACGACCTCTGTCACGTCGGGGTGGAAGCGCTTGAGCGTGCCGCGCGGAAACTCCGAGTCGAACGCGCGCGCGAGCGTGTTCTTCGATGCGATATAATCGAGCACCGTGCGCGTGACCGTCGTTTTGCCGACACCGCCCTTATCGGCGCCGACGATGATGACCGCTGGCTTCATGGCAACGACTCCAGAATGCTGGACCGGCGTCCTCGGGATGGCGGGCGCCGGTTCGACGCCCACTTGGTAGCCCGATTATGATGTCGATCCCTACCCCCGATTGACTTGAGGGGGCAGAGTGTCGGTTTTTAGCATTGCTTTCAAGGGTCTGCTTGTGGGGACGGGCAGCCCCGAAAAGCCGGTTTTAACGGGTGGTTTGGCAAGGGCCGCTCGCAGGCTTGCGATGCGCCACATCGCTCCCCCTCGTCGGCATCGGGTGCCGCTAACGTTTCAAGCGGGTCAGCGACCTTTTCGCCTCATCGTTCCCGATGTCGGCGGCCTTGGCGTACCATTTGCGCGCCTCGGCGTAGTCGCGCCGCCCGCCGTGGCCTTGTTCGTGCAGTTGTCCCAGTTGGTACATGGCCGGCGCCGATCCGAGCTGGGCAGCCTTCTGATACCACAGCCGCGCTTCATTGTAGTCGCGAGGCACGCCCTGTCCGTTCGCGTACAGCTCGCCGAGATCAGTCATCGCCAGTGGAATGCCGCGATCGGCGGCCTGCAAGAACCAGCGCCGCGCTTCGCCGTAATCGCGCGGAACGCCGATCCCATTCGCATAAAGCTCGCCGAGGCGAAGCATGGCGGCGGCGTTGCCGAGTGCCGCGGCCCTGCTGAACCACTTGCGTGCCTCGGCGTAGTCGCGCGGCGCGCCTTGCCCGGTGGCGTATTGAAAGCCGAGATTGTGCATGGCCTGGGCATTGCCGAGCTCGGCCGCCTTTACGTACCACCGATGCGCGTCGCCGTATTTTTTGGCTTTTTCGTAGCCGCGCCCCAGCTGCAACGGGAACCGCAGCGCGTCGGGAAAATCCGCGACCGCGCGCTCGCAGGCGCGAGTGGCGAGCGAAGTATTGAGAAATTGGATTTTTACACCCGTGACATCCGGATTTTTCTGTTGATCCAGGGGATGGGCGGCGAGCAAGTCGCATTCCGTGATGTTGGGAACGAGCGCGGCGAGGCGAGTTTGCGCCAGTGCCCGATACGAGCTTGCGGGAAATTGCGACAAAAATTTCTTTAATTGATCGGAGCTCTTTGTGTCCTGGAGAAATCGCCAAACCACCTCGTCGACATAGGCCGCCTGCGAGGCGGCTTCCGCGCCTTCGTCGATGGGCTTCGCCGTGCTGGCTGGCTCGATCGGCGCGATAGCGGGCACACTCGCCGTATGGACCGGATCGGTCGGCGCCACCGTTGCCGCCGGCAAGATATGGGCTTCGGATTTGGCTTGCCGCTGTTCGACGCAACGCAAGCCGAATTTTTCGCAGGCAAAAGCACCCACCACGTCGGTATTCCGCGCACCCACGATGGCGAGCACAAGCAGGCCGAGCGCGCTGGCGCTGACCATACCAAGCCGTCGGCCGTGGCCGGAAACCGGCGGTTTCGCCTGGGACGAGACGGTTTGCCGAGGAACGACGGCGGGCATTTCCTTCGCCAAGGAGGCCGAGACGTCGCCCAGAAGGATGGGCGGCCTGGTCTTCCCGAGATTGAGCATGGCGTCGACCGTCGGCGTCGCCGGGACGCTGAACTCGGCGACGGCAGGGCTCTCGCGCTCGACAGGCGGCGGTGCGAGCGGGATGGGCGCCTCTGCGGGTGAAAGGCGCGGCTCGTATTGAGAAATCGTGCCGTCGCCGAAGCGAACGGAAGCCTGCTGAAAACCGAAGCCTGGCAGTGTGATGCTGGCGAAGAGCGAGCGGACGCCCGCGGCTTGCACCGGCTCCTCGTCGAGCTCGTCGGAGGCTTCGTCCAGTAACGCCTCGACAGCATCGTATTCAGGATGATTCTCGGAGAAATGGGCCATCCCGGACACAAGATGTCGGGCGACGCCTTTCTCGATCGCAAGCCAAAGCGATCGTTGCGCGCTCCGCGGCACCACGCGCCACAGGAACGAAACCTTTCCGTCCGGATCGACTTCATATTGAACGGCGCACCAATCTCCGGCCGCGACAGGGCGGACCATGGCGGCATCCGTTCCCGGTCCGCTCAATTGCCAGTCGACGGAACGATTGAGATCGAACGATTCGGCCTCGCCATCCGGATATTGGCGTCCCTGGGCTTTCCAGTAACCGCCTCTTTGCGCGGCGCGCGGAAGCACGGCCTCGGCGATCGGCGCATTGATCGCCAAAGCAAGCCTTCGGCTTGCGAGGCTTGCCGTTCGCGCTGCAAAGAATTCGAGGTCGGGCGCGGTAAGCTTTTTAAAGAAAATGCCGCGCCGGTTGAGCGTGACTTCCAAAGGTTCGCCTCCGCGAACGGTTGAGGCCCCGCCATGGCGCCGCCGTTCGGACGTTTTTTGAGCAGGTCTTCAGACGCTGAACTATGGAATAGCCCCGCCGGCGCCGATTCTCGGTAAACCGACGATGGCCGTCAACCGCCGATTGGGGTTATCCGCCTCCGCCCGAAAAGATCGCGCCGAGCGTGGCGCAGGCGCAACACGCGGCATTTGGGCCCTTTTGCGAGTAGAACCGTAGCTGCCATAGTGGGTTGCGCGGAACTCGGGGGCAGGGATGATTCAGCTGGTCGGGCTGATAACCGGCGTGGTGTCGATCGGCGCGTCGATCTATTTTCTATTCCTGCGAATTGGCGAGTGCCGCAGCGCCAAGGCCAGCGCGAACTGGTCGAGCGCGCCCGGGCAAATTACCGCAAGCGCGGTGAGAAAATTCGGTTTCCTGCGGCCGGCTTTCGTGCCGTTCGTGGAATTTGCGTTCAACGCCAACGGCCATGACCAGACCGGCAAGCGCATCGCCTATCACATGATCTCGAGCCGCGACGAAAAAGAAGCGAACGCGATCGCGGGGAAATATGCCGTTGGCACCAAGGTAAAAGTCACTTACGACCCCGCCAATCCGCAGGATTCGGCGCTGGAGCCCGGCCCCGAGGGGGCCAAGATTCTGACCTATGAAGTGATCTGGTTTTTCTGCGTCGGCGTTTTCTGCGTTTTGACCAATTTGCTGCTCTGATCCGCGAGCAGACGAAAAATGCGCGACGATCTTCCCAAACTAGATTTTTCCGGTCGGCTTTCCGCCTTGATCGATTTCGTCACGGTCTCGCACCGCCGCGCGGCGCTCGCGCTTCTCGCCTTTTCGCTCGTTTGCTTTTTACCGGGCATCAAGTCGCTGACCGCCGACCAACCGCGACGAGAGCCGCTACGCGCAGGCGACCAAGCAAATGTTCGAAAGCGGCGACTTCATCGACATTCGCTATCAGGATGCTTGCGCGCTATCGCAAGCCCATCGGCATTTACTGGCTGCAGGCGGCCTCGGTCGGTGCCGCCGAGAAGCTCGGCTTCAAGGACGCGCGCGCGCGCATCATTTTCTATCGCATTCCCTCGCTGATCGCGGCGGTTGGCGAGCGTGCTTCTCACCTATTGGGCGGCGCTCGCCTTTGTGCGGCGGCGTTATGCGCTGCTCGCCGCGCTCGCGATGGCTGGCTCGCTGATCCTCGGTGTCGAGGCGCGGATCGCCACCATCGATGCCTCGCTTCTGGTGAGGCGATCGCGGCGCAGGGCGCGCTCGCGCGCTTTTATCTCTTTCGCGAGCGAAATTTCGCCGCCGCGACAATGGCGGCTCGCGGCGATTTTCTGGACGGCGATCGCCGCCTCCATCTTGTTGAAGGGGCCGATCATCCCCGGCGTCGTGGCGCTGACCGCGGTGTCCCTGTCGATCGCCGATCGCTCGGCGCGCTGGCTCTCTGCGCTGAAATTCGTCCCCGGCTTGATCTGGGTGCTCGTGCTCGTGCTGCCGTGGTTTGTCGCGATCCTCTACAAGACCGAGGGCGGTTTTTACGGCCAGTCGGTCGGCACCGATTTCCTCGGAAAATTCACCCATGGCGCCGAGGGGCACGGCGCGCCGCCCGGCTACTATTTCTTGCTCTTCTGGTTTGCCTTTTTTCCGGCGGCCCAACTCGCCTGGCTCGCCGCACCCTATGCCTGGAAAAATCGCGCCGACCCCGCGATCCGCTTTCTCCTCGCTTGGCTCGTGCCGGCGTGGATCGCCTTCGAGCTCGTCATCACCAAGCTGCCGCATTACGTGCTGCCGCTTTATCCCGCCGCCGCCATCCTGATCGCGCTCGCGCTCGACCGCGGCGTGCCCGCCGATCGGCACGTGCATCGCGGCGGCTGGTTCTGGCCGATCGTGACCACGCTCGCCGTGGTGGGGTTGGTGATCGTGGTCTACCAGTTCGACGGAAAGTTCGGCCGTACCTTCATCTTTTTTGCGATCCTTTCGATCCTGCTTTCCTTCGCCGCCTGGCGCTGGCTCGTGGGCAAGGGCGCCGAGCGCGCACTGGTCATCGCGGTGCTCGCCTCCGCCTCGCTCGAATGGGCCGCCTATTCCACGCTGCCGCGGATACGCGCGCTCTTCGTCGCGCCGCTTCTCGTCGAGGCCGCGCGCGCTTCCCCGTGTCCCAAGCCGCACCTCGCCTCGACGTTTCACGAGGCAAGCATGGTGTTTCTCGGCGGCACCGAAACGAAACTCGTCAACGGGCCGGGCGCTGCCGATTTTCTGAGCCTCGGCGGCTGCCGCGTGGCCTTCGTCGAAAGCCGGGAGGAGCGCGCCTTCGCCGAGCGTGCCGCCGCGATCGGGCTCAACTACGCGACGCATCGGCGAGGTCGCAGGCTTTAATTATTCCGATGGAAAGCATGTAGCTTTCTCCTGCTCATGCCGAGGGACACGCATTAAGGCTTGCCCCGCCATCGGTCTCTTTGCCGCACTTGCCGCTCTGGTCCCTGCCACGCTAAGAGGGCGCCTTCCGGCGCGGCCCCATGCCTCGCGGCGAAGAAATCTTTGAGAGGAATTGAGTGACTGTAGAAAGAAGCTCGCCTGCGGATCGCGTGCCGAGCGTTTCGATCGTCGTACCCGTCCATAACGAAGCCGAGAACATCCCCGCGCTCGCCGACGAAATCGCGGCGGCGCTCAAGGGTCGCCACTTCGAGGCGATTTTCGTGAATGACGGATCGAGCGACGACACCGAAAAGGCGCTCAAGAAGCTCGGCAAGACGCGGCCATGGCTGCGCCAGATCAAGCACGCTCGAAGCTGCGGACAATCCGCCGCCGTGAGGTCCGGCGTGCGCGCGGCGCGCGCACCGATCGTGGTGACGCTCGATGGCGATGGGCAGAACGATCCCGCCTTCATTCCCAAGCTCATCTCGGCGCTCGAAGGCGCGCCGCCGAAAGTCGGGCTCGTCAACGGCCAGCGCCTCAAGCGCAAAGGCGGCTTCAAGCGTTTGCAATCGATGATCGCGAACGGCGTGCGCGCGGCGGTGCTTCGCGACGAAACGCGCGACACCGGCTGCGGGCTCAAGGCGTTCCGCCGCGACGTTTATCTGGCGCTACCTTATTTCGACGCGCTGCATCGGTTCACGCCCGCGCTCGTCAAGCGCGAGGGCTACGACGTCGCCTATGTCGAGGTGGTCGACCGCCCGCGAACGCACGGCAAGAGCCATTACGGCATGTGGAACCGGCTATGGATCGGCATCATCGATCTCACCGGCGTGTTCTGGTTGATCCGGCGCCGCCGTCGCGTGCCGGAAGTGACGGAGGTACCTTCGGATGCTGATTGATCTGCAGCGCTTGGTCGGAAACTACCTGTTCGACGTCTTCGTCACTAATTTCGACTGGTGGGTGATCCTCGGCTTTGTCGCCCAGCTCATGTTCACCGGGCGCTTCCTGGTGCAGTGGATCGCAAGCGAGCGGCAGGGAAAAAGCGTGATTCCGATCACGTTCTGGTTCTTTTCGATCGCCGGCGGCTTGCTGCTGCTTGCCTACGCGCTCTATCGCCGCGATCCCGTGTTCATCGCGGGCCAGGCTTTCGGCGTGTTCGTGTATCTGCGCAATCTCTATCTGATCATGAAGGAGCGCGGCGATTTCGGGCCACAACAAAAAGTGCGCGTCAGGACCGCGCGAGCTGCGAAAGGCCGCGCTCGAGATCGGCGATAAGGTCGTCGGGGTCCTCCAGACCGATGTGCAGGCGCACCGCCGGCCCGCCCGGCGCCCATTTCGTGGCGCTCCGCATCTTCGTGCAGTCGAAGGGCACGGCCAGGCTCTCGAAGCCGCCCCATGAAGCGCCGATGCCGAAAAGCTCGAGTCCCTCGACGAAAGCGGCGACGGCGTTTGTGGAATAATCCGGCCGCAACACGAAGCTGAAGAGACCGGAGGCACCCTTGAAGTCGCGCTTCCAGATCGCGTGCCCCGGATCATCCTCGATCGCGGGATGCAACAGGCGCAACACCTCCGGCCGCGACTTCAGCCAGCGCGCGACTTTGAGCGCGGAGGTCATGTGCCGCTCGAGCCGCACCGCGAGCGTACGCAGACCGCGCAGCGAAAGAAATACGTCCTCCGGACCGGGACATAGACCAAGGGTGCCGTAAATCCCTTTCAGAGCGGGAAAGAATTTCTCGCTCGCCGACACCCAGCCGATGTTCACGTCGGCGTGGCCGCCGAGATACTTGGTGCCGGCAGCGAGCGACAGGTCGACGCCAAGCTCGTGCGGCTTCAAATAGATCGGCGTCGCCCAGGTATTGTCCATCAGCGTCGACGGCACCGTGCTTTTGCGCCGCGCGCACGATCGCCGGCACGTCCTGCATCTCGAAGCTCAGCGAGCCGGGAGATTCCAAAAACACCGCGCGCGTGTTCGGCTTAAAGAGTTTTTCGATGGCGCCGCCGACGAGCGGATCGTAATAGCTCACCTCCACGCCGAGCTTTGCGAGCGACGTGTCGCAGAAATGGCGCGTGGGGAAATAGGCGTTATCGGTGACCAGCAGATGATCGCCGGCTTTCAGTACCGAAAGAGCGCCGTCGTGATCGCCGAAAGCCCCGAGGGCGTGAGCACGACGCCGGCGCCGCCTTCGAGCGAGGTAAGCGCGCCTTGCGAGCGCCTCGGTGGTCGGCGTGCCGCGCCGGCCATAGGTGTAGCGGCCTTTGCGGCCGAGATATTGATCGACCGTCGGCGACAGCACGGTCGAGCCGCGAAAGATCGGCGTATTGACGAAGCCTTCGAAGGCGAACGGCGTTCGCCCTGCGAGCACGACCTCGGTCGCCGACGCGAAAATTGCGCCTTTTGGTATCGCGTTCCCCGCCTTTTGCCATGGCCAGCCCTCGCGCACCTTCTATCCGCTGCCCGCCGCCGCGCCGTCAAGGCGGACGGCCGTAAACACTTGACCCGCCTTCGTTCTTGACCTGTGATGAGCGATCCGGGGGAGGGGCGCGCTATTCCCGAGAATTCGATACTGCTGTTACGGCTGAAGAGCTTCGCGGCACGCCCGAAACCCGAAACAGGAAAGGCTGTTCCATGCGTTTTGTCTCGACACTCGTTTTCGTTGCCGGCCTCGCTACGCTCGCCGTACCTGCGCCCGCCGCGACCCTCGATCAGGTCAAGCAGAAGGGCTTCGTTCAGTGCGGGGTAAGCCAGGGCATCACCGGCTTTTCGAGCCCCGACGACAAGGGCAACTGGACCGGTTTCGATGTCGATTTCTGCCGCGCGCTCGCGGCGGCGATCTTCGGCGATCCGCAAAAGGTGAAGTTCACGCCGCTCTCGACCAAGGATCGCTTCACCGCCTTGCAGTCGGGCGAAGTCGATCTGTTGTCGCGCAACACCACCTGGACGCTCGACCGCGACACCAAGATGGGTCTCAACTTCGCGGGCATCAGCTATTTCGACGGCCAAGGCCTGATGGTGAAGAAGTCGATGAAGATGAATTCCGCGCTCGAGCTTTCGGGCGCCTCGATCTGCACCCAGACCGGAACCACCACCGAGCTCAACATCGCCGACTATTTCCGCAACAATAAGATGAAGTACGAGGTCGTCGCCTTCGCGACCGCCGACGAGACGCTGAAGTCCTACAAGTCGGGCCGTTGCGACGTGTTCACCACCGACGCCTCCCAGCTCTATGCGCAAAAGCTCAAGCTCGCCAAACCCGACGAGCACATGATCCTGCCCGAGATCATCTCGAAGGAGCCGTTCGGCCCGGTCGTCCGCCACGGCGACGACCAGTGGTTCGACATCGTGAAGTGGACGCTGTTCGCGCTGGTCAACGCCGAGGATCTCGGCATCACCAAGAGCGAACGTCGACGAAATGCTGAAGTCGCCGAGCCCGGAAGTGCGGCGCGTGCTCGGCGTCGAAGGCAACTCCGGCGAGAGTCTCGGCCTTACCAACGATTGGGTCGTCCGTATCGTCAAGGCCGTCGGCAACTACGGCGAGATGTTCGAGCGCGATATCGGCGCCAATTCGCCGCTCAAGATCGAGCGCGGCCTCAACCGGCTATGGTCGAAAGGCGGCCTGCAATACGCGCCGCCGATCCGCTGAAGACATAAGCGCCGCCCGTTTTTCTGGCGGATGGGCCGCGCCCTTTCATCGCTCTCGGGAGGCCAGCCGAATGGTCGATTTCGCCGAGCGCGCGCCGCGGGAGCGAAGTTCGCTTCTCACCGATCCGCGCGCTCGCTCGATCCTGCATCCAAGCGACCCTCCTCGTCCTCGTCGCTGGCTTCGGCTGGTATTTCGTCGAGAACGCGCGCGCCAACCTCGCCGCGCAGAGGATCGCGACCGGCTTCGGCTTCTTGAACGGGACCGCCGGTTTCGGCGTTTCGCAGGCACTGATCCCCTATAGCGAGACCTCGACCTATGGCCGCGCCTTTCTTCGTCGGCTTGCTCAACACGCTGCTCGTTTCCGGCCTCGGCATCGTGTTCGCCACCGTGCTCGGATTTCTCGTCGGCATCGCGCGGCTCTCGAAGAACTGGCTGATTGCGAAACTCGCCGAAGTCTATGTCGAGGTGATCCGCAACCTGCCGCTCCTGTTCCAGATTCTGTTCTGGTACCTCGCGGTTCTCGCGACCTTGCCGGCGCCGCGCCAGAAGCCTTTCCTTTTTAGGCCTTGCCTTCGTCAACAATCGCGGCCTCGTGGTGCCCGAGCCCGATCTTCAACGAGGGGAGCGGCGCGGTCGGCATCGCATTCCTCGCCGGCCTCGCGATCGCGCTCAGTCGTCCGCTTTTGGGCGCGCGCGCGCCAGATGCGAACGGGCCGGATCTTTCCCGACGGGACGGGCGGCGCTTGCGCTGATTGCTCGGCCTGCCGCTTCTCGTCTACCTCTTCCTCGGCGCGCCGATCCGCTTCGAATTGCCCGAATTGAAGGGGCTGAATTTCGCCACCGGCCTGCGCGTCATTCCCGAATTCCTGGCGCTCCTTTTGGCGCTTTCGACCTATACCGCGGCGTTCATCGCCGAGATCGTGCGGGCTGGCATCCTCGCCGTGAACAAGGGTCAAACGGAAGCCGCCTATTCGCTGGGGCTGCGCTCGGGGTACACGTTGCGTTTCGTCGTGGTGCCGCAGGCGCTGCGCGTGATCATCCCGCCGCTGACGAGCCAATATCTCAACCTCACCAAGAATTCCTCGCTTGCGGTCGCCATCGGCTATCCCGATTTCTTCGCGCTGTTCGCGGGCACAACGCTGAACCAGACCGGGCAGGCGATCGAGATTATCGCGCTGACCATGGCCGTCTATCTCACGATCTCGCTAATTACTTCGGGGCTGATGAATTTCTACAATCGCCGCGTGGCGGTGGTGGAACGATGAGCGATATCGCCGTCCGAAGCGGAAACCGGCGCCTTCGTGCGGCGCCAACTCGTGGCGGCAAGCCTGCCGCCGCTCACGCAACGCGGGCTCGTCGGCTGGGCCCGCGAGCATCTCATCTCCGGCCCGTTCAATATCGCGATGACGGTCGCTCGAGCGTCCTCCTGATCGCACTGGTGGTGCCGCCGCTTGTGCGCTTTCTGTTCATCGACGCGGCATGGACCGGCGACAACCGCGAAGCCTGCGTCAATGCCAGCGGCGCCTGCTGGCCGTTCATCAAGGCGAAGTTCGGCCAGTTCATCTACGGCTTCTATCCAATCGCCGAGCGCTGGCGGCCGAATGTCGTATTCGCGCTCGGCGCACTCCTGCTCGCGCCGCTCTTGATTCCGCGCGCACCGTTGAAGCGGCTTGAACGCCATTTTGTTCTTCGGGGTTTTCCCGATCGTCGCCTTCGTCTTGCTGACGGGCGGAAATTTCAGCCTCTATCAGTTCATCGTCGGACGGATTGTTCCGCTCGCATATTTCATTGGACCTCGGGAATTCATGGGGCTCGCGCTTGAGCTTTTGGCTCGACTATCTCGTTTCATCGGCGGCAATCGTTTTTCTCGCCGCCGCCGTCGCGCGGCTTCTGGGCGCGAACTCCGGCGCCGTCGCGCGGAGACGCGTCGCATGATCCTCGCGCTGCTCGCGCTTGTATTCTTCGCCTTCGATCTCGATTTCGGCCTGGTGCCGGTCGACACCCGCGCCTGGGGCGGGCTTCTCGTCACGCTCGTCGTCGCCGTCACCGGCATCGTGGTGTCGCTGCCGCTCGGCATTCTGCTCGCGCTCGGCCGCCGCTCCGAGCTGCCGGCGGTACAAGCCTTCTCGGTGATCTTCATCGAATTCTGGCGCGGGGTGCCGCTGATTACGGTGCTGTTCTTCGCGACCTACATGCTGCCCCTGTTCCTGCCCGGCGGCCTCACGATCAACGGCCTCTTGCGCGCGCTGATCGGCGTGGCGCTGTTCGCCGCCGCCTACATGGCGGAAGTCGTACGCGGCGGCCTGCAGGCGATCCCGAAGGGACAGTATGAGGGCGCGGCAGCGCTGGGCTTGAGCTACTGGCAGACCATGGGGCAGGTGGTGTTGCCGCAGGCGCTGACCCTCGTCATCCCCGGCATCGTCAATACGTTCATCGGTCTCTTCAAGGATACGACGCTCGTCCTGATCGTCGCGATCTTCGATCTCCTGGGGCAAATACGCGCTTCCTTCACCGATCCGAACTGGGCGACTCCGACGACGCTGTTCACCGGGTTCGCTTTCGGCGCCATCGTCTATTTCATCTTCTGCTTCAGCATGTCGCGCTATTCGCATGTTCGTCGAGCGCAGGCTTTCCGCCGGCAAGCGTCATTGAGGAGAACCCGGATGGCCGAAAATTCCGCCGTGGTCGAGATGACGGGCGTCAACAAATGGTTCGGCGACTTTCACGTCTTGCGCGACATCAACCTCAAGGTCGCGCGCGGCGAGCGCATCGTCATCTGCGGGCCGTCGGGCTCCGGTAAGTCGACGATGATCCGCTGCATCAACCGGCTCGAGGAGCATCAGTCGGGCAAGATCGTCGTCAACGGCGTCGAGCTCACCTCCGAACTTGAAGAAGATCGACGAGGTCCGCCGCGAGGTCGGCATGGTGTTTCAGCATTTCAACTTGTTTCCGCACCTGACCATTTTGGAGAACCTCACGCTGGCGCCGATCTGGGTGCGCAAGATGCCGAAGAAGGAAGCCGAGGAGCGCGCGATGCATTATCTGACGCGTGTGAAGATCCCCGAGCAGGCGAATAAATATCCGGGCCAGCTTTCCGGCGGCCAGCAGCAGCGCGTCGCGATCGCGCGCGCACTGTGCATGAACCCGAAGATCATGCTGTTCGACGAGCCGACCTCGGCGCTCGATCCCGAAATGGTGAAGGAGGTGCTCGACACCATGGTGCAGCTCGCCCATGACGGCATGACGATGCTCTGCGTCACCCACGAAATGGGCTTCGCGCGCCAGGTCGCGAACCGCGTCATCTTCATGGACGCGGGCCAGATCATTGAGATGAACGAGCCGAACGAGTTCTTCGCCCACCCGCAGCACGAGCGGACGAAGCTGTTTTTGTCGCAAATTTTGCACTGAGCTGCATCCGCAGACGCCTCTCGCGGGTAGTGGCGGGGAGGCGGGCAAGCACGCCCGGCCATTGGGAGAAAGCAGCCATGAGCGAAGCGAATGTGAAATTGGTGCAGGGGATGTATGCGGCCTTCGGCAAGGGCGATATTGCGAGCATAATCGGCGCGCTCGCCGCCGATGCCGGTTGGGAATCCGTCGGCCGCCCCACCGATTATCCCGGTCTCGGCAAGCGCCGGGGCACGAAAGCCGTGCAGGATTTCTTCGGCATCGTCGCGCAAAACATCGAATTCTCCGAGTTCTCGCCGCGCGAGTTCTACGAGACCGCAAACAAGGTATTCGTGCTCGGCCACTATGCGGGCAGGATCAAGAAGACGGGGCGCCCATTTTCCTCGGATTTCATCCATGTCTTCACCGCGACCGGTGGCAAGATCGAGGACTTCAAGGAGTTTCTCGATACGGCGCAGGTCGCCGAAGCCTATCGCAGTTGATTGTCGCTTGACGTTGCGTCGGGGCGCCCGCCATTGGGCGGGCGTTTCTACTTCCGCGTCATTGCGGATCGGCGTTGAGGGCTTACATTGCTGACATAGCTTGAAGATTTGGCGAGTTCATGCGATCGAGCCGCTTCTTTTCACGCTCGGAAAACCACTTATTCCATCCGCTTCGAGACGCCATTGTCCGCCATGCACTCTTCCATGCAATCCATCATTTCCGTCTCGAACCTTTCAAAGACCTATGCTTCCGGCTTTCAGGCCCTGAAGGGCATCGACCTCGACATTCGCCGCGGCGAAATTTTTGCGCTGCTCGGCCCCAATGGCGCCGGCAAGACGACGCTGATCAATATCGTCTGCGGCATCGTCAATCGATCCGCCGGCGACGTTTCCGTCGATGGCCGCGACATTTTGCGGGACTTCCGTGTGGTCCGCGCGTTGATCGGTCTCGTGCCGCAGGAATTGACCACGGATGCGTTCGAAACGGTCTGGGACACCGTGTCTTTCAGCCGGGGATTGTTCGGCAAGCGGAAAAATCCGGCCCATATCGAAAAGGTGCTGAAGGAGCTGTCGCTGTGGGACAAGAAGGACGATCAGATCAGAACGCTCTCCGGCGGCATGAAGCGCCGGGTGCTGATCGCCAAGGCCCTTTCGCACGAGCCGCAAATCCTCTTCCTCGACGAGCCGACAGCCGGCGTCGACGTCGAACTGCGGAAAGATATGTGGCAAGTGGTGCGGTCCTTGCGCGCTTCCGGCGTCACCATCATCCTGACCACCCATTACATCGAAGAAGCCGAAAACATCGCCGACCGCATCGGCGTGATCAATCACGGCGAAATCATTCTCGTCGAGGACAAGGCCGAGCTCATGCGCAAGCTCGGCAAGAAGCAATTGACGCTCGAGCTGCACAAAAAACTCGACACGTTGCCCGCGGACCTCGCCGCGTATCATTTGGCGCTCGCTGCGGACGGCGCCGAACTCATCTATACCTACGACACGCGCGGCGAGCGCACCGGGATCACGGCTTTGCTCGGGGATCTCAACAAGGCGGGGATCCGGTTCAAGGACCTCCACACTACGCAAAGCTCGCTCGAGGACATTTTCGTGGACCTAGTGAGTAAAAAACCATGAATCTGCAAGCCATCAGCGCGATTTACCGCTTCGAGATGGCCCGCACCCGGCGTACGCTCTGGCAGAGCATCGTCTCGCCGGTGATTTCCACCTCGCTCTATTTTGTGGTGTTTGGCGCCGCGATCGGTTCGCGCATCTCCGAGATCGAGGGCGTGAGTTACGGCGCCTTCATCGTGCCGGGCCTGATCATGCTCATGCTCTTGACCCAGAGCGTGATGAACGCCTCCTTCGGCATTTATTTTCCCCGGTTCACCGGGACGATCTACGAACTCTTGTCGGCGCCGATTTCTTTTTTTGAGATCGTGCTCGGCTATGTCGGCGCCGCCGCGACCAAGTCGATCGTTCTCGGGCTGATCATTCTCGCCACCGCCGGTCTGTTCGTGCCGCTCAAGATCGCGCATCCGTTCTGGATGCTTGCCTTCCTGGTGCTGACGGCCGTGACCTTCAGCCTCTTGGGCTTCATCCTCGGAATTTGGGCGGACGGCTTCGAAAAACTGCAAATCGTGCCTTTACTGATCATCACGCCGCTCACCTTCCTCGGCGGCAGTTTTTATTCGATCCACGTGTTGCCGCCGGTCTGGCAAACGGTCACCCTGTTCAACCCCGTGGTCTATCTCATCAGCGGCTTTCGCTGGAGCTTTTACGAGATCGCCGACGTGCATGTGGGGGTGAGCGTCGGCATGACGATACTTTTTCTCGTCATCTGCCTCGTGGCCATATGGTGGATTTTCAAGACCGGCTACCGGCTGAAGAGCTAGGCCGGATTGTTTATATCGTGAGGCCGGAAAGGGCGCCGATCAAGAATGAGCCGAGTACGTAGCCCATAATGCGGTGAAAATAGAAATACCACCTTTGAAAGTTTTCCCGGATGTATAACTCGTAATGCGCTTTTCTATTTCAACTTGTGATAATTGGCAACGGCGCGGTTATGAAGTCACGGCCTAGCCGCCGCGCCGCCCGCTTGCTCCACCGGCCCCTGTGCCTTCTTCCACGCATCTAGCCCGCCGGCGATGTGGCAGGCGCTCAAGAAGTCCCGCGTCTTGCGCCGCCTGCACCGCCATCGCCGAGCGTTCGCCGAAGGCGCAATAGAAGACGATCCGTTGATTCTCGTCTTTCGCAAGTGCATGGATTCTGCCGCCGGGCTGCACGTTGCGCGCTAGCTCAAGGTAGGGCGCGTGCAGCGAGCCGGGGATCACGCCGTGCTTGTCGCGCTCGCTCGGCTCGCGCAGATCCACGAGCGCGACGCCGGGCCGGTCCACTAATTTCATCGCCTCTACTGGCGAAAGCGCCCAGCCGCGCTTGGCGACCTCTTCCTGGTGCAGGCCGACATGCATATTGGCCGGCACCGCCACGTCCATCAGCTTCGGGTTTGGAAGCTTCAACTTGCTCATCAGATCGGCGTATTCGTCGACCGACTTTACTTGCAGGCGCGGATTGAAGCGTTTCTCCTCGCCGATGGTGGAGACCGTGTCGCCCTTGTAGTCGTGAGCGGGGAATACGAGGGTTTCCTCCGGCAGCTTCAGCAATTTTCCGAAGATCGAGTCGTATTGCGCGCGTGCGTCGCCGTTCTGGAAATCGGTGCGGCCGGTGCCGCGGATCAAAAGCGTATCGCCGGTGAAGACGCGGTCGCCCGCGAGAAAGCTGTAGGAATCGTCGGTGTGACCGGGTGTGTAGAGCACGTCGAGCGCGACACCCTTGATCGCGAGCTTGTCGCCCTCGGCGACGCGGAGCGATACCACGTCGACCTTGCTCATCTCGCCCATCACCGTGATGCAATGCGTGCGGTCGCGCAGCGCCCCGAGCCCGGTGATGTGATCGGCGTGCAGATGCGTGTCGACGGCCTTGACGAGCCTGAGGTCGAGCTCGGCGACGAGCTGCAAGTAGCGCTCGACCTTTTCCAAGACCGGGTCGATGATCAGCGCCTCGCCGCCACGGCGGCTCGCGAGGAGATAGGTATAGGTGCCCGATACGCTGTCGAAGAGCTGGCGGAAGATCATCGCTGCCCTCCCAAGAATGCGGAGACTATGCGCCTACTTCGACCCGGTCGCCACCGGCAGCTCTTCGTTGCCGCCCCATTCGGTCCACGAGCCGTCATAGAGCGCCTGCGGCTCCTTGCCGATTGAATCGAGCGCGAGCCACAGGATCGCCGCCGACACACCCGAGCCGCAACTCGTAATCACGGGCTTGGAGGGCTCGATGCCGGCCTCGCTCACCGCCGCCGCAATTTTTTGCGGCGAAGCCAGCGCCCCGTTCTCGACGAGCTTGCTGGACGGAAGATTGAGGCTGCCGGGCATGTGGCCCGGGCGCACGCCGGGCCGCGGCTCCGGTGCCTCGCCGCGAAAGCGCTCGGCCGAGCGCGAATCCACGACCTGCGCCGAGCGATCGACGAGCGTCTTCTTCATGCGCTCGAGACCGGCGACCATGGCTTCGTTGAATGCGGGCGTAAAATGCGTCGGCGTCCGCGCGACCATGCCGGCCTCGACCGGTCTTCCTTCCGCGCGCCATTTCGGCAAGCCGCCATCAAGGATGAACACATTTTCCACGCCGAAGATGCGAAAGGTCCACCACACGCGCGGCGCCGAGAACAGGCCGGCGCTGTCATAGACGACGATCTTATCGCCGTTCGCAATACCGAGGCGGGCCATGTGCAGCGAAAAAACGTCCGGCGGCGGCAACATGTGCGGCAGGCCTCGACTGTGATCGGCGATCTCGTCGACGTCGAAGAAGACCGCGCCCGGAATGTGCGCGGCGAGATACTCCTCGAAGCCGTCGCGGTTTTCCGCCGGCAGATACCAAGAGCCGTCGACGACGACGAGGCGGGGATCGCGCAAATGCTCGGCGAGCCAGTCGGTCGAGACGAGCCAGCGGCTCTTCGTGGGCGCGGGTTTGCTCATGGGCTTGCCCTTGAATCAGTCCGCGAACTTTCGCGGGCTTATGTATTGAATTGACTCGAATTTCGGCGGCGGTATCGCCGTACTGATTGCGCGTTCATTCTGTTTTGCCTCATTCCATCACGTTCGGCAGCTTCGGCTTCTTGCTCTCGAGCCAGGCCGGCACCGGCAGCTTCTTCTCGCGCAGGAAGGCGGGGTTGAAGAGCTTCGATTGATAGCGCGTACCGTAGTCGGCGAGGATCGTCACGATGGTGTGGCCGCGGCCGAGCTCTTTCGCGAGCCGGATCGCGCCCGCGACATTGATGCCGGTCGAGCCGCCCATGCACAGGCCTTCATGCTCCAAGAGGTCGAAGATCACCGGCACTGCTTCCGCGTCGGGGATCACATAGGGCTTCTCGACCTTGATATCCCCGACCATGGGCGTGACGCGGCCGAGCCCGATGCCTTCGGCGATGGAATCGCCGCTGGTCGCCTTCGCCTCGCCATGCGCGAAGAGATTGTACATGGCCGCTCCCTGCGGATCGGCGCAGCCGATAATGATGTCCTTCTTTTTCTCGCGCAAGTACATGGTAATGCCCGCGAGCGTGCCGCCGGTGCCGACCGAGCAGATGAAGGCATCGACCTTGCCTTCGGTTTGCTCCCAGATTTCGGGACCGGTCGAGAGATAATGCGCCTTGCGGTTATCGAGGTTGTTCCACTGATCGGCGAAAAGCACGCCGTTCTTTTCGCTCTGACGGAGCTTGTCCGCCAGCCGCCGGCCGACATGCTGGTAGTTGTTCGGGTTGCTGTAGGGCAGCGCCGGCACTTCCACGAGCTCGGCGCCGCAGAGCCGCAGCATGTCCTTCTTTTCCTGGCTCTGCGTTTCCGGAATGACGATCAGCGTTCGATAGCCCCGCGCGTTGGCGACGAGCGCGAGCCCGATGCCGGTATTGCCGGCGGTCGCCTCCACCACGAGGCCGCCCGGCTTTAACTCGCCGCGTTTTTCCGCCTCCAGAATCATTTGCCGCGCCGGGCGGTCCTTCACCGACTGGCCGGGGTTCATAAATTCGGCCTTGCCGAGGATGTTGCAGCCGGTCGCTTCCGACGCGCGCCACAGCTGGATCAGAGGCGTGTGGCCGATCGCCTCGATGATGTCTTTGCGGAAATCCATGGGGCGAAATATGGGACGAAATGACGGACCGGAATGCGAAGGACGGAAATGAAACTAGTGGAGCGGGCGAGGGGACGCAACGGCGATTATAGGGAGAGCGCACATCGCCGATCGCAACCGGCGGCGAGGTCCGACAATATACACACGCCTGCCGGCAGTGCGGCGCTGGACTAGCGTCGCGCGTCGGCGACCGAGCAGAACGGGTTCCGCGCCTGACATTTCGCGCGCGCATCCTCGCGATTCTTGCCCGTTTCCGTGCAAGTCGTGCGCGTCAGCGGTATCGGGAAGATGGGGCAGGCGACGTCGAATTTGTAGCCCGTCCAATCCCGCCAGACGCGCTTAACTTTCTGCTTCAAGGTTTCATTGCGCTTTTCTTGCACAAGCTGGACCGACGATTTGGGGGCGTTAGCGGACAACGGCGTGAGCGAAAGCGCGGGCGCATCCGCGGCCGCCGTCATGATGACAATCGATGCAAGAGCGGAAATCAGATGTTGGCGCATTGCTTTTCTCCCAGCCAAATTTTCGGAAAATCTTCGGTACTTTACTCAATACGCAAACGCGTTGAGGACGAGCGTCACAACATAAAGGCCGCCCAGCGCCAGTCCGAAAACATGGGCAATCAATGTCTCGCTCATGCGAATCCTCCCTGGCCCTTCGCTCTCAAGCCGCGCCCACCAACGCCCAAGTCGCGCCGAGGTTCCGCTCTCTTGAGACCAAAAACCCAATGTGGGCGACGCACCGAGGCGAATTGGATCTTCAGCGGGAACTTAACCCGATCATGGCGGTTGGTTCGACATGAACCCGCCCGCTCGTCCCCATGTCGTTGCCGAGGCTGTTTTTACCGCTGCCGCAATCTTTGCTTCTATAGTTGCCGCCTCACTCATCGTCCTGGAGATACCGGCCAAGGAGATGACGATCCAGGCGTCTGCGGACGACAGCCTCTCCTCCGGCGATACGGCAGCCATTCCAGTCCGGACCGTGCGAGTGATCGTCGCCTCTCCCTACCGCCACTGAAGGCGCTACGAATCTCGAACTGCGATTTGAGACCAGCCTCGCTTTCGCGGGCCCTCAATCGACGGACTTTTCCGCTTTCTCGCCCGCCTCGACGATGTTCCCCTTCGTGAACAAAATCGTCTTCAATTCCTTCCTCCAATCGGACTTTGTCCGCAGCAGGAATTCCAAGTTCATCCCGAAATGTTTGAACTCTTCTTTCTGCGCGTTCTTCATGATCGCGCGCGCCTGGGCGTCGCGCTCGACCGAAATACGCTGCTCGTACCAGCTGATCGCTTCCGCTTCTTCGATCAGCGACGTGATCATCCGCGCGAAGGTGCGCGTTTTCTGCGAGAGCTCATTCGCCGGCTCGTGATATTGCTCGAAGCCCATTTTTTACACATGCCCGAGCAGCACAAGGATGACCACAATGACCAGGATGACGCCGAGTATGCCCATCCCTCCATGGCCGTAGCCATAGCCGTAGCCGCGGCCGAAGCCTCTGCGGCCGCCGAAAAGGAATAGGACTAAGAGGATGATTAGAATGAGTCCGAGCAAGCTCATGCATGGCTCCTTTGGTTGCACCCGTTATAGGCGAGGCGACTCCGGCTTCGCGGGGTTCTCAATGGAAGGGTTCGCCGTGAGCGGGATCGGGTTCGGTGAGACACCGGGCTCTGCGTGCGGCTCGCCCGCTTGCTCCTGTCCGACGATCGTCTTGATCTTGCCGATGACCGCCGCCTGCAGGCGCGGCGATTTGTCGATGGTGGTGTGCGTCACGCTCGCGTCCCCGCTCTCGTCGATAGTTTCAAGCTCGCCATGGAATCCGGGGCCGGCCGTTATAGCCACGTGCTGCGTAAAGTTCATCACGCGTGCGACGTTTTCGCTGGCCGCCATCGGCTGCGTGCCGTCGAATAAAACGACGAGCGCCACCGGCACGCCCAACCTGCCCAGTTGCTCGCTCATCATCATGACGGCATCGGCGCCGAGCGAATGGCCGATCAGGATGATGGGGCGGCGATCGCCCGCCCGGTAGCGGCCCGCGATTTCCTCCACGATCTGCGCCTCTTCGATGTGATTGCGCACGCTCGCCGGGATTCCTTCGCGCTCGAGTTTTTGCGCGAGGTCGTCCATTCCCAGCGAGAAAACATTCATCAAACCGCGCAGCAGATAGACGTGCGCGGGGCCCACATCCGACCGCGTTGCGGACGGGCTCAAGGGCCGCGTCGCCGGCGGACCGCCGCCCTGCCGCTCGGGGCTGGTCGTCGATTGGCTCCAGGCATTGCCGGCGCAGCCGAGAAAAATAGCGATTCCCATCGCCATTTTCGCCGTCTTGCATAATGTCGTGAAGGACATCGTATTCGCCGATGGTTGAGCGGAAGGGTGCCCGTGTAAGCGGTCGTAGCCGTTGACATTACACAACAGGCGAGGGCTCAAAAAGTTCCAAGGGTCATCTAAATCGACGAAGCGGTCGACGAAGCGGCGACGCAGCACCGCACGCGAAGTCTCGTTTTACCGGCGAATCCGTCAGGGACCTTGCCGCCTCTCGCGATTGATCTGCATCAAGGCCGCCTCCGCTTTCGCGTCCATTCTATAGTTGCTTAAGAGGAGGGTACGATGTGGTGGAACGACTTCTGGCCGATGCCCTTTATGTTCTTCGGTCCCATCATGATGATTGTCTTAATCATCGCCTGCATGGCGATGATGTTCTTCATGATGCGCGGCATGATGCGCGGTGATCGCCGGCGGGATGCGATCGACATTCTGAAGGAACGCCTGGCGCGCGGTGAGATCAATCAAAGCGAATACGAAGAGCGGCGCCGTCTTGTGCAAATGTAAGCGCGTCCGGAGAATGTCGCGTGGACAAGAGAAAGAACGGCGAGCAGACTTATATTTGCCCGATGCACTCGGGCGTTCGTCGGCAAAGCCCCGGTAACTGTCCGAAGTGCGGCATGGCTTTGCTGCCGGAGGGCACCCGGTTCGGCATGCTGAGGCATATTATGAGCCGCCCGTTGCACATCGTGATGGCTGGCGTGATGCTAGCCCTGATGGCAGCGGTGATGATGATGATACGTTGAAGCATATCGCGAACTAATCCGGATCACAGGTGCGCGTACGGATGTTGTAGTGCTTGCCCTTGACGCATTTCATGATGCCCGTTTGATCGTTGACGGTTCGGAGTTGCGGATTTCCGTAGCTGGGCTCGGAGTGGATTCTCGCGGCATCGACGACGGTAAACAGCCATTGCCGCAACGGGAATTGCGCCGGCGAAATATTTCCTCATGGGCGTCATCCTCCAACCCCCGCCGGAGCAAGTCCGCGCTCGCGGGCTTGAGCGCAGAATGGCTTTCAACGATAGGTGCTTTATGAATTGATTGGAAGTCGTGACACCGAGCCCGTAGAATGCCGCCGACCGCATGGCGGCGGCCAGTGGGAATTGATGTATGCAATCCGGATCCCGCGCCGTCCCGGGCGCGCGTAGCGAGCAGGCAAGTCCATGCTAGCCAACTGGGTTTACAGTCAGCCGAACTGGATCATCGGCGGGGTCGTCGTCGGCCTCTTCGTTTTCGTCTCCTGCCTCGGCCTCGTGATCGTCCATCGTCTTATCCCAGTCAAAATTCGTCGCTCGCACAACGATATGGTCGGCTTCACCATCGCCGTTGTCGGCGTCGTCTATGCGGTGTTGCTCGCCTTCATCGCGGTCGCCACCTGGGAGACCTTCAGGAAAAGCGACACGGTGGTGGACGCCGAAGCAAGTTATGTCGGCGATGTTTTCCGCAATACGGTCGGCTTGCCCGATGCGCTCGCGCGGCAA
This sequence comes from uncultured Alphaproteobacteria bacterium, assembly GCA_963751685.1. Taxonomy (GTDB): domain Bacteria; phylum Pseudomonadota; class Alphaproteobacteria; order Rhizobiales; family Xanthobacteraceae; genus Palsa-892. The sequence continues at coordinate 16,051 of CAVVVV010000019.1, read as the reverse complement.
CTGCGCGAACACTTAGATCAATATATCGGCGTCGTAATCGGGCAGGAGTGGCCCGCCCAGCAAGCGGGACGGCTTGAAGAAGCCTCCTGGCAAAAAGGCTGGGACATTCTCGCCGACGTTCATTACGACATCGCCCACTTCCGGCCGGCGAACGCCGGCGAAGCCGCCATTCAGGGCCAGCTGCTGCGCAGCCTCAACAGTCTCTACGACGCGCGGCGGGGGCGGCTATTGGCGGCCAAAGAGCACGTGACCCCGGTGGTGTGGTGGATCATCGTCTTGGGCGCGATGCTCACCGTGAGCTTCACCTATCTATTCGGCACGCCGGAATTTAGAATGCATGTCGCGATCACCGGCATGCTGGCGATGTCCTTGGCCGTGGTGATGGTTTTGATCGTGGCGCTCGACTATCCGTTCCGCGGCTCGCTCAGCGTCTCGAACGAGGCGTTCCTCGCGGTCCGGAAAAACATGGAAACGCTGAATTTTCAGCACCGTTGAGGCAACAGGCGCGCGCGGCGATCGTGCGCGTCGCGAAGGGGAGAAATCGCTTGCGCCCATTGATCCGGAATCTCGCATTGATCATCGTCTGCTTATTTCCCTCGCTTGCGCTCGCGCACACCTTTTCGCTGCCCTCCGACAGTCCCGCCGTCACGGTCACCATTCCGGATTACCTCGAGCCCGTCGACACGCTTCGCGGTGCGGAGGGAGGTGTTAACGAGGAGCGCACCTTCAACGTGTTGGTCGAGCCGGTGAGCGGAGCGGATTTAAAGTCGGCCGCCGAGCAAGGATTGAAGCTTCTGTTCACGCATGGAATTCGAGATCGAGCCCGCCTCGGTTAAGCAAACGAGCCGGACGGTCAACGGCTTGGATGCCGCCGATATTACTTTCACCATCGCGGACGGGCCGGAGACGGCGGGCTTCATCTTGATCGCGACCAAGGCGGGCGCCAATTTTCTCGGGTTTTTTTACTACGGCTCCAACGCCGGCATGCAGGCGAATGCCGGTGCGTTGACATCCATCGTCGACAGCATTCGGCCGATCAGAAAATAAGCGGCGCTGGCTCCGATCGGCAATCTCATTCTATGAAAAGGGCGGCCTGTGAGGCCGCCTCTTCATATATTTCATGGAACGAGCATCAGGCCTCGAGGACCACCGCGATTTTCCGGGAAGCCGACCTTAAGTCCCTCGCAAGCAACGAAAAATAGTGGTCAATATGATACAGACGCACGCTCGTCACGCGCTCTAGCATCTCGTTGTTGGAGGTTTCCCGAGTCACTTTTTCAATACGCGAAATTGGAAAAAGTTGACGAGGCCCTCGATGCTGGGAAAACTTGCTCTCGTGATCGCCGGAGGCGGTTACGATCAATTCGCTTCAAAGGGGAGGAAACTCTTATGAACATGTCTGGTGAAAGCCTGCTCGTCATATTGTTGATTGGCGCCATCGCCGGCTGGCTCGCCGGCCAAATCGTGCAAGGGACGGGCTATGGTTTGATTGGCGACATTGTCATTGGAATTATCGGCGCCTTCATCGCCAGTCTTCTATTCCCGAGCCTCGGTATTCGTCTTGGCGCCGGCATCGTTGCCGAGATCATCGCCGCCACGATCGGCGCCGTAATCCTGCTCGTAATCATGAGGCTGGTCCGGCGAGGCGGGCGTTGGTGATCAACTAAAATTGTAGCGTTAAGCGACCGAGGATCAGGCCCGACGGCAACGGGGTGTTCAATACTATACAGACACCCCGTTGGCAGGGGCCTTAGCATTTATTAGCTGGACGCCCCTTGCCCCCCCGGGCCAACCCCAACGTCCGGTAGACCCCAGCTCTCATTGCAGGGCTGGGGTCTTTTAGCTTTTTCGGGATTAGCGACTTCAAGGAGAGAGCTTGGCTCATATCCAAAGTTTCGCCGGCATCGAAGACGCATCCGCCTATGCGCAAGCGATCGTGGACACGGTTCGCGAGCCTCTCATTGTGCTCGACCACGATCTACGCGTGGTCGCCGCGAGCCGCTCTTTCTATCGGACATTCAAGGTCAACCGCGATGAAACCCAAGGCCGGTTGCTTTACGAGCTGGGCGACGGCCAATGGGACATTCCAAAGCTTCGCGTGCTTTTGGAAAAAATCATACCCGAGCACGACGTGATGGAGGGCTACGAGGTTGAGCACGAGTTTCCCCTAATTGGACGACGCACGATGCTGCTGAACGCTCGCAAGGTGTTCTATGAGGCCGGCTCGCACACGAATATTCTGCTTGGCATCGAGGACGTCACCGACAAGCGCGCGCTGGAGCGCGAAAAGGACGAGCTACTGCGGCAGAAGGACGTGCTGCTCGAGGAAATGCAGCATCGTGTCGCCAATAGCCTCCAGATCATCGCCAGCATTCTTTTGCTGAAAGCGAAATCGGTGCAATCGAAAGAGACGCGCCAGCATCTGCAAGACGCCCACAAGCGGGTTATGTCGGTCGCGTCCGTGCAGCAACATCTGCATGCCTCGGACGCGAGCGGACCCATCGAAATCGCGCCCTATCTCTCCAAGCTGTGCGAGACCCTCGCAACCTCGTTGATCGGCGACAATCGGCCAATTTTTCTGAAAGCGGTTATCGGAGAAGGCAAGGCGACTTCCAGCCAAGCCGTGAGTCTCGGCTTGATCGTCACGGAGCTCGTCATCAACGCGCTCAAGCACGCGTTCCCGCAAGATACGAAACCTGGTCAGGTAACGATCGCGTATGAGGTCGCCGGAACGAATTGGAAGCTTTCAGTCATTGACGACGGAATTGGCCGACCGGACGGCGCCTTTGCCCCGGCAAAGACCGGGCTCGGCACGACCATTGTCAAAGCGCTCGCGCATCAACTCGGTGCCCAGGTTGAGATTTTGAGCGGGCCCCGAGGGACGACCGTAACGGTCACTCACGCTACCTTTGCGGCGGCGGAAACCCGCGCTGCGTGAGCATACTCCTTTGAGGGTGAATATTCCTTCAACGCTGACCGCGTGCCTCAGGTTCGGATTTCCGGCTTTTCGTGCAGAACGACGTTCAACAAGGAGCGATGAACTTCAATTTTGCCGTTGTAAGCAATAAGACCCAATTTTCGAAACTTGTTCATGAAAAAACTGACACGTGATCGCGTCGTGCCGATCATCTCGGCCAGCGTCTCTTGGCTGATTTTCGCTATGACCGGCTCCGGCTGACCTTCCTTGCCAAAATTTGCCATCAGCAAAAGGATTTGCGCCAGGCGCTTCTCGCTGGAATTGAACAATTGATCGACCAGATCCTCCTCCACCCGGATGTTCCGCGCCAACAGGTGCGAGATAAATAGCTCGGCGAACGCCGGTTCCCGGTGGATCAGGCGGGTGATGCCCGTCTTTGCCATTCGTGCAATCACGCATTCGGTCATGGCCCTGACTGTGGCCAGGCGCCGCACCTGTCCGGCCAGGCATCCTTCGCCGAAGAAATCGCCGGGCCCCAGAATTGCGACCACGGCTTCCTTTCCCTGTTCGGAGAGGACCGTGACCTTCACCTTGCCCGCCTGAATATAGAAAACAGAATCGGCAGGAGCGCCCTGCGAATAGATAATTTGATTCTTCGTATAATCGGATACGATTTTTCCGCGCCCCACTTTTGAGAGAAACACTTTCGGGTCGAACGGAATCTTCTGTTTTTTTCTCATCGCCTTCTCGCCGAATTGCGTCTTGGCAATATCCGCTGACGAACACAGCGAACCGGCCAATCATTACACAATATTTCGCTGGCTTGGGAGAGGCAATTTTTTCGCCGCCTTGGCGGCCTACCGCAAGGTTTTTTCGATTTACGCGAGCCCGATCGGCCTCTGACCGGCCGCGTCAGCCAGCGAGTGTTTTACGCGATATTAAATCAGATTTGCCCAAGCAGCATGAGAATGACGATGATGATCAGGATGGCACCGATAATACCGACGCCACCGTGACCGAAGCCGTAACCGTAACCGCCGAATTGGCCACTAAAGCCGCCGAGCAGGAAAATGATGAGGATGATAACGAGGATGGTACCGAGCGACATGGTTGTTTGCTCCTGGGTTTTTCGATTCTAGGGGGCGTGACGGATCATTCAAGGATGCTTCTCATTCTTTGCAACGCGGAAACCCGCGGTTCCGGTATCCTTTTCACACATATAGGAGCCGCTTCTTGTCGTTCCGTAATCTTTCTTGCCGTTGAAATGATAGATGCTGGATTTCAAGTTGACCCATACGACGGTGTCAAGAGGGCAGCGTAGTCTGGCGGCACCCTCGGTTGAATACTGATTGGCACCCGCCGGGGTGCCGGCCGTTGTGGGTGTCGTCGTCGGCCTAGCAGGGGTCCTCCATTCATTGGACGGGGCGGCACTGGCCGGACCCGGTTTTGCAGGAGCGGCTGCAATGGTCGGTCCAGTCCTGCACTCGCTGATAAATACCTTCTTCGTTTTTCCGCTCGCGTGAATTGCAGGCTTATTTGCCTTCCATTGTTCCTCACACGCCTTTGCGGAAGCGTTTGAGCCAGTGCTTGTGGGAACCGTTTTCGCAGGGGCGGTAGCGGTCGGACTTAGACCTCGACATTCGGCCATGAAATCCTTTTTCTTCTTACCGCTGGACTGAAAGGACGCCTTGCCGGATTTCCATTGCTCTTCGCACACCTTCGCGGTGTGCTGAGCGAACGCGGGCACGAAAGATAGGGATACAAACCCTGCGATTAACGCAGCGCCAATCGTTAGTTGACTGTGACTTTTCATATTTAACTCCCGTCGAGAAGATGTGAAAGACCTATCTTCCGCCCGGCTTTCTATCGGCAGCGCGGTTGCCGCAGCGCGAGCCGTCTCTCGCGGTTTCATAGGAGTGATCGCACGGATGCGCGGCATAACGGTTCGGACTTTGCACATCACGGCGCCCCTGGACACGCACATCGTCATTGCAACTCCAAAGATTTGATAAGCTACGATCACAGGGTTGATAGCGGTTCCGGGCTTGCACATCGCGGCGATCCTGGACTCGCACGTCACGGCGATCCCGAAGTCCCACGTCGTCATTACAGCTCCAGAGATTCGATAAGCTACGTTCACAACGAACTCGCATAACATCTGAGTTCTCGGTTGGAGCGGCGAGTATCCGCCCGCGGATGACGCCAGCTTCAACAGATGCGGGCGTGAGCGTTGCAATGCTTAGCCCTCCGGCCGCGGCGAATACGAGCGTGAGCTTTCCTACCATTGAGGTCATGTCGTCCACCTTTTCCGAATTTGCGGATTGAAAAAATTCCTATAGCGAAGCAACTCGGATGCAGCCTGTTAGTTCCGCGCTGGAACGCAGGCAGTGTGGTCAATTTCGTACAGACCCGCGGATTTTGTGAGCTTCAATATCGATTTCGATCAATAAAAAAGCCCGGCTGGAATGCCGGGCTCTTAGGAACTCTTAGGATCAGACGAGAGACTTAGTTTTCGCCCGTTTGCCGATTGATGAGCTGCCGATTTTGCCAATATCCGTAGCTCGGAGCCTCGATGTAATAGCCCTGTTCGACTGGCTCGGCCCGATAGCGATATTCGTGCCGATAGCGATAACGAGAATCATCCGTGTAGTAGCCATATGTCGGCTGAGAGTAGCCATAGCTACGGTACTGAGCCGATGCTGCTGTCGCGGTCCCGATGGCTAGAGCGCAAGCGATCACGAGCGTGGTTTTCGAAAACATGAGCGTTTTCCTTCTGGATTGAGTGCGGTTGGGCGATGCGTATGAAGGAAACGCCTAGAGCGTCAGTTATGTTCCAATGTTCGCGCGCACGATGAAGTGATGCGTCGTGCACCGGCGAAACAAGCGAGGTCGCAACGTATCGCCGCTTGAACCAAAGCCCGGTTCAGCCGCCGGACTTTTCCTCGACCGGGGTCTCGATCCGCTCCGGTTTCGTTCGCGTCGTCGGCTCCCGAGCCCCGTCGCGTTCCGCCATTTCCAACTGATCGCTCAGCGTTTGCGGCGATGGTTGTTTGTCGCCTTCCGGCTCGATCGCCGCCGCGATGGCCGGGGAGGTGGCCGCAACCTTTTTCTTCTTCTTGCTGGGCGAGGCTTTCACCGGCGGTGGAGGGTTCAATCTTTCCGCCTCGTCGCGCGCCAATCGAAGCGCTCGCAACCGGGCGGTATTCGCGTCCACCAAACGGGCGGCCGCGTCGTGCTCCGCCATGGCTTTGCGGCCCTCCGTGATCCGCCGTTCCTTTTTCTTGAAACTTGACTTGGCGGCGTCGCGATTGTGCTCGGTATTTTTCATTAAAAGATCACTCCTTTGGGCAGGCCTTCGGGCTGCACGAAAACGGCGGAATCCGCTCGGCGGCGATCATGCTTTGGCGGGTATCTGACTGAGCCGGACGTTCTCGCGCTCGATTTGCTCAGCCAGCACGATCCATTCCGCCGCCAATTTCGTCCACACCGCCTTCATGCTTTCGTCAATTACAGTCTCGGCGATGCGAAGACATTCCTTCGCGCGCTCGCGGTAGGCGACACCTGATGCCATGGTTTGCCGTATCCTAGTCCTGGCGGCCGATTCCGTATAGCGATTTTGGGATCACGCCCCCCAATATGGGGTGCTTGGGCGCCGATTACCAGTAGGCTCGGCGCCCTCGGAGAACAAATTACCGGGCGTGGTTACCTGTGGTGCGACAGGCGCGCCGCTCGATCAATACATTTGCAGCGCCAGCACGCCGCCGGGGCCGACGAGCAGGCCCCAGGTTTCGTCGGCGCCGGCTTCCACCTCGTCGCTCCGCGCCGGCGCGCTCGCGACTTTAAACGAGAACTTATATTTGCCGGGCGGCAGGTCGAGCGTCGGCCCGTCCGGTCCCTTGGTGCCGGCGCCGGACGGCACCTTGACCGTCTGATTCTCGATAGCGATCACGGCCTCCGCGGCTTGGGCATTGCCGAACAGGATCTTGGCCTGGCCGGGTTTGGGGAGAATGCCGGCCTTCGCCGCGGCGGCCGGATCGCGCACCACCAGGCTCACCGTCGTCTCCTGATTTTTGCGGCCGAGCTTCAAGATCGCCGGCCCTTCCGAGGAGGTGAAGGCGAGCACCACCCGCTCCGCCGTGACGATCGCCCCTTGCGTCTCCTCTTTCCACGCGCGCTTTCCGAGTTCGCGGCGATAGAAACCGAGCACGGCGCCGATCTCGGCGGGAATGCTCGCGCTCAGCGCGCGGCGGAAGGGGGTCTTGTCGCCTTCGCTCATCGTGTGAAGCGTCGGCACCGGCAGGCCGCCCATTTCTTCGGCTTCGAGATCTTGCGCCGCCACCGGGGCGGAAGGGGCGGCGGCCGCCGTGAAGAGGCCCGAGCCGCTGGCGCTCACATTCACTTTGTTGCCGAGCTGCAAGATCGTGAAGGAGAGTTCCCTGTCGCCTTTGTTAAATTCGAGGGCGACCATGTTCGGGCGGTTGATCACCGATTGCTCTTCCTTCCAGCCGAGCGGTTTCATCGCCGTGCGGTAGAAGGCGGCGAGCGTCGCGACGCTATCGACGCTGTTAAATTCGAGCTTGCCGTTGGCGGCGTCGAAATCCACGTCTTCGGCCGTCGGCGGCATGGGAATGGGCACGCCGCTGGGCGCATCCTCCGCGCGTACCGTTGCCAAACATCCGCCCGCGAGCGCGGCGGCAAGCATGAGCGCGAATATGGATCCACGCACAGCAGGCATCGCCATCTCCCGTTTTGACCGCAGCCCGAGACTCGGAACCTACTCTATAATCGATAATGGAGCTCTCGCGGGATTGGAAAGGCGAGTGTGGACTGCAACTTAGCCACAATCGTAAACGTCCGCCGTCAAACCTTTGCCGCATCTCCCTGCGATGACTTTACGCTTCTGCATCGGGGTGCGGTGTTTCATGACCAAGCGGAAGCTCGCGGCGCAAAGGCTTACTGTTGCGATCGCCGTTCCAACGCTATTCGTTCTTTCGCATGTCGCCGGCGCGCAAGAGTGCCGGTGACGCCGCCGTCGGATCTGCCGCCCGGCGTGCGCGACATCGCGATCAATCCGCCGCCGGGCGCGGTGGTGAAGTCGCAGGGCCGCTTCTACATCTGGGGCGACGCCCCCGCGCTAAAGCAACCGGCGAGCGCGCCCAGCGGCAGCGATACCCCGATGCCGATGCCGGGACCGGGGCAGGCCGATACGCTCAATCCCGCCACCGCTCCCACCACCGAGGTGATGCGCGGCGCCGTCGGCTACGTGTTTCCCGACGGCAGCTATTCCGACAAGTGGGGATCGAACGCCCGCGTCGAGATCGGCGGCGCCTCGGCGAAGGCGAGCTCCAATCTGACGCCGGCGCCGAATTTGCCCAATCCGCAAATGCTCAACGGCTGGACGCTCGGCGGCTGCGCAGCAACTGCAACTCGCTCTCCTCGATCGATTACGAAGGCCGGGAGTTGAGCGTGAAAGCGGCGAGCGACTATAAGGCCGAGCAACTCACGCTCACGCCTTCGGTCTCGGTGTTCTCGAGCCGCAACCATCAGGATTTCGTGCAGCCGACCCCCGGCACCTCCACGCTCGATTGGAAGAGCACCGGCGCCAAGGTCGGGCTCGATTCCAAGGTCGAGCTCAACAAGGAGCTCGCCTTCGGCGTCGGCGGCAGCTACGGCGTCGCCAAGCGCGACACCGCGCTATCGGGGGTGGATGCGGCTTCCGGCCGCGGCGCCGCGCGTCGGCAATGCCGAGGCGAAGCTCACTTTCAAGCCGGTTCCCGACCGGCCGCAGACCGAGTTCTCGCTCAACACCTTCGCCGGGGTGAACAATTACGACACCAAGGTGCCGGGCATAGCGACGCCCGCGGCGGGCATGGCGCCTTCCGTCAAGTTCACGCCTTCGAGCGGTTTCTACGCCGGCGCCGGCGCCAGCTATAAATTCGGGACGGAGTAAAACGCCGCCTACTTCGTCAGAATCACGAAATCCGTCTCGCGCCCCGTCTCCTCGCTGATGCCGTAGTCGGAGACGGTGAGCGAGGAGCCGATTGTGAGGATCTTGGCGATCCGCTCGATCGCTTCCTTCGGCATCTCGATGCGATCGAGCGCGGCCGCCGCACTTTGCGCCTCGCGCGATTCCGGAGATGTAGGTTTCCGTCAGCGCCGCGGTTTGCCGCTCGCCCTTCTTGCCGGGCCGCACCGCCACCGGCTCCGCCGGCGACGTCGGAATTCGACATCGCCGTCCAGCGCATGCCGGCGCCGTCATTCGTCGCCTCCATCGCGGTGTAGACGTGGGTGCCGAGCGGAAGCGAAGGATTCCTTGATCTGCGACCGGCGCCTCGAACAAGGGCTCGTAGTCGTAGCGCACGTAGAGCTTGTTGGTCTTGCGGCTGACGAACACCGACACCGGCCCGTTGCGATAGGCATCGATCTTGGGCTTCGCGAACGGCGTTTGCGCGACCGCTTCCGGCCCGTCGTTCAGCATCACCCACAGGCCGGATCGTCGACGCCGCGCACGGCGATCTTCGCCGGCGCGATCGTGTTCTTGCCCTCGGCCGCGAGCGGCGGCGGGCGCGGCGACGCGGGCGGAGGCGGCGGCACGAAGAGCTTGGCGTTCGAGATCTCCGCCGGCGCCGGCTCGTCATGGGTGACGATCACGCGCGTGCCGATTTTCGTCGTCTTCCACAGAAACACCGCGAACTCGCTCGTCATGCGAATGCAGCCATGCGAGGCGGGATAGCCGGGCAGCACGCCCTCGTGCAGCGCCACGCCCGACCAGGTGATCCGCTGCATGAAGGGCATCGGCGCGTTGCTGTAGATGTTGGAGCGGTGATAGCGCTCCTTGCCGATGACGGTGAAGACGCCCATCGGCGTCGGATGGCCGCGCATGCCGGTGGAGACGCCGGAGGTGCGGATCAGCCCGTCGCTGCCGTAGAGCGAAACGTGCTGCGTGTTGATCGAGACGACGATGTGATAGGGGCCCTTGAGCGGCTTTTCGTTGGGGTCGCCTTGGCGAGATCGGGCTTCGGCTCGTCGAAGCGCTCTTGCTTCGCCTTGCGCGGCCGCGAAGGCCCGTAGTCATCGCGCGCGAGCGGCGGCCGGCGGCGATAATAATCGAAGCGGTGATAGCTGCGACCGTAGCCGCGGCCGTAGGGGATGTAGCCGGGCGGATAGCCGGGATCGTAGCCGTAGCGCGAGGGCGGATAATATTGCGCCTTGGCCGTGCCGGCTGAAAGCGTGAGGGTGAGCAGGACGCCGCCGAGCGCCAGCCCAGCGACCGGCGCAGATTTCGCGAAAAAGCGTCGCTCATTCCATTGCCTTCGGCGATTCCGCATTTCACGGGCCCGAGCCTAGCGCGAAGCGGTAAACAGCTTGCAACCATCGATTCTAGCTTTTTCCGCGTCCCTTGCCGCACAAAAATTCGCGACCTTGTACCGCCTGCCACATTCTGTGACACGAATTCTGTGACTTTGTGACAGATCGGTCTTGTGACATGTCACAAGCCCGCTTGTGACCTGTGACACGGCTCTCCTGTCACAGGATGTCACAACGACCGCATACGTAGGACGGGACCCGCGAACAACTCCCCCGCTCCGCGGCGACTTCAATATCCTCTTTCGGGATCGTCGGCACTCCAAGCGCGGCTTCAATATCCGCTTTCGGGATCGTCGGTACTCCAAGCCCGGCCCAAGCAGGCTGCGGCTTGGGATGTGGAGCTGCGATCGGTGCCGATGCCGCTGCCCTCCGGGGCCGCCAGTATCGGCAGCACCATCGCAGGACCGTCTCAGGGCTGTGACGAGTAGGTGCCCGAAGCCGGGTATGTCGCTTATTCAGGCTATTACGGCCTTCAGCCGGTGGGTTGTCCGGCGCGGAACGGAGAGGACATCGTGGAACGAGTTTCATTGCGGCTTTGCCGGCTCACCGACAACAATGAAGGGTGCCCACCGGCCGGATGAAATGCTGCATAATGGCGGTTCGAATACTACCAAGGCAGCCAGGCAGCGCTCACGCGGCCTACACGCGGCGTGCGCGTTTTACCACCAGCGCTGTTGCCCCTGACGATAGTACTGGTCGCTCCGCAGGCGCGAATCTCGGGGCTCCGGATTGCGCTGGAACATAAAGCCGAAGAAGTCGTCGCCTCGGTTCGCAAAACCGATATTGGCTGTGGGCTTGCGCGTCATGAAGCCGCCTTGCGGCTGATTGCTCAGCACCGCGACGAACTCGGTGCGATAATTGGTCTCGCGGCTCAGCGGCTCGTCCGAGACAACGATCGAGGATCGCGGCAATGCGGTCGGTGCGATGCGATCGATTACCGCCTGCGGAATGGTGATGCGGTCGAGCGCCGCCTTCGCGTTGTCGGCGTCGTCAATCGTGACCGCGCTCCAGCGCAAGCCCGCGTCACTGCGTGCCATCGCAGTGAACACATGCGTGCCGATCCGCTTGTCGGGGTCGCGGATCGTCACCGGGACTTCGATGGTCGTGTCGAACACCTCGCCGCCCCCGTCCGGCGCCGGTTTATGCGTGTTGCGCCGGACGTAAAGCTTCTGCGTTGCGCGGCTGATGTAAATCGAGACCGGCTCGAGCGCGAGCCTTGCCTCGTTTGCTGCCTTGGCGGTGTCGGCCTTTCTTTTCTCAGCCGCCTTGGCAGCGTCCTTTGTGGCAGCAAGTGCGTCGAGCTTCGGTTTCGCGTCGGCCTTGGCGGTATCGAGTTGCGTCGCCAAGTCCGCAGCTTTGGCGGTGGCTTTCTGCTTGAGGTCCTCGGCCCGCGCCCTGTCCTCGTCCGTCTTAGCGGCGGCGATCATTTTATCGGCATTGGCGAGCTCGGATTCGGCGCGAAGTCTTGAGCCCTTCGAGCTTGCGCAGCGACGACCTCAGCAACGCCATCTCGCGCGGCGCTTTCGCGGCGGCTTTCTTCGCCTCGTCGGCCATCTTGGCGGCCTCGGCCGCCTCGCGGGCGAGCGCCTCGGCCTTGGACGGCGCGGCCGCGATAGTCTCTTGGTTCGGCACGAACAGCGCTGGATGAGAGAATTCGACCGGCTCGGCGTCGTTCGGCGAGATGATTATCCGCATCCCGATCCGCGTCTTGTCGAACAGCGTTTCGGCAAAGCCAAAAGGCATCCGCACACAGCCATGCGAGGCCGCATATCCGGGCAGCGGCCCGCCGTGCAGCGCGATGCCGTTCCAGGTGATGCGCTGCATGTTCGGCATCCAGGCATCGTCATACATGGTCGAATGGTGATCCTTTTCCTTCTCTAGGAGGGCGAAAACGCCGGCTGGCGTTTCACGTCCCGTGGTGCCGGTCGAGACCGGCGCGCGAAAGATCCAGCCGTCGGCATCGTAGAAAGTGACCTGCTGCGTCTTGATCGACACGATCGCCATGATCGGCTCGCCTGCATCGCGCGGAGCGGTCGCCTCGGTAGAGCGTGCGGGCCGCTCCTGTTTTGCCGTGGCGTCAGCGGTCGGCGCCGTCAGCGCGGCTATCGCCGAGAGCGTCACAATAGCGGGAGTTCCCCAACGCCGCATCGGCTTGGTGGATTGCGCCGTCTTAAATCGATTTATCATGCCATGCCCTGGTTGCGTGTCCGCGCTAGCTAGTCGTCGCGTCAAATCGCTTCATCTCTCAGGGACATGATAATTTGTCCGCTCAAGCTACAGCAGAGCGACCGAGTTCGTATAGTGAGCGACTATGGAATGTTATTGTGGCAGAGCAGAGAGGCACTCCCAAATGATCGCATTTCTTGACCGGCACGGTATGAATGCGGAAATGTACCCAAATTCATGAATTGGTGGGCAGAGACTGGGTTCGATCGGCAATAACAGTTGAAGGAAGGTGTCCTTCCAGCTTTCGGCAACTCCCTCGCGAAAAGTCTCTGGTGCCGTAATGGCTTAAAATCAGCGTAAATTCTCGGGGAGTTTCAAAGGTCTTTTTCGAAAAGGGAATATGGCGGTTCGAATCCTCCCGCCCCAGCCAACCAGTCCGGTCTCCACGACTGGTCCGTTATATGCCGCTAGAATTCGCGCCGTTGCGGGGCTTTTCGCGTCGGGTCAGCAGTCTCTGGATTCCCGAATCGCATTGATTGAGCCGACAATTCTTCGGAAATCTCCGAAGGCTTCCGGCGATGTTCCCAAAATTTTGGAGACGCAAATCGGAGACTGGTTCGATCATCGGACTGCGTGGTGGGGGCGCCAGTGCTTATAACTCGGTAGAAAAACACAGCGCATCAATGTCCGTTATCAGGAGTAAAGCAGACATCGCAAGCTCACACCGTAATGTCTGCTAATGACCCAGAGCGGACATTCGCGACGCGGCCACTAAACGAAAAACCCCGGACGATGCCGGGGTTTTGAGTTTCATTCGTTCGAGGTCGGATCAGTATTTCGCGACGACCGGAGCCTTGCCCCAATCGCCAGACCCGAACTTGTAATTCAGGCCGATGCGCACGATGTTTTCGGACAGATTTGCGTGTTCCGATGTAAGGGCGGGTATGTAACTATAATCATGGTTGGAAAAATGAACATAAAGATACTCGATCTTCCATGACCAGCGGGGATCAATCTTCCATTCGACACCACCGCCGACAGTCCAACCAGTACGGGTTGTGGTAATGTCTTGTTCTCTTAACGCGCCACCTTGTTCGTGTTGAAAGTCCGTGATGTTGCCGAAGGCGGCACCGCCCGTGACATACCAAAGCGATGGACCGGTTGAATAACCAACGCGTCCACGCAATGTGTCGAGCCAGCGCATCTTCGTTCCAATAATGAAAGCGGGGTTCGAGATATCCGTACCGCTCCCGCTAAAGCCCGTCCACGAAAAGTCATTTTCAAGTCCCCAAACCCACGCTCCAGTTTGGTAGTTACAGCCCAACGTGCCACCGGCCATTCCGCCGTCAACACTAGTCCCTCTGAGCGCCGGGAGGTCAACGACGAACGTGTGGTCTGTCTTGCCCCAACCGTAACCAGCCTCAGCGCCTATGTAGCAGCCGGTCCAATTAGCCACCGGAGCAGGCGCTACGTAGGCCTTCACCGGCATGTCAGCGGCGAGCGCAGGAGCGCCACAGAATGCTACGGCAGCGACGCTCGCAAGAAGAAGTTTTTTCATATGATTGCCCCCATGGCGTCGGCCAAGCCCGTTCTTCTACTTGCGAGGGTAGAGGTTCCCGGGGTCGCACATGCTGCGACAAATTGGCCTCTTGGTATAATTCTGTAGGAAGTGGCCTAAAGCCCACAGAACCCCAGAACCCTTGGGATTTAACGACAAATCGCTGGTGCCCGCGGTTTGAAATCGATATCTTGGCCGATGAACAAAACGCTCTTGGGGGGCGGGGCAATGATGCGTCGTATTTTATTGGCTGCGGCTGGAGTCATATTGAGTTCAAGCTTTGCGTTGGCCGCTCCGGTCGTTAGCACTTGGACCGGCTGCTACATCGGAGCTAATGCCGGTGGTGCCTGGGCTCATACGAGCGGCAATGCTGACGGTTATTATAATGGTTTTGGTGCTTCTTTTCTTGCGGTCCCTCATTCAATTGGCTCGCAAACGGCTGATGGCTTGGCTTATGGCGGTCAGTTCGGCTGTGACTACCAGTTTAACAACAACTGGGTGGTCGGCATTCGTGGGATGTGGGACGGGGCCAATTTGAAGGGAAGTAATCAATTTCCACTTTTTTGGACTGCTCCCGATAACGCTAATAACGTCAAGATCAATTCTTTCGGAACGGCAGTAGTCAAGCTCGGCTATCTAGTAAATCCAACTCTGCAACTTTACGGGTTGGGCGGCGTGGCTTGGGTGAAGGATCACTATTTCTATACGTCGTCCGCTTTTAGTGGTGACACTTTTACCGGCGATCAATCTCGGACGGGCTATGATGTTGGCATAGGTCTTTCTTGGATGTTTGCGCGCAATTGGGATCTCTGGATCGAATACGATCATATCGGCTTCGGAACGAAAACCGCTAACCTCACCAACACCTCGAATTTCCCCCCTGCGGGTCTTTTTATCGACCCTGTCTCCTTCAAGCAGAGTGTGGACAAGGTTTTGGTCGGCATCAATTACCGCTTTAACTTGGGTATGGTCCAGTAAGCGCGAAGCACTGACGCGATGAGTTTCGGATGAGAATTCGAAGCCCCGGCACCGTTCGGGGCTTTTGCTTTTGGTCGCTTCATTGTGCGACGTAAATTTCTAGCCGACTTTGTTGCAGCGCATGAGTCCGTTGTTGGCACATCGCGTCAATGTTCACTCATGCCTTGAATGGTCGATATCGGAGGCAGACCGGACATTGATCGGAACTGGCGCGGAGTGGCGCGTGGACCCAATACAATGGCTGCGGTGGCGCATGCGCAGTCGTTCGGCGACACCAGTTCTCAACCCAGGTCCTCGGGCATCTGCGTCAGAAGCGCGGAGGCTACACGGAATACACGCTAGAGAACCGGCGGGGTTAACGCAGCGTTAATGCGCTGCATCAGATGATCGCAACATTAAAAGCTGCTGGGAGGCCTCGCGATGTTGCCTGATCACCACGTAATACTTGAGGACGAATCCTGTCCGGTCCCCGATGAAATCCTGGGCGAGATGTATCGTGCTAGCGCACATGGGCTGAGCGAACTCATTACGACGGTCTCGCCGACGGCAAGAGCCTTGCTCGCCGTATATTGCTACCGCCGCGTCCACCTTGCTTCTATTGGATTAGCGATTGCGGCAACCTGCGATAGGGATGATCTTACCCACTTGGGAGGCAACGCCGGTGCCGTCTTATTCGAGCGATCCCGGGACGCCAGTAATCATCGCAGCGCAAAGCTGTGTTCCAATTTTCGACCAACTACGTCGGGAATAGTCTCTGATGCACAATCTGGCGGATTTGCTGGCAAATTAGTGGGGAACTTCAAAGGGCTTTTATAAAAAGGGAATGTGGCGGTTCGAATCCTGCCGCCCCAGCCAACCAGTCCGGTCTCCGCATCTGGCGAGACTGTCAACGCGAAAATACGCGCCGTTGCGGCGCATTCTGGCACTAGCCAGCAGTCTCTGAATTCCCAAATCGCATGATGAGCGAAGATTTCTACTGAAAATCTCCGGGCGCTTCCGGTGATGTTCCCAAATTTTTGGAGACGTAAATCGGAGACTGGTTCGATCATCGACTGCGTGGTGGG
>CAVVVV010000018.1:0-255691 GCA_963751685.1 uncultured Alphaproteobacteria bacterium | reverse complement strand
CCTAAGGATGGGTGAAAAAGCGCATCTGCGGTGACGAACCGCGGGACCCGGTATTGGCGGGATTATGTGGGCTTGCCGGCGAGGCGGAAGCGCTTGCCCGACGGGCGCGGCTTAACTTTCGTCGCCCAGATTGTGCTCGAGGGTATCGGGATTCTGGACCCGGCTGAATTCCATCGCGAAGCCGCCTTCGAGATGGCGGACGACGCGGCCCTGCGTGCGGCCCAGCGTCACCGGCGAGCCGATGGGGACGGCGACCTCGGAAGCGACGGCGGCGCCCGAGAGCGAGACGTCCATGACCCGGCAGGGAATGGTGACGCCGGTCGGCAGCGTGAGCGTCGAGCGCGGATCGCGGAGCGCGTAGCGCTCGTGACGGCGATCCTCGGGAAGGCCGAGCGCGTTTCGGTTGGCGAACCAGGTGAGCTGGCTCGCGAGCTTGTCGCGGCGGCGCATGGTGCCGGCGATCGTCATCGCGAAACCGTTGCCGAACAGCCGCACGCAGCGGCCTTCGAGCCGGCCGATATGATCGACATAGGCGACGACGAGCTCGCCCACCTGCGGCTGCATTTCCGCCATCAGCGCCACGCCGCCGGGCGACATATTCAGCGTCTGACAGGAATATTCCTGCCGGTTTTGCAGCATGTAACGGCCGGTCAGGGCGACCTTGACGCGCTGATGCTTGCGCCGCTCCTGATTGAGCGGGAGGCACGCGAACCGCGCGTTTGGTTTGAACGATCGCCACCGGTCGTTTACTCGTTTGAACGAGTTCGACCCTATCGGAGCGTGGTTAACGGCCCGTATCGCGAATTGGATACGGCCCGGAATGGTGAACGGCTTAGATGCGTCCGCCCTGCAAAACGCGGAAATTCGAGCGCGGGCCGCGAGCCCCCGAAAGCCGGCAATGTCGGCGCCCGGGTCGAATTCTCGAACCGCGCGGAGCCGAGGCGAAGACGGGCAAGCGGCATCAACGTCGCACCAATAGGGACGCGTATGGGCGGCGAGCGAGCAAAGCACGCGCGCCTCGGTGCGCCCGTGGTGCCGAAGCGGCAATAGCAGGAGCTCGAGGCCCAGGAGCTGTCTGTCCTCGGTCTCGCCGATCACGTTTGCGACCGCGGGCGTCGCGGTTCGCAACGGTCGAGTCGAGCAAGGCATAGAGTTCAGGCCAATCGCCGGGCGCGAAAGTCTCGGCAAAGGCGCGCTCTCTCAGCTCCCGTCCCATAAGGGAACAAATGCGCGTGCCGGCGAGCCGCACGGCGTAACGATGGGGTCCGCCCACTTCGAGGATCATCACGTCGCCCAGGATGGCGCGGATCGCGCCGGGATCGAGCTCGCCGCGCTCGGGGGCGGCGCGTCCGGCGCGCAATGTGTCCCAGTAAGCATGTAGTGCGCGGCTCGACGGATGTTTCATGGTATTTCACTCCGTTGCGCGCCCCTCCTGTCGCGAGACGGGACGGCGCAGGGGAGATCGAGCAGGGCGCATGCCGGGTGGCGGTCCCGTCGCGGCAAGCTTCCGTTAGGGTTAAGCGGGTCTTTCGCTCGACGGCGCAAGTCGAGCGGCTAGGGTGGCGAAGAATTCGGGGTAAGGGCGTGACCAGGCCCGCGGGAAGAGGGCTCCTCCTGCAGGCCTTTTTCTTTTCTGGTTCGGGCTTGCGCCGCTCCGTGATGCGCGGCTTATCTCGCGCTTCCTATCACCGGACGTCCGCGTGGCCCGCCCCTCCGAGCCGATCTTCAACATTCCGCCGGTCATAGTGTGGCTCTGCGCCGCGATGGCGCTCATGCATGGCGTGCGCGTCGTTCTTGGACGAGGGCGACGATCTTTCCGTCCTGCTGTGGCTCGCCTTCATTCCCGCGCGCTACGATCCGGGGCTGACCAATTCGCTGCAATTTCCTGGCGGAATCGCCGCCGATATTTGGACGTTCGTCACCTATTCGTTCCTGCATGCCGAAATCCTGCATATCGCCGTCAATCTCGTATGGCTCTTGGCCTTTGGAAGCGCGGTCGCCTGGCGCTTCGGTGCGCTCCGGTTTCTGCTGTTTTTCGCCGCGACCGCGGCAGCGGGCGCCGGCGGGTTTCTATTCACGCATTTCGGTGACCTCATTCCCGCTGGTGGGCGCGTCGGGCGCGATTTCAGGGGCGATGGCGGCGGCCTGTCGTTTCGTTTTTGCCGAGGACGGGCCGCTCGGCGTCCTGCGCGGGCGCGATCGCGCGGCCTATCTCGTTCCCGCCGTGCCGTTGCGGGAGGCGCTCAGGAACCGGAGGGTCGTGACCTTCCTCGCGGTCTGGTTCGTGCTGAACCTTCTATTCGGAGCGAGCGCGCTTACGGAAAATTTCACCAATGCGACGGTTGCCTGGGAGGCCCATCTCGGCGGTTTTCTTGCCGGCCTCTTGCTGTTCCCGCTCTTCGATCCGGTGCCGCGGCTCTCCAGCAGCGCGCCCCTTGCTCCCGCGCGGCGGGGAGGAGGATGATTAAGCGGGGACGGGGGTAAGGAGAAGGATTCGGAGGACGCCCATGACCGTACGCGCCATCCTCGATTTGAAAGGCCGCGACGTCACTACCATTGCGCCCGACAAGACGCTCGGCGACGCCGCTTCACTCCTGTCGCAGCATAAAATCGGTGCCCTCGTCGTCACCGGCGCCGAGCATCGCGTGACCGGCATCCTGTCGGAGCGCGATATCGTAAAGGCCGTTTCGGCCGGCGGAGCCGCAGCGCTGGAAGAAAAAATCGCGACCCGCATGACCCGCGAGGTCGTCACCTGCGGTCCCCATGACACCATGGCCGAGTTGATGGGCCGCATGACGGCCGGTCGCTTCCGCCACGTACCGGTGGTGGAAAACGGGCAGCTCGTCGGCATTATTTCGATCGGCGACGTGGTGAAGCACCGGCTCGCGGAGATGGAGCGCGAAAGTTCGGCGCTGCGCGACTACATCATGACGGCGTGAGTTCCGGGCGGCCGAGCGCTCACGATCAGACGAGGGCGGTGATCGCCTCGCCCAGTTCCTCGAGCGCGCGCTCGGTTGCTTCCTCGCCGAGTTGAATCGCGCGCGCAGCCTGGTGAAACTCGAACAGTCCGATACGGCCGAGCTTCGGCGAAATCATCACATCGGGCGGGTCGCCCGCGAGCCGCGAGCGGGCGATGCGATCCTGCGTGATATTGAAGGCGTCGACCATCACCGAAGAGATCCCGCGCGGCCCGTCGTTCGGCTCGCCAAAGAACTGCCGCCGGATCAACCGGTCGACGCGAAACATGCTGCCAAAGCGATTGTTGCCGACCTCGACCGGAACCGGCCGCGGCGGCAATTCCTCCTCGAAGCCGTGGTTTTAAATCACCGTGCCGCGGCCGAAGATTTCGGCGTGAAGATTGACCGCGATCACGACGCGGGCGCCGAGCGCGCGCGCCGCCGAGACGGGGATGGGGTTGACGAGCGCGCCGTCCATCAGCCAGCGGCCGGCGACCTTCACCGGGCTGAAAATCCCCGGCATGGCGTAGCTTGCACGCATGGCGTCGGTGAGATTTCCCTGCGTGAGCCAGATTTCATGGCCGGTTCCGACTTCCGTCGCGATCGCCGCGTAGCGGACGGGCAAATCCTCGATCGAAAGAGGGCCGAGATTCTTCAGAAGAATTTCCGCCAGGCGTCCGCCGCCGATCAATCCCGCGCCGCCAAGACGAAAATCCATGAGGCCGAGGATGCGCCGTTTGTTGATGCTGCGGGTCCAGCCTTCGAGCTCGTCGAGCTTGCCCGCAGCCCAAACGCCGCCGACGAGCGCGCCCATCGACGTGCCGGTGATAATGTCGGGCACGACCCCGCTTGCGACCAGCGCCTTGATGACGCCGATATGAGCCCAGCCGCGTGCCGCACCTCCGCCGAGCGCAAGACCGATTTTCGGCCTCGCCGCCTTCGGCTCTTGCCGGTCGAGAGGTGGGCTGCCTGCGGGCGTGAGATCGATGGCCGTTCGCCTCGTGAAGACTTGAAACACTTTAACACCCTTGTTCGCACCCGACCCAATGCGAGATCCATCTAGCCTTTAACCGTGACCAAACCGCGTCAGGGCCTGTTCTTTTTATACAAAAGTTAACGTGAGCGACGGCGCAAGCGCACGCTTCACCGGCAGCCGCCGGTAGAAACAGGAACGGGCGCCGGTGTGGCAGGCGACGCCGTTGCCCGCCACCCGAACCCGCAACAGGATCGCATCCTGGTCGCAATCGACGCGCATCTCCTCGATCGCCAACGTATTTCCGCTGGTCTCGCCCTTACGCCACAGCGCTTTACGCGAGCGCGACCAGAACCAGGCCTCGCCCGTTTCGATCGAGCGCGCGAGCGCCTCCTCGTTCATGTGCGCGAACATCAGCACCTCGCCGTCTCTCGCATCGACGACGATGCAGGAGATGAGGCCATGTTCATCGAAGCCGGGCATGAATTGGGTTTCGGCTTCGATTTCGCGGTCCGAGCCGCGCGCGGCAAAACGGGGCATAACGGGCTCCATGCCGCCCGAAAAGGGGCGGGGAGCCAGTCATAACCCCGGCTTGGGATCGAAGGAAGCGGGTCAGCTCCCGCGCGGGTCGCGCACGAGCTTGAAGAAACGAACCTGCTCGTCGGGATCGTCGCGGAAGACGCCGGTGAACTGCGTCGTGACCGTCGAGACGCCCTGCTTCTGCACGCCGCGCATGGCCATGCACATGTGCTCGGCCTCGATCATGATGGCGACGCCGCGGGGCCGGAGATTCTCGTCGATCGCAGACAGGATCTGGGAGGTGAGATGCTCCTGCGTCTGCAGGCGGCGGGCGTACATGTCGACCACGCGCGCGATCTTGGAAAGCCCGACTACGCGCTCAACCGGAAAATAGGCGACGTGGGCGCGCCCCACCATCGGGAACATGTGGTGTTCGCAATAGGAATAGAAAGGAATGTCGCGCACGACCACGAGGTCGTCGAAATTGCCGATCTCGCCGAAGGTGCGATCGAGGACATCCTCGGGGTTGTCGCGATAGCCGCCGAAGACTTCCTCGAATGCTTTGACGAGGCGCCTCGGTGTTTCGCGCAAGCCTTCGCGGTTCGGATTATCGCCGATCCATGCGATCAGTGTCCGGGCAGCGGCTTCGGCTTGATCGCGCGTCGGTCGTTCGACTGGCTCGATCTTGGCATCCTGCTTCACATCTACGCGCGGAAAATTCTTTACAACCGCATCCATACACAATCTCCCCGTTCGACCGACCGCTTCTCACGGCAGCCGGAGTGTCACCGGTGTTGAGCTACAAGAAACGTGCCGACCGCATAAAGACCCACGCGGCCGCGTACGTGGTCTGGATTGGAGGCGCCTCCCGGACTAACGCCTTCCTCCCTAACCAGCCCGATACTATATTTGTTCCCGATTGTGTCTTGCAATTGACCGGCATGGCCCGGAAGCAAAAAAATGCTCGATGAAGTTTATAATCGGCGGATCTTGGAACTGGCAGGGGATATCCCCCGGCTGGGGCGGCTGCAAAAGCCCGATGCCTCGGCCACCGCCCATTCCAAGCTCTGCGGCTCCACGGTTACCGTCGATCTGGCCATGAAGGGCGGCAAAGTCGTCGATTTCGCCCATGAAGTGAGGGCCTGCGCCCTGGGACAGGCGTCTTCCTCGATCATGGCCCGCCACGTCATCGGCGCTACTGCCGGCGAGCTGCGAGGGGTCCGTTCCGAAATGCAGAAGATGCTGAAGGAAAACGGGCTGCCGCCCGGCGGCAAATGGGCGGATCTCAAGGTGCTCGAGCCGGTACGTAATTACCATGCCCGCCATGCCTCCACCTTGCTGACTTTCGATGCGGTGGTCGATGCGATTGATCAAATTGAGGGCAAGCTCAAACCGGCGGCTGGGTAGGAATGTCCGAGGGCTGGCAACGAGCGGGCTCCGCGTTCGTGTCGTTTGGCGGAATCGTCCGGCAGGCACCGCGCAATTTCGGCCGCGGGCTGATCATGCTCTATCGCCACACCTTGTCACTGCTTATCGGTTTTCGCTGCCGGCACCTGCCGACCTGCTCGCAATATGCCGATGAGGCGATCGCGCATTACGGTCTGTGGGCGGGCGGCTGGATGATGCTTGCGCGCATCTTGCGCTGTCATCCGTTCGGAACCTCGGGACTTGATTTCGTTCCGCGCCAATCGCCGCCCCAAGCGCGCTGGTTTCTGCCGTGGCGTTACGGCCGCTGGCGGGGCACCAACGCCGACGCTTGAGAGCTAGTGCGTGGCGACGAAGAAATAGTCCTCGCGGCCCGGCGTCGAGCCGTAAGTGAAAGGCTCCTGACGACCGGACGTCGCCTCCAGCACGTCGTCGCGCACCAGCCGGAAAATCTTGTTGATCTCGACGCCCGGCGTCGGCAGCCGCTGCACGAGCGCGGTCACGAACGGACTGTTCGAGGCGCTCCCGTCGAGGGCGACCTGGCCGTGCTTGGCGGCGTAGACCACGAGGGTGGCGCCCTTGCCCTTGCTCGGCCCCTCGGGCTCGATCGGCGCGAGGCCGCGCGTGACGTTGCGGGTCGCCGTCGTTTGACGGGGCGCGAAGGGGTTTTCGCGGCAGGCATCGAGCAGAACGAGCTTCAGCTTGTGCGCGCCGTCGATCGCGCCGAGCACCTGGTCGAGCGGCACGGCTTCGAACTGGGCGTCGCGGTCGACCGACAGCTTGGCATCGATCGGCACCAGGTAATTGACGCCGCCGATTTCGATGCCGTGGCCGGCGAAATAAACGAGCGCCCAATCGGCCTTGTCGGCTAGCTCGGCGAAGTCACGCAGCGCCTTCATCATTCGCTCGCGCGTCAGATCGCCGTCGAGTTCGACGGTCTGGAAGCCGACGGCGCGAAGCGTGGCGGCGATGGTTTCGGCGTCGCGGCGCGGATTCGGCAAGGCGGCGACATTCTTGTATCCGCTATTGCCGATCACCAGCGCGATCCGGGTGCCGGACGTCGGAACGACGGTGGGCTCGAGCGCCGGCGCTTGCTGCGGAGCCGAAGTGCCGGTCGCGGTCAGCGCGGCAAGCCGGGCGCGGGCGGTTTGCTGCGCGGATTTCGTGGTGTCGAAATAGGAGGCGGGCTTAAGGTTGGCCGCCTTTTCGAAGTCGGCCTTGGCCTTGTCGATATCGCCCTTCTTTTCGTGGGTGAGTGCGCGGCCGACGAAGGCCGCGACGAACTCGGGTTGCGAGCGTAGCGCCGCGTTGAAATCCGCGAAGGCGCGATCGAAGTCGCCCTTATAGCGCCAGGCATCGCCGCGATAAGTGTGAAAGAGCGCACTCGCGGGGTTCGCCTGGATCGCCTTGTCGAGGTCGGCGATCGAGCGGTCGAGGTCGCCTTTCAGGCGCCAGGCCTCTCCGCGATTGGCATAGGCGAGAAAATAGTTGGGTTTGACGCGGATCGAATCGGTGAAATCGGCGATGGCCTTGTCGAAATCGCCTCTTTCCATCCAGGCCGTGCCGCGGCCGTTATAGGCATAGTGGTATTTGGGATCGAGCCTGAGCGCTTCGTTGTAATCGGCGATCGCCTTATCGAGCTCGCCCTTGTCCTTCAACGCATTGCCGCGGCCGTTGTAGAGATAAGGGAACTTGGGGTCGTATGTGATCCCTTCGCTGTAGTCGGCGATCGCTTTATCGAGCTCGCCCTTGTCTCTCCAGGCATTGCCGCGGCCGTTGAAGGCGAGCGCATATTTGGGATTGAGCTTGAGCGCCTCGTCGTAGTCGGCGATCGCCTTATCGAGCTCGCCCTTGTCCTTCCGGGCATTGCCACGGCCGTTATAGGCGTAGAAATATTTTGCATCGAGTTTGATCGCCTCATTGTAGTCGGCGATGGCACGATCCTGATTGCCCTTGTCCTGCCAGGCATTGCCACGGCCGTTATAGGGCGCGACGAATTTTGGGTTGAGCTTGATCGCCTCGCTGTAGTCAGCGATCGCCTTGTCGAACTCGCCCTTGTCCTTCCAGGCGTTGCCGCGGCCATTATAGGAATACGAATATTGCGGGTTAAGTTTAATCGCCTCGTCATAGTCGGCGATGGCTTTATCGAGGTCGCCCTTGTCTTTCCAAACATTGCCGCGGCCGTTATAGGCGAGCGCGTATTTGGGATCGAGCTTGATCGCCTGGGCGTAGTCGGCAATCGCTTTGTCGGCATCGCCCTTGTCTCTCCAGGCATTGCCGCGGCCGTTATAGGCATAGACGAATTTCGGATCGAGCTTGATCGCGTCGTTGTAATCGGCGAGCGCGAGATCCACCTCGCGCTGATCAAGCCACGCGTTCGCTCGATTGTAGATGGAGTAAACGTATTTTGAATCGATGCGAATCGCTTGCGTGAAATCGGCGATCGCGCGGTTCAATTCGCCCTTGTTGGACCAAGCCAATCCGCGATTGTTGTAAGCGCTGACGTATTTGGGATCGAGCTTGATCGCTTCGTTGTAGTCGGCGATGGCGCGATCGTTGTCGCCCTTGTTCCTCCAGGCGTTGCCGCGATTGTGAAAGGCGAAGATATAGTTCGGATCGTATTTGATCGCCTCGCTGTAGTCGGCGATGGCGCGGTCATACTCGCGCTTGTCGAGCCACACATTGCCTCGATTGTTGAGCGAGTAGGTGTATTTCGGATTGATCTCGATCGCTTTGTTGTAATCGGCCATGGCGCGGTCGGGATCGCCCTTCGCATACCAGGTCAGGCCCCGATTGTTCAGCGCGGCGCTATAGATCGGAGCGATCCGCAACGCCTCGCCGTAATCGGCGACGGCTTTGTCGAGTTCGCCCTTGGCTTTCCACTCGTTGGCGCGATTGTAATAGGTGAGGGCTAGATCGTTGCCCTTGAGCCGGTTGGAATCGATCCGGCGGGTACAGGCGGAAATCGTGTCGTCGTGCGACGTGTTTCCGGTATTGCAAACTTGGCCGTCGTTTTCGAAACTATCGGCGAATCCCGGCGTTGCCAGCGGCATGGGCAATGCCGCCAGCCAAAAGGTCGCAATCGTGAACCGGCGCAACGCGTGCTGCGCGGTGCTCATAACTCCTCCCCCGAGGGGTCTTCGTCGCCATGATCATATCACGTCAGACGCGTTGGTATATTCCATGGCGTGACGGGGGCTAAAAAAAGACGAACGCGCCGGCGGCGGAGAACGCTGACATACTAGCCGCCGGCGCGCCGAGCGCCTCAGCGGCCCTGACTTGCCAACAGCTCAAGCCGCCTTGGTGCTTCCCGGGAACCGTATTCTCTTGCCCTCTCGTACCAGGCACGCGCCGCTGCCGCGTCGCCGGCGACACCGCGTACTCCCAGCTCGTCGAGCACGTTGGGGTCGTAGGTCGTCGCCAGGGCAAGTGCTCCGACCGGGTCATGCGCTTCCGCCGCGCGCTGGAGAAGAAGACGGGCGCCGGCAAGGTCGCCGGTCTTGAAGAGCTCCTCGCCGCGCTTGAGCAGCGTCGCGATCTCCTCGGCAGAAAGTTGACGCGGCACCGAAGCCTCGCGGCCGGGAGCGCCGCCGTTCGCGGCCTGATCCCATTGCAACTGCAGCGTTTGGCGATCGGCGCTCCGCCCATCGGCGAGCCGCAGCGTGAGTGTGTATTGCATCATGCCGGAGAATCCGCGTGGCGGCCGGAGCGCCGTTTTTTCGATCTCCGCGGCCTGAATGATCCAGCCGGTGTCCCCCCACGCGCGGCCGGTGGACAGCGTGGTGCCCGCCGCAAGCCCGCTGACGAAGATGAGTGCACCCTCGGCCGCTCCCTTCAATTTCACGCCGAGCCCGATTTCGTCATGCGGCCCCGCGTCGGCGCCTTCGACGACGAGTTTCGGCGCTTCCGAAGCGGGGGCGCCATTGGCGCCGGCCGACGGCTGCGTCGTGCCGAATACCAGCGCTACTACTCGCTTCAACGGTTCGGTCGCGGACTCTCTCCAGCCCGAGGGCAGCGAAATCTTGCCGACCAAAATGAGCGCGAGCAGCACCGCGACGGCGGCAACCGCCACGAGCCGAAGGATAAGGCCAGTGAAGGATTCGCCCGCCGTCTTTCGCGCACGCAAGCGCGGCGGAGGCGGGGGCAGGAAAGCGGGCTCGAGCGGCCGCCGCGCGCGCCGGTGCTCCACCATGATTTCTCGCTCCAGCCGATCGAGTTCGTGGGGCGAAAGGCCGGGCGCGCGCTCGGCTTCCTCGACCCAAGGCTCTTCGGGCGCTAGCGGCGCCTGCGGCGGGTTTGCTTGTGGCGGATGCTCTTCGCGGACGTCCGGCACGCGGAGGTCCTGCGCGAGCCGCGCCAGGAGTTCGTGCTCGTGCGGATGACGCGCGCGATGCTGTTCTCTCGGGTCCAGGACCGGATCGTCCGGATGATGCGGAGGATTGGTGTGGGTACTCATGTACGCTCTCCCATTGCCGAAATCTCCGTCGGCATGAATGATCGCCAGTTGCGCTGGCTGTTCCTCGCTCAGTGGCGCTCCCGCGCCTGTTTCCAGATCAGAAAGTCGCGATAAAGCCGCTCGCGCTCGTCCGGATTTCCGGCCGAAGCGAGGGCGGCTTCGCCGCCACGCGTGGCGACGAATTCGTTGAACTGCGTGCGCTCGGTCGAGGTCGACGCGGGCGCTTGCGCCTGTACGCGATGCTTTTGCAGCCACTCCTCGGCGGCCGCGAAGCGCGTCCAGCCCGGCAGGCTCGCGTTCAGATTTGTCTCGCGCCATTTCGAATGGCGCGGGGGCTTCTGAAATTCCGCCAGCCGCGGGAAGAAGGCGTCCACGAATTTCGCGATCCGGCGATACCGATCCGTCTCGCGCGACCAATTGTAGGCAATCAGCACGGCGCCGACGGCGATCGTGTCGACTACTTCGCCTTGCTGGATAAGATTCGGATAGTCGTCGTGGGTAAGCTCCGCCGGCAGATAGTCGTTCTGCAATGGCTTCGAATAGGCCACCGGCAGGATTTTGAATCCGTCGGACGTCTTCAGTTTCGATGGTCGAACCCGTCGGCTTGCCCGCGATCAGGATGGTGGCGGCGATCTCGCCGCGCTTGAGTGCCTCGGCGCCGTCCGCCTGGCCCATGTTCACTTCGATCGGCTTAATGCCGAGACGTTCGAAGATGTCGCGCGTCGAGAGCTGAGTGCCGGAGCCGATGTCGCTGAAATTGACGCGCTTGCCTTCGAGCTGCTCGATCGAGGTGATGCCGGAATCCGCACGGACGACGAGATGCATCTCCTCGTTGTAGAGCTTGGTGATGTAGACAATCTTGTCGTCGATGTTGCCGATCTCGCCCGAGCGGCGGAAGGCGTTCAGCAAATTCGACTGCGTGATGCCGAGATCGATGCCCTTGAGGAAGCGAACGTCGCGGATGTTCTGGCCGCCGCCTTTGCCGATCACCGGCAGGATGCGGAGATTGTCGCCGTCATCGAGCACCGCGGATAAGTCGTAAGCGATTGAAAGATATGTGGCATTCAGATTGCCCGACATCAGGGCAATCGTGTTCTGGTTGATTTGCTCGCCGAGTTGAATGACCTGCGCGGGATCGTTGCGTACCGTCTTGATCGGCCGCGAATTCCTGCGCGAAGGAAATGTTGGAAAGAAAAAGAAGAAACGCGAAGGTAAGTTGAGCAGCACTCGTGCGTCCGCAAAGCTGCGCACGCCGAGGCTCCCGCAAGCCTCGTACCATGACTCTCTCCCGTCTGGCGGCCCGATACACGACTCTGGCCGCTCCCGCTTTTGTGCCGGCTCCGTCTCTCTCTGTGGACGGGTCAGGTTCTAATCTTGTCTTTCAAGATTTCTTTCCGAATGTGTCATCCATCCGGGATGAATGCGGCGTCATTTAGATTTTTTGATTTTTTGCAAACGCGAACGCCGAATTCGAATGGCGCAAATGCTGGGTTGTCGAATCGCGTACTCATTGCGTTCTGAAATTCGCAAGAAAATTTTTGAAAAAAAATTGCGACGCGCGCAACCGCGAATAATTTTTTTCGAAAAATACCACACGGTGGCGATCGATGTTCCTGCAGGAAAAGTGCGCAAACCTGCTTTGTGTCGCTTCGCACGGCTTGACGAGCGCGCAGACTGGATCTTTGGATCGCGCAGCCGATTGTTTCAGCGAGAGGCGTTTGCGAAGGCCGCGAATTCCCTTACGCCGCCTCGTTCTTTTAACATCGGGTTCCCTGCAACCGTCGTGAACACTGTTGCAACCGAGCCCGCCTGCGCTATGCGGGTACACGGTGGACGCTGCGGTTGCAGTCGTTTAAGAATCGCCCGAATCCGAACGCTTACCTGCATTGGTCGGCAGGAGTGAGTGGAGAGCGACATGATCACGCTGACTTTTCCTGACGGCGCGCGCCGTCAATACGCCCCCGGCACCACCGGTCTCGAGATCGCGAAAGGCATCTCGCCTTCGCTTGCCAAGCGCACGGTCGCGATGGCGCTCGACGGCACGCTCGCAGACTTGTCCGACAAGATCGAGCGCGACGCCAAGATCGAATTCGTCGCCCGCGACGACCCGCGCGCGCTCGAATTGATCCGTCACGATTGCGCGCATGTATTGGCGGAAGCGGTACAAACGCTGTGGCCCGGCACGCAGGTGACCATTGGGCCGGTGATCGAGAACGGATTTTATTACGATTTCTTCCGCAACGAGCCGTTCACGCCGGAGGATTTTCCCGCCATCGAAAAAAAAATGCGGGAAATCATCGCCAAGGACAAACCCTTCACCAAGGAAGTGTGGACGCGCGAGGACGCGAAGCACGTGTTCGCCGACCGCGGCGAGCATCTTCAAGATCGAGCTCGTCGACGCGATCCCGGCGGGCGAGCCGATCAAGATCTACAAGCAGGGCGAATGGTTCGACCTCTGCCGCGGCCCGCACATGACCTCGACCGGCAAGGTCGGCGGCGCCTTCAAGCTGATGAAGGTCGCCGGCGCCTATTGGCGCGGCGACTCGCGCAATCCGATGCTGACGCGCATTTACGGCACGGCGTGGACGGATCAGGCGCAGCTCGACCAATATCTGCATCAATTGGAAGAGGCCGAGAAGCGCGATCATCGCCGGCTCGGGCGCGAGATGGATCTCTACCATTTCCAGGAAGAAGCGCCGGGCGCGGTATTCTGGCACGCGAAGGGCTGGACGCTATTCGAGGCGCTCGTCGCCTACATGCGCCGCCGCCAGCAGGAGGCGGGCTATCTCGAGGTGAACACGCCGCAGCTGATGGATTCCTCGCTCTGGGTCGCCTCCGGCCACATGGAAAAATTCCGCGAGATGATGTTCCTCACCGAGAAGCGCGAGGACGATGAGCGCATCTACACGATCAAGCCGATGAACTGTCCCGGCCACGTGCAGATTTTCAAGAACGGCCTGAAGTCGTATCGCGACCTGCCGCTGAAAATTGCCGAGTTCGGCAAGGTGCATCGCTTCGAGCCTTCGGGCGCGCTGCATGGTCTATTGCGCGTGCGCGCCTTCACTCAGGACGACGCCCACATCTTCATCACCGAAGAGCAGATCGCGCAGGAAACGCTCGCGATCAACAATCAGTTGCTCTCGATCTATTCCGATTTCGGCTTCGACGATGTGCGGATCAAATTCTCCGACCGGCCGGAAAAGCGCCTCGGCGACGACGCGGTGTGGGACAAGGCCGAGGCCGCGCTGAAGCAAGCGCTCGAAAAATCCGGTCGGCCATGGACCCTGAATGCAGGCGAGGGCGCCTTTTACGGGCCGAAGCTCGAATACGTGCTGCGCGACGCGATCGGCCGCGACTGGCAATGCGGCACGATCCAAGTCGACCTCAACCTGCCGGGACGTCTCGGCGCCTTCTACATCGCGCCCTCGGGCGAGAAGGTGGTGCCGGTAATGCTGCACCGGGCGATGTTCGGCTCCTTGGAGCGCTTCATCGGCATCCTCGTCGAGCATTACGCCGGGCACTTGCCGTTGTGGCTAGCACCCATTCAGGCGACGGTCTGCACGATCACGTCGGATGCGGACAGCTACGCCGACGATCTCGTGCATGCCGCGACTCGCGCCGGCTTGCGGGTGGAGACGGACCTGCGCAACGAAAAGATCACCTACAAGGTGCGCGAGCATTCGCTCGCGAAAATCCCGTTGCTCCTCGTGGTCGGCAAGAAGGAAGCGGCCGAGCGCACGGTTTCGATCCGCCGGCTCGGCTCGCCCGAACAGAAATCGATGGCATGGGAAGGCGCGCTGGCGCTCTTGCGCACGGAGTCAGAGCCGCCGGATGTTAAGCGCTCGCAAGAGGCGGCCTGATGCAGCCGGCTCGCATGCGCGGCTCTCCTGTTGTATGATCGCGTGGTAGTGAGGCTCGCATGCCCGGCCGCTCTTCCCTAATGAAACTTCTGCCGCTCCTCGGCGTTTTCGCGCTGGCGCTATTGCTCGCGGGCTGCGACCGTTGCGGCGACTTGATCAAAAGTGCGGGGGGAAATACGCCTCTCGTCTGCAAGGGCGACGGGCCGAAGCCGTAATAGGACGAAACGGCGGTTTCGCTATTTGCGCGCGGGGTTCGGCGTTTCGCATTGACCCGTCAGCACTTCGATTTCGCGGTCGTTGCCGGATTGGACCTTGAAGGTTTGCTGACAGGTCTTGTCGATGTGGCGCGCGACCGCGATGTATTCGCCTTCGGCGAGCACCACCGACGGGAAAGCACCGGTCGACTCACGGATTAAATCGCCGCCAGGCGTCACCACTGACCATTGCGTATTGGCGATCGCCTCGCCACCGGACACGTTGACGAGACGAAGCGTGATCTGCGCGGCGCGATGATGCACGGTCGCGTCGGTGAGGCGGCCCGGCTCGATCCGCACATCGGCCTGGATCTGCGCGTTGCCGTCGCCGAAGGTCGATTGCACGTAATAGGTTCCGGCGGGAAGGAAGACGAGATCGCCGCCGCTGGCACCGCGCAGCACGGGCGGCCGTTCGCTTTTTCGGGCGCGGCCGTTCACGGGCCCGCGCTGGAGAAAGCTTCCTTCGTAGATGTCGAAGCGCAAACGATGCGGCGGAATGACCTGATCTCCGACACGGCCCTGCACGCGCAAGCCGCCGGCGGGGATCACGAGCGTTTCCTTCTTCGTGTCGCCGGTGAGCTGTACGCGCCGCGAGGCGCTGGCGAGGCCGTAGGAGGCATGAATGACGTAATTGCCGGGATCGAGTGCGAACACCGGATAGGCGTCCTGCGCTTCCGCGATCGGCAAGGGATTTCCGCCATCGGGCCGTTCGGCGAAAACCCGCCAGGTCATCGCGCGCGGAATATACGGCGCCGTCAGCCGCGTAGCGCGCGGCCACCGCAAGCGCGACCTTGCCGGCTGCGACTTGGGGAACGAAAGCGTGCGGATCGCGCGTGACTGCCTGACGGCCGGCGGCCGGCGGCGGAGCGCGCGGTTGTGCGGGCGGCGCGGTGGGCGGCTGGGGCGTTGAAGCGGGGGGTGGCGCGAAGCCCGGCGCGGATCCGCTCAGAGCCGGTAAATCCGACTTGGGCGAAGGCTGCGGGCGAAGACAAGGCGACGAGCGCAAAGGCGCAGAGCCGGGAGACAGTACGGACGGGCAGCATCTGCGCCGTTTCTCCTCCGGTCTTGGGGCGATTGCAAGGCCGGTTTGCCCGCGGCCCGAAATGCCGCGGTCGTTTGCGCTTGAGGGTTCCCACCAGCCTAGGCGAAAGGCTAAGACGATCCCATGCCGGACGCCCTTGAACTCATGCGAACGCGCCGCTCGCCGCGCATCCCGGATCTTGCAGCCGCCCGGCCCGAGCGCCGCCGAAATCGACGACGCTTCTATCCATTGCCGCGCGCGTACCGGACCACGGCAAACTCGTGCCCTGGCGCTTTCTCGTGATTGAGGGCGAACAGAAGAAGCAAATCGCGGCGAAGCTGCGTGCCGCTCTTGCGCAAGGCCCACCCGGAAGCGACGGACGACCAAGTGGCAAAGGAGCCCGAACGCTTCGCCGCCTGTCCGCTGGTCGTTGCGGTGGTCTCGCGCGCAAGCCCGCACCCGAAGATTCCGGAATGGGAGCAGGTCTTGTCGGCGGGCGCCGCCTGCATGAGCCTCGTGCTCGCCGCGCACGCGATGGGCTACGGCGCGAATTGGGTGACCGGCTGGACGGCTTATGAGCGACCTTGCCTCGATCTCCTCGGCGTCGGCGCCAAGGAGCGCGTCGCCGGGCTCATTCACATCGGCACGCCGAAGGCGGCGCAAGAGGAGCGCCCGCGGCCGCCGCTATCCGAAATCGTGACACGCATTTAGGGGCTTCGATGTTTTATCAAACCGACAAAAACGACCATGGGCTTCCGCATGACCCATTCAAGGCGATCGTGGCGCCGCGCCCGATCGGCTGGATCACATCGATGAGCACGAAGGGCGAAATCAACCTCGCGCCTTATTCGTATTTCAACGGCGTTTCCTCGCGCCCGCCGATGGTGATGTTTTCGAGCGAGGGCTTCAAGGACACGGTTGCCAACGTCGCCGAGACGAAGGAATTCGTCTGCTCGCTCGCGACCTGGGACTTGCGCGAACAAATGAACAAGACCTCGGCGACGTTGCCGCGCGGCATCAACGAAATGGAAGTCGCGGGACTGAAAGCAGCACCCTCGAAGCTCGTGAAGCCGCCGCGCGTCGCGGCCGCGCCATGCGCGATGGAGTGCAAGCTCGTGCAGATCGTGCCGCTCCACGATATTTCGGGAAGGCCGCTCGACCGGCACGTGGTCATCGGGCAGGTGGTCGGCATTCACATCGACGAGCGCTTCATCAAGAACGGACTCCTCGACACCGCGGCGATGAAGCCGATCGCGCGCTGCGGCTATCACGACTATTCCGTTCTCGACGAGACCTTCACCATGGTGAGGCCCGGCTGACATGCGCTCGCTTTTGTTCGTGCCCGGCGACAGCGAAAAGAAGCTGGCAAAATCGCTGGGCGCCGGCGCCGACGTCCTGATCCTCGATCTCGAGGACTCCGTCGCGCCGGACGCGAAGGCGAAAGCGCGCGAGATCGTGCGCGATTTCTTGCGCTCGCTTTCGCGCGACGAGCCGCGCCCAAGGCTCTATGTGCGCGTGAACGCGCTCGGCACGGGGTTGATCGACGACGATCTCGACGCGGTGCTCGCCGGCACGCCCGAAGGCATCATGCTGCCGAAGTCGGCGGGCGGCGCCGACGTGATCGCGCTCGGCGCCAAACTCGCCCCGCGCGAAGCGATCGCCGGGCTTCCCGACGGCTCGACCCGCATCATTCCGATCGCGACCGAAACCGCCACTTCGATTTTCGACATGGGGACCTATCGCGGCGCGAGCCCGCGCTGCGAGGCGCTGACTTGGGGCGCGGAGGATTTGTCCGCTGAAATCGCGGCGGAAGCGAACCGTCTACCCCGACGGGCACTACATCGAGCCCTATCAGCTCGCGCGCTCGCTTTGCCTGTTCGCGGCGGTCGCCTCGGAAGTGACGCCGATCGACACGGTGTTCACGAATTACCAGGACAGCGAAGGCTTGCGAAAGGATTCGCTCGCCGCTCGCCGCGACGGCTTCCTCGGCAAGATGGTGATCCATCCGGATCAGGTACCGGTGGTGAACGAGATTTTCACGCCGGCGAAGGAAACGATCGCGCGCGCACAGGAAATTCTCGATGCCTTCGCGAGGGCCGGAAAGGGCACCGTGGGCTTCAAGGGCGAGATGCTCGACATGCTGCACGTCAAATATGCCGAGCGCGTGATCGCACGCGCCAAGGCCGCGAAGCTCCTTTAGAATGTCCCTTTAGGTTGAATCAATGCGCGCCCCTAACGTTTTGGGGAGTATGATCTTTTCCGAAAACTGGTTTCCACTTTTCGGGATCATGCTCTAGGGGGCTCAGGCGGGGCGCTTGCGCATGAAGGCCTGGCGACGGCATTCGGCGACGAGCTTGTTGTCCTGATTGAACGCGCGGTGGTGGAATTCGACGATGCCGGCATCGGGCCGCGACTTCGACTCGCGCTTGTCGAGGACTTGTGGTCGTGCAATGCACCGTGTCGCCCTGAAAGAGCGGGTGCGGAAACTTCACGTCCTGCATGCCGAGATTGGCGATCGTGGTGCCGACGGTCGTGTCGTTGACGGAAATCCCGATCATCAGGCCGAGCGTGAAGAGCGAGTTCATCAGCGGCTGCTTCCATTCGGTCTCAAGCGCAAAAATGGCGGTCGATGTGCAGCGGCTGCGGATTGAGCGTCATGTTGGAGAACAGCATGTTGTCCATCTCGGTCACCGTGCGAGTGAGCCGGTGCTCGATGGTTTCGCCGACCTTGAAATCCTCGAAATAGAGGCCGCCTCGCTTATGGCGGCGGGGCTCGCTCATGATCTCCTCCCGCGAAAGGCTCATTAATGCTTCCTTTACCATAGCAACCCAATGGTCAGGCAGCACGGTCCGACCTTTCGCCCGATCCGGGCGGGCGGGCCGGAGGACAACCGGAATGGTCCTCGACAATGTCAGCGGTGCGGGCGACCGCATCAACTCGGCGATCCAGGCAGCGAGCCGGACGACCGGGACCTCCTTCGATTTTCTGCTGCGCACGGCGGTCGCGCGAATCCGCGCTCGATCCCACCGCCAAGGCTTCGACCTCCTCGGCGCGCGGGCTCTTCCAGTTCATCGATACGACCTGGCTCGGCATGGTCAAGGAAGAGGGACCGCGCTACGGCCTCGCGCAACAAGCCTCCGCGATCGAGAAGACGGCGAACGGCCGCTACGTGGTCCGCGATCCCACCAAGCGCGCCGAGATCCTCAAGCTGCGCGACGATCCGAACGTCTCCGCGCTCATGGCCGGCGCGCTCGCCGAGCCGCAACGCCGAGTTATCTTGCCGCCAGCATGGGGCGGCAGCCCACTTCGGGCGAGCTCTATATCGCGCATTTTCTCGGTGCGAGCGGCGCCAGCAAGCTGATTTCGCTGGCACAGATCCAGCCATCGGTTTCCGCCGCGAGCGCCTTTCCGGAGGCCGCGCGCGCCAATCGTTCGATTTTTTACAAGCCGACGGATCGGCGAAGAATGCCGCCGATGTCTATGCGGGGCTCGTCGCCAAGCACGATCGCGTTCCGCCGGCGCCGCTGGTGCCGCAGCCGGGCGTGGTGCAGGTCGTGAGCGCCGATCGGCCGTTCGATCCCGCGCCGCCGGTTTTGCCGGCGAGCCTTGTGCCGGCGGCAAGATCGGCGGGACGTAGCGAATTCGACGAGCGTGCGCATGGTGCAGGTACAGCTTCCCGATTTGGCTTCGCCGGCATCCGCCAAAGGATTGACCGCAAACGACGGCCCCATCTTCCAGTCGATGTTCCGCACCGAACGCAGCGGCGCGCTTTCCGATACCGTACGCGAATTGTGGGGCGGCGGTGACGCGGGTACGCCACGCCGGGTCGTTTCGACGGCGAACGGCAACAGCTCCGGCGCCCCGACCGATCTTTCCAACTTTCAGAAGGACTCGGTCGTCAATGGCGGGCGGCGCACCGGCACCTGAACCCTGCGTTTGCGCGCGGGTAATTGTTAATCAATTCCAAAGATTTAAGCTGAACGCTTTATTAAGCGGCCGACGCGATACTGGCCTCCCGAAATAGCCGGCAGCGTCGAGCGTCGCGATGATTGTGCGTCAGTTCTTGTGCTGGATTCAGACAGCACCTCCGGGCGACCGGGCCGATGCGACCAGCGCTCTCGCCCGCGCCTATCTCTATTCGGATCTTGCGCGCGAGGATCGGCTTGCCGCCGAAGCGGCGATGATCGGTGCTTCTCGACGACCCATCGCCGCTCGTGCGCCGCGCGCTCGCCGAGGCGCTTGCGTCCTCCGACGAGGCACCGCATGGCGTGATTCTAGGGCTCGTCCGCGACCAGACCGATATCGCCGAAATCGTCGCCGCGCGCTCGCCGGTGCTGAACGAGGGCGAGCTCATCGATCTCATCGCCGGCACGGTCGAGCGGGTGCAATGCGCGGTCGCTTCGCGCGCGCCGCTTTCGCGCTCGCTCGCGGCGGCGATCGCCGAGATCGGAGCCGCCGCCGCTTGTCTCACGCTGATCGAGAATCCAGACGCGGAGCTGACGGGAGCGGTTCTCAATCGCATCGCCGAGCGGCATGGGCATCTCGCCGCCGTGCGCGAACCGCTGCTTGCTGTCGCGAGGATCTCGCGGTCGAGACGCGGCAGGCGCTCGTCGCGAAGCTTTCCGATACGCTCGCCCGCTTCGTCGCGCATCGAGAGTGGCTGCCCGAGGAACGCGCGCATCACGTCGCTCGCGAAGCTTGCGATCGCGTGACCGTGGCGATCGCCGCCGAAACCGATTCACATGAAGTTACGCATCTCGTTCATCATCTTGTCGCGAGCGGCCAGCTGACGGGCGGGCTGATGCTGCGGGCGCTGATCGCCGGCAATGTGCGCTTTTTGATCGAGGCGCTTGCGGAACTTTCGAGCCTGAAGCCCGCAGCGCGTGGCGGCGATCGTCGCCGATCGCTCCGGCCATGGCTTTCACGCGCTTTACCAGAAAGCCGGATTGCCGGATGCCGCTTTTCGTGCCTTCCGCGCCACCCTTGAAGTGATCCATGAAACGGGATTTGCCGGGCGACACGCTGGGGCATGCGGTGCTGCGGCGACGCATCGTCGAGCGCGTGCTCGCCCGCTACGAAGAAGCGGGCGATGGCGAGCTTGACCATCTGCTCGCGCTGTTGCGCAAGCTCGCGGCGGAAGCGGCGCGCGAAGAGGCGCGGATCTACACCGAGGACCTGGTTGCGGCGGCTTAAATGCCTGGAAAGTGTTCTTACTTATCGCCCTGTTTTGCCGTCTGCGAGGTGAGCGGAGCCTCGGCCTCGATTTCGGCATAAGCGCCGCCCATCTCTTGGGCGAGAAAATTTTCGACGAACACGGCCAGGCGTTCGAAAATTTCCTTGCCGGTCTTATCGTTGATCGTGTGGATTTGCTCGCGCACCACGGCGCGGATGGCGTCCACGTGGCTGTCGATCACGTCCATCGGCACAAGTTGCGGCTTGGGCGCGTAGGTCAGCAGGCGGCAGAGTACCCCGGCGATCCGGCCCGCGAGCGGAAACCCGAGGACGGCGGCGTGGCCCTTGATTTCAAGAGCGCCGCTAAAAACTTTTTGTAGCGCGGGTGCCGACTGATCGTCGCTGCGCAAGACGTTGCGCGCGGCCTCGAGCGCCTCGCATTCCGAGATCATCCATGCCCTGAATTCGTGCTTGATCTCCGCCAGCGCCGCTTCCGCGCGAGCGACCACGTCCATGGCGAAGTTGCCTTGCTCGGGGGTGTGCGTGATGACGGATCTCAAACGATGCGGAGGCACGATCACGGCGTGATCGTCGAACTTTATTTCCTCTGCTTTTTGAATCGGTGATTTGACCACAACGGACCCCTTAACGCGTCATGGCTCAGCCCGTGGCGGCAACCGAGCGGGATGATTGGCGCACGGACGAGGCGGCGGATTGCCGCTCGGTTTCCTTTTGTGGCCTGCCGACTTGAAGGACTTGGCTCGCGAGCGGCGCCACCGGAATCGTCTCGCCGCCCTCCTTGCCCTTGCGGCGTTCGGGGCCGGAATAATTCGGGTTCACGTTGCGGCGCCGGTCCGGCCCGAAATACGTCGCGGTTCGGATGAAGGGCCGCGGGTTCAAGACGACGCTCAGGATGCGCTCATAAAGCGCCTTGGCCGCGATCGGCTTGGCGAGAAATTCGGTGACGCCGGCGTCGCGCGCCTGCATCACCCGGCTTTTTTCGGAATGGCCGGAGAGCATGATGATCGGGACGTAAGGATTGGCGTTGGCATCGGGCTTGCGGATCATCTGCGTCAGTTCGAGGCCGTCCAGGATCGGCATCGCCCAATCGGTGATCACGATGTCGGGGTTATGGCCGTTGAAGGCCTCTAAGCCGGCGGCGCCGTCCTCGGCCTCGTATATTTCGCGCGAGCCGAAGCCGTGCAGCAATTGGCGCACGATGCGCCGCATGTGCATGTTGTCGTCGACGACCAGAAAACGCAGGCGATGGAATTCGATTCGGATCATGGTGCCATCCCCGCGCATGAAAACTTGGCGCGGGCCTCGGCCTATTAGCGCCGGACAGCGTTAATTTTTCGGTAATTCAATAGCCGAACTGCTCGGCGAGGATGCGCTCGTCGAGGTTATGGCCGGGGTCGAACAGCATGA
The DNA here is from genome assembly GCA_963751685.1 of uncultured Alphaproteobacteria bacterium. Lineage (GTDB taxonomy): Bacteria > Pseudomonadota > Alphaproteobacteria > Rhizobiales > Xanthobacteraceae > Palsa-892. Next base: position 233,625 of record CAVVVV010000018.1, on the reverse strand, counting down.
TCATGGAGGAGGCCTTGTCCATGCGCGCCCGCACCGCGACCACGCGACGGACTTCGAAATGGTCGGCAACCGCGCTGACCGGGCGCTTGTCGGGCTCAAGCACGGCGATCTCGATGCGGGCGGTATCGGGCAGCAACGCGCCACGCCAGCGGCGAGGGCGGAAGGGGCTCAGCGGCGTGAGCGCGAGCATCGTCGCATTGAGGGGCAAGATCGGTCCGTGGGCGGAAAGATTATAGGCGGTGGAGCCCGCGGGCGTCGCGACCAGGATGCCGTCGCAAATCAACTCGGCGAGCCGCACCTTGCCGTCGATCGAGAGCCGAAGCTTTGCGGCCTGATAGGTTTCGCGAAACAGATAAACCTCGTTGATCGCATGCGCGCGATGGCTCTTGCCCGAGGCGTCGACCGCTTCCATGGCGAGCGGGTGGATCACGGCGCGCTCGGCAGCGCGCAATCCGCTCCTTGAGACCGTCGACGACGAACTCGTTCATGAGAAAACCGACCGAGCCGCGGCTCATGCCATAGATCGGCTTGCCGCTGTCGCGAAAGCGATGGAGCGTTTGCAGCATCAATCCGTCGCCGCCGAGCGCGACGACGACGTCGGCCTGCACCGGGTCGAGGTCGCCATAGCGTGCAGCAAGCGTCTTTCTGGCGGCTTCGGCCTCCTCGTGCGCGCTCGCGACGAAGGCGATCTTGTCGTAGCTTTGGGCGGACTTGGTCATGGCAAATATACGCGGAAAACTGCAATGAAGGACGAGCCGGTTCTCGTATACACGACCTATCCGTCGCTTGTCGAAGCGGAGAAAGGCGGCCTCAAAATCGTCGAGGCGGGGCTAGCCGCTTGCGTTAACATCGTGCCGGCCATGCGCTCGATCTACCGCTGGAAGGGCGCGATCGAAGCCGCCGACGAAGTGGTGATGATCGTAAAGACGCGCGCCTCGCTCGCCGAGCGGGTCACCGCCGCCGTGAAAGAGAGCCACTCCTACGATACGCCGGCGGTGTTGGTGCTTCCCGTCACCGGCGGGAGCCAGCCATTCATCGACTGGATCCTCGCCGAGACCGCGGAAGCCGTCGGTCGAAAATAAAAAGATTTTGACGGGCGCTAGATCATTTCGTCAGCCGTATTCCGGCATAAATCCCGAAGCCCGGACGCTCGAAGCCGATCGGGTCCTGGTAGCGCTCGTCGAACAGATTATCGATGCGCCCGAACACCGTGACGTTTTCGTTGATCTTGTAGTTGGCGGCGAGATTGAAGGTCTTGTATGAGGTCGTCAGGAAAGCCGGAAACACGAGACCGAAGCGGTCGAAATCGTACCAGCCGCTGACCCAAAGCGCCGTCGCCGATAGCGTCAACTGGTCAGTCGGCTGCCAAACGGCGCTCACGCTTGTCTTGTCTTTCGGCCGCCGCTGCAGCGGGGCGCTGGTATCGGCATCGATCGCGATCGTGTAGGTGTAGTCGGCGCGAATTAGCAAGCGATCGGTGACTTGCACGGCGGCAAATGCCTCGATGCCATGGGTCTTGGCCCGGCTGATATTCATGAACTGAAATGGAAAAGCCGAGGCGAAGGTGATCAAATTCTCGACGTCGTTACGAAACCAAGTGGCGCCGAAACTCACGCGCTTCTGCCATAACGATTGCTCGAAGCCGATAGTCGTAGCCGCGGCTTTCTTCCGGCTTCAAATTCGGGTTTCCCGACAACGGGTCGAACAGCTGGTTGAGCGAGGGCGCATGAAAGCCGGTACCGTAGCTCGCCTTCAGCTTGGTTTGGGTTTCGGGAATGAGAAAGGCGGGCGCGATCCGCCAGGTATTGTGGCCGCCGAAAGCATCGTTTTCGTCGTGGCGAATATTCGAGGCCACGAAAAAGCGGTCGCCGAAAGCCGATTGCAATTCGGCATAGGCGCCGGTATTGCCGTTGCTTCCGCCGAGGCCGCCGAAGGTCGTGACCGTGTGCGCCGTTTCAACGGCGCGCTCGACGCCCATTAACAGTGTCTGGCCTTTGGCCAGCGCCAGATCCGACCGCCAGTAATATTTCGTGCGCTCGCCGTCGAAAGTTTGCCACGGCGCGGCCCGGGTCCATGCTGTTGCGGGCAAAATCGGTGTACTGAACGCCCAACACGATTGTTGAATCTGCCGTCGAACAGCTTCCATAAGGCCTCGCCCGAACCGTTGAATTGATGAGTGATGTAGATGCTGCGGTCCGCGAACGGCATGACGAATGGAAAGGCGGAAAAATCGTCATTGGTCGTGCGTAGCGTCATGTCGTTGTAACGGCCGACGAAATTGACGCTGAAAATATCCGATAGATCGGCGCCGACTTTTCCCGAGTAGGTGTAGTTGTTGTACCAGTCGTTGTTGCGGCGCTCGCCCGGCGCCAAGACCGTCGAACGGCGTTACCGGCGTGCTGTTGATGAGGCTGTGCGCGACGGTGAAGGCGTAATTGGTATTCTGCGTGCCGCCGCTCACCTGGATCGATTGATTGAAGGTGCCGAACGATCCCGCCTTCCATGGTCGCGGTCCATTTCGCCGGGCCGGAGCCCTTCTTCGTGGTGATCGAGATGACGCCGCCGATTGCGTCGGCGCCGTAAAGGCCGCTTTGCGGACCGCGCAAAACCTCGACGCGCTCGATGTCGTCGGTCATCAGCGGGCCGAAATCGAACTGACGCTTCGGCTGGCTCGGATCGTTGACCTCGATTCCGTCGATCAACACTTTCACATGGTCGGCATTGGTGCCGCGCATGAACACCGAAGTTTGCCCGCCCGGGCCGCCGGTCTGAACGACGTTCAGGCCAGGAACGGTCGCGAGCAGATCGGGCAGGGTGCGGCGCTGGTCGCGCTGGATCTGTTCTTCGGTGATGACCGTGACCGAGCTCGCCACCTCATTGGCTTCGGTGGGAATTCCGGTCGGCGGAAATCACGGTCTCGGGCAGGTTTTGCACCTGCTGCGAGGGCGCGCGAGATCGAAGAACTGAAGATCGGAAGATTTATGAAAAGCGCGAGCGTGAACTTCGTCGTGCGTGACATGGATCGCCCCCAGCGATTGTCGTTGGACAAGTCGCGGAAAGCGCGCACGCGCGCCGGATTCCGGAGTCCGGGCGTTAGCGTCTTCGAATTTCGGAAGCGGCTGCATGGGCCCTCCGCAACGGTTGACTTCGGTCAGTCACCGCTGCGGACAAGCCGCCCCATACGCGCTCCCCGCACGTCGGAAGGATGACCAGTGCAGGCCGGTCTCCTGGCTCGCGGGTAATCGCCCCTTTCCGCCTTCCCGGGCTTGCGCCCAGTGGCCTTTGGAAGGGACTACCCGCCTACAGTTGCGGGAGCAGCCGCGGATTTGGCCATTAAATCAATGCCTTACCGCGTTCCCAAATGGTCCGGCCGCTTCGTGACCGGACCGCCTGCACCGACGATCAATCGAAGCTCTCAAAGCTTGTTATGTCAAGCTGGATTTCTATATAAAGATATCTTTATATGTTATTATATGCATGATCCCTGGTTAGATCGTTTTCTAGGGACATCCTTCTAGGATCGGTCGCATCGCGAGGCCCGATGAGCGTCGAAACCTTTCGTCCGAGCCGCGAGCGCTCGACCCCGATCTCGGTTTCCTTCGAATTCTTTCCGCCGAAGACCGAGGAAATGGAACAGACGCTGTGGGCCTCGGTCGCGCGGCTCGCGCCGCTCAAGCCGAATTTCGTTTCGGTCACCTATGGCGCCGGCGGCTCGACGCGAGAGCGCACGCACGCCACCATCGTGCGGATTCTCGGAGAAACCAAACTCAAACCGGCCGCGCATCTCACTTGCGTCGCGGCGACGCGCGAGGAGATCGACAAGGTCGCGCGCGGCTATTGGGACGCGGGCGTTCGCCACATCGTGGCGCTGCGCGGCGATCCGCCCGAGGGCGCCGGCAAGCGCTACGTGCCGCATCCCGGCGGCTATGCCTATACGACCGATCTCATCAGCGGCCTGAAGAAGATCGGCGATTTCGAGATTTCCGTTTCGGCCTATCCGGAAAAGCATCCGGATAGCCCCTCGATCGAGACCGAGCTCGACGTGCTCGCGAGGAAAGTGGATGCCGGCGCGACGCGGGCGATGACGCAGTTCTTCTTCGACAATACCGTCTATTTCCGCTTTCTCGATAAGGTGCGGGCGCGAGGAATTTCCGTGCCGATCGTTCCCGGAATCTTGCCGGTGCAGAACTTCAAGCAGGCGCGGAATTTCGCCGAGCGCTGCGGCACTTCGATGCCTTCCTGGATCGCGCGGCGTTTCGACGGGCTCGACGAGGATCCGGCGACGCGGAAGCTGATCGCCGCGGCCGTCGCCGCCGAACAGGTGCTCGATCTCGTCGACAAGGGCGTGCGCGAGTTCCACTTCTATACGTTGAACCGCGCCGACCTCGTTTACGCGACGTGCCATCTCCTGGGCTTGCGGCCCGCCGCGACGGAGATCAGGGCGGCCTCATGACGGAAGAATTTCCGCCCGTCGACGGCGCCGAAGTCGAGCGCGCGCTGCGCGAGGCCGCGCGCGAGCGCATCCTCGTGCTCGACGGCGCCATGGGCACGATGATCCAGGCGCTGGGGCTCGACGAGAGCGCGTTTCGCGGCGCGCGCTTCGACGCCTGGAACCGCGAGGTGAGGGGAAACAACGATCTTCTCAACCTCACCCAGCCGAAGGCGATCCGCGACATTCACCACCATTATTTCCGTGCGGGCGCCGATATCGTCGAGACCAACACCTTTTCCTCCACCCGCATCGCGCAAGCCGATTACGGCATGGAGGAAGTCGCCTACGAGCTGAACCTCGCCGGCGCGCGGCTCGCGCGCGAGGCGGCGATGCTCGCGCAAAAGGAAGACGGCCGCCGCCGTTTCGTCGCGGGCGCGCTCGGGCCGACGAACCGCACCGCGTCGATCTCGCCGGATGTCTCCAATCCCGGTTTCCGCGCGGTTTCCTTCGACGATCTGGTTGCCGCCTATCACGAGCAGACGCGCGGCCTCGTCGACGGCGGCGCCGAGCTTCTGCTGATCGAGACGATCTTCGACACGCTCAACGCCAAGGCGGCGATCTTCGCGATCGAAAAATTGTTCGAGGAGCGCAGCATCCGGCTGCCGGTGATGATCTCGGGCACCATCACCGATCTTTCGGGGCGCACGCTTTCGGGCCAGACGCCGGCGGCGTTCTGGAACTCGGTCGCGCATGCGAAGCCCTTGTCGGTCGGGCCTCAACTGCGCGCTCGGGGCGAAGGAGATGCGCGCGCATATCGCGGAGATTTCGCGCGTCGCCGACACGCTCGTCTGCGCCTATCCGAATGCCGGGCTGCCGAACGAGTTCGGCCGCTACGACGAGAGCCCGGAATACATGGCGGAGCTCCTGGGCGAGTTCGCGAGCGCTGGGCTCGTCAACATCGTCGGCGGCTGCTGCGGCACGACGCCCGAGCATATCGCGGCGATCGCAAAGGCGGTGGAAGGAAAAGCTCCGCGCCGCATCCCCGACATTCCGAAGCGGTTGCGGCTCTCGGGGCTTGAGCCGTTCGAACTGTCGCCGGAAATTCCCTTCGTCAATATCGGCGAGCGCACCAACGTCACCGGCTCCGCGCGCTTCCGCAAGCTCGTCAAGGACGGCGACTATGCCGCCGCGCTCGAAGTCGCGCGCGATCAGGTCGCGAACGGCGCGCAGGCGATCGACGTCAACATGGACGAGGGCCTGCTCGATTCCGCAAGCAAGCGATGGTGACGTTCCTCAACCTCATCGCGTCGGAGCCTGATATCGCGCGCGTGCCGATCATGGTCGATTCTTCGAAATGGTCGGTGATCGAAGCCGGGCTCAAATGCGTGCAGGGCAAGGGCATCGTCAATTCGATCTCGATGAAGGAAGGCGAGGACGCCTTCAGGGCGCATGCGCGTCTCGTGCGCCGCTATGGCGCCGCCGTCGTGGTGATGGCCTTCGACGAGCAGGGCCAGGCCGACACCTTCGAGCGCAAGACCGAAGATCTGCGCGCGCGCCTACAAGATTCTCACCGAGGAAGTCGGCTTCCCGCCCGAAGACATCATTTTCGATCCCAATATCTTCGCGGTCGCGACCGGGATCGAGGAACACTCGAATTACGGCGTCACCTTCATCGAAGCGGTGCGCTGGATCCGCCAGAATTTGCCGTACGCGCATATTTCCGGCGGCGTGTCGAACCTTGTCCTTCGCCTTTCGCGGCAACGAAGCCGTGCGCGAGGCGATGCATGCGGTCTTCCTCTATCACGCGATTTCGGCCGGCATGGACATGGGCATCGTCAATGCCGGCCAGCTCGCGGTCTATGACGAACTCAATCCCGAACTGCGCGAAGCGTGCGAGGACGTGGTGCTCAACCGCCGCGCCGACGCGACCGAGCGGCTTCTGTCGCTCGCCGAGCGCTACAAGGGCGGCGGCGTCGAGAAGCGCGAGGCGGATCTCGCCTGGCGCGAATGGCCGGTGGAGAAGCGGCTCGAGCATGCGCTCGTCAGCGGCATCACTCGAATTCATCGAGGTCGACACCGAGGAGGCGCGCAAGAACGCGCCGCGGCCCTTGGCGGTGATCGAGGGGCCGCTGATGAGCGGCATGAACGTCGTCGGCGATCTGTTCGGCTCGGGCAAGATGTTCCTGCCGCAGGTGGTGAAGTCCGCGCGCGTGATGAAGCAGGCAGTCGCCTATTTGATGCCCTTCATGGAGGAGGAAAAAGAGCGGCTGGGGCTCGCCGAAATGCCCGCCGCCGGAAAAATCCTACTCGCGACGGTCAAGGGCGACGTGCACGATATCGGCAAGAACATCGTCGGCGTCGTGCTTCAGTGCAACAATTACAAGGTGCTCGATCTCGGCGTGATGGTGCCGGTGCAGAAAATCCTGGAGACAGCGCGCAAGGAGAAGGTCGACATCGTCGGCCTCTCGGGCCTGATCACGCCTTCGCTCGACGAGATGTGCAACGTCGCGGCGGAGATGGAGCGCGAAGGCTTCGACCTGCCGTTCCTCATCGGCGGCGCCACCACGAGCCGGGTGCATACGGCGGTGAAAATCGCGCCCAATTACCTGCGCGGGCAGGCGGTGTACGTCACCGACGCGAGCCGCGCGGTCGGCGTCGTCTCGACGCTGCTCAACCCCGAGACGCGCGCGGGCTATGTCAGCAAGACGCGCGGCGAATATGCCAAGGTCGCCGAGGCGCATGCGCGCGCGGACGACGTCAAGGCGCGGCAGCCGCTCGCGCGCGTGCGCGAAAATCGCCTGAAGCTCGACTTCTCGAACTATCGGCCGCCGAAGCCGAGCTTCTTCGGCACCCGTGCGTTTCGCAACTACGATCTTTCCGATCTCGTGCCGGTCATCGACTGGTCGCCGTTCTTCACGGCGTGGGAGCTGAAGGGGCGCTATCCGCATATTCTGCGAAGACTCGAAATACGGTGCGGCCGCGCGCGCGCTGCACAAGGACGCGCTCGCGATGCTCGAGCGGATCGTCAATGAGCGCTGGCTTGAAGCGCGCGCGGTCATCGGATTTTGGCCCGCCAACGCGGACGGCGACGACATTGCGTTGTTCAAGGATGACGAACGGCGCGAGCGCCTTGCCACCTTCCATACGCTGCGCCAGCAAATGCCGCGGCGCGATGCGCGCGTGAACCTGGCGCTCGCCGATTTCGTGGCGCCGCTTGCGAGCAAGATTCCCGATTATCTCGGCGGCTTCGTCGTCACCGCCGGTATCGGCGAGGAGAAGAAATCCTCCGCGCTCAAGGGCGCCAACAACGATTATGACGCGATCCTCCTAAAGGCGCTTTCCGACCGGTTGGCGGAAGCCTTCGCCGAGCGGATGCATCAGCGCGTGCGCAAAGAATTCTGGGCCTATTCGCCCGATGAGAAACTGTCGAACGATGAGCTGATCGAAGAGAATTATCGCGGCATCCGGCCGGCGGCCGGCTATCCGGCGCAACCGGATCATACCGAGAAGGCGACGCTCTTCCGCCTGCTCGATGCCGAAAACAAAATCGGTGTCACGCTCACCGAGAGTTTTGCAATGTGGCCGGGCGCTTCGGTGTCGGGACTTTATTTTTCCCATCCCGAGAGCGCCTATTTCGGCGTCGGCCGCATCGACCGCGATCAAGTCGAGGACTATGCCAAGCGCAAGGGCTGGAGCGTCGAGGAGTGCGAGAAGTGGCTGGCGCCGCTGCTCTCCTACGATCCCGCGCGGCTGCCGCGCGAGGCCGCCTAGGCTCATTTGAATTGTTCTATTTTAAAGCTCACCGAGCTTAGAATCCGTTTAAACTATTGATTTATATTGACTTTTTTATCGGGAGGCTTTTTGCTTTAGCGCAATGCGTGAGGCAATCCGTCCGCGCTTGATGCGATTGAGAGCGAGAAGCAAATGACCAAGATAAAAACCGGATGGATGGTTGCGGCGGCGCTAGCGGCGCCGTTTTTCGGTGCAATCGATTTCACGCCGGCGCGCGCTCAGGATTCCGGCCAGAATTTCGTATCGACCGCTTTCAACGAGATCGAAACCAAATATATTTTCGGTTTCACCGAGGGCTCCGGCATCGGGCTACAAGGCGAAAAGGAAGTCTCGACCGAGACCGTCGGCCGTTTTGGCAAGCGCGACGGTCGTTACGCCGCCACCGAGACCAAGCTCGAATACGAGTTCACGCCAAACCAGTTCATTCAAATCGAACTCGGCGGGCTGGTTGCTTCCCACAACATCAGAAACGTGACGGACCTCGAGCATCGCAACGCTTTCGAGTTCAGCGGCTTGTTCGGCGAGATTCGTTATCTTTTTCTCGAACGCGGTCCGAAGTCGCCGATCTCGGGCACGATCTCGTTCGAGCCGAATTGGCGTCGCATTGATGAGACGAGTGGCAATCAGGTCACCAATTACGAATTCGAGACTAAACTCGCGCTCGACATGGAGCTTGTCGAGAACCGGGTCTATCTCGGCTTCAACGCCATCTACGAGCCCGAGGTAACGCATTCGCTAACCGAGGCAATGACGCGGCGAATCCAATTGCTCGGCCTGTCGGGCGCGATCTCTTTCGCGTCCGCTGCCTCCGCTGACGGTCGGAGTGGAGGTCGGCTATTTCCGCCACTATGACGGCATTGCTCTCAATCAATTCACGGGAGACGCGCTCTTCGTCGGGCCCACGATGTTTCTGCAGCTCTCGCGCAAATCCTTCATGACGGCGGCATGGGCGACCCAGGTCAGGGGCCACATCGGTCGGCGAGCCCGACCACCCTCAATCTCGAGGAATTTTCGCGTCGAAAGGGCAAGCTGAAGTTCGCTTACGAATTTTGAGCGGGTCAAACCAAAGGCGGGAGAACGTCATGTCGACGACAGCAAACAAGACGAAGCGGATTGGGGCGGCGCTCGTTGCCGCGGCCTTATGGCTTTGTTTTGTCGGCGTGGCGCAAGTGGGTGCCCAGCAAGCTACAGTACAGATCTCGATCCAGAACCACCGTTTTCAGCCGAGCGTGATTGCTGCGCCGGCGAATCAACCGATCGCCCTTCGGGTCAAAAATCCGATTCCACGCCGATGGAGTTCGAGAGCGTTTCGCTGCGTGTGGAAAAGGTGGTGCCGGGCAACAGCGAGGCGACCATCAACATCCGCCGCTGCAGCCCGGCAGCTACAAGTTTTTTGACGATTTTCAATCAGGACACCAGCAATGGTGTATTGGTGGTAAAATAAGAAGGCTAAAGCATGCTCGCCGCACTCGTCATCGTTTTTCGCGAAGTTATCGAGGCCGGACTTATCGTGGGCATCGTGATGGCCGCGACTAAGGCGGTGGCTCACCGCGGGCAATGGATCGCGGGCGGCGTTGTCGCGGGATTTATCGGCGCGTGTCTCGTTGCCATATTCGTAGGAGCGATCACGGCGGCCTTCGCCGGCATGGGGCAGGAACTCTTCAACGCAACGGTGCTCGGGATCGCCGTTGTGATGCTCACTTGGCATAATGTCTGGATGGCCCGGCATGGCCGGGAAATTGCCACCGAAATGCTGACGCTGGGGAAGGCCGTTGTCGCGGGCTCCCGCACCTTGCTCGCGCTGGCGGTCGTGGTCGGGATCGCCATCCTACGCGAGGGATCCGAGGTTGTGCTTTTCCTCTACGGCATCGTGACTTCGGAAGGGGGATGGAGCCTTAGCATCTTGCTCGGCGGGTTTGCGGGTCTCGCGCTTGGTGCCTTGGTCAGCGTGCTGACCTATTTCGGGCTGTTGCGCATTCCCGGACGGTATTTATTCGCGGTGACGAGCCTGATGATCGCTCTCCTCGCCGCCGGCATGGCGGCGCAGGCGGTCGGGTTCCTCGAACAGGCGAACATGGTCACCGTGCTTGGCACGGTATTGTGGAATAGTTCCGGCATTCTTTCGGATTCGAGCTTGCTCGGCAAAGTGCTGCGCACGCTGATCGGCTATAACGACCAACCGACCGGAATGGAGGTGGCGGTTTATCTCGCGACGCTCGCCGTCACCTATATCTTGATGAAGTTCGCGGCTCCCACGCCGATACCCGCACACCTACGGCGTTAGCCGAAAGCCAAGGCCGCCCTTAGCGCCTTCACATTGGCGGAATTTTCGCGAGCTTAGAGGATGCTGCTCCACGCTACCGGGTTGAGCCGATAGCCGGAGCCTTCCTTGGTGATGTAGCCGGCGGCCGGGAACGGCCAGTGATATCCGGCGACGAGCATCTTGTCGGCGGCGGCGCGGTCGAGCAGGCGCTTGCGCGTCTCTACGGCCATGTTGCCGTCCATGTCGAACACTGGCTGCCATTCCGGATTGCGCACGAAGAGGTACGGGTTGTTGGTGGCGTCGACCGTCGTCATCATGGATTGATTGCCCGATGCGATCGCGAAGGCGACGTGACCCGGCGTGTGGCCGGGGGCCGCGATCGAAGTGATGCCCGGCGCCACTTCCTTGCCGGGCTCGAACTGCTGCACGTCCTTGCCGATCGAGCCGAACACGCGGCGCACATTGGCGAAGTATCCCTTGAGGTCGTCCGACGCCGCACTCATCTTGCCGTCGTCCATCCAGTACGCCCATTCGGGCGCCGGCACCTGAACTTCGGCGTTGGGGAAGGCGAGGCTCTCGTCCTTCAGCTGAATGCCGTTGATGTGATCGGGATGAAAGTGTGAGATCACGACGCTGTCGACTGCCTTCGGGTCGATGCCGGCGGCGGCAAGATTATCCATATAAGTGCCGGCGGTTGGAAAGACGCGCGCGCCAGTGCCGGTGTCGATCAGAACGAGCTTGGAGCCCGTGTTCACCGCGAGCGCGGTGAACGGAATTCGCACCACATCGGTCGGCTGGAAAGCGTCGGTGAGCGCCTTTTGCACGTCGGGGAGCGCGGTGTTCTTGACGAAGCCGTCCTTCAATTCGAGGTTCCACACGCCATCATTCAGGGCGGTGATTTCGTAATCGCCGACCTTGTAGCGGTAGAAGCCGGGAACCTGCTTGCCCGCGACGGGGGTGGAAGCGCGTGCGGGCGCGTTCAGGGCGACTGGCCCGAGGGCGATCGCAGCGCTTGCCGCGGCGGCGCCTGAGAGCAGGGTGCGGCGAGTGAATTCGGTCATTGTGTTTTCCCTAGGAAAAAACCGATCTCAAATCCTGTGGCTTATCGGAATAGTTCGTTTGGAAAGACGGCGGATCATAGCCTCGCGAGGCGTGACCGGACTAGGTCGGCTGTTTCCTCGCAGGATCGAACAATATCGAGCCCTCGATTATTTCGCATGTCTTGCGGAACCTCGTGCCGACTACCAAGTTACCTTGCGGGACGACTTTTTGTTTGGCGTATTGAGGGATGGTCGCCATGAGAATGAAGTACTTCGCGCATCTGGCGCTGGCCGGACTGCTTGTATGGGGTACCGGTGCGAGCGGCGCCGAAAATCAAAATCAACAGGGCAAATCAGCGCCCGCACACGGAGCCAGTGGCGGCAAAGTCAATTCGGGCGGCAACGCTCAATTCCACGCCCAATCGCAGGTGTCGGCAGAACCAACCGCGGCAACGCCGTGCAGGTTCAAAACCAGAATCGCATCACGGTTCGGGAGCGGAGCTTCAACCGCAATATCACCGTTCGGCGCGACGTCACGCGCAATCGCGCCGTCATCAATCAACAGAACTTCCGGCAAAAGTCGGTGCAACGGATCGAGCGAAGCAAAATTCGCACGGGCGAGGAGAAGCGGGCGAACAAGCGGGCCACCGTGCAAATTTCTCAAACCCAGCGGGTTCGCATTCGCGAAGCGTTCCGGCAGCACCGCGGCCATTTCCATCGCGTGGCTCGCGTTGGCTTCCCGATCTTCGTCGGCGCCTCTGTGCCGAGCGACTACATGTTCTATGACGTATCGACGGATTTCGTCGATTACGCTCCCGAATACGAAGGATACAAATATATCATCGTCGGCAATGAGCTCCTGATCATCGACCCCCAGACCTGGGAGATCGTGGCCATCATTCCGGTGTAAGCCGGCAAAGCTTCGAAGAAGGGCGGCGCGAAGCCGCCCTTTTCGCGTTGCGCGATGAAATGCGGCAGTGGACGGGCTCACGGCTTCGGCAATCATCCCGCGTGTCGCCGCCAATCGCTTCCGCGATTCGGCCTACTCGAAATCGGCGGAGCGATGTATGGCCGTCCGGAAACAGAAGAACCAAGCCGCGCGCGCGCTGACGCTTCCCGATGGCATTCTTGCTCGCGCTCTTCACGCTTGCGATTTTCTTGAGCGCGGCACTCATCTTCGCGGTGCAGCCGATGTTCACCAAGCTCGTGCTGCCGCGGCTCGGCGGCTCGCCCTCGGTGTGGTCGGTGGCGATGGTTTTTTTCCAGGCGGCGCTGCTTGCGGGTTATGCCTACGCACATTTGATCACGCATTATCTGCCCGGACGAGTGTCGATCGTCGTCCATCTCGCCGTGCTTTTGCTCGCGCTCTTCTCGCTTCCGCTGGCGATGGCGGCGGGCTGGGGACGCCCGCCTGCCTCGGGCGAGGCTTTTTATCTCATCGGCCTTTTCACGGTCTCGATCGGGCTGCCGTTTTTCGCGCTCGCGGCGAATGCGCCGCTCCTGCAGGCGTGGTTCGCGCGCAGCGGCCACCCTTCGGCGCGCGATCCCTATTTTCTTTACGCGGCGAGCAATGTCGGAAGCTTTCTCGCGCTTCTAAGCTATCCCGTTCGCCGTCGAACCGCTGACGCGGCTCGGCGAACAGACGCGTTTTTGGACCTTCGGCTTTTATGCGCTGATCGTGTTGGTGGCGCTTTGCGGCGCGGTGCTTTGGCCGAGGGCCGATCGCAAGCCGCCGGCGCCGGCGCGCACGGATGCGGCGAAGGCGCCGACATGGAAGGACGCGCTGATTTGGATCGCGCTCGCGGCGGTGCCGTCCGCCTTCCTGATCGCGGTCACGGCGCACATCTCGACCGACGTCGCCGCTTCGCCGCTCTTGTGGGTGCTTCCGCTCGCGCTTTATCTCGCCACTTTCGTGATCGTATTTCAGACCCGGCCTGTCATTCCGCACCGCTTGGCGCTTGCCGCGCAACCGGTTGCCGTCGCGCTTTTGATCGGCGTCTACATCTACGGCTCGACCAATTCGATCTTCACGACGATCTGCATCAACCTCGCGGCGTTTTTTCTCACCGCGCTCGTCTGCCATGGCGAGCTCGCGCGGCGGCGGCCGGCCGGCGCGCCATCTCACCGAATTTTATCTCTGGATGTCGTTCGGCGGCATGATCGGCGGCATCTCGCTGGCCTGATCGCGCCGCATGTCTTCAACTGGGTCGCCGAATATCCGTTATTGATCGTGCTCGGCCTTCTTTGCCGGCCGGGCTTGGCCGAATTCGGCATCGCGGCGTGAGCGGCTCGTCTGGCTCGTCGTGGTCGCCGTCTTGGCGAATGTTGCGGTGATGGTCGTGCAATCTGATTATCCGCTGCGTCTGTCGCAACTGATGGCCGTCGCGGCATGCGTTTTGCTCCTTTCGATCATCTTCCTGCGCGATCCCCTGAAACTTGCGGCAGTCGCCGCCATCTTGTTGGGCGTCGGCACCATTTACGACTTCCAATCGAATCGCGGCGAGACGGTGCGGAACTTCTTCGGAGTTCACAAGATTTACGATACCCCTGACGGCTATCGCGTTCTTCTGCACGGCACGACCATTCACGGCGCCGAAAAGATCGCGGACGAAGACGATCCCGCGCCCGACGCGAAACCCGTCCCGCTGACCTACTATCATGCGAATTCGGGGATCGCGCAGGCCATTCACGCGATGCGCGAGAAGAAGCCCGGGGCGCTGCGCTTCGCGGTGATCGGTCTCGGCACCGGCAGCATTTCTTGCCACGCGCGGGAAGGAGATACGTGGAACTTCTACGAAATCGACCAGAGCATCATCGACGTTGCGAGCGACCCGGGCTACTTCACGTTTCTTTCGAGCTGCACCCCCGATGCCAAGATCGTTCTCGGCGACGCGCGGCTGACGCTCGCCGATGCGAGCGACAGCGTCTACGACCTCATCATCGTCGACGCATTTTCCTCCGATGCGATTCCCATCCACCTGCTGACGCAGGAGGCGATGGCGATCTACCTCAAGAAGCTCGCCCCCGGCGGCATCGTGCTCATGCACATTTCGAACCGGCACATGGAGCTCGGCTCCGTCGTCGCCGGCATTGCGCAGGCGAACGGGCTCGTCACGCGGCAGAATTCACGGGCGAACGAGAACGAGGATTCGGACAAGTACCTGTTCAGTTCGACCGTCGCGGCCTGTGCGCGCGCGGACGCTGATTTCGGCGCGCTTGCCCGGCAGGAAAAGGGCTGGGAGTACTTGCCCGCAGCCGCCCAGCGCGTCTGGACCGACGACTACTCGAATATCGTCGGGGCCATGCTTCGCAACTTGGGAGAATAGTGGTGCCGGCTAGGGATCGAACCTGTGACCTCCCGCTTACAAGGTGCGAAAGTTCGTCATTCATGTTCGCCAGTCTATTCCCGCATGACCAGCCAAAGCATGGCACCGAAGGCGCATCTACTAACGAGCCGTTGGAATCCTTAAAGTCCGACAAAGCTGCGTAGATTTTTCACCGTCGCCGCAGCGTCCTTGGGCTCCTCGGTGGTTAGCACCGTGATTTCGCCGGTACGCCTGTGAAGGACGCTGTGATGGATCGTTGCGCCGGAAAGACCGTCCGTATCCGATTTTACCGCGATGTCATCGATGTCGGAGAGCGCGAACTCGACCGGCTTTTTATTCCATAACAAGACTTTTTGCTGCAGTGTCCCTTTGCCGGTATTCTTGTCGAGCGTCAGCGTTACCGAGCCTTCCTTCAATACAAGCATGCGTGGTGTTTTTTCGATATTGGCCATGGCAAGACCCCCGCCTGGTTCCCACTCTATATATCGTAGCAAAATCTGATCTGATTTTTAAGCCCAGCTAATGCCTTAAGATAACTAGGTTCTACTAAAGAATAAAATGCGTTAGCGAACGACGGGCGAGTCTGGCTCGGGGGTATCGGCTAAACTCACAAAGCTATGGCCATTCGCACCAACGCCACTCCTTTGATTGCTCTCGATGCCGTGGTGATCGATTCGGAAACGACCGGAACTCGATCCGAGCATGGCATGGATTGTTGAAATTGCGGGGGTGCGGATCGCCGGAGGCCGGCTTCAGTCCACCGATACATTTCGGCGGCGCGTCAATCCAGGCATAGCAATTCCGCCAACGGCGACCGCAATCCACCACATCAATGACGCCGCCGTTTCTGACGCTCCGTCTTTTATCGAAGTGTGGCCCGAAATTTCTGCCTTTCTGGGAAAGGCCGTCGTGGTCGGCCATAATCTTGGCTTCGATCTCGCTGTGCTTAAACGCGAGTGCGAGCGCGCCGGGATCGCTTGGACGAGGCCGCGCACGCTGGATACGCGTCTTTTGGCCCAAATTGCCGAGCCCCACCTCGCTGGATACACGCTCGATAGCCTCGCTTCCTGGCTTGGCGTCGAGATAACTGATCGGCATTCAGCGCTCGGCGATTCACTTGCTTGTGCCGAAATCTTTCTCGCACTGATCCCCAAACTCCGCGAAAGCGGGATCCGGACTTTGGCTGAGGCGGAGCAGGCCTGTAACGCGCTGACCGATCTCCTCGACGAGCAACATCGAATTGGCTGGATTGTATCCGCCGAAGCGCCGCGCCCTTTTGAAGCCGAGCAAGTTTTCCAACGCATTGACAGCTATCCCTACCGCCATCGGGTCCGTGACGTCATGCGCTTGCCAGTGCAATTTACTCCCCCGGGTTGCTCGCTATATGAGGCGCTGACCCGCATGATCAATGAGCGCATTTCTGCTTTGTATGTCTCTACGTCACTCGCGGATAAAAATCAGATCGAAGCAAGCGCTGCCGGGATTATTACCGAACGCGATGTGCTCCGGGCGCTCGCGCAGGATAATGCCGCCGCTTTGGACTTTCCGGTCGAGCGCTACATGAGTAAACCCTTGGCGACGGTTCCGGCCGACGCATTCATCTATCGCGCGATTGGTCGAATGAGTAGACTAGGGATTCGACACCTCGCCGCTGTCGACGAGGTAGGCCACATCGTCGGCGCTTTATCCGCACGCGATCTGTTGCGACTGCGGGCGAGCGAGGCAGTCTCGCTCGGTGATGAGATCAGCCGGTCCGATGACGTTCATAAACTCGCTGCTGCTTGGGCAAGACTGCCGCGGGTTGCAAAAGCTCTTCTTCAGGAGGGGCTGTCTGGCCGCGACATAGCCGCCGTTATCTCGCACGAACTTTGCGCTCTAACCGACCAGGCCGCGATACTGGCCGAAAGGCGGATGAGCGAAGCCGGTAAAGGCGAGCTGCCCTGCCGCTATGCAGTAGCGGTGCTCGGTTCGGCAGGGCGCGGGGAAAGCCTACTCGCCATGGATCAAGATAACGCATTGGTATTTGCTGACGGCGAGCCTGGCGGTCCTGAAGACCGCTGGTTTGAAGCGTTAGGCAAGCATCTTGCGGACATTCTTCATGAAGTCGGCGTGCCGTATTGCCGCGGTGGCGTCATGGCCAGTAACCCGCAATGGCGTGGGTCAGTGTCGACCTGGCAAAAGCGCATCAACGATTGGGTTCAGCGATCCAATCCCGCGGATCTGCTTTCGGTCGACATTTTTTTTGATCTGCGTGGCGTGAGCGGCAATCTTGGCCTCGCCAACCGATTGCGCGCCGATGCTTTCGATATCGCCAAGGGACAGGCTGCATTCGCCAAACTACTCGTCGAATCCGCCGGTGCGACCGAGCCTGGCCTCAATTTCCTGCGAAGATTTCGCACGGAATCGGGCCGAATAAATTTGAAAAAGACTGGGCTTTTCGAAATCGTCACCGCCGCCCGTGCACTCGCTATTTGTCACCACGTGGTCGAGCGCTCCACGCCCGAAAGATTGGCGGGCATCAAGGCCCTCGGTATTGGTAGCGAACACGATTTGGAAGCGCTGATCGAGGCGCAGGGCATTTTTCTGGATTTACTCGTTGCCCAGCAAATTAAGGACATCGAACAAGGCGTGCCCGCCTCGAACGCGGTCGCTATCAAGGAGTTGTCGTCGCACGATCGTGCTCGGTTGCGGTCCAGCGTGGAGACGGCCCGACATGTCGATGATATCGCGCATGATCTGATATTCTAACAGTCGTCAATTCATTCTTCCGATGGCGTCCACGCCTCGCGGAGTCTCGCCGCCATCGTTCCGGCGTCCATACGCTTGATCAATTCATCATGGATATTGGTCAGGCTGATCTTTAGGTAGCTGCGCGCGGTCGGCATGTCGCGCGTCAGCAATTCCTTGTGAAACGGCATCAGGTCGAAATAGCGTTGCGCATAAGGCTCTGGAATGTCGAAGACGCGTTTCGGCGGATGCAGGGCGACTTGGTCGAGTTTGTGGGCGAGCTCACCGCGGGTGTCTCGCCATCGATCGTGTCCCAGCGACGGCGGCACGGGATAGCGGTCGAAGACGTAAAGAACCATCGCGATCAGCGGATCGAGAACCGCGCGCCGGTCGCCGGCGGCATGCGGCCGCAACACGCCCTCAACCATTTCGCCGACCATCGCAAGGCCGAGTGGGTAAGCCTGCCAGCGCGACCGCTCGACGGCTTCGAGGAATTCTTGTTCCCTGAACAACACCTTGGTGTAATGACCGGCGCGAGCCTGTGCATAGTCGTAGATACCCTTCTGCATGAGAAAGGCTGACTGCTCGTCGATAAAGTCCGCGAGTTGTTCGCACTCGTGGATCGGCGGCTGGCGCCGAAAAAATCCGAAGAAGTTCATGGCTCCTCTGTCCGCTTCCTAGCCGCGAATGACGATCGCCCCAATGGCGTTCGCAAGTGCGAAGAAAAGTTTTTCGGAAAAGGCAAGCAACTTCAGCGGATAAACCGGCACCCACCCCCCCGAAAGTCTTATAATGCCTCGCTAACTCTCAATGGTAGCTTTCCTGTGTCGCTTCGTAATCGGCAGCAAGACCGAAACGGGGCTGCGGCAAAAAGGGGGGCGCCGCATTCGCCGATTGTCGGCGCTTCTCCCATGTCCATACCGGCTCCCGCTCCGCGGGCCGGTCCATCCATTAGGGGAGGGTAACCGCCCATGGCTCCATCTGATTCACCGGCCAATCAAAAAGCGCATTGGCGAAGGACCACCAACCTGATGTTCATGCATCTCGGGGTGTGGGTCTTCTTCGGCTACATCATCCATATGTTCGTCAAGCAACTCAACGCCTTCACAATTCCGATCCTCGGCTTCCCGCTCGGCTTTTACATGGCCGCGCAGGGCTCGCTGATCGTGTTCGTGGTCATGCTGTTCATGTTCGCGAGACAGCAGAACCGAATCGACCGCGACCACGGCTATGCCGAAGACCAGTGAGGGAGGAGAAGATCATGGCTACTCAAACTACAACTAGTGCTGCCGACTCATTTTATAAGCAGCTCGGCCGGATGTACGGCATCTATACGGGCGGCTTCGTTGCGTTCGTTCTCTTCCTTGCGCTCCTCGAGCAGATCGGGGTCCCGAACAAAATCCTCGGCTATTTATTCGTGTTCTTCACGCTCGCGGTCTACGCCATCATCGGCGTTGCCACTCGGACCGCGCAACTTTCGGAGTATTACGTCGCTGGGCGACGCGTGCCTGCTTTCTACAACGGCATGGCGACCGGCGCCGATTGGATGTCGGCGGCCTCCTTCGTCGGCATGGCGGGCTCCTTGTTCCTGCTCGGCTATGACGGTCTTGCCTGGGTGCTTGGCTGGACCGGCGGATTCGTGCTTGTTTCGATCCTGGTCGGCCCGTATCTGCGCAAATTCGGCGCCTACACGGTGCCGGACTTCCTGTCGTTCCGGTACGGCGGCAACTTCGCCCGCTTCCTCGGCGTCATTGTGCTGGTCTGCTGCTCGTTCACTTACGTGACGGCGCAGATCTATGGCACCGGCCTCATCGCCTCGCGCTTCCTCGGCATGCAGTTCGAGATCGCGGTGTTCGCCGGCCTCGTCGGCATCCTGCTCTGCGCGATGCTCGGCGGCATGCGGGCGGTGACCTGGACGCAGATCGCACAATATATCGTGCTGATTGTCGCGTACCTGACGCCGATCGTGATTCTATCGATGCAGCATTACAAGATTCCGATCCCGGAGCTGACCTACGGCCGGGCGATCGCGGAAATCACGGCCCGCGAGCAGCAATTGGTGCAGCAGGGTCTGGCGACTTTGTGTACGGCCGCGAATTGCGGGGCGACGACGCTCAAGCCGCATATCCAGCCGTTCATGAACTACACCCCGTTGAACTACTTCGGGATCATCTTCTGCATGATGGTCGGCACAGCCTCGCTGCCGCATATCCTGATGCGCTACTTCACCACGCCGTCGGTGAAGGAAGCGCGGGATTCGGTCGCGTGGTCGCTGCTGTTCATCTTCCTCTTGTACTTCTCGGCGCCGGCCTATGCGGCGTTCTCGAAGCTCGAGGTCTACACCAACATCATCGGTAGGGACGTCACCCAGATCCGGCCCTGGTTGTTCAGTTGGGGCGAGCTTGGGTTGATCCAGATCTGCGGCAAGAACGCGACCAATCTTGATACCGTGATCGCGGCCTGTAAGGCGATCGCGGGACATCCTGGTGTGCTGCGGTTCCAGGACTTCGTGATCAATACGGACGTGATCGTGCTCTCCACGCCGGAGATCGCGGGCCTTCCGTATGTGATCTCGGGTTTGGTGGCGGCGGGCGGCCTCGCGGCCGCGCTGTCGACCGCCGACGGTTTGCTGCTGGCGATCGCCAACGCGCTCTCGCACGACATCTACTACAAGATGCTCGATCCGAAAGCGCCGACGATTCGCCGACTCACGGTGGCGCGGGTGCTGTTGTTCTTCGTGGCCGTGGCTTCGGCTGCACTTGCCGCAACGAGACCGTCGGACATTCTCGCCATGGTGGGCTGGGCGTTCTCGCTCGCCATGGCCGGCAACTTCCCGGCGATCGTGCTCGGCATCTGGTGGAAACGCGCCACCACGACGGGTGCGATTTGCGGGATTGCTGCCGGCTGGGGCATCTGCCTGTTCTATCTCGTATGCTCGAGATATTTCCCGCAGGCAGGCGTGGCCTATTTCGGCATGACTTCGCTCCTGAACCCGGAGACGGGTCAGGCGCTGGTCAATGTCGGGCAGGTCTTGGCCGATCCGAAGTGGCTTGCCGACGTGCCGGCAAGTGCGGCGAATCCGCTGGCCAACAAGGTCGGCTGGTTCGATCTCAACAACATCAACTGCGGATTGTTGGGAATGCCGCTCGGCTTCGTCGTGATCTACGTCGTCAGCCTGCTCGGCAAGGAGCCGTCGAAGGAGATGCAATCCCTCATCGACGAAATCCGCAAGCCGCGCGGCCGGACGATCCTCGACGAGAAGACGAACTGACCGGCGTTCCGGTCCAATCGGGAACGGGGTCCTTCGGGACCCCGTTTCCTTTTGTCTTGCCGGAAAAGCCCACCGCCGCCATGGTGGAACATTGAGAGGATGACGCCGTGACCGGCAGCTCTCTGATCACCTATTGGTATTTTCACCTGCCGAACTTCATTTTGGCGGCGCTGATGTACACCTTGCTTGCGCGTGTGCTGTTGGGGCTCATGGTCGACCCTAATTCTCCGAACTACATCTGGCGTTTTTTCTGCCGCGTGACCGATCCGGTCGTGGCGATCGTCGCGCGGGTAACGCCGAAGGCGGTGCCCCCCGTCGTCATCTGGCTGCTCGGTTTCGTTTGGCTGTTTTGGCTGCGTGTGTTGTTGCTCAACGTGTTCCTGGTACTGGGCGCAGTCCCGCAAGCGAGCTGAGTAGCGCCATGAATCGCAATCTCTACTATGTCGGCATCGCCTCCTTCGGGATCATCAACGGCATCTTCAACGAGCTCTGGCTCCTGTTCACGCTCATTCACGTCCAGATTCTCGCCCCGGCGCTGTTGTTTGACAGCATACAGCTGACGTTCATGTTCTCGTCCTTGATGGTCTCCACCGCCACGATCATTCTGGGCGGCATTCCGGCCGCAATCTACGAGCGGTTTATCGGCGCCAAGGACGACTCGACCGAAGTCTCGCTGTGGATCTGGCTCGCGGGAACCGGGATTTTGACGATCCCGGCCATCGGCAATTTCCTGAAGATCGGCCTATAGCGCGTCCGCGGTCGGATTGTGAGCGTTGCGGACTCGCGCTACCTTCTCGCTTCATGGTTTGCGGACCATCGGCACGAACCGGCATCGATGCTTGCCGGCCGGCGGAGTGAAGCCACGGAACACATACGTCGGATCGCATACGAAATCGTGCTTCGCGCCTGTGGGTTTGCGTCGCTCGGGATCTTCTGCGTCATGATCGGCATGTCGTTCGACCCGCATCTGGCGTTTCAGGCCGGCGGAACGCTAACCCTGATTATGTCCGCCGTGCTCATCCTGAAAGCGTTTGAAGCGCGCACGAAGAACTATCGCCACACCGAAATGTGGCTCTACCTTTCCAAGGAACATCGTCCGCCGCAGGCCTCGGCGCAGCGGATCAGTTCAATGGTGCTACGCGAAGTTTATCTTACCTTTGCCCGTTGGACGGCGCTGATCTCCATCGTGATGTGGATTATCGCGCTGTTTTTCTTCTTCTTCGAAACGCCAAGTACGCTGCATTCCCGGTAATGGCGTGAAGCATCCGGCCGGTCATTCGCTGGAGCGGAAAAACATTTCCCTTGTCGGTTGTTATAAATCAGGTACTATACTTTAGTATTAGTTATCGAGCGCGTAGCCTGCCGACCATCGGAGGTGGAGGGCTGTGCAACCGTTTCGCCAGAAAGCATTTTATCTGCTGGTTTGGCGCGCCTTCCTGGCGGTGCTGGTCACGGTTGTTCTGATCGTCACCCAATACGTTCAATTTGGCGCCGCGGTCCTGATCGGTGCGAACGTGGCTCTCTTGTTCTCGCTCCTGCTGATCGCCAGCGCGGGATGGCTCGATGATGAGCGGATTGTCCGCGCGGAGGCTTGGCGCGCGCTTAGGCAGGGCGAAGAGCCTTCGGACGCGAACGGCCGCGTGCTCGCTTGCAATTATCTGCGTGAAACCATGCTGCGCTTCGCCAAGGCGGCATCGGCAGTGGCGATCGTCCTCGCGGGGACCGCGCTCGCGATATTGGCCGACTGAGGAGGGGATGCGATCCGTTTAGCGCACCGCCGAAGTGACAGCGGGTGTTCGATTTCGATATAGCAGATGGTACATTGTTCACGCGTAACCCGCCGGTGATCGCCCCCTGTTGCCAACCTTTGGGTCATCTGGGAACGGTGGGAATGGCGCCACTGCCCTGCACTGGACTATGCGCGGATGCGTTCAGGACTACTTTTCACACTAGCGGGGAAATGGTGCCGGCTGCAGGGATCGAACCTGCGACCTCCCGCTTACAAGGCGGGTGCTCTACCAGCTGAGCTAAGCCGGCCGGGCGTTTGGCTTATTCGTCATGCAAGGACGGGCCAAGCGAATACGCTAACCATACGCCAAAGTTGCTCACGAACGGTAACCCCTCGAAGAGCGGCCGATGGCAGGATGGCGGCCTCGACGGGAGCGTATCTTGGCCGTCCGCAAATTGATCGCCATTGGCTTCGTTGCCGCGTTCGTGACCCTAGGGGCGCGAGACGCCAAGGCCGATCACATGCCCCTCATCTATCCCGATGGCACGGTGGTCTATGGCGATTGGGGCCTTTACCGGCCGGGCGCTATAGTGCCGTTTGCCGAGGGTCCCTATGTGGTCGCGTCCCCGCGCTATAGTACCGGCTCCTACTTCCCGACCAATCGCTATGACCCCGCGGCCTATCGCTCGCCGCCGGCGAAGCGGCCAATTCCGTCCGAGCCATGGCTCAATTTTTGGGGGGCGGAATCGAATGCCGCGCCGGCTACGATCGAGACGCCCAATCAGGGACCTTCGGTGATCTACGCGCCAAATCTCGACGGGCACGGACACGACAAGAAAAAATAAGTCCTCGCGCCTACATCATCGGATATTTGTCGGCGATATCGATGAGCCACATCGCCGTTTTCAGGAGCCCCAGGTGACGGACGGCCGGGGTTCGCATCCAGGTTCGGGTGAGTAAGCCCAATGCCTTGCGGTAAAGCGGATTGGCGCGCGGATTGATCGTGCGCACTTGTCGCAGGCGTTCGATCAGCTCGTTGCGTTGCAGCTCGATGTCGGCGCGTCGCATGAATTGACCTTGTATGCCAGAGGCCGCGCGGAAACTTATCCTTTGGGATGAAATCCGTCGAGATTTCCGAGTGCGACCTTCTGCCATAGGGGAGGCTTGGGCCGGCTATGGCCTCGAGCGTTGCGGTATGGAAATGCCCTGCCCACAACCGAAGGCAGTTCCGCCACCGCCATAAAGAAAACGGGGCGGCAAAATGCCGCCCCGTTCTTGGTTAGGTGACAATCAGGATCAACTCTTCGCCGACATCTTGGCGACGGCCGAGCTCGTGGAGATGTTGGTGTCCTTCGTCTCCCGCAACAACAGCGTGCCGATGACGAAGCTCATCACCGCTACGATGATCGGGTACCAGAGGCCGTAATAGATGTCGCCGGTGGCCGCGACCAATGCGGTTGCCAGTAGCGGCAGCATTCCGCCGAACCAGCCGTTGCCGATGTGGTAAGGCAGCGACATCGAGGTGTAGCGGATCTTGGTCGGGAACAACTCGACCAGGAACGCGGCGATCGGCCCGTACACCATGGTGACGTAGATCACCATGATCACGAGGATCAACTCGGCCATGACCCAGTTGATCTTGTTCTTGTCAGCCGACTTCGGAGCGCCGGCAGTGTCGAGCGCGGCCTGCCAGGTCGCGGCACTAAAACCGTCGACCTTGGTTGCGCCGATCAGCACGCTCGGCGCCGAACCCGCAGCGCCTGCTGCCTTCTTGAACGACAGGCCCGCCTTGGTCAGGAAGTCCTGCGCCTTGTCGCAATCCGAGAACTTCGACCAGGGTCCCACGAAGATGTGGAACTGGCAGGTCGCAGGATCCGCCGTGACCACGATCGGGTTCTTCTGCGCGAACGCCTCGAGATCGGGATTGACGTAGTGCGTGAGCGCGGCGAATAGCGGGAAGTAAGTCACCGCCGCGATGATGCAGCCGGCCATGATGATCTTGAGCCGACCGATGCGGTCCGAGAGCCAGCCGAAGAAGATGAAGAACGGCGTGCCGATCACGAGCGAAATGCCGATCATGAGATAGCCAAGCACGTAGTTCAGCTTCAAGGTGATAATGAGGAAGAAGAGGGCGTAAAACTGGCCCGTGTACCACACCACGCCCTGACCGGCCGTGGCGCCGAGCAGCGCCAACAGCACGTATTTGTTGTTTGGATAGTGGAAGAAGCTTTCGGTCAGCGGAGCCTTCGAGCCCTTACCCTCTTCCCTCATCTTCAGGAAGATCGGCGTCTCGTTCAACCGCAGTCGGATATAGACCGAGAACACCAGAAGGATAAGAGAAAACAGGAATGGAATGCGCCAACCCCACTGGGCGAAGTCCTTCGCGTCCATGTATTCGCGGCATAGAGCGATGAGGATCAACGCCAACAGAAGACCGAGCGTCGCGGTCGTCTGAATCCAGCTGGTCGCATAACCGCGCTCGTTCGGGCGCGCGTGTTCGGCGACGTAGGTCGCCGCACCACCGTACTCGCCGCCGAGCGCGAGACCCTGCGCGAGGCGCAAGCCTACGAGCAGGACCGGCGCGAGCCAGCCGATCTGGGTGAAGGTGGGCAGCAAGCCGACCAGGAAGGTCGCAGAGCCCATCACCATGATGGTAACCAGGAAGGTATATTTGCGGCCGACGAGATCGCCGATGCGGCCGAAAATCAAGGCGCCGAAGGGGCGCACGAGAAAGCCTGCCGCGTAAGTGGCGAAAGCGGAGAGCAACGCGGCCGTATCATTGCCGGCCGGGAAGAACAGCGCGGCGAAGAACGGCGCCAACACCGCATAAAGATAGAAGTCATACCACTCGAAAATCGTGCCGAGCGACGAGGCAAAAATGACGAATTTTTCCTCGCTCGTCATCCCGGCGCTTCGCGCCGAGGTTGATGCAGTTGCCATGGGCGTACGTCCCTGTCTGGTTATTGGTTACAGGGGCGGTGACCGTTTTATTTTTTACGAAGGTCTCCCCCCTAGCTCGACGTTAGACGCGACTTCCCTGACTGTCTTTGCGCAACTGGTTGTAGACAGAAAGGTGTGGGAGGGGTGGTCAACCAATTGTCAGAAATTAACAATTGCGCTGCAAAGGGTCAGACAATGTGATGCCGACCGCCGAAAGCACTATGCTGCTGAAGATTTGAAATTCCTAAAGGAGCGCTTTCCGCCACCCGCAACAGCCATTCGACCGATCTCAAGATCTCGGCGCGGGTGCGCCAGTTCGCGTGCGACCAGTAACGCGGCTGCAGCAGGCGGCGGGCTTTTTCAGCGAACGGCGGCAGGCTCTTAAATTGGTGCCGCAACAACTCGATTTCACGAACGCATTCGGCGCGTTTTTCGCTGAGCGCCCGCGTATTCAACAATGCCCGGCTTTTACGGGAAAAACTTGTTGCCTCTCGGGTCGTTGAACGCATGTCCTGAATTTTCCCTGCAACGACGAATGGCGAAATGGTTGCAGGGGGAAGCTAGGGGAGCGGTATTCAGAAGAAGAATTATTTTGTCCCCCGAACGCGTAAATTTCACATAAACATCGACCTACTGGTGATTGATTGAGCGGTTGCAGCCGTTTTTTAGTCCGTACCTGGCTGGGCGAGCCGATAGCCGACGCCGAGTTCTTTCAGGAGAATGCGCGGCTGATTTGGGTCGGATTCGATTTTCTGACGAAGCTTGCGAACGAAGATCCGCAGATAGTGTGTGTCGCCCGCATGGGCCGTACCCCATACGTTCCTCAATAGTTGCTGGTGGGTGACGACGTTGCCGGCGTGCTGTGCGAGCACCTGCAAGAGCCGATATTCTTTTGGCGTGAGCGCGAGCCGCGCTCCTTCGAGCGAAACCGCACGGGTGGCGAGATCGATGGTAAGCGGACCGACCGTCACGACGGGATCGCCGCTTACGGCGCGGACGTGACGCCGCAGAGCCGCCCGCGCGCGCGCCAGCAACTCTGCCATCCCGAAAGGCTTGGTGACATAGTCATCGGCGCCGAGTTCCAGCAGGCGAACCTTCTCTTCCTCGCTCGATCGCACCGAGAGCACGATAAGCGGAACGCTCGACCATGAACGAACGCGCTCAACGACATCGGCTCCATCCATGTCCGGCAATCCAAGATCGATGATCACGAGATCCGGCGGCTTCAACGTTACGGCACGGATGCCATCCGCCGCGGTATCGGCTTCGTGGACCACGAACCCTTCGAGCTCGAAGCCCGCGCGCAGGAAGCGGCGGATTTGAATCTCGTCGTCGATGATGAGCACGATGAGTGGAGGATTAGTCATCATTCTGAGCCATCATGTCTTGCAAGTCTTGCTGCGACGCCGGCAGGCTGATCGTAACCTTCGTCCCGCAGCCGATTCCTTTACTTGTCGCCTCGACCTTGCCTCCACACGCAGCAATAAAAGCATGCGCGATCCACAGCCCGAGACCCGAACCGGTCGTTGTCGCGGCATGGCGTTCTCCACGATAG
Source organism: uncultured Alphaproteobacteria bacterium (assembly GCA_963751685.1). Lineage (GTDB taxonomy): Bacteria > Pseudomonadota > Alphaproteobacteria > Rhizobiales > Xanthobacteraceae > Palsa-892. Next base: position 206,550 of record CAVVVV010000018.1, on the reverse strand, counting down.
AACCGTTCCCACAGCTTGGCGCGCTCGGACTCGGTAAGCCCAGGTCCTTCGTCGATCACCGATACCGATACCCATTGACCATCACTCTCCGTCACGAGCCGGATTTTCGAGCCGGAAGGCGCATACTTCGCTGCGTTGTCGAGAATCTGGCCAAGCGCCTGTTCGATCAAGATCGTATCGCCACGCATGAAAGGCAGGTTTTCGGATATCTGAATTATGACGCGGTGGCCCTGAAGCCGGCGATGCCGCCGCTCCACGGCGACATTAACGATATCGCCCGGATCAATCCACTCGAGCTTGGCACGCACGCCTTCGCTGCTGATGCGAGTCGCATCGAGCAGATTCTGAATATCATTATTGAGACGTTCGGCTTCATCCCGCACCATATTGGCGAGGGCCGAGAGGCGTTCATCACGGATGATCGCTGGCGATTGGCCGATCAGGGACGCCGCGCCGAGAATGGAAGTGAGCGGCGTGCGCAGCTCATGCGATACGGACCCAATCAGCGCCTCCCGAAGCTGATCAGTCTTGATGCGCATCTCGGTAATTTGTGCGTATCGCCTCAGGCTGCTCGCCAGCTGGCTGGTTATCACAGCGACAAACGTAAACAGGATGAGATCGATCAACTGCTCCCAGTTGTGGACGCGGAAGTCGTAGAATGGCGGGTAGAAGAAGAAAGCGGAAGCCGCGACGCTCGTTGCCACGGCGATCAAGGCCGGAACGAGGCCGAAGAAGAGCGCGGCCATGAGAACGGGTATTAGATAGATTATGCCGACGCTGCCGAGATCGATGAATTGGATGAGGGTGGCGATGAGCGCGGTCGTTGCTGCAACCAAGGCCAGCGACAGAACGATGTGAAACAATACACCCGCCATCTTTACGTGGCGCGCGGGCGAGCGGCTCTTTTGCAGTGGTGCGATCATGAGATAAGGCTAGACGGTGAGCGCGACGTTTCCCTGATGGCGCGACGCGAAATATAGAGGGCGAGCGCGGCGGCATTGGAGACGTTCAAGCTCTTGATCTGCCGGGCATATCGAGCCGGGCCAGAAGATCGCAGGTCTCGCGGGTCAACGACGCAGGCCCTTACCCTCAGCGCCCATGACGAGCGCGAGCGGAGCCTTGCAGCGGGGCATCGGGAGGTCGACCTTGCCCGCTTCGTCCAGGCCGACGAGAAGAAAGCCTCGCGATTTCAATTCACCCATCGCGCGGGCGAGATTTTGCACGAGCACGAGCGGCACATGTTCGAGCCCCCCTGAGGCGCTCTTCGCGAGCACGCCGGTTGCTTCGGGCTGTGGCGCGCGGTGGTGACGATGGCGGAGACCGCGAACGCGGCGGCGCTGCGTACGATGGCGCCGAAATTATGCGGGTCGGTGATCTGGTCGAGCACGAGCACGATGCCGTCTAGCGCAATGCTCTTCGAGCGCGGGCGCGGGCAGGGGATCGGCCTCGGCCAAAACTCCCTGATGCACCGCATCGGGCGGCAGCAACGGTCGATCTCCTCGGGCCGCACGATGTCGGGCGCGGCGGCGGGTTTTATTCCGAGTTCCTCGAGCCGGCGCGCGCCGTTTGGCGTGACGAGCATAGCGCCGGATCCGGCGCGCGGGATTTTCGAGAGCGGCCTGCACCGCGTGCCAGCCATAGATGAGGGCGAGCCTCTTTGTCGTCGCGTCGCCGCTCACGCTTTTGCCATGGCCGGTTCTGGCCGCCGCGGCCTTTTTCTCGTTCACGCATCACCCGTTCTATTCATGCGCGGCAATGCTTGGCAATTTTCTTCGCCTAGGGCACTGCGGCCGGAAAGTTCTATTCCACGGGGTTTCGCGCGCCTCTCGGGGTTGACAGGAAAGGGGTCGCTCCCCATAACCCGCGCGAAATTCAGTGCAATTTCCAGCGGGATTTGTCGTTTCTAGAAATCTGCCCATCAGCCGGAGGAGTTTCCGGGGGAGTGTCCCGAGCGGCAAAGGGGGCGGACTGTAAATCCGCTGGCTATGCCTTCGCAGGTTCGAGTCCTGCCTCCCCCACCATGTATTCAGAAGAGCGTTGCGGGTGTAGCTCAATGGTAGAGCAAGAGCCTTCCAAGCTCACGACGAGGGTTCGATTCCCTTCACCCGCTCCAGTCTAGTACGTTTAATTCACTCCGATATACGCGACCGACGCAGAAAGAGAGCACGCCATGGCCAAGGAAAAATTCGAGCGCAAGAAGCCGCATTGCAATGTGGGCACGATCGGACACGTGGACCACGGCAAGACGTCATTGACGGCGGCGATCACGAAGATTTTGGCCGAGAAGGGTCAGGCGCGACTTCACGGCCTATGACCAGATCGACAAGGCGCCGGAAGAGAAGGCGCGGGGCATCACGATTTCGACGGCGCATGTGGAATACGAGACCGAAAAGCGGCACTACGCGCATGTCGATTGCCCGGGGCATGCCGACTACGTGAAGAACATGATCACGGGGGCGGCGCAGATGGACGGCGCGATCCTGGTGGTGAGCGCGGCCGACGGCCCGATGCCGCAGACGCGCGAGCACATTCTGTTGGCCCGCCAGGTGGGTGTGCCGGCGATCGTGGTGTTCTTGAACAAGTGCGACATGGTGGACGATCCGGAGCTTCTGGATCTGGTGGAGCTTGAAGTTCGCGAGTTGCTGTCGAAGTACAACTTCCCCGGCGACAAGATCCCGATCATCCGCGGCTCGGCGCTGATGGCGCTGGAGGACAAGAAGCCGGAGTTGGGCAAGGACGCGATCTTGAAGCTGATGGATGCGGTGGATGCGAGCATTCCGCAGCCGGACCGTCCGAAGGACAAGCCGTTCTTGATGCCGGTGGAGGACGTGTTCTCGATCTCGGGCCGCGGCACGGTGGCGACGGGCCGGATCGAGCGGGGCATCATCAAGGTGGGCGAGGAAGTGGAGATCGTGGGCATCAAGGACGACGTCGAAGACGGTGGTGACGGGGGTGGAGATGTTCCGCAAGCTCCTCGACCAGGGTCAGGCGGGGGACAATGTGGGCTGCCTTCTGCGCGGGATCGAGCGCGAGGGGATGGAGCGCGGGCAGGTGCTGGCGAAGCCCGGCTCGGTGAAGCCGCACACGAAGTTCACGGCGGAGGCCTATATCCTGACGAAGGAAGAGGGCGGGCGCCACACGCCGTTCTTCACCAACTATCGTCCGCAGTTTTACTTCCGCACCACCGACGTGACGGGGGTCGTGACGCTGCCCACGGGCACGGAGATGGTGATGCCCGGCGACAACGTGTCGATGGAAGTGACGCTGATCGTGCCGATCGCGATGGAGGAGAAGCTGCGCTTCGCCATCCGCGAGGGTGGAAGAACCGTCGGCGCTGGAGTAGTGGCTAAGATTATAGAATGACGAAGAGCAAAGGCGGGCGCCGCCGAAGTCGAATGTTCTCGATTTCGGCCATTCATAATTATCGAACTCGGGTAAACCCGAGTTCGATTGGCGCCAGCGTCGTCGCCAAAATCATCGAATAACGGGACGCGATGCTCGTCACCACCACCAATGAACTCACGGGTCATCGCGTGGTTCAGCATCTAGGGCTGGTGCGCGGAATCACCGTCCGTTCCCGCAATGTTTTCGGGACAATTGGAGCGTCCCTGCAATCCCTGTTCGGCGGCAATATCTCCTTATATACGGGGCTTGCCGAACGGGCGCGCGAGGAGGCCTACGAGTTGATGGTCGAGCACGCCCAGGAAATGGGGGCGAATGCGGTTCTCGCCATGCGCTATGACGCCAATGATATCGCGGCCGGCATTACCGAAGTTCTGGCCTATGGCACGGCGGTCGTGGTGGAGCCGGTACGGTAACAAACCCGCGAAATGGGGGGTTTCGGGCTTGCATTGGACCCCCGCCTTCTGCAATAGAAGGCACGCGGCGGGCCCCCGGGCCTTTTGGCCGCCGCATTCGCTTCCGGAGGAGTGTAGCTCAATTGGCTAGAGCACCGGTCTCCAAAACCGGGGGTTGGGGGTTCGAGTCCCTCCACTCCTGCCATGCGGGCAGGCGGAGGGAAATGGCAACACCCGGACCGTGGCGTGAAGTGAACCGGCTCTCGTAGGCGGCAAGTTCGAATAAGGAAGACGCGGGGACGTTCCGACGTTCGGTCCGTTTCCGGGAAGACACTGTTTCGGAAAGAATTGACATGATCAATCCGTTCGAATTCATGCAGCAGGTTCGCGCCGAGGGCTCGAAGGTGACGTGGCCCACGCGGCGCGAGACGCTGATCACGACCGCGATGGTCTTCGTGTTCGCGATTATCGCTTCGCTCTTCTTTCTGCTCTCCGATCAAGTGATCCGCTTCAGCATGAGCACGCTCCTGAGTTTTCTGCGCTAAAGGGAATTTGTTTTGGCAAAGCGCTGGTACATCGTTCACGCCTACTCGAATTTCGAGAAGAAGGTGGCGGAATCGATCCGCGAGCAGGCGCAAGCCCGCGGTCTTGCCGATTTGTTCGATGAGAATTCTCGTTCCTACCGAAAAAGTCATGGAGGTTCGCAAGGGAAAGAAGGTCGAGGCCGAGCGGAAGTTCTTTCCGGGCTACGTGCTCGTGAAGTGCGAGCTTACCGACGACGCCTATCACCTGATCAAGAACACGCCGAAGGTGACGGGTTTTCTCGGCGCCGACAAGAAGCCGATGCCGATTTCCGACGCCGAGGCCGTGCGCATCCTCAATCAGGTGGAGGAGGGCGTCGTGCGCAAGCCCTCGATCATCTTCGAGATAGGCGAGCAGGTGCGGGTGTCGGACGGACCCTTCGCCTCGTTCAGCGGCACGGTGGAGGAAGTGGATGAAGACCGCTCGCGGCTGAAGGTCGCCGTGAGCATTTTCGGCCGGGCCACCCCGGTCGAACTCGAGTTCAGCCAGGTCGAGAAGGGCTGAACATCCTTGTGGGAGGCGAGGGCGCCTTGAGCCGGGCGCCCGGACCGGACCACGAAATCCCGAGCCGGCTGACGCCGGTTCGCTTGGGAGTGAAAGATGGCGAAGAAAGTTGCCGGTTTTTTGAAGTTGCAGGTGCCCGCGGCGGCCGCCAATCCGGCGCCGCCGATCGGCCCCGCGCTCGGTCAGCGCGGCCTCAACATCATGCAATTTTGCAAGGATTTCAACGCGCAGACGCAAAAGATGGAGAAGGGGATGCCAATTCCCGTCACCATCACCATATACCAGGACAAATCCTTCACCTTCGAACTGAGGACGCCGCCGGTTTCCTATTTTCTGAAGAAGGCGGCGAAGCTACAGACGGCTTCGCGAGACCCCCGGCCGCGAGCCGATCGGCTCGGTGTCGAAGGCGCAGGTCAAGGAAATCGCGCAGCAGAAGATGAAGGACTTGAACTGCGACACGGTCGAAGCCGCGATGAGCATGATCGAGGGCTCCGCCCGCTCCATGGGCATTCAGGTGACGGAGTAGGGCGATGCAGAAGAAAGCGGGAAAGCGCATCCGCGCGGCGCGCGACGACATCGAACGGATGAAGCTCTATCCGATCGACGAGGCGGTGAAGCTCGTGAAGGAGCGCGCCAAGGCGAAGTTCGACGAGACGATCGAGGTAGCGATGAATTTGGGCGTCGATCCGCGCCAGACCGATCAAAACGTGCGCGGCGTCGTCAATCTGCCGAACGGCTCGGGCCGCTCGGCGCGCGTCGCGGTGTTCGCGAAGGGCGCCAAGGCCGACGAAGCGAAGAAGGCGGGCGCCGACATCGTCGGCGCCGAGGATCTCGCGGAGAAGGTGAACGCGGGTCAAATCGACTTCGATCGCTGCATCGCGACGCCCGACATGATGCCGCTCGTGGGCCGTCTCGGCAAAGTGCTGGGGCCGCGCGGGCTGATGCCGAATCCGAAGGTCGGCACCGTGACCAACGACCTCCCCGCCGCGATCAAGGCGCAGAAGGGAGGCGCGGTCGAGTTTCGCGTCGAGAAGGCCGGCATCGTTCAGGCCGGCATCGGCAAGGCCTCGTTCACCGCCGAGCAGCTCGCGCAGAACATCCGCGCGCTCGCCGACGCGGTGGCGAAGTCGAAGCCTTCCGGCGTCAAAGGCACCTTCATCAAGAAGGTGGCGATTTCCTCGACGATGGGCCCGGGCGTCCGCGTCGAGCCGTCGAGCCTCTTCGGAGGCTGAAAAAGAATTCCGCGCGGGAGTTCGCTTCCGCGCGGGGAAGACCGGAGGAACTTCGGTTCTTTCGGTCGTCCTGTCCGAGATTGCGGGCGCGCGACGAAAGTCGCGCTTAATCCGAAAGGGCCTGCATGAGACGGGGATAACCGGTTTCGGGCGCAAGCCCTTAGTCGGTTCGAACCAGCACCGGCCGGCCGCTCCTCTTCGGAGGAAGGCCTACGGGGACAGGGCATTGGAGCGTCGACCCGTTCCGCTGCCCCACTAGGCAGAAGACGGGCCGGCAAGGTGCAACCGGCGTTTTTCGGATTTTCCGAAAAGCGCCAACTGGAGAGAGAAAGTGGACCGAGCGGAGAAGCAGGAGATGGTCACGTCGCTGAACGGCGTTTTCAAGAACGCCGCCGCGGTCGTGGTCGCTCACTATTCTGGCCTCACCGTCGCCCAGATGTCGGTATTACGCCGGCAGATGAAGAAGGGCGGGGCCGGAGTGAAGGTCGCGAAGAACCGCCTCGCGAAGAAAGCTCTCGAAGGCACGGACGTCGCCCATGTCGCGTCCCTTCTCAAGGGACCGACCGTGATCGCCTATTCAAGCGATCCGGTGACGGCGCCCAAGGTTGCTGTCGATTTCGCCAAGGGGAATGACAAATTCATCATTCTCGGCGGCGCGATGGGCAAGACCTCGCTCGACTTGAGCGGCGTGAAGGCGCTTGCCGCCCTCCCGTCGCTCGATGAATTGCGCGCGAAGATCGTCGGCCTCTTGCAGGCGCCGGCGACCAAGATCGCGCAGATCGTCGCCGCGCCGGCTTCCCAGCTCGCGCGTGTGGTCGGGGCCTACAGCCGAAAGAGTGAAGCCGCCTGAGGCGGTTCCGCAATCGATCAAAGGTTCGAACCGAGAGGAAAATGAAATGGCTGACCTAGCGAAGATCGTAGACGAGCTTTCGAAACTCACCGTGCTGGAAGCGGCCGAGCTTTCGAAGTTGCTCGAAGAGAAGTGGGGCGTGTCGGCGGCGGCCGCGGTTGCGGTCGCAGCGGCGCCTGGCGCTGCCGCCGCGGCGGCCGAGGAGAAGACCGAGTTCACGGTTGTTCTCGCGGCTACCGGCGACAAGAAGATCGAAGTGATCAAGGAAGTGCGTGCCTTGACCGGACTTGGCCTGAAAGAGGCGAAGGATCTCGTCGAGGGCGCACCGAAGACCGTCAAGGAGGGCGTCTCCAAGGACGAGGCCGCCAAGATGAAGGCGACCCTCGAAAAAGTGGGCGCCAAGGTCGAGCTGAAAGTAATCTCGCGTGCAGACGAATGCCGGATGGCGCTTCACGGCGCCATCCGGTCAATTCGCCCGAACGGGCGGAACGAGATTTCTAGGACGCCTGGCGCGTCCAACGGAGCGAGAACGAGATGGCGCAAACATTCACCGGCCGCAAGCGCGTTCGCAAATTCTTCGGCAAGATCGCGGAAGTCGCCGAGATGCCGAACCTGATCGAGGTTCAGAAGGCATCCTACGACCAGTTCCTGCAGATCCACGAGCCGAGCGGCGGGCGTCCCGACGAGGGCTTGCAGACCGTGTTCAAATCGGTGTTTCCGATTTCCGATTTCGCCGGAAACTCGATGCTCGAATTCGTGAAATACGAGTTCGAGCTGCCGAAGTACGACGTCGACGAGTGCCGTCAGCGCGGCATGACGTTCGCCGCACCCCTCAAGGTGACGCTGCGGCTGATCGTGTTCGATGTCGACCCCGAAACGCAGGCGAAGTCGGTGAAGGACATCAAGGAGCAAGACGTCTACATGGGCGACATCCCGCTCATGACGATGAACGGCACGTTCATCGTGAACGGCACCGAGCGCGTGATCGTGTCGCAGATGCACCGCTCGCCCGGCGTCTTCTTCGACCACGACAAGGGCAAGACCCACTCCTCGGGCAAGCTCCTGTTCGCGGCGCGCATCATTCCTTATCGCGGCTCGTGGCTCGACATCGAGTTCGACGCCAAGGACATCGTGCACGCGCGCATCGACCGCCGCCGCAAGATTCCGGTGACCTCGCTCCTGCAAGCGCTCGGCATGAACGGCGAGGAAATCCTCAACACGTTCTATCAGCGCATCGTCTACAAGCGCGTGAAGAGCGGCGGCTGGCGCGTGCCCTTCGATCCGCGGCGCATGCGCGGCTTCAAGGCGATGACCGATATTCGCAACGCCGACAACGATGAAGTCGTGATCGAGGCCGGCAAGAAGCTCACCGTGCGCCAAGCGCGAGTGCTCGCCGAGAAGGGCCTGAAGGCGCTGAAGGTCGCGGACGAGGATCTTGCACGGCCAATACATTGCCGAGGATATCGTCAACGCCAAGAGCGGCGAGATCTACGCCGAGGCGGGCCAGGAGATCGACAAGAAGATCATCGAAACGCTGACCGAGGCCGGCTACAACGAAATTCCGGTGCTCGACATCGATCACGTCCACACCGGCGCCTATATCCGCAACACGCTCGCGGTCGACAAGAATTCTGCGGCGCGAGGATGCGCTGTTCGACATTTACCGCGTGATGCGCCCGGGCGAGCCGCCCACGGTCGACACTGCGGAAGCGATGTTCAATTCGCTCTTCTTCGATTCCGAGCGCTACGATCTCTCGGCGGTCGGCCGCGTGAAGATGAACATGCGGCTCGATCTCGACGCGCCCGACACCATGCGCATCTTGCGCAAGGAAGACATCATCGCGGTGATCCGCGCGCTCGTCGAGTTGCGCGACGGCCGCGGCGAGATCGACGACATCGACCATCTCGGCAATCGGCGTGTGCGTTCGGTCGGCGAATTGATGGAGAACCAGTACCGCATCGGACTTGCTGCGCATGGAGCGCGCGATCAAGGAGCGCATGAGCTCGGTCGATATCGATACGGTCATGCCGCAGGACCTGATCAACGCCAAGCCCGCTGCAGCGGCGGTGCGCGAGTTCTTCGGCTCCTCGCAGCTCTCGCAATTCATGGACCAGACCAACCCCTTGTCCGAGATCACGCACAAGCGGCGTCTTTCGGCGCTTGGCCCCGGCGGACTGACGCGCGAGCGGGCGGGCTTCGAGGTGCGCGACGTGCATCCGACGCATTACGGCCGCATCTGCCCGATCGAGACGCCGGAAGGTCCGAACATCGGGCTGATCAATTCGCTCGCGACTTTCGCGCGCATCAACAAATACGGCTTCATCGAGACGCCTTATCGCAAGGTGAAGGACGGCCGCGTCACCGAGGAGGTCATTTATCTCTCCGCGATGGAGGAGGGGAAATACTACGTCGCGCAGGCGAACGCGGTGATCGACCAGAAGGGCAAGTTCACCGAGGACCTGATCGTTTGCCGGCACGCCGGCGACGTCTTGATGATCACGCCCGACCGCGTCGACTTCATGGACGTCTCGCCCAAGCAGCTCGTCTCGGTCGCCGCCGCGCTCATTCCGTTCCTCGAGAACGACGACGCCAACCGCGCGCTCATGGGTTCCAACATGCAGCGCCAGGCGGTGCCGCTCGTGCAGGCGGAAGCGCCGCTTGTCGGCACCGGCATGGAGGACGTGGTCGCGCGCGATTCCGGCGCGGTCATCGTCGCGCGCCGTACCGGCATCGTCGACCAGATCGACGGCACCCGCATCGTCATCCGCGCGACCGAGGAGAACGACCCCTCGAAGTCGGGCGTCGACATCTACCGGCTGATGAAGTTCCAGCGTTCAAACCAGAACACCTGCATCAACCAGCGGCCGCTCGTGCGCGTGGGCGATCAGGTGAAGAAAGGCGACATTATCGCCGACGGCCCTTCGACCGAACTCGGCGAGTTGGCGCTCGGCCGCAACGTGCTCGTCGCCTTCATGCCGTGGCACGGCTACAACTTCGAGGATTCGATCCTGTTGTCGGAGCGGATCGTGAAGGACGACGTCTTTACCTCGATCCACATCGAGGAATTCGAGGTGATGGCGCGCGACACCAAGCTCGGCCCCGAGGAGATCACGCGCGACATTCCGAACGTCTCGGAAGAAGCGCTGAAGAACCTCGACGAGGCGGGTATCGTCTATATCGGCGCGGAAGTCCACGCCGGCGACATCCTGTGCGGCAAAATCACGCCGAAGGGCGAGAGCCCGATGACGCCGGAAGAAAAGCTTCTGCGCGCGATCTTCGGCGAGAAGGCCGCGGACGTGCGCGACACCTCGCTACGCGTGCCGCCGGGCGTGCAGGGCACGGTCGTCGAAGTGCGCGTGTTCAATCGTCACGGTGTCGACAAGGACGAGCGCGCGCTCGCGATCGAGCGCGAAGAAATCGAACGTCTGGCGAAGGATCGCGACGACGAGCAGGCGATTCTCGACCGCAACGTCTATGGCCGCTTGGCCGAGATGCTGGAAGGCCGCCAGGGCGATCGCGGGTCCGAAGGGATTCAAGAAGGATCACAAGATCACGCGCGTGGTGCTCGACGAGTATCCGCGCTCGCAGTGGTGGCAGTTCGCCTCGCCCAACGAGAAGCTGATGGGCGAGATCGAGCAACTGCGGAAGCAATACGACGAATTGAAGAAGCGGCTCGAGCAGCGCTTCCTCGACAAGGTCGAGAAGCTGCAACGTGGCGATGAATTGCCGCCCGGCGTGATGAAGATGGTGAAGGTCTTCGTCGCGGTGAAGCGCAAGATTCAGCCCGGCGACAAGATGGCCGGCCGCCACGGCAACAAGGGCGTGGTGTCGAAGATCGTGCCGGCCGAGGACATGCCGTTCCTCGAGGACGGCACGCCTGTCGACGTCGTGCTCAATCCGCTCGGCGTGCCGAGCCGCATGAATGTCGGCCAGATCCTCGAGACGCATCTGGGCTGGGCCTGCCACGGCCTCGGCCAGATGGTCGCGAAGGCGGTCGATGCCTATATGGCGAAGAAGAGACGCGAAGCCGCTCAAGGAGATGCTGAAGAGCGTCTACGGCAAGGACGAAACCATCGCATCGCTCGACGACAACGGCCTCGTCGAACTCGGTCAGAACCTGAAGCGCGGCGTGCCGATCGCAACGCCCGTCTTCGACGGCGCCAAGGAGAGCGACATCGAGCACATGCTGGAAATGGCCGGGCTCAACAAGACCGGACAGGTGACGCTCTATGACGGGCGCTCCGGCGAGCCATTCGATCGCCAGGTGACGGTCGGCTACATCTACATCATGAAGCTGCATCATCTGGTCGACGACAAGATCCACGCGCGCTCGATCGGCCCGTACTCGCTCGTCACCCAGCAGCCGCTCGGCGGCAAGGCGCAGTTCGGCGGCCAGCGTTTCGGCGAAATGGAGGTGTGGGCGCTCGAGGCCTATGGCTCGGCCTATACCTTGCAGGAAATGCTGACGGTGAAATCGGACGACGTCGCCGGCCGCACCAAGGTCTACGAAGCGATCGTGCGCGGCGACGACACTTTCGAAGCGGGCATTCCGGAATTGTTCAACGTGTTGGTGAAGGAAATGCGCTCGCTCGGCCTCAATGTCGAACTCGTGAACACGAAGAAGCCGGCGCCCGGCTCTGAGGAGAACGTCGCAGCCGAATGAGATTCGCGCGGAGGCGATCGCCGCCTCCGCGCGTGAAATTTGATCGAAATTCTTCCGGCAAGGGCGCGTACGCGGACCGCGCCCTCGATCCGGAAAGCAGGAGAAGATGATGAATCAGGAACTGACGAATATTTTCGGGCCCCAGCAGCCGGCGCAGGTCTTCGACCACATCCGGATCTCGATCGCTTCGCCCGAGAAGATTTTTCGTGGTCCTACGGCGAGATCAAGAAGCCGGAGACGATCAACTACCGCACCTTCAAGCCGGAGCGGGACGGTCTATTCTGCGCGCGCATCTTCGGCCCGATCAAGGATTACGAGTGCTTGTGCGGCAAGTACAAGCGCATGAAGTACAAGGGCATTATCTGCGAGAAGTGCGGTGTCGAGGTGACGCTGTCGCGAGTGCGGCGCGAGCGCATGGGCCACATCGAGTTGGCCGCGCCCGTCGCGCACATCTGGTTCCTGAAGTCGCTTCCTTCGCGCATCGGGCTCTTGCTCGACATGACGCTGAAGGATCTCGAACGCATTCTCTATTTCGAATACTACGTCGTGACGGAGCCGGGCCTGACGCCGCTGAAGGAGCGCCAGCTGCTCTCCGAAGAAGAATACATGAAGGCGCAGGAAGAGCTCGGCGAGGATAGCTTCACCGCCAAGATCGGCGCCGAAGCCATCCGCGAGCTGATGAAGGGTATCGACCTCAAGAAGATGCGCGACGAGTTGCGTACCGAGGTCAATACGACCGACTCGGACCTGAAGAAGAAAAAAGCGGGCAAGCGCCTGAAGCTGATGGAGGCCTTCCTCACCTCGGGCAACAAGCCCGACTGGATGATCATGACGGTGATCCCGGTGATCCCGCCGGATTTGCGGCCGCTGGTGCCGCTCGACGGCGGGCGTTTCGCCACGTCCGATCTCAACGATCTCTATCGCCGCGTGATCAACCGCAACAACCGCTTGAAGCGGCTGATCGAGCTCAAGGCGCCGGATATCATCATCCGCAACGAGAAGCGCATGCTGCAAGAGGCGGTCGACGCCTTATTCGATAACGGCCGCCGCGGCCGCGTGATCACGGGCGCCAACAAGCGGCCCCTGAAGTCGCTCGCCGACATGCTCAAGGGCAAGCAGGGGCGCTTCCGCCAGAATTTGCTCGGCAAGCGCGTCGACTATTCTGGCCGTTCGGTGATCGTGGTCGGGCCTGAGCTGAAGCTGCATCAATGCGGCCTGCCGAAGAAGATGGCGCTCGAATTGTTCAAGCCGTTCATCTATTCGCGGCTCGACGCCAAGGGCCTGTCGACGACCGTCAAACAGGCGAAGAAGCTCGTCGAAAAGGAAAAGCCCGAGGTTTGGGATATTCTCGACGAGGTTATCCGCGAGCATCCGGTGCTGTTGAACCGCGCTCCGACGCTCCATCGCCTCGGCGTGCAGGCCTTCGAGCCGATCTTGATCGAGGGCAAGGCGATCCAGCTGCATCCGCTCGTTTGCGCCGCCTTCAACGCCGACTTTGACGGCGACCAGATGGCCGTGCACGTGCCCTTGTCGCTGGAGGCGCAACTCGAAGCGCGCGTCCTGATGATGAGCACGAACAACATCCTGCATCCGGCGAACGGATCGCCGATCATCGTGCCGTCGCAAGACATCGTGCTCGGACTTTATTACCTCTCGCTCGTGCACGACGGAGAGCCGGGCGAGGGCATGGCGTTCGGCAATATCGGCGAGGTCGAGCATGCGCTTGCGAGCGGCGCGGCGACGCTGCACGCCAAGGTCAAGGGCCGTTTCGTCACGGTCGACGAAAAGGGCAAGAAAGTATCGAAAATTTTCGACACGACGCCCGGTCGCCTTTTGCTCGGCGAAATTCTGCCGAGAGATCACCGGATTTCCTTCGACCTCATCAATCGCTTGATGACGAAGAAGGAAATTTCGCACATGATCGACACGGTCTACCGCCACTGCGGACAGAAGGAGACGGTGATCTACTGCGACCGCATCATGGCGCTCGGCTTCAATCATGCCTTTAAGGCCGGCATTTCCTTCGGCAAGGACGACATGGTCGTGCCGACCAAGAAGTGGGTTCTGGTCGACGAGACCCGCGGTCTGGTCAAGGAATTCGAGCAGCAATACAACGACGGCCTCATCACCCAGGGCGAAAAGTACAACAAGGTGGTCGACGCCTGGTCGAAGTGCACCGACAAGGTCGCCGAAGAGATGATGCGCGAAATCTCGGCGACCAAGAAGAATGCCTCGGGCCGCGAGGCGTTCATGAACTCGATCTACATGATGTCGCACTCCGGTGCGCGCGGCTCGCCGGCGCAAATGAAGCAGCTCGCCGGCATGCGCGGGCCGATGGCCAAGCCCTCGGGCGAGATCATCGAAAGTCCGATTATTTCGAACTTCAAGGAAGGGCTCACCGTGCTCGAGTACTTCAACTCGACGCACGGCGCTCGTAAGGGTCTCGCCGATACCGCGCTCAAGACAGCGAATTCGGGCTATCTCACGCGCCGTCTCGTCGACGTCGCGCAGGATTGCATCGTCACCGAGGAAGATTGCGGGACGAAGGCCGGCATTCGCATGCGCGCGATCGTCGATGCAGGCCATGTCGTCGCCTCGCTCCCAAGCCGCATTCTTGGCCGTACCGGGGTTGAGGATATTGTCGACCCGACGAGCGGCAAGACGATCGTCAAGCGCGGCATACTATTAGAAGAGCCGCAGGTCGAGGCGGTTGCGGCGGCGAACGTGCAGGAAGTGCGCATTCGCTCGGCGCTGACTTGTGAAACGATCAACGGCATATGCCGCAAGTGCTACGGGCGCGATCTTGCCCGCGGCACGCCGGTCAATCTCGGCGAGGCGGTCGGCGTAATCGCGGCGCAGTCCATCGGCGAGCCGGGTACGCAGCTCACCATGCGCACCTTCCATATCGGCGGTGCGGCGCAGATCGCCGAGCAATCCTTCATCGAATTGAACTTCGAGGGGACGATCAAGATCAGGAACCGCGAAGTGGTGAAGAACTCGAACGGCGAAAACATCGTGATGGTCCGCAACCTCGCCGTCTTGATCGTCGATCATGACGGCACGGAGCGCGCTTCGCACCGTATTCCGTTCGGCGCACGTCTGAAGGTGGACGACGGCGATAAGGTGAGCCGTGGCCAGCGCATGGCCGAGTGGGACCCCTATACGCGTCCGATCCTGACCGAGGCCAACGGTACCGTCGCTTTCGAGGATCTCGTGGAAGGCCAGACCATGAGCGAGACGGTCGATGAGTTGACCGGCATCACTAAGCGCACGATCATCGATTGGCGGACCGCGGGTAAGACGGCGCAGGACCTGCGTCCTTCGATCGTCATTCGCGGGGCGGAAGGTACGCTCGCCAAGCTCGCGAAGCTGCGCAAGACTTCGAGCGAAGTGCGCTACTCGCTTCCGGTCGACGCCATCCTTTCGGTGGAGCCGGGCGCCAAGGTGAGGGCGGGCGACGTTCTCGCGCGCATGTCGAGCGAAGGCGCCAAGACCCGCGACATCACCGGTGGCTTGCCACGCGTCGCGGAACTGTTCGAGGCGCGTCGGCCGAAGGAATTGGCGGTGATCGCCGAGATCAGCGGCAGCATCCAGTTCGGCAAGGACTACAAGAACAAGTACCGACTTCTCGATCGTGCCGAACGATTCCAAGCAGGAGCCCGTCGAGTATCTGATTCCGAAAAACCGGCACGTCTACGTTCAGGAAGGCGACGTTGTCGAGAAGGGCGACTTGATCGTCGAAGGCAATCCCGCGCCGCACGATATCCTGGCGATCAAAGGCGTCGAGGAACTCGCCGCCTATCTCGTCAACGAAATCCAGGAGGTCTACCGGCTGCAGGGCGTGCAGATCAACGACAAGCACATCGAGGTGATCGTCCGGCAAATGCTGCAGAAGGTCGAAATCGACGAGCCGGGCGAGACGGATCTCATCCAGGGCGAACAGCTCGACAAGATCGAGTTCGACGAAATCAACGTCAAGATGAAGGAAGCGGGCAAGAAGCAGGCGACCGCGCACTCGATATTGCTCGGCATTACCAAGGCGTCGTTGCAGACGCGCTCGTTCATCTCCGCGGCCTCGTTCCAGGAGACGACGCGCGTGCTCACCGAGGCGGCGGTACAGGGCAAGATCGACACGCTCGACGGCCTGAAGGAGAACGTGATCGTCGGTCGCCTGATCCCGGCCGGTACGGGCGCGATGATGTCGCGGCTGCGCGCGGTCGCGACGCACCGCGACGAGCTGATCTTGAAGGAGCGCCAGAAAGAGGAGGCCGCCAAGGCGACCGGCAGCGAGGCGCTGATCGAAGGACCGGCGGCGGCGGAATAAGCGCTCCGCCACACGAAAAGAGAAGGGCCGCGCCGCGGCCCTTCTTCATTTTGGGGCGTTGCTCAGGCGCCTGGGCGTTCTTATTTGGCAGTTCGTCCGCCAAGGGGTCGCCGGCGCGTTCGAAACGCCACCGGAATGGCCGAAAGCCGCGGTTTTCGGCCTCTTCGGGGTTGACGGAGCGCGAGTGGGGAGTCTAAAACCCGCTCGCTATTGGGCAGGCGGTCGGTGCCGCCGTTCGATTGCGTCTCGCGATCGACCAAGGGCGCCGAAACGCTGCCTCTGACAGCCAGTTGTCAGGTGTGCGTACAGACCATGACGCTTTCCGGTGTCGTGGTCGTTTGTCACGGGAACAAGCGCCCTTCCGCGGGGACCGCGGGACGGCGCGTTTGGCGTTTGCGTTTTTCAATCGCCCGCAGCGGGCGAAAAACGAGGAAGAGTAGAGGCCGATGCCGACGATCAACCAGCTGATCCGCAAACCACGGGTCGCGCCGCGTTACCGGAACAAGGTTCCGGCGCTGAAAGCCTCGCCGCAAAAACGCGGCGTATGCACGCGCGTCTATACGACGACGCCAAAGAAGCCGAATTCGGCGCTGCGCAAGGTCGCCAAGGTCCGGCTCACCAACGGCTTCGAGGTGATCGGCTACATCCCGGGCGAGGGCCATAACTTGCAGGAGCATTCCGTCGTGATGATCCGCGGCGGCCGCGTGAAGGACCTTCCGGGCGTGCGCTACCACATTCTGCGCGGCGTCCTCGACACCCAAGGCGTCAAGAACCGCAAACAGCGCCGCTCGCTCTACGGCGCCAAACGGCCGAAGTGACGGGGAGCTAGCCATGTCCCGCCGTCACCGCGCCGAGCGCCGCGAGATCCTTCCCGATCCGAAATTCGGGAACCTCAAGGTCAGCCGTTTCATGAATTCCGTCATGCGCCAGGGCAAGAAGTCGGTCGCCGAGTCAATCGTCTATGGCGCGCTCGAGACGATCGAGCAGAAGATCAAGCAGAATCCGGTCGCGGTCTTCGAGCAGGCGCTCGACAACGTGATGCCCTCGGTCGAGGTGCGATCGCGCCGCGTCGGCGGCGCCACTTATCAGGTGCCGGTCGAAGTGCGCCCGGAGCGCCGGCAGACGCTCGCGATCCGCTGGATCATCGACGCCGCGCATGAGCGCAACGAAAAAACGATGGTCGACAAGCTCTCCGGCGAGCTGCTCGACGCATCGAACAACCGGGGAAACGCCGTCAAGAAGCGCGAGGACACTCACCGCATGGCGGAGGCGAATCGCGCCTTCTCGCACTATCGTTGGTGAGTAGGCGTCTGGAGATTTCGTTATGCCCCGCATGAACAAGATCGAGGACTACCGCAATTTCGGCATCATGGCGCACATCGATGCCGGCAAGACGACGACGACCGAGCGGATCCTCTATTACACCGGCAAGAGCCACAAGATCGGCGAAGTCCATGAGGGTGCTGCCACCATGGACTGGATGGAGCAGGAGCAGGAGCGCGGCATCACGATCACTTCGGCCGCGACCACCGCTTTCTGGAAAGAAAAGCGTCTCAACATCATCGACACGCCGGGCCACGTCGACTTCACCATCGAGGTCGAGCGCTCGCTGCGCGTGCTCGACGGCGCCGTGTGCGTTCTCGATTCCAACCAGGGCGTCGAGCCGCAGACCGAGACCGTTTGGCGCCAGGGCGACAAGTACAAGGTCCCCCGCATCGTTTTCGCCAACAAGATGGACAAGGTCGGCGCGGATTTCTTCCGCTGCCTCTCCGACATCGTCGAGCGCCTGGGCGCCAAGCCCGTTGCAATTCAGTTGCCGATTGGGGCCGAGAACCAGTTCCGCGGCATCATCGACCTTGTGCGGATGAAGGGCGTGGTGTGGGACGACGAGTTGCTCGGCGCGAATTATCAGGACATCGATATTCCGGCGGAGCTGCTCGATCAGGCGAAGGAATACCGCGAGAAGATGATCGAGGCAGCGGTCGAGCTCGATGACGCGGCGACGACCGCGTATCTGGAGGGCAAGCAGCCCGACGAGGCAACGCTGAAGAGCCTCATCCGCAAGGCCGTGATCACCGGCGCCTTCTACCCGGTACTTTGCGGCTCCGCCTTCAAGAACAAAGGCGTGCAGCCCTTGCTCGACGCCGTCGTCGATTACCTGCCGTCGCCGCTCGACGTGCCGCCGATCATGGGCATCGACGACAAGGGCAACGAGATCGAGCGCAAGCCCGACGACAAGGAGCCGATGTCGCTTCTTGCCTTCAAGATCATGGACGATCCGTTCGTCGGCACCATCACCTTCTGCCGCATCTATTCCGGCACGCTGACGAGCGGCATGGGCGTCATCAATACGACGCGCGATCGCAAAGAGCGCGTCGGCCGCATGCTCCTGATGCACGCGAACAACCGCGAGGACATCAAGGAAGCTTTTGCCGGCGACATCGTCGCGCTTGCGGGTCTGAAAGAGGTGCGCACCGGCGACACGCTGTGCGATCCGCAGAAGACCGTCATTCTCGAAAAGATGGAATTCCCGGACCCCGTCATCGAGATCGCGATCGAGCCGAAAACGAAGGCCGACCAGGAGAAGCTCGGGGTCGCGCTCGCGAAACTCGTGGCCGAGGATCCGTCGTTCCGCGTCCATACCGATCCTGAATCCGGGCAGACCATCATCAGGGGCATGGGCGAGCTGCATCTCGACATCAAGGTCGACATCCTCAAGCGCACCTACAAGGTCGAGGCCAATATCGGGGCGCCGCAAGTCGCTTATCGCGAAAAGATCACCCAGCGCGTCGAGCACGATTACGTTCACAAGAAGCAGACCGGCGGCTCGGGTCAATACGCGGCGGTGACGCTTGTCGCCGAGCCGCTTCCGCCCGGTGGCGGTTTTGAGTTCGAGGACGATATCGTCGGCGGCGCGGTGCCGAAGGAATACATCCCCGGTGTCGAGAAGGGCGTTGAATCCGTGCTCGGCACGGGCGTGATCGCGGGCTTTCCGATCGTCGACCTCAAGGTCACGCTGACCGACGGCAAATATCACGACGTCGATTCCTCGGCGCTCGCCTTCGAGATCGCAGCGCGCATGTGCCTGCGCGAGGCGCTGCGGAGGGCGAAGCCCGTGCTGCTCGAGCCAATCATGAAGGTCGAGGTGGTGACGCCGGAGGACTACACCGGCTCCGTCATCGGCGATCTCAATTCGCGCCGCGGCCAGATTCAGGGCCAGGACAAGCGCGGCAACGCCAACGTGGTCAACGCGATGGTGCCGCTCGCCAACATGTTCTCCTACGTCAACAACCTGCGCTCCATGAGCCAGGGCCGCGCCACTTTCACCATGCAATTCGATCACTACGAACCGGTACCAAGCAACCTCGCGCAAGAAATTCAGGCGAAATACGCCTGAGTCTTTTTGCTTTCACGAATAGCAATCGACGGAGACTGCCATGGCCAAGGAGAAATTCGAGCGCAAGAAGCCGCACTGCAATGTGGGCACGATCGGACACGTGGACCACGGCAAGACGTCATTGACGGCGGCGATCACGAAGATTTTGGCCGAGAAGGGTCAGGCGCACTACACGGCCTATGACCAGATCGACAAGGCGCCGGAAGAGAAGGCCAGGGGCATCACGATTTCGACGGCGCATGTGGAATACGAGACCGACAAGCGGCACTACGCCCATGTCGACTGCCCGGGGCATGCCGACTACGTGAAGAACATGATCACGGGGGCGGCGCAGATGGACGGCGCGATCCTGGTGGTGAGCGCGGCGGACGGTCCGATGCCGCAGACGCGGGAGCATATTCTGTTGGCCCGCCAGGTGGGTGTGCCGGCGATCGTGGTGTTCTTGAACAAGTGCGACATGGTGGACGACCCGGAGCTTCTGGATCTGGTGGAGCTTGAGGTTCGCGAGTTGCTGTCGAAGTACAACTTCCCCGGCGACAAGATCCCGATCGTACGCGGCTCGGCGCTGATGGCGCTGGAGGACAAGAAGCCGGAGTTGGGCAAGGACGCGATCTTGAAGCTGATGGATGCGGTGGATGCGAGCATTCCGCAGCCGGACCGTCCGAAGGACAAGCCGTTCTTGATGCCGGTGGAAGACGTGTTCTCGATCTCGGGCCGCGGCACGGTGGTGACGGGGCGGATCGAGCGGGGGATCATCAAGGTGGGCGAGGAAGTGGAGATCGTGGGCATCAAGCCGACGTCGAAGACGGTGGTGACGGGGGTGGAGATGTTCCGCAAGCTTCTCGACCAGGGAGAGGCGGGGGACAATGTGGGCTGCCTCTTGCGCGGGATCGAGCGCGAGGGGGTGGAGCGGGGGCAGGTGCTGGCGAAGCCCGGCTCGGTGAAGCCGCACACGAAGTTCACGGCGGAGGCCTATATCCTGACGAAGGAAGAGGGCGGGCGCCACACGCCATTCTTCACCAACTATCGTCCGCAGTTTTACTTCCGCACCACCGACGTGACGGGGGTGGTGACGCTGCCCACGGGCACGGAGATGGTGATGCCCGGCGACAACGTGTCGATGGAAGTGACGCTGATCGTGCCGATCGCGATGGAGGAGAAGCTGCGCTTCGCCATCCGCGAGGGTGGAAGAACCGTCGGCGCCGGCGTCGTCGCCAAAATCATCGAATAGTCCGGAGTTAGCGGCCCGCGCGCGCCGCTGGAGAAGACCATGAACGGCCAGAACATCCGGATCCGCCTGAAGGCGTTCGATCACCGAATCCTCGACGCCTCGACGAAGGAGATCGTGGCGACGGCGAAACGCACCGGCGCGCAGGTGCGTGGACCCATCCCGCTGCCGACGCGGATCGAGAAGTTCACGGTGAACCGCTCGCCGCATATTGACAAGAAAAGCCGAGAACAATTCGAGATGCGCACTCACAAACGCTTACTCGATATCGTCGATCCGACGCCGCAGACGGTGGACGCGCTGATGAAGCTCGATCTCGCCGCCGGCGTCGATGTCGAGATCAAACTCTAAGGAAGAAGAGAGAAAGACAATGCGCTCCGGCGTGATCGCACAAAAGCTCGGCATGACCCGCGTCTTTTCGGACGCGGGCGAGCACGTGCCTGTCACGGTGCTCAAGCTCGACAATTGCCAGGTGATTGCTCACCGCACGGCGGAGAAGAACGGCTATATTGCGCTCCAGCTCGGCGCGGGCTCGCGCAAGGTGAAGAACGTCTCCAAGGCGATGCGCGGGAATTTCGCCGCCGCCAAGGTCGAGCCGAAGCGAAAGATCGTCGAATTCCGCGTGCCCGCCGACGCGCTGATTCCGGTCGGCGCGGAGTTGATGGCCGATCATTTCGTCGTCGGCCAGTTCGTCGACGTCACCGGCACCTCGATCGGCAAGGGCTTCGCCGGCGCGATGAAGCGGCACAATTTCGGCGGCCTGCGCGCCTCCCATGGCGTCTCCATCTCGCACCGCTCGCACGGCTCGACCGGCGGCCGCCAAGACCCCGGCAAGGTATTCAAGAACAAGAAGATGGCCGGCCATATGGGCGACGTGAGGGTGACGACGCTCAATCTCAAGGTCGTGCGCACGGATCCGTCGCGCGGACTGCTGCTCGTGGAGGGCGCGGTGCCCGGCGCCGATGGTGGCTGGATCACGGTTCGCGACGCGGTGAAGCGGCCGCTACCGAAAGAGGCGCCGAAGCCCGGCAAGTTCCTATCGCCTGGCGAAGCGCGTCCCGCGCACGTTCCGGTGGCGCCGCCGCCGAAAGCGGAAACGACGCCGAAGGAAGCCAAGGGCGCGAAGAAGGGCGGCGCCAAATCCGCCGCAGCCAAGCCAAAGGGCGGAGGGAAGAAGTAATGGAACTTCCGCTCACCAATTTCGACGGCAAGAAGTCGGGATCCGTCAAGCTTTCGGACGCGATCTTCGGACTCGAGCCGCGTCCCGATATCATTCACCGCTGCATCGTCTGGCAGCTCGCCAAGCGCCGCGCCGGCACCCACAAGGTGAAGAACCGCGCGGAGATCTGGCGCACCGGTAAGAAGATGTACGCGCAAAAGGGCACCGGCAACGCGCGCCACGGTTCCGCCCGCGTGCCGCAGTTCCGCGGCGGTGGCCGTGCTTTTGGCCCGCACGTGCGCAGCCACGAGGTCGGCCTTCCGAAGAAGGTACGGGCGCTCGCGCTCAAGCACGCGCTCTCGGCGAAAGCGAAAAGCGAGGACCTCATCGTCGTCGAGGATCTGAAGCTAAAAGGTTCGAAGACAAGCGTCCTCATCGAGCAGTTCGAAAAGCTCGGCTTGTCAAACGCGCTCGTGATCGACGGCTCCGAGGTCGAGAAGAGCTTCATGCTGGCGGCGCGCAATATTCCGCAAGTCGACGTGCTGCCGGTCGTCGGCATCAACGTCTACGACATCTTGCGTCGCAATAAGCTGGTGCTGACGAAAGCGGCGGTCGATGCGTTGGAGGCGCGCTTCAAATGAGCAAGACGGTCCCCAAGGATCCGCACCATTACGACGTGATCCTGTCGCCGGCGATCACCGAGAAGGCGACCGCCGCCTCCGAGCATAATCAGGTGGTGTTCAAGGTCGCGCTCACGGCGACGAAGCCGGAAATCAAGGAAGCGGTCGAAAAGCTCTTCGGCGTGAAGGTGAAGCGCGTCAACACGCTGGTGAGGAAGGGCAAGCTGAAGGTCTTCCGCGGCATGCGCGCGCGGCAGAGCGACGCCAAAAAAGCGATCGTGACCCTCGAAGAGGGCCATTCGATCGACGTCACGACGGGACTTTGAGGCGGATTAGCGATGGCACTGAAAACTTACAAACCCACCACTCCGAGCCTCCGCCAGCTCGTGCTCGTCGACCGCGAGGGGCTGTGGAAAGGCAAACCCGTCAAGGCTCTGACCGAGGGCAAGATCGGCACCGGCGGGCGCAACGTCAACGGCCGCATTACCGTTCGCTTCCGTGGCGGCGGTCATAAGCGCGCGCTGCGTACGGTCGATTTCAAGCGCCGCAAGCACGACGTGGCGGCGACCGTGGAACGGCTCGAATACGATCCGAACCGCACCGGCTTCCTCGCACTCCTGAAATACGCCGATGGCGAATTGTCCTATATCCTCGCGCCGCAACGCGTGGCCGCAGGCGACGTGCTATTTGCGGGCCAGAATGTCGACGTGAAGCCCGGCAACGCGATGCCGCTCGAGAACATGCCGGTCGGCACCATCGTGCACAATATCGAGCTCAAGATCGGCAAGGGCGGCCAGCTCGCCCGCTCCGCCGGTACCTATGCGCAGATCGTCGGCCGCGACCGCGGCTATTGCATCATTCGCCTCAATTCCGGCGAGCAGCGGCTCGTGCATGGGCGCTGCTTCGCCACCGTCGGCGCGGTTTCGAACCCCGACCACATGAACATCTCGATCGGCAAGGCCGGCCGCAACCGCTGGAAGGGCTGGAAGCCGCACAATCGCGGCGTGTCGATGAATCCGGTCGACCATCCGCATGGCGGCGGCGAAGGCCGCACCTCGGGCGGCCGTCATCCGGTCTCTCCCTGGGGCTTCCCGACCAAGGGCAAGAAGACGCGCAAGAACAAGCGCACCAGCAAATTCATCGTGTCGAGCCGGCACGCGAAGAAGCAAAAGGTTTGAGGAGTCACTGATGCCCCGCTCGGTATGGAAAGGTCCGTTCGTCGACGGCTATCTTCTAAAGAAGGCCGATGCCGCGCGTTCGTCGGGCCGCTCAGAAGTGATCAAGATCTGGAGCCGCCGCTCGACGATCCTGCCGCAGTTCGTCGGGCTCACCTTCGGCGTCCACAACGGCCACAAGCACATTCCGGTCTACGTCACCGAGGACATGGTCGGCCACAAGTTCGGCGAGTTCTCGCCGACCCGGATCTTCCAGAGCCACTCAGCAGTCGGCGACCGCACGGCGAAGAAGGAGGGTGCTGCACCCTCTCCAAAGGCGGCACCCGGTGCCGCCGCCCCCGCCGCGGCTGCACCTGCCGCGGCTCCGGGCAAGGCGAGCTAGAGGTTCGAAATGGGCAAGGCCGCACGAGCACGCGTGCTCAAGGACAACGAGGCGAAAGCGATCTCGCGCATGCTGCGCGTATCGCCGCAGAAGCTTGGCCTCGTCGCCGGCCTCATCCGCGGCAAAAAGGTCGCGAAAGCGCTCGCCGATCTGCAATTCTCGAAGAAGCGCATTTCGCTCGACGTGCGCAAGTGCCTGGAATCCGCGATCGCCAACGCCGAGAACAATCATGATCTCGACGTCGACGATCTCGTCGTGGCGGAGGCGCATGTCGGCAAGGCCTACGTCATCAAGCGCTGGGTGCCGCGCGGACGCGGCCGTTCGGGGCGAATTTTCAGAACGTTTTCGAATCTCACCATCATCGTGCGTGAGCAGGAAGGGAAAGCCTGATGGGTCAGAAGGTCAATCCGATCGGCTTGCGGCTCGGCATCAACCGCACTTGGGACTCGCGCTGGTTCGCGGGCAAGGGCGAGTACGGCCGGCTCCTGCACGAGGACATCAAGATTCGCCGCTTCCTGATGACCCAGCTCAAGCAGGCGGCGGTGGCGAAAATCATCATCGAGCGCCCGCACAAGAAGTGCCGCGTCACGATTCATTCGGCGCGGCCGGGCGTCGTCATCGGCAAAAAGGGCGCCGACATCGACAAGCTGCGCAAGCAAGTCGCGAAGATGACGAACTCGGAAGTCATCATCAACATCGTCGAAATTCGCAAGCCCGAGGTCGACGCCAAGCTCGTCGCGGAATTGATCGCACAGCAACTCGAGCGCCGCGTCGCCTTCCGCCGCGCGATGAAGCGCGCGGTGCAGTCGGCGATGCGGCTCGGCGCCGAGGGCATCCGCATCAATTGCGGCGGCCGGCTCGGCGGCAATGAAATCGCGCGCATGGAATGGTATCGCGAGGGCCGCGTGCCCTTGCACACGTTGCGCGCCGACGTCGACTACGGCACGGCGACGGCATTCACGACCTACGGCACATGCGGCGTGAAGGTGTGGATTTTCAAGGGCGAGATCCTCGAACACGACCCGATGGCGCAGGACAAGCGGCTCGCCGAGAGCGAAAGTGGTGGCGGCGGTCGTCACCGTCCGCGCGACGCGGCATAGGG
The DNA here is from genome assembly GCA_963751685.1 of uncultured Alphaproteobacteria bacterium. Taxonomy (GTDB): domain Bacteria; phylum Pseudomonadota; class Alphaproteobacteria; order Rhizobiales; family Xanthobacteraceae; genus Palsa-892. The sequence goes on along the minus strand of CAVVVV010000018.1, from coordinate 181,534 downwards.
ATAAAGAAAGTCTAGAATCATGTTGCAACCGTCCCGCAGCAAGTTCCGCAAGCAATTCAAGGGCCGCATCCACGGCACCGCGAAGGGCGGCACCACGCTTTCCTTCGGCGAATACGGGCTGAAGGCGCTTGAGCCCGAGCGCGTCACCGCGCGCCAGATCGAGGCGGCGCGGCGCGCCATCACCCATCACATGAAGCGTGCGGGGCGAGTGTGGATTTTCGTGTTCCCGGACGTGCCGATTTCGAAGAAGCCGACGGAAGTCCGCATGGGCAAGGGCAAGGGCCAGCCGGAATGGTGGGCTGCGAAGGTCAAACCCGGGCGCATCATGTTCGAGGTCGACGGCGTCGACGAGGAAACCGCGCGCGAGGCGATGCGGCTCGCGGGCGCAAAACTACCGATCAGGACGCGCTTCGTCGCGCGCATCGGGTGAGGGTGGAGTGATGAAGATCGGCGACGTGCGCGCAATGAGCCCCGACGAGGTCGAGGACAAGATCCTCGAGCTCAAGAAGGAGCAGTTTAACCTGCGCTTTCAGCGGGCGACCGGCCAGCTCGAAAGCACCTCGCGCGTGCGCGTGGTGCGCCGCGACATCGCGAGGCTACTGACCATCTCCACCGAGCGGAGGTTAGGAAAGACGATTGCCGCGAAGCCTACGGCGGCAAAGCCCGCGAAAGAAAAGAAGCCGGTCGCGGAAAAGACGGCCGCGAAGCCCGCCGCCAAGGCGAAAAAGAAAGGTAAGTGAGGTCAGGTCATGCCGAAGCGCGTGCTGGAAGGCGTCGTCGTGAGCGACAAGCAGAACAAGACGGTGACGGTGCTCGTCGAGCGGCGCTTCACGCATCCGCTGCTGCGAAAGACCGTGCGGCGCTCGAAGAAGTATCACGCGCACGACGAAGACTAACGCCTGCAAAGTCGGCGATCTCGTGAAGATCGAAGAGCACAAGCCGATCTCGAGAACCAAGCGCTGGATCGTGCTTGGAGGCGAAAATGCCGAGGCGCCGGGGAAAGAAGAGAAGAAAGAGCCCGCCAAAAAGAAGAAGGCGAGCTGAAACAGAATTTGGAAGTAAGCCCGCGCCGGATTTTCGGTCCGGGCCAAGAACAAGGTCGATGCCATGATTCAGATGCAAAGCAATCTCGACGTCGCCGACAATTCCGGCGCGCGCCGCGTCATGTGCATCAAGGTGCTCGGCGGTTCGAAGCGGAAATATGCGACGATCGGCGACGTGATCGTCGTTTCGGTGAAGGAAGCGATCCCGCGCGGCCGCGTGAAGAAGGGCGAAGTGATGAAGGCGGTGATCGTGAGAATCGCCAAGGACATCCGCCGTCCCGACGGCTCGGTGATCCGCTTCGACCGCAACGCGGCGGTGCTCATCACCAACCAGATGGAGCCCGTCGGTACCCGTATCTTCGGCCCGGTTCCGCGCGAATTGCGCGCGAAGAACCACATGAAGATCATTTCGCTCGCGCCGGAGGTTCTGTGATGGCCGCGAAAATCAGGAAGGGCGACAAGGTGGTGGTGATCGCCGGACGCGACAAAGGCCGCACCGGCGAGGTCATCGAGATTCAGAACGCTGTCCACCGCGCGCTCGTGCGCGGCGTCCACGTGGTGCGCCGCCATCAGCGCCAGACCGCGAAGCAGGAAGGCGGCATTATCTCGAAGGAAGCGAGCATCCACATTTCCAACATCGCGCTCGCCGACCCTAAGGGCGGCAAGGCGACGCGGGTCGGATTCAAGATCCTGAGCGACGGCACCAAGGTCCGGATCGCCAAGCGTTCGGGGGAGCAGATCGATGGCTGACAATTATATTCCGCGCCTGAAGACCGAATACGAGAAGGTCATCCGCCCCAAGCTCACGGAGGCGTTTGGCTATTCGAATCCCTACGCCATTCCGGCGATCGAGAAAGTCGTGCTCAACATGGGGCTCGGCGAGGGCGCTTCCGACCAGAAGAAGGTGACCTCGGCCGCGAACGATCTCACCCTGATCGCGGGCCAGAAGGCGGTGGTGACGATAGCGCGCAAGGCGATCGCGAACTTCAAGCTGCGCGAGAATATCGGGATCGGCGCCAAGGTCACGCTGCGCGGTTCGCGCATGTACGATTTCATCGACCGGCTCGTGAACATCGCGCTGCCGCGCGTGCGCGATTTCCGCGGGCTCAATCCGAAGAGCTTCGATGGCCGCGGCAATTATACGTTCGGTCTCAAGGAGCACATCATTTTCCCCGAGATCGACTTCGACAAGGCGGCCGAAATCTGGGGCATGGACATCACGGTTTGCACGACGGCGAAGAACGACGACGAGGCGCGCGCGCTTCTCGTCGCCTTCAACTTTCCCTTCCGGCAGTGAGGCGATCGCTTCAAACGCGGGGCAGAAGGAGCAGGAAATGGCTAAGAAGAGCATGATCGAGAAGAACGAGATGCGGCGTCGGCTCGCAAAGAAATACGCGGGCAAGCGCGAGCGTTTGCGCGCGATCGTGAAGAACAGGAAGTTACCCATCGAGGATCGCTTCGCGGCGGTCTTGAAGCTCGCGCAAGTGCCGCGCAACTCCGCCAAAGAGCGCATTCGCAACCGTTGCGAGATGACCGGGCGGCCGCGCGGCTATTACGGCAAAATGAAGCTCTCGCGTATCGCGCTGCGCGAACTCGGCTCGTCGGGCCAGATTCCCGGCCTCGTGAAGTCGAGCTGGTAAGGAGGATCGCTCATGTCGATGAACGATCCTATCGGCGATATGATTTCCCGCATCCGCAACGCGGCGATGCGCAACAAGGCGAGCGTGTCGACGCCCGGCTCGCATTTTCGCGCGAGCGTGCTGGAAGTTCTGAAGACGGAAGGTTTCATTCGCGGCTTTTCGCAGACCGAGCACAAGGACGGCCGCACCGAATTCGAGATCGAGCTCAAGTATTTCGACGGCGCGCCGGTGATCCGCGAGATCGCGCGCGTGTCGAAACCGGGCCGCCGCGTTTATGCGTCGGTGCGGAACCTGCCGCGCATCAATAACGGTCTTGGCGTTGCAATTCTGTCGACGCCGAAAGGCGTGATGGCCGACCACGACGCGCGCGAGCAGAACGTCGGTGGCGAAATTCTCTGCACGGTGTTCTGAGGGATCGAGGAGCGAGTTCATGTCGAAGATCGGCAAAAGGCCCGTTGCGATCCCATCCGGCGTTACCGCCGCGGTGGAGGGCCAGCACGTGAAGATGAAGGGCCCGAAGGGCGAGCTTTCGTTCCTCTTGACGGAAGAGGTCGGCGCCAAGCTCGACAAGGGCACGATCACCGTCGAGCGGCGCGGCGACACCAAGCGCCACCGCGCGATCTGGGGCATGTCGCGCGCGATGATCGCGAACCTCGTGACCGGCGTCACCAAGGGCTACGAGAAGAAGCTCGAGATCACCGGCGTCGGCTATCGCGCGCAGGCGCAGGGGAAGAATTTGCAGCTCGCGCTCGGCTATTCGCACGAGGTCGTCTATCCGATTCCCGACGGGATCACGGTCGTGACCCCGAAGCCGACCGAAATCGTCATCAGCGGCATCGACAAGCAAAAGGTCGGGCAGGTGGCGGCCGAAATCCGCGAGTACCGCCCGCCCGAGCCCTACAAGGGCAAGGGCGTCAAGTACGCGAACGAATACATCTTCCGCAAGGAAGGCAAGAAAAAGTGACGAGGATGAGCCATGGCTAATCGTACGGAACGTAGAACGGCGCGGGTGCGCCGGACGCTGAAACGCGTGGCCTATGGCCGGCCGCGGCTCTCGGTGTTCCGCTCCTCGAAGCACATCTACGCCCAGGTCATCGACGACGTGAATGGCGTCACGGTCGCCTCGGCCTCGAGCATGGAAAAAGACGTGCGCGGCAAGACGGGCGCCAATGTCGAAGCGGCGAAGGCCGTCGGCAAGCGCGTTGCCGAGCGCGCGGTCGCCAAGGGCTTGAAGGAAGTGCAGTTCGACCGCGGCGGCTACCTCTATCACGGGCGCATCAAGGCGCTCGCCGACGCCGCGCGCGAGAGCGGATTGAAATTCTAAGGAAGGACGAGCGGATGGCACAAGGGGAGAGATCAGGACCGGGGTCGGACCGGCCGCGCGGTAGGCGGCGCGACCGCGAACGCGAAGAGCGCGACACCGGCGGCATCGTCGACAAGCTCGTCCACATCAACCGCGTCGCCAAGGTGGTGAAGGGCGGGCGCCGCTTCGGCTTTGCCGCGCTCGTCGTCGTCGGCGACCAGAAGGGTCGCGTCGGTTTCGGTCACGGCAAGGCGCGCGAGGTGCCGGAAGCGATCCGCAAGGCGACCGATGCCGCCAAGCGATCGATGGTGCGCGTGCCGCTGCGCGAGGGCCGTACGCTGCATCATGACGTTGAAGGCCATCACGGCGCGGGCCGCGTCAAGCTGCGCGCGGCACCTCCCGGCACCGGCATTATCGCCGGCGGGCCGATGCGCGCCGTGTTCGAGACGCTCGGCGTGCAGGACGTGGTGGCGAAATCGCTCGGCTCGTCGAACCCCTACAACATGGTGCGTGCGACCTTCGATGCGTTGAGCCTGCAAGACAGCCCGCGCTCGGTCGCGGCGCGCCGCGGCCTCAAGGTGTCGGTGCTGCAATCGCGGCGCGGTAAGGTTGACGCCGAAGCGACGGACTGAGGAACGAGACGATGAACAAAAGCGGAAAGACCGTCACGGTCGAGCAGATTTCGAGTGCGATCCGCCGTCCGCCGATCCAGGAGAGCACGCTGATCGGGCTTGGGCTCAACAAGCTTGGCCGCAGAAGCATTCTTCCCTGACAACGCGCAGGTGCGCGGCATGATCGCGAAGGTGAAGCACCTCGTGCGCGTGGTCGAGGGCAAGTGAGTGCGAGCGAGGATTCCATGAAACTCAACCAGATTGCAGGCCGTCCCGGCGCGCGCACCTTCGGAAAGCGGGTCGGACGCGGCATCGGCTCGGGCAAGGGCAAGACCGGCGGCCGCGGCGTCAAGGGTCAGAAGTCGCGCACGGGCGTGCGCATCAAGGGCTTCGAGGGCGGGCAGATGCCGATCCATCGCCGCCTGCCGAAGCGGGGTTTCGCCAATATCTTCGCCCTTCACCTGAACGAAGTGAATCTCGGCCGCGTGCAGACCGCGATCGACAAAGGCAAGCTCGACGCGGGAAAGCCGGTGACGGTCGAGGCGCTGGTCGCGGCCGGCGTCTTGAACCGCGCGCTCGACGGTGTGCGGATCTCGGCGGCGGCGAGCTCAAGGCCAAGGTCGCCTTCGAAGTGCATGGCGCTTCGAAATCGGCGGCGGCGGCGGTCGAAAAGCTCGGCGGCTCGATCAAACGGCTAGCGCCGCCGAAGCCGGATCGCGCGCCGAAAGAAACGAAGGAAACGAAGGAAGCGAAGAAAGAACCGAAAAAAGAATCGAAGCCGAAAGAAGCGAAGGAAGCCGCGGCCGCGAAGCCGGCGGGCGGCGAAACGCAGAACTGATCCCCATATAGGGGAAGGGCGGCAGCGGAGCGGACATGGTCTCGGCAGCGGAACAACTCGCAGCGAACCTCAATTTCGGCGCCTTGGCGAAAGCCGAGGACCTGAAGAAGCGCATCTGGTTCACGCTCGCCGCGCTCATCGTCTATCGCATCGGCACCTTCATTCCGATGCCCGGCATCAATCCCGAAGCGTTCGCCGACGCCTTCAAGAACGCGAGCCAGGGCATTCTCGGGCTCTTCAATATGTTTTCCGGCGGCGCGGTCGAGCGCATGGCGATCTTCGCGCTCAACATCATGCCCTACATCTCGGCCTCGATTATCCTGCAGCTGTTGACGAGCGTTTCGCCGACGCTCGAGCAGTTGAAGAAGGAAGGCGAAGCGGGCCGCAAGATCATCAATCAGTACACACGCTATCTCACCGCGGTGCTGGCGGCATTCCAGGCTTATGGCATCGCGATCGGGCTCGAGGGCTCCGGCAGCATCGTCATCGATCCCGGCTGGTTCTTCCGCATCTCGACCGTCATCACGCTCACCGGCGGCACCATCTTCCTGATGTGGCTCGGCGAGCAGATCACCTCGCGCGGCATCGGCAACGGCATTTCGCTCATCATCATGGCCGGCATCGTGGCGGGAATTCCGTCGGCGATCGTGGGCACGCTGGAATTGGGCCGGCAGGGCGCGCTCTCGACCGGATTGATCCTCGCCGTCGTCGCTTGTCGCGACCGGCGTGATCGCCTTCATCGTGTTCATGGAGCGCGCGCAGCGGCGATTGCTCATCCAGTATCCCAAGCGGCAAATCGGCAATCAGATGTTCGAGGGGCAAAGCTCGCATCTGCCGCTGAAGCTCAACACCTCGGGCGTGATCCCGCCGATCTTCGCCTCTTCGCTGTTGCTGGTGCCGACTACGGTCGCGAATTTCAGCCAGGGCAGCGGCCCCGAATGGCTCACCTATTTCACGACGTTGCTCGGCGCATGGCCGCCCGTTGTTCATGTTTCTCTATGTCGGGCTCATCGTCTTCTTCGCCTTCTTCTATACGGCGATCGTGTTCAACCCGGTGGAGACCGCCGATAATCTGAAGAAACACGGCGGGTTCATTCCGGGCATCCGGCCGGGCGAGCGCACGGCGGAATACATCGACTATGTGCTGACGCGCATCACCGTGATCGGCGCGGGCTATCTCGCGATCGTCTGCCTATTGCCGGAGCTTCTGGTTTCCTATGCGGCGGTGCCGTTCTATTTCGGCGGCACGTCGCTCCTGATCGTCGTGAGCGTGACGATGGACACGGTCGCGCAGGTGCAGGGCTATCTCTTGGCGCATCAATACGAAGGATTGATCCGCAAGTCGAAGCTGAGAGGAAGCCGGCGATGAGGCTTGTCCTCCTCGGGCCGCCCGGCGCGGGCAAGGGCACGCAGGCCGAGCGTCTCGTCGCCCATTACAACATCGTGCCGCTGTCGACCGGCGATCTCCTGCGCGTCGCCGTCGCGGCCGGCAGCCCGTTCGGCCTCAAGGTGAAGGACATCATGGCGCGCGGCGAACTTGTTCCGGACGATCTCGTGGTGGCGCTGATCGCCGAGCGCATCGATGCGCCGGAGGCGAAGAATGGCTTCATCCTCGATGGCTTCCCGCGCACGGTGAAACAGGCGGAAGCGCTCGACCGTCTGCTTTCGGAGCGCGGGCTCAAGCTCGATGCCGTGATCGAGTTGAAGGTGGACGAGAACATGCTGATCGAGCGCATCGAGAAGCGGATCGCGCAGACAAAGGCCAAGGGCCAGGCGGTGCGCGCCGACGACGATCCGAGCCGTGCTCAAGCAGCGGGTCGCCAATTACCGGAAACAAACCGCCCCCCTGTCGGACTATTACCGCCGCAAGGGCTCGCTGGTGACGGTAAACGGCATGCAGGCCGTCGATCAGGTCGAGGCGGACATCGAACGGGCGCTGCAAGAGCGCGTTTCGGTGGGAGGTTGACGGATGGCGCCCGGTTTCCTAAATACTTGCCATCCAGTCGGTTATTTAACGATGCCGGACCTCTCCCGGAGGGCCGGGCGTCGCTTTTGCGCATCGGAATACCCGCGTCGCGGGCAGAAAATGTCGAAAACAACGGCCCTCGGGCCGCAATCGGAGATCTGACGTGGCCCGAATCGCAGGCGTGAATCTTCCGACCGGAAAGCGGGTCGAGGTGGGATTGCAGTACATCCACGGCATCGGCCAGAAGCGCGCCAAGGACATCATGGCCGCGCTCAAGATCCCGACCGAGCGGCGCGTGAACCAGCTCACCGACCATGGAAGTCTCGCAAATCCGCGAGATGATCGACCGCGAATATCAGGTCGAGGGCGACCTCCGCCGCGAGGTGCAGCTCAACATCAAGCGGCTGCAGGATCTCGGCTGCTATCGCGGGCTTCGTCACCGCAAAAATCTGCCGGTTCGCGGCCAGCGCACCCACACCAACGCGCGCACGCGCAAGGGCAAGGGGCGCGCGATCGCCGGCAAGAAGGTGGCGCCGAGGGGCTAAGGCGCCCGGCGGCTCGCAAAGGATCAGTCATGAGCAAGGAAGCACCTGCAGCAACTCCGCAACGCGAAGGCCGCGTCCGCCGCCGCGAGCGCAAGAACATCGTCTCCGGCGTCGCGCATGTGAATGCGAGCTTCAACAATACCACGATCACGATCACCGACGCGCAGGGCAACACGATCGCCTGGTCGTCGGCGGGCTCGCTCGGCTTCAAGGGCTCGCGCAAATCGACGCCCTACGCGGCGCAGGTCGCGGCCGAAGACGCCGCGCGCAAGGCGCAGGAGCACGGCATGCGTACGCTCGAGGTCGAAGTCGCGGGTCCGGGCTCGGGCCGCGAGTCGGCGCTGCGCGCGCTGCAGGCGGCGGGCTTCACCATCACGTCGATCCGCGACGTGACGCCAATTCCGCATAACGGTTGCAGGCCGCGCAAACGCCGGCGCGTCTGAGGTTTCGAGTACGGCCTTTGGGCCGGAGATTTATTTTCCCGCCGTTTCGGGCGGGGGCGCGGGAGTGAGCCGCGCCGGAACGCGAAGGATGACTGATGAACACGCTCGTGAATCCGAAAAACTGGCAGGAGCTGATCCGGCCCGAGAAGCTCGCGGTCGCCGTGGGCGGCGATCCCAAACGCATCGCGACCGTGGTCGCGGAGCCCTTGGAGCGCGGCTTCGGCCTCACGCTCGGCAATGCGCTGCGGCGCATTTTGCTCTCCTCGTTGCAAGGAGCGGCAGTGACCTCGGTGCATATCGACGGCGTTCTGCACGAGTTTTCCTCGATCGCGGGCGTGCGCGAGGACGTCACCGACATCGTGCTCAACATCAAGGACATCGCGCTCAAGATGCAGGGCGAGGGCCCCAAGCGCATGGTGTTGAAGAAGCAAGGACCGGGGCAGGTGACGGCCGGCGACATCCAGACCGTCGGCGACGTGCAAATCCTCAACCCCGAGCTTGGGCTCTGCACCCTCGACGAGGGCGCCGAGATCCGCATGGAATTCACGGTCACGACCGGCAAGGGCTACGTGCCCGCCGACCGCAACCGCTCGGAGGATTTGCCGATCGGGCTGATCCCCGTCGACAGCCTGTTCTCGCCGGTGCGCAAGGTGAGCTATCGCGTCGAGAATACCCGCGAGGGACAAATTCTCGATTACGACAAGCTGACGATGACGATCGAGACCAACGGCTCGATCACGCCGGAAGACTCGCTCGCCTTCGCCGCGCGCATTCTGCAGGACCAGCTCAACATCTTCGTCAATTTCGAGGAGCCGCGCCGCGAGATCGAAGCGCCGGCGATGCAGGAACTGCCGTTCAATCCGGCGCTGCTCGAAGAAAGTGGACGAGCTCGAGCTTTCGGTGCGCTCGGCCAATTGCTTGAAGAACGACAACATCGTCTATATCGGCGACCTCATCCAGAAATCGGAAGCGGAAATGCTGCGCACGCCGAACTTCGGGCGCAAGTCGCTGAACGAAATCAAGGAAGTCCTGGCGACGATGGGCCTCCATCTCGGCATGCAGATCGAGGGCTGGCCGCCGGAGAATATCGAAGAGCTCGCCAAGCGCTTCGAGGATCATTATTGAGATCCACTCTCCGATCGGGAGAGGGATTTAGGAACGAAGGTCATGCGTCACGGTAAGGCACACCGCAAATTCAACCGCACCGCCGAGCATCGCAAGGCGATGTTCGCCAACATGTCGGCAGCGCTGATCACCCACGAGCAGGTGACGACCACGCTGCCGAAGGCGAAGGATTTGCGCCCCGTGGTCGAGAAGCTCGTGACGCTTGCCAAGAAGGGCGGGCTGCACGCCCGGCGCCAGGCGATCGCGCAAATCAAGGACCTTCCAGCAGTGAAGAAGCTCTTCGACGTGATCGCGCCCCGCTACAAGACGCGCAATGGCGGCTATCTACGCATCGTCAAAGCGGGCTTCCGCTATGGTGACAATGCGGCGGTGGCGGTGATCGAGTTCGTCGACCGCGATGTCGAGGCCAAGGGCAAGGAAGACCGCGCCCGCCATGCGGCGGAAGTGGCGACGCGGCCGAAGGAAGAGGCCGCGGCCTAAAGAAGGCTGGAATGAGAAACCCCGGACCCTCATCCGGGGCTTTTGCTTTAAGGCAGTCCGTTGGCGCGAAATCCGGCTCAAGTGATGGCATGAATGCCGCCCTTTCGTCGCCGCACCGGTGGCTCTATATCTCCTGCATGATCCGCTCCGTCCGTACCGTTTTGTGCGCGCTTTCGCTGATGCTCTTCGCCGGCTCGGCATTGGCGCAGGCGCTGCAACCCGTGCCGCCGCAGCGCGCGCCGCAATCGCGGGCGGAAATCTCACTCTCCTTCGCCCCGGTGGTGAAGCGCGCGGCACCCGCCATGGTGAACGTCTACGCGCAGCGCAAGGTGCAGGGCGCGAGCAATCCCTTCTTCGACGACCCGTTTTTCCGCCGCTTTTTCGGCGGGCAATTGCCGGGCATGGGGCCGCCCGGCGAGCGCATCCAGCGCTCGCTCGGCTCGGGCGTGATCGTCGATCCGAGCGGCATCGTCGTCACCAATCATCACGTCATCGAGGGCGCCGACCAGATTCGCGTGGCGCTCTCCGACAAGCGCGAATTCGAAGCCGAGGTGTTGCTGCGCGATCAGCGCAGCGATCTTGCGGTGTTGCGATTGAAGGATGTGCAGGAGCGCTTTCCGGCGATCGAATTCGGCGATTCCGACGAGATTCAGGTCGGCGACCTCGTGCTCGCGATCGGCGATCCGTTCGGCGTCGGGCAAACGGTGACGCAAGGAATCGTCTCGGCGCTTGCGCGCACGCAGGTCGGCATTTCCGACTATTCATTTCTTCATCCAGACCGACGCCGCGATCAACCTCGGCAATTCCGGCGGCGCGCTCGTCGACATGGCGGGCCGCCTCGTCGGCATCAACACCGCAATCTTCTCGCGCTCGGGCGGCTCGATCGGCATCGGTTTCGCCATTCCCGTCAACATGGTGCGCGTCGTGCTGGATTCGGCGAAGAGCGGCGGCAAGGCCGTGAAGCGTCCCTGGTTCGGCGCGAAGCTGCAAGACGTCACACCCGAGATCGCCGAAAGCATGGGACTGAAGCGGCCGGCCGGCGCGCTCGTCGCGAGCGTGGTGGCGGCAAGCCCGGCGGCGCAGGCGGGGCTCAAGACCGGCGACCTCATCGTCTCGATCGACGGCCAGCCGGTCGAGGACCAGAACGCATTCGGCTATCGCTTCGCCACCAAGCCGCTCGGCGGCACCGCCAATCTCACGGTCGAACGGCAAGGCAAGAGCGTCGCGCTCGCGGTGAAGCTCCAGGGAGCGCCGGAGACCGCGCGCGAGGAGATCACCATCAGCGCCCGCTCGCCTTTCGTGGGCGCGAAAGTCGCCAATCTTTCGCCCGCACTTGCCGACGAATTGCGGCTCGACACCTCGACCGAGGGCGTGGCGATCGTTGATCTTGCGGAAGGCTCGCTCGCGAGCAATGTCGGCTTTCAGCGCGGCGACGTGATCGTGTCGGTGAACGGCGAGGCGATCGCGAAGAGCGGGGATCTCGAGCGCGTGACGCAGAAGCCAAGCCGGGTGTGGCAGATCGTGATCCAGCGCGGCGGGCAGAAGATTTCGGTGGTATTGAACGGATGAGCCCGCGCGCAAAGCCGCGCACGAGCGCGAGCCTGTTCGAGGCCGCGGGTCTTGATCGCGCCGCGCCCCGGCCGCTTGCCGACAAGCTGCGCCCGCAAAAGCTTTCCGAGGTGGTGGGGCAGGAGGCGCTGGTGGGGCCCGACGGCGCGCTCACGCGCATGCTCGCAGCCCGCTCGCTCGGCTCGCTCGTGTTCTGGGGCCCTCCCGGCACCGGCAAGACCACGGTCGCGCGCTTGCTCGCGCATGAAACCGATCTCGAATTCCAGCAAATTTCCGCGGTGTTCTCGGGCGTCGCCGACCTGAAGAAAGTCTTCGAGGAGGCGCGGGCGCGGCGGGAGACCGGGAAGGGGACACTGCTCTTCGTCGACGAAATTCATCGCTTCAATCGCGCGCAGCAGGATTCCTTCCTGCCGGTGATGGAGGACGGCACCGTCACGCTCGTCGGCGCCACCACGGAAAATCCGTCCTTCGAATTGAACGCGGCGCTGCTTTCGCGCGCGCGCGTCCTGGTGTTCAAGTCGCTCGATGAGGCGGCGCTCGAGCAAATTCTCGTCCGCGCCGAGGCAATGGAAGACAAGAAACTGCCGCTCGACCGCGAAGCGCGCGCGACGCTTCTGCGCATGGCCGACGGCGACGGCCGCGCGGTACTGACGCTCGCCGAGGAAGTCTGGCGCGCGGCGCGCGCGGGCGAGGTATTCGATCCAGCCGGCCTTGTCGAGATCGTGCAGCGGCGGGCGCCGATCTACGATAAGTCGCAAGACGGCCATTACAATCTGATTTCCGCGCTGCATAAGTCGGTGCGCGGCTCCGACCCGGACGCGGCGCTTTATTATCTCGCGCGCATGTTGGATGCGGGCGAAAACCCGCTCTATATCGCGCGGCGCGTGGTGCGGATGGCGATCGAGGACATCGGACTTGCCGATCCGCAGGCGCTTGTCGTCACCAACGCCGCCAAGGACGCCTATGATTTCCTCGGCAGTCCCGAAGGCGAACTCGCGCTGGCGGAAGCGGTGATTTACGTCGCCACCGCGCCGAAATCGAACGCCGCCTATGCCGCCTTCGGCAAAGCGATGCGGACGGCCAAGGAAGGCGGGCTCGCTGGTGCCGCCGAAGCACATCCTGAATGCGCCAACCAAGCTCATGCAGGAAGAGGGATATTCGCGCGGCTACGAATACGACCACGATGCCGAGGAAGCATTTTCCGGCCAGGACTATTTCCCCGAAGGCCTGGGACGGCAGAAATTCTACGAGCCGGTCGAGCGCGGCTTCGAGCGAGAGATCAAGAAGCGGCTGGAGTACTGGGCAAAGCTGCGCGCGGGCCGCAAGTGAGCGGCTAAAAGAAAGGGCGGCCGAAGCCGCCCTTTTTTATTCTCGACTGTTGTACGAGCTTAGGCCGGCAAGATCGCCACGATCTCCAACGTATCCGGATCGATGATCAGGATTTCGTCGCCGACGAGAACGTATTCGTAGCCGCGATATTCAGGCACGAACTCCACGATCTCGATCGGCAGCGGATAGAAGTGCACCGTACGGGGAACGCGCGAGCCGACTTTCACCGTGAAATTCACGTTGGTAACGCGCTCGACCTTGGTGTTAATGAGCGTCGTGCGGATCTTGGTGCGCTGCTCGGTGGAGAGTTGGACCGACTTCGCCGAGCCCTGCGTACCCTGCTGCTGCGTGCCCTGCTTCTGGTCCTGGCCTTGAACCTGGTTCTTCTGCGTGCCCTGTTGGGTGGCGCGCTCCTTCTGCTCCATCTGGCCTTGGCCCTGCACGTGATCGCGGCCTGTCTTTTCGTCTTGGCCGATCTTGCCGCCGCGCGGACCGTTCTGGTCCATCGGGGTCGCCTGTCCTTCGCGCCGCGGTTGGGCTTCGTTCTGGCCCTGGCTCATTTTGCCCTTTTCCTTCTGCTCGCGCTGAACAGCCGCGCCGGGTTCCTGTTTATGGACGCCCGGTTTCACCGTTTCCTCGCCCTTCGGCGCCGTATTGCCGGAAGGCGTATTCTGCATGCGCGGCTGCTCGCCGCTGCCGACTTGCGCCGATGCGGCATTCATGCCGGCCACCAACGCAATCGCCGCGGCGGTGGCTAATAGTGTGCGTTTCATTCGTAGACTCCTAAGTTGCTCCGTTCCCCCGCGGATGCTCAAGTCATTCAACGCGGCAAAGCGGCTTTGGTTCCTGCCGGACTCCATAGTGCGTGCAGGGAATTCCACCCTTGAAGTTCCGTTGGAACGCGCTTTGCGGAACCCTATGATTACGCCGCATGCCCGAATTGCCGCCCGCCAACGTAAAGCTGCAAGTTCCCAAGCTTTCCGAATTATTCCTCGGCTTCCTTGCCATCGCGCTGACGGGCTTTGGCGGTGTCCTGCCGTGGGCGCAGATCGTGCTCGTCGAGAAACGCCGTTGGATTTCCCGCGAACAATTCGCCGACGATCTTGCGCTTGCGCAGTTCCTGCCCGGCCCCAACATCATGAATCTCTCGATCCTTATCGGCGCACGTTTTCACGGGCCGCTTGGCGCCATCGCCTGCGCGCTCGGTCTGCTCGGCGCGCCGGTCGCCCTCATGATCGTTTGCGGCGCGCTTTATTCGCGCTACAGCGATGTAGCGTGGCTACGCGGCGCTCTCGCCGGATTGGGTGCGGCGGCGGCAGGATTGCTGATTTCGCTGGCGGTGAAGCTGGCTCTACCGCTCTTGCGCGGACGGAGGATTCCGGCGCTTGTCTTCGCGCTCATTACTTTCGTCGCGATCGCGCTCCTCCGCTTCCCGCTTTATTGGGTGGTCCTTTTGCTCGCACCCGTGAGCGTCGCTGTTTTCTGGTGGAGGGCGAGATGAGGGACGACGGCGCGCTTTCCTCCTTCCTCCTGCAGCTCGTGTTTCTGTCCTTCGTCTCGATCGGCGGCATCAACGCCGCGGTGCCGGAGTTGCACCGGCAGGTCGTCGAGGTGAACCGCTGGCTCTCCGAGCAGCAATTCACCGATTTCTTCGCGATCGCCAACGCCGCCCCCGGCCCGAATCTGTTGATCGTGACCTTAATCGGCTACCAACTCGGCGGCTTCATGGGCGCGCTGGCGGCGACCGCGACGCTCTGCACGCCGACATGCCTGCTTACCTATTTCATCGCGCATGCTTGGGAGCGGTTCAAGGACGCGCCGCTTCGCATCGCGATTCAGGCCGGACTCGTGCCGGTCACGGTGGGGCTCGTGGCGGCGACGGCTTATCTCATCGCGCGGGTGGCCGATCAGGGTTCCGCGGCGGTCGCGATCAGTGCGACGACGGCGGCGCTCGCCTATTTCACACGCATCAATCCGCTGTGGGCCTTCGCGGCGGCGGCGGTGCTCGGCTTCGCGGGGCTCGTTTGAAGGCACTGGAATATTCTATCGTTTAGATTGATCAGCGCACATTCTCAGCATTTTTACTGGAGCATGATCTTTCCTGAAAACCGGTTTCCATTTTTCGGGATCATGTTCTAATGCGCTTTGATGAAGTCGGAGATCGCCTTTGTGAGCAGTATGTCCCGGGTGTTGATCGCATAGACCTCGGACATGTGATTGTGCCGCGGCAGAAAAATGAAGCGCGGGCATCGCCGCGCCGCGCATAGTGCCTGTCGCAGCGCGTTGCCTTGTTTTTCCAGATCGGCGGGATCGAATTCCGCATCGACGAGGAGGAGCGGGGTCTTTGCTTCGAGGAGGCCGGCTTGTGCCGAACGCTCGGGGTAATGCGCGGGATCCTCGCCGTAATAGGCCTTCAAATTCCGGCTCATCGGTATCGTCGTGAGATCATAGATGCCGGAGAGGAGAATCGCGCCCGCAATGCCGGGGCCGCCGGGCAGCTGTAGATCGGGATGCGACAGATAGCCCGCGACATGCGCGGCGCCGGCTCCATGGCCCATGAGAAAAATCCTGTCGGGCCCGCTGCCATAGGGCGCGACGTTCTGGATCGCCCAGCGGACGGCGGCGCCGACGTCCTCGATGCCTGCGGACCAAGAATGATCGGGTGCGAGCCGATAGGTGACGTTGACGCCGATCAAGCCGTGGCGCGCGGCCCAAACGCCGATGTTTTCGTAGAACGGGCCACCGGGCTCCGCCTTGTCGCCGCCGACGAAATCGCCGCCATGCACGAACACGAGCGCGGGCCGCGTCTCGGCGGGCAGCGGGTCGGGAGCGAAGACGTCGAGCCGGTTGCGTTCGCCCGGCCCGTATTTCAGGTCGCGGTGCACGCGGATGCCCGCATAGGGCTGATGCTCCTGCAAGGGTGCGTAGAGCGCCGCGGTCGCGGCGATCGTGCCGGGATCGAGCGCGCGGCCGAGCGACTCGATCTTTTGCCCGACCTCGAGCGGATTGGCGGTCATTTGCGCGCGCGCGGTCGCGGCGTAAAGCGCAAGGATGGCGAACGCGCAAGCGAGCGATCGTCCGAAACTCTCCCCTGACAAGGCGTTTTTCCTCATTCTTATCATTGGCCGCAGCGCTCGCAGACTAGCAAACCTTTTGCGCCTGCGAAGTGCCCAGGCATGGGTGCTCCCGCTTTAAGCGTCCTCCTGGATTGCCTCCGCGTGCTTCGGCAGGAGATGGCGCGGCAGGAAGAAGGCGTTGGCGATCAGTGTCGGGATCACGGCGCTGCCGATGACGGCGGCAACCAGCGCCGAATACTGCGCCTGGTCGATGATGCCGTTGGTGAGGCCGAACAGCGACGAGATGGTCCCGAAGGTGAGGCCGGTCGACATCATCAAGGTTGTGTACACGCCTTCCTGGTGTCGCGAGCCGTAGGCACGAGTGACCGGATAGACGCCGATGCATTTGGTCGCGACCTTGATGGTCAGCATGAAAAGAAATGCTGCCGGCGCCGCGACGAGCGTCGGGATCGCTATGTAAGATCCGGCGCGGATGAAATAGAAGGGCGTCATCAGGCCGAGCGTCAGCGTGCGCAGGCGGCGGATCAGCGCGTGGTCTCGGCCGACCGAGCCCGCGAGCAGCATGCCGAGCACATAGGCCGGCAACACCGCCTCGCTCCCGGCCCAGGCCGCGAGCCCGCCGAGCCCGAACAAAATGAGCAGGAGATATTTCGCCTCCAACTCCGACGGCCGGTCGCCGTGGCGCTTGAAAAGACGCGGCGTCAGCCAAGGAACCGCGATGAAAATCGCGACCGCGCCCGCCGCGAAGACGAACATCTTGATGTCGAACGGGGCGAAGATGAAGCCGAGCGCGAGCACGGTGCCGAGATCGGTGATGAAGCAGGCGGCGAGGATGGTCTTGCCGTAAGCGGTTTTGTTGAATCCGTATTCCAGCATCACCGCGTAGACGACGGCGACCGAGGTCGTGGACATGGCGATGCCGCCGAGCCAGCTCGCGCGCACACCCCAGCCGAGCAGATAGTAAGCGGCGGCCGCGCAGCCGAGAAAGGGAAGCAGAAAGCTCGCAATGCCGACGGCGGTCGCTTCTTTCCATTTCTGGCGGAAAACGACGGGGTCGAGCTCGGCGCCGGCCAGGAAGGTCAGCATAATCGCCCCGGCGCCGGCCAAAAACTTGATCCACGGCTCGTCGGCGCCGAGCACGGCGACGCCGAAGAAGCCGCCGAGAATCCATTGCGCGCCGGTGCCGACAATAATCTCGGTGAGCGCTGTCGAGACGCGAAAGTAGATTGCACACAGGCTCGCGAAGAGGGCGAGTGCGAACCAAAGAGCTGCAAGGCTCCAAACGGCAGTCATGTTCACCTCCGAACGTGCATTCGTGGGCAATAAAAAACCCGCCTCACGGCGGGCTCGCACGGAACCCCCACCGCGATTGTGACGCGGTAGGAGTCATCAGCCTTTCGGCAGTTTCGGGGAACCCCATCCCCATTCATTGAAATGCTAACGCGCCATCGCCGGATGTCAACGGTTGCCGGACGCTTATGTACTCGAACTTCGCGCCAGTCTGTGACGGACCGCGAGAAGTCCGAATAGCGCAAGCGCGGTGAACGCGGCACCCGCGAGAAATGTCCCTTGCGGGCCGGTCGTGTCCCAAAGGGCGCCGGCAATGACGCTCGCGGCCAAGAGCGCGAGCCCGCCGAGAAGATTGAACATGCCGAAGGCAGTGCCGCGCAATTCCGGCGGGGCCGCGTCGGCGACGAGCGCCGCAAGGAGCCCTTGGGTTAATCCCATATGCAGTCCCCACAGCACCACGCCGATCGTCACGCCGGTAATTCCTCCGGCGAAGCCGAGCGTGAGATCGGCCGCGATCAGAAAGAAATAGCCGATCATCAATATGCTGACGCGGTCGATTTTGTCGGAGAGGATTCCGGCCGGATACGCGGCGAGCGCATAGACGACGTTCATCACCACCAATACCGCGGGGACGAGAGCCACCGGCAGGCCGACCGATTGCGCGCGCAGCAAGAGAAATGCCTCGCTAAATCGCGCCAGCGTGAAAAGCGTAGCGAAGGCGACGATCAGCCAATAGGCGTTTCCCAAACGCGTGAGTTCTTTCAAGCTGAGCGGTGAGCGCACGGGCTGCAATTCCGCCGGCCGCTCCGGCTCCTTGACCGCGAACATCAACAAGCCGAGCGCGAGGAAGGCGGGGATGACCGCAACCCAGAACACGGTCGTGTAGCTATTCGTCGTCAGCCACATCAGGGCGATCGCAAGCAGCGGCCCGGCGAAGGCGCCGACCGTATCGAGCGATTGCCGTAATCCGAAGCCCGCCCCGCGCAAGGGTGCGGGCGTGATATCGGCGATGAGGGCGTCGCGCGGCGCGCCGCGAATGCCCTTGCCGATGCGATCGACGAAACGGGCTGCAACGAGCCAACCCACGGTCGGGGCCAAGGGAAACACGGGCTTGGTGAAAGCCGCGAGGCCATAACCGAGTACGGCTAGTAATTTTCGTTTGCCGAGCCAGTCGGAGAGCACGCCGGAGAAAATCTTGGTGATGGAGGCGGTCGCTTCGGCGATACCCTCGATCACACCGACCGTCAGCATCGAAGTGCCGAGCACCGTTACCAGGTACATCGGCAACAGGGCATGGATCATCTCCGAGGAGACGTCCATCAAGAGCGAGACGAAGCCGAGCGTCCAGACGCCCGTCGGGATATCCCGCAGGCGATAGGCCGATTTGCCGGCGCCGGTCATACCATTGCTCTTTTCGTCCCTATCCACCCGGTCATTGCCCGGGCCCGCAATTCATTTTGGCTTGTCGAATACCATCACCTTGGAGATGAAGGCCTTGACGTCTCGGATGTGCGTCAGACCGCAACTTGAGGCGAGGGCGCTAAAGTCTTCGGTGCTGTAGCTCTCATAGTAGGGCTCGTGATAATTCTGCGGAAAGAGTTCCAAGAGCCCTTCATAATCCGGCCGATCGCCGCGCTGGAGCGAATCCACGAGGACAAGACGTCCGCCTGGCTTCAGCACCCGGGCGCATTCGCGAAAAGCGATGCGACGCACTTTCGGCGGCAATTCGTGGAATAAGAAAATACTTGTCGCCGCGTCCTGGCTTTCATCCGGCAAGGGCAGCGACTCTGCATTTCCAACAACGAGGCTCGTCTTCGACCAGCGCCTCAGGTGACGCTTGGCGTGTCTGAGATACGGCTCGGATAGATCGAGCCCAAGAGCGGGAAGCCGCGGCCATGTCTGCTTCAGAAAATCCAGAAAGCGTCCTGTCCCGCAGCCAATATCGAGAAGTCTCAGCTTGCGCTGATCCCGTCCGGCAAAAATTTCATGCAGCTGCGGCAAGGCTTGCCGCCGCATGGCATTGCCTGTGCCGTTAAACAGCACCTCGACTTGCGTGTCATATCGCTCCGCCGAATCCTCCGTCATCCAGCCGCCCGACTGGAAATGGAAGTTCTGTAAATAATAACGCGGCCGTTTCCCATCCGCTCCCTCGTCAAGGACCTCGCTGTGCGCATTGCTTTCGCGGCGTCGATGGATTTCGGGGAGATCCTCGAAGAAAAGTCGCGAGCGGCGAAGCAGCGTCAGGATGGATCCGTCATGATCGGCGGGAAGCGGGTAAATGCCGGCCTCGACATTGGCGAGATCCTGCCGGAGAAGGAAAGCCATATCAGCATAGAGGCGCCCGCGGTCTGGCATGGGCGCATGGGTGAGGGCGCGCGGCCGAGCTTTCTGACCTTCTCGTCGCCGTGCCTCCTCTGATAACCGACGTACGGCGAGGCTATGCCCGGCATACCAAACGAGGCGCGGCAGCTGGCTGGCGCCGTAGGCGGCGCGAGTGGCGAGGCGGGAAAGCGGATTGCTCATGCGTTTCTTCCGGGATCAAGCCGCGGGACAATCCCAGCATAAAGCGGACAGGACGGACTGAACAGATTACGTGACGCGCTTGGAACCGACCTGGCGCGTCTTGATCGAATGGTCGGTTAGTTCATTATATGTCGGCCGATCGTGCGCTCGTTTGATGGAAGTTGGAATAAGAATCGCCGGGCGAGCGAAGAAGGGGGATGACCGATGTCGACCGCAAAACGAATCAAAGTGCATGTGAATCCGGAAAAATGCCAAGGTCACAATCGATGTAAGGCGCTGTCGCCTCAACTCTTCGAGCTCGACGAATACGGCAATGCCAAGGAGGTCGGCGACGGTACGGTGCCGCCGGAGCTTGAGGACAAGGCGTGGCTCGCGCGCGCCAACTGCCCGGAATTCGCGATCGAAATCATCGAGGAATAGCGGGAGACGAGGTATGCAGAACAAGCCGCAACGGCCGCCGGTCACGGATTGGACGACGGATTGGGATCATCTCGATCCGCGCTGGCGCGACGATCCCTTTCCTATCTGGGATGAATTGCGAGAGAAATGCCCGATTGCACACACCAGCCGTTTCCTCGGCGCCTATTTGCCGACCGCGCATTCGGCCGTGAAAGCGATCGCCTATGACACCAAGAGTTTTTCGTCCCGGCGCGTCGTGGTGCGTGAAGTGCGGCCCGAACCGCCCATCTCCAGCCCGCCGATCACATCGGACCCTCCCGATCACAAGAGGGCGAAACAGCTCTTGTTGCCGTCCTTCACCCCCGACGAGATCAAAAAGGTGGAGCCGAAAGCGCGCGCAATCTGCAACGACCTGATCGACAAGTTTATCAAAGCCGGTCGCTGTGATGCCGCACAACAATACACGCGCCATATCCCCGTGCGGATCATCGCCCAAATGCTGGGCGTTCCGGAGAAGGACGGCGACCTTTTCATCCAATGGATCCACGAGATCCTGGAGCTAGGGATCACCGATCAAGCCGTATTGATGAAGGCGTATGGCGAGATGACGCGCTATTTTGCCGGGTTCGTTGCCGAGCGGACGGCAAAGCCCGGCGACGATCTCATCAGCCGCATCATTATAGCGCGCAAGGACGGCAATCCAATGCCGCCCGACCACGTGCTCGGCATGCTTCGCCTGTTGTTGATCGCCGGTATCGATACGACCTGGAGCGCAATCGGATCGAGCCTGTGGCACCTCGCCAAGACCCCGGCCGACCGCGATCGTCTCGTCGCCGAACCCGCGCTCATTCCCTCGGCGATCGAAGAGTTTTTGCGCGCCTATGCGCCTGTTACGATGGCACGGGAAGTGGTTAGGGACACCGTGGTCGAGGGTTGCCCGATGAAGGCGGGCAATGTGGTGTTGCTGTCATTCCCGGCGGCGAACCGCGATCCGGCCGTGTTTCCAGACGCCGACAAAGTCATCATCGATCGCAAGGAGAACCGGCACGCGGCGTTCGGCCTCGGCATTCATCGCTGCGTCGGCTCGAACCTCGCGCGCATGGAGTTGACCGTGGCCATAGAGGAGTGGCTGAAACGCATTCCGAAATTTCGACTCGATCCGGCCGCTGCCGTGACGTGGTCGGAGGGCACGGTGCGGGGTCCGCGGCAGCTACCCTTGCTGTTCGGATGAGTACCTAGGGGCCGGGGCGAGGCTTCCAGAGCCTTTTGACGGGTTGCGACAATGGCCAAATGGGGATTGGCGGCCAAGGCTCCGCGGCCCTTGACCGGCATGCCGTTTCGCGGCTCACCCTATGCCCGATGAGTGTCGAAACACGTAAGGTGGGCGACGACGAAGCGGGCATGCGGCTCGACCGCTGGTTCCGCGCGCATTTTCCGGCGCTCCCCTTCGGGCATTTGCAGAAATTGCTCCGCACCGGCCAGGTGCGCGTCGATGGTGGGCGCGTGAAGACCAACACCCGGCTCGCGCCGGGACAGCGCGTGCGCGTGCCGCCGCTTGCAAAAAATCCCTCCACCCGGCGGGAAGGCTCAGCGAGCGAAGCGAGCCGCGGTGGGGGCGGAATCGCGAGTGCCGGAATGTCATCTCCGCCCGGCCGCTCGCATTCACTCGCGGCCTCTACCTCCGCAAAAGGAAAGGTGAAGGACGACGCGGAATTTCTTCGCTCCATCACCCTCTATGAGGACTGCGAGGTGCTCGTCTTGAACAAACCGATGGGGCTCGCGGTGCAAGGGGGCTCGGGCACCGTGCGGCATGTCGACGGCATGCTGGACGCGCTGCGCGAACGCGACGGCCAGCGCCCGCGCCTCGTGCACCGGCTCGACAAGGATACGTCCGGCGTTCTCTTGATCGCCAAAACGCGGCTCGCGGCGGCGGCGCTGGCGAAGACCTTCCGCTCGCGCTCGGCGCGAAAAATATACTGGGCGCTCGTCGTCGGCGTGCCGAAGCCGCGGCAGGGCCGCATTTCCACCTATCTCGCCAAGGGCGGCGGGCCCGAGGGCGAATTGATGCGGATCGCCAAACACGGCGAAAAAGACGCGAGCCACGCCGTCACCTATTACGCGGTGGTGGATCAGGCGGCACAGAAACTTTCGTGGCTTTCGCTCAAGCCCGTCACCGGCCGCACGCATCAATTGCGCGCGCATTGCCAGATCATCGGCCATCCGATCGTCGGCGATCCGAAATATTTCGAGAAGGAGAATTGGGAATTGCCCGGCGGCTTGCAGAACCGGCTGCACTTGTTGGCGCGAAGGCTCGTGATCCCGCATCCCAGCGGGAAGGGGACGATCGACGTCACCGCGCCGCTGCCGCCGCACATGCTGCAAACGTGGAATTTGATCGGCTTCGACGCCAAGCAATACGATCCGATCCTGGACGCGCCGGAGGACTGACGTGGCGCGCGATTTCATCGAGGCATTCGCGAAGGGCAAGGGCGGCGATCCGATGGAGGCCGCGCGGCGCGGCATGCGGCCGATCTTGCCGAAGCGTTTCTATAAAAAGGCCAGCATCGAAGAAAAGGACGGCGGCTTCGCACTGTTACTCGACGGCAAGACGGCAAGGACGCCGGCGAGGAAGCCGCTCTCGCTGCCGACGCAGGCGCTGGCGCAAGCAATCGCCGCCGAGTGGGACGGGCAGGGGAGCGAAATCGTTCCCGCGACAATGCCGCTCACGCGGCTCGCCAATCTCGCGATCGACCGGATCGTGGAGGAAGCGCCGGCCATCCGCGAGGAGATCGTTCGCTACGCTTCTTCCGATCACATTCTTTATCGCGCCGGCGAGCCGGAGGGCCTGGTGGCGTTGCAGACGGCGCACTGGGATCCGATCGTGGAATGGGCGCATCGGGTGCTCGGCGCGCGCTTCCGCCTCGCCGAAGGCGTGAACTTCGTCGCCCAGTCCGGGGAGGCGCTCGCTGCTGTTCGCGCCGAAGTGGAAAATTGTCCGCTGCCCTTCGCATTCGCCTCGCTCGCCTCGCTCACCTCGCTCGCGGGTTCGGCCTTGATCGCGCTTGCGCTCGTGCGCGGGCGACTCACCGCCGTCGAAGCCTGGAACGCCGCGCATGTGGATGAGGACTGGAACGTCCGCCAGTGGGGCGAGGATGCCGAAGCGACGAGCCGCCGCGCCCAGCGCCTCGCCGAATTCGAGGCGACGGCGAAAATGCTCGCGCTCCTCGACCGGCCGTGAGCCGATGGACCGGCGCGCCGCGCTCAAATGGCTGCTTGCTGCGGGCGGAAGCGGCTTCGCGGCGCCGCTTCTCGCCGGGGATGGCGCGCCCCTCGTCGAGGAAGAGGCGGCGCTTGAGCGCTTATTCCGCGAAGCCGGCACCGACGGCACGATGGCGATCCTGCACACGCGGCAGAACCGGCTCACGCTCGTCAATCGTTCGCGCGTCGCCATTCCCATGGCACCGGGCGCGACCTTCGAAATCGTGAACCTGCTTGCCGCGCTCGATTTCGAATGCGCTCGATAACGAGCGCACGATCTTCGTCTGGGACCGCGTCAAGCGCGAGCGCGAGGAATGGAATCGCGACCTTTCGCTCACCGCCGCCTTCCGTGCTTCCGCACACTGGGTCGACGAGCTGATCGCGGCGCGTGTCGGGGCGGCGCGGCTTCGCGAGTATGTCGCGCGCCTCGACTACGGCAACCGGGAGATCGATGAGGACCTCGCGCGGCTTTGGCGAGGGGTAATGCTCCGCATCTCGGCGCTCGAACAGCTCGACTTCCTCGCGCGGCTTTATCGCGGCGCGCTCCCCGTCTCAAAGCGCGCCGAGACGATCGTGAAGGAGGTGATGATTGCCGAGCGGACCGGTGACGCCATCATTCGCGCCAAGACCGCGCTTCCGCTCAAGGGAGCGCCGAATGTCGGCTGGTCGGCGGGCTGGGTGGAGCGCGGCGATTTCGTATTTATCTTCGCACTCAACATGGACGCGCCGCCGGGGCGCACGCCGCTCGATCCCTTCGGCATGGCGAAGAAAATTCTCGCCGCGCTCTATGCGCTGTAGGCAGGGGCGGGGCGCATAGTGGGCGAATATTCCCGCCAAGTCGCGAGTTTGAGACGGATTCGGGCGCCACATCCCTCGCGAAATTAGTCATAAGGCCCAATGGTTAAGGCCGCCATTCCGCCCGGCGCGAGCGGCATGCTATCGATAGGCTTCGACGAGCACCCGGGTATTCGAAGTGGCGCGAGTTTTCCTGGCTTTTCTGGCGGCGGTCGCCCTCCTTTCGGCGGCCGGAGGGAGCGCGTTCGCGGAGCGGCGTCATGCGCTCGTGATCGGCATCGATCATTACGCCAACCTCAACCCGCTGAAGAAGGCCGCCGGCGACGCCCGCTCGATGAAGGCCGCCTTGGAGGCGCTCGACTTCGAGGTGGAGCCATTGTCGCCCGACCCCGACCGGCGCGCGCTCAATCTCGCGATTTCCGCCTTCACGAAAAAGCTCGAGCCCGGCGACGTGGCGCTCATCCACTTCTCCGGTCACGGCGTTGCCATCGACGGCGAGAATTTTCTCCTGCCTGCCGACGTGCCGCATCCGAATGTGGGCGATCGGGAAATGCTGAAATCGGAATCCTTGGCGCTTACGTCGCTCATTCAGCGCGTGCGCCAATCGGGCGCACGCACGCTGATCTTCATCATCGACGCCTGCCGCGACAATCCCTACGCCAATGCCGACCGCTCGCTCGGGCCGCGCGGGCTCGCGATGATCCAACCGCCGCGTGGAGCGGGCGGCATCTTCATCATGTATTCGGCGGGCTACGGCCAGACGGCGGCGGACCGGCTGTCCGACCGCGATCCGGAGTCGACCTCGGTTTATACGCGTGCGCTCCTGAAGAAGATCAGGATCGAAGGCAAGGCGCTCACGGATATCGCGCGCGAGGTGCGCGAGGACGTCGAGGCGCTCGCCGCGACCGCTAACCACGAGCAGCGGCCGGCCTATTACGACGAGCTGTCGGGGCCGCCCTTCTACTTCGTGCCGCAGAAAGCGGGAATCACCATCGCCAATCGTTCGCCCGAGTTCGAGCTCGCGTTCTGGAACTCGATCAAGGACGCGCGCAGCACCTCGCTCTATCAGGATTATCTCGACAAGTTCGGCGAGCAGGCGACCTTTGCCTCCATCGCCCATCACATGTTGAAGCAGTTGGATGCGCGGGAGGCGCAAGCATCGCCGCCCACCGTGCCGGCCGTGATGCCGAAGATCGCGGCGCCCGAGCCGCCGGCGATACCTCCGTCGTCGCAGCCGCAGCCGCAGCCGGCGGTGAAAGTGACGACGTTTTCGCCGAGTTTCGATTGCAAGGCCGACAAGAAAACCGTCGAGCGGGTGATTTGCGCCGATGCCGCCCTCGCTTCGCGTGACCGGATCCTGTCCGATCTTTTCTATAAAGCGATCGAGCATCTTCCCGCTGACGGACGCACGGCGCTGCGCGAGGGGCAACGCCTGTGGGTGCGCGAGCGCAATGACTGTGGACGATTGACCGAAGCACAGATCGCCGATTGCATCGCGAAGATCTACGACAAGCGCATCATCGAGCTCGAGCAGAAGATCAAGAAGCCGGCAAAGGCCGAGGTCGCGAGCCTGCAGCGCTCGGCGGCCGAACCGGTCGCGGTGCTGACGCCGCCCGCATCGACCGCGCGGGTCGCGCCGAGCTTCGAATGCCGTCCCGGCCAGGGCGCGATCGAGCAGGCGATCTGCGCCGACGAAGCGCTGGCGGCGAAGGACCGCAAGATGAGCGCTCTCTACGACGGTTTGCGGAAGAGGTTTTCGGATGCCGGGCGGAAAAATCTGCTCGAAGCCCAGTTGGCCTGGAAGCGCGAGCGCGCCCAATGCCGCGAGCCCTCGATGAACGCGTGTCTCGCCGCCGCCTACGACAAGCGTATCCGCGAGCTTGAAGGGACGCGGGCCGGGCGCTGAGGACGGCCCTTCGTCAATCGATCGCGCTTTCGGCTTCGCTCTGCACGTCTTCGGGAAACGTCGGATAGAGCCCGGCTACCCGGCCCATTTGTTGCGCGAGCGCGAGCACGGCGTCGATGTGGGGGGTTGCGACCTCGGTGAGGCGGCCGAGTTCCTGCACCGAGGTCAGCATCGCGTCGAGCTCGATCGGCCGGCCCTTGTCCACATCTTGCAGCATCGAGGTGCGGTGGGCGCCGACGCGGGCGGCGCCGTCGATGCGCCGGTCGACGTCGACGCGGAAATGCACGCCGATCCTTCGCGCGATCTTCTCGGCCTCCAGCATCATGTTGCGCGACAGCGCCCGCGTGCCGGGATCGGTGGCGACCACGTCGAGCGTCGCCTGCGTCAGCGCCGAGATCGGGTTGAAGCACAGATTGCCCCACAGCTTCAGCCAAATGTCGTTGCGGATTTCCGGCAGGATCGGCGCCTTCAGGCCGGATTGCTCGAATAGCTTCGCGAGTTTCTGCACGCGCTCGGTGACCTTTTTCGTCGGCTCGCCGAGGCCGAATTTATCGCCGGAGACGTGCTTGATCACGCCGGGCGAGGAAATCTCGGCCGCGGGATAAACGGTGCAGCCGATCGCGCGCTCCGGGCCGATCGCGCTCCATTGGCGGTCGCCGGGATCGACGCTTTCGATGCGGCGGTTCGCGTACTGGCCCTCGAAGCCGTAGAAGTACCACCACGGCAGGCCGTTCTGCGCGGTGACGACGGCCGTGTGCCGCCCCAAGAGCGGCTTCATCTGCTCCGCCACCTCCCAGGCCTGATGCGCCTTCAGCGCCACGATGACGTAGTCCTGATGGCCGAGCGCGGCGGGGTCGGCGGTCGCGGTCATTTTGGCGGACTTTTCGCCGCCGGCGATCAAGAGCTTGAGCCCGTTCTTCTGGATCGCCTCGAGATGCTTCCCGCGCGCGATCAAGGACACATCGGCGCCCGCAAGTTTCATCAAAACGCCGATATAGCCGCCAATGGCGCCGGCGCCGTAGATGCAGATTTTCATGTTCCCCCGCGGCGCGTTTTCGAATGCAGCCTTCGGCTCTGTATATATAATGCGGTGGAATCGTGCCATGTCGGCGAAGTACCGCAGCGCGAGACGGGGCAGGGGCTATGAAGGACATTCTCGACAAACTCGAACACCGCCGGGCGCAGGCGCAGAAGGGCGGGGGCGACGCCCGCATCGAGGCGCAGCACAAGCGCGGGAAGTTGACCGCGCGCGAGCGCATCGAGCTTTTGATGGATAAGGGCTCGTTCGAGGAATTCGACGCTTTCGTCGAGCATCGCGCCACCGATTTCGGCATGGAGAAGACCAAAATCCCCGGCGACGGCGTGGTCACCGGCTGGGGCACGGTGAACGGCCGCAAGGTGTTCGTGTTCGCCAAGGACTTCACCGTGTTCGGCGGCTCGCTCTCCGAAACGCACGCGCAGAAGATCATCAAGATCCAAGACATGGCGCTGAAGATGCGGGCGCCGATCATCGGGCTGTTCGACGCTGGCGGCGCGCGCATCCAGGAGGGTGTCGCGGCGCTTGGCGGCTATGGCGAGGTGTTCAAGCGCAACGTCGTGGCGTCGGGCGTGATCCCGCAGATTTCCGTCATCATGGGCCCGTGCGCGGGCGGCGACGTCTATTCGCCGGCGATGACCGACTTCATCTTCATGGTGAAGGACACGAGCTATATGTTCGTTACGGGGCCGGACGTCGTGAAAACCGTCACCAACGAGACGGTGACCGCGGAGGAGTTGGGCGGCGCACGCGTGCACACCACGCGCTCTTCGGTGGCCGATGGCGCCTTCGAGAACGACGTCGAGTGCCTGTTGCAGATGCGGCGATTGATTGATTTCCTGCCGGCCTCCTCCGAGACGCCGCCGCCGGAATGGCCGTCAACCGACGACATCGGCCGCATCGAGCCCTCGCTCGATACGCTGGTGCCGGACAATCCCAACAAGCCCTACGACATCAAGGAATTGATCCTGAAGGTCGCGGACGAGGGCGACTTCTTCGAAATCTCCGAGGCCTACGCGAAGAACATCGTCACCGGCTTCGGCCGCATCGCCGGCCGCACGGCGGGCTTCGTCGCCAACCAGCCGATGGTGCTCGCGGGTGTCCTCGACTCCGACGCCTCGCGCAAGGCCGCCCGCTTCGTGCGCTTTTGCGACGCCTTCAACATTCCGATCGTCACCTTCGTCGACGTGCCGGGCTTCCTGCCGGGCACGGCGCAGGAATATGGCGGGCTGATCAAGCACGGCGCCAAATTGCTCTTCGCCTATTCGCAGGCGACGGTGCCGCTCGTCACCGTGATCACGCGCAAGGCCTATGGCGGCGCCTATGACGTGATGGCCTCCAAGCACATCGGCGGCGACGTGAACTACGCCTGGCCCTCGGCGCAGATCGCGGTGATGGGCGCCAAGGGCGCGGTCGAGATCATCTTCCGCGCCGACATCGGCGATCCGGCGAAAATCGCCGCGCGCACGAAGGAATATGAGGAGCGATTCCTGTCGCCGTTCATCGCCGCCGAGCGCGGCTATATCGACGACGTGATCGAGCCGCACGAGACACGCGTGCGCATCGCCCGCGCGCTGGCGATGCTCGCCACCAAGCATGTCGAGCGGCCGCGCAAGAAGCACGATAATTTGCCGCTGTGACTTTCTTCGTCATGGCCGGGCTTGTCCCGGCCGTCCACGTTTTGCAACCTATAGACAAAGAAGGCGTGGGAGCCCGCGACAAGCGTGGGCATGACCAACAAACACGCGCGCAGACTTAATACGGGGAGGGGAATTATGTCGCATCAAGCGATCGCGAATTTTTTCTGGTGGCTTTGTCTCGTCGTGGCGCCCGCCGTGCTCGCCGGGATGGAGTTGTTTCACCCGGCGCATTTCACCGCCGATCCCGGCATGTTCGCGTATCTGTGCCAATCGCAGCCCTACGATCCGCGCTTCGTGGCGCTCGCCTATCCGGGCCCGCAATGGTGGTTCACGCTGCACATGATCCAAACGCCGGTGATCGGGCTGATCGCAGTCGGCCTCTTGCTACTTCTTGCGCGCGTGCATGACGAGGACGGCCCGGCCGCCGTGGCGCTGGCGTGGCTTTCGCGCGCGGCGACGCTCGTCTTTCTCATCTACTACACCGCGCTCGATTCCACCGGCGGTACCGGCCTCGCACGCCTGATCCTCAACACGCAAAGCCTCGCGGCGGTCGGCCGCCTGACGTCGGAGGAAGTGCGGGCAGTGGCGCTCGTGCTCGACACCAATTGGGTCGATCCGTGGGTCGGCGGCGTCGGCTCCTTCGTCAGTCTTGCCGGCTCCTACGCGGTGCTAATCGCGGCCACTGCCGCGGCGGCGGCGCTGTTCCTCGGCAAGCGGGCGCCGTGGCCCGCGCTATTGCTGTTGCTCGGCTTTGGCTGGCAAATTTTCACCAGCCACGCGAGCCCGCACGGGCCGATCGGCTTTGGTCTCTTGATCGCCGCCGCATTGTGGATTTGGTTCGCCGAGCGGCGCGGGACGATGGGGCAGGTGGCGCACGAAACCTAAGCTAGCTAGGCGCGCCGATCGCGGCACTAGAGGCTCGACCAAATGAGCGCCACGACGGTGAGCGCCATGAGCGCGGCGCCGGCCCAGCCAAGGCCTCGCATCCAGGTGGGAATAGCGAGCGATCCCAGCTGTTTTCCATTCGCGACCACGAGCATCATCGCCACCATGATCGGCACCGCGACAACGCCGTTGATCACCGCGGCCCAAAACAGCATCGCGATCGGGTCGATCCGCGTCACGGCGAGTGCCGCGCCGACAAAGGTCGCGGCGCTGATCAGGGCATAGAATCCAAGCGCGCGGCTAGCCGGCAGTTCGAGGCTTCCACGGAAGCCGAAGGTTTCGGCCACGGCATAGGCGGCGGAGCCCGCCAGTACCGGCACCGCCAAGAGGCCGGTGCCGATGATACCCGCGGCAAAGAGAAAAAAGGTGAGGTTGCCCGCGAGCGGCCGCAAGGCCTCCGCCGCCTGCGAGGCGGTCTGAATGTTCGTGATGCCGTGCGTATGTAGTGTTGCCGCCGTGGTGATGATGATAAAAAAGGCGACGACATTCGAGAATGTCATCCCTGTCCAGGTATCGATCGAGATGCGGGTGAAGTATTCCTTGGGCGAAGTCATCGCAGCGTACCGATGCCGATGACTCAACCGCGATTCCTCGACCTCCTGGCTTGCCTGCCAGAAAAAGAGATAGGGGCTGATGGTGGTGCCAAAAACGGCGACTATCGTGAGCAGCATGTCCCGGTCGAGCGAAAGTTGAGGAACAAACGTCGAGAAAAGCACCTCGCCCCAGGGAATGCGGACGGTGAAAGCGGTTGCGACATAAGCGAACAGGACGAAGGTCGCGAATTTTAGATATCCGGCATAGCGGTGATACGGAATGAAAATCTCCGCCACCACGCAGGCAACCCCGAAAGCGAAGGCGTAGATAAACGCGTAGCCGCCGACGATAAGGGTAAGAGCCTCGCCCATGGCGGCAAGGTCGGCGGCGATATTGATCGTATTGGCGGTGGCCAAGAGCGCGACGAGGCTATAGAGAACGGGAGCGCGGCAATCGCTTGCCGATATTGGTCGCAAGCCCTTGTCGCGTTCCCCATCCGATGCAGGCGCTGATGATCTGGATCGCGGCCATGAAGGGCAGCGTGAGGAACATCGTCCAGACGAGCGTGTAGCCGAACTGGGCGCCCGCCTGGGAATAGGTGGCGATCCCGCTCGGGTCGTCGTCGGCGGCACCCGTCACCAGGCCGGGGCCCAGCGCGCTCCAGATGCGCTTTCGCAGCGACAATGCGGGTTCGGAAATCGCCGGCACGCCCCGTGCTTACCAACAACGCAGGGCCGCGTCAGCTTGCTGACGGCCTATTGCTTCGCCCAGGCGCCGATCGCTGCGCTGGAGACGGCGCCGCCGATTACGCAGGGAAGCCCGAACTCGATCTGGCCGGCGACGGCGGCGGCGATACAGCCAAGCCCGATCGCGGCCTGACCGATCTGGCCGATCGTCGAAATGTTGCGCTTGTAGCCGGGACCCTTCTGCTTGAGATCGTCGATGGCGGCGAGCGCCATCTTGCGCATCCGAACCGTGTCCATGGTCTCGGCGGCGTCGACCACCTCTTCGAGAATGGGCGTCGTGTCCTTGTCCTGGTTCTTTCGTGCCCATTGCAGCATCGCCATCAGATCGCCGTCGCGGGCGGCGTTGGAGGCGAGGGTGAATTTCGCCATGTTGCCGATGGTGAGCTTTTCGACGGAATTTTCGTCCTTCGACCAGCGCAGCATGGCGATGATGCGATCGATCGGCGCGTAAGCGCCGGTGGCGAAATAATAGCCCCAATAGGTGTCGATGACGTCGGGGGTGGGCTCGAGCTTCTTCTCGCCGTCGTCGCGCGGTGCGCCGGTGAAATAGATTTTCACCTTGTCGATCCAGTCGGGATCTTTTTTGTCGAAGGCGAGCTTGTCGAGCGTCGGCGTCTTGCCGGAGATGTATTTCTCGATCATCACCACGCGGCCCGGCGTGTACATCGCGAACTTGCGCAGGATTTCCTTCCAGTTCGAAAGGCCCGAATAGGCGACGGCGCGCACCACCAGCCACTTATCCTCGGGCGGCAGCGTGAGCAAGCAGCTCGCGCACGAGATCCTCGGCCTTCGCCGGATTGGCGCCGAGCACGCCGGCGAGGAAGCCGAGATAGACGGCGCCGCTATCGGTGTCCTTCAGCGCGCCGAAACGCGACAGGGTGCGGTAAGCGTTCGGCAGCCGCTCGAATTCGGGGCGGATGCGGTATTCGTTGACGAAGCGCATCGCCGAATCGGTGTTGGAAAACTCCGCCGGCCGCGCGGCAAGGACGGAAAGCGTGGAAGCGCCGCAGCGCGAGCACGGCGATGAGAGCAACGAAGACGCGTCGCATTTCCCCTCCCGGCAGCGGGCGAGATACGAGACGCCCGCGGCTTGCGACCCCCGAGCTTGAAACACACCAGCGCGGCTGGACATTTTCGTGACGAAAGCGGCCGCCGCCGACGACGGGCGAAACCTTGCCGCAGGAGGGTTAACGCCGGCCTGTCGTTTTATCGCCGCGCGGCCACCACCGATTTGCCGCGAGGAGACTGTCACCGGCCTTGTGCCAAATCGGCACAAAAGGGGCGAACTCGATGAGCTTCCTCGGCGTCAGGGCATCGGAATCGGGCCGACGTTCCTTCGGCACCTGGTAGCCCTTCTGCACGGCGGGCCGATTGGCGATCGCCACGTACCAGCGTTTCACATTCGGGTATTTGGCGAGATCAATCGTCTGCCACTCGAAGCGCGAGATCCACGGCCAGATGGCGATGTCGGCGATGGAATATTCGTCGACGACGAATTCGCGCCCTTCCAGGCGCCGATCGAGCACGCCGTAAAGGCGGTGCGCTTCCTTGAGGTAGCGCTCCTCCGCATAGGGCGCCTTGCCGGGATTGTATTTCACGAAGTGATGGACCTGGCCGAGAAACGGGCCGATGCCGCCCATCTGCCACATCAGCCATTCGATCACGCGGTAGCGCGGCTCGAGTGCTTTCGGCATCAGCCTGCCGGTTTTCTCCGCGAGGTAGAGCAGGATCGCGCCCGACTCCATCAGGCTGAAATTGTTGTCGCGGTCGATGATCGCCGGGATCCGGTTGTTCGGGCTGATGGCAAGGAAATCGGGCGCGAATTGCTCGTTCTTGTTGATGTCGATCGGATGCGCTTGTAGGGGAGGCCGAGTTCTTCGAGCGCAATGGAAACCTTGCGGCCGTTCGGCGTGGTCCAGGTGTAAAGGTCGATCACTTCGGTGTTCCTTGTGGTTCGATTGTCGGGCGTGCTTACGCTTTCGCGGGCGGTGCGATCAGCGTTTCGTCTTTGGGAAAATGAAGCGATTTTAAGGAGAAACCACTTTGGTCCGACCGGGTCAATGCGCGGGTTGAAGACCGTAGCTATTTTCAAAGGCCGGAAAGAGCGCGCTCATAATAAGATAGGTCGAAATATTTAGTCGGCGTGGCTTCCGCATTGCCACCTTCCATCTCCGCCCTAATACTCAAAGCGTTCTTAAAACCTTCCATGTCGAAGCGTATATCCTTGGCGAGTGCGCCTTTCGGTCCGATCTCGTAGACAAGCGATTTCATTGCGGTATCCGCGTCGATTTTTAAATGCTTGCTTAAACTCGTCGCCGCCGCAATTTTGTTCGTCGGCTCGGCTGCATAGCGATAGCCTTCAATTACGGCTTGAATGTATTTGACCAGCGTATCGGCATTGGCCTTCGCCCATGGCCGCATGACGAAAATTCCGGCGGCCTGATAGGGCCCGACCACATCGACGCCGGCGCCAAAACTGCGAAAACCCTCCTGTTCGGCAAGCATGGTGCAGGGCGGATATAGCATCGAGAATGCATTCACGGGGTCTTTGCGCATGGCCTCCAGTCTTTGCGGGCAGCCCCCTGCGGACAAGACTTTGTATTCGGCCCTCTTCACCCCTTTCATCTCCAGCATCTTATACATGATTAGTGCGTAAGCGGTGTTTGTCGCGTCGACCACTCCCGTCTTGCCGCGAAGATCGGCAAAGGAATTGATCTCGGGGCGCACCATGAGTTCGGTTGCGCCATTGCCACCACCAGCAACGATGACTGCATCCGCCTTGGCGATCTCGATCATCGCAACCGCATTGTCGACAGCCGCGTGAACGATCTGATGGCTGCTGTTCGCAAGGCCATCGCGCAGCGCGGGCGAGCTAGGCGTAAATGCGATCTCGACCTCGAGGCCGCGTTTCTTGAAGAAGCCCTGGTCTTGAGCGACGAATAGCGCGAGGTTTTGCGCATCCGGGAAGATACTGACGCGAAGCTTGGTTTCTTCGGCGTAGGCAGAAGACGCTACCAAAGAGAAAACCGCGATAAGCGTCAGTCGAGCGAGCTTCAAAGTCACTACTGCTCCGCCTCTACAGCAAAAAACAAGCGCTCGGTGATGCAAATTGCCGATCCTCAGCCTGTATCGTTCACCATTATAAGACCGCCGCACTTGCTTACGATAGGCCGAGAAGGGCCGGCCGGGGCTCAGAACAGGACGACGCTGCGGATCGACTTGCCCTCATGCATCAGGTCGAAGGCCTTGTTGATGTCTTCGAGCGGCATGGTGTGGGTGATCATCGGGTCGATCTCGATCTTCTTCTCCATGTACCAGTCCACGATCCGCGGCACGTCGGTGCGGCCGCGGGCGCCGCCGAAGGCAGTGCCGCGCCAGACCCGGCCGGTCACCAGCTGAAAGGGACGCGTCTTGATCTCGGCGCCCGCAGGCGCCACCCCGATGATGACGCTCTCGCCCCAGCCCTTGTGGCAGCATTCGAGCGCCGCCCGCATCAAATCGACG
This sequence comes from uncultured Alphaproteobacteria bacterium, assembly GCA_963751685.1. Taxonomy (GTDB): domain Bacteria; phylum Pseudomonadota; class Alphaproteobacteria; order Rhizobiales; family Xanthobacteraceae; genus Palsa-892. The sequence goes on along the minus strand of CAVVVV010000018.1, from coordinate 146,989 downwards.
TTGCCGACGCATTCGAAGGTGTAGTCGGCGCCGCCCTTGGTGAGGTCGACGAGGTATTTCACGAGGTCGTTGCCGGCTTCGCGCGGATTGACAAAGTGAGTCATTCCAAAGCGTTCGCCCCATTTCTTGCGTTCCGGATTCAAGTCGACGCCGACGATCATCTCGGCGCCCACGAGCCGCAGGCCCTGAACGACGTTCAGCCCGATGCCGCCAAGACCGAAGACGACGCAGCGCGTGCCGGCCTCGACCTTGGCGGTGTTGATCACGGCGCCGAGGCCGGTGGTGACACCGCAGCCGATGTAACAGACCTTGTCGAAGGGAGCGTCCTCGCGGATCTTGGCGAGGGCGATTTCGGGCACCACGGTGAAATTGGAAAACGTAGACGTGCCCATGTAATGGTGGAGTTTCTTGCCATCGAGCGAGAAGCGCGAAGTGCCGTCGGGCATGACGCCGGCGCCTTGGGTAGTGCGGATCTTCTGGCAGAGATTGGTCTTGCGCGAGAGGCAGTATTCGCACTCGCGGCACTCGGGCGTGTAGAGCGGGATGACGTGGTCGCCTTTTTTCAGCGAGGTGACGCCCGCGCCGGTCTCGACGACGATGCCCGCGCCTTCGTGCCCCAGGATGGCCGGGAAAAGCCCCTCCGGGTCGGCGCCCGAACGGGTGAATTCATCGGTATGACAGACGCCTGTCGCCTTGATTTCGACCAGCACTTCGCCGGCCTTGGGGCCTTCGAGCTTGACCTTCGCGATCGCAAGCGGCTTCCCGGCCTCGAAGGCGACCGCGGCGCGGACTTCCATGGCTTTCTCCCCATTCTTCGCGCCGACGAACCGCGCGCACCCGGCCGCGATTGCGACAGATGGAAGTCGAAAAGCGCCGTAATGAAGTAGGTATTCGACTATGGTGCGGTTGGCAAAGCGCCGGTATATCGTTGGCTGCTCTGAAATGCGGAGGAGAGAAAAGTGCGGTTTTTGAATTTCGTGAAATCATCGATTCAATCGAGGTCGCCGACAGCGGCACTGACGCTCGCGGCCGCCTGCATGATGCTGCTCGGCGGCGCGTTGGCGTTCGCGCAAACGCGCCCACCACCGCGGCCAAGCGCATCAACTCCGTCATCCTGTCGCCGAGTCAGCAACGCGGCGTGCAGTGGTCGGAAGGCCGCCTGCGTAGCGCCAAGCCGTTGCCGACCCCGATCGCGAAAGCGACGCCGGGCGGCGCACCCAAATCGGCGCCGTCGGGACCGCGGAGCGCCGGGCCGGCAGGCGAGCGGATCGGCGCAGAACGTCGGCCAGGCCGACAGAAAAACCGGCGATCCTAAGTCGATTCCGTTGCGCTGGGCCGGAAAGTTCGGCTTCAAAAAGACGGATGGCGATTACATCTGCTCGGCCCAGTTCATCGCGCCGAACGTCGTGCTGACCGCCGCGCACTGCATGCGCGACGACACGACGGGCGAGTGGTATCGCGATTTCATCTTCGCGCTGCAGTACCAGCGCGGAGATGCCACGCAGATCGTGCGGCCGAAATGCTACGCGGTGTGGAACAAGTGGGTGCACGGCTCGTCGGACGACGACAATTTCTGGCATTTCGATTACGCCATGCTGCTCGCCGAAGACAGTTCGAAGACCGGCAATTTCGGCTGGCACTTCAACTATCAGCCCTCGGACTATTCGACGGCGGTCAAGGTCGGCTATCCCGCCGATATCATGGATGGAGAAGTGGTGCAGATGGACGGCGGACCGCTGACGTTTCCCGAAACAAGGCCCGGTCTCGTCAGGCTTAAGCACGGCAATCCGAAGAACGCCGGCGGATCGAGCGGCGGCGTCTGGGTCGGCAATTTCAACGCCAGCACGCAGCCCGGCAGCAACCGCGCGATCAGCGTCACCTCGCATCACGTCGGCGACGACACAACGGTATCCTTCGGCCCGCAATTCGACGCCGACTTCAAGACGATGCTGGAATACGTCCAGCGCGGCTGCAAATAAGAAAAGCGGCGGAATTGCCTGGTGCAATTCCGCCGCTCGCTTCGCGTTCACCACGCGCCCGACATGACAAGGAGTTAATTCCAACGCCTTGAAATCCGCCACCCTACGGCATGACGCTCGTAGACAAGGGCGGCGATACAGATTGCTAAGGAGCCGCCATGCGCGGGTTACTTGCCCTGATCGCCCTCTTCACAGCGGTTTTTCCGCTCGCAGCCATGGCCCAGTCCAACAGCAGCAACGATCCGCCGCAAAAGCCGACCGCGGAAAAGCGCATCGAATCGGTGGAGATCACCGAGCAGCCGAAGTCGCCCGGCTGGTCGAAGGAACGCCTGCAACGGGCGAGGCCGATGCCGCTGCCCAAAGTCGATCCCGACAAAGCAAAATAAGCGAGTTTCCCCCGCTGCCGCCAAGATAAGGGCGGAGCGGGGATTTCTCCCGCACTCCGCCCGGCCACAGGGGGAGGGCCTTTGGGTATGCGATCGCCGCTTCAAGCCTTGGGCTGCGGCACGATCCGGATATAGGGCTTCGGCGCTTTCCAGCCTTGCGGATAGGTCTTCTTCGCATCCTCGTCGGAAACGGAGCCGGCGATGATGACGTCCTCACCCTGCTTCCAGTTCACGGGGGTCGCGACCTTGTGCTTGGCGGTGAGCTGGAGTGAATCGATCACGCGCAACACTTCGTCGAAGTTGCGTCCCGTAGTCATCGGATAGACGAGGATCAGCTTGATCTTCTTGTCGGGGCCGATGACGAAAACGTTGCGGACGGTCTGATTGTCGGCCGGCGTGCGCTTGGAGGCATCGCCGTTGGCGGCTGCGGGCAGCATGCCCCAGGCCTTGGCGATCTTGAGATCGGGATCGCCGATCATCGGATAGTTCGGCGCGAATCCCTGCGTCTCCTTGATGTCGGCCGCCCAGCTCGCATGCCGGTCGACCGGATCGACGCTCAAGCCGATGATCTTGACGTTGCGCTTTTTGAATTCGGGGTCGATCTTGGCCATGTAGCCAAGCTCGGTGGTGCAGACCGGGGTGAAATCCTTGGGGTGCGAGAACAAGACGGCCCAGGAATCGCCGATCCAATCGTGAAACTTGATTTTGCCTTCGGTCGTCTGCGCCTCGAAATCGGGCGCGGTGTCGCCAATCGAAAGAGCCATTAAAACCTCCTCAAGTGAGCCGCGGTGCGCCCGCGCTGCCGGAGCGATCGGGGTGCCCGCTTTTCTGCTCGTAATATAGCTCTTTTCACATCGACTACCAGATAAGAAATATATTCACATAATATTCGAGTTAATTGCTCGCCCGCTACTCCAGCGGCGGCAAGGCGGCTTCGATCTCCGCCCGGCGCGGATTCATACCAGGGCGGCAGCGCGATCTTGCCGCCGAGCTTCTCCTTCGGCTCGTCCAACGTGAAGCCAGGCTGGTCGGTGGCGATCTCGAACAGGATGCCGCTCGGCTCGCGGAAATAAACCGAGCGGAAATAGAGGCGCTCCACCTGCTCGGTCGCTTGCAGCCCGAGCTTCGATGCGCGCTCGCGCATCGTCATCTCTGCCTTGTCGTCGGCGGCGCGGAAGGCGACGTGATGGACGGTGCCGATGCCTTGCGAGGCATGCGCCAGGCCGGGGGTGACGCGGAGATCGACAATCCGCCCGAGCGGGCCGTCCTTGGCGAGGAAGCGCTGGCGATTGCCTTCGCTGCGTTCGGGTTCGAAGCCGAAGACCTCCTCCAGCACGCGGGCGGTGCGCTCGGGATGACGGAGCTCCAGCGTGATGCCGTGAAAGCCGCGGACGGCATGCTCGGCCGGCACTTCGCCGCCGCCCCAGCCGGGAACGGAGGACGCGATCTTCGACGCCACGAGTTCGAGCTTGTGCCCGTCGGGATCGTCGAAGGCGAGCACGGTTTCGCCGAACCGCGTTTGCTCCTCGGCCATGACCCCCTTGTCGGCGAGGCGCTTTTGCCAGAACGCGAGCGAGCCCTCGGGAATGGCGAAGGCGATTTCCTGCGCTTCGCCGGCGCCGTGCTTTCCGGGAGGCACGTTCTCCCATAGGAAGAAGGTAAGCGCCGAGCCGGGCGAGCCGATCTCGTCGCCGAAATAAAGATGCCAAGTGCCGGGGTCGTCGAAATTCACCGTGCGCTTGACGAGGCGCAGGCCGAGCGCACGGTTGTAGAAGGCGACGTGCCGCTTGGGCTCGCCGGCGATCGCCGTGACGTGGTGGATTCCCGCGCTTCGCGACATCGAAATCTCCCAAGAAACGAGCCTAGCGCATCCTCGGTCGTAATCGCACAAGAAATGGGCAAGGCCGGCGGAAAAATGCGAGGTCCGTGGCCGCGATCGGCTGTGGAAATGCGCGCCCGTTTACATATTGGTAACTCGCCTTCGCGCAAGCTTATCGCACGGGACATTCAAGGAGAGTGGGGTTCGGCATGGGCGCTTTGCCCGCGTCGCTGGCGGAGGCGGTAGCCGCGGCGGATCTGGTTCAGCTCCGGCGGCAGAGAGATCCCGAGGACGCGATCAGCCGCGCCGAAGCGGAGGCGCTACTTATGCTCGATCGCATGCAGCGCAATTCAGCCGCGAGCTGGCGCGATTTCATCGCCAACGCGATCGCCGATCATCTGATCTCGGCGGAGCCTGCAGGAATCATCACGCCGGAGGAAGCCGATTGGCTGATGGCGTCGCTGGCGCCGGCAGGCGAGGTCGAAACCGTCACCGCCATCGAGACGTTGCTGCGCGCGATGGAAGCCGCCCGCGAGGTTCCTTCGTCGCTCGTGGTCTTCGCGATCGGGCAGGTGCGGGCGGCGATTATCAAGGGCGAGGGGCCCGCGATCGGACCGCGCGCGCATTTCACCCGTGTCGTCGACGGCGAAGATACAGCGCTTCTCTACCGCATCCTGATCGCGGCGGGCGGCGTTGACGGTGCGGCGGTCACGCGTGAGGAAGCCGAGGCGCTGTTCGATCTGCACGATGCGACCGCGCGCTCCACGAACGATCCCGCCTTCGGTGGCCTGTTTTATCGGGCGATCGCGCACCATGCGGTGCACGCTTCGGGCGAAGCGGTGGCGCCGCGCCAGCAGGCGCTTGCGCCGGGCGGCGCGTTGACGAGCGCCGCTCCGAACCGGGAGCAGGCCGCCTGGCTTTCCGAGCGCATCATGCGCGACGGCCGGCCGACAATGGCCGAATTCGAATTGCTGAAGTTTCTCGGCGCGGAAGCGCCGCGCCCCAATCCGTCGATCCGGCGGCTGCACGATTCCGCGGCGTAGAGCACTATCGTTTTAAGTTAAATCGGCCCGCGCCCCTAACATTTTGCCGGAGCATGATCTTTTCCGAAAACCGGTTCCCACTTTTCGGGATCATGCTCAGCGGCTCGCCGCCGTCTCGCCCGGCAAACCGACGGTACGGCCCGCGAAGCCGGCGGCGCTGTAATAGGACGCGCTGCCAACCCGCTGAAAGGCGAGCAAGGTCGCGAGGCCTTCGGGACCCGGTTCGGAGCGGATGACGCCCGCTTCGGAGGCCGGAACCTCGCCGCCGGGCAACGCCTCCTCGATCACGCGGCCCATCAGCATGCCCTTGAAGGGAATGTTGAGGCCGAGCACTTTGGCGATTGTCTTGCCGACGTCGGAATTGCTCACCGGCGCGGGATCGACGAAACCGGTTTTGAAGCTCGGGCCGGCAGCGGCCATGAAATTCATGGTGTCGGCGCGGCCGAAGCCGCCATGCATGCCCTGGCCTTGTTGCAGGCGCGTGTCCGCGACCGAGACCGTACACAAGCACCGGCTGATTGCAGCCGGTGGAATAGGTGCGGAAGTTCACGACGATGGAGGGCCGTAGCGTCCGCCGGACCCTTTCAGATCGATCGCACTCAGCGGCAACGTGCCGGGAAATGTTCCGAGATCGTCATCGACGAAGATCCCGCTGACGTAATCCTGCGCGAACAGTGCCGCGAGCACGCGTTCGGCCAGCGGGCGATCCTTCTTCGGCACATAAACGAGGTCGGAGTCTCCGTTGGTGGTGACGACGAGGTCCGGACTTGCGGGATCCTGGCCCGATCAGCGCGTTGCCGAAGCGGGGAAGACCGCCTTCCGGCAGCAGCGCGTTCTTCTGATCGGGGTCGTAAATCGGGAGCGCGAGGGCCTTCGACAGATCGACGCCGAGGAAGCCCGGCGGCAGGAAGCCGTCGGGAACGCCTGCGAATTTCATTTGCGCGGCGGCGCTCGTTTTGCTTTCCTTCGATATGGTCGAGAAGCCGTGGTCGGCGGCGATCACGATGTCGGTCGAGTTCGCAAGCCCGAGAGCGGACAGCGCCTCCAGGATTTGTTTCAGATTGTCGTCGGCGTTCTTCACGCCGGCGAGCGAAGTCGGGCCGTTGATCCCAGGTGCGATGTTGAGGTGGCCGTCACCGTGATTGTGCTGGCTGCCATCGGGATCGCGCGACCAGAACACCAGCACGAAGGGTTTTTTCTTCGCCTTGAACAGGGGCAGCAGAATCTTGGTCGCGACATCGGCAAAATATTTTTGCTGCGTAATGTTGGCGACGGCCGTGCCGGGCGTCTTCGCATCGCCTGCCTTGCTATTTTCGCCGCGCGGCGGTGTCGCGAGCGGCAAGCCGGCGGCCGTGAGCGCGGCCTGCACCTCGGGGGATAGCGGAATTCCGGCTGCCGTTCCCGTCACATCGTCGAATATGATCGTGCGCATGCCGTCGGGTAACGTGCTGTCGAACAAGAGCGTCGGCCCGTGTTTGCCGAGCGCCGCGGTGCTGAAGCCGCGCGCGTAGGCGGCGTGGAGGATCGCTTCTTCGCTGATGAAATTGCCGTCGAAATGTCGGTCGAGTTCGCCGAGCACGGCATCGACTTTCGATGAAGGGCGTCGTGTGCCGTCGGCGGCGGCAATGGGCGTGGCGGTGTAGAAGGTATTGCCGTAGAGCCCGGTGTCGCCCAACTGGTGGCCCGTCCCCATCGCCGAGGCGTTCGGCATGGTGAAGGTGGGAAAAACCGAATGCGGATTGGCGAAGTTGACGCCGCGGTCGCGTAACGCCGCCATGGTCGGCGCGGTCTCGGCGCTCACCAGCGACGCGCGCAGCCCGTCCGGAACGAACAGGACGAGGTTGCGCGGCGGGGGCCCATCGTCGGCGCAAGCGGCGACCCATAACAGGGCGCTCAAGGAAAGCGCGGCGAGGGGTCGGCGGCTTGTCGGCATCGGATGCTCCCGGAGGATGTTCTTTTTCGCCTAGTACGCTTTTATGCCGCTTACGCAACGAATGCATTACGCTTCAAGTGCGTGGGTGAATTGACTTTTTTCGCGTCGCGCCGCAACACAGGTCGTGGTAGGTAGAGTACGGGGCATGTTCACGCAAGATCCTGATCGCCAATCGCGGCGAAATCGCCTGCCGCGTCATCAAGACCGCGCGCAAGATGGGAATTGAGACGGTCGCGGTTTATTCCGATGCCGACGCCGATGCGTTGCATGTGCGAGATGGCCGACGAGGCGGTGCCTATCGGTCCGCCGCCGGCGGCGCAGTCCTACCTCCTGATCGACAAGATCGTTGCCGCCTGCAAGCAAACGGGCGCGGAAGCCGTGCATCCCGGCTACGGATTTCTCTCCGAGCGCGCGGCCTTCGCCGAGGCGCTGAAGGCCGCCGGCATCGTCTTCATCGGGCCGAACGTGCGCGCGATCGAGGCGATGGGCGACAAGATCGAATTCGAAGAAATTCGCGGCAAGCAGCGAAGGTCTCGACCGTGCCCGGCTTTCTCGGCGTGATCGAGGACGAGCAGCACGCGGCCAAGATCGCCGACGAGATCGGCTATCCGGTGATGATCAAGGCCTCGGCCGGCGGCGGCGGCAAGGGCATGCGGATCGCGCATTCGAAAGCGGAAGTCGCGGAAGGCTTCGCGCGCGCGCGCTCCGAGGCGAAGTCCTCGTTCGGCGACGACCGCGTATTCGTCGAAAAATTCATCGTCAATCCGCGCCACATCGAAATTCAACTCTTGGGCGACAAGCACGGCAACGTCGTCTATCTCGGCGAGCGCGAATGCTCGATCCAGCGCCGCAACCAGAAGGTCGTCGAGGAGGCGCCGTCGCCGCTCCTCGACGAGGCGACGCGCAAGAAGATGGGCGAGCAGGCGGTCGCGCTCGGCAAGGCGGTCGGCTACGACTCGGCGGGCACGGTCGAGTTCGTCGCGGGACAGGACAAGAGCTTCTATTTTCTCGAGATGAACACGCGGCTGCAGGTCGAGCATCCGGTGACCGAAATGATCACCGGCATCGATCTCGTCGAGCAGATGATCCGCGTCGCCGCCGGCGAGAAGCTTTCGATCAAGCAGAGCGACATCAAACCGCAAGGCTGGGCGATCGAGAGCCGCATCTATGCCGAGGATCCGTTTCGCGGATTTCTGCCGTCCACCGGGCGGCTCGTGCGCTATCGGCCGCCGGCGGAAGGGAAGCGCGGCGAGGCGCGGGTGCGCAACGATACCGGCGTCTATGAGGGCGGCGAAATCTCGCTCTTCTACGATCCGATGATCGCGAAACTCGTGACGCAGGCGCCGACGCGGGCGGCCGCGATCGAGGCGATGAGCGAGGCGCTCGATGCGTTCTCGATCGAGGGCGTGCGCCACAACATTCCGTTTCTCGCTTCCCTCATGCAGCATCCGCGCTGGCGCGAGGGACGGCTTTCGACCGGCTTCATTGCCGAGGAATATCCCGACGGTTTCCGCGCCAGCGCGCCGGCAGGCGAGATCGCGCGAACGCTGGCGGCGGTGGCGGCGGCGATGGATCACGTGCAGGGCGAGCGCAAGCGCAAGATTTCCGGCCAGATGACCGGGCGCGTGGTGACGCGCGAGAAGCGGCGCGCCGTGCGCCTGGGCGAGAACGAAATCGGGCTCGAAATCATGCGCCAGGGGGACGCGATCGCCGTGCGCTTCCTCGACGGCAAGGGCGTCGAGCCGCGCGTGCATGTTCTGCAATCGGCGTGGAAGCCCGGCGACCAAGTCTGGAACGGCACGCTCGACGGCCAGGAAATCGCGGTGCAGGTGCGCGCGATCGCCGAACGGCTTCGATCTCGCCTGGCGCGGCGTGCAGACGAAGGCCCATGTCTATACCGACTCGGAGGCGGCTCTGGCGCGGCTGATGCCGAAAAAAGCCGTCGCTGATACCGGCAAGTACGTGCGCTGCCCGATGCCGGGGCTGGTCATTTCGATCGCGGTCGCCGAAGGGCAGGAGATCAAGGCCGGCGAGCAACTCGCCATCGTCGAGGCGATGAAGATGGAGAATGTGCTGCGCGCCGAGCGCGACGCGACGGTGAAGAAGATTCACGTCAAACCGGGCGAAAGCCTCGCGGTCGACGCGGTGATTTTGGAGTTCACCTAATAACGGCGCATAGGACAAGACGAGGTGGTGAATGCGCTTCGTCCGGCTCACGATTCACGGCCGCGTGCACGGCGTCGGCTTTCGTGCCTTCGTCGAGCGCGAGGCGGTTCGACGCGGACTCGAGGGCTGGGTGCGCAATCGCCGTGACGGCTCGGTCGAGACGCTGATCGCGGGCGACGAGCCTATGCTCGACGACATGATCAAGGCTTGCCGTCGCGGCCCGGTGGCAGCGCGTGTCGAGCGGATGGATATCGAGGAAGCGGACGCGAGCGATTTGGCGCGGCGCGAGCCCGGCGAGCGTTTCTCGGTGCTTCAAACGGGTTGAATCTTCGCTGGTCTTGCGACCACCATCGCTTCCTGCTTGCGGCCGAGCCACAGGCCGTTGAATAGCCACAGCACCGAGAGCGCGATGGCGACGGCGGCGACTTCCGTTATGCCGAAGCCGAATGCCGCGCAGCAGCGCATACGACCAGGCGCCGATCTGGTCGCCGCCGCGATAGACCACCGTGTCGATGAAGTTCTTCGCCTTGTAGCGGTCCTCGCGCGGCACGACGGTGTAGAGCACTTCGCGCGCCGGGCGGGCGATAGCGTAGTCGCTGGAGCGGCGCAGCACCTGGAAGGCGACGAGGGCGGAGAGCGCCGGAACGAAGGCGAGCGTCGCGAATCCGCACAACGTCAGGAGCGGAAGGAAGGCGAGCGCGAGCCCGACGCCGAAGTAGCGAAGAATGCGGCCGGTGAGGAAAAGCTGCGACGGCAAGCGTCAAGCAATTCACCAGAAGGTCGATGGTGGCGAAGAAGGCGGTCTGCGCGCCGCGGTCGGCGAAGCTGCGGCTCACGATCCCGGCCTGCTCGAAATAGAGAAACGTCGCGGTGATCGCAAACAGGAGAATAAAAACGCTCACGTTCAGGAGATAGGCGGACTTGAACGGATGCGTGATGCCGGCGAACACGCTGCCGCCCATCGGCCGGTCGGCGACCGAGGCGGGCTCGGCGTGCAGCGTGCCGGCGAGCCGCGACAGGCGGCGGACGGCGAACACCGCGACTTCGAGAAGAAGGACGGAGCCGATGAGCAAAAACGTCACCGGCACGTAGCGCGCGAGCGAGGCGGTGAGCCCGGATCCGGCGATGGCGCCGATGGTGGCGCCGGCGGCGATGAAGCCGAACAGCCGCTTGCCCTGCTCGGAAGAAAAAATATCGACGATCAGCGCCCAGAATACCGAGACGACGAAGAGATTGAAGATCGAAATCCAGATGAAGAAGGCGCGGCCGATCCAGATCGTCTGTGCGTTGTCGGCGAAATACAGCAGCGCCGCGAAGACGAGAATGTTGGCGGCGAAGAAGCGATAGCTGATCGGGATGAAGCGCGTGCGCGGCAGCGTCTTCACGAGATAGGCGAACGGGACGTTGAGGCAAAGCATGCCGACAAGCGTGCCGGTGAACAGCCATTGCAGATTGTTGACGCCGCCCGCGACGCCCATCTGATCGCGGATCGGCCGCATGATGTAATAGGAGGAGAGCACCGCGAAAATGTAGAGCCACGCCCAGGCGAGCGCCGCGACTTCCTCGCGCCGCACATCGATCAGCCGGCGTAGCAAGCGAATAGAGAAAGCCGCCGCCCGATGCGGCGGCTTTGCCCGCGGGCTCGCTCATCCTTTGATTCCGAGGCGGGCCTTCAACTCGCTCACCGGCAGGGCCTGCCGGAACAGCGGCCCCGGCGGCGCGAACTCGCGAGCGCGGGCAAGCGGCACCGCCACCGGCTCGAAGCCGGCGTCGCGCACGAGCTTCGTCGCGACTTTGAGCGCTTCCGCATCGTCGCTCGCGATCGGCACGCCGATCGGCTCGCCGGCGCGATGCGCTTCGCTGGCGAAGGAACCGGCGCCGAAGGAATTGAACGCGCGCACGAGCCGCGTACCGGGCAGATATTTGGCGGAGGTTTCGCCGACGCCGTTCTCCATCGCCTCCTTCACGATGTCGCCGTCGCGCGGCGGCGATCGGATTGCAGGCGTCGAGCACCACCTTGCCCTTGAGGGCCGCGGCATTGTCGCGCCCGACCTCGCGGCAGCGCGGCGTAGGGCACGGCGATCAGGATTGACGTCGCCGAACGCCACGGCCTCTGCGACGGTACCGGCGCGGGCGTTCGCGCCCAGTCCTTCCGACAAGGCCCTTCAGCTCGTCGGGATGGCGCGAGGAAAACATCACCTTGATGCCCGGCTTTGGCCCACAGGCCGCCGACGGTGCCGCCGAGCTTGCCCGAGCCGACGACGCCGATTTTCATCGCGCCGCCCGCCGGCGATTGCGCCATGACGGCGCGGAAAAAACCAAGGGCGTGAGCGCCGCGCCGGCGCCGAGGCGAAGCAGGGTGCGGCGGTCCATGAGAGCGATCTTTTGTCATGTTTGGTTCCTCCCTTGATGGCGGCGATCTTGGCCGAATGCTTATGGCGGAGGAAGCCCGCTGCCAACTAACGCTTGCGTGACTCGCGTATTCGGCAAGCGGTCATCGGAGCTCAGTGCCCTATTTACGAACGGTCAGACCGGCTCGCGGGCTTCGTCGGCGGCCGCTACCGGCCCGAAGATCTCCTCGAAACTCGCGCGCAATGCGGCATCGACGTCGGTCATCGATGCCTTCACGCCAAGATCAGCGAGGCTGGTGACACCCCATTTCCGCTCGCTCACGCCGCACGGAAGAACCCCCGCGTAGTGCGTAAGGTCGGGCGCGACGTTGAGCGAGATTCCGTGCAGCGTGACCCAGCGCTTCACGCGGATGCCCAGCGCCGCGATCTTGTCCTCGCAGCCCTCGCCCTTGTCGGGGCGCTGCACCCACACGCCGATGCGGTCGGCGCGCCGCTCGCCCTTCACGTCGAAGCGCGCGAGCGCGCGGATGATCCATTCCTCGAGCGCGAGTACGTAGCGGCGCACGTCGGCGCCGCGTCGCTTCAGATCGAGCATCGCATAGCCGACGCGCTGGCCCGGCCCGTGATAGGTGAGGCGGCCGCCGCGGCCGGTGGTATGCACCGGAAAGCGTTCGGTGCCGGCGAGATCCTCGCCGCGGGCGCCGGTGCCGGCGGTAAAGAGCGGCGGATGCTCGAGGAGCCAGACCAGTTCGGGCGCCGTGCCCGCTGCGATCGCCGCCGCCCGCTTCTCCATGAGCGCCACGGCTTCGGCATAGCCGACGGGCGAGGCCGCCACGCGCCACTCGACCGGTGCTTCGCCGGGAGCGGGGGGCTTGAGCGGGGCGAGCGTAAGGCGGTCGTTAATCATTCGCTAACCATAGCCGTGCTGAATTCATAGCGGGTTTCGGGGGCCGCCGTGGCATCGATCAACGAAGTCGTCTGCGATATCTCCGTGGTGCTCGGCGCCACGACCATGCCCATCCACCAGATGCTGCGCATGAGCCGCGGCGCCATCATCGAGCTAGAGGCGACCGAGGACGACGAGGTGACGATTCTCGCCAACAATTTGCCGGTCGCCAAGGGCACGGTTTCGGTCAACGGAAACCGCATTGGCGTCGCCATTACGCGCCTCCTGTCGCGGCCCGAGGCCGAGCCCCGGCGCTGACAAGCCGGCCCTTGAGGGCCACCCCTCGATTTGTTAGATGGCGCGGCGGATGGCGCGAGGCCAGTCCTGAAATCCATCAAAACGCGGCCGTGGCGGAATTGGTAGACGCACTAGCTTGAGGTGCTAGCGGGGCAACCCTTGGAGGTTCGAGTCCTCTCGGCCGCACCAAATTGGAAGATCGCAGGCGGGACGGCGGCCGGGAGGCCGCCGTTTCCGTTTTTATTGGAACATGATCAGTCGGGGCTGTCGCGCAGGCTGCGCGTGTAGGTCTTCACCGCCGCTTGGCGCGTGGGATGGTGGCCGCGCCGCCAGGATGCAGTATGCCGGTGGTGCGGCGCGGCGGCGGCTGGCGATTGTTTAGCGTCCGGCTCCTTTGCCGCGGCTTCTTTCGCTGGCCTGCCCTTCAGCGCGGCTTGCCGGGAAGCTGCCTTTGAAGCGGTTTCCATCGGGGCCGCTTTCGTCATGGCCTCCTTTGGAGCCGACACGTTTGTGCCCGGATCTTTTGATGCGGTCTGCGTCGGAGCCGCTTTCATTGCGACTTCCTGCGGCGCCGACTCCTTCGCCCGGCCATCCTTGCGCCTCCGCGGGAGGAGCGGCCGGGGCAGGCGCGGCGGCGACCAGGGTGGCGCCGTCCGCCGGAACCATGTGCACGACCTTGTAGCCGCGTGCCTTCAGCTCGCGCAGCAGCTTCGGCAGGATGGTGGCGGTGCGTTGATGAATATCGTGCAAGAGCAGGATTCCGGAGCCGCGTTTTTCGAGCCGATCCATGGCGCGCTTCAAGACCGTGTCGGGACCGATGAAGGTCCAATCGTCGGCGGGGAAATCGGCACCGACCGCCACGTAGCCTTGTTTAGTTGAGATACTGGTCCATGGCTTCCGTATGCCGGAATCCCGGAAAGCGGAAGAACGGCGCCATTTTGAAGCCGGACGACGCCAGCGCCTCCTCGATATGGCGCGCCCGCGTTCGCAATTTCCGCCAGGCCGCGCTCCAGGGGAAGTTTGTCGATGTAGCGCGGATGATGTTTCGCTGTGATTGCCGATCGTGTGCCCGGCGCGCGCCTCGCGCTGAACCCAGTCGGGATATTCCTTTGCGAGCGATCGCCGATGATGAAAAAAGTCGCCTTCACGCATTCGCGCGCGAGCGTCTCTAACACTTGCACGGTGTATTTGGGCTGCGGCCCGTCGTCGAAGGTGAGCACCACCTCCTTGGGTTCGAGCGGCAGCGATTGCGGGTAGCTCATGCTGCCGATGCGCGGGGTCTTGGCCGGATCGACCGTGATCGTGCGCGAGGTGCCGAGCGCGTCGGGATTGCCGGGGCAATCCCCGGCGAGCGCCGGGCACACGAGGAGCCCGGCGGCGAGCGCGCCGCTCAACAAAAACAGACGCATGAAAGAACCCCCCGAAACTTGGAGAATTCTTACAATGAATCGCGCTTGGCGCCAGGGGGTCGGGAAAAAATCGGCGGAAATCCCATCCAAAAAAGCCTGAGTTCTGGCGCGGCACCGCGCCGTGTTCGGCTCCGGCCTACCAGAAAGTCGTAAATATTGGTGTCACCGGGACGTAGATTAAAGCAGGTCGAAGCCATTTCCGACTCGCCGGCAGCGAGCAATTCCGGGATGGTGACGAATTCGTAGCCTTGCGCCTTCAATTGGGAAACGATTTTCGGTAGGGCGGCGTCGGTGTGCCAGCCGCGGCCGTTGGCATGGAAGATGACGATCGATCCGGGCTGCACCGAAGCAAGCACGACGCGCGCCATTTGCGCCGCACTTTCGCCGGGCGCGGGATCGCCGGCCGCCACGTCCCACTGAATCGCAACCAGGCCTTCTTGCGCCACGGCCTCCAGCGAGGCCGGATTGCAGGCCCCATACGGGAAGCGAAGATAGTTCATCCGCTTCGGCGCCCGCGCGGCGGCGAGGGTCACCGCGTCGCGGGCGATGCATTGTTTTGCTTCGAGCCCGGCGCGCACGTCCTCGTAGGCGAGTTGCGCGTTCTCGATCTCGGCCTTGAGCGCCGTACCCGTGAGGCGGCGCAGGTTTTGATGCTCCCAGCCGTGGTTGGCGACCTGGAACAGGGGGTCGGACATCAATTGTTCCGCCCGCTCGCGATGGGTGAGCAACCATTTGCCGCCGGCGAAGAAAGTCGCCTTGACATTGTTCTCGCGCAGGTAATCGACGATGCCGCCCTGGTAGCCCGCGACTTCGTGGCGGGTCTCGCAAAGGTCGAAGGTGAGCGCGACGAGCTTTTGACCCGGCGGCAGCTTCACGCGGCGGATGACGCCGCGCGGCATTCCCGTGACCGGCGAAAATTCCGCCGGCACGCGCTTGGGCGGACTTGCGAGGGCGGCGGGCACGCCTCTTTGAATACGCTCCTCGCCCGCGTGATAGGCGAGCGCTGCTGGCGTCCAGCACAGCGGGGCTGATGTCGCCACCGTCTCGGCAAGAGCGTCCGGCACGGCGAGGAGAAAAAGCGAGAAAACCGCCGCCGAGGCGATCGGGAAGCGCGGCATATTCGGAAAATATTTTCGCAAGCCGATCCGCATCTTGTTCTCGAAGGGGTTGGAAAAGCGACGCGCTCCGCGAATACCGCGATCCGTGCGCGGACATTGTGACGCGGCCAAGACTTAGGCAATAGCGAAGAGGGTGCGCGCCGTCCCATTGACGCCGCGTTCTCGCGCGCAACGGTTTGCCTTCGCCGGAATGCGCGCCTAGAAACGGCGCATGAGCGACGTGCCCGAAAAAATAGACGAGCCGAAGCCGAAGCCCAAGCGCCGGCGGCGAAAAAAACCGCCGGAATTCCGCACGCCGGAGGGCAACGTCGCGCCGAAATTTCGCGCGGCGGTGGCGGCGGCGATCGGCGCGCGCGACGTGGGAAAATTGCGCGAGCTTTCCGCCGGGCTGCATGAATCCGACCTCGGCGATCTCATCGAGGCGCTCGACCAGGATGATCGGCCGGGCCTCGTCGAGTTGTTGGGCGACGATTTCGATTTCACCGCGCTCACCGAGGTCCAGGACTCGGTGCGCGGAGAAATTCTCGATGAACTGCGGCCGGCGAAGGTCGCCGAGGGCATGCGCGCGCTCGAATCCGACGACGCGCTCAAGATTCTCGAAGACCTGCCGAAAGAAGAGCAGGACGAGATTCTCGAAGCACTGCCGGCGCTGGAGCGCGTGGCGCTCAAGAAAAGATTGCTTTATCCGGAGGACAGCGCCGGCCGCCTGATGCAGACGGAGTTCGTCGCGGTGGGGCGGGATTGGGACGTGGGGCGCACCATCGATCATTTGCGCGAAAATCGCGACCTGCCGGACGACTTCTACGAAATCTACGTCGCCGATCCCGAGCACCATTTCATCGGGGCGGTGCCGCTCGACAAGCTGCTCAGAACCCAGCGCCCCGTCTCCGTTTCCGACATCATGGTCACCGAGCACGAGGTGGTGCGCGCGACCGACGACCAGGAACACGCCGCGCGCCTGTTCGAGCGCTACAACCTCGTCTCCGCGCCGGTGCTCGACGAGGAAGGGCGGCTCGTCGGCGTCTTGACCGTCGACGACATGGTCGACGTGATCGAACAGGAGGCGGGCGAGGACATCAAGGCGCTCGGCGGCGTCAAGCCCGACGAGCAGCTCTCCGATCCGTTCTGGCGCATCACCCGCGGGCGCTTCAATTGGCTTTTGGTGAATCTGGCGACCGCCTTCCTCGCCTCGTCGGTGCTGGGATTTTTCGAGGGCCAATTGCAAAAAATGGTCGCGCTCGCGGTGCTGGCGCCGATCGTCGCCAGCCAAGGCGGCAACGCCACCACGCAAACGATGACGATAGTCGTGCGGGCGCTGGCGACGCGCGAGCTCGGCCCCGGCAACATGGCGCGCGTGATCGGACGCGAATTGATGGTCGGATTTGTGAACGGGCTTGCCTTCGCCGTCATCACCGGGGTGGCGGCGTTCGCCTGGTTCAAGACCCCGGGCCTCGGCATCGTGATCGGGCTCGCGATGATCTGCAATCTCGTCGCCGCGGCGCTGGGTGGGGTACTGATTCCGCTCGTTCTCTACCGGCTCCGCTTCGATCCGGCGGTGGCCTCGAGCGCGCTGATCACCACCGTCACCGACGTGGTCGGCTTCTTCTCGTTCCTCGCGATCGCCACGCTGTGGTTCGGATTGGCGTAAGGCGCTACCGCCGCCGCGCGGGAAATCGCCGAATTCTCCGTGGTTTAACGCTTGATTTACCCTTGCCGTCGATCGGCCTCCGCCGCTGATCGCCGATTAATGGCCGTACTTTAGATTGGCGCCCAAACAGACAGAAGCCTTCAGGGTTGGGTGGCAGTAGCCATGAAAGAGCTGCTGGAACGGCATCGGCTCGGCGACCGATGGATCGTGGCCGCCGGCCTCGTGGTGGCGAGCGCGGTCGCGGCCCTGCTTGGCATTGCCTTCCTGGTTGCCCACAACGTCGACGAAGACAGCGCGCGACGCGACATTGCGCTCGCGAAAAACGGCCTGGAGCTCGCTCGTCAGCCGCATGCGGCACGACCTTGTCTCGCTCGCGCAATGGGACGAGGCGGTGCAGCGGGTGCTCCTGAAAAACGACACGACTTGGCTGCATCGTTATTTTGGGCAGCGGCTGCGCGAAACGAGCGGCCACGATCTGTCCTTCATTCTCTATCCCAGCGGCGCGCCGGCCTACGCCTCGATCGATGGCGTGAACGTCTACAACGATCTCTACGATTGGGTACGGCCGCAAGTCGATCCGGTCGTCGCCGAAGTGAAGAATAGCTACGCGAAACGGGCGGCAATGCCGCCGCGCGGGACGGGCGAGATGGAATCGTTGCCCGAGCCTGCTTCGCGCGCCGTCTTCCGCCCCATCGATTACAAATCCGCGCTGGTGGTGGCGGCGACGATCGTGCCCAATCACGACGCGGCGCTGCTCGGCAACCGCGTGCCGCCCGTCGCGATCAGCGTGAGCTTCCTCGATGGAGCTCTCCTGCGCCAACTCGCGAAGAATCTTTCGATCGACGATCTGGCGTTGGAAAACGGCGCCGAGCCGGTCGATGGAAAGATTGGCATCGAAGTGCCGTTGCCGAGGGAAGGGGCGCATGCGTGGCTGGTGTGGAAGCCGCGCCAGCCCGGGACGGAGATGCTCTACCGGTTGATGCCCGCGCTCGCGGGCGTTGTCGTCTTCATCGGGGTCGTCGGGTTTTTCGTGCTGCGGCACGTGCGGCGCTCGAATCTGCAACTCGCCGAAAGCGAACGCCGGGCGACGGAGCTCGCCTTCCGCGACACGCTCACGGGTCTCGGCAATCGCGCGCAATTGATCGAAACGCTCGCGCAGATACTCCCCGGCCTGCAAGAGGACGAGCACGTCGCGCTCTTGTTCATCGACATCGACGGCTTCAAGGACATCAACGACACGCTCGGGCATCACGTCGGCGACGAGTTGCTCACGGTCACCGCCTGGCGGCTCGCCTCGGTCAAGAACTGCGTGGGTGCGGTGCGGCTCGGCGGTGACGAGTTCGCGATCCTGATCAGGCTCGACGAGGACGACGAGATCGGCGGCATCTGCCGCCATGTGCTCGACAGCCTGCGTCACCCGACGCCGGCCGGCGACCATGTGCTCACGATCAGTGCATCGATCGGCGTCGCGGTCGCCCCCGAGCACGCCGACGATCCCGAGACGCTTCTGCGGCGCGCCGACATCGCGCTCTACCGCGCGCGCACGGACGGCCGCGGCTCGTTGCGCATGTTCGACCCCGGGTACGAGGAGGCGCTGCACAAGCGCGGCAAGATGGAGCGCGAGCTCGCGCAAACGCTCGCCCGCGACGAGCTGCGCGTGTTGTATCAGCCGATCTTATCCGCCGACGGCGAACGCATCGTCGGCGTGGAGGCGCTGATGCGCTGGGAGCACCCCGAGCGCGGCCTCGTGACGCCGTCGGAATTCATCCCGGCGGCCGAGCATTCGGGCCTGATCGTGCGGCTCGACGAGTGGGTATTGCGCCGGGCTTGCGAAACCGCCGCCCGTTGGCCGGGCATCTCGCTGGCGGTGAATTTGTCGCCCTCGAATTTCCATTCCTCCGACATGGTGGATCGCGTGAGCCGCGTCCTCAACGAAACGGGTTTCGATCCGTGCCACCTCGAGCTTGAGATCACCGAGAACATGCTGCTGCACGCGACGCCGGACGTGCTCGGCCAGCTCGCGGAAATGCGGCGGATGGGCATTCGCATCGTGCTCGACGATTTCGGCACCGGATATTCCTCGCTCGGCTATCTGCGCCGTTTCCCGGTCGACAAGATCAAGATCGACCAGTCATTCGTGAAGAACCTCGGAGTCACCGAGGAAGCGGCGGCGATCGTAGAATGCGTCGCCCGCCTTGGGCGCGCGCTCGGGCTCACCGTCACCGCCGAGGGCGTGGAGACCGGGGAGCAGCACCGCTTCGTGCGCGCGGCCGGTTGCCATCAGTTGCAGGGCTTCCTGTTTTCACCGCCGGTCGTGGCCGAGCGGATTTCGGAATTTCTGCGGCCGTCGGAAGCCGGCCGGGAGCATGCGGCGGCGGCCCTGCACGGCTAGCGCCGCCATCCAATCCGAACCTCTCGCTTTATTTCGGGCCTTGCCGCGATTGACGGCGGCGCTCGCGCATCTAGTGTCCCGATTCCGAAGTTCGCAAGTGCCCTTGCGGCAAGCGTGTGCGAACTTCGGATTCGGGGCACTCGTGTGGCCGCCGAGCGAAGGAGGCAGGGATGCCCGGTCAGCCGATGCAGCCGCGCGATCCCGATTGGGACCGGAAGGTGCGCGCGAGCTTCGCGCGCCAGACCTTCATGGACACGATCGGCGGACGCATTGCGGCGCTGTCGCCCGGTTACTGCGAGGTCGAATTGCCTTTTCGCGGCGACCTTTGCCAGCAGAACGGCTATCTGCACGGCGGGGTGATCACGTCGATCGCCGCCAATGCCACGGGCTATGCGGCGTTTTCGCTGATGCCGCCCAATTCCTCGGTGCTGGGCGTCGACTATAAGATCAATCTCCTGAACCCGGCGGCGGGCGAGCGTTTCATCGCCATCGGCCGCGTGCTGAAGCCGGGCCGTACGCTGTCCGTCGTCGAGTGCGATGTCGAGGCGGAGGTCGCGGGCGCGCGCAAGTTGATCGCGAAGATGTTGAGCACGATGATGTGCCTCGAAGGCGTGGCGGACGAAATCCGATACAGGAAATAGGCGGAAGCAATGCGCAACAGTTGGCAAGGCCTCGATTTCGACCTCGGCGAAACCGCCGACATGCTGCGCAATTCCGTGCGGTCGTTTTCCGACGACCATATCGCGCCGCGCGCCGAAGAGATCGACCGCTCGAACCAGTTTCCGCGCGACCTGTGGCCGCGCTTCGGCGAGCTTGGGCTTCTCGGCATCACGGTCGAGGAGGAATATGGCGGCGCCGGACTCGGCTATCTCGAGCATTGCGTGGCGATGGAAGAGGTGAGCCGCGGCTCGGCCGCGGTCGGGCTTTCCTATGGCGCGCACTCCAATCTCGCGGTGAACCAGCTTCGCCGCAACGGCAACGACGCGCAAAAGAGGAAATATTTACCGAAGCTGATCTCGGGCGAGCATGTGGGCGCGCTCGCCATGTCGGAACCCGAAGCCGGCTCCGACGTCGTCGGCATGCGCACGCGCGCCGACAAAAAGGGCGAGCGCTTCGTGCTCAACGGCAACAAAATGTGGATCACCAACGGCCCGATCGCCGACACGCTGATCGTCTACGCCAAGACCGATCCCGCCGCCGGTCCGCGCGGGATTTCCGCCTTCATCATCGAGAAGGGCATGAAAGGATTTACCACCGCGCAGAAGCTCGACAAGCTCGGCATGCGCGGCTCCGACACCTGCGAGCTGGTGTTTCAGGATTGCGAAGTGCCGGAGGAGAATGTCGTCGGCAAGGTCGGCGAAGGCGTGAAGGTGCTGATGTCCGGCCTCGATTACGAGCGCGCCGTGCTCGCGGCGGGGCCGTTGGGCATCATGCAGGCGTGCCTCGACGCGGTGATCCCTTACGTGCACGAGCGCAAGCAGTTCGGCCAGCCGATCGGCAGCTTTCAACTGGTGCAGGCGAAGATCGCCGACATGTATGTGACGCTGAACGCGGCGCGCGCCTATGTCTATACGGTCGCCAAGGCCTGCGATCGCGGCGAGACCACGCGCGAGGACGCGGCGGGCGCCATCCTGTTCGCGGCGGAGAAGGCCACCCAAGTCGCGCTCGACGCGGTGCAGCTCTTGGGCGGCAACGGCTACATCAACGAGTTTCCGACCGGGCGGCTCTTGCGCGACGCCAAGCTCTACGAGATCGGCGCCGGCACCAGCGAGATCCGGCGGCTCTTGATCGGCCGCGAAATTTTCGAGAAGACGATGTAACGCGCCGCTGCGACTCCTCTTTTCCGAAGGGCCATGATGCTTGATCGCGCCGGATTGACCGTCTTCCTTGCGCTCGCCGCAATATTGGCGGGCATCACAGCGAGCTCCGCCCAAAATCGCGCACCGACCGCGGCGGAGATCAAGCTCGTGCGCGACTGCGCGGCAAAACATCCTGATGACGGCAAGGGCGAAGAGGCATGCGCCTTCAAGCTTGTCGCCGATCCCTGTATCAAAAAGAACGGCTCCAATCTCGGCACCGCCGATTGCTATCGCATCGAAACCGTCATTTGGGACGCGATCTTGAACGACAATTACAAGGAGCTGATGGAGGCGATCGACGACAAAGAGGACCAGGATAAGCTCAAGGAGATGCAGCGGGCGTGGATCGCCTATCGCGACACCACCTGCGATTTTTATTGGTACAAGATCCACGGCTCGATGTCGGTACCCATGACCGCGGCGTGCCAACTGCGCGAGACGGCGCGGCGCGCGATGCTGCTCGCCTTCCTGATCCGCGTGTAGTCGCTTCGCCATGAACGCCCCGAAACACGCCGATACGGCGCTTGTGCTCTTTTCCGGCGGGCAGGATTCGACCGTGTGCCTCGCCTGGGCACTCGAGCGCTTCAAGCGCGTCGAGACGATCGGCTTCGACTATGGCCAGCGCCACCGGGTCGAGCTCGAGATGCGACCGCGCATTCGCGCGCAACTCGGCCAATTGAAAGCCGAATGGGCGGCTCGGCTCGGCGAAGACCATCTCGTCTCGCTCGATGCGCTCGCCGCCATTTCGGAAACGGCGCTGACGCGCGAGGTCGCGATCGAAATCGGCGAGAACGGCCTGCCGACGACCTTCGTGCCGGGCCGCAACCTGATTTTTCTCTCCTTCGCGGGGGCGGTGGCCTATCGGCGCGGCGCCGGGCACATCGTCGCCGGCATGTGCGAGACTGACTATTCCGGCTATCCCGATTGCCGCGACCAGACGATCAAGGCGATGGGCCGCGCGCTCGAACTCGGCATGGATCGATCGTTTGCGCTGCATACGCCGTTGATGTGGATCGACAAGGCGGGAACCTTCGCGCTGGCGCAGGCGCTCGGCGGGGATGCGCTGATTAGCCTCGTGGTTGAGGAAACCCACAGCTGCTATCTCGGCGACCGCTCGCACCGACACGCATGGGGCTATGGCTGCGGCGAGTGCCCGGCCTGCAAATTGCGGTCGGAGGGGTGGGACAGGTGGAAAGCAACGCGTTCGGGATAGCGAGCCGCGACGGCCTTCGTTTCGCCGAAGGCCTCGTTTTCCTCGTGCTCTTTTGCCTCACCATTCCGGCGGCGAACTGGCTGATCGGCCATGTCGGCACCGAATGCGCGCCGAACGGGCCGTGCGTCATTCCGGTCGCGCCCGGCCTGTTCGCGCCGTCGGGCGTCCTCATGGTGGGGGCGGCACTGGTGCTGCGCGATCTCGTGCAGCGCCGCTTCGGCCCCGGCATCGGCATCTGCGCGATCCTGATGGGGGCGGCGCTCTCCGGCCTGCTGGCGCCGCCGGCGCTCGTGATCGCCTCGGCGGCGGCGTTCCTGCTGTCGGAGACCGTCGATTTCGCGGTCTACACGCCGCTGGCGCGGAAGTATTTCGTCGCGGCGGTGACGGCTTCCGGCTTTTTCGGGCTCGTCGTCAATTCCGTCGTGTTTTTGTGGCTCGCCTTCGGCTCGCTCGAATTCCTCGCCGGCCAGATCGCCGGCAAGGCCTGGATGATCGTGCTCTCGATACCCTTGATGATGTGGCTGAAGAAGCGCGATCAGCGGCTCGGCCTCATCGCCCCGTGAGGGGCCTATTCCTGTATTTTTCTGATGAAAAGATAGCGCCGCGAAGTAAACTCCGCGCCGTCCATCAATGCGGAAAACCAGCGGATAGAACTTCATGCCATTCGTTGAAGCCAACGGCGCGAAAATCCCCCAACTCGGTCTCGGCACCTGGGAGCTGCGGGGTGCCGTTTGCGCTCGGCTCGTCGAGCAGGCGCTCCGCCTCGGCTATCGCCATATCGACACCGCGCAAGTCTATGAGAACGAGGCGGCCGTGGGCGAGGGGTTGCACGCGGCGGGCGTCGCGCGCGGCGATGTGTTCGTCACGACAAAAGTGTGGTGGACGCGCTTTGCGGCCGGCGAGCTCGAGCGCTCGGTCGAGGAAAGCGTGAAGCGGCTGAAGCTCGACGCAGTCGATCTCTTGCTCCTGCATTGGCCGAACTCCTCGGTGCCGCTTGAGGAAACCATCGGCGCGCTCAACAATGCGAAGGAGCGGGGGCTCGCGCACCACATCGGCGTCTCCAATTTCACCGTCGCGCTCGTCGAGCAAGCAGTGAAGCTTTCGCGCGCGAAGCTCGTGACCGACCAGGTCGAGTGCCACCCCTATCTCGACCAGTCCAAGGTGATCGCGGCCTGCAAACGCCACGGGCTGGCGGTGACGGCCTATAGCCCCATCGCCAAAGGGACGGCGCCCCACGACAAGACGCTCGCCAAGATCGGCCGCACGCACAAGAAAACCGCCGCGCAGGTTTGCCTGCGCTATCTCGTGCAGCAGGGGATCGTCGTCATTCCGCGCACGAGCCGGGTCGAGCGGCTCTCGGAGAACGCCGAGATATTCGATTTCGAGCTTTCGGCCGCCGAAATGGCGGCGATCCGCGCGCTCGCACATCCCAAAGGCCGCAGCATCAGTCCGTCCTGGGCGCCGGCTTGGGATTGAAATGACGAGGGCTGCCGCCCGCAAGCCGCGGGCGGCGTGGCATCGCGTTAATCAGGCGCTTCGAGCCTTCGTCAGATTCAAGCGCTGAGAGTTCCGCCCTTCGTTGTGTCGCGCAAATAGGCGCTCACAATCAGCCGCTGGAATTCCCGGCGGAAGCCGTGCGGCTCGACCGGCAACAGCCCGACCTGTTCGGGTGCTTTCAGAAATTTCTCCAGCGTCTCGTCATCGACGAGCGGGAGGGCGGGGCAGATGGGCGTCTCGATCGAGAGTGCGTCCACCGCCGGTTTTTGCATTAGCTCGGTCTTCCCATCGCTCATGATGTTCCACTCCTTTACAAATGAACATCAGCCCCAAACTCCTTCAATTCAATGCGCCATTCACTGCGCCGCGGTCTTCACCGGCGCCGGGCGGCCGACATAGCCCGACATCAGAATGAGGCCGGTCTCGCTGTCGCGCAGCGCAAACATGAACGGCTTGTCGACCTTCATCTCCATCAGATCGCCGCGCGCTATCGCGCTACGCTCGATCAAGACGGCGGTTGCGGCCGCGGCCTCCGAGCCTTCCTCGTCGACGCGCAAATAGGTCTTCTGGGTGATCGCGGAAATACCGGCGAGGTTGATCGCGAGCCCGCCGAGCGCCATCGGCGAGGTGCGGCCGGCCTTGAGGCCGAGCTGGTCGAGCGCATTCAGCATCTCGTTCTTGTCCTCGATGGTGAAGCGCGGCAGCGACAGCTGCACGCGCCCGCTCGAAAAGCCGTCGCCATAGAGCCAGGTCGCGACGCCGGAGAATTCGCCGGCGCTCGCGGGCTTGTCGTTGGTGGTGATCACGACGAGCGAAAAGCGGCTGTTCTTGTAGGGCAGGTCGACGGCGACGAAGCGGCCGTCCTGGCGGAAGTCGGCGCGCGTGAACAGCTTCGCCATCATTTGCACTTCGAAGTCGGTGCCGCCGAGCAGGTGGAACGGTTCGGCGTGCGTCGCGCTCTTCGCGAACTGGTCGAGCCAGGTTCCTTTGAAGTAGAGGGCGTCGAGCGCGATGAGGCCCGGCATCTTCGGGCCTTGGTCGATGATCGAGGGGATCAGGCCCTTGGTTTTCTCCGAAACCCAATCGTTGATTGCCTTGATGACGGCGGGATCGGAAAGGTCGTCTTGCGTCACGCGCGCGCCGGTGGCGCGGAGCTTGCGCAGCGCCTCGTCGACGGGTTGGGATTGGGGATCGAACACGATCCAGTTCGCGAGCTTGAGCGTCGTATCCTTGTCCTCGACGCCCTTGCCGAGCTTGGTGACGAGCGCGCGCAGGTTTTCGAGGTCGGCCGCGGCGGCGTTGGGATGGTCGGCGTCGAAGCCGAGCGTCTTGTAGAGCGCCGCGCGCATCGGGGCGTCGGCGCCGACGTCGAGAAGGGAAAGCACCGCGGCGAGGCTCGCGGGGGAAACCACGAGGTTGCCGCCGGCGCCGCGCTCGTTCGCGAGCTGCTGAATGAGTTGCAGCGAAAGCCGCGATTGCGCCGCGAGCACGCGATCGCCGGGGGCGTGCTCCGCCGCGCCGAGCGCGATCGCCGAGCCGCAAAGAAGAGCCGCGGTGGCGGCCGCGGCGACGGATTTCCTGAACATAGTAGCTCCGTTTCGGTTCTTGTCGGCCCGTGCAGTGAGCTTTCCGTGCGACCGTGGCTCAATTTTAGCTCAATCTTGACCGCGCCGGGGCAAGCTGCCACGAGAACCTTGATGAATCAGAAAATTACCGTCAGCGCGGAAGCCATGGTGCAGGCGGCCGAGCGCGAAATCGAAACCGTGCCGACCGAAGAAGCGATCAAGCTCTTGGGCCGTAACGACGTGGTTTTCGTCGATATTCGCGACATTCGCGAGCTCCAGCGCGAGGGCAAAATTCCCGGCGCGTTTCATTGCCCGCGCGGCATGCTCGAATTCTGGATCGATCCGCAGTCGCCCTATCACAAGGCGGTGTTCGCGGATGAAAAGAAATTCATCTTCTTCTGCGCCGGCGCCAAGCGCTCGGCGCTGGCGACAGAGACGGCGAAGCGGATGGGGCTGAAGCCGGTCGCGCACCTCGCCGGCGGCTTTTCCGCCTGGAAGAAAGCGGGCGGGCCGGTGCAGACGGACGAGAAGAAAAAGTAGCTCGCCGGGCGCGTTAAGCTGAAAAAACGAGCGTTGTTTTCAAAACGCGATTTTCGAAAAAGCGGCAGATAAAAGCTGAGGAGAGCGGCATGTGTCAGCAATATTTATCGGTAGCGGGACATCTACTCGAATTGGTCGGGCTTTCTCTTCATCGCCTTTGAATTGCGCGAATTGTTCAAGAAGAGGCATCCGCAAGGGCAGATATTCTCGATCGGGGTCGCCTTGGTGGTTATCGGAATGCTTGGACAAACGGCGGGTGGCTGGGTCGGCAGAATTCCCCTCGATTTTTTCAAGATCTGCTACTAGGCCGCGTTCGCAAGCGGACGTTGCGGCGGCGGGTCTTCGTTCCTATCTGATCTCCGATCCCGAAGAGGGGCGGTCATGGCCGGAAATTACAGTTTTGCCGACACATTGAATTCGCGGCGCGAGCGGCTCGACCGCCTCGATCGGCTGTCGCGGCTGCTCGACATCGCCTTCACCGTGCCGGGGACGAATATTCGCTTCGGCGCCGAGGCCGTTATGCGGCTCGTGCCGGGGATCGGCGACGCGGTGGCGTCGGCGCTCTCCTGCCTCATTCTCTACGAGGCGCACCGGCTCGGGGTTCCGCGCCGGGTGATGATCCGCATGGCCGGCAACGTCGCGATCGAGGCCGCGGCCGGCGCGGTGCCTGTTATCGGTGATTTGTTCGACGTCGCCTTTCGCGCCAATCGCCGCAATGTCCGGATCTTGCGCGAATATTTCGGTCTCGAAGTCGCCGGCGAAGCGCGCGAAATTTGAGGCGCCACCGGCGGGCGCCGCTTGTTGTTATTTTAAACGCGAGTCGAACTTTGGAAGAGACGCGAGTTTAGAACTCCTTGCCGATCATCCGATCGACCGATAAGCGCCCACCGCCGCGAAAAAAGATGGCAATGTAGAGCGCCAATAGCAGCAACGGAAATTCGTAACCGCCGCCCTGCGCGGTGAAGAAATAGCCGAAGCGGAAATTCCAACCGAATGTGATGATCACGAACTCTATAATGAGCAGCAGCGCTATCGGACGGGTCAACAAACCCACGGCCAAAGCTGCGCCGCCGATTAATTCAAGGACGCCGAGCCAAAAGGCGAGGACCTCAGGCATCGGGAATTCCATCGGGGTCAGAATATTCTTGGCGACGACCGGGGCAAAGCCGAGGATCAGTTTCGCATAGCCGTGATAGACAATGATGCCGCCCGCCGCGAAACGGATCAGCGCATAGCTGTATGGCGCGACGATTTCATAGAGCGCGGCCAGCCCCGGCCAGATCAGTCTTTTCTTGTCGATCGTGCCTTCCATCGTTTCCTCCTCTGGCGTTTTGTAGATATCCGCATACTCGCAGTTCCCGCCGACCTCCGAAAGAGGGACAGGCTTGCAGTTTAGGAAACCGCCGCTCTATGCGTTTATTTCGGGCCGCCATGATATTTTCTTGATTGACGCCCGCCCGCTTTCCCCGAAAGATGAATGGATAAGATAAATCGGACGAGGCTCCCATGGAAAATTTTCTTCGTCCCTGGTCAGCGCAGCTCTTGAGTGTCTTGCGCATTGTGGCCGGGCTTCTGCTGCTTCAGCACGGCACGTCAAAATTTTGAACTTTCCGGTAAGCCAGTTCAGCAACGCTTCCCCTTCGACCATGGTCGGCGCGGCCGGCATTTTGGAGTTGATCTTTCGGCGCGCTCTTGACCATCGGCTTGTTCACGCGGCCTCCGCCTTCATTCTCTCGGGTCTCAGCGCGGCCGCTTATTTCTACTTCAATTCGCCGCGCAGCTTTTTCCGCTGCTCAACGGCGGTTCGACTCGCGATGCTTGTTCTCTTCACGCTGCTCTATATCGCGGCGGCCGGCGGCGGCGTCTGGAGCATCGACGGATTTGGCGGGAATACGAAGGATTGATCCTGGTATGCGTCATGCCCGGCACGCAGCCAAGCAAGCGCAGGCTGCGTAGACTTGCCTGCGTTGCCGGGCATCATTGAATGATAAACGGATGCGAATATTGCCGATCAATTCTCCGTGCTTGCCTCTCGGCGCCTCTCTCGGCCATCTTGGCGGGGGAGGCTCCGATGGCGCTTACGCTCGTGCTCGGCAACAAGAATTACTCGTCCTGGTCGCTGCGGCCGTATCTCGCGCTCGCGCACCACAAGATTCGCGTTCGAGGAAATCGTCATCCCTCTCTACGAGGGCGATTACTAAGCAAGCAATTCTGAAACATTCGCCGGCGGGCAAAGTGCCGGTGCTGATCGACGGCCAAATCGCGGTGTGGGAGTCGCTCGCGATCCTCGATTATTTCGCGGAGAAATTTCCCAAGCTCGCGCTGTGGCCCGCGGATCCCGCGGCGCGGGCGCATGCGCGCGCGATCTCCGCCGAGATGCATGCGGGATTCGCGGCGCTACGGCAGGCGTGCCCGATGAATCTGAAGCGCGTGCCGCGGCCGATCGTCATGCCGCCCGAGGCCGAACGCCGATGTCGCGCGGGTCACGCAGATCTGGAACGACGCGCGCGCGCGTTTCGGCAAGGGCGGCAATTTCCTGTTCGGCGATTTTCGGCGGCCGATTGCATGTACGCGCCGGTCGCGACCCGCATTCGCACCTATTCGATCCCGGTCGATCTTGTCTCCAGCGCCTATGTCGATGCCATCCACGCGCTGCCGGCTTTCGTCGCCTGGCGCGAGGCCGGGCTGAAGGAGCCGTGGATGCTGCAACCTACGATCATCTCTGACGATGCAGACGCGCGAATCGTCTCGACTCGCGAAGCCGAGGGCGACTCTGCGCGCGCGCCGACCCGAATTCGCCATTCCAGCTATGCGCGCCTTGCGAACTCAGCCTAGCTTCCGCGCCGACGAAAAGAACGTCGGGAGAACCGCGGTGGCGAGCGCATTGGTCGAGCAGATCGGCGAGAAAATACTGGGCCGAGGGAATCGGCACCTTCTGGCTCGTCTTCGCCGGCATCGGTACGGTGCTGCTCGGCACGGCGCCACCGGCAATATCGGCATTGCCGTCGCCTTCGGGCTCGCGGTGCTGACGGCGGCCTATGCCATCGGCCGCGTTTCGGGCGGACATTACAATCCTGCGGTCACCGTCGGGCTCGCGGTGGCCGGCCGGCTGCCGCATCGAGGAAATCGTCGCCCTACATTCTCGCGCAGCTCGCGGGCGGCATCTTCGCGGCGTTTGTCGTTTGGGGATCGCGAGCGGCAAGGCCGGTTTCACCGCCGCGCGGCTTCGCCTCGAACGGCTTCGCGATGCACTCGCCCGGCGCCTACAGCCTGCTCGCCTGCGCGATCATCGAGATCGTGATCCGACCGCCTTCTTCGTGGCGGTCATCCTCGGCGCCACCGCACGAAAGGCGCATCCGAGCCTTGCGCCGCTCGCGATCGGGCTCGCGCTCACGCTCGTGCATCTCGCGCTCGCTCCGGTCTCCGGCACCTCGGTGAACCCGGCGCGCTCGACGCGCGACCGCGTTCGTGGCGGCTGCTCGGCGGCACCATCTGGCCGCTCGTGGAATTTTGGCTGTTCTGGGCTGGCGCCGCTCGTCGGCGCCGCGTTGGCGGGCTGGGCGTATCGGGAGATTTTCGCCGACGAATAAGTTTACGTCCTCCTTCCCTCGGCAGAAGGAGGGCGTTTTGCGCCCCCGGCCCCTCGGCCGGGAAGCCTCTGAAGAGGCGGGTGAGGGGTAGAGACGGCCCATCTCCGCTCCTCACCTGGCGCCTCTTGCTCCAGCCCGACGGTTGCCTTTGGCGGTTCGGCACGGCAGTTTGCGCGCGGGGAAACGCCGTGGCCGCGCTGGAAACTTGCAAGTCGATCCGAAATCGAAAGAATTCCAGGCGAACGCCGCGCAAATGCGCGCGCTCGTCGAGGAACTTGAACCGCCGCCGCGCGGAAGCGGCGCTTGGCGGCA
Source organism: uncultured Alphaproteobacteria bacterium (assembly GCA_963751685.1). GTDB lineage: Bacteria > Pseudomonadota > Alphaproteobacteria > Rhizobiales > Xanthobacteraceae > Palsa-892. Next base: position 116,986 of record CAVVVV010000018.1, on the reverse strand, counting down.
ACGAGAAGACGCGCGAGCGCCACATCAAGCGCGGCAAAGCTTTTGCCGCGCGAGCGCGTGATGCGGCTGATCGACCCGGGCTCGCCGTTTCTGGAACTCTCGCCGCTCGCCGCGAACGGCATGTACGAGGACGCGATCCATGCCGCCGGCATCATCACCGGCGTCGGCGCGCATCGAAGGCCGCGAATGCGTGATCGTCTGCAACGATTCCACGATCAAGGGCGGCACCTATTACCCGCTCACCGTGAAGAAGCATTTGCGCGCGCAGGAGATCGCCGGCGAAAACCGGCTGCCGTGCATCTATCTCGTCGACTCCGGCGGCGCCAATCTGCCGCAATGGACCGGAAGTGTTTCCCGGATCGCGAGCATTTCGGCCGCATCTTCTACAATCAGGCGCGGCTTTCGGCCGCAGGCATCGCGCAGATCGCGGTGGTGATGGGCTCGTGCACCGCGGGCGGCGCCTACGTGCCGGCGATGTCGGACGAAACCGTGATCGTGCGCAGGCAGGGCACGATCTTTCTCGGCGGGTCCGCCGCTGGTGAAGGCCGCGACCGGCGAGGTGGTGAGCGCCGAGGATCTCGGCGGCGCCGAGGTGCATGCGCGGAAGTCCGGCGTCGCCGACCACTACGCCACCGACGACAACCACGCGCTTGCGATCTGCCGCCGCATCGTCGCCAATCTCAACAGCCCGAAGCGCGTCGACCTCGAATATGACGAGCCGCGCGAGCCGAACTATCCGATCGAGGAGCTCGACGGCATCGTGCCGGTCGACCTCAAGAAGCAATACGACGCGCGCGAAATGATCGCGCGGCTCGTCGACGCCTCCGAGTTTGACGAATTCAAGCGGCTCTACGGCCACCACGGTCGTCACCGGCTTCGCGCGGCTTTACGGCATGCCGCTCGGCATCGTCGCCAACAACGGCATTCTCTATTCCGAGAGTCGGCGCTGAAGGCGGCGCACTTCATCGAGCTGTGCTGCCAGCGGCGCATCCCGCTTCTGTTCTTGCAAAACATCTCCGGCTTCATGGTCGGGCCGCGACTACGAGGCGGGCGGCATCGCCAAGGACGGCGCCAAGATGGTGATGGCGGTCGCCTGCGCCAACGTGCCGAAGCTCACGCTGGTGATCGGCGGCTCCTACGGCGCCGGCAATTACGGCATGTGCGGGCGGGCCTATTCGCCGCGGTTCATGTTCACCTGGCCGAACGGCCGCGTGCAGCTGATGGGCTCGGAGCAGGCGGCGAACGTGCTTGCGACCGTCAAGCGCGACAACATCGAGGCCGCGGGCGGCAAGTGGTCGCCGGAAGAAGAAGAGGAATTCAAGCGCCCGATCCGCGAGCAGTTCGAGCGCGAGGGCGATCCCTATTACGCCACCGCGCGGCTCTGGGACGACGGCATCATCGCGCCCTCGGAAACGCGGCGCGTGTTGGCGCTGGCGCTTTCGGCGGCGCTGAACGCGCCGATCCCGGAGACGAGGTTCGGCGTATTCAGGATGTAGTTTTTCGATGTCATGCCGAGCATCTCGCTTAGGGGGCATCGTGCCAGAAAACCGGAACCTCTTACAAGCCGGCGTTAGCCCGTCACGCGAACGACATGGTCGTGGCCTATTCGTTTTCGCGCCACTTTAACCCGCATAGGAGGCAAGCATGTTCAGGGTCTATAGCGGGCCGCCCGGTTCCGACGCGCTGCATCCCGCCGAAAAGAGCCAACATCTCTACAAGGAATTCGCCGGTCTCGATGAAGCGATCGGCTGGGCCATCATCTGAAGGAGACCGGCCGCGTGCCGCTCTTGCTCGAAGGCGACGACGGCACCCGCCTCGACAAGAAAGAGATCTGCCCAGACGATGCATCATCACGGTAGCGAACAGGCCAGGCGCCGCCAGCATTGATCGCGCAGTCATCCTGAGGTGCGAGCGGCGTACACCGCAGGTGAGGGGTGCGCGCAAAGCGCGTATTGAATGACCAACCCCTCACCCGCCTTCGCGGCTAAAGCCGCTCAGGCACCCTCTCCCACTAGGGAGAGGCGGAAGCGAAACGGGCGCGCGCGCTTTTGCGAAAACTTCTGTAATTCGGCTATCCTTGCCCGGCGAAAATCGCGACGGGGAAGGGGGCAATGCAGGTTTCGTGTGCAAAGAGGTTTGCGTTTGGAGGGCTCGCCGTTGGCTGATTGCCTGCCCGCTCGCGGCCAAGGCCGACACCAAGATCGTCACCATCGGCGCCAGCAACACGTCGGGTTTCGGCACGGGTTTCGGCCAATCCTATCCCGCGCAGTTGGAGGCTATGCTGAAGGCGCGCGGCTATAAAGTGCAGGTCGCCAATGCCGGGATTCCCGGCGACACCACGCGCGGCATGCTCGCGCGTCTCGACGCTACGGTGCCAGCGGACACGCGCATCGTCATTTTGCAGCCGGGCGGCAACGACCTCCGCTTCGGCTACACGAAAGAGGCAGCGCGCGAACAACGTCCGCGCGATCGTGGCGAAGCTGCAGAAGCGCGGCATCCGCGTGATCCTCGCCGACAATCTGCAGGGGCTGCTCGCCAAGCACTCGACCGACGGCATCCATTTCAGTGTCGAGGCGCACGCGCTGATCGCGAAGCGCCTCTACCCGCAGGTCGCGGGTGCGCTCGGCGGCGGCACGGCGGCCCCAGCAAGGTCAATGCCCAGCCGGCGGCCTTGCCGGCAGGCGGCCAGCCGGTTCAGGCATCCGGAGCCGCGCGTTGAGAGACTGGCTGAAGAAATTCCGCGACGACGAGGCCGGATCCGCGCTGGTTGGAGAAGTTTCCGCGATGATGAGCCGGAATTGAGTTGCAGCCGAGGCCCGCGCCCGGGCCGGGGGGCAAGCCGCAATCTTTGCGCGGTCGAAGTTCGCGTGCCGGTACCCTCGCGCAACATCCGCCTGTTCGAATGGCTGATGTATGTCTCGCTCGCGGTCCAACTGGCGACGACGGCCGAGCGATTTTGGGAAGCTCGCCGAGCTTGCCGGCGGCTGGCCGGTGGTGGTGCTCACCGAAGTCTTCACGCTCGCCGTCTTCGGCATCTTTATTTTCGTCGCCGTTTATCTTCGCCAGAAGTGGGCGCTGTATGTGATTGCCGCGTTCTACGGCTTCCGGCTGCTGCGCTACATTCCGTCCTTCGCCTATATCGCGTTGCCGCTGGTGCAGTTCCTGAGCGCCGTGCAATTCGTGCTGCAGGGATTGGCGCTGTTCTACGCCTTCTCGGGCGAGGCGCGCGCGCATTTCGCGAAAGGCAAGCGCTGACTCTTTTTCGCCCGGAACCATCTCCTCGGCTCACCGTTTTCCTCCCGAGGAGGATGCAATGATGAACAAGGAAAAATCCGCGAGCACATGGAAGTGCTCGGTTCCGACGGCAAGCATATCGGCACCGTCGATCACCTCGAAGGCGAGAGCCAGATCAATGCTCGCGAAAAAGGATGTGAGCGCGGGCGGCAAGCACCACCTCATTCCGCTCGACTGGGTGGACCATGTGGACGACAGCGTCCACCTGAAGAAGACCAGCCAAGAGGCGATTGTCGGCTGGCGCATGCGAAGCTAACGGAACAAATTCCGCTGAACGGCATTCGGAAGGCCAAGAGGTCATCGATGCGGGACGGCATCGAGATGCCACGGGTGCGGCAATAGTCGTGGCATCTGGCGTGCCGACGGCCGCGAGGCTCGCCTGTCGATGTTGCGAAGACTCAGCGCCATGTTGAGGGTCTATAGCGGGCCGCCGGCATCAAGAAGCTTTCCGCCCGAGGAAAAAGCGCGCTGTCTCTACGAGGAGTTCGGCTTCATCGACGAGGCGCTCGATTTCGCCGCCGAGGTCACGCGAAGGGCCGCGTCGCTCCTGATCGAGGGCGATAACGGCATCGAGCTCAATTTCAGCGCGATCGCGGAGGCCATGGACGGCGACGATAAGCTCGCCGCCGCCCGGGCGGTGCATTGAGACGCAGAAACGAGCGCGCGTTCGCCGAGCCCTTCCCCTAAGCACCTGCAAACTATAATAAAAATGAGGGCCGGAAGACCGGCCCCCAAATTTCGTCGGCGGACGAGCGAACGGCTCGAACGCTAACGTTTTTGCTGCGTGCCCTCCGTACCTGAAGACATCGAAGAAAGATTTCGGGCCCGTCTTCGCCGTGGCGACGGGAGATCTTTTTCTTTTTCGCGACTTTCGGCGTGGCCTTGGTGTCGGCCTTGGGCGGCGTGATTTCTTCCTGCTTCGGCACGGAACCGGTGACGAGGCGATCTTCCTTCCTTGCCGCTTGCTCGTTGATCGTGGGATCGGTGATGGCAGTGCCGGTGATTTCCTTGCCGTCCTTGGGGGCGGCGATGCCGGCCGTCTGCGCTGCCCGTTGGCTCGCCTCCGGAACGGATTGATGGGTAAGGCCGTATGTCGCCGCAAAAATTCCGGCCCCGAGCGCGCAGAGGACAAGCAAGGAAATGCGCGCGTCCCGTTTGCGTCCGCCGCGTTTCCCCGCCGATTTCTTTCCCAGCGCCCGCGCCGAATGCGTTCTTGCTTTTTCGCATTGGTGCTCTCCGAAATCGAGAAGCTTCAAGCCTAACCCGGATACGGAGAGCCGTTCACGCCGCGCCGCCATGCAAAATTTTCAGAAACCGGCTAAAAAGCCCATGGCCGGACAAGTGCTGCCAAAATCATGCACAAAAAAAGTCTGTGCGCTCGATCGCGCCGGCCGCTCGCGCGACGCCGCGGTCAGCGGGCGGTGAGCCTCTCCCATTGCGTGCGCGCGGCGGCCGACAGACGGTGCGCGACGGGCTCGCCACGTCCCAGTTCACCATCGGCCGCGGCTCGGAAGCGGCGGGCGGGGGCGAGAGCGGAAGCGGCGCGTACATCGAGTCGTGAATATAGGCGAGCCCGATGGTGAGGGCGGCGCCGAGAACCATCCCGAACAAAAGGCGCATAGGGCAATCTCCTCGCAACAAAAGTTTCGTTAAGGCTGCTGCGACATTGCGGCAGGACGGCGATCCCGGCGCGCCGCCTATTCGCCGTAGATTTGACAAGGGTAGCGGGGATAGGCAAAGCCTCGAACGGGTGAGCGGCGAAGGCATGATTATAAGGCGCGTGGGGTAGAATTCATGCGGTTTATACCGGCCTCTGCCGCGGCCGTCCTGCTTGCGATCCTCGTCTTCGATGCCGCGCCGGCGTCCGCCCAGTCGTTCCGCTCGTTCAAATGCCAATTCACGGCCGGCACCAGCGGGCGCTTCGACACCGACTGGGACGTCAAGGTCGCGAGCGATCGCATCGATTTCACCATCGAGGGCGTCGATACCGTGCAGGCGAGGGCGAAGATCGTCAGCGCTTTCGGCATGACCAACGTGCTTTTGTTTCGCGGCAACAACTCGCTCAATTTCCTCGAGCTGATGACGGACGGAAACCAGGCCTTTACCACCGTCTTCTTCAGCGCCAACCGGGCCGGCAGGCAAAAAGGCTCGCTCGACTGGTTTCCGGCCGTGCATTCGCGCCACATGATGATCGGCAACTATCCCGTCGTCTCGCACTACCGCGGCTATTGCCAGGGGAATTGAGCGACCTAGCGTGCGCCGTTCTCGAGCGCCGTGCGCTTCCAGATGTCCCAGGCGCGCAAGTGGATGTTTTCCAAAACCCGCATCGCCTTTTCGCCTTCCTCGGGAGCGAGGAAGTTGACGGCGCCGCCGAGCGCGATTGCTTGCATCTGCAGGCGGGCGTTGACCTCGGTATAGACCGCGCGGAAGACCGCCATCGGCAGCGTGCCGGCGACAACGACGTTGCCGTGGCCACGCAGCAGCGCCACGTTCTTGTCGCCGAGCTTTTTCGCCAGCGCCCGGCCGAGTTCCTGGTTGCCGATCAGCATGTCGGTCATTCCGCCCGCCTCGCGGATCTCGAACACCGGCACGCCGGGATAGAGGAAGGAGGACATGTGATAGAGCGGGCGTAGCGGCCGCTCGGTCACGCTGAAAGGAATGATCGCCGGCGAATGCGAATGAACGACGGCGTTCACGTCCGGCCGCGCGCGGTATATCTCGCCATGAATGAAACGCTCGAAGAAATGCGCGAAGTTCGCGGGTGCGCCGACGGGCTGGCTGTCGAGATCGTACTCGACGATGTCGGCGGCGGTGACGAGGGCGGGGGCGAGGTTTCGCCCCATCAGATAGCGGCCGGAATTCGCGGGATGGCGAAGGCTGACATGGCCATAGGCGTCGAGCACGCCCTCGTTGACCAGAATGCGGTTCGCCGCCACGAGGTCTTCGGTCATGTCGGAGGGCCGCGGTGTTTTCCGGGGGTGAATGGGTCGAGCGCCGCCGACGCTACAATAGCCGGATCGCCCGCCAAAAGGCCTAGCGTGCCTCCGGAACCTTAAATTTAGAGGCTTATTGGGCGAGCCTGGGCGGGTTCCCTCCCGGGGGTGTTTCGTTCGCCCATGACAGGCGGCCTTCGCCCATGCTAGAGCCGCGCCCGCTGCGGCTCGACGCAGGCAACAATTGACCAGACTATGGCAACCACGCACTACGGCCCTGCTGGAGCCGTGGCTTCCGCTACTGGGAATGGCCTGCACCCACCCGCTCAGAGCTTCTGGGCGCTGACGCTCGGCTGTATCGGGGTCGTCTACGGCGATATCGGCACCAGCCCGCTTTACGCCATGCGTGAGGCCGTGGTCGCCGCCGTCGGCGCGAACGGCGAGGTGACGCGAAGCGCCGTGCTCGGCGTGCTTTCGCTGATCATCTGGTCCCTCATCATCGTCGTCACGGCGAAGTATGTGTTCATCCTGTTGCGCGCCGACAACAAAGGCGAGGGCGGCACGCTTTCGCTGATGGCGCTGGCGCAGCGGGCGCTGGGACGGCCGAGCGGATCGATTCTGCTTCTCGGAATCACGGGTGCCGCGCTCTTTTACGGCGACGCCATGATCACGCCGGCGATCTCCGTGCTCTCGGCGGTCGAAGGCCTCAAGGTCGCGACCCCCGCCTTCGATCACTATATTCTGCCGCTTACGGTCGCGATCCTTGCCTGGCCTGTTCGCCGTGCAATCGCGCGGCACCGCCGCGGTCTCCGCCTTCTTCGGGCCGGTGACCGCGATCTGGTTTCTGGCGATCGCCGCGGCCGGGCGTCGCGCACATCGTTCGCGTTCCCGGCGTGCTCCTTGCCATCAGCCCCGTACCATGCGATCGGTTTCATGCTGCAACACGGCCTGATCGGCTTCGTCACGCTCGGCGCGGTGTTCCTCGCGGTGACCGGGCGCCGAGGCGCTCTATGCCGATCTCGGCCATTTCGGCCGGAAACCGATTCAGGCCGCGTGGCTCGTGCTCGTCTTCCCGGCGCTCGCGCTCAATTATTTCGGACAGGGCGCGCTGTTGCTCGCCAATCCGAAGGCGATCGAAAATCCGTTCTTTCTGCTGTATCCCGGAATGGGCGCTGTTGCCGATGGTGGTGCTCGCCACCGCCGCGACCGTGATCGCGAGCCAAGCGGTCATCACCGGCGCCTATTCGCTGACGCAACAGGCGATCCAGCTCGGCCTCTTGCCGCGCCTCGACATTCGCCACACCTCGGCATCGCTCGTCGGCCAGATCTATATCCCGCGGGTGAATTGGCTGCTTGCTCGCGGGCGTCTTGTTGCTGGTCGGACTTTTCCGCTCCTCGAGCGCGCTCGCTTCGGCCTACGGGATCGCGGTGACCGGCACGATGGTGGTGACCACGATCATGGCCTTCGTCGTGGTCTGGCGGATGTGGGGTTGGAATCCCGTGGCCGCCGCTGCGCTTGATCGTGCCGTTCGTATTGCTCGACATGACCTTTCTCGCGGCCAATCTGCTGAAGGTGGCGGAAGGCGGCTGGATTTCGCTGTTCGTCGGCGGCGATCCTGATCATCGTCATGGTCACGTGGCGGCGGGGCGCGCGGCTTCTGTTCGAGAAGACCCGCAAGCTAGAAGTTCCGCTCATCGATCTCGTGAAGAATCTCGAAAAGAAGCCGATCCATCGCGTGCCGGGGACGGCGGTCTTCTTCACCAGCGATCCGGAAAGCGCGCCGACGGCGCTCCTGCACAGCCTCAAGCACTACAAGGTGCTGCATGAGGAAAACGTCATCCTGACGCTCGTGACCGACGAAATGCCGCGTGTCAGCGCCGACGAGCGCGTGACGATGGATTACATCAGCAAGACCTTCGCGCGAATCACGATCCGTTACGGCTTCATGGAAAATCCGAACGTGCCGAAGGCGCTTGCGCTGGCGAAGAAACTCGGCTGGCAGTTCGACATCATGAAGACGTCGTTCTTTCTCTCGCGGCGCGCGCTGAAACCCTCGGCGCATTCCGGCATGCCGCGTTGGCAGGATCATCTGTTCATCGGGCTTGCGCGCACCGCCAACGACGCCACCGCCTATTTCCAGATTCCCTCCGAGCGCGTGGTCGAGATCGGCACGCAAGTCACCGTGTAAAGAGCTAGTGATCGCGCGCGCGGCACCTAGTATCCGCCATGTTCGCTCCGTCCTCATCGCCAATCGCGGCGAAATCGCCGTCCGCATCATCCGCACCGCGCGGGTGCTCGGCATGCGCACCATCGCCGTCTATTCCGACGCCGACCGCGACGCGCTGCACGTCAAGCTCGCCGATGAAGCGCATTACATCGGGCCCGCGCCCGCGCGCGCGAGCTATCTCGATGTCACGCGCATCATCGAGGTCGCGCGCAAGGCGAGCGCCGAATGCATTCATCCCGGCTACGGATTTCTGTCGGAGCGGCCCGAGCTCGTCGAAGGCTGTGCCGCGGCCGGGATCGCTTTCGTCGGACCGCCGCCCGCGGCGATGCGCGCGATGGGCTCGAAAAGCGAGGCGAAGGCGCTGATGGCGAAGGCCGGCGTGCCGGTGGTGCCGGGCTATCACGGCGAGCGGCAGGAGCCGGCGTTCTTGAAGCAGAAAGCCTATGAAACCGGTTACCCCGTCTTGATCAAGGCGGTCGCGGGCGGCGGCGGCAAGGGCATGCGCAAGGTCGACAAGCAAATCGATTTCGACAACGCGCTCGCCTCGGCGCAGCGCGAAGCGGAGTCCTCCTTCGGCGACCGCCGCGTGCTCATCGAAAAAGCGATCGAAAACCCGCGCCATATCGAAATTCAAGTTTTCGCCGACAGTCACGGCAATGCCGTGCACCTCTTCGAGCGCGATTGCTCGGCGCAGCGGCGGCACCAGAAGGTGCTGGAAGAAGCGCCGGCGCCGGGCATGACCGAGGAGCTGCGCGCGGCGATGACGAAGGCGGCGGTGACGGCGGCGAAAGCCGTCGGCTATCGCGGCGCGGGCACCGTCGAGTTCATCGTCGACGGCGCGCAAGGGACTGCGCGCCGACGGATATTATTTTCTCGAGATGAACACGCGGCTGCAGGTCGAGCATCCGGTGACCGAAATGGTGACCGGGCTCGATCTCGTCGAATGGCAATTCCGCGTCGCGGCGGGAGAAAAGCTGCCGCTCACGCAGGACGAGATTCGCTTGCAACGGCCACGCGGTCGAAGTGCGGCTCTACGCCGAGGATCCGGAAAAGGGATTTCTGCCCTCGACCGGAAAACTGCACGCGCTGCAATTTCCGCAAGGCGAGGGGATCCGGGTCGATAGCGGCGTCGAGGCGGGCGACGAGGTGACGCCGTTCTACGATCCGATGATCGCGAAACTGATCGCGCATGCGCCGCACGCGCGAGGAGGCGCTCGATCGCCTCGCGCGCGCGCTCGATGACACGCGTGATCGTGGGCCCGCGCAGCAATGTGGCGTTCCTGCATGCGCTGGTGACGCTGCCCGCGGTGCGCGAGGGAAAAATCGATACCGGCCTGATCGCGCGCGAGGCGGCCGCGCTCGGCTTCGGCGCCGCGCCCGACCGACTTCGCGGCCGCCGCCCGCGCGGTCGAAAAATTGGTCGGCGCGCGAGCAAGAGCGCATGTCGCGCGCGGGCGCGGAAGCGCTCCGATGAGAAGCATTCGCCCTGGAACGCGCGCGACGCCTTCGGATTCAACGGCGCGCGCGAGACGAGCTACGCCGTCAGCATCGACGGCGCGCGCGCGGTCGCCCGCGTCCGCTTCGGCGCCGACGGCATTCAGCGCGATCGTCGATGGACAGAAGGCGGCCGATTGCGCGGTCGTCGAGGCGGGCGAGGCGTTCATCGCCTGGCACAAGGGGCGGCAGACCAAGGTCGTGCCGGAGGAGGCGATTGCGGTCGACCTCGAGCATCTCGATAGCGGCGGCCTCGTGAGCGCGCCGATGCACGGCAAGGTGCTTTCGATCGAGGTGAAGAAAGGCGAGCGCGTGAGCAAGGGACAGCGGCTTGCGGTGATCGAGGCGATGAAGATGGAGCACGCACTGACCTCGCCGCTCGACGGCACGGTCAGCGAGATCGCGGTGGCGGCGGGCGACCAGGTGGCGGAACGGGCGAAGCTATTGGTGATCGCGGCCGACGACAGCCCCGCCGAAGACATCGCGAAGAAATCATGACGTTGGAAAAGATCGCCGCGAATCGGGACACTCAGGGTGTAATCGCGGCCGTCGCTTCGTCTACAAGTGCGCCATGACCCTTCATCTCATCAAGCTCTGCGTCGGCGTCGACACGATCGGCGAACTCGAGGACTGGATCGACGAGCGGCTGCGGCAGAAGCGTCGCAAGAAGCAACCCGCCGAGCACATCCACACCACGCGCATGTTGCCGACGCGGAAGGACGAGTTGCTCGACGGCGGCTCGCTCTATTGGGTGATCCGCGGCGAAATCGCCTGCCGCGAGCGGTTCCTCGATATCCGCTCCTTCGTCGACAAGGAGGGGATCAAACGCTGCCGGCTGGTGATGGACGGAAAAGTCGTGCCGGTGATGCCGCGGCCGCGCGGGCCCTTTCAGGGCTGGCGCTATCTGCCGGCGAAAGAGGCGCCGACGGACCTTTCGAAAGGCGGCGAAGGGCGTGGCGCAATTGCCCGAGAAATTGCGGCGCGAGCTGCGCGAACTGGGATTGCTTTGAGCGAGGAGAACCGCCAGGCCGGCACCGTTTTTCAGTACAGTTCGAGCGAGCGACACCATGGCAGAATCGCGAGTCGCATGCCAAGCTCGATGGAATAGCGTGGCCGACGATCTATCGCCGCGTGCCGAGGCAAGGCGCGCGCGGATCAGGACCCGTCACGCTGTCGTTGCGCGGCGACGACGGCTCTCTAGCGCGGCTATTTTAGCTTTGCACGCGCTTCTCGGACCCAGATTGTCGATCGAGCTGTGCAAGCTCGCCGCGACGAGAGCCGGATCGGCCTTCCTCCGGCGAGGTCGGGCCAGGGTTTCGCGTGCGCGCCTCGAAATAATCGACCGAACCAGCGCTCGATCGCCGCCGCGCGCCATGATGTCGGCGCGGACGCTTAGCGCGGCGGTCTCCTGCAACGTGCGATGGAGGATGGGCGCGGCTTTTCGCTCCGCGGGCGTGAGGTAGACGTTGCGCGAGGATAGCGCGAGGCCGTCTTTTTCGCGCACGGTCGGCCCGCCCACGATCTTGATCGGCAAAGCGAGGTCGCGCGCGAGGCGGCGAATTACCAGCAGCTGCTGGAAGTCCTTTTCGCCGAAAATCGCGATGTCGGGCATCGCCGCGATCAGAAGCTTGGCGACAACCGTCGCGACGCCGCCGAAAAAATGCGGGCGAAACTTGTCCTCAAGCCCGGCGAGCGCCGGGCCTTCGGGGGCAATCCGGGTCGCAAAGCCTTCGGGATAGAGCTCGCCGACGTCGGGGGCGAAGACGAGATCGGCCTTTTCGGCGCCCAAGGCCGCGATATCGGCCTTCCAGGTGCGCGGGTAGCGTCCGAAATCCTCGTGCGGGGCGAATTGGGCCGGATTGACGAAGATCGAGACCACGGTCCGGCCGGCGTGGCGACGGGCGAGCCGCACCAATGAAATATGGCCGTCATGCAAGGCGCCCATAGTGGGCACGAGGGCGATGCTGCGCCTGCGGCATCGGAAGCCCGCAATTGCGGCACGCAGCGCCTTCACCGTACGAACGACCCGCAGCCGGCCAGCCATGCCTGTCTCCAAGCCCTTGGAATGCGAAAGGGGGCGGACCCTAGCAAACGGTCCGAGGCCGGGCCAACGCCGAACGGTAACCGAAGATGGAAAATTGCGCCGCGGCTGGACGTCCTGCCCTGACTTCATGCTTGACGTTTCGGCCGATCGGTTCGCACAATTGCTTCATAGGGGCGACCTATTGGGTTGGGGTTGTTGATGCGTATCGAGAGTCAGGCGTTTTTGAACGCGGCGAGCAAGGCGAGGTCCGTGCGGTCGCATGTCATCGTGCTTGCCAACGAAAAAGGCGGCTCGGGCAAAACCACCACCGCGATGCATGTCGTCACGGCGCTCTTGAAAGCCGGGCCAGCGCGTCGCCGCCATCGACATCGACAGCCGCCAGAAAAGCCTCACCCGCTACATCCTCAATCGCAAAAGCTGGGCGAAGAAAACCGGCGTTCCGCTCGAATTGCCCGATCATTACGTCGTCGACCGGGCGAATACGCGCAGCGTCGACGAGAACGAAGCGGCGGAATTCGCCGGCTTCGCCGCCGCGATCATGGCGATCGAGCACAGCCACGACTTCGTCGTGATCGATACGCCGGCGAGCGACAGCTATCTGATGCGGCTCGCGCATTCGATGGCCGACACGCTGATTACGCCGCTCAACGACAGCTTCGTCGATTTTGACGTGTTCGCGAGCGTCGATCCGGAAAACTTCGAAGTGACCGGCACCAGCCACTATTCGGAGATGGTGCGCGAAGCGCGCCGCCAGCGCCGCCTGGTGGAGGACTCGGATACCGACTGGGTCGTGATGCGCAATCGGCTCGGCCAACTGGAAACCCGCAACGGCCGCAATATCGCGCGAAGGCCTTGCCGATCTCGCCCGCCGCATGTCGTTCCGCCAGAGCGATGGATTGACCGAGCGCGTCGTCTATCGCGAGATGTTCCCGCGCGGCCTGACGGTGCTCGATGCGCTCAACGAGCGCACCCTCGGCGTGAAACCGACGCCCTCGCATCACGCCGCCAGCGAGGAAGTGCAGCGGTTTTTCGGCGCCCTCAGGCTGCCGATCGACGAGCGCGGCAAGCGCCGCGCGGCGGCGCGCGCGGAGTGGTTCCGCTCCTCCCGCCGTCCGTTCGAGGGCTCCTCCGAATTCATCGGCGAGTAGGCTCACCGAGCCGTGATCGAAGCCGCTTGCGCGCGGCCGTAAAACCCCCAATCTGAGGATGCCTAGGCTGCGGGCAGCCCGCAGCCCGAGGGTTGTTTCATGGCCAAGGATCGCGACGGGCCTCGCGCACCCGCGCCGCGGGCGGAAAAGCCCGCCACCGCCGCCAAGTCGGATCGCGCCGAGATCGACCATTTTCTGGCGCGCGCCCGCGCCCTGGGCCCGCGGCTCGACGGCAAGCGCGGCCGGCTCGTGTTTGCGCTCGACGCCACCATGAGCCGGGAGCCGACCTGGGATTTGGCCTGCTCGCTGCAGGGCGAGATGTTCGACGAGGCGGCGGCGGTCGGCGGGCTCGACGTGCAGCTCGTCTATTATCGCGGGCCTGCATGAATGCCGAAGCTCGAAATGGGTTTCGGATCCCGAAGCGCCTCGGCGATTTGATGGTGCGCATCCATTGCGAGGGCGGCAATACCCAGATCGGCCGGGTGCTCGAGCACGTGCGCAAGGAGACGCAAGACCGCGAAAGTGAACGCGCTAGTTTTCGTCGGCGACGCGATGGAAGAAGCGATCGATGCGCTTTGCGCCATCGCCGGCGAGCTCGGTTTGCTCGGGCGTGCCGGCCTTCATGTTTCAGGAAGGCCATGATCCGGTCGCCGAACGCGCCTTCAAGGAGATCGCGCGGCTCTCGAATGGTGCCTGGTGCCGCTTCGACGCGGGGCGCGCAGCGCAATTGCGCGAGTTGTTGCGCGCGGCGGCGGCCTATGCGGCGGGCGGGCGGCTCGCGCTCGCGGATCTTTCGAAGCGCAAGGGCGGCGAGGGCGCGGTGCGCCTCCTCGGTCAAATGAGGTCGCGGCCATGACGCCGCTCTTGATCGGCGTCGCCGTGCTCCTGTTCGTGCTCGGCGCGATGCGGCTGTTGGCGCAGGCCAACGCGCAGCTGCTCGTCCGCAATCTGCGCCGCGGCGGCGGCGTCGCGGCGCTCGCGGGCGGCGGCATTTCTACGGCTACCGGCCGCTTTCCCATGGCGATTCCGCTCGGGCTTTTCGGGCTCGGGCTTCTCAATGTCTTGCCGCGGTTGCGCAAGTTTTGGCGCCCGCACGCAACCTTCGCCCGGGCAGACTTCGAAAGTTCGCTCGCGCGCGATCGAGATGGAACTCGACCACGACAGCGGCGATATGCACGGCACATTCGTCGGCGGCAAATACGCGGGCGTCGCGCTTGAAGCGCTCGATCGCGACGCGCTCGTTTCGGTATTGCCCGAGCTCGACGAGGAGAGCCGCGCGCTACTCGAAGCTTATCTCGACCGCCGGGAGCCCGCTTGGCGTGAACACGTCGAGGAAGACGCGGGTGCGGGGCCGCGCCAGCCGCCGCGCCATGGCCCGATGACCGAGGAAGAGGCGTGTCAGATCCTCGGGATCGAACCAGGCGCGAGCGCGATCGAGATAAGACGGGCGCACCGCCTCTGATGAAGAAACTGCACCCCGACCAAGGGGGGTCGACGTACCTCGCCACTCGTGTGAACGAGGCTAAGGAAATCCTTCTTCGCCGCCATCACTAACTCCAACGCAACGCAACTCGTGACTGCGACGCCTTCCCCGTGACTTTCAGTTTCTGACCGGTATGCAAGTGAAGTCGTTTTTCTTGAGCGCTTCGCAGGCTTTTCGTGCGTCCGCTTCGTCGCTGAAACCGGCGAAACGGGCACGCACGTATTCGACCGAGCCCTTGATCGTCTTTTCTGTGTAGGACTTGGCCTTGGCGAGCAAGCCGCGAGAGTCGCGCGCGGGCGGCGGCAAGTGGCCCTTGGCTTCGCCTTCGTCGGTGTAGGCGCCGATTTGTATGTGCCAGCCCGGACGCGAGGCGGCGGCATTGCGCGGGCGCCGAGACCGGCGCGATCGAAGCGACCGTCGACAGCGGCATGGAAGGAGGGCGGGGATGGCTGGCGTCTGATCCTTGCGCGGAGTTGCCGGTGGCGCCGCTGCAACGGCCGGTGGAAGTGCGGTGCGGAAGCGGGCGGCGGCGCGAATGCAGCCTGCGCGGGGGCCGCGATCGCGCGCCGGCTGGTGCGGCGCCGGCAACGCTTGCGCCATCGGCGCGGCGGAAGCGGACGTGGCCGGCGAAACGTCGATCGAGCCCGCGGCATAGGACGTGATCTGCAAGGGCTGCAGGGGCGCCATGCCGGTGCTTGGCGAACGACGAAATTCGCAATACGCCGAGCGTGCCGGGTTTCGCCTCGGGCGCGGGCTGCGGCTCGCCAGTCCTTGCGAACGGTGACCGTGCGGACCGGCATTCGGCCGGATCGGCTCGCGCGAGCCGGGTACCGGCGGCGGCAGCGGAGCGGAGGCAATGCGCGAGCCGTGGCGGACAGCAGGCGGTGCCTCGGCCACCAGCGGCGAGGTGCGCTCGCCGGCATAGGCCTTGGGCAGATATTCGTCGATCAGATCGCGCATGCGCTCGTCGCGCGCACCGGCGCTGGCGCCGCCGAGCACGACGGCGACGATCGCGCGGTTGTTGAGCTTGACGCTGGTGACGAGGTTGAATCCCGACGCGCGGGTATAGCCGGTCTTGATGCCGTCGACGCCGGCGCGGTTGATCAGCCGATTGTGGTTGGCGATCTGCGTTCCGCGCCAAAGAAACGTCTTCATCGAGAAAAAACGATAGAGGCGCGGAAAGCGGTCCTGGATCGCGCGGCCCAGAACCGCGAGGTCGCGCGCCGTGGTGACCTGTTCCTTGTCCGGCAGGCCGGAGGCGTTCCTGAACACGGTGTCTTTCATGCCGAGGGCGCGGGCCTTCCTCGTCATCAAGATGGCGAAAGCCTCTTCGTCGCCCGCGATCGCCTCGGCGATAGCGACACGCGACGTCGTTGGCCGAGCGGGTGACCAGCGCCTTGATCGCATCTTCGACTTCGATCTTCTCGCCGGCGTCGAGGTCGAGCTTGGTCGGCGCCTGATCGGCGGCGCGTTCCGAAATCAGCGATTTTCTGATCGAGCTTGATGCGTCCCGCGTCGATCTGCTCGAACAGGAGGTAGAGCGTCATGATTTTGGTGAGCGAAGCGGGATGCCGCGGCATGTCGGCCTTCGTCTCCTGCAGGATTTTGCCGGTCTTGGCGTCGACGACGATCGAGGCGAAACCCTCGCGCCAGCCGGAGTCGGAATCGGATGAATACTTCGATTGACGCGGTGGCGGCCGCGCGCTTCGACGTCGAAACTGCTGAGGAGAAATGCCAGCATCGCGATCACGACAATCGCGAACGCATTCCGCGAAATTCGCGGCGCTCCCCTACGCGAACGCAACATCAACACCCGTCCTTGACTTCCGACCGGGCCAAGAACGCGGCCCGGGGCTCCCCCGCTCCGAAAGCGTCCCTTGGTCCCCAAAGGCGACGCATGGCCGCGCAAAACCCACGGCCAAGGGTAAAACTAGAGGGGATGGCGTTAGAAAAGCGTTAAGCTGCCAAGGCTTTAGGCGAAATGCGCGATTTTTTTATGGTGCGATCGCAAAATTTTTATTGACCTTTATGCTGCAGTGCACTATGTGCTCTTTTTGGAGCGGCAAGGACATGTCGTTCTTTCAAGTCCCCTCAAGAGGCACCCGCCGGGGTCCCAAGGCCGGCGGGAATGGAGCAGAGCCATGTTTCAAAATTTCGACGAACTGCAGAAGCTCACCAAAGAAAACACGGACATCGCAGTAAAGAACTTCGGTACGGTGTCGAAGGGCGTGCAGGCCATCGCGGTCGAAGTCGCCGATTACTCCAAGAAGTCATTCGAACAGAGCACGGCAGCCCTCGAGAAGCTGTTCGGCGCCAAGACCCTCGACAAGGCGATCGAAGTGCAGAGCGACTACTTCAAGACCGCTTACGAAGGCTTCGTCGCCGAGGCGACCAAGATCGGCGAACTTTATGCCGATCTCGCCAAGGAGACCTACAAGCCGATCGAAACCGCGCTCGCCAAGGTAAAATAAGCATTCGATCAATCGCTACGTGAAGTTGTGGCGTAAAAACGCTGGCCCGGTCAATCGCCGGGCCTTTGTTTTTTTGAAACCCCGAATGAAAAGCGTAGATGATGACCGAGTCAGCGGGTCTAGAAGATTGAGTTGCGGAAGAAATAAGCCCGGCCTTTCGGCCGGGCTTTCGATTGATCGGTAAGGGGCGCGCGCTTCAGAACGATTTCATTGCGACAGATGCAGATTGGCCAGCGCATTCCCGATTTGCTGGAACGTCGACACGATCTGGCTCGCCGAGGTTAATTTGAAGAACATGCTCGGATCGCTGGCGCAATTTTGCAGCAGGACGGATGTCGGATCGCCGCCGGTATCGACCTGCACCGTGTAGACTTTGATGCCGGCGTCCTTGATGTTCTTACAGGTGCCGGAAATGGTGCCGCTGTTATTATAATACATCCGTTTGTCGATGCTGGACTCAGTGGAGTACCAGCGATCCTGCGTGTTCAGGCCGTCGCTGAGCAGGATGATGTATTGGTTATACGTGTAGTGCGCCGTATCCATGGCCGGGGCGGTGAGCGGGCCGCCGCCGGCAAGCGACTGCCAACCCCAGACGAGCCCGATCGGTTGGTTGGTGTTGCCGTTCGGGGTCATGCTGTCGATCAGGTTGGTCATCGTGGTCCAGTCGTAGCTGAGTCCCATGATCGCCAGCGTGCAAGAGGAATACTGGTCGGCGGGGAAACCGGGAATGGTGGCGCCATCGGGAAGATCGATTCTCTGATCGTAGCCTGCGTTGGTGCCCGGAGCGGAGGAGTCGCTAAAGGTTCTGGAGCGGTCCATCACGCAGCCGTTCCATTGGCTGTGATCATAAGTCCAGGTCGCGGGCGTCCAAGTCGCGGGGGTCCAGGTTCCGCCGTTGTTATTGCATTGGCCCCTCTTCGTGTACGACGAATTTGAACAGGTGCCGCAAGAGTTCTGGGTGGTTCTTCCTGAGATACTGCAAGTACCCGACGACGAGCAGCTGCTCTCGCTCGTGTTACCCGACACGCTGCAGGTGCCGGCAGTCTGGCCGGTGCTCGCATTCCAGTCTGCCCAGTCGATCCAACTCGCATTGTAGTTGCCCGCGCCGAGATTGACGTCCCTGCTGAACGGAATGATCGAAATGTAGACGTCGCCGGGGGTGGTCACGATGCCTTTGAGCTGATTGATGAGATTCTTGCTCGCGGTCTTCAGCGCGTCGATCTTGCCGGCGTCCGCCATCGATCCGGTGTTGTCGAGCACGAGCGCGACGCGGAGCCTTGAATTGCCCCACGACACTTGCGTGTGGGCGCCGACCGGGAACATTGTGCTTGCGCCGACGAGCTTCAGAACGCTCGCGAGCTGCGTGTTGTAGTTCGTGTTGACGTCGAGCCTCAGGGTGCTGGTCGTCTGCGTGATCACGAGATCGGATTGCTGGAACACGAGCGGCGAGGGACCGAGATTGCCCTGAAAGATTTGCCATCCCCTGCTGTTGAGGTCGGCATCGGAGAGCGGCATCATCTTCGCGAGCATCAGCCCCGTGTTGTCGAGCGAGGCTTGCAGCGCGCTGCGGCTCGCATTGGCGAGGCTGTAGTCGACGGCGGCGCCCATGGCGCCCATGACCGGGATGATCGCGAGCCCGAACAGGATCGCGATATTGCCCTTCGTGTCCGAAAAAAAGCGGCGCAGATGTGAAAACTCGCGCATGATGAGGCTCCACGGCTCTTTGGGGCGACCATAGAGCGCGAGCCTTGCTCAAACCTTGCCTCGATCTTCGATTCTCACGGGCATCGTTCCCTCGATCGGGGCCCAAGGTTAAGGCCTGCCTTGCCGGATCATTAAAAATCACCATATCCGACGGGTACCGCTGGCCGGAATGACGGCTCTGGCCTATATTCCCGATGTTCGCTGCGATGCGGCGGAGGGGCCCTAAAGGGCTCGCCGGACAGGGGAACTCGGGAAATGGCGTGGTTCGAGCGGCTAGGCGAGATGGAGGGGGATAGCCCCGTTCAGCCGCGTATGGCCGGCGGCAACGACCGGCGCCGCGGCGAGGACGACAACATTGGCACGGCCGTCATCACCCGCGTCAAGCCGCAGACCAAGCGGCCGAATCTGTACCGCGTGCTGCTGTTGAACGACGATTACACGCCGATGGAATTCGTCGTGCATGTGCTCGAGAAATTCTTCAACAAAGACCGCGAAGACGCCACAAGGATCATGCTTCATGTGCACCAGCACGGGGTCGGCGAATGCGGCGTCTATACGTATGAAGTCGCGGAAACCAAGGTGACGCAGGTGATGGACTTCTCGCGCAAGCACCAGCATCCTCTACAGTGCGTGATGGAGAAGAAGTGAGTTGGGCGCAAGGACGAGGAATTGAATGCCGACCTTTTCGCGTAGCCTGGAACAATCGCTGCACCGCGCGCTCGCGCTCGCGAACGAGCGCCACCACGAATACGCGACGCTCGAGCATCTGCTGCTTGCGCTGATCGAGGACCAGGACGCCGCCGCCGTGATGCGCGCCTGCAATGTCGATCTCGAAAAGCTGAAGCGCAATCTCGTCGATTACATCGACGGCGAACTCGACAATCTCGTCATGGAAGGCGACGACGACTCCAAGCCCACCGCCGGCTTCCAGCGCGTGATCCAGCGCGCGGTGATCCATGTGCAATCCTCGGGCCGCGAGGAAGTGACCGGCGCCAACGTTCTCGTCGCGATTTTTGCCGAGCGCGAAAGCCACGCCGCCTATTTCCTGCAAGAGCAGGACATGACGCGCTACGACGCCGTGAACTACATCAGTCACGGTATCGCCAAGCGTCCCGGCATGGCCGAGTCGAAGCCCGTGCGCGGCGCCGAGGACGAGACCGACACCAAGCCCGGCGACGACGGAAAGAAGAAGACCGATGCGCTGGAAGCCTATTGCGTCAATCTCAACAAAAAGGCGCGCGACGGCAAAATCGATCCGTTGATCGGCCGCGAAGCGGAACTCTCGCGCACGATCCAGGTGCTCTGCCGCCGGCAGAAGAACAATCCGCTCTATGTCGGCGAGCCCGGCGTCGGCAAGACGGCGATCGCCGAAGGCCTCGCGCGCCGCATCGTCAACGGCGAAGTGCCGGACGTCCTGAAAACCTCGACCGTTTTTTCGCTCGACATGGGCTCGTTGCTCGCGGGCACGCGCTACCGCGGCGATTTCGAGGAGCGGCTGAAGCAGGTCATCAAGGAGCTGGAAGCCTATCCCAACTCGATCGTCTTCATCGACGAGATCCACACGGTGATCGGCGCCGGCGCCACCTCCGGCGGCGCGATGGACGCCTCGAATTTGCTGAAGCCCGCGCTTGCCTCGGGCTCGCTGCGCTGCATCGGCTCGACCACCTACAAGGAATACCGCCAGTATTTCGAGAAGGACCGCGCGCTTGTGCGGCGATTCCAGAAAATCGACGTGAACGAGCCTTCGCCCGAGGACGCGATCGAGATCCTCAAGGGGCTGAAGCCCTATTTCGAGGACTATCACAACCTCCGCTACACCAACGAGGCGATCAAAGGCGGCGGTGGACCTGTCGGTGCGCTATATCCACGACCGCAAGCTGCCGGACAAGGCGATCGACGTGATCGACGAATCGGGCGCGGCGCAGATGCTTGTGCCCGAGGGCAAGCGCAAGAAAATGATCGGCGTGAAGGAGATCGAGGCGACGGTCGCCACCATCGCGCGCGTGCCGCCGAAGACCGTCTCCAAGGACGACGCCGAGGTGCTCGCCAATCTCGAAGCGACGCTGAAGCAGGTCGTCTACGGCCAGGACAAGGCGATCGACGCGCTCACCTCTTCGATCAAGCTCGCGCGCGCCGGGCTGCGCGAGCCGGAAAAGCCGATCGGCTGCTATCTCTTCTCAGGCCCGACCGGCGTCGGCAAGACCGAAGTCGCGAAGCAGCTCGCCGCCTCGCTCGGCGTGCCGATCCATCGCTTCGACATGTCGGAATACATGGAGCGCCACACCGTCTCGCGATCTGATCGGCGCGCCGCCCGGCTATGTCGGCTTCGATCAGGGCGGTCTGTTGACCGACAATGTCGACCAGACGCCGCACTGCGTCGTGCTGCTGGACGAGATCGAGAAGGCGCATCCCGATCTCTTCAATATCCTTTTGCAGGTGATGGACCACGGCAAGCTCACCGACCACAACGGCAAGCAGGTCGACTTCCGCAACGTGGTCCTGATCATGACCACGAATGCGGGCGCGTCCGACATGGCGAAGGCGGCCTACGGCTTCACGCGCTCGAAGCGGGAAGGCGACGACCTCGAGGCGATCAATCGCATGTTCACGCCGGAATTCCGCAACCGGCTCGACGCCACCATCACCTTCGCGCATCTGTCGCCCGAAATCATCGCCAAGGTCGTCGAGAAATTCGTGCTGCAGCTGGAGGCGCAGCTCGCCGACCGCGACGTAACGATCGAGCTTTCCGACGAGGCGCGGGCTTGGCTGGTGAAGCACGGCTATGACGAGCAGATGGGCGCCCGGCCGATGGCGCGCGTGATCCAGGAGAAGGTGAAGCAGCCGCTCGCCGACGAAGTGCTGTTCGGCCGGCTCAAGAACGGCGGCCATGTGCGCGTCATCCTGAAGAAGGACGAGAACGGCGTCGATGCGCTCGGCTTCGAATATCCGGAAGGGCCGGTGAAGCCGAAGCCCGAGGTCGAGGAAGAAGAGGCGGAAGCCAAGCGCGCGCCGAAAGCGAAAAAGGGCGGCGGTCCCGGCTCGACGCCGCCGAAGCCGAAGCCGCTCGTGAAGGTCTGAGCGAAGTTCATTCTCGTAAAAATCAAAGCCCCGGCTCGCGCCGGGGTTTTTGCTTTGAACGGGCAATTCGCTCGAATGACAGCGGCCGGAAAACCAAAGCTATTTCAACTATTTAGCTTTCTCTGTTCGCGACCACTGGGACATCACTTTTCCGTTCACTGTGGCCGAAATGTCATAGCCGCGGCGGGAGGGGGCGGGTAGAGTTACTAACGAGATTCCACTCGAACGGCCCTCGAAACCGGGCGGCCTGTTGCGGCTTTTGGGGCCGGATAATGAAAAAGCTTCTTCTGGGCAGCGCCGCGCTTTTTCTTTTGGCGTGGGCGTCGCGAGCGCCACCGATCTGCCGATCAAGGCGCCGGTTTACAGAGCCGTCGCGCCTTTCAGCTGGGAAGGCATGTACTTCGGCGTTCATGCCGGCTACGGTGGGGCGACGTACAATATCTTCGAATTCCGGTAGCTCTGAGAGCCCCAAGCTCAATCCGACCGGATGGCTCGGCGGATTTCAGATCGGCCATAACGGTTATCTGGCACCGAACTGGGTGCTTGGCTCGGAATTCGACTTTTCCTGCGCCGACCTCAAGGACAACGGATTCGCAACCCCAGGCGCGTTCGCGGTCACAACGAAAATCGATTACTCTCGGCACCGCCCGCATGCGTCTTGGCTATGCGATTGACCACACGCTGCTCTATGTCACGGCCGGTACGGCCTGGGCGCATTGAAGGCAAGCGAGGTGCCTCATCGGCGCCGTCCAGTTCGCGCCAGAGGTCTATCATGTCGGCTGGACCTTCGGCGGCGGGCTCGAATACGCCCTTGATCAACGCTGGTCGGCGAAGGTGGAATATCTGTACGCCGACCTCGGCAAGTACACGAGCAATAACGGTGCCGTGCTCGCGCCTCGCACCGGCGATCTGACGCTCAACACAATCAAAGCGGGCCTGAATTATCGTTTCGGCGATCCGTTGACCGTCGGCGTCGGCGCTGCCGGTGAAGGCGCGTGCCACGTCGTGGACTTGGAACGGCTCTTATATCGGAGCGCATGCCGGTTACGCTTGGAGCGATTTCCAGAAAATCGATACCGCCGCAACGACGGCCAATCTCGATCCGCGTGGATGGCTTGGCGGTTTTCAAACCGGTTATAATTGGCAATTCGCACCGAGCTGGTTGTTCGGCATCGAGACCGATAATTCATTTGCCGGTCTCAAACAGACCGGCCTCGCTGCCGGAGGCGGTGTGGGACCGCTCCCTGCCACTGTGAAAATCGACGAGTTCGGTTCCATTCGCGCAAGGCTCGGCTTCGTCATGGATCGCAGCCTGATCTATGGCACCGGCGGCTTCGCTTGGGCTCACATCAAATATCTTGAGCCGACGCAGGAGGCCTGGAATGAATATCAGGCCGGCTGGACCGCCGGCGCCGGCTGGGAATATGCGATTGATCCGAAATGGTCGGCGAAAGTCGAGTACCTCTATGCCGATTTTGGCCGCACCAAGGACATATCGGGCGGATTTCCCATCTCCACAAAGCTGACGACGAACACGGTGAGGGCCGGGCTGAATTACAAATTCTCCTGGTCGGATCTGGTGCACTAAGCGCGCTAACCGCACCATTCCGTTTTTTGATGCAAAGCCCCGGCCTCGCGCCGGGGTTTTTGTTTTTGCAGGGCAACAGAAGACGGCGAATGCAACGCTGCCATGCCGCGCCAATTCGCGCGCGGCTTGCTATGAAGTCGCGGTGTCCGAATCTCCCACCCGCTCCGCGCCAGCAAGTTCCGAGGGCGCGCATTCGCTGAATGCGCGCCGACTGGTATGCGCGCGGGCTTTTCGCCGGCATCACCTCGGTGCAGGGCCTCGTGCTGTTCGCCTCCTATGTCGGCTTCGGCGGCCTTTGCGCCGGCATCGGCTTTCCGATGGGCGCCGCGGTGTTCTCGTCCCTTCTAGTCCTAGCGCTGCCCTCGCAGCTCCTGCTGGTCGGCGGCTACGTCGCGGGCAACGGCGCGCTGGTGATCGCGCTTGCGGTGCTGTTGTCGGCCGCACGGCTGTTGCCGGCGGTGGTGACGCTGCTGCCTTATCTGCGCGGGCGCGGGCGCCTCTCGGTGCAGCTCTTCGCCGCGCATTTCGTGGCGGTGAGCGTTTGGGTCGAGAGCCGGCGGCACTTGCCGCCGCTGCCGCCGGACGGCTCGGCTGCCGTTCTATTTCGGCATGGTCACGGTCTTCAATTCGGCTGCGTCGCCGCCACCTTCATCGGCTACCTGCTCGCGGGCCGGTTGCCGCACGCGCTCGCGGTCGGGCTTACGTTTCTGACGCCGATCTCGTTCCTGTTGGCGCTCACGCGCAATGCGCGCGATCGCGTCGATTATCTTTCGCTCGTCTTTGGGCTCGCGCTGGCGCCGGTGTTCGCGGCGCTATGGCGGCCGGCTTGATCTCCTATGGACCGGGCTCGCCGGCGGCGCGGCGGCGTGGCTCATTCACCGCGCTCGAAAGAAGGCGAAGGCGGCATGAGCGCGCTGATTGGAAGCGAGCTTTGGCCGTATTTGCTCGTCATCATGGCGGGATTTCTGCCGACCGATATCTGGCGCTGGCTCGCGGTGATCTTCGCGCGCCGGCTCGACGAGGACAGCGAATGGATGATTTTCGTGCGCGCCGTCGCGACCGCGTTGGTCGCGGGCGTGATCGCGCGGCTCGTGCTGTTTCCGACCGGCGATCTCGTGGCGATCCCGCTCTCGATCCGCATCGGTGCGGTGGTGGGCGGGTTTCTGATCTACTTCCTCGCGCGGCGCTCGACCTTGGCCGGCGTGCTCGCGGGCGAGGCGATCATGATTGCGGGGGCGTATTTCACGGCGGGCTAACTTCGAGCGCTACTTCTCCTCGATCGCCGCCTTTAATTTCTTTGCGTGCTCTTCGAGCACTTCCGGCTTTTCCTTCTCGGTCGCCGGCGGCTTCATGGCGACGCCGGTCTTGCGCGGAATGACGTGGACGTGCAGGTGAAAAATGACCTGGCCGCCGGCCGGCTCGTTGAATTGCTGCAGCGTGACGCCGTCGGCGCCGAACGCTTTCATGCCGGCTTGCGCCACCTTCTGCGCGATTTTCATGACATGGGCGAGGTCGTCGGGCGAAACGTCGAACAGATTTCGCGCGCCCTTCTTGGGGATCACCAGGGTGTGCCCCGGCGAGCGCGGCATGATGTCGAGGAAGGCGATCGCCTTGTCGTCCTCGTAAACCTTGTAGGAGGGGATGTCGCCCTTGACGATCTTGGCAAAGAGGTTGTTCGGCTCGTAGGCGGGCATGTTCGGCTCCCGTTTTCCTTTCGATATAGGAGACGGCGGGAGGAGTCATGCCGCTTTCGGCCGGTCGATACAGGCGATCGTCGCGAGTGCGACGGCGGTGAGTTTTTCCTCGCCTTCCGTCCGGCAATAGACCTTGGCCTCGACCACGATCAGGTTTTTCCCCGGCTTCAACACCTTGGCGCGGCAGATCAGCCGCTCGCCCGCTGCCGGCGAGACGAAATTGAGTTTGTATTCGGCGGTGAGCACCGTGCGGCGCTCGCGGTCGATGAGTGTGCCCGCCGCGACGGTAGTGGCGTTGTCGACGAGAAACGCGGTTACGCCGCCGTGAAAAAATCCGTTGTGTTGCAGCACTTCCGGCTCGGCGGTCGAGCGCAAGCTCGACTTCTCCGGGCTTCACCGCGACGATCTCCGCGCCCGACGAGCTGCATGAAATCCCTGCGCGTTGAGGGCACTTACGGATGTCGGCGACGATCGTGGCGAAGTTTGTTTCGTTCATGGCCCGCTCCTTCGGCGTTATCAGTAGCGCATTCTTCGCCGAAGGCGAGGAATTCAGAAATCGGGTTCCTCGCTGCGGAACGGCAGCGCAGGCTGAAACTCTTCAGCTTCCGCCGCCACATAGGCGCGCTCGTTTTGCAGATAGTCGGCGACCGCGCGGCGGAACGAGGGGTGGGCGATGTAATGCGCGGAATAGGTCGTCACAGGGCGGTAGCCGCGCGGGATCTTGTGGGCGCCCTGCGCGCCCGCCTCGACCACCTTCAGACCGCGCTCGATCGCGTATTCGATCGCCTGATAGTAGCAAACCTCGAAATGCAGAAACGGCCGGTGCTCGATCGCGCCCCAATAGCGGCCATAGATCGTGTGGTTGCCCAGAAAATTGAGCGCGCCGGCGATGAAGCGGCCCGCGCGCTTGGCCATCACCAGCACGATCCGCTCGCGCATTTTTTCGCTCACGATCGAGAAGAAGGCGCGGTTGAGATAGGGCGTGCCCCATTTGCGCGAGCCAGTGTCCATATAGAAGGCGAAGAATGCATCCCAGGCGTCTTCGGTGAGATCGGAGCCGGTGAGGCGCGAAATCTCGACGCCGCCGCTCAAGGCCTCGCGCCGCTCGCGCTTGATCATTTTGCGCTTGCGCGACGGAAAGTGCCGCCAGGAAATCCTCGAACGTCTTGTAGCCTTCGTTCAGCCAGTGAAATTGGCGGTCGTTGCGGGCGAGGAAGCCCAAGCCGGTGAGATAGTCCCATTCGGCCTCGGTCGGAAAGGTGATGTGCAGCGAAGAGGCGCGCTCGCGCTTGACGAGTTCGAGCGCGCCGGCGATCAGCGCCTCGCGCGCCGCCGGTGCGGAAGGGCCGGGGCGCACCAAGAGGCGCGGGCCGGTGACCGGCGTGAAGGGCACCGAGACCTGAAGCTTGGGGTAATAATTGCCGCCCGCGCGCTCGAAGGCTTCGGCCCAGCCGTGGTCGAAAACATACTCGCCGCGCGAGTGGTTCTTGAGATAGGCGGGCATGGCGGCGAGCACGGCACCGTTTTCGTCCTCGACGAGGAGATGGCGGCCGAGCCAACCGGTGCGAGCAGTAGCGGCGCCGGATTCCTCGAGCGAGGATAAAAAATCGTGAGTTATGAATGGGTTATCAGCATCGACCTCGCGAATTGATTCAACGGCCTCAGATTTTGATTTCAAGTCGTTGAGACTTTGATTCCGTTTCGCCGGGATTTTTGAGTCCGGTCGAATCCTTTCGCGCCGGAACTTCGCGTTTCCCCGATCGGCACGCCGCGCGCGCAGGCATCCCACACCGCCGCCGGAATCGACCGGATCGAAGGCTCGACGCGAACGCGGAAGGAGGGACCGTTCATTCCAGTAGTCTAGAGGAGCATGATCTTTTCCGAAAACCGGTTTCCACTTTTCGGGATCATGCTCTTAGTTTAAGGCCGGAAGCCCTCGAAGATCATCTGGTCTGCCCAGCGCGCGGCGCGCGCACGCTCGGCCTCCGTGCGTACGGTCCAGGTCAAAAGCGGCATCCCAAGCACGTTGCGGGCGAATAGCGGCGCCAATGCGGGCAGGTCACGAACCCAATAGGCGACGAAATGCGGCCGGGTCTGACCGATATGCGTGAGGTTGCCGAGCGCGAATTTCTGCCGCCGTGGATAAGCGCCATTCGGGATCGTCGTAGTAACGCTCAGCGACGATACCGCGTGGAAGTGCGGGCGCGAAGAGCCGCAGTGCTCGCACGAGCCAGGGATCGAAGCTCATCAGCGCGAAAGGACCGCTATAGTCTGGCAAGGATGGCGGCCGCGCGCTCGGCGATACGGATGTCGCCGTCCCAGCGGCTTTTCAGCTCGATCAGAAGCGGCGTGCGGGCGGCGACACGGGCGAGAAATTCCTTGAGTTCGGGAATCCGTCCGGCGGAGTTGCGATAGGCAATGCTCTTGAGGTCCGCGAGCGGGCGCGCGTGCAACGGTCCGGCCGCCGATCATAAGCCGATCGAGGGTGTCATCGTGAAACACGACCAATTCGCCGTCGGCGGTGAGCTGGATGTCGCATTCGACTGGCGTAATTCGCGGCGGCCGCGGCGTCTGCGGCTTCCAGCGTATTCTCGACGACGGCGCCGCCGTGCAATCCGCGATGCGCGATCGGCCGCGCGGTCAGCCATTCGAGCGGCGGCATTTTGCAATCAATCGACCTCGAACAGAGCTTCCACTTCAACCGATGCATCGAACGGAAGCTCCGCGACGCCCACCGTCGTGCGGACGTGGCGTCCGGAATCACCCAGGACGTCGACCATGAGATCGGAGGCGCCGTTCATCACCTTCGGCAGATCGCCGAACGTCGGCATTGCGTTGATGAATCCGCCGAGCCGCACGCAGCGCTTGATGCGGTCGAGGTTGCCCAGCGCGGCTTTGGCCTGGGCGAGGAGATTGATCGCGCATATGCGGGCGGCGGTCTGACCGCGCTCGATCGAAGTCTCGGCGCCAAGCTTGCCCTTGATCGTCTCGCCGCCGGGCGCCGAAGAGACCTGGCCCGAGCAGAAGAGGAGATTTCCGGTGCGCACCGTCGGCACGTAGTTGGCAACCGGGGCGGGCGGAACGGGGAGGGTGATTCCCAGCTCCGCGAGCTTCTTCTCGACTTTTCCGGCCATTCCTGTCTCCTCACGCTTTCGCCCGAATTACAGGGTCCTTTTCGCCAATCAGGACGGTTCGCGCAAGCAGACGCCGTTGTGGCAGCGCTTCGCACGAACTATCTTCGCCGAGATTTACATCGAATTCGTTCGGACCAAGGATTTTGCATGACGAACTTGAAGTTGACACCGGCCGCCATTGTCGCCGGATTGCTGTTCTCCGTGCTTGCCGCTCCCGCGCAAGCCGAGCGGATTCCGCTTGCCGCGCATCGGGCGATCTACGAGTTGGGGCTCGATCCCGGCAAGAGCACGACGCGGGTCGATATGGCGCGCGGGCGGATCGCTTTCGAAATGACGGGCAGCGCCTGCGAGGGTTATTCGGTTTCGCTGCGGCAGGTCACCGAACTCGACTCCGGCGAAGGCAAGCAGACGACGAGCGACTTGCGCAGCATCACCTGGGAAGACGGCGAGGCCAAATCCTTCCGTTTCAAGAACCAGAACTTCGTCAATCGCGAATTGCGCGACGACGTGGACGGCACGGCCGATAAGGGCGCGGACGGGGGATTGTCGGTGAAGCTCGCCAAGCCCAAGACGCCGCCATTGAGGCTCGGCGGCCCCATTCTTCTGCCGACCGAGCAACTGACGAAAATCCTCGACACGGGGGAGGCGGGCGAGCATCTGCTCGCGGCCAAGGTTTACGACGGCTCGCCCGACGGGAAGAAAGTCTATGAAACGCTCTCGGTGATCGGCGGTGCGATCACAGGCGAGGCCCGCGATCTCGAGGAGGCGGTGCGCGCGGCGCCGCTCACCTCAATCAAGCGCTATCCGGTGACGGTGAGCTATTTCGATCCCGGCGACGAGACCGGCGAGCGGACACCCGCCTATACGCTTACCTTCGAGCTCTACGAGAACGGCGTCAGCCGCGCGCTCAAACTCGACTACGGCAATTTCGCGTTGAAGGGCGATCTGAAGAGCGTCGAATTCCTGAAGACGACGCCCTGCAAGAAGTGAGGGCGCTTTGGATGCAAAAAGTTCGGCCACAACGGCCCTGCCAGCGCGATCAACGCGCGCCACGGCCGCAGCCGTCGCGCACCACGATCGTCTGGTCGGCGGTTTTCAGTGATCGGACGCAGCACCCGCGAGCGCATCGCGCGCGCGGCCGACGAAGTTCGGATCGATTCCCGCCATTGTGGCGAAATCGATCAGGTCGTGTTCATGCGACAGAATGAAATCGAGCACGGCCGGTAGAAACGAGGGATCGCGCGCTGCCTTGCGCAGATTCTCGGGACCGAGCCCGCTTTCGGCGAGAAAGCGTCCGAGCCGCACTCCATCGCCCGCGATGTAGGCGAGCGCTTGGGTGGCGATCGCCGCCGCCTCGTCCGGCGAAACCCTTGCGCTTTTTGAGCTTTTCGGTTGCATTTGCCTTTCCGTAACGAATGGCGATTACCGTACCATGGTACGGTAGGCTTGCCGATTCTGTCAGCGCTGCGGAGCACTTACACGCCCCAACTCCTGTATCGCGACAGGAAATATTAAACCGGTGACGTTAGTTCATGAGTTCTCGAGTTTCGCTCGCGCCTGGATTGCGCGGAAGAAGCCGACGTTCGAACGGGGAGCCCGCCACACCGCCTGTGGGCGGGTAGACGGGAGCGGAACCGATGCCGAAAACCGTGCTCATCGTGGAGGATAACGAGCTCAACATGAAGCTTTTCCACGATCTCCTGCAGGCGAACGGGTTCAATACGATCGAAACGCGCAACGGCATCGAGGCGCTCGATCTCGCGCGCAAGCACAAGCCGGATCTAATCCTGATGGATATCCAGCTGCCCGAAGTCTCCGGGCTCGAAGTCACGAAGTGGATCAAGGAAGATGACGAGCTGAAGTCGATCCCGGTTGTGGCGGTGACCGCCTTCGCCATGAAGGGCGACGAGGAACGAATCCGCGAGGGCGGCTGCGAGGCGTATCTGTCGAAGCCGATTTCGGTCGCCAAATTTCTCGAGACGGTGCGGCATTTCGTGAAGGACTAGGAATGAGCGCGCGTATCCTCGTCGTCGATGATGTGCCGACGAACCTCAAGCTCTTGGAGGTCCGGTTGTCGGCTGAGTATTTCGAGGTGATACTCGCCTCGAACGGCGAGCAGGCGCTCGAAATCTGCGAGCGCGGTCAATGCGATATCGTGCTCCTCGACGTGATGATGCCGGGCATGGATGGCTTCGAGGTCGCGCGCCGGATCAAGTCGAATCCCGCCACGCACCACATCCCCATCATCATGGTGACCGCGCTCGATCAGCCCGCCGATCGCGTGAAGGGACTGGAAGCGGGCGCCGACGATTTTCTCACCAAGCCCGTCGACGACATTGCATTAGTCGCGCGCGTGCGTTCGCTCGTGCGGCTGAAGATGGCAACCGACGAGATGCGGATGCGGGTCGCGACTTCGCGCCAGATCGGCGTGTCCGATCCCGCGACCGAAGCGATCAACGACGAGGGCATGAACGGGCGGCTGCTCGTCGTCGAGGATCATGCGGTGACGGCTGAGCGCATCACGGCAGCGCTTTCGCGCCAGCACATGGTTACGATCGCGTCCGATCCGCAGGAGGCGTTGTTCCGTGCGGCGGAGGGTAAGTTCGATCTCCTGCTGGTGAGCATCGATCTCAAGAATTACGACGGGCTGCGGCTCGTCGGCCAGATCCGCTCGCTCGAGCGCACGCGCTATATGCCGATCTTGCTGATCGCCGACACCGATCAGAAGGCGCGGCTCTTGCGCGGACTCGATCTCGGCGCCAACGATTATCTCCTGCGCTCCGCCGACAAGAACGAAATGGTCGCGCGCGTGCGCACGCAAGTGCGCCGCCGCCGCTTCACCGAGCGGCTGCGCGACAACGTGCAGCAATCGATGGAGCTTGCCGTCACCGACCCGCTCACCGGCCTTTTCAATCGCCGCTATATGGAAAGCCACGCGGACTCGCTCGTCGAGCGGGCGGCGGCGCGCGGCAAACCGCTTTCGGCGCTGATCATTGATATCGACCACTTCAAGGCGGTCAACGACACTTACGGCCATGATGCCGGCGACGATGTCTTGCGCGAGTTTTCCGACCGGCTCAGGAGCTGCATCCGCGGCATCGATCTCGCCTGCCGCTACGGCGGCGAGGAATTCGTGGTGGTGATGCCCGATACCGATCTTGGGGTCGCGAACAAGGTCGCCGAGCGTATCCGCCGCCGGATCGCGGCCGAGCCATTCCCGATCGAGCGGGGCAGCCGCAGCGTCGAGGTCACGATTTCGGTCGGTTTGGCCGGCCGCATCGGGCCGCAGGACACCTCCGCCTTAATCATGAAGCGGGCGGATTCGGCGCTTTATCTGGCGAAACGCAACGGCCGCAACCGGGTGGTGTCGGACGCCGCCTGATTGCCTGCCCTGAGCCCCGGTAAGGTTACGACTAAAGGTAACCGCGCAAGATCGCCTTGCGGTCAGCCCTAGAATTGTTGGATTCAACTCTACCATCGGCTAGCGTTTAACTCTGGGGCCGTACCGTGGGACGTATTTCCGACAATTCGACCGGCCCCTTCGAGCTAACCCTACGGAGTGCTCAGGTCCGCCGCATCTCCTGGGTCCGTGGGGTTCGGCCGGCGGGAGAGTGGCGAGAATGGCCTCTTCAGCCGCTCACCGCCGGCCACCTTCGTTCCGGAATCGATCGGGCGCCCACCGGGCGCCCGTTTTGTTCACGAAACACTGCGATTATTTGATCTTGCTCTCGCGAAATTCGACGTGCTTGCGCGCGATCGGATCGTATTTCTTTTTGGTGAGCTTCTCGGTCATCGTGCGCGAGTTTTTCTTGGTGACGTAATAAAAGCCGGTGTCGGCGCTCGATATGAGCTTAATCTTCAGGGTCACTGCTTTCGCCATGGTCGCAATCCTCGCGAATTCGGGGGCAAACTAGTCGTCGAGCGATGAAAGTCAAGGAATTGTTCAGGCAAGCTCGTCGTGGCGGAACTTGCCGTTCTTCGAATAGAAGAAGGGAATCGGCGCCTCTTTCGAAAAGCCCGCCTTCAGCCGTTTCTCCAGCTCCTCCAAAATCACCTTGGTGATGGCGGGAAGCTTCTCCTGGCGTGCGTCCGTAAGCGTGAGCCACTTCAATTCGACGAATTCGGAGTCGGGACCGGCGGCGCCCGGCAATTCGACCGCGACCGTGCTGCGGTCGGCGGCGAAAAAGCGAGTGTCGAAGCGACGCGGCCGTCCGGGCGGCGTGATCGCGCGGGCGATGAAGACAAGTGCGCCGACGTTGGGATGCACGCGGGCTTCGCGAAAGGGTTCCCAAGCGGGCGAGGGCACATCGAGCGGGCTGTCGTCGCGGCGACCGATGAGGAGGCCCGTCTCCTCGCATGTCTCGCGGATCGCCGCGAGGGCGAGGCCGCGGGCGCGCGTCGCGTTGATTTTCGGCGAGCCCAGCAATAGACGGCGCGCGCTCGCGGGATCGAGCGTGCCGGCTGCCTTCATGCGGCCGTCGATCGCGTCGTAGCTGCCGCCGGGAAAGACGAACATGCCCGGCATGAAGGCGTGGCCTTCGTGGCGTTTGCCGAACAAGACGCGCGGCGCGCTCTCGGAGCGATCGAGCAAGATGAGGGTCGCGGCGTCTCGCGGCCGCCGATAGGGCGTCTTTGCTTTCGCCTCATTGCGCGCGAGATATTTCGTCAGCTCGTTGAATTCGCTCATGCCGTTTTCCGCATGCTCGTTCGTCTAACGCCCTCTCATAGCGTCGGTTTCTGCCTCCGGATCGAAGCCGTGCATGCGATAGACCCATTGCACGGCGACGATCGCACCCTTGACTGGTTGCAGGAGCAGGAGCGCGAGCGCGAGGGTGGCGGGCAGCCAGAATGCGAATTGCATCCAGTAGGACGGTCTATAGGCCAACTCGATGGCGAGCGCCAACGGCATCACGATGTGGCCGACGATCAGGATGACGAAATAGGCCGGCGCATCGTCGGCGCGATGATGATGGAATGCTTCGCCGCAGACGGGGCAGCGATCCGCGACCTTGAGGTAAGCGCGGAAGATCCGCCCGCGCCCGCAATTCGGGCAGCGGCCACGAAGACCGCGAACGAGCGCCGGCCAAAGGGCGCGATGCGCGTGAAGGTCGCCCGTCATTCTCATCGTTTCCGCCGATGCCTTGGCTGATGCTTTTTCCGCGGCGGCTGTGCCCGGTGCGGAGGACGGTGCTCCGCGCGGCCGCGCCTGATGTCATAGCGTCCTTTGGAAAGGATTTCGAATCGCAATGCGCCGGCGGCCGGAATGGCTTCGACGAGCTTGACCTCGACCTTGTCGCCGAGCCGGTACGACTCGCCGGTCCGCTCGCCGATTAGCGCATGATGCTTTTCCTCGTAGCGGAAAAAATCGTCGCCGATCGTGCGCGCCGGCACGAAGCCGTCGGCTCCGGTGTCGTCGAGCTTGACGAAGAGGCCGGCGCGGGTGGCGCCCGAAATGCGGCCGCTAAAGGTCGCGCCGACGCGGTCGGCGAGATGATGCGCGATCAGCCGGTCGACGGTCTCGCGCTCGGCCGCCATTGCGCGGCGCTCGGCGGCGGAAACGCGGGCGCCGGTCTCGGCGAGGGCTTCCGGCGCGAGATCCGGCAGGCCGTCTTCGCCCAATTTGAGCGCGCGGATCAACGCGCGGTGCACGATCAAGTCGGCATAGCGGCGGATCGGCGAGGTGAAATGCGCGTAGCGGCGAAGTTGCAGACCAAAATGGCCGTAATTCTTCGCCTCGTATTCGGCCTGGGCCTGGCTTCGCAGCACGACCTCGTGCACCAGCCGCTCGATCTCGCGCCCTTTGACGCGAACGAGGACGCGGTTGAAATCGGTGGGGCGCAGCACGGTTCCTTTCGAGAGATGAAGGTCGAGCGTGGCGAGAAACTCGCGCACCGCTGCCAGCTTTTCGAGCGCAGGCGCGTCGTGCACGCGATAGAGAAGGGGAACGCGGCGCTCTTCGCAGGTCTCGGCGGCGGCGACGTTGGCGAGGATCATGAATTCCTCGATCAAG
The DNA here is from genome assembly GCA_963751685.1 of uncultured Alphaproteobacteria bacterium. GTDB lineage: Bacteria > Pseudomonadota > Alphaproteobacteria > Rhizobiales > Xanthobacteraceae > Palsa-892. The sequence goes on along the minus strand of CAVVVV010000018.1, from coordinate 82,683 downwards.
CGCTGGGTCTCGATGCGATCGGGCACGATCACGCGGTCGAGCGTGCCGTCGGGCTTCAAGATCAATTTCCGCTCGGGAATCTCTAAGGCAAGCGGCTGGCGCGCGTCACGCGCCTTCGCCAGCGCTAAATAGGCGGCGTAGAGCGGCTTCAAGACGCGATCGAGAAGCGGCGCGGTGGTCTCGTCGGTGCGGCCGTCGAGCGCGGCCTGCGCCTGGGCGTAGTGGAGTTTCGCCGCAGATCGCATCATCACGCGGTGGAAGGAATGGCGGCGCTTGCGGCCGTCGGCGCCGATCGTCATGCGCACGGCGAGCGCCGGTCGGTCTTCGCCCGGCCGGAGCGAACAGAGATCGTTGGAAATCCGCTCGGGCAGCATCGGCACCACGCGATCGGGAAAGTAGACCGAGTTGCCGCGCTCGATCGCCTCGCGATCGAGCGCCGAGCCCGGCCGGACGTAGTGAGCAACGTCGGCGATCGCCACCGTCAGCACGAAGCCGCCGGCATTGGCGGGATCCTCGTCGGGGGCGGCGAACACCGCATCGTCGTGGTCCTTGGCGTCGGGCGGATCGATGGTGACGAGGGGAAGCTTGCGCCAGTCCTCGCGACCCGCGAGCGGGGCGGGGCGGGCGGCCTCGGCCTCGGCGAGCGCTTGCGGCGCGAATATGTTGGGGATGCCGTGGACATGAATCGCGATCAGGCTCACCGCGCGCTCGGATTTCAGCGAGCCGAGACGCTCGCGCACGCGCGCCTGCGGCAGGCCCTGCGCGCGTTGCGTCAGCAGCTCGGCACTGACGAGATCGCCGTCGATGGCGCCGGCTGCGGCACCGCGGGAAATCTCGATCTCGCGCCCCAAACTTTTCTTGTCGACCGGCGCCAGTCGCCCGCTGCCGTCGGGGAGCGGACGATAGATGCCGAGGACGCGCACCGGCGCCTTGTCCAAAAGCTTGATGACGCGGCCTTCGTGGCGAATACCGGGCTCGTCGACGTCGCGCAGGCGCAGGAGCGCGCGGTCGCCGACGCCGGGCGCCGGTCCGTGACGCGGTTGCCGCCCGAAGGCGAGGCGAATCTTCGGCGCCTCGCCGTGCTCGGCCGCGTCCCATTCGGCAGGCTCGGCGATCAGCTCGCCGTCGCGGTCGCGGCCGGTGATCTCGGCGACGACGACTTCAGGCAGCCTTCCCGCGACTTGAAAACGGCGGCGGCTATGGTTGATCTCGCCTTCCTCGCGCAGCTCGCGCATGAGCTTGTTCAGCTCGGCCTTGCCCGCGGCATCGAGCCGGAAGGCGCGCACGATCTCGCGTTTCGACACGCGGCCGCCGCGTTCCTGAATGAAGGCAAGCAATTGCTCGCGGACCGGGGCCGCGGAGTTTTTCGGTTTTTTGGATTGTTTGGGCACGTAGAGTTCCGTGACCGCAACGTAAGCATTAGTCGGGCGGTTTTCAAACGGATGGGCGGAGGAATCGCCCGCGACGACGGTTCAATCCTAGGTGTGATCGGTTTTCGGCGCCGGAGCCGCTTCGTCGGCGGGCGCAGTCTCGGGCGAAGTCTCGGGCGCATCCTTTGCGCCGGCGATCTTTTTCTTTTTCGCGCGCGGCTTCTTCTCGCCGGCTTCTTTCGGAGCGGCTTCTTTCGGGGCGGCTTTTTTCTTCGCGGCTTTCTTCGGCTTGCCGTTGCTGCCCTTTGCCGCCCTTGCGTCGACGAGCTCGATCGCTTGCTCGAGCGTCACGGTCGCGGGATCGACTTCGGAGGGAAGCGTCGCATTGACCTTGTTGTGCGAGACGTAAGGGCCGTAGCGCCCCTCGTGCAGCGTGACCGGCCCGCCGCCCGGATGCTCGCCGAGCACCTTGCCCCGCGGCTTGCCGCGCCGGCCTTTCGAGCCGCGCGCCGCTTTTTCCGCGAGCAGCGTGACCGCGCGGTTGAGGCCGACATGCATCACGTGGTCGTCGTCTTCCAGATTGGCATAGGTTGTCTCGTGCTTCACGTAAGGACCGTAACGGCCGACGCCGGCGATGATCATTTCGCCGGATTCAGGATGCTTGCCGACGTCGCGCGGCAGCGCCAGAAGTCCAAGCGCGAATTGGAGATCGACCGCGTCGAGATCGGCGTCCTTCGGCAGCCCCGCGCGTTTCGGCTTTATCGCCCTCCGCGGCTTCGCCGAGTTGCACGTAAGGGCCGAAGCGGCCGCCGCGCAGCGTCACCTCCAGGCCCGTTTCGGGATCGGTGCCGAGCACTTTGGTGCCGTTGACGCCGCTCGCATTGGAGGCGAGCTGGCGGGTGTAGCGGCAGTCGGGATAATTGGAGCAGCCGACGAAGGCGCCGAACTTGCCGGTCTTCAAGCCCAGTCGTCCGTTGCCGCATTGCGGGCACAGACGCGGATCGGTGCCGTCCTCGCGCGGCGGGAAGATGTGCGGCGCGAGAATTTCGTCGAGCGCGTCCAGCACCTGCGAGATGCGCACGTCCTTGATTTCGTCGACGGCGGCGATGAAGTCGCGCCAGAAGTCGCGCAACACCTGCTTCCAATCGAGATCGTGATTGGCGATTTCGTCGAGCTTCTCCTCGAGGTCGGCGGTGAAATCGTATTCGACGTAGCGCGCGAAGAAGGCCTCGAGGAAGGCGATGACGACGCGGCCCTTGTCCTCGGGCACGAGCCGTTTCTTGTCGATGCGCACGTAGCCGCGGTCGCGCAACACCTGCAGCGTCGAGGCATAGGTCGAGGGGCGGCCGATGCCGAGCTCCTCCATGCGCTTGACGAGGGAAGCCTCGGAAAAGCGCGGCGGCGGCTCGGTGAAATGCTGGTCGGTCTTGGTCTCGCGCCGCTCAAGATTTTCGTTCGCTGCCATCACCGGCAGGCGGTTCGCGTCCTCGTCCTCGGCCGCGTCGTCCTGGCCTTCCTGGTAGGCGGCGAGGAAGCCGTCGAACTTCACCACCGTGCCGTTGGCGCGCATGTCGAGCGCACGCGCGCCGGCCGTCGCCTTGATGTCGACGGTGGTGCGCTCCAGCTCCGCCGATTCCATCTGGCTCGCGACGGTGCGGATCCAGATCAATTCATAGAGCTTGGCCTGATCGGGTTCGAGGAAGCGCGCGACGTCGCGCGGGCGGCGCGTGAGATCGGTGGGGCGAACCGCTTCATGCGCTTCCTGCGCGTGCTTCGACTTGTTCTTGTAGACGCGCGGGGATTCGGGAACGTAGGTCGCGCCGAAATCCGCCTCGATCACGCGGCGCGCGGCGGTGATGGCGCTGCCGTCCAATTCGATGCCGTCGGTGCGCATATAGGTGATGAGGCCGACGGTGTCGCCGTCGATGTCGGCGCCCTCGTAGAGGCGTTGCGCAAGCCGCATGGTGATCGACGGCGCGAAGCCGAGCTTGCGGCTCGCTTCCTGCTGCAGCGTCGAGGTGGAGAAGGGGGCGTAGGGATTGCGCTTGGCGGGTTTCGCTTCGACCGAAGCGATGGTGAATTGCGCGGCGTCGAGCGCTTTCTTGAAATCGGCGGCTTCCTCGCCGCTGCCGACATCGAGGCGCGTGATCTTCTTGCCGTCGGCGCCGACGAGGCGCGCTTCGAAGGTTTCGCCGCGCGGGGTCGCAAGCGTTGCCAGGATCGACCAGTATTCCTTCGGCACGAAGGTTTCGATCTCGCGCTCGCGGTCGCACACGAGCCGCAGCGCCACCGATTGCACGCGGCCGGCCGAGCGGGAGCCGGGAAGCTTTCGCCACAACACCGGCGAGAGCGTGAAGCCGACGAGATAATCGAGCGCGCGGCGGGCGAGATAGGCGTCGACCAGGGCGGCGTCGATCTCGCGCGGATTGGCCATCGCCTCGGTGACCGCTTGCTTGGTGATCGCATTGAAGACGACGCGCTCGATCTTCTTGCCTTCGATGCGCCTTTTTCCTTGAGGATTTCCAGGACGTGCCAGGAAATCGCCTCGCCCTCGCGGTCGGGGTCGGTGGCGAGAATCAGCTTGTCGGCGGCCTTTCATGGCGTGGGCGATCTCGTCGACAGGCGCTTTTGCGCCTTCGGGTCGACCTGCCAGATCATGTGAAAGTCCTGGTCAGGGGAAACCGAGCCGTCCTTGGGCGGCAGATCTCGCACATGGCCATAGGAAGCGAGCACCTCGTAGCCGGGGCCGAGGTATTTGTTGATGGTTTTCGCCTTGGCGGGCGATTCGACGACTACGACATTCATTGATGAGTGGTGGCCTTCCAGAAACCCAAAATCGCGCGGGGACACCGCGCGATTGACCGGAAGATGGGGAGGGAGGGGGCCCAAGTCAAATCGGGCCTCAAAAAGCCCTGTGAAAATGGGGCTTTTTTCTACAACCTATGCGAGTATGTCATCGGTAACACTACCTATTTTACGGTCTCGATCTATCAAGGCCGCGGAGACCATTCCGGGCGGGGATGAAGCCGATCAAAGCGTGCAAGAAACCAAGCGGCATCAGGCTTCGAGCGAGATTGTGCAATCCGAAAATCTCGCTGCCGATGTTGCTTCGATGACGCAGGAAATAAAAAGTCCGCCAGACCAATTTGGCACCGCGGCGGCGCTTAACTATCTCCTCGATCTCACGCGGACCGAAGCGAGGAACGAACGCCGCTAATCTGAAACTAAGTCGCGCGAAGCGATTCGCTCAAGCGCGGGACACGAGGCCGCTCTTTCGCTCGAGCTTTCCCGCAAGTTCCAGTTCCAAGAGCGCGATCTGCACCGCGCCCGGAGGTGCTGCGGCCTCGCGCACGAGATCGTCGATCGAGACCGGCGCGGGCCCGAGCAGTTCGACGATCTTGGTGCGCAGTTGATCGTCGGCCTGCGGCGGTTCCGCCTTCTCGTCTTCGCGCGGCATTTCGAGAGCGACTGGCCGCGCCGGCCGGCCGAGGATCGGCGTCAACACTTCGACGACATCGGCGGCCGACGTCACCAGCGTCGCGCCGTCTTTCAGGAGGCGATTGGTGCCGCTCGCGCGCGGGTCGAGCGGCGAGCCGGGCACGGCGAACACTTCGCGGCCGGCTTCGAGCGCCAGCCGCGCGGTAATCAGCGAGCCGGAGCGTTCCGCCGCTTCGACGACGACAACGCCAAGCGCGATGCCGGCGATGATGCGGTTACGGCGCGGGAAGTCGCGCGCGCGCGGCTCCCATCCGAGCGGCATTTCGGAAATGGCGCAGCCTTTCTCCACAATCTCATCGAGCAGCTTCGCATGCTCGGGCGGGTAGGGTTTGTCGTGACCGCCGGCGAGCACCGCGACGGTGCCGGTCGTGAGCGAACCGCGATGGCTTGCGGCGTCGATGCCGCGCGCGAGCCCGAGACGACCACGAAACCGGCCTCGCCCAGGTCGCGCGCGAGCACGCCGCGAACGCATGCCCGCGGCGGAAGCGTTGCGCGAGCCGACCATCGCGACCGCGGCGTCGCGAGCGCGGCGATATCCCCGCGCACCGCGAGAAGCGGCGGCGCATCGTCGATCTCGCGCAAGCGCGCGGGATATTCCACCTCGCCCAGTCCTATGAGCGTCACGCCGAGCTTCGCGGCCGCCGCGATTTCCTTTTCGGCTTCCTCGCGCGAGGGCACGTTGAGGGCACCGCCGCCGCGGCGCGCGAGATCGGGCAGGCGCGCGATCGCGCGCGCGGCACCGCCGAACTGGTTGATGAGCGTGCGGAAGGTGCGCGGGCCGACTTTTCCGTTCGAATGAGACGAAGCCAATCGGCCCGCTGCTCGTCGGAAAGGCGCACGGGTCGAAAGCGATCGTTCATGTGCTGGCGCCGATTTTCGGCTCGGTGCCGGCCAAGAGCCGCTCGATATTCGCCGTGTGCTTGACCCACAGGATCGCGGTCAACAGCACGAACAAAAGTGCGGCGTGCGTGCCGTGGAAGGCGAACATCGCAAAGGGCGTCGCGAAGCTCGCGACCAGGCCCGCGAGCGAGGAGCGGCGGAAGAGGAGCGCGGTCACGAGCCAGAAGAGCGCGAAGACGAGGGCCACGGGCCAGGCGAGGCGCGAGCGCGACGCCGACATAGGTCGCGACCCCCTTGCCGCCCTTGAAGTCGCAGCCAGATCGGAAAAGACGTGGCCGAGGAAGGCGCCGAGGCCCGCGGCGAGCGCCGCGTCTTCGCCCAGGCCATAATCCGCGAGCAGCACCGCAGCGGTGCCCTTCAGGAGATCGCCGAGGAGCGTCGCGGCGGCGATCCGCTTGTTGCCGGTGCGGAGCACGTTGGTGGCGCCGATATTGCCCGAGCCGATGGCGCGGATATCGCCGAAGCCCGCGAGCTTCGTCAGCAACAGCCCGAACGGAATCGAGCCGAGCAGATAGCCGAGCGCGAAGCCGGCGAGGAGGGCGAAATGCGGAATCCATCGCCGAGAGCATACTTTGCCCTCTCCCATAAGAGGAGAGGGATCGCATCACGGCGATTTTGCGCCTTCGGCTTGCGCCTTGGGCTCGGCGGAATTGCGCCGTTGGTGGAAGCCCGCTTCCGTCGCTTGCCCGGCGTCGGCGAAGAACACGAAGTCCTTCAGGCCTTGGTTCGCGGCCCGCAGCACGGCGTCCGCGTCCTCGGCGAACCAGTGGTTCTTCTTGTGGGCGATGACGAAATCGTCGATGTCGTGCTCGCAATAGAAGCAGCGCAGCCGCGGCTGCGGCGAAAATTCGGTCTTCACGATGTGGAATTTGTTGCGCACGTATTGCGCTTCCATCGGCTCGTGCACGATGCAGTTCTTGTTGGCGCAGCGAATGCCGGTCAGGATCGGCTGCTCGTAGAGCGGATATTTCGGCTGCACGAAGCCGCTCTCGAACGTGGCGAGCGGCTTTCCCTTCTGCAATCCGAGCAGGAGCGAAATCAGCGCCATGCGGATCGGCACGCCATAGGCCGCCTGCTGGAAATAGACCGCGCGGCTGTCGGAATCGATCGCGGCATCGAGCTCGCCGACGCGCGGCAGCGGATGCAGGACGCTCGCCTGCGAGTATTTCGGCTCCTTCAGGAATTTCGCGTCGATCTTGGGATAGGCCTGGTCCTTTTCCGTCCAGCGCTCCTTCTGGAAGCGCGTGACGTACACGGCGTCGACTTTTTTCTGCACGACGACGCCGTAATCGACCTCGGGGCCGGAGAACAGCGACTGCTGGTGCGGCTCGTCGGGCGTCACGTACAAGCGCGTCGATCGAGCCGCTCTCGTCGCCGTGCTTCGACACCATCTCGCAGCGATATTCCTCGCGCAGGCGGCGATCGACGTGCGCGGGCAGCTCCATGCCCGGCGCCGGCATCGGATCGATGATGGCGCCGAAGCGGGCGAGCGCATAGACGAAGGAGTGGATGGTGCGGCTGCCCTTGAGGTCGCCGGAGATCGCGACCTTCAAATTCTTCAGGTGCTTGTTCTTCTTCTTCAGCGTGAACAGATCGCAGAGCGTCTGCGTCGGATGCTCGTGGCTGCCGTCGCCGCCGTTGATCACCGGGATCGGCGAAAATTCGGCGGCGAGCCGCACCGCGCCGTCGCGCGGATGGCGGATGACGATCACGTCGGCGTAGTTCGCGATCACCCGCACGGAGTCGGCGAGGCTTTCGCCCTTGGCGGCCGAGCTCGTGGCGGGATCGGCGCTGGTGATGATGTTGCCGCCGAGCCGCAGCATCGCGCTTTCGAAGGAGAGGCGCGTGCGCGTGCTCGGCTCGTAGAACAGCGTCGCCAGAATGTGGTTGGGGGCGACATTGGTGCTCTTGCCGATGCGATAGGAGAAGTTGGGGTCGGGCAATTCGTCGAGATAGGATTGGGCCATCTCGAAAATCTTTTCGATCTCCGCGTCGGAGAGATCGTTGATCGAAATCACATGCCGGGTGGCCGGATGCGCCTTGGACGCCATGACCTCAATCCGTTCGCAGGCGCGCTCGCCCGGGCCGGACGGCTTCGCGCGTGACGAGCGGAAGCGGGCCGGGGGCCATTGGAGCGCGCGGGTTCATTCTGAAAGATATCGCTTAGACCTCTAAGGCGGTTCCCGCAAGCGCGGCGCGCTTGACGCATGCTCACTTGTCGACAGCGAATCCGCTGCTAGGCTCGCGCGCGATGCCGCACTCTTTCCATACTCACGAGGTGTTCAACCAGGCGCCGCCCTTGGGCGACGTCGATCTGTGGGCCGACGATCTGGCGCTGCAGGGCGCGGTGCGCGCTTTCGGCAAGCCGTCGAACGAGACCGAGGCCTCGCTCGCCGATTTCGGCCGGCGCTGGGGCAGCTTCGAAATGTTCGAGTGGGGGCGGCTCGCCAACGAAAACCCGCCGAAACTCAAGACCTACGACCAGAAGGGCTTCCGCGCCGACATCGTCGAGTTCCATCCCGCCTATCACGCGCTGATGCGCGAGGCGATCGCGGCGGGCATCCATTGCTCGGTGTGGGCGGCGGACGGAAAGCCCGTTCCCGGCGAGTTCGTCGCGCGCGCGGCGCGCCACTACATGGCGGCGGAAGTCGAGCAGGGTCACGAATGCCCGATCACGATGACGCACGCGGCGACGGGCGCGCTGCTCGCCGAGCCCGCGCTTGTCACGGAATGGCTGCCGCGGATCCGCTCGCGCGAATACGATCCGCGCTTTCTGCCCTCGACCGAGAAGAAGGGCGTCACGCTCGGCATGGGCATGACCGAGAAGCAGGGCGGCAGCGACGTGCGCGCGAATACGACGCGCGCCGAGGCCGACGGCGACGCCTATCGGATCGTCGGCCATAAATGGTTTTTATCGGCGCCGATGTGCGACGCTTTTCTGGTGCTCGCGCAGGCGAAAGGCGGGCTCACCTGCTTTCTCGTCCCGCGCTTCAAGCCCGACGGCAGCGTCAATGAGCTGCGGCTCCGCCGCCTGAAGGAGAAGCTCGGCAATCGCTCGAACGCATCGAGCGAGGTCGAGTTCGAAGACGCCTATGCGCGCCGTTGCGGGGCGGAAGGCGAGGGCGTCAAGACCATCATCAGCATGGTGCAACTGACGCGGCTCGATTGCGTCACCGGCTCGCTCGGCATCATGCGCTCGGCGCTGATGCAGGCGATCCATCATGCGCGCCATCGCACGGCGTTCCAGAAGAAGCTCGTCGACCAGCCGTTGATGCGCGGCGTGCTCGCCGATCTTTCGCTCGAGCGGGAAGCCGCGCTCGCGCTCGGCTTGCGGCTGGCCGCCGCCTTCGATCGTGCCGCGCACGATCCCGAAGAAGCGGCTTACGCGCGGCTGGTGACGCCGGCGGCGAAACTTTACGTGTGCAAGGCGACGCCCGGCTTCGTTTACGAAGCGCTCGAGTGCATCGGCGGCAACGGCTATGTCGAGGAGGGCCCGATGGCGCGGCTCTACCGCGAGGCGCCGCTGAACGCGATCTGGGAGGGCTCCGGCAATATCATGGGTCTCGATATCCTGCGCGGCGTCGGGCGCGAGCAGGAAAGCGCCGCGCGCGTGCTGGCGAAGCTCGCCAAGGAAACCGCGGATCTTCCCGGCGCGCGCGAAGCGCTCGCCCATATCGAGAAGGGTTTCATCGATCCCGAACGCGAGGCGCTGGCGCGCCGCACCGGCGAGATGCTGTCGCTGCTTGCCGCCGCCGCCGCACTCGCCGCGAGCGCGCCGCCGGCCGTCGCCGAGGCGTTCGCCGCGCGCCGGCTTTCGGGGCTCGCCGGCCGGAATTATGGCGAGCCGTTCCGGGCGGATCTCGCGGATCAACTGATGAATCGGGCCATGGCGCGGGCGGCCTAGGATTCGCGCCGAGGCCTGCCGCCATTCCGCCGCCACAGAGGTGCCGGAATCCATTCAGCCATCATTCACTCCTATTCGATAATTATTTTATCCGATCGCGCCAACTTCCATGCGCGAGTCCGAGGTTCGCTCCATGAAAAACGTCTTCGTGAAGAAGGTCGCCGCCGCGGCCGCCGCCGGCGCGATTGCATTGACTTCGACCGCCGCCCTCGCGGCGCCGGTGACGTCGGCAAACGCCACGCTCGAAAAGGCCGCTCCCGGCCAGACGATCGATGTGTACTACCGCCGCTGGGGACCGGGGCCGTGGGTCGGCGCCGCTATTCTCGGCGGCGCGATCGCGGGTGCGGCCATCGCTTCCGCCAACCGGCCCTACTATTATTACGATCCCTACGGGCCGGCTCCGGCTTACGTTGCCGGTCCTGGCTCTTACTATTATTACGACGCACCGCCACAGCCGGCGCCGGGACCGAGCCCGGCCTATCCGCGACGCTGCTGGGTCGACGGCGGCGTCAACGGGCAGTCCGGCTACTGGGCGCCCTGCTGATTTCGAATCATCGTCGCCTCGAAAGACTTCGCGGCGGGCTTCATGCCCGCCGTTTTCTTAGGGGCGAAGCGCCGCCACGGCCAAGGCGAGCGGAATGGTGAGCGAGCGCGAGCAACGTCTCGAAGGTGAGAATGCGCGCGAGTAGCGGCGCGTCGCCGCCGAGCTGGCGCGCAAGCACGTAGCCGCTCGGCGCCGACGGCACGCTCGAAGCGATCGCCACCACCGAAAGCGCCTGCCCGGATAGTCCCAAGGCCGCGCCGATGCTGATAGCGATCGCGGGCATGGCGAGAAGCTTGAGGGCCGCGGTGACGTAGACGCGGGCGTCGGGCCTGAGCACGTCGCCGAGCACGAGACCGGCGCCGACCAGCAATAATCCAAGCGCAAGCGAGGCGCGCCCGAGAATTTCACCGAATGTCACGATCGCTCTCGGCAACGGCAGGCCGGAAAGATTGATTGCGATGCCCGCGAGCGACGACCAGATGAAGGGATTGCGCAACATATGGCCGACGATGGTCCTGAGACCCGGCCGCTCGTCGGCGGCATAATGCGCGATGATCCAGACATTGATCACGTTCAAGATCGGCACCATCGCCACGATCGCGACGGAAACGAGCGCGAGGCCGGGCGTTCCGTAGAGCGCGCTCGCGATCGCAAGCCCGACATAGGTGTTCCAGCGCGTCGCGCCCTGAAACATCGAGCTGTAGGCGGGGCCGGAAAGCGCGAGGGCGTGCATGAGGAGAGCGCGCGCCGCGAAGAGCGCCGCCGAAAGCGCGATCACGGCGAGAAACAGCGCGGCGGCGACGCCGCCCGCCGGCAGATCCTTGAAATCGGCGGTCGCGGTGGTGACGGTGAGGAGGGCGGGAAACAGCACGAAATAAGTGAGGCGCTCGAGACCCAGCCACGCTTCCTCTGCGCGAAGCAGCGTGCGCTTCAGCACGATACCGAAGGCGATGATCAAGAAGACGGGGAGGAGGGCGTTGGCGACGGCGGCCATCGGTTCATCCGTAGCCCAAACGATCGAGCGCGCCCTGCAAAATGTAGGCGGCGGCCATCTTGTCGACGAGGGCGGCGCGCCGCTTGCGCGAGGTGTCGGCCTCGATCAACGTGCGCGTCACCGCCGCGGTCGAAAGCCGCTCGTCCCAGAAGGCGATCGCAAGCGCGGTCATCGGCGCGAGGTTCCGCGCGAAGGCACGGGTCGCCTGCGCGCGCGGGCCTTCGGAGCCGTCCATGTTGCGCGGGAGCCCGATGACCAGCGCCCCCACGTCATGGAGCTTGGCGATCTTCAGAAGCCGCTCGGCGTCGGGACGGAACTTGGTGCGCTTGAGCGTCTCGAGCGGCGAAGCGATGGTGCGGCGGGTATCGGAGAGCGCGAGCCCGATCGTCTTCTCGCCGAGATCGACGCCCATGAGGCGCGCGTTCGGCACAAGCAGAGGCGGCAGCGCTTCGAGGGCGACGACGGGAGCGGGCATCTCGGGAATTTTCGAACTCGTGCAGACTGGATAGAATGGCTTCTCACATCAACCTTGCGAGGTAAACATGCGGATACCTGGTACGGCCATTCGGCTTTTCCCTGCCATTACGGCTCGTTCTCGATCATCGAAAAGAACGCCGACAAGTTCGTGGCGGAGATGAAAGGGTCGCCGACGAAAGTCATCGTGCCGGAGAAGGGGAAGGCGGTAGAGGTTTGATCAAAAAGGGTCGGGATCTGCGGTGAGCGCGTTTACTACGCAATTACCTTGCGAAGAAGGCATCGTCCGCGCGACACCGTCTGCCGCCGTTTGTACGCGGCGAGCCGCGCCGTGGGTTCTCGCGGCCACGGTCATCGCTTCCAGCATGGCGTTTATCAACGGCACGGTCGTCAACGTAGCGCTGCCGGCGCTGCAAAAAGATCTCAACGCCACCATCATCGACGCGCAGTGGATCGTCGAGGCTTATGCCTTGTTGCAAGCGGCATTGCTTCTGGTCGGCGGCGCCGCCGGCGACCGCTACGGACGCCGGCGGGTTTTCTTGCTCGGAGTTGTTTTGTTCGCCGCGGCTTCGATCTGGTGCGGCCTTGCCGGCGATGCGCGCGAGATCATCATCGCACGCGCCGTGCAAGGCGTCGGTGCAGCCCTACTCGTGCCCGGCAGCCTCGCGATCATCGGCGCTTCGTTTAGCGAGAATGAGCGCGGAAAAGCGATCGGCCTGTGGTCCGGCGCGACCGCGATTACGGGCGCGATCGGTCCCGGGCTCGGCGGCTGGCTGATCGATCACTTCTCGTGGCGCGCGGCGTTTTTCATCAATATTCCGCTCGCTGTCCTGGTGCTCGTCCTCAGCCTCTGGCACGTGCCCGAAAGCCGGAATCCGCAGGCAAAGCATTTGGATTGGCTGGGTGCGGTGCTGGTGACGCTGGGTCTCAGCGGCGTCGTCTACGGCCTGATCGAATTGTCGAACAGAGGATGGATGAATTCGGGCGTTCTCGCCGCGCTGTTGCTGGGAATTGTGGCGCTCGCCTGTTTCGCGATTGCGGAAGTCCGGCAAACGGCGCCAATGGTTCCACCGAACCTCTTTCGCTCGAAAACATTTCTCGGCGCCAATCTCCTCACGCTTCTTCTTTATGCCGCGTTGGGCGGCGCGCTCTTTTTCCTCCCGCTCAACCTTATTCAGCTGCAAGGCTACTCCGCGACGGCGGCGGGTGCCGCGCTTCTGCCGTTCATTGCATTGTTGGCGGTACTTTCACGCTGGTCGGGCGGCCTGGTCGATCGCTACGGCGCGAAGTTGCCGCTGGTCGTCGGCCCGTTGGTGGCGGCCGCGGGCTTTGCGTTGTTTGCCGTTCCGTCGCAAGGCGGAAGTTATTGGACCACTTTTTTTCCCGCCATTACGGTGCTCGGTCTCGGCATGGCGGTCAGCGTTGCGCCGCTTACGACCGTCGTTGTCAACGCCGTGAACGTCGCTTTTCAGGGCGTCGCCTCCGGCATCAACAACGCGGCGTCGCGGATCGCCGTGGTCGTTGCAATCGCGGTATTCGGGATCTTTTTTGCGCTCACCTTCAACCGCAGCCTCGATGGAAATCTGCAGCGCGCGCATCTACCGCCCGCCATTGTCGAGGCGGTGGAACAGCAACGCAACATGCTCGCGGCGATCGAACTGCCCGCGAATATCGACGCGGAAGTCAAAACCGCGGTGCGGCAAGCGATCACGGAATCATTCGTCTCAGCCTTCCGCCTGATCTCCATCATCGCGGCGCTGCTCGCGGCGGCAAGCGCGGCGATCGCGTGGGCGCTGATCGAAAGCGGCGGCCGTCGCGGAGGCAAAAGTCCACGGATCCGCTTGAGACGGAGAAGGCGGTAGAGGTCAAACGCGAATCCTGGCTTCGCGTTTTCCGAAGGCAGAACTCGGTTGAGACCCGCGATCGTGACATAGGAGTATTGCGGTGCGCCCAGTGACGCCGCAACGGACGAGCCCTATGGTGCAACCATGTGGCCCGACCGCCGTCTCCTCGATCTTCTGAACATCGAAACTCCCATCATCCAGGCGCCGATGGCGGGCTTTCAGGATTGGGCGCTCGCCGCCGCCGTATCGGAAGCGGGCGGGCTCGGCTCGCTGCCCTGCGCCATGCTGAACGCGGACAAGGTGCGCGAGGAGGTCGGAAAAATCCGGGCGCGGACGCGGAAGCCTTTCAATCTCAATTTTTTCTGCCACCAACCGCCGCGCGCCGACAATGCGCGCGAGGCGGCGTGGCGCGACCGGCTCGCACCCTACTATAAGGAATTCGGAATCGATCCAAACGAGCCGTCGAAGGCGGCGGCGCGAAAGCCGTTCGACGCCGAGCTCTGCGATGCGGTGGTGGAGATCAAGCCCGCCGTGGCGAGCTTCCATTTCGGTTTGCCCGAACCCGCGCTGCTCAAGCGCGTGAAGGACGCGGGCTGCGTAGTGCTTGCTTCGGCGACCACGGTCGCGGAAGCGCGCTGGTTAGAGGCGCGCGGCGCCGATGCCGTCATCGCGCAGGGCGTCGAGGCCGGCGGCCATCGCGGAATCTTCCTGAGCGACGATATCTCCACCCAGGTCGGCACCATGGCGCTGGTGCCGCAGGTCGCCGACGCAGTGAAGCTGCCGGTGATCGCGGCGGGCGGGATCGCGGATGCGCGGGGGATTGCCGCCGCCTTCGCGCTCGGCGCGGCGGGGGCGCAAATCGGCAGCGCGTTTCTCCATTGCCCGGAAGCGAAAATTTCCGCGCCCCATCGCGCCGCGCTGAAATCGGCGCGCGACGACGGCACGGCGCTCACCAATCTGCTCAGCGGCCGGCCCGCGCGCGGCTTCGTCACGAGGTTGATGCGCGAGCATGGACCGATGTCGGACATGGCGCCGGAATTTCCGCTCGCCGCAATCGCACTCGCGCCCCTGCGGGCGAAGGCGGAAGCGGAAGGGAAGGGCGATTTCTCGCCGCTCTGGTCGGGCGAGGCCGCGGCGCTCGGGCGCGAGCTTCCTGCCGCCGAGGTCTTGCAGCGCCTCGCGCAAGAATTGCTGGCGCGAATGCGGGAAATTTCACGAGCGGCGAAATAACAAGCGGTTGGTCAGCCCGCGCGGCAGGTGTGGAACAGCAAATAGCCGCCCATGCTCGATGAGTTCACGAAGGTCAGCGCGCCGGTGTTGCGGTCGAGGGAATAGGATCCGCCTTCCTTGGTGTCCTTCCAGCTGATCTCGCGCGCGGTGATCGTGGCGGGGAATGAAATCCGCCGTGGCCCGATCGTAATCGATCTTCACGTCCCAGCTCGTGCCGCTTGCGGTGTTGGTGCAGCGGAACGTCGCCGTGGCGGCGTGAAGCGGCTGGGACGCCGCCCACAAGCTCGCGGCGGCGAGGATGCCAGGCAGCGCGAGGGCGCGGATCGCTCGCAAGGCAATTTCTCCGATCGTCCTTCTGGCTGAGTCAGGCATTTCCGCTTTTTCCCTCGCGCGTTTGCACTCTGCGGCCGCCGCGACAATTTGCCGGCCGGGAGCGCAAAGGCTCTTTCGCGGCGCGCATGTCAACCGCGGCATTGCGATGAAGCAAGAGGCAAAATCAGAAGCAATAATTACCTTTCGCCCAAATTTTAGTCCGCTTGCTGAAACCGTGATCACTTCAACACATAAGTCATTCTGACTTTTGTTTCGGGGCGATGCGGATTCAGGGCATTTCGAGCCGTGGCTTATATTTTGCTTAGAGCTTCAATGTTTTGCGCAAATCTCGCCGCTTGCGCCGTCGTTCGTCGCAAGTCTTGCCAGAAGAGAGGTCGCGGCAAGCGGCCCAGCAAGCGGCGAATGGGGGAGGCTCCAAATGTTACTTCCATCTCCAGAGTGGCTGAATACCGGTAACAATGCCTGGCAGCTCGCGGCCGCCACGTTCGTCGGCCTGCAAAGCATTCCAGGGCTCACGGTTCTCTACGGCGGTATCGTCAAGGCCAAGTGGGCGATCAATTCCGCTTTCATGTCGTTGTATGCGTTCGCGAGCGTGCTGCTCGTGTGGGTGTTGTGGGCGTATAGTATGGGCTTCGGCGAAGCATGGCTTTCCGTGGCCGGCGGTTCCTTCCTCGGAAAACCCGGGCCCGTGCTCTCCGCGGGGATTCAACTGGCGCAGGCGACGGTTCCGGAAGCGGCCTCCGGCATGCCGGCGATGACCTTTCCGATGGCGACGTTGATCTTCTTCCAGTTCGTGTTCGCCGCCATCACCGTCATCATCCTCGCGGGCTCGTTGCTCGGGCGGATGAACTTCACCGCCTGGATGATCTTCGTCCCCTTGTGGATGACCTTCGTCTACACCGTGGGCGCGTTTAGTCTCTGGGGCGGCGGCTGGCTCGCCGCCGCGGGCGCGGTCGATTTTTCCGGCGGCTACGTGATCCATCTCGCCGCCGGCACCTCAGGCTTCGTCGCGGCGTGGCTCGTCGGCCCGCGGCTCGCGGCCGACCGGCACAACTTCCCGCCCAACAACGTGCTGATGTCGATCTGCGGCGCCGGCATTCTGTGGCTCGGCTGGAACGGTTTCAACGGCGGCGATCCGTACTTCGCCAACGCCAATGCCGGTGCTGCCGTGCTCAACACCAACATCTCGACCGCGACCGCGCTCCTGGTGTGGACGTTCCTCGACACGAGCTACTTCGGCAAACCTTCGGTCATCGGCGCCATCAACGGCATGATCGCCGGTCTTGTCGCGATCACGCCGGGTGCGGGCTACGTCGACGGCTTGGGCGCGATCATCATCGGCGTCTGTGCCGGAGTCATTCCCTGGTACAGCATGAACCACTTTCAGAAGACGAAGTTCATGAGCAAGGTCGACGATACGCTCAGCGTGTTTTCGACCCATGGTGTCGCGGGCTTGCTGGGCGGTTTGCTCGTCGGCATCCTGGCCAATCCCGACATGCTCGTTTACGTCGGCACCGAGAAGGAAGCGCCCGGCGTCAGCACCACCGGCTGGCTCTACGGCAACTTCCCGCAACTCGTGCTGCAGGTAGAAGCGGCGGCCTTCATCATCGTGCTCAACATCGTCGGCACCTTCATCCTTCTCAAGATCGTGGCGGCAATCGTGCCGCTGCGGATGAGCGAGAAGATGCTGAGGGCGGGCGATGCCGAAGCGCATGGCGAGGAGGCCTACACCATCACATAGCCGCGCCGATCCGGCGCGTGCACCAGCGTAGCGCGGGCGTACCCTTCCTGGCCCCGGCTTCTAGCCGGGGCCATTTTTTTGGCGGTCATAAAGAGGACGCGGTATTTACGCCCCGAAAGCCGGTCTGCTATGGAAACTGATCATGATCCGCGGTCGGCGCCTCGGGCCGGACATTTGTGTGCTCGCCATTGCCGGCATTCTCGCCCTGCAAGCGGCGATTCTTTTTCTGATGGGGCGAACGCCGATCTGTGTCTGCGGCTACGTCAAGCTGTGGCACGGCGTGGTGCAAAGTTCGGAGAATTCGCAGCACATCTCCGACTGGTACACTTTCTCGCACATTATTCACGGCTTCCTGTTTTATTTTTTCGCGTGGATCGCGTTTCCGCGCGCGACACTCGCCGTTCGCCTGATCGCCGCGGTGCTTCTCGAAGCCGGATGGGAAGTGCTTGAAAACACCGATTTCATCATCAATCGCTATCGCGCGGCCACGATCTCCCTCGACTACTACGGCGACAGCATCGTCAATTCAGTGAGCGATACGCTCGCGATGGTCGCCGGTTTTCTTTTGGCAGCGCGCTTTCCGGTGTGGAGCGTGATCGCGCTCGCGCTTCTATTGGAAGCGGGATTAGCCTATTTCATTCGCGACAATCTTACGCTGAATGTGCTGATGCTGCTGTATCCGCTGGACGCGATTCGCCACTGGCAAGCGGGCGCCTTCTGATGGGCATTGCGGCGCAAAAGCCGCCTCTGCTATAGGCCCCGCGTCTCTGAGGAGTTTTCCATGTCCGTCGATGCTGCCACCGTCCGGCGCATTGCGCATCTCGCGCGTATCGCCGTCGAGGACGGCGAGATCGAGCACTTGCGGGGCGAGATCAATTCGATCCTCGGCTTCGTCGAGCAGCTCAAGGAAGTGAACGTCGAGGGCGTCGAACCGATGACATCGGTGACGCCGATGAAATTGCCGATGCGCGAGGACAAGGTGACCGACGGCGGCGACGCCGCCCGCGTGCTCGCCAATGCGCCGCAGACGCAGGACGGATTTTTCGTCGTGCCGAAAGTGGTGGAGTAAGCGGCGTGGCCGAACTCACTTCGCTCACGCTCGCCGAAGCACGCGATGGGCTGCGCGCGAAGAAGTTTTCCGCGCGCGAGATCGCCGATGGGCACCTAGCCGCGATCGAAAAAGCCAAAGGCCTGAACGCCTACATATTGCCGACGCCCGAGAAGGCGCGGGCGATGGCGGCGGAATCCGACAAACGCCTCGCCAAGGGCGAGGGGCGGCCGCTCGAAGGCATCGCGCTCGGCGTCAAGGACATGTTCGCCACCGAAGGCGTGCGCACCACCGCCTGCTCGAAAATTCTCGACAAATTCGCGCCGGGCTACGAGTCGACGGTGACCGCCAATCTGTGGCGCGACGGCGCGGTGATGTTGGGCAAGACCAACAATGACGAATTCGCCATGGGCTCGTCGAATGAAACTTCCGCCTTCGGTCCGGTGACCTCGCCGTGGCGGCGAAAAGGCTCGAACGCGCCGTTGGTGCCGGGCGGCTCCTCGGGCGGCTCGGCGGCAGCGGTGGCGGCGCGAGCTTTGTCTCGGCGCCACCGGCACCGACACCGGCGGCTCGATCCGCCAGCCGGCGGCGTTCACCGGGATCGTCGGCATCAAGCCGACCTATGGCCGCTGCTCGCGCTGGGGGATCGTGGCGTTTGCCTCCTCGCTCGATCAGGCGGGACCCTTCGCGCGCACGGTAAAGGACGCGGCGATCTTGCTGCGCTCGATGGCGGGCTTTGATCCGAAGGATTCGACAAGCGCGGATCGCGACGTGCCGGATTTCGAAAAAGCCGTTGGCCGCTCGATCAAGGGCCGCAAGATCGGCATCCCGAAGGAATATCGCGTCGAGGGCATGCCGAAGGAAATCGAGACGCTGTGGGAAGAGGGGGCGGCCTGGCTGAAAGCCGCGGGCGCGGAGATCGTGGAGATTTCGCTGCCGCACACCAAATACGCGCTCCCCGCCTACTACATCGTGGCGCCGGCGGAAGCCTCCTCCAATCTCGCGCGCTATGACGGCGTGCGCTACGGCATGCGCGTCGCAGGCCGCGACATGACCGAGCTCTACGAGAAGACGCGCGCGGCGGGCTTCGGTGCGGAAGTGAAGCGGCGCATCCTGATCGGCACCTATGTGCTCTCCGCCGGCTATTACGACGCCTATTATCTGCGCGCGCAAAAGGTGCGCACGCTGATCAAGCGCGATTTCGAGGCGGCGTTCGCGAGCGGCGTCGACGCGGTGCTGACGCCGACGACGCCGTCCGCGGCCTTCGCCATCGGCGAGAAGTCTTCGGGCGATCCGGTGGAGATGTATCTGAACGACGTCTTCACGGTGACGGTGAACATGGCGGGGCTGCCGGGCATCTCGGTTCCCGCCGGGCTCGACGGCGCCGGGCTGCCGCTCGGGCTGCAACTGATCGGCCGGCCGTTCGACGAGGAAGCGCTGTTTTCGCTCGGCCATGTCATCGAGCAGGCGGCCGGGCATTTTTCGCCCGCGCCGTGGTGGTGAGCGCTTCTCGCGGCTCGATTCACGCTGTTAACCAAACTCGCTGACGCTGCCTTTGCCCGTCCGGGGATAACGCTTCGGCAGGCGGTTGCGGCGTTGCGTATAGGGCGTGCGAACGGCGCTTGGCGGCGCTCGCGCGATGCTCGCGGGCTGCGCCAGCGGTCATAATCTCGCCGTCAATGTGCCGATTGACGGCGCATGCACCCGCCGTCGCACCGCGGCCTCCGAGGCCTATAGCGACGATCTGCCTGATCGGACTTGCTTGTTCCGGCGGCGGCACGCGAGTCGCCGCCTCGTATGGCGCGCTCGCGGCGATCGACGAGACGATGTTGCCGCCGCGCGAGGGCGGTGGCCGGCTGATCGATCGCATCGATTTCGTCTCCGGTGTCTCCGGTGGCTCGGTCGCCGCCGCCTATTTCGGGCTCAAGCAGCGCGCGCGCATTGCCGATTTTCGCGAGAGCTTCCTGTTGCGCAACGCCGAGGAGGAATTGACACGCAGATCAATCTGGCGACGCTGGGCCGTGCGCTCGGCGGCGGCGTCAACGGCGACCGGCGCTTTTCGCAATGGCTCGATCAAACATCTGTGTCGGCGGCGCCACCTTCGGCGATTTACGCGCGGTGCGCCGGCCTCGCATCTGGATCAATGCCTCCGACATTTATAACCGCACGCCGTTCGTGTTCGGCGCCACCGCCTTCGACGCGCTTTGCAGCGATCTGCAATTCCTATCGCGCTCGCCGACGCGGTGGCAGCGTCGGCGCCGTGCCGATCGCGTTCGCGCCGGTCGTGCTCGAGAGCTATGGCGGGCGCTGCAAGACGCCGCTGCCGCCCGGGGTCGATCGGGCGCGCAACAATCCGCAGGCGTCAGCCGTTGTTGCGCGCTTCGCCGAGGGATCGCGCGCTACCGCGACGGCTCGATGAAATACGTCAAGCTCCTGCCGTCCAGCTACCTTGCCGAGCTTACAGCCGCACGCAAATCGACGCGAGCATGAGGGCGACAATATCCGCCAAGCGAGAAGGCCGAAACCACTCCGCTTGGCCCATCTGTTCGGCAGAGCCATCGCCGTTCTCGCGATGGCCGCTGCCAGACTGAACGCCGACGACCGCAGGGCGAGCAATTCCCGCCGGGTAGCCAGCGCGGAGCACTGCCGCGTTATCTGCCGGAGCTTCGTCACGCAGACGGCCGCGGTCGCGATGGGGTTTTCTCTCGCCTGCAAGGAGTGAATCGAGAAGCATGAACGCATCCGGCAAGAAATCGAAGCTCATCAAGGGCGACACCGGCGAGTGGGAAGTCGTCATCGGCATGGAGGTCCATGCCCAGGTCACCTCCAACGCCAAGCTCTTTTCCGGCGCCTCGACCGCCTTCGGCGGCGAGCCGAATCGCACGTCTCGCTGGTCGATGCCGCGATGCCGGGCATGCTGCCGGTGATCAACCGCCATTGCGTCGAGCAGGCGGTGAAGACCGGGCCTCGGCCTGAAGGCCGAAGATCAACATGAAATCGGTGTTCGACCGGAAGAATTATTTCTATCCGGATCTGCCGCAGGGCTATCAGATCAGCCAGTACAAGTCGCCGATCGTGGGCGAGGGCAAGGTCAGCGTCGACATGGCGGACGGCGAGACGATCGAGGTCGGCATCGAGCGGCTGCATCTCGAGCAGGACGCCGGCAAATCGATCCACGACCTGCACCCCACGAGCTCGCTCGTCGATCTCAACCGCTCGGGCGTCGCGCTGATGGAGATCGTGTCGAAGCCCGATATGCGCTCCGCCGACGAGGCGCGGGCCTATCTGACGAAGCTGCGCACGATCCTGCGCTATCTCGGCACCTGCGACGGCGACATGGAAAAGGGCAGCCTGCGCGCCGACGTGAACGTGTCGGTGCGCAAGCCCGGCGCGGCGCTCGGCACGCGCTGCGAGATCAAGAACGTGAACTCGATCCGCTTCGTCGGCCAGGCGATCGAATACGAAGCGCGCCGGCAGATCGACATCATCGAGGACGGCGGCAAGATCGATCAGGAAACGCGGCTGTTCGATCGCGCACAAGGGCGAGACGCGCTCGATGCGCAACAAGGAAGAGGCGCACGACTACCGCTACTTCCCCGACCCCGATTTGCTGCCGCTCGAATTCGACGAGGCGTTCGTCGACGAAGATCAAAGCGGGTCTGCCGGAATTGCCGGACGAGAAGAAGGCGCGCTTCGTGAAGGATTACGGGCTTTCGCCCTATGACGCGGGCGTTCTGATCGGCGAGCGCGAAACGCGCCGATTTCTTCGAGGAAGTCGCGCAAGGGCCGCGACGCCAAGGCGGCGGCGAATTGGGTCATCAACGAGTTGTTCGGCCGCCTGAACAAGGAAGGGCAAGGATATCTCGACCTCGCCCGTATCGCGCGACAGCAGCTCGGCGCGATCGTCGATCTCATCGGCGACGGCACGATTTCCGGCAAGATCGCGAAAGACCTGTTCGAGATCGTCTGGAACGAGGGCGGCGATCCGCGCGCGATCGTCGAGAAACGCGGCATGAAGCAGGTGACCGACACGGGCGCGATCGAAAAGGCCGTCGACGGGGTGATCGCCAACAACCCTGACAAAGTCGAGCAGGTGAAGGCGAAGCCGAATTTGCTCGGCTGGTTCGTCGGCCAGGTGATGAAGGAGACCGGCGGCAAGGCCAACCCGCAGGCGGTGAACGAGTTGCTGAAGAAGAAGCTCGGTATATAAAACAAAAATGGCCGGTGCCCAAACTTGCGCAGCCTGCCTAAAGTTGGCTGCGATGCCATGACGAGAGTGCGGCCGGATGGAAACGGTCGTCTGCCACGATTGCCGCTTCAACAAGCGCTTCCCGTGCCTGGGGCGCGAGGGCAAGCGCGACTACGACAAGCTCGCCGAGGCCTATATCGGCAAGGAAATGAACGTCCATAAAGATCGTTCGGGCGCCGAATGGGCGCGCGAATGCGTGCATGCGTTGGAAGCCGCCGATCCCGGCGCCACGCTTTATTTCATTGTCGTCGCGCTCGACAAGCTCGGGCGCGCGAACGCGGCCAATCTTTCCTATCTCGCGGCGGGACCGCTCGAGAACATCCTCGACAATTTCGGCGCGGCGGTCATCGGATCGGTCGAGACGATGGCGAAGAAGAGTCCGAAATTCCGCCTGCTGCTCTCGAGTATATGGGGCGCGAACCGCATCGCGCCCGAAATCTGGCAACGGGTGCAGAAGGCGGTCGAGAATGGCCCGCTGCTCGACCAAGACCACCGCACGCCCGGTTTCGGCTCGGGCACGGCGCCGGTTTCGGAGGAGCAATTCTGGGAATTGATCGAGACGAGCGCGCTCGACGATCTCGGCGGGCGCGAGCGGGCGGCGGCGCTCACCGGCGCCGTCCCCGGCTAGAGAGCCTGTGGCGTGGGTGCGGCCATGTCTCGCCCCGCGAAATCGGGAGGAAATTCTCCCAGCGGACGCGACGTTCGATCACAGCCGTCCGCCGCGCGCGACACCTTTCGCGCGGCAGCCACGAGCCGCTATAGTCAAGCATGCCCGCGGGTAGATCCGCGGCCGGATATCAATCAAAAACCCGAGGAGCCGTCATGGCCAATCGTTTCACGTTGTACGGGCACCAGCTGTCGGGCCCGACCTACAAGGTCGCGCTCATGCTCGCGCTGAGCGGCGAACCGTTTACCTACGAACACGTCGATATGCGCGCCGGCGCGCACAAGCAGCCCGACTATCTCGCCAAGAACCGCTTCGGCCAGGTGCCGTGCCTCTACGACGGAACCCATCATTTCTGCCAATCGGCCTCGATCCTGCAATATCTCGCCGAGAAGCTGAAGAAGTTCGAAGGCAAGAATGCCGAGGAGCATGCGCGCATTCGCGAATGGATGTTCTGGGATTTCGACCGGCTGGCGCCCGGCGTGTTCCGCTCGCGCGCCTATAAGCTCGGCTTGCGCAAGGGAGAGCCGCCGGTGATCGACAGCTTCAAGGCCGACGGCGAGGCGGGGCTCGCCGTGCTCGAGCATCATCTTGCGAAAAACGAATGGTTGGTGGGCGGCAGGCCGACGATCGCCGATATCGACTGCTACGGCGTCGTGCACTATGCGCCCGTCAGCTTCGATCTCGCCAAATATCCGAAAATCGCGGAGTGGAAGAAGCGCTTCGAGGCGCTGCCGGGCTTCGGCACGCCGGAGAAAATCGTACCGGGCGAACAGAAAGCGGCGTGAAGCAATTCGCGATCAAAACAGCAAACCCCGGCCTCGCGCCGGGGTTTTTTCTTTGGTGTTCAAGGCTCGCTAATAGCGTTTTTATCCTGTATGAAAGACTAATGAAAAAAGTTTCAGCGCATCGAAAGCTTCGCGAGTTACGGATCAAGCGCCGCGTACAACGTCGCTTGGCTCGGAAAAAACCTGTCTAACTTTGAGCGCGATCTTAAACGGATGAAATTCAAAGCCCCGGCCTCGCGCCGGGGTTTTTGCTTTCGCGTGCTCCGAGAAAAAGAACCGGCGGCGGAACGCGGGACCGAGATCCGCCGCCGGCTGAGTTCGCGGAGCTAGATCACATCGTGCTCGGCGAGCCCGCCCACCAGGCGATGTCGCGCACGGGGCCCTTGAGGCTGTTGAGCTTGCCGGTTTCCTTGGCGGCACCGGTCGCGAGATCGACCGAGTAGACCGTGCCGGCATGGACGAGCCAGGCGGCGTTCTGGCCTTCGGACTGGCTCACGATGTTGAAGGCGACGGGGCCGGTGATCTTGAAGCCGAGCTTGCCGACCGCCGACAAGACGCCGTCGTTCGGGGGCGCCTGCTTGAACAGCGCGCTGATCGTAGCGTCGATGTCGTAGAGCGCGGCTTCCTTGGCGCCCTTCCAGGAGTTGGTGTAGGCGCCGCCGACGACGTTCGGCTTCTCGCCCTTGTGCATGTCGGTCTCGGCGAATTTCAATTCGCCGTCGACCGTCACCTTGCCGTCGTCGACATTGACGCGGAGGTTCTGGCCCGAGCTCGTCAGGACACGCATCTTGTCGACGACCGGATTGAAGTCGACGCTGACCGTGGTGCCGGCCTCGGGCTTCGTCGAAAGCTCGGCCTTTTGCGTCACCGCGCCGGTCTTCGGGTCGATGGTGACGACCCAGCCGGTGTCGGTGACGCCATAGAGCATGCCGTCGGCCGGGCGCACGTCGATGCCGGAGAGCTTCTTCACGCCCTTGGCGGGCACGCTCGACATCACTTTCATGCTGGAGGGATTGATCAGCGCGATGTTGTTGTCGCCGACAAGGGCGATGATCGCGGATTGCGCGGAAGCCGCCCCCGACGCCGTCACGGCGCCGAGAAGGGCAAAGGACGCAATCAGATGATTGCGGATACGTGACATTTTCGGTCTCCCTGAACGTGGAACAGAGGAAGCCGAACGGCCCCCTCAGGCGCTCTACACGGGGGAGGCGAGAGTGGATGCAGGCTCGCCGGGAATAATTTCAGGCGGCGTGCATCCGGCGATCACTTCGGGGTGTTTTCCTATCAAATGGCAACTTATCAATGCACAAGTCGGCAACAGCCGACTTGTGTGGTCTCGATCGCTGGCGCCGGACCCGCTCCCCTGATTAGATCGGCGAGGGGCCGGGTTTGGATGATCCGGGGGCGAGGAGCCTTCAAATTGAGCGGAAGCGGGCACGATTACGCGGCGTTGCTCACCGCCTGCGGGCGCGGAGATCGCGCCGCATTGCGCGCGATCTACGAGCAGGAGGCCGGCGCCATGATCGGCGTCGCCCAGCGGATCTTGAAGCGGCGAGAACTGGCGGAGGAAATCGTGCACGACGCTTTCGTGCAAATCTGGCGGCATGCCGCGCGCTACGATCCCGCACTGGGCGCGGGCCGCGCCTGGATGTACGCGATCGTGAGGAACCGCGCGATCAACGCGCTGCGCGACACCGCGCGCGAGCAGACGGCGCCCGAGGAACAGATTTCCGCCGCCATCGATAGCGGCCATGACGGAGACAAGGCGTTCGACCGTCTCGCGGAGGGAAGCGCGCTCAGGCGCTGCCTCGAGCGCCTCGATCCCGCGCCGCCGTGCCGGCGTTCTCTTCGCCTATGTCGAAGGACTTCTCGCACGGCGAAATCGCGGCAAAGCTCGGCGTGCCGCTCGGCACCGCGAAGTCTTGGATCACGCGAAGCCTCGCGCAGCTCAAGGAGTGCCTGGCATGAGCGATCGCCAATCGAACGACTTGCTCGCGGGCGAATACGTGCTGGGGCTCTTGGAGGGTCCGGCGCTCGCCGAGTTCGAGCGGCGGCTCGCCGGCGACCGCAAGCTCGCGGCCGTGGTCGCGCGCTGGCGCGAGCATTTTTCCGCGCTCGATGCGACCGCGACTCCTGTGCGCGCTTCCCCGGCACTTTGGGACAAGATCGAAACAAGCCTGGGGCGGCGCGGTGCCGCCGACGTGGCGCCGGGCTTGCGGGAACGCCTATGGTCGAGCCTCGGCTTCTGGCGCGGCGCTTCCTTCGCGGGGGCGGCGGCTTCGCTGATCCTGGCGGTCGCGATCGGTCTGATGGCCGGCCGGGCGACGCCGCAACCCCTCTTCGTCGCCGTGTTGCAGACGGGCGATGCCGCGCCCGGCGTGATCCTGGAGGCGTTCGCCGACGGAACGCTATCGGTGGTGCCGCTTAAGGATTTCGAGGTGCCGTCGG
This sequence comes from uncultured Alphaproteobacteria bacterium, assembly GCA_963751685.1. Taxonomy (GTDB): domain Bacteria; phylum Pseudomonadota; class Alphaproteobacteria; order Rhizobiales; family Xanthobacteraceae; genus Palsa-892. The sequence continues at coordinate 56,654 of CAVVVV010000018.1, read as the reverse complement.
GCCGCGCGTTGCAGGTTTGGACCTTGTGGGATAAGGACCGCGGGCCGGTGTCGGTGGGGCTGATCGAGCGGGCGCGGCGCGCGCGCTTCGAGCGCGCGGATCTGCCCGCGCGCGACACCCAGCTCTACGAGATCACGCTCGAGCAGGCGGGCGGCTCGCCGACCGGCCGGCCGACCGGCCCGGTGCTGGTGAAAGGCTACGCCGCGACGCCGCGTTGAGGACGTAGCGGCATGCTCGCATGCTCGTTCCGCCATTGTCGTTCCGCTATAGCCGGTCTAGGGCATGCGCCTATCCATCGATTGCACGGAGTTCATTCATGGCGAGGGCAAGAGCAAAGCGCGCGCGTAAAACCGCCAAGGCGAAGCGCACCGTGAAAAGCGCGGCGCCGCGCAAGGCCAAGCAGCCGAAGCCGATCGAGCTTTACTACTGGCCGACGCCGAACGGCTGGAAAGTCTCGATCATGCTGGAAGAGTGCGGGCTGCCCTACACGATGATCCCGGTGAACATCGCGAGGGGCGACCAATTCAAGCCGGAGTTTCTCGCCATCTCGCCGAACAATCGCATGCCTGCGATCGTCGATCCCCAAGGCCCCGGCGGCAAAGCGATATCGGTGTTCGAGTCGGGTGCGATCTTGCAATATCTCGGCCGCAAGACCGGCAAGTTCTATCCGGCCGACGAGCGCAAGCGCGTCGAAGTCGACGAGTGGCTGTTCTGGCAGATGGGCAATCTCGGACCAATGGCGGGGCAGGCGAACCATTTCCGCCGCTACGCGCCGGAGAAAATCGAATACGCCATCAACCGCTACACCAACGAGGTGCGGCGGCTTTACGGTGTGATGAACAAACGTCTTGGCCACGCGCGACTACCTCGCCGGCGCCTATTCGATCGCCGACATGGCGTGCGTCGGCTGGTCGCGAGCCTGGGAGCGCCAGGGTCAGGACATCAGCGAGTTTCCGCACTTCAAGCGCTGGCTCGAGCGGGTAACGGCGCGGCCGGCGGTGCAGCGCGGCGTTGCGCTGCGGGTCGAGGAAGCGGGCAAGGTCGATATCGCCAAGGACAAAGAGGCGTGGAAACTCTTGTTCACGCAGGGCGCCCGCAACTGATCCCGATTCTTCGCCATTGATTTGCGCGAATGATGAATCGCGCGCGAAATTCGCGCACGCGATAGGGCGACGACGCATGCACATGGCTGAGAGTGCAAGCGCGCTGCATTTCGTGCGCGGTGCGCACAGAGAAACATTAAATTGTTGCAATGCACTAGGCGCATAATTGCATTGCAACGTTTTCGTGAAGCCACGCTGACGTTACGTCAACGCTCGCAAATGGTTCTATTGGTGTGCGCTAACAGATTGAAATAAAACATAAATATTGCCTTTGCGAATTGCACGAAAACTCATTGGTGTTTGGATGCAGGCGGAGATTCTAATTTCTTTCACGCTTTGCGCGCGGGATCGTGAATTGAATGTTGCGGCGCAATATCCCATTACTTTGCTCATGACGTTCGCTTTGCACCCCCGCTGAGTTGGACGTTCCATTCAAACGAAGGAGAAAAGTCATGAAGAAGATCGCTCTCATTGCCGCGCTGCTCGTTGGCAGCATCACCTCGGCTCTCGCAGCCCCGCATTCCTACGCGCCGAACAGCGCCCAGGAGTCCTACTTCGACCGCACGGTCGACGTCGGCGAGAACGGCGCGGGCGGCAACTAAGCATCACTAGACTGGATTGAAAGACGGCCGGCATTATGCCGGCCGTTTTTTATTTCGGCTACTTCGCCGCCGGCGGGACGACCTTCATCACGAAGGAAGTGGGCTTTTCGTTCGGCCCGAAGGGGCCCGGTACCTTGTTCTTCACCTGGGGCAGGCCTTTCAAATAGGCCGCAATGGCGAAGGCGTCTTCCTTGGTGAGGACCGCAAAGCTTTGCCACGGCATGATCGGCGCAAGCTCGCGGCCGTCGGGCCGCTGCCCCTTGGTGATCGCGGTGACGATTTGCTCCGCTGTCCAATTGCCAAGGCCGGTTTCCTTGTCGGGCGTCAGATTCGGCCCGTGAAAAACGCCGAGGCCAGGAAGCTCGAATCCGACCTCCGACCCGCCGAGCGCGCGCGAGAAATCCGGCTTGCCGAGAAAGACGCCCGGCGTATGGCAGTCGTTGCAGCCGCCGAGCGAGACGAGATATTTTCCGCGATCCGTTTGCGCGTCGGCGTCGGCGGCGGTCGAAAAGACGGCGCCGGTCGCAACAACGGCAAGCAGCAGATAAGCACGCTTCCGCATCAGTTCACCCGTGTCCAAGTCTGCGAACGGCAAATGATCCCGCCCATCACGCAGCCCGAGAGGCTGAGGCTGCCGGGCCCGGCGATTTTTAGCTTGCCGGTGTAGGTTTTTCCATCCTGGAAATTGTAGAGCTGGCCCTCATATTCGCCGGCCGCGGCTTGCTTCATGCCGGAAATCATCTGGATGCCGACCACCGGGCGCGTTTGCTTCGATGGGTCCGGGTTGTTCGTGTCCTTCGAGGGCGTTTTTTGCCACACCACCGTGCCGCAAAGGGCGCCGCCGCATGGCGCAATGCGGATGCGGGTCTCGCCGGTTTGGCTGAGCCAGGTGCCGGTGGCGTCCTCGGCGAAGGCGGGTGCCGATAGCGAAACCGCCGCGGCAAGCACGAATGCAAAACGGGCTTTCATCGTTTCCTCCCTGCAAGACCGTCATCAGGTCCGGCTGCAAGTTAAGCCGCCCTCGCGGGGGGCGAAAGCGATGCACGCGGGCGCCCGCATCCAAGCGGCCTGTCGCCATGGTGAGCGCTTCGTCACCGACGATCGTTTCCGCTTTCTTTCGATGCGCACACAAGCGCCGCGAATGGGCGCTTTCAATGCTGAATCGAGCGTGAATCCGTTATGCAAGCCGCCGCTATTCACCGTCCATTCAGCCAACCGCTTAAGATGAGATTCAAATCCGCCGGGCAATCCTCGTTTCATAAAGGGCGGCGGAAAGGGCCGCCCGGGGAACGGGGAGAAGTCAAATGGCGCGTTACGAAATTGCCACGCTGGAGACCGCCGCCACGGGGCAGGGGAACTCGGCCGGCGATATCTTTTTCCAGCTCGGCATCATGTTTTCGGCGGGCAGTGCCGCGGCGATCGATCGTATCGCCGCGCACAAGTGGTTCAACCTCGCCGCCGCACGCGGCAATCGCACGGCAATCGAGCGCCGGCGCGAACTCGCGGCCGAAATGTCGGAGCAGGAAATCGCGACGGCGCAGTATGCCGCCCGCGAGTGGCTGACCACGCACTAATAAAAGAAGCCTGGAGGGGGCGGAAAAGGCCGTAACCGCAAGGTTGCGGCTTTTTCTACATTCGACGGAAAACCGGGCGCTCAGAACTCGACGACGATTTTGCCGAAGTGCCGACCTTCGGCGATGGCGGCGATCGCCGCGCGGGTTTCGCCGAAGGCGAAGCGATGCTCGTCGATCACGGGCTTGAGGCGATGCCGCTCGATCGCCTGCACCATCGCCTCGAACATATCGCGGTTGCCGATCGTCACCCCCTGTAGCCGCACGTTCTGGGTGACGACGCGGCCGAGATTGAGCGGCGCCACCCCGCCGGACAGAATGCCGATCAGCGCGACGGTGCCGCTCACGCGCAACGCGCGGAGCGACTGATCGATCGATTTCTCGCCTCCGAGCTCGATCACGAGATCGGCGCCGCGGCCGCCCGCAAGCTTCCGCACTTCGCGGTGCCATTCGGGCTGTTCGCGATAATTCACGAGGATGTCGGCGCCGAGCGTACGAGCGTGCGCGAGTTTTTCGTCGCTCGACGAGGTGATGGCGACGGCGGCGCCGGCGAGCTTCGCGAATTGCAGCGCGAACAGGGAAACGCCGCCGGTGCCTTGCGTCACCACGAGGTCGCCGGGCGCAGTCCCGCTTTCGATCACGGCGTTCCAGGCGGTGATCGCGGCGCAGGGAAGGGTGGCCGCTTCGGCCGCGGAAAAATGCGCCGGCGCCTTCACCACGGCTTCTTGCGAGAGGCACATGATATTCGCGCATGACGCCGTCGAGGGGGCCCGCGAGCAAATGCGCGCGGTGCGTCTCGTGCAACGGTCCACCGAACCAGGTTTGCGCGAACAGCGGGCAGACGAGATCGCCGGTCTCGACGCGGGTGACGCCGGCGCCGGTCTCGATCACGCGGCCGGCGCCGTCGGAAAGCACGATCAAGGGAAGTTTGCCGGCGTGCCGCCCGTAGCCGCGGCGGACCATGACGCTGTCGCGGAAGTTGAGGGAGGCCGCCTCCATCTTGACCACGATCTCGCCGGGACCGGGCTTGGGATCGGGGCGGGTGCCGGGCCTGACGTTTTCGAGCGCCCAGTCGTCGCGGAGTTCGATGACTTTCATGCCGGCTCACCGCTGCAGAAAGCGTTCATGATCTTCCTTTATAAAGAGATCGAGCGGCTGTGGCGAAACGGCAGCCTTGAAATGGGCGGCCTCGTTCGGCATAGCTCGTGGAACGGAGACGTGGCCGAGAGGCTGAAGGCGGCGGTTTGCTAAACCGTTATACGGTCAAAAGCCGTATCGAGGGTTCGAATCCCTCCGTCTCCGCCAATCAACCTCGCTTCTTATGGTGCTTCCCACGCACCTTGTAGGCGCGACCGGCACGGAATGCCGCCGCAGGCGGGGCGCTGGCCTCTGTGCCACTACCGTAGCCACGGTCACTGTAATGATCGTGGCTATGCGGTCCGCGATCGTCATGTTCCATTGCGGGGATATAGCAACGGATGACGGAGTTACACTATCACCGGGTCGAACCTGATTTTTGTAGCAGGGTCGGCCTTACCTTATGCGATGCGGCGATGTCTGCCTTGGGTCAAAAGCGGAAGTGGCGCCCTGAATTTGCGATGTCTGCTCATACCCGCAAAGCGGACATCCGCGACGCGGCTTACTAAGTGAGCGGTTTGAAAACTCTCCAGCAAATCGCGCTGCGAGCGAGACGACGGACGTCCATCAACGCGTCCTCCCGTTCGCGTCGTCGTCGAGACCGGAAAAAAATTTCGCCCACGGCGATACGCGCTGATAGGCAAAGAAGTTGTAGCCCCCAAGTGGACTGGTCTTGATTGCGGCAAGCTGATCGAGGCTGGTGATACGCATCAATCGCTCGTCAGCAGCCAAATTCCAAATTTCCATGTCGCCGAGAGACATCACATAGCGGGTAGCTGGATGGGTCGTCTCCTTGGCATGGTCCTCGTAGATGATGAGCGCGCCCTTCTCGATCAGTCGGCGGCCTCCCTTCATCGCTTCGATTTCCACCCCCTCCACATCCAGTTTTACCAGCGGTGGCCAATCGCGATCCGGCAGATAGTGGTCCGCCAGCTCGTCAAGTGTGATCGTCTCCACCTCCTCGACTACGCCGCTAGGCTTGCGGTGCCAATCGGCCCGCAGCGATCGCCCGGCATGTGCCCTGCCGATCAGTCGCACGGTTTCGCCCGAAGTATCGGTGATGGCGCGATGAACGGCGCGGAAACGCTGACCATTGGCATGCGCGTTGTTGAGTAGAAGTTCGAAGTTCGACCGCGAGGCCTCGATCGCCACGACGAAGTGCCGGCCATAGGCAGCGCTCGAAGCCAGAATCGCCCAGTAGCCCATATTCGCGCCGCAATCGAGCATCGCGTAGGAAAGATTCGCGGCCCGGCGCAACAGCCAATCTATCTCCGGCTCGTACGGAGATTTGGTGATGCGGATTATATACCTCGACCAGTATCGATCGCCCAAGGGAAAGATGAAGCGGGAGTCCGGGCCGAGGTCCGCACTGAAAAGTCCACGCTGGAAATGCAGATAGCGCGCCAACCTCACCACGAACCAGAACCCGCGCAGGCGGTAGCGCGCTGCGAGCCGAGCGTATCCGCGCAAAGCCTGACCGAGGATGCGCGCGAACAGCGACGGCTCGCGTACCGTCGGACTCCAGTCGTTTTCCCGGTTGACGGAGGAACCTAGTTCGTTCACCGGTCGATCTCCCCAAACATCATGTCGTTCGAGCCCAATACTTTCGTTACACGGGCGGGCATGTGAACTCGCCGGCGTCGAAGTTTATAGGTGTACAAGTCTATATCTGCATCGGTGACTCCGCGACGGCAGAAAAACGGAGTTTGCCATCCGAAGCACCCCATCCTCGCTTATGGCGCGCGCCAGATTTTGACGCGCTCGCTGGCAAGGAAACCAAACGGAATTGCTATTTGTGTTTCCCTGCCCGAGCGAGATTCCGCGCCGTCATTTTCCAACGCGGCAAAATAGTCGGATCGGTAATGACGTCCGGTCCGATCATTGGCCCGGCAAGCGTCGCGTCCCTAAGATTTTGCGACGAGCGCCAACCGGAATTCCTTGTAATTCTTTTTCAGCGCCATCCTCACGACGAAGAGGCCCCAAGCCAAGCCCGCGAGCCACGACAGCGCGGTGGCAATGGCGGCGACGGTGGGGAAATCGAAGCCGAGCCGGCCGCCGGCCTCGCCGAGCAAGAACGCCAGCACGACCGCAAGAATCGCATCCGCCGAGGAGGCCGCGCCACGCGAGCAGCCACCACACGCGCATGACTCTCTCCCACGTAATTTCGAGTTCCTGCATTTTTGCCTCCCCAGATTTTTCGACCCTAGCATCCTGACAATTGGGTAGAAAACTGCGGTATAATAAGAAGATTGAGAGGTGCAAGATGAAGATTTCTTGTTTTTCTGGGCGTTCTATTCGCCTGCGACGTGTCGTTGCAAATGACGGCCTCGGCGCAAGGGAAAGTCTATGAGTATTGTTTGGAATCCGCCGATGGCGGTGGCGGTTCGACAACCAATTGCGCCTATGAGTTATTGGCACAGTGCTTGGCGTCAAAAGGGAGCCCCTCGGACAAGTGCTTCCCAAATCCTCGACTGGGTGGCCGCCGATAAGGGCGATCCCTCCGCTTGAGAAGGCCTGACACGCCAGGAGAGTTTGCTCCCGAATACCGGAAACATGCATGCGTCCCGTCACCGGCGAGGGAGCCGCGCGAGCGTTTTACTTCACCGCCGCCGCCGCGGCGCGGCCCGCTATGCGACCTGAGAAAAGGCAGCCGCCGAGGAAGGTGCCCTCGAGCGCGCGATAGCCGTGCACGCCGCCGCCGCCGAAGCCCGCCGCTTCGCCGGCGGCGTAAACATTGCCGAGCGGCTCGCCGTCCGCTTTCAAGCACGCGCGCCGACAAATCCGTCTCCAGCCCACCGAGCGTCTTGCGCGTGAGCACCCACAGCCGCACCGCGATCAACGGGCCGGCGGCGGGGTCGAGCAGGCGGTGGGGCTTGGCGACACGGATGAGCCGGTCGGCGATGTAATTCCGCGCAATCCGAATCGCGGCCACCTGCGCATCCTTACAGTATTTATTTTCCACCTCGCGGTCGCGCGCGACCACTTCATGCTCAACGATTGCCGCGTCAACCAACCCCAGCTGCGTCAGCCGGTTCATCTTCTCGACCAACTCCGGAATATTGTTCGCGACGACGAAGTCCTTTCCGGCTTGCACAAACTTCTGCACCGGCGTGAGCGTGCCACGTCCGCGGCGGAGCACGCCGAGCACGCTTTTGCCGGTGAAATCCGGATTTTGCTCGGAGCCGGAGAGCGCGAACTCGCGGCCGATGATGCGCTGGTTCAACAGAAACCACGAATGGTCGTGGCCGTGCTTGGTGATGTGTTCGAGGGCCCCGAAGCCGTCGAAGCCGGGAAAGAGCGGGATCGGCAGGCGCTTGCCGTGCGCATCGAGCCACAGCGGCGAGGGTCCGCTGATGATGCGGATGCCGTGGCGCGGCCAGATCGGCGCGTAATTGTCGATGCCCTCGGGATAGTGCCACATGCGATCGGAATTGATGATGTTGCCGCCGGCGGCGCTCACCACGTCGAGCATCTTGCCGTCGACATGGGCGGGCACCCCGGAGAGCATTTTCTTCGGCGGCTCGCCCATGTGCTTCGGCCAGTGCTTGCGCACGAGATCGTGGTTGCCGCCAATGCCGCCCGAAGTGACGATCACGGCTTGCGCGCGCAACGAAAAATTTCCCACGACCTTGCGCGAGCTTTCTTGCCCGCGCTCGGCCGCGCTCGGCTCCAGGATTTCGCCCTCGACCCCGTCGACCTTGCCGCCGATCGCCGAGAGCTTGGTCGCGCGATGACGGAAGCGGAGCGAAATCAATCCGTTCTTTTCGCCTTCGCGCACACGGCGAACGAAGGGCTCCATCAATGCCGGCCCCGTGCCCCAGGTGATGTGAAAGCGCGGCACGGAATTGCCGTGGCCGGTGGCGAGATAGCCGCCGCGCTCGGCCCAGCCCACGACCGGAAACCAGCGCACGCCTTGCGCGTGCAGCCAGCTTCGCTTTTCGCCGGCGGCGAAGTCGACATAGGCCTCGGCCCATTTTCGCGGCCAACGATCCTCGGCGCGGTCGAAGGCGGCGGAGCCGAGCCAGTCTTGCAGGGCGAGCTCGCGCGAGTCGCGAATGCCGAGACGGCGCTGCTCGGGTGAATTGACCAGCATCAGGCCGCCGAACGACCAGAATGCTTGGCCGCCGAGAGAAGCCTCCGGTTCCTGATCGATGACGATCACGCGCCGCTTGGCGTCGGCGAGTTCGGCGGCGGCAGCAAGACCCGCGAGGCCCCCGCCTACGATAATGACATCGGCGTCCATTGCATTTTCCCCAGGCGCCCATACGCGCCCGATGATTTTAGCGGCTGGGCGGTTCTAATGCGCGGACAACTTTCTGAATCCAGAATTGGTACATGGCAACGAAGGTATCGGGATTTTCTTCCTCGAATTGATGCCATAGGGCGAGATCAGTTCCGGCGAAGTCTTGCGGAAATCGTTCCGTGTGACCCTGGAGGACGGCTGGGATCGAGCTCAAAGCCCAGAAATTTCAGATCCGTTTTCGTCGATGAATTGGGCGATCTGCGGGAGCGTCAGACGATGCTCCTGAACATGAAAGAGAAGGTCGCGGCATTCGCTGAGGCTGAAGAAATCGGAAGACTTTATGATCTTGCGGATCGGATTGTCCGGGTTCATATCCATGATGTCCTGGCGGCATTGGCGGATTTCGTCCGGGCTTCCGCGGTAGCCGCGTTCGACGATTAGCCGGTGCACCAGAACGATCGTGTCCGCGCAAGCTCGCTATAGAGGCCGACGCGCATCACGCCGCCGACCGGAAGCATCGACAGAAGCGCCACGCCATCCAGCCAACGGGTCGGCCAGATGGTGGAGCACGCCCGAGAAGTCGATTACATCGAATGTTTTTCCGGGAGCCGGCAAATTCGAAAGGTCGGCTTGGGCGTATTCGACGTTATTCGAGCCCGAGCCGTTGACGACATCCGCTTCGCGTAACTCGAGACTGGCAAGGCTGAGATCGACGGCAAGCATTCGGTCCATTGCAAGAAGATCTTATCCCCGCTACATGTTGCCTGTCCCGCAACCGGCGATGAGACAATCCACGTCTTGGCGGGCAAGGCTCGATAGCGAGCGTTGGGAAATCGCGACCGCAAATATTCATCGACCTTCATGCGCCGCGTTTGAGGCGACATCGTCTTGCCCAGCGCGGGTAGGGATTTTGTTCATATTGATCGCGGACCTTCCGAGAAACTTCATCGTCGATGCTGGTGAGACTCGGAATGGAAGCACGAATTTCCCGTTCCTCTCTTGGGTTCGAGAATTTGCTGCTTGATCAATTGGCCGAGCTCCGCCGGCAAGCTCGACTTGCAGCGAGTGTGGGCGCATTCGAGCTCATGTAGCGGAAAATAGGAGGCGACGGCCGCGACTTGCAGAGGCGAAACAGCCGCCCGTGCGAGGTGTTTGAGCCAGGCGCTCGCAGCAAACGCGCGGTCTGCCGCTCTTCCGCCGGTGCGGAGAAGACGTATTCGTTGAGGTAGCATTGCTGCGCGAGCGGCGCAGAAGGAAAGCAGGAGCGCATCATGCGGCGCCGCACCATCCGCTGTCAACGCTTTTCCATTAACGCCGATCGCAGGCCCGAAGAAACTTCTCGATCTCGACGCCGGTGATTCTTTCGTAGGCGAGCAGGGCACGGAGCAAAATATTTCGTCCGCCCGCGATTTCATCCAGGCCGCCCGGCCCAAAGAATTTTGTCCGGCGAAAGCCGCGTAGGCCATGCGCTGTATCGCGCGTTCCATGCTCTCGGATATGGCAGGATTGTTGGCGATCACCTCGTGCGCTGGCGTTTGCGAGTTTCCGCGGATCGCCCAGGATTTGGAAATCGCACGGAGCAGAACCTTCCTGAAACGATCGATGTAGGGAAGCGCGCTTGGGTATGCGAGACATTCGCGAAGAACGCTCTGGTGTCGGCGCTCTCTTCGTTTTCGTTTACGCGGCGAATGATTTCGAGCGCACGTTCGCTCTCTCCCTTGGCAAGAAGAGTTCGGCAGAAATTATAAAAGGCGAGCGTAGTCGCGGATTGAGCGCGAATGCTCTTTCGTAATGCTTGATCGCCTCCTCGCGTTGACCTTTGGCCATGAGAGCGGTGGCGAGATTGTTGAGCGTGTCGGCATGGTCCGGGTTGAGCGCGACGCGCTTTTTGGTACCGCCGGATCGCGTCATCAATTTTTCCCTGATTTCTCAAAATGTTGCCCAAATTGCTGTGCGCTTCCAGGAAGTCGCGGATTGAGGCGGATTGCCTGTTCATGGCATCGCAGCCGCCTCGGCGGCTTTGCCCTGCGACATCAGCGCCGTGCCGAGATTGTTGTGCGCTTCGGCATAGTCGGGTCTGAGTTCGATCGCCTTTCGGTAATGCCAGATTGCGTTCGTCCAACCGGACCTGTTCTGAAAGTAGATTGCCCAGATTGTAGTGAGCGGCGGCAATCCGCGGGTTCAGTGCAAGCGCCTTCTCGTAACTCGATATTGCTTCCTCATGTCGACCCTGCCCCATGAGCGCGTTGCCGAGATTCATGTACGCCTCGGCGTAGTCCGGCTTGAGGCTGATCGCCTTGCGATTGTGCTCCGCCGCCTCCTCGAAGCGGCCGAGAGCGCCGTAAGCGATGCCGATGTTGTAATGACATTCCGGAATTCCGCCGTTCAGCGAAATCGCCCGCCCGATGAGATCCACGGCGATGTCGTTGCGTCCTGCTTGGTGCGCGAGCACGCCGAGATAATGCAGGGCGTCGACATGCGCCGGATCGAGCGCCAGCACTCTCTTGTAGGTTTGCTCCGCCTCGCGCAGCGCGCCCGCCTGGTGTTGCTGGAAGGCGGCGGCGAAAAGCTCGGCCGGAGAGTTGGCTTTCATGACTGGGACTCGTGCCGAGGTCTTTTCAATTCAACTCGACTTTGCCCGGATTTTTTCACCGCGGCGAATCGCCTGGCCGCTCCGGACACTCGCTCGACCAAATTGGCTTTCGCCATCGTACGAATTGCCGCTGGGTGCGAAAATCGCCGCGGCGAGAATCGAATCTTCGCCGGCGTCGAGCCCGAATTTGCATTTTTTCTCATGAGCGGCCCGTCGTAGCGGCGAATTTTGCGCCGTCGAAGCGGTAGGAGATCAATTTTCGGGCAGGCAAGGCGATCGCGAATTGTGATCGGATTTACCCAGGTCGCGAAGGGCCTCCGTCGTACCGGCTTGAGGGAACTGTCAGCGGTGAAGGCGCTCGATGGCCTGCCCAGCAGCGTGGCATATTGTGTTCGGAGGCGTTTTTTGGGGCCGAATCCGGCTAAAAATGATAGATTTCAACCGCCCATAATCCATTGAAAAGAATAGCGAATAACGGTATTTGCCGGGGTCTGCGTGATGTTTGTGCAACACCTCCCGGAAAAGCACCCTCGGAAGGCGCTTCAGACCCCTTCGAGCATTGAACGAGGTCCTTGATCCGGTATCCTCCCTGTTGCGACGAAGGGGTACTCCATGGGTGGGGGACCTGGGGTCGTCCCGTCCGGCACAGATGACAGATCGTTCGCTTTCGACCGGGTGGTCACACGGGGAATTAGGGGACCTTCGGGGGTGCGGTCGCATCCTAAGGAAGCGGAACCAGCTCCCTCGAAATGAGAGAGAACTTGGAGGTCACGATGAAAATGGTGAAAAGCCTACTCCTCGGTTCCGCAGCGGGTCTTGTCGCTGTGGCGGGGGCGCAGGCCGCCGACCTTCCCGTAAAGGCCAAGCCGGTCGAATACGTGAAGGTCTGCTCTGCGTATGGTGCTGGGTTCTATTACATCCCGGGCACTGACATTTGCTTGCGCGTCGGTGGCTACGTCTGGTCCGAATTCGAGGTGAACAACCTCGGCGCCGGTGCCGGCGACACGGTCGGGCGCGATCGGTGGCGACCACATTCGCAACCGCGGCGACGACTGGACTTCATTCCGCGTGCGCTTCGATATGGTCTTCGACGCGCGCACCAACACCGAATACGGCACACTGCGTTCCTACGCGTCGGTGGGCTGGCAGTGGACGACGAACCTCGACGGCTTCCAGCAGCAGCAGCTGCCGGCGTCGACGGGCAACTATGCTTGGTATTATGACCGCGCGTTCATCCAGTTCGCTGGCTTGACGTTCGGTTATGTCGGGTCGTTCTTCGACTTCGATCCCTCGCTGGTTCTCAGCCAGCAGTTCTCGAAGTCGTTCAAGTTCGCCCCGGCGATCGCCTATACCGCCCAGTTCGGGAATGGTATTTCGGCGTCGTTGTCGATGGAAGATGCCACCACCCGCCGGACGAACATCACGACTGTCTCGGCTCGGCTACTCACGGTACCGTGTTCACGGCACGTCGGTTACTTCAGTCCGTCGGCACTATCCGCGGTCGGTCTTTACAGAACCCTGTATCGGTCTGCGGCAATGCCCTGGTGGCCGTTCCGGTCTCCAATGCTCGGCTTTGGTTCGAACTTCTACTCGCGGCCAGTATATGCCAGACTTCATCGCCAACCTGCGCGTCGACCAGGCTTGGGGTGACGCGCAGATCAGCGGTGCGGTTCATCAGGTGAAAGACGGCCGTTCGGCATCGGCGCGTTTACCTCTCGAACGGTCACGGGGGTCGGCCTGCGCCTGCCGGGCTTGCCGGCAGCCCGGTCAAGTACGGCTATGCCGCTCTTGCCGGTATCAACCTCAAGCTCCCGGCACTTGGGGCTGGCGACAGCTTCCAGGTTGAAGGCGCGTGGGCGAAGGGTGCGGTGGACTACACCGGTCTTTCGGCCAATCCGTACTCCAACAACAGCTCGATCGGCTATCGCAAGGGTCTTATCGGACCGGTCATCGATCTGTTCGATTCCTTCGTCGATGCCACCGGGCAGCACCTGGCCGACAGCGTGGTCGATCAACGCGGAGTTGCGGCACTTCTGGACGCCGACGATCCGTTCGTCGATCGCCTACGGCTACAATAAGTTCAAGGCGCCGACGGCAGGCTCAGGATCCTGCGAACGGCATCGGCGCTTCTGCCGCTGCCAGCGTCTTCCCGGGTTACTTCCCGTCCGGCACGCTTGATCAGGTTACTGCCAACCTGATCTGGTCGCCGGTTCCGAAGCTCGACCTCGGCGTCGAGGCCTTGTGGTTCCGGATCAAGACGGACTGCGGCGGTCTTACGGCGGCTGAATTGCGCTGCTCACGCAGAACTTACCCGCGGCAAGTCAGCCGACCGTTCGGCGGCATCTTCCGCGCCCGTCGCGACTTCTGATCTAGCCACGATCCAAGACTTGAGAACCCCGGCGGGAAACCGCCGGGGTTCTTGCTTTTGGGGCTATCCTTATTTGTATTCGGCTGGACTCGCGCCAACTTTAGGCGGGTTGCGCGGGCTTGCCTGCCCGGCCACGACGACTCGTCAACCGCAACGCGCCGCGAAGGCGAGGATTGGATCGATCGTCGCGGCATCGATGAGAAAGGGTGCGTGGCCTTGGCCCGGAATCTCGATCGACTCCAACTCAGGCTTCCTCGCGCGCATCGCCGAGACCGTTTCGCGGGATAGCAAATCCGAATGCTCGCCGCGGATAACCAGCACGGGGGCGGCCTTGGCGAGCGCCTCGAACTGGGCCCACAGGGCGGGCGGCGGCGCGCTCGGGTCGATGTCAGCGAGCGCGGTGGAGATCAGCGGGTCCGAGCGCGGCGTGAAGCCGTCCTTGCCGCTGAACCAGGTGCGGCGCGCGTAGTCCTGCCACTTGGCATCGTCGAAGGCCGGGAATTGCTCGCCCATGGCATTGCGAAGATTTGCGGCCGCCTCCGCCCATGATGCGGGCTGCGGCATCTTGCCGACATAAGACTTGATCCTGAGCAAGCCCTTCATATCGAGCACGGGGCCGATGTCGTTCAAGACCGCGCCCGCGATCGCCTGCGGACGGACGGCGCCCATCACCATCGTCAGAATGCCGCCGCGCGATGTGCCGACGAAGACAGCGCGTGTGATCTTCTCGGCGTCGAGCACCGTCAAGAGATCGCCGATCTCGACGGGCACCGAATAATTCGCGGGTTTCGGATCGCGCGCCGACAGGCCGCGGCCGCGCGAATTCGAGCGCGATCGCCCGGCGGTGATTTTTCTCATTAGTGGCAAAGGCTTGCAGCAAATCGCGGAAGTCTTCCGCGGTGCGCGAAATACCCGGCAGGCAAACGGCGGGAAGCGCGCGCGCATCCTTCGGCCCGGCCGCGAGTGCGTGCAGCTTCAGCCCGTCCTTGGCGGTGAACCAAAGGTCTTCGATCGCGGTCATCGGGGGATTATTCATCGGAGAGTTATAGGGAATTCCGAGTCGGAGTGGCTAGGGGCTGCCTTGAGATTTTGTCATGGCCGGCCATGACGGGTCTACCTAATTCATCCGCCCGCGCACGAGATCGGCCTCGATGGTGAGGCCGCGGTTGCCGCCGGCAAGTGTCTGATAAACCTGCATGTTTTCCATCACGCGCTGGACGTAAAAACGCGTTTCGGAGATCGGCAGGCGCTCGATCCAGTCGACGATGTCGACCCTCGGATCGCGCGGGTCGCCGTATTTTGCGATCCATTCGCTCGCCCGTCCGCGCCCGGCGTTGTAGCCGATGAAGGTCAGCACCGGATTGCCGCGATAGAATTCCAAGAGATCGCCGAGCTCGGCGGCGCCGAGTTGGACGTTGAAGACGGGGTCGGCGCCAAGTTTCTTCTCGTCCCAGGGAAGTCCGAACTTCCGCGCGATCGCGCGCGCGGTCGAAGGAATTACCTGCATCAGGCCCTTGGCGTTTGCGATCGAGGTGACGCGCTGGTCGAACTGGCTCTCCTGACGCGCGATCGCATAGACGATCGCGGGATCGCGCCTTCGGCCCCACATGGTTGTAATTCGGAACGCCGAAGGCGGGGAAACCGACCATCTCGACCGGCACGCCCTTGGCCATCGCGGCTTTGCCGATCAGGACGAGCGCGCGAGCGTCGCGCATTTCGTTCGCGACTTCGGCGAGCAGGAGATAACCGCTGGCGTCGTTGCCGGCGCGCTCGGAAAGGTCGGTATAGATGGGTATCGTGAATTCCCGCTCGCCGATGGCATAAAGCATGCGGAGCGCTCGCACCGGCTCCTGCTGATCGAAGGCCGCGCGTTCGGCCGCAGGCGCCGGCGAATCGTCGGCAGCGGCAGATCCTTTAGGCCGAGCTTCGCGCGCGCGAGCTGGCCGTAATAGGTGACGGTGTGGCGCGCGGCGGTCTCATAGGCTAGGCGCGCGGCGATCTTGTCGCCGCCGGCCTCTCTGCGCGCGCCCGAGCCAGTAATAGGCGCGGGCGACAGTGACGGGATGCACGCGAAATCTTTGCGAGCTCGTTGAAATGGCGCTGGGCGGAAGCCGAATCATTGAGGAATCTCAATGAGATCCAGCCGGCAGTGAACTGCTGGTCGGCCTTGTAATTTTCGCTCTCGGGCGGTGCCGCCTCGGCCGCGACGCGATAGGCGCCGCGAGCGTCACCGGCGTCGAGCAGCTTCCGCACCACGATTCGGCGCTCGAGCCACCATTGGTCGGGGGCGACGATCTGTTTTGGATCGCGCGGCGCGTCCGCGAAAGCGCGGGCGGCGGCCGCGCATCGTCCTTGCGGCGCGCAAGCTGCGCCGCGCGAGCACGTAACCCTGATCGCCGCGGGCGGAGGCGGGCACCGCGTCGAGCAATTTCGCGGCGTTGCTCGCGCGTTTGGCGAGCGCCGCCCGCGCTTCGCCAAGAGCCGCGAGATCGCCGCCCGCGAGCTGCGCCGCGCGGAGAGCCGCGTCGACCTTTTCCTGGCCGAACAGGCGGTCGGCGCGGGCTTTGTGATCGGCGCGCGTCAAGCACGCCGGGGAAGGAGGCGAGCAAATCTTTTTCGCTATCGGGGGAGAGCTCGTCTTCGCGCCAGGCCGCGCGCACGAGCGCGATCGCACCATTCTGATCGCCGCTTGCCTTCAAGCACCTTGGCAAGCGCGAGCTTGCCTTCACCGGTGAGGGGCCGGCTCTGAGCCGAAGAAGGCGCGCACGGTCGCGGCGTCGCGCTCGTCGTCATAGAGAAGTTTCTCGGCGCGGCGGCGGATCAAGACCTGGTTCGGCCAGTTCGGACGCTCGCGCAGGAACTGCGCGGTGCGATCGAAGCCGACGTCCTTCGCCGTGTTGCGGATTGCGAGCCACGTGACCAGCGCCTTGCGCCGCCGGGTCCTGCACTTGCGCCGCGACGGCAAGCGCCTTGACGCCGTCGCTTTGCCGGAGATGCAGGATCGCCTGTTTGACGCGCGGCAGATCGCCGGGGCTTTGCGCGCGCGGGGTGCCGCCGCCGCGAGCAGCAAGGCTCCGCGGCAAGCGCGATCGAATCTCTCGAAACGGGCCCGCATCATCTCTGTCGCCACCAGTATCGCCGAATTCGGATAATTGATGGCTTCCTTCAAATCAGTTTACGCGCGCAGGGGCTTTCGCCATGCCCGGTTTGGGAGTATCCCTCTAAGCGCTCGCACAATTTTCGGAAAGCATTGCTGTCATGTTCCAGGGCTCCTTCACCGCCATGGTCACGCCGTTCAAGAACGGCGGGCTCGATGAGCGCGCCTTCCGCGAGCTTGTCGATTGGCAGATCGCCGAGGGAACCGACGGGCTGGTGCCGGTCGGCACCACCGGCGAAAGCCCGACGCTTTCGCACGATGAGCACCACAAGGTCGTGGAGTGGTGCGTCGAACAGGCCAAGGGCCGGGTACCGGTTATCGCGGGCGCCGGCTCCAATTCCACCACCGAGGCCGTCGATCTCGCCAAGCACGCCGAGAAGGCCAAGGCCGACGCCGTGCTCGTGGTCACGCCCTATTACAACAAGCCGAGCCAGGAAGGCATCTATCGCCACTACAAGGCGATCAACGACGCGATCGGCATTCCGATCTTCGTCTACAACATTCCCGGCCGCTCGGTGATCGACATTTCGGTCGAGACGATGAAGCGGCTTTCGCGAACTGCCGAACATCAAGGGCTGCAAGGACGCCACCGCCAAGCTCGAGCGCGTGAGCTTGCAGCGCGCGGCCTGCGGCAAGGATTTCATCCAGCTCTCGGGCGAGGACGCCACCGCGCTCGGCTTTCAATGCCCATGGCGGGCAGGGCTGCATTTCGGTGACCTCGAACGTAGCACCGCGGCTCTGCGGCGAATTTCAAGACGCCTGCCTTGCCGGCGATTACAAGACCGCGCTCGGCATTCAGGACCGCCTGATGCCGCTACACGCGGCACTTTTCATCGACAACAGCCCGGCGCCCACCAAGTACGCGCTCTCGCTCTTGGGCAAGTGCTCGGAGCACGTGCGGCTGCCGCTCGGGCCCTTGTCCGAGCCGAGCAAGCGCGTTGTGCGCGAAGCGATGGTGCATGCGGGCCTGATCAACGCCTGAGGCGCGAATTCGCGCCGCCTCACCATGGCCAAGAAAAAAGATCCGAGCCGGCGCCAGATCGCGGCCAACCGCAAGGCGCGCTTCCATTACGAAATCGGCGAGAGCTTCGAGGCGGGGATCGCGCTCACCGGCACCGAGGTGAAGTCGCTCCGGGTCGGCAAGGCGACGATCGCCGAATCCTATGCGGACCCCCGCCACAACGAAATCTGGCTGATCAACGCCAACATTCCGGAATATCTGCAGGCCAACCGCTTCAATCACGAGCCGAAGCGGCCGCGCAAACTGCTTCTTCACCGCCAGCAGATCAATAAGCTGATCGGCGCGGTCGAGCGCGAGGGCATGACGATCGTGCCGTTGCTGCTCTATTTCAATCCGCGCGGCCGGGCGAAAATCGAGCTCGCGCTTGCGCGCGGCAAGAAGCTGCACGACAAGCGCCAGAGCGAGAAGAAACGCGATTGGCAGCGGGAAAAAGGGCGATTGCTGCGGCAGAAAGGCTAGGCGATGCCACTGCCGGTGAAGCTCGATCATTGCGTGGTGCATGTCTCCGACTGGGAGCGATCGAATGCTTTCTACCACGCGTCGTCGGCGCCGAGCTCGTCAAGCGGCCGCACGGCTGGGCCTATCGCTTCGGCGACAATCAGCTCAATTTGCACGGCCCCGGCTTTAAGCCCGCGGAAGTGGCGAGATTGCCGGTGCAGCCGGGGAATAGCGACCTGTGCTTTGAGTGGAAAGGGCCGATCGAGGACGCGGTGGCGCATCTGAATCGACACAGATCGCCATCGAGCGCGGTCCGCTCGAGCGCTTCGGCGCTAAAGGCGCGGGCACCAGCGTCTATTTTCGCGATCCGGACGGCTCGCTCCTCGAATTCATTTCCTACGCGAATCCCGGGGCGTAAACCATTGAACTTGGATTCAATTCAGCGACCGGAATTGGATACCCATGAGCACAGCGAAAAATTCCTGGGACTGCCGGAGCATCTGCCGGTGCCGCAAGACGACGGCGCCGCCAAGCATCTTGCGGGCATGAGATTGCCCGCGCTCTCCCTTGCCGCCACGGATGGCTCGGAGGTCGATTTATCGCGCCTCAAGGGCCGCACGGTCGTTTACGCCTATCCGCGCACCGGCGTGCCCGGAAAGCCCTTGCCAGACGGCTGGGATGCGATCCCCGGCGCGCGCGGCTGCACGCCGCAATCGTGCGGTTTTCGCGATCATTTCGCCGAATTGCGCAAGGCGGGCGTCGATCATCTGTTCGGACTGTCGACGCAAGATAGCGATTATCAGCGTGAGGCCGCCGAGCGGCTGCATTTGCCGTTCGCGATCATCTCGGATGCCGATTTCAAGCTCACCAAAGCCCTGCGATTGCCTACCTTCGAGGTCGAAGGGATGACGTTATTGAAGCGTCTCACGCTGGTGATCGACGACGGCAGCGATCACGCATGTGTTCTATCCGGTCTTTCCGCCGGACAAGAGCGCGCAGGAAGTCGTCGACTGGCTTCAGGCCGCCGGCTCCAAATAGGCGCGAGCCTTCGCGAACACGGCGCGAAACATCTTCGGCGTCAGCACGCCCGTATTCGTGTTGTAGCGGGAGCAATGATAGCTGTCGAAGAGCGTGAAGTCTCCCAGCCTATGCTCCGCCCCGTGCGCGAACTTGTAGCGCGAAAGTCGCTCGCCGAGGCGGCGAGCGTGGAATCGTGCGCGATCTTGCCAAGCGCGACGATCGCTTTCATGCGCGGCATCGCCGCTATTTCCGCGGAGAGAAATTCCCGGCAGGTGCGGATTTCATCGGGCGTCGGCTTGTTTTCCGGCGGCACGCAGCGGACGGAATTGACGATGCGGGCATCGACGAGTTCGAATCCGTCATCGGCCCGCGCCGCGTAAACGCCGCGCGCGAAGCCGAAATCGAGCAGCGTTCGATAGAGAAGATCGCCGGCAAAATCGCCGGTGAAGGGCCGGCCGGTGCGGTTCGCGCCGCGTAAACCCGGCGCCAAGCCGACGATGAGAAGCCGTGCGTCGCGCGGCCCAAAGGAGGGCACCGGCGCGTTGAACCAGCCCGGCTCCGCCTTGCGGTTCGATTTGCGGAACGAGACGAGGCGAGGGCAGCGCGGGCAATCGTGTCCCGGGTAGGCAAGCTTGCGCAGCCCGGACTCCGCGGCTGAAAGCTTACGCAGCCTGCCTACAGTTGGCTGCGCCATCCCTCAGGCTTCTTCGGGGTCCGGCTCGTAGGCACGCGCGGGCGGTGTCGGCCCGCGGGAGATGAAGCCGGGCATCTGGCTGTGAGCGTGACCGTGCGGTTGGCGGGCCTCGCGGGCGGCTTCGCGTGCCGCGCGCTCGGCGGGATCGCGGCCGACTTTGTCCTGCAATTCGACGAGATCGAAGAACTGATCGGCCTGCCGGCGCAACTCGTCGGCGATCATCGGCGGCTGGGTCGAGATCGTCGAAACCACGGTCACGCGCACGCCTTTGCGCTGCACCGCTTCGACGAGCGGGCGGAAATCGCCGTCGCCCGAGAACAGCACGAGATGGTCGATATGATCCGCCATTTCCATGGCATCGACCGCAAGTTCGATATCCATGTTGCCCTTGATCTTACGGCGGCCGGTGGAATCGGTGAATTCCTTCACCGGCTTCGTAACCACGGTGTAGCCGTTGTAATCGAGCCAATCGAGCAGTGGCCGGATCGAGGAGTATTCCTGATCCTCGATCAGGGCGGTGTAGTAGAACGCGCGCAACAAATTTCCGCGCGATTGGAACTCCTTCAACAGCCTTCGATAATCGATATCGAAGCCGAGACTTTTGGTGGTGGCGTAGAGGTTCGCGCCATCGATAAAAAGAACGGTCTTCTCTGCTTGTTGCGCCATCGGAAACTCTCGCCAATGAATTGTAGGTTTATGGAATGGTCGTTTAACAGCCGTAGTCGCTTACCTAGCAGAGGTAATGGGCCAAAACCATGGCACAAAAGCCGAATTTTCTTCGCTTGCGTTGCAAATATGTAGACGGTATAGCCCCGGTATATCCATGGACCAGAAGTTGCGGAGGATCGGACGATGGCGCGCGTCACCGTCGAGGATTGCGTCGACAAAGTAGAAAATCGTTTCGATCTCGTGCTGCTCGCGAGCCATCGCGCGCGCATGGTATCGGCCGGCCAACAGATCACGATCGAGCGCGACAACGACAAGAATCCGGTCGTGGCGCTGCGCGAGATCGCGGAACAGACCGTGACGCCCGAGGATCTTCGGGAAGAGTTGATTCACACGCTGCAGAAATACACCGAAGTGGACGAGCCGGAACCCGAGGCGGTTCCGCTCATTCCGCAGCGCGGGGGCGCCGCGGCCGGCGGCGACACCGACGAGAAGGACGTCGCCTATGGATCGGATGACCGAAGAGGAATTGCTTGCCGGCTTGCAGGGCCTGCAGCCGCCGCCGGAGCAGCCCGCCGAGCCCGAGGTCGACGAAGAGGGCGAAGCCTGAAAAAGCCTCTGTTTTCTACGTTTTCGACGGCCCGGCGTTTCGCCGGGCCGTTTTGTTTTGGGCCGCCGTTAGCCGTTAACGGGCGCGGCAATTCGGCCTTGCGCGCGGTGGACGGCGGCGCGATATGCTCCATCGGCGAAAAACAAGTTCGGCCGCCGAGAGAGCCGGGCTTGAGCATCGGGCAGCAAGCGATTGGCCGCATTTCATAAACCGGGCACACGCCCATGATGAGGCAGTACGAGCTCGTCGAGCGGGTTCGCCGCTACAATCCGCAAACGAACGAGGAATTGCTCAATCGCGCCTTCGTCTATGCGATGAAAGCGCACGGCACGCAGACGCGCGCCTCGGGCGACCCGTATTTCTCGCACCCGCTCGAAGTCGCGGCGATCCTCACCGATTTGAAGCTCGACGACGCGACGATCGCCGCGGCGCTCCTGCACGACACCATCGAAGACACCAAGGCGACGCGCGCGCAGATCGAGAAGCAGTTCGGCAAGGACATCAGCGTGCTGGTCGAGGGGCTGACCAAGCTCAAAAAGCTCGATCTCGTGTCGCAGCGGGCCGAGCAGGCGGAGAACCTGCGCAAGCTTTTGCTTGCGATCGCCGACGACGTGCGCGTGCTCCTGGTCAAGCTCGCCGACCGATTGCACAACATGCGCACGCTCAAATGGGTGCCGGAGGAAAACGCAATCGCATCGCCGAGGAGACGCTCGACATCTACGCGCCGCTCGCCGGCCGCATCGGCATGCACGACATGCGCGAGGAACTCGAGGATCTGGCCTTCCGCCAGCTTTCGCCGGAAATTTACCGCTCGATCGAGGGCCGGCTCGCCACGCTGCGCGACCCCAACAAGGGCTTGATCAAGGAGATCGAAGGCGAGCTCACCGACGAGCTCGCAAAAAAGAAGATCAAGGCCAAGGTCAAGGGCCGCGAGAAGAAGCCCTATTCGATCTGGCGAAAGATGGAGCGCAAGGCGATCGGCTTCGAGCAGCTCTCCGACATTTACGGCTTCCGCGTGATCGTGCCGTCGGTCGAAGACTGCTACCGCGCGGTCGGCATCGTTCATACCAAATGGCCGTTCGTGCCGGGCCGCTTCAAGGATTACATCTCGACGCCGAAGCAAAACGACTATCGCTCGATCCACACCACCGTCGTCGGCCCCGGCAGCCAGCGCGTCGAACTGCAAATTCGCACCGCCGGCATGAACGAGATCGCCGAATACGGGATCGCCGCGCACGCGCTCTACAAGGATAGCGAGGGCAAGCCGAACGAAATGCTCGCGCGCGATTCCGGCGCCTATGCGTGGCTCCGGCGGACCATCGAGCTTCTCGCCGAAGGGTCGAGCCCGGAGGAATTTCTCGAGCACACCAAGCTCGAACTCTTTCACGACCAGGTGTTCTGCTTCACGCCGAAGGGGCGGCTGATCGCGCTGCCGCGCAAGGCGACGCCGATCGATTTCGCCTACGCCGTCCACACCGACGTCGGCAACAACGCGGTCGGCTGCAAGATCAACGGCAAGACCGCGCCGCTCGTCTCCGAACTGCAGACCGGCGACGAAGTCGAGATCATCGCCGGCAAGGGGCAACATCCGCCCGCTGCCTGGGAATCGATCGTCGTCACCGGCAAAGCGCGCGCCGCGATCCGCCGCGCCACGCGCGTTGCCGTGCGCAAGCAGTATCTCGGCTTGGGGCGCAAGATGGTGGAGCGCGCCTTCGCGCGCGCGGCGAAGCCGTGGTCGGACGAGCGCCTTGCCAAGTCGCTGCCGCGGCTCGCGCGCGCGAGCGTCGAGGACGTGCTCTCGGCGGTCGGCCGCGGCGAGATCAAGGCCGAGGATGTGGTGCGTGCGGTCAATCCCGATTGGCGCGGCGAGCGCGAAAAGGTCCCGTCAAGCCGCAGCGCAGCGAAGGCTGGTTCGGGCTTGCGCGCGGAGCGAGCCTGAAATTCCGCATTCCGGGCTTTAGCGGCAACAGCGCCGACCCGAAAGAGGAAGCCGCGATTCCGATCCGCGGCATCAATGGCGAATTGCCCGTGCGCTTCGCGCCGGACGGAGGTGCGGTGCCGGGCGATCGCATCGTCGGCATCATCACGCCGGGAGAGGGGATCACCATCTATCCCATCCAGTCGCCGGCGCTGAAGGAATATCGACGACGAGCCCGAGCGCTGGCTCGACGTGCGCTGGGATGTCGACGATGTCGCCTCGCAACGCTATCCGGCGCGAATTCTGGTGACGGCGAAGAACGCGCCCGGTACGCTCGCCCAGATCGCGCAGATCATCGGCGAGCACGGCGGCAATATCGACAATGTCCACATGGAGCGGCGCTCGCAGGATTTCACCGAGGTCACGATCGATCTCGGCGTCTATGATTTGAAGCATTTGAATGCGATCATTTCGCAATTGCGCGCGAAGCCGGTAGTTTCCTCCGCCGAGCGCTTCAACGGATAGCGGGCATTCCGCGGCAGGATGAAATGAGCAGCGTGCGGCCGATACGGCTCGGAGTGAATGTCGATCACGTGGCGACCGTGCGCAATGCGCGCGGCGGCCGCCATCCCGATCCGGTGCGCGCGGCGAAGCTCGCCATTGCCGCGGGCGCCGACGGCATCACCGCGCATCTGCGCGAAGACCGCCGCCACATCACCGACGACGACGTGCGGCGGCTGAAAGCCGAAATTTCGGCGCCGCTCAATCTCGAAATGGCGGCGACCGCGGAAATGCTCGCGATCGCGTTGAAGACGCGGCCGCATGCTTCTTGCCTCGTGCCGGAAAAACGCAGCGAACGGACGACCGAAGGCGGGCTTGACGTGGCGCGCGCCAGCGCGATCACATCGCCTCCTTCGCGCGCGAGCTGACGGCAGCGGGCATTCGGGTTTCGCTGTTCATCGCGCCGGAGCCGCGCCAGATCGAGGCGGCCGCCGCCATCGGCGCGCCGGTCATCGAGATCCATACCGGCGCCTGGTGCGAGGCGGTCATGCAGGGCCAGACGGACGCGGATGCCGAGTTCGAGCGTATTCGCGCGGGCGCGCGCCAGGCCGCAAGCCTCGGGCTTGAAGTTCATGCCGGTCACGGTCTCGATTATGCGACGGCGGAGACAATTTCGGCGCTCCCCGAAATCGTCGAGCTCAATATCGGCCATTTTCTCGTCGGCGAAGCGATTTATTCCGGCTTTGAATCCGTCATCCGCACCATGCGCGCGGCGATGGACAAGGGCCGCGCCGAGCGCGCGAGCGCGCCGCATGATCCTCGGCATCGGCTCCGACATCACCGATGTGCGGCGCATCGAGAAAGTGATCGCGCGCCACGGCGAGCGCTTCATCGCGCGCATTTTCACCGAGAAGGAACGCGCGCGCGCCGAGCGCAAGAAGAACCGGGTCGAGACCTACGCCAAGCGGTTCGCCGCCAAGGAAGCCTGCGCCAAGGCGCTCGGCACCGGCATGCGCGGCGGCGTGTGGTGGCGCGACATGGGCGTCGTCAATTTGCCGTCAGGACGGCCGACGATGCAACTCACCGGCGGCGCGTTGCAACGGCTGCAGGCGATGACGCCGCCGGGCTATGAGGCAAAGATCGATCTCACAATCTCCGACGAAGGACCAATGGCGCAGGCGCTGGTGATTATTTCCGCTATTCCAAAAGGCGGCGAAGCGTCATTGCCCGGCGCATGAGCCCGGGCTATACGGGCGGCCCTGGGCGGCAGAACGGACTGATGCAATGAGCCTGACCGGACAAAAGAAACAGGAAAGCGGACTTTCGGAATTTCTACGCGTCGGCTTTCACGCGCTTCTGATTGCGCTCGTCATCCGCACCGTTCTGTTTCAGCCCTTCAATATCCCTTCGGGATCGATGAAGGCGACGCTGCTCGTCGGCGACTATTTGTTCGTCTCGAAATACTCCTACGGCTATAGCCGTTTCTCCGTGCCGTTCGCGCTGATCCCGTTCTCGGGCCGCATTTTCGGGAGCGAGCCGCAACGCGGCGATATCGTCGTTTTCAAGCTGCCGAAGGACAATTCCACCGATTACATCAAGCGCGTGATCGGGCTGCCGGGCGATCGCATCCAGATGAAAGACGGCCTGCTTTACATCAACGAGCAACCGGTGAAGCGCGAACGCGTGGCGGACTGGGTTCCCGCCGACGGCGAGGGCGCGGGTCTTCGCGTGAAGCGCTGGCGCGAGACGCTGCCGAACGGCGTAAGCTACGAGACGCTCGATCTCGTCGACAACGGCTTCTACGACAACACGCCGGTCTATCAGGTGCCGCCCGGACATTTTTTCATGATGGGCGACAATCGCGACAATTCGACCGACAGCCGCGTTCTTTCCGCCGTCGGCTATGTGCCCTACGATAACCTCGTCGGCCGCGCGGAAATTATTTTCTTCTCGATCGCGGAGGGCAACCACGCGTGGGAAGTGTGGACGTGGCCCTGGACGGTTCGCTGGGGCCGGATTTTCTCGCTCTGTGCGATGAGCCCCCGCAAGAAGACGCCTGCCTCGCTCGAGAAGAAAATCGGGCATCGTTTCAAGGATAAGAGCCTGCTCACGCAAGCGCTGACGCATGTCAGCGCGATCGCCGGCGGCAAGGTACAAGACCAGCTATCAGCGGTTCGAATTTCTCGGCGATCACGTGCTCGGACTCGTGATCGCCGACCTTTTGCTGCGCGAATTTCCGCAGGCGCAGGAGGGCGAGCTTTCGCAGCGCCTGTCCGATCTCGTGCGCAAGGAGACCTGCGCGGAGGTTGGGCTCGAACTCGATCTCGGCTCGTATATTTACTTCGGTCAGCATGAATTGCATTCGGGCGGCCGAAAGAAGAACAACGATTCTTGCCGACGTCTGCGAGGCGGTGATCGGCGCGGTTTATCTCGATGGCGGCTATGAAGCGGCGACGAAATTCATCGACAAATATTGGCGTCCGCGCGCGCTCGCGCCCGGCCGCGAATTGCGCGACGCCAAGACGCGGCTGCAGGAATGGGCGCAGAAGCAGGGCCTGCCGCCGCCGTCGTACCGTCAGGTGGAGCGCAAGGGGCCCGACCATCAAGCCGGTGTTCCGGATCGCCGTCGAAGTGCAGGGCATCGCATCGGGCGAGGGCGAGGGGGCGACAAAACGCGACGCTCAGCGCGCCGCCGCGGAGGCCGCGCTGCAGGCCAAGGCGTCAAGATCGACGAGTGAGCGATGATGACGAAGGCGAGCGCGGGCGAAAGCGGGACGAGGCGTTGCGGCTTCGTTGCGCTACTCGGCGCGCCGAACGCGGGAAAATCGACGCTTCTAAACGCGCTCGTCGGCGCCAAGGTTTCGATCGTGACGCCGAAGGTTCAGACCACGCGCAACCTTGTGCGCGGTATTGCCATCGCCGGCGACACGCAGGCGGTCTTCATCGACACGCCCGGCATTTTCGATCCGAAGCGGCGGCTTGACCGGGCGATGGTGGCGGCGGCGCTTTCAAGCGCTGCCGACGCCGATATCGCGGCGCTGCTGGTCGATGCGAAGAAGGGTCTCGACGACGAGACGCGCGCGATCCTGACAAAGCTCGGCGAATATTCCGCATCAGAAAATCCTGATGCTGAACAAAATCGATCTCGTGCCGCGCGGGCGATTGCTCGGCGCTTACGAAGGAAGCGAACGAGCTGCTTCCCTTCGAGCGCACCTTCATGGTTTCGGCGAAGAACGGCGACGGCGTTGCCGACGTGCTCGATTTTTTCGCGCAAGCATCTGCCGGAAGGCCCGTGGCACTATCCGGCCGACGAAATCACCGATCTGCCGCTGCGCCTGATGGCCGCGGAGATCACGCGCGAGAAGCTTTACCTGAGACTGCACGAGGAACTACCGTATCAGTCGACGGTCGAGACCGATTCGTGGAAGGAGCTCCGCAACGGCTCGGTGCGGATCGAGCAGACGATTTATGTGGAGCGCGAAAGCCAACGCAAGATCGTGCTCGGCGAAGGCGGGCGAATGATCAAGGCGATCTCGATGGATGCGCGCAAGGAAATCGAGGGCGCGATCGAACAGAAAGTGCATCTGTTCCTGCATGTGAAGGTGCGCGAGGATTGGGGCGACGATCCCGAACGCTACCGCGCGGCGGGTCTGGAGTTTCCGAAGGATTGAAATGGAGTGGACCGACGAAGGCATCGTGCTCGGCGTTCGCCGTCACGGCGAGGCGCATGCGCTGGTCGAGTTGATGACCGCGGCGCACGGCCGCCATCTCGGCCTCGTGCGCGGCGGCGCCTCGCACAAGATGCGGCCCATTCTGCAGCCGGGGAACGGCGTGCGCGCCACCTGGCGCGCGCGGCTGCACGAGCATCTCGGCTATTACGCGATCGAGGGAACGATGTTGCGCGCCGAGCGGCTGATGCGGTCGGCATCGGCGAGCTACGGCATCCAGACGCTCGCCGCACTCCTGCGCTTGCTGCCCGAGCGCGACCCGCATGAGGAGATTTATCGCGCGCTTCTCGGCATCGCCGATCATCTCGACGAGCCGGGCCTCGCCTCGTCGCTGATCGTGCGCTTCGAGTTGGCGCTGCTCGCCGAACTCGGCTTCGGCCTCGATCTTTCCAATTGCGCGGCGAGCGGCGAAGAATCCGAACTCGTCTATGTCTCGCCAAAATCGGGCAGGGCCGTGAGCCGCGCCGCGGGCGAGCCGTGGAAGGAGCGGCTGTTGTCGCTTCCCGCCTTTCTTCGCGGCGATGAGACGCGGCCGAGCCCCGGCGATATTGCGGCCGGCTTCGCGCTGACCGAATTCTTTCTCGCCCGCCGCGTGTTCGAGCCGCGCGGGCTCGAATTGCCGGAGGCGCGCGCGTCGCTGATCGCGGCGCTCGCGCGCGAGGCAAGGCCGCCTGATCCGGCTTGTTCCGGGCAAATTCGGCTGATAGCGGTGAAGCATGGGAAAACGCGTGATTCCCCCGGCCGCAAGGGGGAAGGCATCGAGATCGTCGAACTGAAGAAAGCGCTCGAGGAGCGCTACCTCTCCTACGCGCTCTCCACGATCATGCATCGCGCGCTGCCCGACGCGCGCGACGGGCTAAAGCCCGTGCATCGTCGCATCCTCTACGGCATGCGGCAGCTGCGGCTTGAGCCGGGATCGGCGCCCAAAAAATCCGCGAAGATCGTCGGCGACGTGATGGGTAATTTCCATCCGCACGGCGACCAGGCGATTTACGACGCGCTCGTCCGCCTCGCGCAGGATTTTTCCTCGCGTTATCCGCTGGTCGAGGGGCAGGGAAATTTCGGCAATATCGACGGCGATAACGCCGCCGCCTATCGCTACACCGAAGCGCGGATGACCGATGTCGCGCGGCTCCTGCTCGACGGCATCGAAGAGGACGCGGTTAATTTCCGTCCGAATTACGACGGGCAATCGCAAGAGCCGGTGGTGCTGCCGGCGGCGTTTCCGAATCTTTTGGCGAACGGCTCGACGCGGGATCGCGGTCGGCATGGCGACCTCCATTCCGCCGCATAATGTCGCGGAACTTTGCGACGCCGCCCTTTATCTGATCGACAAGCGCTCGGCGAAGAGCGGCGAGCTGCTGAAATTCGTCAAGGGGCCGGATTTCCCCACCGGCGGCATCATCGTCGACGACAAAGCGGCGATTCGCGAAGCCTATGTCACCGGCCGCGGCTCGTTCCGCGTGCGCGCGCGCTGGCACAAGGAGAACACGGGCCACGGCACCTGGGTCGCGGTGGTGACGCAGATTCCTTATCTCGTGCCGAAATCGCGGCTGATCGAGCGGATCGCCGAACTCATCAACGACAAGAAGCTGCCGCTGCTCGCGGACGTGCGCGACGAGTTCGACCGAGGAGGTCCGCGTCGTGCTGGAGCCGCGCTCGCGCGGCGTCGATCCGAACGTGTTGATGGAATCGCTCTTCAAGCTCACCGAACTGGAAAACCGCTTTCCGCTCAACCTCAATGTGCTGATGGGCGGGCTCGTGCCGCGCGTCGTCGGCCTCGCGGAATGCCTGCGCGAATGGCTCGATCACCGCCGCGACGTGCTGCTGCGGCGCTCGCGCCATCGGCTTGCCGAGATCAAGCACCGGCTCGAAGTTCTCGGCGGCTATCTGATCGCCTATCTCAATATCGATCTCGTCATCAAGATCATCCGCCGGGAGGACGAGCCGAAGCCCGTCCTGATGAAGCGATTCAAGCTCTACCGACGTGCAGGCGACCGCGATCCTCGACATGCGGCTGCGCAATTTGCGCAAGCTCGAGGAATTCGAGATCAAGCGCGAGCACAAGGAACTGAAGGAAGAAAAATCGGGACTCGAGAAGCTGGTCGGCTCGCCGGCGCGGCAGTGGAAATCGATCAGCGCCGACATCAAGAAAGTGCGCGAGACCTATGGGCCGACGACCGCGCTCGGCCGCCGCCGCACCGGCTTCGAGCAGGCGAAGGAAATCGATCTCAAGGCCGCGACGGAAGCGATGATCGAGAAGGAGCCGATCACCGTCGTCGTCTCGGAAAAGGGCTGGGTCCGCGCGCTGAAGGGCCACAGCGAGGACGTCAAGAACCTCACCTACAAGGGCGACGACAAATTCGGCTTCTCCTTCTTCGCGCAGACGACCTCGAAGCTTCTTGTCTTCGCCACCAATGGCCGCTTCTACACGATCGAGGCCTCGAAGCTTCCGGGCGGGCGCGGGTTCGGCGAGCCGGCGAGCCTGATGGTGGACATGGAGGGCGCCGAGATCGTGAACATCGCGCCCTTCGTCGGCGGGCGGAAATTCCTCGTCGCCTCGAAGGGCGGCAACGGATTCGTGGTCAAGGAAGACGACTGCCTCGCCAATACCCGCAAGGGCAAGCAGATATTGAACGTGAAGGCGCCGGATCAGGCGGCGCGCGGTCGCGATCGTCGAAGGCGATTCCGTCGCGGTCGTCGGCGACAACCGCAAGCTGGTGATTTTCCCGCTCTCGGAGTTGCCGGAAATGGGCCGCGGCAAGGGCGTGCGGTTGCAGCGCTACAAGGATGGCGGGCTTTCGGACGCGAAGGCGTTCAAGCTCGACGACGGCCTGACCTGGCTCGATCCCGCCGGCCGCACGCAGAAGCTTCCCAAGGCGGAGCTCCGCGATTGGCGCGGCAGCCGCGCCGATGCCGGCCGGCTCGCGCCCAAGGGTTTCCCGAAGAGCAACAAGTTTGCATGAGCATGCGGCTCTTTACGCGCTCTTGGCGGCGCATATTGTTTGCGCGCTCGATGTTGCCGCCGCGGCGGAATGCCTAAAAGCGGAAGAAGAAGGCCAGAGCGCCGAAGGCCGGTTTGAGCGCGTGACGCTTCATCGACGTCGATTACGGCAACCGGGTCGAGGCCGCTTTCATCTTGAATCTCGCCAAGCCCGCCTGCCTCGATGGCACGGACGAGTTTGACAAGATCGACAGCACCCTGAAAATCCATGTGTTTTCAATGGATAAGGCGATCCAGGGCGCCTGCGGGCGAGCATTGGGCGTCAAATTCGCGTGCTAGGCTGGCCCTTCGGCGAGCACACCGCCCACCATCGCGCGCCGATTGTGATGCGTGTCACAGCCTTGAAGGCGCTGCCATGAGATATGCGCCCAGCATGAATGTCCTCGCTCTCCTGGCAGCGGCCTTGCTCGCGGTCTTCACGCCCGCACGCGCCGACCAGCGCGAAAACGCGCTCAAGGAGCTTGCGCCGACCGGCAAGCTTCGCGTCGCGATCGGCGTCGGACCGGTCGCTTCCGCCTTCTATTGCACGCGCGATCCGCTCGGCCGCCCGCATGGGGTCGCGGTCGATCTCGGCGCCGAGCTCTCGCGCATGCTGCGCGTACCGGTCGAATATGTGGAGTATCGAAGTTCGGGTGAAATCACCGAAGCGGGCAAGACGGGCGCGTGGGACGTCACCTTCATGCCGATCGATGCCGAGCGCGCGAAGGCGGTGGAGTTCGGCCCCGCCTATTACAAATTCGACAGCACCTATCTCGTGCCGCAGGGCTCGGCGATCAAGACGATCGAGGACGTGGACCGGCCCGGCGTGCGGGTCATCGGCGTCGACAATACCGCGACCGGACGCGCCGCCGCTGTGGCGTTGAAGAACGCTAAATTCGCCACCTTCCGCTCGGTCGCCGAATTGCAAGAAGAGTTGCGGGCGGGGCGCGCGGACGCAGTCGCGTTGAGCCGCGAGTTGCTTCGAAATTTTGCCGCGGGCTTGCCCGGATCGCGCGTGCTGGCGGGACAGTTCTTCACCAGTCGCGTCGCCGTCGCGGTGCCGAAGGGACATATGGAAGCGCTCGCCTTCGTGAAGGCCTTCGTCGAAAACGCGAAGTTCACCGGCAGCGTGCGGCGCGCGCTCGACGGCGCCGGCCTGCAAGAGGCGGAAGTGGCGCCGCCGGCGACGCAGAAAAATTGACTTTTAAGCGCAAGGCGTTTCAGCGACCGAGGATTACGCGATAAAATTCCTTGGCGTGCGCCGAGACGGGCAGCACCGATTTGTTTTCCTCGAGGATCACGATGTCGCTCTCGCGCAGCGGCAAGATGTCGGCCGCCGTGAGCCGTCGCTTGACGGTCTTGTAGTCCGCGCCCGCGCTCAGGTCGCGATAGAGATAATTGTAGCCCTCAAGGCGCGAGAGACATCCCTGATTGATGAGGGTGCGGCCGAGCGTGCGGGCAAAGCTTCCCCCAATCATCGCCGCGCCGCGCGAGGCCACGGCCATGTTGCTGCATGGCGGCTTGGGCTCGTAGGTTACGCTCGCCGTCGCATAGCGGGCTTCGGGCGAAAGCACGTTGAGAAGGTCCAAGAGATCGCGATCCGTGCCCTTGGCGCGGTCGACGACTTTGTATTTCCAAGAAAGCTTCGGCGCGATCGCCGATCCCGCCTGACGATTGATCTCCGCGAGGATCGCATCGTCGGCGGCGGCAATGCCGATCGCGTTCCAATGCACGCCGCCGGCGGGAAAGAGGTCGACGTCGTATTTTCCCTTCGATCCGCGAATGAGGCTCGCGCTATCGACGACATGAACGCCGGCATCCTGGAGCAATTGGCCGTAGAACGGAAGGATTCCGGCGCGGTCGCGCTCGCTGCTGGCGCAAGACGAAAGCTTGCGGACGAAATTCTCCGGCATGTAGGAAATTTTCGAGGGCGTGATCAAATAGATGAAAATCTTGCCGCGCGCGGTGTAGAAATCCTGGATTTCCTTCAGACGTGCGGCCCAGTCGCGCGCCTTCGGCTCGAAGGCCGCGAGATTGCGCGCGCAGTATTCGTCGAGATACGCCTTCTCGATCAGTTGTCCGTTTTCGCCGGTGATCACTCCGCTCGCGCCGGAATGGCCGAATAATTTATAGCGAATTTGATTGTTGATTCCGATCAACAGCGGGCGAAGCGGAAAAGCGTCGGTGACGGCGCTCGTCAGCGCCTTTTGCAAGGTGCCGTCGGCGAACGAGCGCAGGCTCCATGCCGGCGGCGGTGACGCCTCGGTGACGCCGCGCAGCCGCGGGCCGATCATGACCGCGAGCTTGGGCGCCAAGGATTGCGCGGCGAGATTCCACAACGTCAGCAGCGGCAAGAGCAGGAGAAGCGCCGCTGCAGCAAGACCAAGGCGGTTCCAGGCGGCGGAGGCGGGCGGGACGCTCATGGTCAGAAGCGGAAATAGATGAAGGGTTTGAAGGGCACGGTGATCGCCCGGGCGCTCGCGATCACGAACAGCGCGACCAGTCCATATTCGGCGAGTCTGCGCAAAATTATGTTCTTTTCGTAGGCGCTTTGGAGCTTCGGAAAAAGCGGAGTTGCGGGCAGGAGGCTCAGAATTGCGGCGATCAGCGCGGTGAGCGGCACGTCCGGCGTCATTTCAAGGGACGCCCCCGGCCGCCCCAACGGCACCAGCGCGGTGAGATAGGCCGCAAGCTCGCCGATCGAGGTGGTGCGGAAGATCACCCAGCCGATCATGACGATCAGCAACGTTGCCGCGACCGAAACAAAAGCGCCGGCGCGATCAAGAATACGGATCAGAAATAGGCGGTCGAGGGTTAGAAAGAGACCGTTATAGGCGCCCCACAACACGAAATTCCAGCTGGCGCCGTGCCAGATGCCGGACGCCAGGAAGCAAATCCACAGATTGAGGTAGGTCCGCCATTCGCCCTGCCGGTTGCCGCCGAGTGGGACGTAGAGATATTCGCGGATCCAGCTCGTGAGCGAGATGTGCCACCGCCGCCAGAACTCGGTGAGCGAATGCGCGGCATAGGGCATCATGAAATTTTCCTTCAGCCGGAAGCCGAGCATGCGCGCGAGCCCGATCGCCATGTCGGAATAGGCGGAAAAATCGAAATAGATTTGCAGCGTGAAGCAAACGAGGCCGAGCCAGGCCTGGCCCGCGCCGAGGCCGTTGGCGTCGGCGCCGAAGGCCGCGTTGGCGAAATTGCCGACCACGTCGGCGATCAAGAGCTTCTTCGCCATGCCGCGCGAAAAGCGCAGAAATCCTTCCTTGCAATCGAGCCAGCCGACCGGCGCGGGATCGGCGATCTGCGTCTCCATCTCGTGATATTTGAGGATTGGACCCGCCAAGAGCTTCGGAAACAGAAAGACGAACAGGCAATAGTCGGAGAACGTCCGCGCGGGTCGCGTCGTGCCGCGATAGCAATCGACGAGATAGGTGATCTTTTCGAACACCACGAAGGAGACGCCGATCGGCAGCGCGATATGGAGAAGCGGAAGCGCGGTGCCGAACGGCGCCGTCAGCACATTGAAGTTTCCGATCAGGAAATCGGCGTATTTATAGAAAACCAGAATGCCGAGATTGACGAGAATGCCGAGGGTGAGGAGCGGCCGGCGCGCTATCTCAGCGCCGGCGGAAAGACGCAATGAAATCGCGTAATCGATCGCGGCGGAGACCAGCACCACCGGCACGAACAGCGGCTCGCCCCAGGTGTAGAACGCGAGGCTCGCGAGAATGAGCGCCCATTTTTTCGCATCTCTACGATGATTGACGGCGAGATAGAGCGCGTAGAAGGCGGGAAACAGCACCAGCGCGAACAACGGCTCGTGAAACAGCATGACGAGAAAAGCCCGCGCTCGAGGGCCGGCGAAAGGAGCATCAACGGCCGGTCTGCTTAGCGCAGGAAAAAGAGCGGCGCCAATGAAGCGGGTGCGAATGCGATATTCGTGAACCTTTCCCATGTCTTGAGCGCGAACGCTCTGAATGTGATTTCAGGGTCGGGGCGCGCGCCCGGAGATGCCGTAAAACCGTATAGAGGCTGGATTTTCTCTCGCTTTTGCAATTGCAAATTATTCGCAACTAGCTACAATGCATGAACCTTCGAGGAGATTGAGCCGCCGGTGCTGGAGCGCGTGACGACCAAGCGTCCTTCCAAGACCGAAGCCGGCTGGCGACGAGAGCGTGGTCGGCCGTCCTTGTCGGAAGTGTTCGGGTCGATCCGGACACGGCCAACCGGCTCTTACTTCCGCAAGCTTCTCGCCTTCCTTGGCCCCGGTTATCTTGTTGCTGTCGGCTATATGGACCCCGGCAACTGGGCGACCTCGCTCGCCGGCGGCTCCAAATTCGGCTACGCGTTGCTCACCATCGCACTGCTATCCAATCTCGTGGCGATCCTGTTGCAGGCGCTTTGTGCGCGGCTTGGCATCGCCTCCGGCCGCGACCTCGCGCAGGCCTGCCGCGACGCTTTTCCGCGCCTCATATCGTTTCCGCTTTGGCTGCTTGCCGAAATCGCGATCTGCTCGACGGATCTTGCCGAGGTGATCGGCACCGCGATCGGCCTCAACCTATTGTTCGGCATTCCGCTTGAAATCGGCGTCATCATCACGGCGCTCGACGTGTTCCTCATCCTGTTGTTGCAGAACCTCGGCTTTCGCTGGGTCGAGGCCTTCATCGTGACTCTGCTCGGCGTCATCGCGGCCTGTTTTGCGGTCCAGATCGCGCTCGCCGATCCGGATTGGGGCGCGGTGATCCGCGGCTTCGCGCCGACGACCGAGATCGTCACCAATCCCGACATGCTGTACCTCGCGATAGGCATCATCGGCGCGACCGTGATGCCGCATAATTTGTATCTCCATTCCGGTATAGTGCAGACGCGGAGCTATGGGGAGTTGATCGCCGAGCGGCGCGAGGCGATCAATCTCGCCACCGTCGATTCCACCATCGCGTTGATGTTCGCGCTCATCATTAATGCCTCAATCCTGATTCTTGCCGCCGCCACCTTCAACAAGACCGGTCAGACCAGCGTCTCGGAACTGGGCGAGGTTCACGCGCTGATCGCACCGCTGTTGGGATCGGCTATGGCGCCGACGTTGTTTGGAATTGCGTTGCTGTGCTGCGGTATGAACTCGACCGTCACCGCGACGCTGGCGGGTCAGATCGTGATGGAGGGGTTCATCGACATCCGGTTGCCACCGTGGGCGCGGCGGCTGATGACGCGTGCAATCGCCATCGTACCGGCCGCCGGCGTGACGATCTGGTACGGCGAGGCGGGAACCGCGAAGCTCTTGATCTTGAGCCAGGTCGTGCTTGGACTTGCGCTGCCGTTCTCCATTGTGCCGCTGGTGATGTTCACCGCCGACCGGGTCAAGATGGGTGCGCTGGTGGCGCCACGCTGGGTAACGTGGCTTGCCGCCGTCACTGCGTTCTTTTTGATCGCGCTGAATATCAAGCTCCTGGCCGATTTCGCGCTGGGAGGATAGGCTTCCCGCGCTAAACGGAAGCGCTTGAGCGAGCGGGCGGGGGCTGCATGCGAAATGCGATCGGGTGCCTGAGTTGGGCGCTCATTCCGCCGTTTGCGCTCGGATTTCTGTTTGTCGGGCCATCGGTCGCAGAGCCCCGCTCCGGCAGCGGCGAATACAACCTGTTCAATCCGACGCCGACGCGGTTCCTGCGCGACTTCAACACGGACCGGCCCAGTATCACCGAAGGTCCTTTTACGGTCGATCCGGGGCACATTCAGACGGAATTGGACATCGTCAACGTCACCAAATCCAGACCGGATCCGGATGGAACGGTCACCAAGACAACCCAATACGGCGCGACCAATGTCAGGCTCGGCGTCACTAGCGATCTTGAGCTGAATTTTATTTTGCAGCCTTACACCACCATTCGCACCCGCATGGTCGATCCGACCAGCAAGACCTGGGCGGCCGGCATCGATACTTTTCAGCTGCGCGCCAAATATAATTTTTATGGAAACGATACCTACAAGAATCCGGGCGCGACCGCGTTCGGCATCATTCCCTTCGTCAATATCCCGACGGCGCATAACGGCGTGAGCCAGGATCACGTCGACGGCGGGCTGATCTTTCCGTTCGCGCTGAAGATGACCGACAAAATCGATCTCAGCCTGATGACCGAGTTCGATTACATCAAGAACGAGATGACGAGCGGCTATCACGTCGAATACGTGAACACCGGCTCGGTGTCGTATCAACTGACCGATAGGCTCGGCACCTATATCGAACTTGCGACGCGCTTCGGCAATGAAAGCCCGTTCGGCGGCATCATTCTGGCGGGAGGCGGGTTCACCTACAAGCTCGCCGACAACCTGCAAGCCGATATCGCGATGAATGTCGGCCTCACGCGAGCGTCCGACCGGATCAATGTGCTGGCCGGCATATCGAAGCGTTATTAGCGCCTGAAAATTTCGCGCTACGTCTCGATCCGTGCCCACCCGTCGGGCGAGAGCCGCTCTTGCGGTAGGAAGCGGCGCTTGTAGTCCATCTTCGGCGAAGCCTTGACCCAATAGCCGAGATAGACGTGCGGCAGCCCCATGCGCTGGGCGCGCGCGATGTGATCGAGAATGAGGTAAGTGCCGAGCGAGCGGCCCTGCACCTCGGGATCGTAGAACGAATAGACCATCGAAAGCCCGTCCGCGAGCACGTCGGTGAGCGCAACCGCAAGAAGCGGACCTTCGCCACGACCCGTCATCGTCGAATTGGGCCCGCGGCGGCGATATTCGATCAGCTTGGTTTGTACGTGGCTGTCCTCGACCATCATCGAATAGTCGAGCACCGTCATATCGACCATGCCGCCGTCGGCGTGGCGCGCATCGAGATAGGCGCGGAAGAGCGAGTATTGCTCGGCGGTGGGCGCCGGTGTGCGCGCGTGACCGACAAGATCCTCGTTCATCGCTGACACGCGGCGAAAGGCGCGCGTGGGGCGGAATTCCTGTGCCAACACCCGCACCGAAATGCAGGCGCGGCAGGCCTCGCAAGCCGGTCGGTAGGCGATCGACTGCGAGCGGCGGAAGCCGCCCTGCGTCAAAATGTCGTTGATCTCGGGCGCGCGCTCGCCGACGAGGTGGGTGAATACCTTGCGCTCCTGCTTGCCCGGCAAATACGGGCAAGACGAGGGGCTCGTCAGGAAAAATTGCGGAGTGTCGCGCGGTTGTTGGGTCACGGTTGTTCCACTCTCCGCGGCCGCCCGGCGGGCGGCGCCGGAATCTCCCGACGCCAAGCATCGCTCGGTATTTGGCCGCCGTCAAAGGCGATTGTAAGTCGGCCCTAACCTTTGCCGGGACGGCGGAGGGCAGCCGCGCGGACGGCATTGTTGATCATCACCGTGCCGGTGAGAAAATCGTGCAAGAGCCGGTGCTGGCGGTTGACGAGCGCCACCAGGAGAATCAGCGGGCTCAGCGTCGTCACGGAAATCCAGAAGAAGATCGCGTGCACGGCGCCGAGCAGGAAATACATCGGGCCGCCGTACCAGGTGCGCAACTCCAAATCGACCATGCGCATGCCGATGGTGGCTGAATGAGGCGAAGCGAGCGTCATTCCGACGTAGAGAATCGCCCAGATCACGAAGATGGGCGATAGCGTCCAGAACAAGAACCAGCCGAGGCCGAAGGTCACGAGGCCGAACACGAAAATGAAAAGGGCGAGCAGGATGATCGGCCCGATGATCAGCACCGCGTCGACGCAAAAGGCGACGACCCGGCGCGGCAAGACGCCTTCGAAATATTCGGGATTCTGCTCAGGCTCGTAGGCGTCGGGCTTCGCCTCGCCATTCGTGCCGGCGCGGGGGAGTTCGAACATGGCTCAAGCGTCGCGCGCGAGCTTCTCGGCGGCGCGGGGCGCGAAATAGGTGAGGATCGCGTCGGCGCCCGCGCGCTTGAAGGCGATAAGCGTCTCCATCATCGCCTTGTCGCCGTCGATCCAGCCCTGACGCGCGGCGCCTTCGATCATCGCGTACTCGCCCGACACCTGATAGACGAGCGTCGGCATGCCGAAGGCCTCGCGCACGCGCCAGAGCACGTCGAGGTAGGGCAGGCCCGGCTTCACCATCACCATGTCGGCGCCTTCGTCGATGTCGAGCTTGACCTCGCGCAGCGCCTCGTCGCCATTGGCGAAATCCATCTGATAAGTGCGCTTGTCGCCCTTCAAGGTGGTGTTCGAGCCGACCGCGTCGCGGAAAGGGCCGTAGAAGGCGGAGGCGTATTTCGCCGAATAGGCGAGAATTTGCACCTCGGTGAAATTCTTGCTGTCGAGCGCGCGGCGAATGAAGCCGACGCGGCCATCCATCATGTCCGAGGGCGCCACGACGTCGGCACCGGCTTGCGCCAGCACCAGGGCTTGCTGCGCGAGCACGTGCACGGTCTCGTCGTTGACGATCTCGCCGTCGACGAGAATCCCGTCATGGCCGTGGCTGGTGTAGGGATCGAGCGCGACATCGGCGGCAAGGCCAAGGTCGGGAAATTCCTTCTTGATCGCGGAAAGCGCGCGGCAGACGAGGTTGTCTTCGTTCAACGCCTCGGAGCCGCGCTCGTCGCGCTGTTTGGGATCGGTGTTGGGGAACAGCGCCAGCGCCGGAATCTTCAGCTTCATCGCGCGCTCGGCCTCGCGCACCGCCTCGTCGACCGATAGGCGCTCGACGCCGGGCATGGAGGCGACGGGGTGCGCGGGTCTTGGCGCCCTCGCAGATGAAGAGCGGCCAGATCAAATCGTCGGTGGTGAGCGCGTTCTCGCGCACGAGCCGGCGCGACCACTCCGATTTGCGGTTGCGGCGCGGCCGCACCTTGAGATCGAGCTTGTACTTCGCGGCACTCGCTTTTTTAGGGTCGGGCGGCGTGAAGCGGTCGACGGGACGGTCGCTGCGGCTGAAGATCGACATACCCCGATCTTATCCTGTCGATAGACGGGAGGCGAGGGGAGGTCGGCGTTCAAAAAAGAGGGCCCATTGTCGCCGGCCGCGTTGACGCCTTTCCGGCGCTCCGCCTATTCCTGTCGGGAGGGGGCAAAGCGCCGAAATGGACTTCGAGCTAACCGAGGAGCAGCGCGCCTTTCAGGCGACCGCCCGTGAGTTCGCGCGCGACGGAATTCGCCCCGCGCGCCAAGGAATGGGACGAGAAATACGTCTTTCCGGTCGAATCGCTGCGAAAAGCCGCAAGCCTCGGTTTCGGCGGCATGTATATCCGCGAGGACGTCGGCGGCTCGAATCTCAGCCGCCTCGATGCCGCGATCATCTTCGAGGAGCTGGCGCAAGGCTGCACTTCGACCGCCGCGTATCTTTCGATCCACAACATGGCGACGTGGATGATCGACGGCTTCGGCGGCGACGCGCAGCGCAAGCGGTTCCTGCCGAAGCTCTGCACCATGGAGCATTGCGCGAGCTATTGCCTGACCGAGCCGGACGCGGGTTCCGACGCCGCCAATATAAAGACGAGCGCCAAGCGCGACGGCGATCATTACGTCTTGAACGGCAGCAAGGCGTTCATCTCGGGTGCCGGCAACTCCCACATCTATGTCTGCATGGTGCGCACGGGCGGGCCGGGGCCGACGGGCATTTCGTGCATCGTGGTCGAGAAGGGCACGCCCGGCCTTTCCTTCGGCAAGCAAGAGGTCAAGCTCGGCTGGCATTCGCAGCCGACGGCGATGGTGATCTTCGAGAATTGCCGCGTGCCGGTCGAGAACCGCGTCGGGCCCGAAGGCATCGGCTTCAAGGTCGCGATGGCCGGGCTCGACGGCGGCCGCATCAATATCGGCGCCTGTTCGCTCGGCGGCGCGCAGTTTTGTCTCGATCGCACGATCGAATACATGCGCGAGCGCAAACAATTCGGCATGCGGCTCGCGGATTTCCAGGCGCTACGCTTCCGCATCGCCGACTACGCCACCGACCTCGAGGCGGCGCGGCTCCTGTTGTGGAAGGCGGCGTTGAAGGTCGAGGCGAAGACGCCGGACGCGCGCCGCTTTGCGTCGATGGCCAAACGCCGCGCCACCGATGACGGCTTCGATATCGTCAACGGCTGCCTGCAAATTCACGGCGGCTACGGCTTCCTGCGCGACTTCCCCATCGAGCGCGTGCTGCGGGATCTGCGCGTGCACCAGATTTTGGAAGGCACCAACGAAATCATGCGGGTGATCGTGAGCCGCGATTTGCTGGACAATTGAATCTTCATGCAGCCATCCGGCGAAGCAGAAATCCTGTTCGAGCGCAAAGGCGTCGCCGGCATCGTCACGCTCAACCGGCCCGGCGCCTTGAACGCGCTCACGCACAATATGGTGCGGCTGCTCGCGACGAAGCTCGATGCGTGGAAGCGCGATGCCGTCGTCACCCGCGTCGTCATCCGCGCCAAGGGCGAGCGCGCTTTTTCGGCGGGCGGCGATCTGCGCGAGGTGACCGAGTGGGGCCGCAGCGGCCGCTATGCCGAAGCACTGGTGTTCTGGCGCGACGAATACCTCCTCAACGCGGCGATCAAGCGCTACCCGAAGCCTTACGTCGCGCTGATCGACGGCATTGTGATGGGCGGCGGTGTCGGCGTCTCGGTGCACGGCTCGCATCGCGTCGCGGGCGATCGGTTTCAGTTCGCGATGCCCGAAGTCGGCATCGGCTTTTTTCCCGATGTCGGCGCCACCTGGTTCTTGCCGCGGCTGAAGGGCGAAGTCGGCACCTATTGCGCGCTCACCGGCGAGCGCCTGAAGACGGCGGACGGTGTAGCGGCCGGCGTCGCCAGCCATCATGTGCGGTCCGCGCGCTTTGCCGAGCTCACCGAAGCGCTCTGCGGCAATGTGTCGGTCGATGCCATTCTCGCCGCCTTCGCCGAGCCGCCGGCGGAGGGCGAAGTGATGAAACGGCGGCCCGCGATCGACCGGCTGTTCGCGGGCGCGGGCATCGAGGATATTCTCGCCGCGCTCGAGGGCGCGGCGAAGGCGGGCGGCACCGACGCCGAATGGGCGGCTAAAATTGCCGCAATCATGCGCGGGAAGTCTCCGACGAGCCTTAGGATCGCGCTACAACAGATGCGGCGCGGAAAAGATTGGCCGTTCGAGGAATGCATGCAAGCGGAGTTCCGTATCGTGTCCCGCGTCATCCGCGAGCACGACTTCTATGAGGGCGTGCGCGCCGTAATCGTCGACAAGGACAACCGTCCGCGCTGGCAGCCGGCCACACTGGCCGAGGTCACGCCGGCGATGGTCGAAGTCCATTTCGCGCCGTTGGCCGAGGAGCTGCCGCTGTGACCTTGCTCGATCCCGGCCAAGCCACGCCGTACGAGCAGTCCGATCCGCTCGATGCCGCGATCGGACCGGATTCCATCGAGCTCAAGCCTTGGCAAGTGCGGCTCATTCTATTTCAGCGGATCGCGGGCGGGTTCATGATCGTCAAAGGGATGATCCACTGGGCCGTGCTGTTCACGGGTGCCTCGTTTTATGCGCTTCCGGTCGAAGCGCGCTCGGCGACGGTGTTCTTCGCGGTGATCGATCTCGTCGCCGGCGTTTCGCTCTGGCTCGGCTCGACCTGGGGCGCTTCGGTTTGGCTGTTCGCCGTCGCCTCGCAAGCCGTCGCCGGCTTGCTGTTCGTGCGGCTCACCGGCCTCATGATCATGCTGACGATTTTCGAAATCGTGCTGGTCGCGCTTTATGTCGTGGTGCGTTTCATGTCGTATCGCGAACAACAGGACTGAATTAGCGAGGGAAGGATAGCGGTATGGCGAAGATCGGCTTCATCGGGCTCGGCAATATGGGCTTGCCCATGGCCCTCAATCTCGTGAAGGCGGGTCACGCGGTCGCGGGCAACGACGTGACGCCGAAGGGAGTGCAGGCGCTCACGGCCGCCGGCGGCACGGCGGCGAAATCGCTCGCCGAGGCGGCGCAGTGCGAAATCGTCGTCACCATGCTGCCCGCCGGGCAGCAGGTGCGCGAGGTGTATCTCGGCGCCGAACGGAATTCTCTCGAAGGCAAAGAAGGGAACGCTATTCATCGAATTCCTCCACCATCGACGTGGAGACGGCGCGCGCGGTCGCGGCCGAAGCGGAGAAGCGGGGGATGCTGATGATCGACGCGCCGGTCTCCGGCGGCG
Organism: uncultured Alphaproteobacteria bacterium; assembly: GCA_963751685.1. GTDB lineage: Bacteria > Pseudomonadota > Alphaproteobacteria > Rhizobiales > Xanthobacteraceae > Palsa-892. The sequence continues at coordinate 14,224 of CAVVVV010000018.1, read as the reverse complement.
TCGGCGGCGCCCAGGGCGCGACGCTCACCTTCATGGCCGGCGGGCCGGCGGCGGCGTTCGAGAAGGCGAAGCCGATTCTCGAGAAAATGGGCAAGACGATCGTGCATGCGGGTGGCGCCGGATGCGGGGCAGGCCGCGAAAATCTGCAACAACATGATCCTCGGCATTTCGATGATCGCGGTCTCGGAGGCTTTCGTGCTGGCGGAGAAGCTCGGCCTCGACAAGCAGAAGCTCTTCGACATCTCCTCGAAATCGTCCGGCCAATGCTGGTCGATGACGAGCTACTGCCCGGTGCCGGGACCGGTGCCGGCCTCGCCCGCGAACCGCGACTATCAGGCGGGCTTCACGGCGGCGATGATGCTGAAGGATTTGAAGCTCGCGCAGGAGGCGGCGACCGCGGCGGGGGCGAAAACGCCGCTCGGCGCCGAGGCCGCGGGGATCTACGATCGCTATGTCGGCGCGGGCGAGGGCGGACGCGATTTTTCCGGCATCATCCGTTTCCTCCGCGGCGGTTGAATCGGCGGCGGCTCCTTCGAAACGAAAAAATAACGCTGATCGATCGCGATGGGACAAGGATCTTCTCGTTTCGGGACGCCCGATCGCGCAAAGCCAGCAGTTCCGGGCCGTCAATCAATCGTCAATCCTCTTCGGTGAGGAAGAATTTATCTTCCAATTTAAAGCTTCCTTTGTTCGTGTTCGATACAAAGGCTGCCAAGAGCGGGGGGAAAACACCCGCCGTCACAGGGAATTTTGTGAGGCGTCAAATGAAAAATCTCGCGCGCGCGGCGGAAGCCGCCATGCCGGAAGGCCGTCAGCAGCACGAAGAGCTGAAGACGCCTTATCTTGAAGCCCTGACTCTGGTCGAGCGCCTGCATCGCAGGCTCCTCGACGTGATCAAGGACGAATTCGATCGCCGGGGACGGTCGGACATCAACAGCGTGCAGGCGCTCTTGTTGTTCAACATCGGCGATTCCGAGCTGACGGCCGGCGAGCTTCGCTCGCGCGGTTATTATCTCGGCTCCAACGTCTCCTACAATCTCAAGAAGCTCGTCGAGATGGATTATCTGCATCACTCCCGTTCGCGGGTCGATCGCCGTTCGGTGCGCATCAGCCTCACCGACAAGGGCCGGGAAGTGCAGAAGATCGTCGAAGAACTCTACCAGAAACACGTCCGCACCATCGAGCAGGTGGGCGGCATCGGCACCGGCGATCTGCAGGTCCTGAACAAGGCGCTGCAGCGGCTCGAGCGCTTTTGGACCGACCAGATTCTCTATCGTTTGTGAGGAAACGCCAAAGCTTGCGAAAGAGGCCCGGCTTCGCCCGGGCCTCTTTTTTTGCCGGCGAACGGCGGTCAAAGTCTCGCCGTGCCGGCGCACAGCCGAGCTCGTTCGAGCCGGCCAAGGACCGCGGGTGTTTCGGGTGCGCAGCAATTCTCCCAGCGCCAGTTTTATATTTCGATATGGCGGCGGCTCGGAATCTTGGGCGGCGATGGTCGAAAATCCGAATTTTGTGCGTTGACAGAGTCTTAACTGTGCATTCCGCAGAATGGATCGCGCGCGTTGCGCCGTTCGATTGAGAAGCCCATCATGCAGCGCGCGAGTCGCGCGCGAGGCCGCCATGACCGGAAAGGCCGAAGCAGGCGAAGTTATCATCGAAATGCGCCCCGTGGGCTCCGTGGTCCGGGTGGCGGCGGTCGATGTCGCCTCCGGCACTGAAGTCGTGGTGTTCGGGCCGGCGACCACGCCGGCACGGGCGCTTGAGGAACTGGCCGTCGCCAAGCTGAAACGGCGCCTCTCCACCGATAGGGGCCCCTAGGGGCGGGATACGCTTCATTTTGGGGTTTCGGTATGCTATCCGGCCTTTAAGCGGCCGGCTGCGGGGCGTGGCAGGCCGACCTCAAGTGAACGGAGCCGACCATGGCCGTGAGCCACGTCACGCGGAATCGTGACGCTTCAGAGCGTTTCTTCTCGGCGGGCGTCGAGGAGGCCGACCCGGAATTGTTCGCGGCGATCCGCGGCGAGCTTGGCCGTCAGCAAAACGAAATCGAACTGATCGCCTCGGAGAACATCGTCTCGCGCGCCGTCTTGGAAGCGCAGGGCTCGGTGCTCACCAACAAATACGCCGAAGGCTATCCGGGCAAGCGCTATTACGGCGGCTGCCAATGGGTCGACGTGGTCGAGCAACTCGCCATCGATCGCGCCAAAAAACTTTTCAATTGCGGCTTCGCCAACGTGCAGCCGCATTCCGGCAGCCAGGCGAACCAGGCCGTGTTCATAGCGACGATGAAGCCGGGCGATACCTATATGGGCTTGAATCTCGCGGCCGGCGGCCATCTCACGCACGGCTCGCCCGTGAACATGTCGGGCAAGTGGTTCAAGGCGGTCCCGTATGGCGTGCGTCGCGACGATCAGCGCATCGACTATGACGAGATGGAGAAGCTCGCGCGCGAGGTGAGACCGAAAGTCATCATCGCCGGCGGCTCCGCCTATCCGCGCGTGATCGACTTCGCGCGCTTTCGCAAGGTCGCCGACGGCGTCGGCGCGATCTTCATGGTGGACATGGCGCACTTCGCCGGACTCGTCGCCGGCGGCGCGCATCCAAGCCCATTCCCGCACGCCCACGTCGTCACCGCGACGACGCACAAGACGCTCCGCGGCCCGCGCGGCGGGCTGGTACTGACGAATGACGAGGGATTGGCGAAGAAGATCAACTCGGCCGTGTTCCCCGGCCTGCAGGGCGGACCGCTGATGCACGTGATCGCGGCAAAGGCGGTCGCCTTCGGCGAGGCGCTTTCGACCGACTACAAATTCTACGTGAAGAACGTCGTCGAGAACGCCAAGGCGCTGGCCGAGAATTTGCGCGGCCACGGCTTCGCCATCGTCTCGGGCGGCACCGACACGCACCTCATGCTCGTCGATCTCAGGCCGAAGCATCTCACCGGCAAGACCGCGGAGGAGGCGCTCGGGCGCGCGCACATCACCTGCAACAAGAACGAGATTCCGTATGATCCGGAAAAGCCGACGGTGACTTCCGGCATCCGGCTCGGCTCGCCCGCCTGCACCACGCGCGGTTTCGGCGTGAAGGAATTCCAAGCCGTCGGCGGCTTGATCGCCGAGGTGCTGAACGTGCTTTCGCAAAAGGGCGCCGCGGAGGACGCGCTGGTGGAAGGGACGGTGCGCGAGAAGGTGAAGACACTGCTCGCGCGCTTCCCGATCTATCGCTGAGCGCATCATGCGTTGCCCCTATTGCGGCACGCTCGACACGCAAGTGAAGGACTCGCGGCCGACCGAGGATTCGGCAGCGATCCGGAGGCGACGCGTATGCCCCTCCTGCGGCGGCCGCTTCACCACCTTCGAGCGCGTGCAGCTGCGCGAACTCGTGGTGCTCAAGCGTAACGGGCGGCGCATTCCCTTCGACCGCGACAAGCTCGTGCGCTCGATCGAAATCGCGCTGCGCAAGCGTCCGGTGGATCCGGAGCGGGTCGAGCGCATGGTGTCCGGCATCGTGCGAAAATTGGAGAGCACGGGCGAGAACGAAGTCGCCTCGTCCGCAATCGGCGAGTTGGTGATGGAAGGGCTGAAGCAGCTCGACGACGTCGCCTATGTGCGTTTCGCCTCGGTCTATCGCAATTTCCGCGAGCCGAAGGATTTCGAGAAAGTGCTCGACGAGCTTTCGCCCGAGGCCGAGCGCGTGAAGAGTTCCGGGATGAGCCTGTCGTTGCGGGCCGACCTGGCACCGTCCGCCGCGGAGGCGGGGGACGAGCGGCTGATGGCGGCGGCCCTTTCGGTCGGGCGGAGAAATCTCGGCCAGACCTTTCCCAATCCCGCGGTCGGCGCGCTGGTGGTGCGCTGGCAGGAGGGCGCGTCGATCGTCGTCAGCCGCGGCTTTACCGCGCGGGGCGGCCGGCCGCACGCCGAGGCGGAAGCGCTCAAGAGCGCGGGCGCCGCGGCCAAGGGCGCGACGATTTACGTGACGCTCGAGCCATGCGTGCCGCACGGGCGCGGCGAGCCCTGCACCGACACAATCATCAAGGCGGGGATTGCGCGCGCGGTGATCGCGCTCGCGGACCCCAATCCCGGCACCGGCGGCAGGGGCGTCGCGCGGCTACGCGAAGCCGGCGTTGCGGTCACGGTCGGGCCCGGCGAGGCGGAAGCAAAGCGCGCGCATGCCGGCCACATTCGCCGCATGCGCGACGGGCGCGCGCATGTGATCCTGAAGCTCGCCGTCTCCGCCGACGGCAAGACCGGGCTCGCGGGCCGCAAGCCCGTCGACATTTCCTGCGACCGCTCGCGCGACGAGGCGCACATGCTGCGCGCGACTTCGGACGCGGTGCTGGTCGGAGTCGGCACCGTGCTCGCCGACGATCCCATGCTCAACTGCCGTCTTCCGGGAATGGCGGACCGCTCGCCGATCCGCATCGTGCTCGACGGCCTGTTGCGCACGCCGCTTTCCTCGCGGCTCGTGAAGACGGCGAGGGACATTCCGCTCTGGATCGTGGCGCGGCCCGACGCGCCGCTCGAGCCGCAACGGGAATTGGAGGCAGCGGGCGCGAAAGTAATGCGCGTTTCCGCCGCGGGCGGAAAAGTCGATTTGGGCGAGGCGCTGTGGTTGCTGGCGACGCGCGAGATCACGCGCGTGCTCGTGGAAGGCGGCCCAATTCTTTCGGCCGCATTGCTCAAGGCCAATCTCGTCGACGAGGCGGTGATCGTGCGCTCGCCGAAGACGCTCGGCGAGGACGCCATCCCGGCGCTCGAAGGCATGCCGCTTTCGGCGCTCTTGGAAAATCCGAGGCTCGCGGTCCTCGAGCGGCGTTCCGCCGGCGAGGACACCCTTACGCATCTCTTCCGGAGTTGAGCCTTGTTCACCGGCATCGTCAGCGATCTCGGCGTGCTCGCCTCGGCGAAGCCCTCGCGCGGGCTCGTGCGCTTGCGCATTTCCTGCCGCTATCCGGCGCGTGGAATCGCGCTCGGCGCCTCGATCCTTTGCGACGGTATCTGCATGACGGTCGTCGCCAAGGGCGGGGGATCGAAGGGAAGTTGGTTCGAGGTCGAGGCGGGTGCGGAAACGCTGAAGCTCACCACCGTTTCGCAATGGAAGGTCGGCAAGAAAATCAATCTCGAGCGCGCATTGAAGCTCGGCGACGAACTCGGCGGTCACATGGTGACCGGGCATGTCGATGGCATCGCACGGGTTGTCTCGCGCGAAAGCCTCGGCGACATGGCGCGCATCCGGCTGCGCGCGCCGAAGGCGCTGTCGCGCTTCGTCGCCGCCAAAGGCTCGATCACGCTCGACGGCATTTCGCTTACCGTGAACGAGGTCGAGGGAGAGGAATTCGGCGTTTTCGTCATTCCGCATACGCTCGCCGTTACGAACTGGAAGGCGATCAAGCCGGGAGCCGAGGTCAATCTCGAGGTCGATTTGATGGCGCGCTATGCTGCCCGGCTTGCGGAGAAAAGCCCGGCCCTGTAGCTCAAGGTCGGAGTTCGGATCGAATCGATGGCACAGACAAAGCCGAAACGGCTGCCCGATGAAGCGCCGATCATCGGTGCCCGCATCCTCTTGATCGAATCGCGTTTTCACGAAGATATCGCCGACGAGTTGGTGGCCGGCGCGCTGGCGCGGCTCGAGATGGCGCGCGTCAAATTCGAGCCGATCGCGGTGCCGGGAGCGCTTGAAATTCCGGTGGCGGCGGCGGTTTCGCTCGAGGCGGCCGCGAATGCGGGTCTGCCCTATGACGGCATCATCGCGCTCGGCTGCGTGATCCGCGGCGAGACCGAGCACTTCGAGATCGTTTCGCACAATTGCGCGCGCGCGCTCATGGACCTTGCCATCGCCCGCCGGGTGGCGCTCGGAAACGGCGTTCTCACGGTCAATACCGAAGAACAGGCTTGGGCGCGCGCTCGTCGCACCGAGGGGAACGTGGGCGGCTATGCCGCCTCTGCCGCGCTCGCGCTCGTGCGCATCGCCCGCTCCCGTCCCGGGCGGTAAGGCCATGGCCAAGCCGCGTGAGCGCAGCGCCGCGAGGCTCGCTGCGGTGCAGGCGCTCTACCAGATGGATATCGTCGCCACGCCGCTCACCGGCATCCTTGCCGAATTCGAAGGCCATTGGATGGGGCAGAAGGTCGAAGGCGAGCAATACCGCAAGGCCGAGGCGGCTTTTTTCCGCGATATCGTGACGGGGGTCGTGCGCGAGCAGCGCGCAATCGATCCGCTCGTGGACGAGGTGCTGAGCGAGAACTGGCCGCTCAAGCGCGTCGAGGCGATCCTGCGGGCGGTCTTGCGCGCGGGCGCCTACGAACTTTCGCACCGCGCCGACGTGCCGGCGCGCGTCGTCATCAGCGAATATGTGGACGTCGCCGCCGCCTTTCTCGATCAGGAGGAAACCGGCATGGTGAACGCCGTGCTCGACAAGCTTGCACGGCGGACGCGCGCGGCGGAGTTTCAAGCGTCCGGGGAGTGAGACGATGCCGAGCGGCGAGGACCGGTTGATCCAACGCTTCTTTCGGCCGCTCGCGCGCGATCCGGCGGCGCTCGGCCTTTCCGACGACGCCGCGGTGATCGCGCCGCCGCCGGGCGCCGATCTCGTGCTGACGACCGACGGCGTGATCGAGGGCGTGCATTTCCTTTCCGACGACCCGGCCGACGCCGTCGCACGCAAGGTGCTCCGCGCCAATCTTTCGGATCTCGCCGCCAAGGGCGCCGAGCCCTTGGGATTTCTCTTAAGCTTGGCGCTCCCCAGCAAGATCGACGAAAAATGGCTCATGGCGTTCGCCGAAGGCCTCGGCGCCGATGCCGAGGCCTATCGCTGTCCGCTGCTGGGCGGCGACACCGACCGCACGCCGGGTCTTTTGAGTGTGTCGATTTCGGCTTTCGGCAGTCTCCCGCACGGCACGATGATCAAGCGTTGGGGGGCAAAGGCAGGGGACCGGCTCGTCGTCACCGGCACGGTCGGCGACGCGGCACTTGGCCTCGTCTTGCGCGCGGAACCCGAGCGTGCCGGACGCGCCAAGCTCAGCGCAAGCGAGCGCGCATATCTCGCGGCACGCTATCTGCTGCCCGAACCGAAGGTTGGGCTGGCCGTTGCGCTCCGCGAGCATGCCAGTGCTGCCATCGACATTTCCGATGGGCTCGCGGGCGATCTGATGAAGCTCGCGGCGGCCTCCGGCGTTTCGGCACGAATTGAAAGCGCGCGGTTGCCGCTGTCGCCGGCGGCGCAAAAGATGGTGGCGGCGGAGCCGGCGCTGCTGGAAACCGTGCTGAGCGGCGGCGACGATTATGAAATTCTCGCCGCCGTTGCACCCGCGGCACTAACCGCCTTGCAAAGCGCTGCCGATGCCGCCGGAATTGCTTTGCGCGAAATCGGGACCGTGGGCGCGGGCGCGGGGGTCGAAATTGTCGGCCCCGACAATCGCCCGATCGAGCTTTCGCATCCGTCTTTCAGCCACTTCTGAGCCTCGAATAGCGAGGAAAATCTCCTCCAGGTGCGTTGCGTCGCAAGCCCGTTTTTGGCAAGGTCCGCGCCGCTTCGGGGGGCGTCGCCGCCCGCTTCCATAAAGAGAACGATCAGGTGGGGTTCATGACCGCGACTACGACTGCATTGTGGGTGATCATCGCGTGCGGGGCGCTTGCGCTTGTCTACGGCGTCTGGGCGATCCGTTCCGTGCTTTCGGCCGACGCGGGCAGCGCGCGCATGCAGGAAATCGCGGGCGCGATCCGCGAGGGCGCGCAGGCCTATTTGCGCCGCCAGTACACCACCATCGGCATGGTCGGCATCGTCATGTTCATCGTGGTCGGCTATTTTCTCGGCTGGCCGGTGGCCGTGGGTTACGCCGTCGGCGCGATCCTTTCGGGCGCGACCGGCTTCATCGGCATGAACGTCTCGGTGCGCGCCAACGTGCGCACGGCGCAGGCGGCGACCAAGTCGCTCGCGGGCGGGCTCGAACTCGCCTTCAAGTCGGGCGCGATTACCGGCATGTTGGTCGCCGGCCTCGCGCTTCTCGGCGTCGCCGGCTACTTCCTCGTGCTCACCCGCTATCTCGGTTTCGCCACCAACGATCGCGTCGTGGTCGACGCGCTGGTGGCGCTCGGCTTCGGCGCTTCCCTGATTTCGATCTTCGCGCGGCTCGGCGGCGGCATCTTCACCAAAGGCGCCGACGTCGGTGGCGACCTCGTCGGCAAGGTCGAAGCAGGCATTCCCGAGGACGATCCGCGCAATCCCGCGACCATCGCCGACAATGTCGGCGACAATGTCGGCGACTGCGCCGGCATGGCGGCGGACCTGTTCGAGACCTATGCGGTAACGGTGGTCGCCACCATGGTTTTGGCCGCGATCTTCTTCGCGGGCATGCCGGTGCTGAATTCGATGATGCTTTACCCGCTCGCGATCTGCGGTAGCTGCATCATCACCTCGATCATCGGCACTTTCTTCGTGAAGCTCGGCGCCAGCCAATCGATCATGGGCGCGCTCTACAAGGGCTTCATCGCCTCGGCGGTGCTGTCGCTCTTCGGGCTTGCCGGTGCGACCTATTGGCTGATCGGCTTCGACACCACACTTACCACCACCACCGGGGTGAGCTTCACCGGCCAGGCGCTGTTCTGGTGCGGGGTTGCCGGCCTTTTGGTGACGGGACTGATCGTGTGGATCACCGAATACTATACCGGCATCGACTATCGCCCGGTGAAGTCGATCGCGTCGGCCTCGATCACCGGCCACGGCACCAACATCATCCAGGGCCTCGCGGTTTCGATGGAGTCGACGGCACTGCCCGCTCTCGTGATCATCGCGGGCATCATCGTCACGTTCAAACTCGCGGGCCTCTTCGGCATCGCGATCGCGGTCACCACCATGCTCGCGCTTGCCGGCATGGTGGTTGCGCTCGATGCCTTCGGGCCGGTGACCGACAATGCCGGCGGCATCGCCGAAATGGCGGGTCTGCCGAAGGACGTGCGCAAGTCGACCGACGCCCTCGATGCGGTCGGCAACACGACGAAAGCGATCACCAAGGGCTACGCCATCGGTTCGGCCGGCCTCGGCGCGCTCGTATTGTTCGCGGCCTATACGTCGGATCTCAACTATTTCATCTTGAACTCGGCGCGTTTTCCCTACTTCCAGGGCGTGAATCTCGACTTCTCGCTCTCCAATCCATACGTCGTCGTCGGCCTCTTGTTCGGCGGTCTCCTACCTTATCTCTTCGGCTCGATGGGCATGATGGCGGTCGGCCGCGCGGCCGGCTCCATCGTCGAAGAGGTGCGGCGCCAGTTCCGTGAGAAGCCCGGCATCATGAAGGGCACCGACCGGCCGGATTACTCGCGCGCGGTCGATCTGCTCACCCGCGCCGCGATCAGGGAGATGATCATTCCCTCGCTGTTGCCGGTGCTGTCGCCGATCGTGGTTTATTTCCTCGTCTATTGGATCGCAGGCAAGAGCCAGGCGTTCTCGGCGGTCGGCGCGATGTTGTTGGGCGTGATCGTCACCGGGCTTTTCGTGGCGATATCGATGACCTCGGGCGGCGGCGCCTGGGATAACGCCAAGAAATACATCGAGGACGGCCACTATGGCGGCAAGGGCTCGGAGACTCACAAGGCCGCTGTCACCGGCGACACGGTCGGCGATCCCTACAAGGACACGGCGGGCCCGGCGGTCAATCCGATGATCAAGATCACCAACATCGTGGCGCTGTTGTTGCTCGCGATTCTCGCCCACTAAGCGCAACAGACTTTCGCGCGTCGGCCGGCTTGCCGCCGGCCGATGTCTATTGCGGCAGCTTCGGCGTGAAGGTGGAGCTTGAGAGAATCTGCTTGATGAGGTTCGATTCCTGCCCGCCCGTCGGAGTCGTGCGGCTGATGAAATCGAACACTTTGCCGTCCTGCATGCCGTAATTGGCGAGGCGCTCGACGCGGCGGCCTTGATCGAAATAAACGGCAAGCACCCGTTGATCGACGATTTCCGGATTCAGGAACGCGGTGCGCTGCGATTTCTGGGAAATGTAATAGAACGTTTCGCCGGAAACCGTCGCTACGGTCGAGGGCGTGCCGAGGACGAGCAAGACCTGCTCCTGGCTCGAACCCTGCGGCACCTGGGCAAGTGCCGCCTCGTCGAGGACGTAGCCGCGCTGGTAGGTGGCGGTGAAGCAGCCCGCGAGCGATATGGCGAGCACGAGCGCGGCGGCCATCGGGATGGAACGGGGCACGCGGTTTCGGCCGGTGGCGGAAGGACGACGCATCTACTACTCGCCTAGGGCAAAGGACTTGTTTGGGGGATTGGGCTCACCTACTCCGCGTAAGCTCGAAAAGCAATGCGGGGCACCTATATCCTGCGCTAAAAGGGCGGCCAATATCATTGGGCGGGCGTGATGTTTCAACGGTTTCGATTCCGGGAAGATCCCCGCGGCAACATCCGTCGCCTCTATGGCGCGATCGTGGCGCAGGCGCGCACTCCCGATTTTTACGCGGATTACGGCGTGCCGGACACGATCGAGGGACGCTTCGATATGGTCGTCCTGCACGTTTACCTTGTCTTCCGAAGACTCGCGGCGGCGGGAGAGGCCGCGCGCGCGGGCGGGCAGGAGATGTTCGATCTTTTCATCGAGGACATGGATGCGAGCATGCGCGAGCTCGGCGTCAGCGACCTGTCGGTGCCACGCAAGATGCGAGCGATGGCCGAGGGCTATTATGGCCGCACCGGCGTCTATGACGCGGCACTCCTCGATGCCGGCGACGACAAACTTGCCGCCGCACTTTTGCGCAATGTGTACGCCGGGGACAAGAACGCGGAAGGCGGCGCGCGGCGGCTCGCGCGCTATGTGCGTCAAGCCGAAAAGGGGCTGGCAGGCACGAATGCCGGCGAGATCGAGGGCGGCGCAGTCGCCTTTCCCGAACCCGGCGGGATCCGCGCATGAGACAAGAGCACATGCAGCAGGAGCCGGCGTGGAGCCATCCGCTCGCGGTCGCCGATCTGCCGCCGGAGGGCGCGGCGTTGAAACTCGTTCCCGGCGAGAAGGAGCGGGCGGCGCTCGCGCGCTATGTCGATGTTCTCGCCGTGCCCGCTCTCGTCGCCGACGTGAAAGTGACGCCGGACGGCCAAGGCGGCGTCGCCGTGGAGGGCGAGCTCGTTGCGACCGTGCGGCAAATCTGCGTCGTTTCACTCGAGCCGTTCGACAACACCGTGAACGAACACGTCGCGTTGCACTTTCTGCCATCGAGCCTCGCGGATTCCGCCATCGAGGACGATGGAGACGAGCGCGATCCGGCGGACGTAATCATTGACGGCGTCGTCGATCTCGGCATGCACGTCGCCGAGTTTCTGGCGCTCGGCGTCGATCCTTATCCGCGCCGGCCCGGCGCGGTGTTCGCGCCGCCGGTCGCGGCAACGGACGAAGCTTCCTCACCCTTCGCGGCGCTCGCAAAGCTCAAGCAAAAAGGCCGTCAAGGGGATTGATTGGCTACATTATTGCGGCTGTTGAGTTGGGTGCGCGAATGGCTATTGTCGCGCGCGACGAAGGGGCGCTGGGCCCCCATCCATCCACAAGGCAGCGCCAGGGGCTCTTCTGTTCCGATGCCGAAACCGGTGCTAATCGCGCTCGATGCAATGGGAGGCGACCACGGCCCATCCGTGGTCGTGCCTGGAGCCGCGATCGCGCTTGCGCGTCATCCGGACAGCAAGATCGTGCTCGTGGGCGACGAGGCGGTGATCTCGCCGCTGCTCAACCGTCATCCGGAGCTCAAGGCTGCGACAACCCTCGTGCACACCGATGTCGCCGTGCGCATGGACGACAAGCCGAGCCAGGCGTTGCGCCACGGGCGCCGCAGATCCTCGATGTGGCTGATGCTCGATGCGGTGAGGCACGGGCAGGCGGACGTCGCCATCTCCGCCGGCAATACCGGGGCGCTGATGGCGATGGCGAAATTCTGCCTCAAGACGATGCCGGGCATCGACCGGCCGGCGATCGCGGCGATCTGGCCCAACTTGCGCGGCGAAAGCGTGGTGCTCGACCTCGGCGCCTCGATCGGCGCCGACGCGAAGAACCTCGTCGACATGGCGGTGATGGGCGCTGCGATGGCGCGCATCGTGTTCGATCTCGAACGGCCGACGGTGGGGCTGCTCAATGTCGGCGTTGAGGAGATCAAAGGCATCGAAGAAGTGCGCGAGGCGGGCCGAATCCTGCGCGAGGCCGATTTGCAGGAACTCGACTATCGCGGTTTCGTCGAAGGCGACGACATCGGCAAGGGCACGGTGGACGTTGTCGTAACCGAAGGCTTCGCCGGAAATATCGCGCTTAAGACGGCGGAAGGCACGGCGCGCCAGATCGGCGAATACCTGCGCGTCGCCTTGAACCGTACGTGGCGCGCGCGCATCGGCTATTTATTGGCGCGCGATGCCTTCAACGTGATCCGCGAAAAAGTCGATCCGAAGAAAGTGAACGGCGGCGTTTTTTTGGGATTGAACGGCGTCGTGGTGAAGAGCCATGGCGGCGCCGATGCCGAAAGCTTCGCGTCCGCGATCGACACCGGCTACGACATCGTGCGCCACGAATTGACCGCGAAGATCGCGACCAGCATCGCGCGCGAGCGGCAAGCGGAGTTGACCCTGCCGAGACAGGCCGCCTCATGACCGTTCGGCGCTCCGTGGTGCGCGGGGTCGGCGCGTATCTGCCCGCCCGCGTGATGACGAATGAGGAGCTTTCGCGCACGGTCGCAACCGACGATGCCTGGATCCGGCAGCGCACGGGCATTCGCGAGCGCCATCTCGCGGCCGAGGGCGAATACACCTCGCATCTCGCAATCGCGGCGGCGCGCGCCGCGCTCGCCAACGCCAATATGGGCGCGGAGGCGATCGACCTTGTCGTGCTCGCGACCTCGACCCCCGATCAAACCTTTCCGGCGACGGCGGTGACGGTTCAGGCCGAGCTTGGAATCCTGAAGGGTGCCGCTTTCGACGTGCAAGCCGTGTGTTCCGGATTCGTCTATGCGCTTGCGACCGCCGACCTCTATCTGCGCGCGGGTGCCTTTCAGCGCGCGCTGGTGATCGGCGCGGAAACCTTCTCGCGCCTTCTCGACTGGTCCGACCGCACAACCTGCGTCTTGTTCGGCGACGGCGCGGGCGCGCTCGTGCTGGAAGCCGCGGAGCAACCGGGCACGATGAAGGATCGCGGCGTGCTCACCACCCAACTTCGATCGGACGGACGCTATCGCGACAAGCTGTATGTCGATGGCGGACCCTCGACGACGGGAACCACGGGTCATTTACGCATGGAAGGACGTGAGGTATTTCGCTATGCGGTCGGGATGATCACGGACGTCGTCGAAGCCGCGTTCGATGCCACGGGCTATCGGGCGAACGACATCGACTGGTTCGTGCCGCATCAAGCCAATCGCCGCATCATCGACGGCAGTGCAAAAAAACTCGGGATCGCGCCCGAGAAGATCGTGGTCACCGTCGATCATCACGCAAACACCTCTGCCGCCTCGATTCCGCTCGCGCTTACGGAGGCGGCCGGCGATGGAAGGATCAAGCCGGGAAACCTCGTGCTTCTCGAGGCGATGGGCGGCGGCTTCACATGGGCTTCCGCGCTGCTGCGCTGGTGAGGGCCTGCATTCGCGTGGCGGCGAAGTCGGTTGACCGGGCCGCGAACGGCGAATATCGTTTGAAATTCAGAAGGATAGTTGCATCGCCAAAAATCGCGGGGGGCCTCGATGGCTGGTAGGACGTTAACGCGTGCGGACTTGAGCGAGGTGGTCTATCAAAAGGTGGGACTTTCCCGCACCGAATCAGCCGCGCTCGTGGAGTTGGTCTTGCACGAAATCTCCGACAGCCTCGCGCGCGGTGAGAACGTGAAGCTTTCGTCGTTCGGCTCGTTCATCGTGCGCAATAAAGGCCGCCGCGTGGGACGCAACCCGAAGACCGGTGAGGAAGTGCCGATCGAACCGCGGCGCGTCATGGTGTTCAAACCGTCGAACATCATGAAGAGCCGCATCAATGGCGAGGCTCACGGCAAGAAGCGTTGATGAGCGCCGAAGGACAGGAACGGACGTGGAAAAAGGACCAGACGCGTTCCGCACCATCAGCGAGGTCGCCGAGGACCTCGACTTGCCGCAGCATGTCCTGCGCTTCTGGGAAACCCGCTTCGGGCAAATCAAGCCGCTGAAACGCGGCGGCGGCCGGCGCTACTACCGACCCGACGATGTCGATCTCCTGCGGGGCATTCGGCATCTGCTTTATGGCGAG
>CAVVVV010000017.1:0-287366 GCA_963751685.1 uncultured Alphaproteobacteria bacterium | reverse complement strand
GGACGCGAGTGCCGGCGGGGCGTGTCGTCGCGGTCGAGCGTGAAACGGGCATTTCGCGTTCCCGATTGCGCCCCGATCTTTTCGCTGAGGGCCAGGAAGCCGGCGATGTCGATGAAATCGATATCGCGCGCGCGCAAGAATACACTTTGCTGGCAACGCTATTGATGCAAGCACCCGCGGCCGATTTTTTAAAGCGCATCGCCAATTTGCGCGAAGATCCCAGCCCGCTCGGCCTGCTACATGGACAGCTCGCGGAAGCGGTCGACCGGATTAACGCCGAAGATATCGAACAAGAGTTTTTCAATCTATTTATCGGAGTCGGTCGCGGCGAACTCTTGCCCTACGCTTCTTATTATTTGACGGGTTTTTTGCATGAACGTCCGTTGTCTCAGCTGCGCGCGGACTTGACCGCGATTGGCATGGAGCGCGCAGAGGATGTCTACGAGCCCGAAGATCACATCGCCATCATATTCGAAGTGATGGCAAGGCTCGCCAAGGGTGGCTTATCGGCACCAAACGGCTCGGACCGCAAGATTTTCGAAAAGCATTTGCAGCCTTGGGCCGGGCGTTTCTTCTCGGACCTGGAAGGCGCGAAGAGTGCTAATTTTTACCGCAGGATCGGAAGCCTCGGCCGCGCGTTTATGGAGATCGAGGCCGAAGCTTTCGCCCTGGCAAGATGAACCGTTGCGTGGACATGAAACGGATTTAAGGAGGACGGCGATGAAAAAGGAAAAGAAAATAAAGGTCGGACGCCGCGATTTCTTGCGAGCGCTAGGCGCGGGCACCGGTCTCGCGGCGGTAGCCCTGACACCGCTGGCGACGCCTGCGAAGGCCGATAGCGAAAACAACGATGAGAAACGAAAGCCCCGCTACAAAGAAACCGATCACGTGAAAGCCTTCTATCGCGTCAACCGCTATCCAAGCTAAAGGGAGGCAGCCGTGCTGATTAAAAGAACAGATCGTGATGCACGCCGCGGCAAACTCGCTGCAGCATTGGGTGATCAATCAGCTGCCGGTCTCGATCGCCGTACTTTCCTTCGCCGGTCCGGCCTAGTCGCCGGCGGGCTTGCGACAATCGGCGCAATGCCGCTCGTCAGCGTCAAGGAAGCCAAGGCGGGACCACCAGCGGCGCCGGGGACGGCCGTTACGATCCGCAAGAGCATATGTACGCATTGCTCGGTCGGTTGCACGGTGACCGCCGAAGTCGCGAACGGAATATGGATCGGCCAAGAACCGAGCTGGGAGAGCCCGATTAATCGTGGCTCGCATTGCGCCAAGGGCGCCTCTGTGCGCGAGCTTGTGTCGGGTGAGCGGCGGCTGAAATACCCGATGAAACTCACCAACGGTCAGTGGACTCGCATCAAGTGGGACCAGGCCATCGATGAGATCGGCAACAAGATCCAGGAGGTCCGTGAAAAATCAGGGCCGGATTCCATCTACTGGCTCGGCTCCGCCAAGATGACGAACGAGGGTTCGTATCTATTCCGTAAGCTCGGCGCATTCGCGGGAACCAACAATACCGATCACCAAGCGCGCATCTGCCATTCAACGACGGTGACGGGCGTAGCCAATACCTGGGGCTACGGCGCAATGACCAATAGCTATACTGATATTCGCAACGCCAAGACGCAGATCATCATGGGCGGTAATCCCGCCGAAGCCCACCCGGTGTCGTTGCAACATCTATTGGAAGGTGCGGAGCTCAATCGCGCCAACGTAATCGTCATCGATCCGCGTCTCACGCGCACCGCCGCGCATGCGACCGAGTATGTCCGTCTCCGGCCCGGCACCGATATTCCGGTGCTCTATGGGATGATGTGGCACATCATCCAGAACGGCTGGGAAGACAAGGAATTCATCAAACAGCGCGTCTACGGCTTCGAGGATGCGCGCAAGGAGATGGAGAAGTGGAATCCTGAGGAAGTCGAGCGCGTCTCGGGTGTCCCCGGCGAGCAACTCAAGCGCGTTGCGCAAATGTTCGCCACGCAAAAACCCTCTACGCTGATCTGGTGCATGGGCCAGACGCAGCACACCGTCGGCACCGCCAACGTACGTGCAAGCTGCATGCTACTGCTGCTCACGGGCAATGTTGGTGCGCCGGGCACGGGCGCGAACATTTTCCGCGGCCACGACAATGTGCAGGGCGCGACTGACGTCGGTCTCGATATCGTGACACTGCCCTTCTACTACGGTCTCGTGGAAGGAGCGTGGAAGCACTGGTCACGTGTTTGGGAAGTCGACTACGACTATCTGTTGTCGCGGTTCGACTCCAAGAAGATCATGGAGACGCCGGGCATCCCGCTCACGCGCTGGTTTGATGCTACCATTCTCCCGAAAGAGCAGGTCGACCAGAAGGATAATCTGCGCGTCATGTTCGTGCAGGGTCATGCCAGCAACTCGATCACCCGCATTCCAGAATCCCTGAAAGGCTTGGCGAAGTCCGAACTCATCGTTATCGCCGATCCGCATCCGACCACGTGGGCTTCGCTGGCGGTGCAGGCCGGGCGGAAAGACAATATGTATTTGTTGCCTGTTGCGACGCAGTTCGAATGCAAGGGCTCGCGCGTCGCTTCCAACCGCGCCTTGCAATGGGGCGATCAGATCGTCAAGCCGATCTTCGAATTGAAAGACGACCTCGAGGTAATGTATCTCGTCGCCAAGAAACTCGGCTTTGCCGATAAGATGTTCAAAAACATCAAGGTCGAGAACAACTTGCCGGAAGCTGAGGATATTCTCCGCGAAATGAACCGCGGTAGTTTCTCGACCGGCTATTGCGGCCAGTCGCCTGAGCGGCTGAAGCTTCACATGGCGAACCAAAAAGACTTCGACATGCGCACGCAGCGGGCGACGACGGGTCCGGCGGCTGGCGACTATTACGGTCTGCCCTGGCCGTGCTGGGGCAAGCCGGAAGTCAAGCATCCGGGTACACCGCTGCTTTACAACACCAACCTTGCCGTCATGGATGGTGGCGGTACGTTCCGTGCCCGTTTCGGCGTCGAGCGGAATGGCGTCAACTTGCTGGCCGAAGGCTCGTATTCGGCCGGGTCCGAGCTGAAAGACGGCTATCCAGAGTTCACCTACGGTGTTCTCAAGAAGCTCGGCTGGGATGTTGATCTGACAGCCGATGAACTTGCCACGATCCAGCGGATCGGCGGCGCCACTCCCGAAACGGTCTCGTGGTCGATCGATTTGTCGGGCGGCGTCCAACGCGTCGCGATGAAACATGGCTGTGTGCCTTACGGCAACGCCAAGGCCCGAATGAACGCGTTCGGGCTGCCGGATCCGATCCCGGTGCACCGCGAACCGATCTACACGCCGCGCGTCGATCTTGTTTCGAAATATCCGACCTTGCCCGACGCCAGACAATTCCGGTTGCCGAATATCGGCTTCACGGTTCAAAAAGCGGCGATCGACAAGGGTTTGGCCAAGGAATTTCCGCTCATCCTCAGCTCCGGCCGCTTGGTCGAATATGAAGGTGGCGGCGAAGAAACGCGTTCGAACAAGTGGCTCGCCGAGTTGCAGCAAGACATGTTCGTCGAGATCAGTCCGTCGGACGCATCGGATCGCGGAATCAAGGACGGCGGATGGGTCTGGGTCACGGGCGCCGAGAATGGGTCCAAGGCCAAGGTGAAGGCGCTCGTCACCGAACGCGTCGGTAAGGGAGTGGCTTGGATGCCCTTCCATTTCGGCGGCTGGTTCGGCGGCGTCGATCTGCGCAGCAACTATCCAGCGGGCACCGATCCCGTCGTGCTCGGCGAGAGCGCCAATACCATCACGACTTACGGCTATGATCCGGCAACCGGAATGCAGGAGCCGAAGGTTACTCTCTGTCAGATCAGAGCGGCATAGGAGACGCAAACATGGCTCGGATGAAGTTTCTCTGCGATGCCGACCGTTGCATCGAATGCAACGCTTGCGTCACCGCCTGCAAGAACGAACATGAAGTGCCGTGGGGCATCAACCGGCGGCGCGTCGTAACTATCAATGACGGCAAATCGGGGGAACGCTCGGTCACGATGGCCTGCATGCACTGCACCGACGCGCCCTGTCAGGCCGTGTGTCCAGTCAATTGTTTCTACACCACCGCCGACGGCGTAGTCCTGCACTCGAAGGATCTTTGCATCGGCTGCGGCTATTGCTTCTATGCGTGCCCGTTCGGCGCGCCGCAATATCCGCGCGTCGGCAACTTCGGATCACGCGGCAAGATGGATAAATGCACCTACTGCGCGGGCGGTCCGGAGACCGACGGAACGACCGCCGAATACGAGAAGTACGGCGCCAATCGTCTGGCGGAAGGAAAGTTGCCGCTATGCGCCGAGATGTGCTCGACAAAATCACTGCTTGCCGGCGACGGTGAGGTCATCGCGCAGATTTACAAAGAGCGCGTGATGAAACGCGGTTACGGCTCCGGCGCCTGGGGATGGCAAACCGCCTATAGAGAAACGATCACGGGTTGAAGCGGACGAAGCAAAAGGGAGGAAAAACAACATGACACGGCTCCTTGCCAGGCTTGGCCTCTTCTTCGGCTCGGTGGCGTTGGTGTTCATGCTCGCAACGGCATTGCCGGCGCGGGCGCAGCAGCCTTCCACGGTCAACCCGAATGCGGATGCGGTAAACGAACAGCAATTGCTGCAAGAGCTGCGGCGCATCCAGGGTCGTATCAGCATTCCCGATACGAAAGAAGATGTGCTCATCCAGCCCGCTGGACGGGACTGGAGATTTTTCCATGAAGTAGTCCTGCGCTGGATTGGTGCGATCGCAGTGATCGGAATGCTTGTCTTGCTCACGATTTTCTATCTTGTCCGGGGTACGGTGAAGATTTCGGCAGGTCGCTCTGGCCGTTCACTGATGCGCTTCGATATCTTTGAACGGGCGGTGCATTGGATGACGGCAGTAAGCTTCATCATCCTCGGCCTTTCCGGCCTCAATATTACCTTTGGCAAGGTCTTACTATTGCCCCTCGTGGGAGCGGCGGCGTTCAGCGATATTTCCATTTTGCTCAAATACGCTCACAATTTTTTGAGCTTTCCTTTCACACTAGGAATTGTATGCATTTTTTTCATGTGGGTAAAAGATAACATTCCTGATCACATCGATATCGAATGGCTGAGGCAAGGCGGTGGCTTGGTAGGCGACAAGCATCCGCCGGCGCGGCGTTTTAATGCCGGTCAAAAGGGCACATTCTGGCTCGTCATTTTCGCGGGGGCCATCGTGGCGATTTCGGGATATATCTTGATTTTTCCGTTCTACGGTACGGGCATTGCAAGCATGCAATCGGCGCAGATTTTTCACGGCGTTGTTGCCGTTCTCTTCATTGCCGCGATACTTGCGCATATTTATATCGGCACGCTGGGAATGGAAGGGGCCTTCGAGGCCATGGGTTCGGGCGATGTCGACCTGAACTGGGCGAAAGAGCATCACAAGCTCTGGGTGGAGGAGGAAATGGGCGGCAAGTCTGCGGCGCCGGCGAAGACCCGCATGACCCCCGCCGAATGATCTAGTTTTCTTATGACGGGGATGGAGTTTCCCGATAATCGCCGCCGAGGCTGATGACTCCTACCGGGCTCATATATTCGCGTCGGTAGAGACCGTCCCCGCCAAGCGCCCTCCAAAGGGGGAGGGTGCTATGTTTCTTTCAATTCCTTGGGACACCTGGTTCGCGGTCGCACTTTGTATCGCGACCGTACTTGCAGCGGGTTCTCAAATCTCCGCTGATCGTTATCCTCGGGGCGTATGTTGTTACTTACGATCTTGACCCCCAACCCCCGGGACGCAGCCGCTAAAAAGAAAGCCCCGAAAGATGCCGGGGCTTTAAATTTGTTCGAACATTCGGATCAATAGCGCGAGCTTACGACAGCCGAAGCGCTAAGCCGCAGGGCGTCGTCAATACGGCTGGTCAACTTGGAGGACAGGAAGGTTCTTCGCATCCACCGTCATTTGATTGATATCGATCGTAGTCGTGTCCGCCGCTACTTCTTTTTTCTGTTCATATGCGACGACCATGGGGATTGACGCGGTGAGAACGACAGCAAACAAGACGTAGAGAACGGTTTTGGAAATCTTGATTGTTTTCATGGCTCTCTCCTTTGTTGGTGAGAGTCAGCCTAGAGGGTGTTTCCATAGTTCAATGTGAGGTACTTCACAGAAAGTTCGATGGCTGCAAAATACGCTAGTGAATAAATTTTCATTTATCGACGCCAGTGTTGCCGGAGTTTTCTTTTGGTTCCTTGGCCGATCAGATCGAGCGTCTAATCCTATGAACCGTCCCCCTGCCTCGGCCGCGTTCTCGGAACTTTTGCTCGAACAATTCGTTTCCAATATATCCGAGCTAGCTTGTGAGGTGGAGGCGATGGCCAAAAGACAAGAAACAATACATTACGGCACTCCTGCGTTCATTTTCGGCGCGGTCATTATTGCCATTGTCGTGTTGGGGTTTGTGCTATTGCGAGGTGAACCCAGAACAACCGACGCAAACCCGATTCCCGGTACCAGCGGGCAGATTGGTTCGCCAAATCAACCGCAACCCCAGGGATCAACCGGCCCAGTCACAACGGGGTCAGGTGGTGCTCCTGCATCCAAGCCTGAGGGAGATACTCCCCCCGACATGCAGTCGAAGCCCAAAGGGCCGTCGGACAAATAGGCTCCGAACTCAGCAAAGAGCGATAAAGCGGAAGCCTGACAGTGGACTCCGATTAAAGTGGCAATATGCTCGCGCGGTGGCGCACTTTCTCCTGGAATTGTACATAGGCGCGGATGCACGACATTGGCCACGCCTTACTTATCGCTATTGCCCTTATCGGGAGCTTCGACCCCGAGCTGATCGGAATCGTCACTCTGTCGTTGCGCGTCAGCCTATCAGCGACCATTATCGCGATGATGATTGGCGCGCCTTTGGGTGGCGTGCTCGCGGTTGGCCGCTTCTGGGGACGGCAAGGCATCATTATCCTTGCCAACGCACTCCTCGGCCTGCCTCCTGTCGTTGTCGGGCTGATGGTTTATCTCGTCTTGTCGCGCTCGGGACCGTTGGGTTTCGCCGGGCTTCTGTTCACGCCCGCGGCCATGATCGTCGCACAAGTCCTGCTCGCTACTCCGATTGTGGTCGCGCTCGTGCATCGCTCGATGCTCACGCTCTGGCTGGAGTATGGAGACATCATGCGGGCCGACGGCGCTTCCATGAGCCGGAGCATCCGCGAACTTTTCGTCATCGGACGCGCGGCCTTGCTGACGGCGTTTCTTGCCGCGTTTGGCCGCGCGATCGCCGAAGTCGGAGCGATCATTATAGTGGGTGGCAACATTCGCGGGTTTACCCGCACCATGACCACTACAATCGCACTCGAAACCAGTAAGGGTGACCTTGCGCTTGCCCTTGGTCTCGGACTTATACTGATCTTGCTGAGCGTAGTGGTGAGCGCAGCGGCATTCTTGTTCAATTACTGGGCAGCAAAAGAATAAGCTTAGGAACCATTCGCGTCAGGAAAGAAAAGTTGCTCCCCACCAATCTTGTAGTCCGCGATTGTCTTTTGTCCGTCTACCGAAATCAGCCAATCGATGAACGCTTGCCCTTCCGTTGTCTTCACATGGGGGTGCTTGGCCGGATTGACCAGCATGACGCCGTATTGGTTGAACAACCGCTTGTCCCCCTCGACCAAAATTGCAAGCCCGCCACGGTTTTTGAAAGAGAGCCAAGTGCCGCGGTCCGAGAGCACATAGGCGTTCTCGGTAGACGCCATATTGAGCGCCGCGCCCATTCCCTGCCCGATCTCGCGATACCAGCCGCCCGCCTCGGCGACCGGGTTAATCCCCGCGTCGGTCCAGTAGCGAAGCTCCGCCGCGTTCGTGCCGGATCGATCGCCGCGCGAAATGAATTTAGCTTTCGCTGCCGCGATTTTCCGAAAAGCTGCAAGCACGTTCTTTTCGTTCGCAACATGAGCAGGGTCGTTCTTCGGCCCGATCACGACGAAATCGTTGTACATCACGTCGAATCGCTTCACGCCAAAACCTTCGCCCATGAATTTTTCTTCCGCAGACTTGTCGTGAACGAACACCACGTCGGCATCGCCGCGCCGCCCTATATCGAGCGCTTGCCCGGTGCCGACGGCGACCACATTCACGCGAATGCCGGTCTTCGCCGTGAAGCGAGGCAGGATGTAGCCGAAAAGTCCAGATTGCTCCGTCGAAGTCGTCGAAGCGACGACAATCGAGCGCTCCTGCGCTGCCGATGGAGGCATCGTCCCGAAAACAAAGACGAGAGTCATCAACAACCGTTTCATCTTGGCTCCTCTTGGCGGATCTTACGCGCCTTTGTGCCCGTGCCGTATCGGCCCGCTCCACGAGCGGCGTTATTGCCACGCTTGCCCGTAGACTTTTATAGTTGAGTGTGGATTTTTCGGGCGGGTCTTTATCCGGGGGTAAGTACTTGCATTTATTTAGATTTATGCCGCCACTCGCCGCATTCCTGCTGACGAGAGCGGCGCTCTGGCCATTGCCGGCGGCCGTCGGGAGCGATGTCAGAACTTCGCCCGATCGGATGAGATCCGATCGCGCTGCGCCGTCATCTCCTTGGTGGCCTAAATCTCAAGCCGCCGTCTGCTTCGCCGTAATCGCAGATTGGAATGCATCAGTCTTGAGGTCGTTCGCGAGCTTTATTGATTGTTTGACAGGAAATGTAATCCAAGTTGGAATGGAACTAATTTAGGTGCTCCACCTTCGCGCTCCGGAACGGCCTAAAATTTCAGGGGGAGCATTGCGTTTCATCCCTCTTCTATCGGTAAGAAGTTAGGAGAGGGCCGATGAATAAGGAACTCTCGCGACGCCAGTTTCTGGCCGCTACCGGCGCGGGCCTCGCCGGGACAACGCTCGGGGCGCTGGGATTCGGGGACGCGGAAGTCGTCCATGCTGCCGCCATTCGTCCCTTCAAGCTCTCAGGCACCACCGAAACCCGCAACACCTGCACCTATTGTTCCGTTGCCTGCGGCATCATCCTGTATTCGAAGGGCAGCCTTTCCAGGGGTGAGAAGGCCGAAATCATCCACATCGAAGGTGACGCGGATCATCCGACCAATCGCGGCACGCTTTGCCCGAAAGGCGCGGCCCTCCTCGACTTCGTTCGCGCGGAGACGCGGCTCAAATATCCGATGCTCCGCAAGCCCGGCTCGAACAAGTTCGAACGCGTGCCCTGGGATGAGGCTCTCGATCGCGTCGCGCGGCTGATGAAGGACGACCGCGACAAGAATTTCATCCAAAAGGACAATGTCGGCGTAACGGTCAATCGGTGGCTCACCACCGGCTTCCTCGCCGCGTCCGCAACCACCAACGAAACAGCGTGGGCGACCTACAAGGTCGTGCGCAGCGCCGGGATGCTGGCATTCGACAATCAAGCGAGAGTTTGTCACGGCCCCACGGTGTCCAGTCTAGGCCCAACATTCGGCCGGGGTGCGATGACGAATTCGTGGACCGATATTCGGAACACGGATCTCGTGATCATCATGGGCGGCAATGCCGCGGAGGCGCATCCCTGCGGCTTTAAATGGGTAACCGAGGCGAAGGCGAAGCGCGGCGCTAAACTCATCGTCGTCGATCCGCGCTATACGCGCTCGGCGGCCGTTTCGGATATGTACGCCCCGATCCGGCCGGGAACCGACATCGCCTTCCTGCTCGGCCTCATCAATTACTGCATCCAGAACGGCAAGGTGCAGTGGGACTACACCAAGGCTTTCACCAACGCTTCCTACATCGTGAAGGAAGGCTTCGCTTACCAGGACGGTCTCTTCACCGGTTATGACGAGACCAAGCGCGACTACGATCGCTCGACTTGGGATTATGAAATCGGTCCCGACGGCTACGCTCTCTCCGACAATACGCTGCAAAATCCGCGTTGCGTCTGGAACCTCCTAAAACAGCACGTAGCGCAGTACACGCCCGAAATGGTCGAGCGCGTCTGCGGCACGCCGAAGGACAAGTTCCTGAAAGTCGCCGCGATGGTCGGCGAGTGCTCCGCCAAAGACAAGACGATGACGTCGATGTATGCGCTCGGTTGGGCGCAGCATTCTAAGGGCTCGCAGAACATTCGCACCATGGCGATGTTGCAATTGATCTTGGGCAACATCGGCGTGCGCGGTGGTGGCATGAACGCCTTGGGCGGTCACTCCAACATTCAGGGCCTCACCGACCTCGGCCTGATGTCGAACCTGATCCCCGGCTATCTGACCTTGCCGACTGAAAAAGAAGCGAGCTTCGATACCTATATGTCCGTGCGCGGTTTCAAGCCTTTGAAGCCGGATCAGATGAGTTACTGGCAGAACTACAAGAAGTTTTTCGTCAGCTTCCAGAAATCCATGTGGGGTGCGGCGGCGACTGCCGAGAACAACTGGGCCTACGACTATCTGCCCAAGCTCGACATTGCGGCCTACGACGCGCTGCGCGCATTCGAACTCATGTACCAAGGCAAGATCAACGGGTACTTCTGCCAGGGCTTCAATCCCTTGCTTTCTTTCCCGAACCGGAAGAAGTGCACGGCGGCGCTCTCCAAGCTCAAATACCTCGTCGTCATGGATCCGCTGGAAACCGAGACGGCGCGATTCTGGGAAAATCACGGCATGCACAACGACGTCGACACCGCCTCGATCCAAACCGAGGTCATTCAGTTGCCGAGCACTTGCTTCGCGGAGAACGAGGGCTCGCTGACGAGCTCCGGCCGCTGGCTGCAATGGCATTGGGCTGGCGGCACACCACCGGGAGAAGCGAAGAGCGACACCTGGATCATGGCGCAGCTCTATCAGCGGCTTAAGGCGCTCTACCAGAAAGAGGGCGGCACCTATGCCGACCCGATTCTGAACCTTACCTGGAACTACAAGGATGCGGGGGAGCCGACGCCAAGTGAGCTTGCGAGGGAAATGAACGGCTCCGCGCTCGAAGACGTGCCGGACCCGAATGAGCCGACCAAGTTTCTTTTGCGCAAGGACAGGCAGGTTGCGAGCTTTTCCGTACTCCGCGACGACGGCAAGACCGCCTGCGCCTGCTGGATCTATTCCGGCTGCTTCACCGAGGCGGGCAACAACATGGCCCGTCGCGATGCCTACGGATCCCGACAATACGGGCGTCTATTCCAAATGGGCGTTCTCGTGGCCGCTCAACCGCCGCATTCTCTACAATCGCGCGTCGGCGGACCTCTCCGGCAAGGCGTGGGATCCGACCCGAAAACTGATCGAGTGGGACGGCACAAATGGTCGGGCTACGACGCACCCGACATCGCACCGAAAGCGAAGCCCGACGTCGTCGGGCCGTTCATCATGAACGCCGAAGGCACCGCGCGTCTATTCGTGCGCGGCCTGATGCGTGAGGGGCCGTTCCCGGTTCACTACGAGCCGTTTGAATCGCCGATCGACAATCCGATCGCACCGAAAATTCGCGGCAATCCGGTCGCCCGCGTGTTCAAGGGCGACATGGAGCAGTTCGGCGATGCCAAGGATTTCCCCTACGCGGCGACGTCCTATCGGCTCAGCGAACATTTCAACTTCTGGACCAAACACGTCCAGATCAACACCTCTTTGCAGCCCGAATTTTTCGTCGAGATCGGCGAAGAACTCGCCAAGGAAAAAGGCATCAAGTCGGGCGGCTGGGTACGGGTATGGTCGAATCGCGGCTCGTTGGAGGCGAAAGTCGTTGTCACCAAACGCATCGCTCCGCTGAATTGTGACGGCAAGAAGGTGCACATCGTCGGCATTCCCGCTGCACTGGGGCTTCACCGGCGCTGCGAAAAAGGGCCTCGGCCCGAATTCGCTCACGCCCTATGTCGGCGACGCCAACATCGAGACGCCCGAGTACAAGGCGTTTCTGGTCGATATCGAGCCCATCGTCGGGCCGATGGCGTAAGGGAAGGCGGACATGGATCTACCGAACCCGAGCGTCCAGAACCCGAATGTCGGATCTGACGGAGCGCGATGTCGTTCTTCGCTCGGCCTCGCCCGTTCCGCCGCCGCCGGATCGCAAGCTCACCTCGGTCGCGAAGCTCATCGACGTATCGAAGTGCATCGGCTGCAAGGCCTGCCAGTCGGCGCTGCCTCGAGTGGAACGACATGCGCGAGGAGGTCGGCGTGAACGTTGGGACTTACGACAACCCGCACGATCTCACGCCGAACATGTTCACGCTCATGCGCTTCACCGAATGGGTCAACCCCGACAGCGGCAATCTCGAATGGCTGATCCGCAAGGACGGCTGCATGCATTGCGAGGACCCCGGCTGCCTCAAGGCCTGCCCGGCGCCCGGCGCCATCGTGCAATACTCGAACGGCATCGTCGACTTCGTGCACGAGAACTGCATCGGCTGCGGCTATTGCGTGAAGGGATGCCCGTTCAACATCCCGCGCATCTCCAAGGTCGATCACAAGGCCTACAAGTGCACGCTCTGCTCCGACCGCGTCGCGGTCGGCCAGGGCCCCGCTTGCGCCAAGGCCTGCCCGACCCAGTGCATCAGCTTCGGCACCAAGGAAGAAATGCTGAAGCAGGCCGAGGGCCGCATCAAGGACCTGAAGTCGCGCGGCTTTGCCAATGCCGGCGTCTACGATCCGCCCGGCGTCGGCGGCACGCACGTGATCTACGTGCTGCATCATGCCGACAAGCCGGAAATCTATGCCGGGCTTCCGAACAATCCCCGCATCAGTCCGCTCGTCGAGCTCTGGAAAGGCGGCGGCGAAGTATGCCGGCATGGCCGTCATCGCCATCACGGCGGCTTTCGGTCTCCTACACCACGTCGTCTCCGGCGCCAACCGCGTTAAGCCGGAAGACGAGGAGAACGCGAAGAAGCTCGCCAGCAGAGACGTGCGCCATGAAGATCGATCCCTATGACGTGATGCCGGGCGACAAGGTGAACCCGGGCGACCCGGTGACGGTCGACCGCTACACCGCCGGCGCCCGCATCAACCACTGGATCACGGCGATGAGCCTCGTGCTCCTCGCCATGTCCGGTCTCTCGCTTGTTCCATCCCTCGCTGTTCTTCCTCACCGCCCTGTTCGGCGGCGGCGATTTCACGCGCTTGATCCATCCGTGGATCGGCGTGGTGCTGTTCTTCAGCTTCTTCGGCTTGTTTCTTCGCTTCTGGCAGGCCGAATCTGTGGGAAGGCGCGGACAATACCTGGCTCGCACGCATCAGCGACGTGCTCAGGGGTAACGACGAAAAGCTGCCGGAAGTCGGCAAGTACAACGCCGGCCAGAAGATGGTCTTCTGGTCGATGTCGGTGTTGATCGTCGTTTTGATCACCAGCGGCATCGTGATTTGGGATCGCTATTTCTCGAACATCTTTTCGGTCGAGCAGCAGCGTATCGCCGTGCTCGTGCACGCGATCACGGCGGTAGTGATCATCTGCGTCTGGATCGTCCATGTTTACGCGGCGATCTGGGTGCGCGGCACGATCAGCGCCATGATGAGCGGGCAGGTGAGCGGCGGCTGGGCCTGGCGGCATCACCGCAAATGGCTGCGTGAACTCGTCAACGGCGGCCGCAGATCGTAATGAATACGGGTGGCCTGCCGAGAAATCGGCCGGCTGCTTACCGCCACGTGGCCCGTGTGGTTCGTGAGGTTTCGTGATGGGTAAGGCCGGCGCGCCTCGGCACGATCCGGTTCCGATCGG
This sequence comes from uncultured Alphaproteobacteria bacterium, assembly GCA_963751685.1. Taxonomy (GTDB): domain Bacteria; phylum Pseudomonadota; class Alphaproteobacteria; order Rhizobiales; family Xanthobacteraceae; genus Palsa-892. The sequence goes on along the minus strand of CAVVVV010000017.1, from coordinate 273,740 downwards.
CGAGGTTGCAGAGCCTCCCTTCGTCCGGCTTCCAGATCCAAGGCATATCTTTGCCAATCGCGCCCAGCGTTTTGCCGCGCTCGCTTCTGACCATCAGCTCGCATCCTATCTTCTTTTCCTCTCCGCGCTGTGCGAGGCGCAGCACCAGGCGCAAGACGACACGCCTGAACCAGCGCCGCCGCCTGTCGACGCAATTGCGCGTGCGCGCGAATTCGGTATGCCGCCTTTCGACCGAAACGGCTTCGCTACAAGCACGGAATTCGACGCGGTCTTCGACCGTCTTCTCGGTCTTGCGGAAACGATCGACAAGCCCGCCGCCGCCACCGAAGCGCTCGTGCGTGTGGCGAGCGCGGATGCCGCTATGCGCGGCGCCATGATCCGCAACGTACTCGCTGATTCGATTCCGGTCGAGCGGATTGCCGATCACGTCTACACCGCGGCCGTGATGCAGCTTCATTTCACCCGCCTCGCGGCGCGGCTCGACGACAAACGGCTCGTTCCGGTCGGCGACGGTGCCTGTCCCGTCTGCGGCGCGCCGCCGGTCTCCTCCATGGTCTTCGGTTGGCCGCGTGCGCATGGCACTCGCTTTTGTGCTTGCTCGCTTTGCGGCACTTTGTGGAATTATGTCCGCATCAAATGCACGATCTGCGCCTCGACCGCAGGAATCTCTTATCAGGAGATCGATGGCGGGCCGGGCACGGTCAAAGCCGAGACCTGCGAACTCCTGCCATGCCTACGTGAAGATTCTTCACCAGCAGAGGGACCCAGCGCTCGAGCCGGTCGCCGACGACGTCGCCTCGCTCGGCCTCGACCTCCTGGTGCGGCAGGCCGGCTACCGCCGCGGCGGGGTCAATCCCTTCCTGCTTGGATACTGAAGAGCGCGAAAGAAGAAGCGTAAACTTCAAGCGAGCTGCGCGCGCAATTCCCTCGCGGCGTCGCGCATAGCCGGAAGGAACTGGTCGATCATTTGCGCGCTGGTTGCGCGATCGACATGGCTGACGACGCTGATCGCCGCCACCGTACGGTCGTGCGCGTTTTTGATCGGTACGGAAATCGCCACCACGCCGGCGTCGAGCTCCTCTTCCACGATCGAATAGGAAGCATTGCGCGCCTCGAAAATCGCGTCGCGGATTTTCGCGGGACTGACGATTGTCCGCGCGGTGTAGGCGTGAGGTTCTATGCGCCCTAGATATTCTTCGATCATCTCGTCGGATTGGGCGGCGAGCAGAACGCGTCCCATCGACGTGCAATAGGCGGGAACTCGGCTACCCGCCGGCGCGGTCCCGAGCAAGACACGCCGCACCTGAACCCGCGCCAGGAAGACCGCGTCGTTATGATCGAGAATCCCCGCGGATGAACTCTCGTTGAACAAGGCGGACATTTTTTCGAGATATGGCCGAACGGCGCGCGTCACCGGCATCGATATCAGATACGAATGGCCGAGAGACAGCACCTGTGGCGTCAGCATGAATGTTTTGCCGTCGGTCTCCACGTAGCCGAGCGTCTCGAGCGTGATCAGCGAGCGGCGCACGGTGGCGCGCGGCAATTCTACCCGCCGCGCGACTTCGGCGAGCGACATGCGGTTCGAATGCGCGCCGAAGGCGCGAATGACCGCGAGACCGCGCGCGAGCGCCGTCACGAAGTCGGGCTGTACGACAGGGTCGTTGGGCTGATCCATGACGCGAGCTTTCGGTTATCACTTTCAACCAATGGGAGGAGAATTACCCAGCGAATTTGCAGATATTGGCGCTGAATTGGGCGCAGAGCGAACATTAAAGCGCCAGCGCTGAAATGGTTCCCGATCGAACAGAGCTAAATCAAGGTCTTGAATAGGCGTAGGAATCCGGGAGTTGTCCTATCGTCTTCGGCTTGCTTGGGGACGCCGGGCCATGCTTGAAAAGCAAAACATGGAAAGAGCATCGGGCTGGCAAGAAGATAAAAATCTCCGGGCAGTTCAAATCGTTAGCATGTCCCCAGCTTATCCGAGGTAGCTGAATGGCGGCCATTCTATCGCTTGCGCAAGCGGTCGAGGACAATCTCAAAGATGGCGACATCGTCGCGATGGAAGGGTTCACCCACCTCATTCCGTTCGCCGCCGGCCATGAGGTAATCCGCCAGGGGCGCAAGCGTTTGAGCCTCATCCGCATGACGCCGGATCTCATTTACGACCAGATGATCGGCATGGGTTGCGCGGAAAAGGTCGTTTTCTCCTGGGGCGGCAATCCCGGCGTCGGCTCGCTGCACCGCTTTAGGGACGCCCATGAAAACGGCTGGCCCAACCAGATCGCGATCGAAGAGCACAGCCACGCCGCCATGGCCAACGCCTTCGACGCTGGCGCCGCAGGATTGCCCTTCGCGGTCTTCCGCGGCTATCGCGGCGCCGAGTTGAAGCGCGTCAACCCGAATATCAAGGACATTGCCTGTCCCTTCACCGGCGAGAAGCTTGCCGCCGTACCCGCGATCAAGCTGGATGCGGCCATCGTCCACGCGCAGCGCGCGGATCGGAAGGGAAACGTGCTCTTCGAAGGAATCGTCGGCGTGCAGAAGCAGGCGGTGCTTGCCGCCAAACGCTCGATCGTCACCGTCGAGGAAATCGTCGACACGCTGGAGCCGCATTCGCCCAACGCGGTGATTTTGCCGGGCTGGACGGTGAGCGCGGTCGTGCACGTGCCCGGCGGCGCGCATCCCTCCTATGCGCAGGGCTACTACAAACGCGACAACAAATTCTATAAAAAGTGGGACGCGATCTCGCGCGAGCGGGATTCGTTTCGCGCCTGGATCGATGAGCACGTGCTGCGCAAGGGCCCCGAGGCCTTCGCGGCCCATGCGAAGAAGGCGGCATGAGCGAAAGAAAAGCGATGAGCGCGAATTACACGCCCTCCGAGATGATGACGATCGCGGCGGCGCGGGCGCTTACGAACGATGACGTCTGTTTCGTCGGCATCGGCGCGCCGTCGGCCGCCTGCAATCTCGCCCGCCTTACGCACGCGCCGGACATCGTCTTGATCTACGAATCGGGCACCATCGAAACCAAGCCCAGCATCCTTCCGCTCTCGATCGGCGATGGCGAATTGTGCGAGACCGCGCTCGTGACCGTTTCGGTGCCGGAGATGTTTCGCTACTGGCTGCAAGGCGGCCGCGTCACCACTGGTTTCCTCGGCGGCGCCCAGATCGACAAATTCGCCAATCTCAACACCACCGTCGTCGGCCCCTACGAAAAGCCCGAGGTGCGGCTGCCCGGCGGCGGCGGTGCGCCGGAGATCGCGACGAGCTGCGGCCGCATCTTCGTCACGATGAGCCACAAGAAACGCGCCTTCGTGGAAAAGATCGACTTTGTGACGTCGCTCGGCCACGGCAAGGGCGGCGACGACCGTGCGCGACATGGCGTCACGACAGCGGGCCCGACGAAGGTGCTGACGGATCTCTGCGTCATGGAACCGGATCCAACGAGCAAGGAACTGACGGTGGTCTCGCTGCATCCCGGAGTGACGCGTGAAGAGGTCATTGAATCCACCGGCTGGCGAATTAAGTTTGCGAATAAGGTTGTGGAGACGCCTGCGCCGACCGCACAAGAATTGAAAGTGTTGCGCGAGTTGCAGGCACGCACCAAAGCCGCTCACGGCGAAGCGGCCTGAAGGAACAGATCATGCCCAATCTACGAGACGCCTACATTTGCGATTTCGCCCGTACGCCGATCGGCCGCTATGGCGGTTCGCTTGCGAAAGTGCGCGCCGACGATCTCGCGGCGATTCCGATCAAGGCGCTCCTCGCCCGCAACAAGGCCGTCGATTGGTCGAAGCTCGACGACGTCTTCTTCGGCTGCGCCAATCAGGCGGGCGAGGACAACCGCAATGTCGCGCGCATGGCGCTTCTGCTCGCGGGTCTTCCTTCGTCGGTGTCCGGCCTCACGGTGAACCGGCTCTGCGCCTCGGGCCTGGAGGCGGTCGGCGAGGCCGCACGCGCGATCAAAACCGGCGAGATGGAGCTGGCGATCGCGGGCGGCGTCGAATCGATGTCGCGCGCGCCGTTCGTGATGGGCAAGGCGACGGAAGCATTCCAGCGCAGCGCCGAGATTTACGACACCACGATCGGCTGGCGCTTCATCAATCCGCTGATGAAGGCGCAATACGGCGTTGATTCGATGCCGGAGACCGGCGAGAACGTCGCCGCGGAATTTCAGGTTTCGCGCGAGGATCAGGATAAATTCGCGCTGCGCTCGCAGCAGCGCGCGGTGGCGGCGCAAAAGAGCGGCTTCTTCGCCGCGGAGATCGTGCCGGTCGAAGTGCCGGGCGGCAAGAACGGCCCGGTGAGGGTCGATCGCGACGAGCATCCGCGCGCCGATACGACGCTTGAGGGACTCGCCAAACTGAAGACGCCGTTTCGCAATCCCGGCACGGTGACGGCGGGCAATGCCTCGGGCGTCAATGACGGCGCCTGCGCGTTGATCATCGCTTCGGAGGCCGCGGTCAAGGCGCACGGCCTTACGCCGCGGGCGCGCATTCTCGGCATGGCGTCGGCGGGCGTGCCGCCGCGCATCATGGGCATCGGCCCGGTGCCGGCGACCGAGAAGCTGATCGCGCGCCTCGGCATCAAGATCTCGAAATTCGACGTGATCGAATTGAACGAAGCTTTCGCGAGCCAGGCGATCGCGGTGCTGCGCCAGCTCGGTGTTGCGGAAGACGCCGAGCACGTCAATCCGCATGGCGGCGGTATCGCGCTGGGCCATCCGCTCGGCATGACCGGCGCGCGGATCGCCGGCACCGCGGCGCATGCTCTGGAGGAAAGGGGCGGCAAGCTCGCGCTTGCGACGCTCTGCGTCGGCGTCGGTCAGGGCGTTTCGCTTGCGCTTGAGCGCGTGAATTAAGCCGACTTCACCACGACCGGACGGCCGCGTCCGCGCGCCGAGCGCGTGGGCTTCACCTTCAGCTCGATCCAATTTCTGAGCTCGGTGACGCGAATCTCGCGGCTGCGTGATGGCGCCGTCGATGCCATGGCGCCACGTCAGGCGGCGATTGGTCGGGTCCTGATAGAGTTCGTCGATATCGGTGATGAATTGCGAAGCGTCTTCGTCGCTCGCGAAGAAGCCCTCGGTCACAAGCTGCCCGTCGAGCCGCTTCAGGATCGCCGAAATATCCTTGAAATTATATTCGGGATGGTACTGCACGCCCCAGGCGATACCGCCTTCGTAATGAATTTCTGCCGCCTGCACGCCGGAGTGTTCGTTGGCGGCAAGCACTTCTGATTTTGGCGGTAATGCCTCCACTTCGTCGAGATGGACGGTGAGCGCCTCGAAGACGGGCGGCTTCTTCTCGTAGAGCGGATGCTTGAACCCCGTCTCGGTGACGCGGATGCGGCGGGCGAATCCGATTTCGCGCCCGCGCGGATTGCGGTGCACGGTGCCGCCGGCCGCGACGGTCGCGACCTGCAATCCCCAGCAACTGCCGAACATCGGCGTCTTCGAGCGATAAACGCTGCGCGCAAGCTCGATTTGCGGCCTGATGGCGGGGCCGCCGTTATAAATGTGAAGTGCCGAGCCCGTGATCGCGACGCCGTCGTAGCTCTCAAGGCCGGCGCCGTCGGGCAGGTTGGCGCCCGGATCGGCGGGAAAACAGACGTCGACGGTGGCTGCCGGCCAAAGCTCGCCCAGGAGCCGGGCGTAACTTTCGCTCGCCGCCACTCCTCCCGCGGCGATCTGACGCTCACGCCCCTCGGCGGCATTTCCTTCGACAACGAGCAGGCGTGGGGTAGGCATGGCAGGACGATAACTTAGAGGAATGAACGAATTTTACATAGGTATTCGTTTGCGGCGGAATAGAGGAAATATCTTTTATTTATGCGAGATTAGTGGCCTGTGACATTGAGTAACAGATTGTGAAAATCGTTCCGATCGTCCAGCATGAGGCTCGACGAAAGTAGGAAAGCGCGGCGTGGGGAAGCGTAATGGCCGACTATGATCTCGCGATTGTCGGCGGCGGAATTAACGGCTGCGGAATTGCCCGCGACGCGGCGGGGAGGGGGCTCGAGGTACTCCTGGTGGAGCAGGGCGACCTGGGCGGCGCGACCTCATCCGCCTCGACCAAGTTGATTCACGGCGGGCTCCGCTATCTCGAACATTACGATTTCAGGCTCGTGCGAAAGTCGCTCGCCGAGCGCGAACGATTGCTCGGGCTTGCGCCGCATCTCGTACGGCCGATGCGCTTCATCCTCCCGCACGTCAGCGGGCAGCGGCCGGCCTGGATGCAGCGAGCCGGATTCTGGCTCTATGACCATCTCGGCGGGCGCACGGTGCTGCCGAAGACGCGCGTTCTCGATCTTGCCGACGACCCGGCCGGCCGGCCGCTGAAATCCGGTTTTCACGTCGGCTTCGAGTATTCCGACTGCGTCGCCGACAACTCGCGCCTAGTGATCGCGAACGCCATCGGCGCGCGCGAGAAGGGCGCGAAGATCCGTCCGCACACGCGGCTCGTGGCCGCGCGGCGCGAAGACGAGTACTGGCAGATCGTGCTGCAAGCGGCGGGCGGGCGCGAAACCGTGCAGCGCTCGCGCGCTCGTCAATGCTGCGGGCCCGTGGGCGGCGCGACTGAACGAAACCATTCATTCGTTTGCCCTCGCGCATCAAGATCCGGCTCGCCAAGGGCAGCCACATCGTCGTTCCGCGCCTGCACGCGCATGAGCGCGCCTATCTGTTGCAGGGCTGACGACGGCCGTCTCGTTTTCGCGATCCCCTATCAGGATCGCTACACCCTGATCGGCACCACCGATACCGATATCACCGGCGATCCGGGTCGAAGTCACGGCGAGCGCCGGCGAGATTCTTTATCTCTGCCGCGCCGCCGCGCGCCTATTTCCGCGCGCCGGTCGAGCCGTCGAAGCTGGTGTGGAGTTTCTCCGGCGTGCGGCCGCTCGTCGATGACGGCGCCAAGGACGCCGATGATCTCACGCGCGATTACACCATCGAGGTCGACGGGCGCTATGGCGAGCCGCCGCTCATTTCCGTGCTCGGCGGCAAGCTCACCACCTATCGCCGCCTCGCCGAGGCGGTACTCGCGAAACTCAAGCATCAGCTGATCATGCAAAAGCCCTGGACCGGCGGCGAGCCGCTGCCGGGCGGCGATCTCGGCCCCGGGGGCGTCGAGGGGCTGATCGCGGAAATTTCCGCGCGCCATTCTTATCTTCCCAATCGACCTTGTGCGCCGGCTTGCGTTCTCTTACGGCACGCGCGCCTGGCGCATCATTGCCGAGACAACAAGCAATCGATGATCTGGGTCCGCGCCTCGTCGGAAACCTTCACCGGGCCGAGCTCGACTATTTGCGCAAGGAAGAATGGGCGCGGACGCCGGACGACGTGCTCTGGCGCCGCACGAAACTGGGCCTGGCCGCGAGCGCGGCGGAAATCGCCGCGCTTGAAGGCGGCGCTCGGTGCCGACCCCGCCGGCGCAAACCGCGGCGGAATGAACGCGATGAGCACCCACGTCGTCGCGATCGATCAGGGAACGACCTCGACGCGCGCGATCGTTTTCGATCGCTTCGTTGCAGGCGGTCGCGACCGCGCAGCAAGAGATCGCCCAGCATTATCCGGCACCGGGCCTGGTCGAGCACGACGCCGAGGAAATCTGGCAAAGCGTCGTGATGACCGTTCGCGCCGCGCTGGCAAAGGCGCGGCTTAACCGCCGCCGATATCGCCGCCATCGGCATCACCAACCAGCGCGAAACGACGGTGATCTGGGACCGCGCAACCGGAAAGCCGATTCACCGCGCCATCGTCTGGCAGGACCGGCGCACGGCCGATATCTGCGCGCGGCTGAAAAGCGAAGGCCATGAGGAAGCGATCTCGGCGCGCACCGGGCTTCTGCTCGATCCCTATTTTTCCGCCACCAAGATCGCCTGGAAGCTCGACCACGTGGAGCGGCGCCCGCGCGGCGGCGGAAGCGGGCAAGCTCGCTTTTGGCACGATCAATTCGTTTCTGCTGTGGCGGCTCACCGGCGGCAAAATCATTCGCCACCGACGCGACCAATGCCTCGCGCACGCTGCTGCTCGATCTGAAGCGCGCGAAGTGGGACGAAGACATGCTTCGTCTCTTTCGCGTGCCCGCCGCCGTGCTTCCCGAAGTGCGCGACAGTGCCGGCGATCTCGGCGTGACGGAAACTTCGCTGTTCGGCGCGCCGATCGCGATCCGCGGCGTCGTCGGCGATCAACAGGCGGCGATGGTCGGCCAGGCCTGCATCAAGCCCGGCATGATGAAGGCGACCTACGGCACCGGCTGCTTCGCGCTTCTGCACACGGGCGACGCACCCGTCCGCTCCACCAATCGGCTGCTCACCACCATCGCCTATCAGATCGGCGGCAAGCGCGCCTATGCGCTCGAAGGCGCGATCTTCATCGCCGGCGCCGCGGTGCAGTGGCTGCGCGACGCGATGGGGCTCATCCGTTCGGCGGAAGAGGTGAACGCGCTCGCGGCGAAAGCGAATCCCAAGGAGCGCGTCATCCTCGTTCCCGGCCTTCACCGGCCTCGGCGCGCCGTGGTGGGACGCGGAAGCGCGCGGCGCGATTTTCGGCCTCACGCGCGCGAGCGGTGCGGCGGAACTCGCGCGCGCGGTGATCGAGAGCGTCGGCTTTCAGACCGCGGATCTCTTCGATGCCATGCGCGCGGATTGGCCGGCGGGCGCGCATTCGGGCACCGTGCTCCGCGTCGACGGCGGCATGGCGAACAGCGATCTCGCCATGCAATTCCTCGCCGACATTCTCGACGCGCCGGTGGACCGACCGGTGGCGACCGAAACGACCGCGCGGGGGGCCGCCTATCTCGCCGGCCTCGCTGCTGGAATCTATCCCGATCTCAATGCGTTAGAGAAACTTTGGCGGCTCGATCGCCGGTTTTTGCCGACGATCGATTCGAACGCGCGCGCGGCCGCGCTTCTGCATTGGCGCGACGCCGTCGCGCGCACCAAGAGCCATTGATCTCGATGCCGCACGTTGAGGCTCGTTTCGATCCCCGCTATAGCCTCGGGCCGACTGCATGATACGGCGCAGAGCGGCGACGATGACAGCGGCGCGCGATAGCGCGGCATGAGGGATTGATGCCGTATACTCATTCGATCGAACGCGCGTTCAAGAGCCGGATCGGCGAAGGTGGCGTCGACGATCAGGCCTTCGCCCGGCTGCTCGCGCACGCGGAGGGCGAGCTGGAGAACCTTCGCAAAGCGCATCGCAGCGGCTCGTTGCCGCTCCTGCGCCTGCCGGAGAAGATCGACGATCTTCCATCGCTCCGAAGCAAGCGGTGAAAAAATTCGCCAAGGCCGGCGACATCGTTTTTCTCGGCACCGGCGGGTCGAGCCTCGGCGGCCAGACGCTCGCGCAACTCGCCGATTACGCCGTACCGGGGCTCGGCTCGCTCGGCGACAAACCGCGCATGCACTTTTTCGACAATCTCGATCCCGTCACCTTCGAGGCGTTTCTGAAGCGCGTGCCGTTGAAGACGGCGCGCTTCGTCGCGATCTCGAAATCCGGCGGCACCGGCGAAACGCTGATGCAGACGATCGCCGTCATCGATGCGCTGAAGCGCGCGCGACTCGGCAAGCATGTCGCGAAACATTTGATCGGCCTTTCCGAGCCCGCGCGCGCCGGCAAGCGCAACGGGTTGCGCGAACTTTTGCAAAGCCATGGCTGTTTCGTGCTCGACCACGATCCCGGCGTCGGCGGGCGCTATTCGGTGCTTTCCAATGTCGGTCTCCTGCCCGCGTTGGCACTCGGCCTCGACGTCAAGGCGATCCGCGCCGGCGCGCGCGAGGCGCTGGCGCCGCTGCTTGCCGGAAAGCCGGCGAAGGAATTTCCGCCCGCGATGGGTGCGGCGCTTGCGGTCGCCGCCGAGCGAAGGCGGAAAATCGATCGCGGTCACCATGGCCTATGCCGACCGGCTTAGAGCGCTTCACCAAATGGTGGGTGCAGCTTTGGGCCGAAAGCCTCGGCAAAGGCGGCAAGGGCACGACGCCGATCGCGGCGCTCGGTCCCGTCGATCAGCACAGCCAGCTGCAGCTTTATCTGGCGGGGCCGCGCGACAAGCTGTTCACGGTGATTACGACGGCCGTCGCCGGCCGCGGCCCGCGCCTGGACAAGGCGCTTGCCAAGGCCGCGGGCGAGCCGGATTTCGGCGGCCGCCGCATCGGCGACCTCGTCGACGCCCAAGGCCGCGCCACCGCCGACACGCTGGCGAAGAACGGTCGTCCAGTGCGCATCATGCATGTCGAGCGGCTTGATGAGCGCGCGCTCGGCGCGCTGCTCATGCACTTTATGCTCGAGACGATCATCGCCGCCCGCCTGCTCGGCGTCGATCCCTTCGACCAGCCGGCGGTGGAGGAGGGGAAAATCCTCGCCAAGAAATATCTCGCCGGCAAATAGGCTTGTGCACAGCGGGGAAGAGGCGCCGCCGCTGCCGCCTAACGGCGCTAACGGGTAGATTCCGTACCTTGAGTCGTTCAGGGTCGCCCCATGCCCGTCCGTCAACTGCCCGAGTCGGTCATCAACCGCATCGCCGCCGGCGAGGTCGTCGAGCGGCCGGCCTCCGTCGTGAAGGAGCTTGTCGAGAACGCCCTCGATGCCGGCGCGCGGCGAATCGAGGTCGTGCTCTCGGGCGGCGGACGGCGGCTCATCCGCGTCACCGACGACGGCAGCGGCATGTCGCGCGACGATTTGACGCTCGCCGTCGAGCGTCATGCCACCTCCAAGCTCCCCGGCGACGATCTGCATTCGGTTTCGACTTTGGGCTTTCGCGGCGAGGCACTGCCGTCGATCGGCGCGGTGGCCAAGCTCTCGATCGCGACGCGGTTCAAAGGCTCGCCAAACGCCGTCGAAATCGTGGTCGACGGCGGCAAGAAACAGGCGGTCAAGCCCGCGGCGCTGGGCAGCGGCACGCGCATCGAAGTGCATGATCTTTTTTATGCGACGCCCGCGCGATTGAAATTTCTGAAGTCCGACCGCGCCGAAACGGCGGCGGCGGTCGAAGCATTGCGCCGGCTCGCGCTCGCGCGGCCCGATGTCACCTTCGTGCTCGCCACCGAGGATCGCCCGCCCATCACCTACGCCGCGCAAAAGAACGACGCCGAGGGCAGGCTCGCGCGGCTTGCCGATGTCATCGGCGCGGATCTGCGCGAGAACGCCGTGCCCGTCGAAGGCGAGCGCGAGGGCGTCTCCGTCTCCGGCGTTGCCGGGCTGCCGACCTTTTCGCGCGCAAATTCGCTCGCGCAGTATTTGTTCGTGAACGGGCGGCCGGTGCGCGACAAGGTTCTTTTGGGCGCCGTGCGCGCCGCCTATGCCGATTTGCTGCATGGCGACCGTCACCCGGTGGTGGCGCTTTTCCTCACGCTCGATCCGCGTGAGGTGGACGTCAACGTGCATCCGGCGAAAACCGAGGTGCGTTTCCGCGATGCCGGCCTCGTGCGCGCGCTTCTTGTGCGTTCCCTGCAAGAGGCGCTCGGAACGGGAGCGCGCAAGTCCGCAACGACGGGTGCCGCCCGCCTCGTCGCCTTCGCCCGGCGCCACGGCGTTTCGCGCCCTCCGGCGAATTGGCGGGGTTCGGCGGCGCCGGCTTTCACCCCCGGCTTCGAGGAGGATGCGCAGGAAGTCTTTTCCACGCTGGCCGCGCCTTCGGCCGACGCGCGGGCGAATTTCGCCCCCGCTTCTCCCGAACTCCTCGACAAGCCGCTGGGGGCGGCGCGCGCGCAGTTACACGAGACGTACATCGTGGCGCAAACCCGCGACGGGCTCGTGATCGTCGATCAGCACGCCGCCCATGAGCGGCTCGTTTATGAGCGGCTGAAGGCGGCGATGGAGCGCGACGGCGCCGCGCGGCAGATCCTCCTGGTGCCGGCCGTCGTCGAGCTTGATCCCGCCGATGCCGCCGCGCTCGTCGAGCGCGCGGGCGATCTCGCCAAAATGGGGCTTGTCATCGAAGCGTTCGGCGCCGGCGGCGTTCTCGTGCGCGAAGCGCCGGCGCTGCTGGGCGATGCCGATATTGCCGGTCTGGTGCGCGATCTCGCCGAGCACATGGCCGAATGGGACGCGGCTCTTCCCTTGGAGCGGCGCCTCCTGGCCGTCGCCTCGTCGATGTCTTGCCACGGCTCGGTGCGCGCCGGCCGCCGCCTCAAGCCTGAGGAAATGAACGCGCTCCTGCGCGAGATGGAGGCGACCGATTATGCCGGCCAATGCAATCACGGCCGGCCCACCTACATCGAGCTGAAGCTCTTCGACATCGAGAAACTATTCGGGCGACGCTAAGCCTGATCCGGAAAAGCACATCGTCATGGCCGGGCTGTTAAACTCGCCGAACTCGGGCAAGCCCGAGTTCGGATGCCATCCACGCCTTACTTTTCTGCAAAGACGTGGATGCCCGGCACGAGGCCGGGCATGACAATGCTTGGGTATCAAGTTGCACGCATGATGACGATTTCGGTGTTGTCGTAAGCGCGCCGCTCCAACTCGTCGAAACCTTCCGGTGTCTTGAAGCCCGCCTTTACGGCTTCCTCGACGAGGAGAAGCGCGGAAGGCGCCAACCATTTTCCGCCGCGCGCGGCGGCGAGCGCCTTCTCGCCGAGGCCCTGACCGTAGGGCGGATCGCAAAACACGAGATCGAACGGCTGCATCGGCCCCATGTCGCCGAGCCTGGCGGCGTCGCGCCGGAAAATCTTAGTCGCGCCGGTGAGCGCAAGCGCCTCGACATTGGTGCGGATCAGCGCCCGCGCTTCGGCCGCTTCCTCGACAAAAAGCGCATATTTCGCGCCGCGCGACATTGCTTCCAAGCCCAGCGCGCCGGTTCCGGCGAATAAATCCAACACGCGCGCGTCCGAGATCGGGTCGGCATAGGCATGCACCAAAATGTTGAAGATCGACTCGCGCAGCCGGTCCGATGTCGGCCGGATCGCGTTCGACGAAGGCGCTTTTAAAATGCGGCCGCGAAATTTTCCGCCGACGATGCGCATGCGGTGGCAAATCCTTCCTTCACTTTCGACCGGCCTTGCCGAGCGCGGCATTCCTTTTTCCTTTCCACCTCTCGCGCGGGTGAGGCGAAGAGGAGGGGGAGCGCGAGGGAGCGGGCGACGGACGCGGCGGCTTTTGCGGGGGCTCGCCTTCGGGCTCCCGCAACGGCGCAGAAAAATCCACCCCCGCGCGCCGCTCGATCTTTTCGCCGATCTGCTCGCGCAACACCCGCGTCTTCACTTCTTCCACCGCCGCGGGTGCGAGCTCGCCCAATTGAAACGGCCCGTAGGAAACCCGGATCAGCCGGTTCACCGAGAGGCCGAGTTCGCGCAATACGTTCCGCACCTCGCGGTTCTTGCCTTCGCGCAGCCCAAGCGTGAGCCAGACATTGGCGCCCTGTTCGCGATCGAGCGTCGCCTGGATCGGCCCGTATTCGATGCCGTCGACGGTGATCCCGCGCGCGAGGCGATCGAGTGCCGCCTGCGTCGTGCGTCCATTGGCACGCACGCGATAGCGCCGGAGCCAGCCGGTGTCCGGCAATTCGAGCGCGCGCGCGAGCCCGCCGTCGTTCGTCAACAGCAGCAATCCTTCGCTGTTGAGATCGAGTCGCCCGATTGTGACGAGCCGCGGCAAATGCTTCGGCAGCGCGCCGAAGATCGTCGGTCGCCCGCGCTCGTCGCGGTTCGTGGTCACGAGGCCCCGGGGCTTGTGATAGAGAAAAAGCCGCGTGCGCTCGCGGCCGGGCAGCGGCTTGCCGTCGACCTCGATGCGATCGCGGGGCGAGACCGTGAAGGCGGGGGAGGTGAGCCGCTTGCCGTTCACCGCGACGCGGCCCGCCGTGATCCACGTCTCGGCGTCGCGGCGCGAGCAAAGCCCGGCGCGCGCCATTACCTTGGCGATCCGTTCCTTATTGGAGGCTTCATCGGCGGGCGGCTTGCGGCTCATCGGCGTCCATGCGAGTTCGTGCGGCTCCTTAGCACGGCGCGAGAACGGAGACGAAGCGTGAGCGAGCCGAATTTCATGGACATTGCCCTGGCGGAGGCGGAGCTTGCCGCGCGCGAAGGCGAAGTGCCGGTCGGCGCCGTGCTCGTGCGCGGGAGCGAAGTCGTCGCCCGCGCCCACAACCGCCCGCTCGCCGAACGCGATCCCACCGCCCATGCCGAGTTGCTGGCGCTGCGCGCCGCCGCCCGTGCGATCGGCGACGAGCGCCTGGCCGGCTGCGATCTCTACGTCACGCTCGAGCCCTGCACCATGTGCGCGGCGGCGATTTCGCTCGCCCGCATCCGCCGGCTCTACTACGCCGCCGCCGATCCGAAGGGCGGCGCGGTCGAATTGGGCGTGCGCTTTTTCGCTTCCCCCGCCTGCCACCACCGGCCGGAAGTCTATGGCGGCATTCAGGCGGCGCGGGCGGCGGAACTGTTGCGCGGGTTTTTCGAGAAGCGGCGATAACGACGCGAGATTTTCTCCTCTATTCGCGCTATGATCGTTCGAAATTCGGAGAAGCGCCTCATGGCAAAACTGCAAGTCGATAAAATCAAGGACCTGATCGGCCACGTCAAAGCGAATTCGGGCAAGCTCGCCTCCGAGGGTATCGACGAAAAAGAGCTGAACAAGCACATCGCCGGCCTCGAGACGGAAATCAAAAAGCCGCAGCCCGATCACGGCAAGCTCGAGGAGCTGCTCGCTTCGTTCGAAACCACGGTCGAGAAAGCCGAGGAAAGACTCGCGCTGACCGGCGTGTTCCGGTTTCTCAATACGATTTTCGGAACCGGCGTGCCGGAGCCGCCCAATCGCTAACGGTCTTACACCGCCCGCCACCCAATATCGCGGCGGCAAAAGCCTTCCGGCCAGTCGATCAAGTCCACTGCTTTGTAAGCGCGCGTCTGCGCTTCCTTCACGGTTTTACCGGTCGCGGTGACGTTCAACACGCGTCCGCCGGCGGCGACGAGCTTGTCGCCCTCGCGCTTGGTGCCGGCGTGAAAGATTTTCACGCCCTCGATTTCGCTCGCGCCCGCAAGCCCGCGGATTTCGGAGCCCGACTGATAGCTGCCCGGATAGCCCTTGGTCGCGAGCACCACGCTGATCGCGACTTCATCCTTCCAGCGCACGCTCATCTTTCCTAGCGCGCCGTCGCAGGTCGCGAGCATCAAGGTGAGGAGATCGTCCTTCAACCGCGGCATCAGCACCTGGCATTCCGGATCGCCGAAGCGGACATTATATTCGATCAGCTTCGGCCCATCCTGGGAGATGATCAGGCCGACATACAACACGCCGCGATAGGGCGTGCCGGCGCGCGCAAGCGCCCGCGCCGTCGGCCGCACGATTTCTTCGAGCGTGCGGCGCTCGATCTGCGGCGTAAATACGGGCGCCGGCGAATAGGCGCCCATGCCGCCGGTGTTCGGGCCCTTGTCGCCGTCAAAAGCGCGCTTGTGATCCTGGGCGCTCGCGAGCGGCAAAACCGTTTCGCCGTCGATGAAGCAGAAAAAGCTCGCCTCCTCGCCGTCGAGAAATTCCTCGATCACCACCGGATCGCTGCCGCCGATAGCGAAGACCTGATCGAGCGCCTCGGCCGCCTCCGCCATGGTCATGGCGACGATGACACCTTTTCCCGCGTGCAGGCCGTCGGCCTTAAGCACGATCGGCGCGCCGGCCTTATCGAGATATTGTTTCGCCGACGCTTTGTCCCGAAATTCGGCATAGCGCGCGGTCGGAATGTTGTTCGCGGCGCAAAGCTGCTTGGTAAAGGACTTCGAGCCCTCCAGCCTTGCCGCCGCCGCGACCGGCCCGAACGCTTTGATTCCAGCCTTGCTCAGCCGGTCCACAAACCCCGCGACGAGCGGCGCTTCCGGCCCGACCACGACGAGGTCGATCTTTTTCGCCTTGCAAAACGCCTCGATCGCCGTCTGATCGCTTACCTTGAAATCGACGATCTCGGCTTCCTCGGCGATGCCCGGATTGCCCGGTGCCGCGTAAAGCTTGCTCAAGAGCGGGCTCGCGGCGAGCTTCCAGGCTAGCGCGTGTTCGCGTCCGCCGGAGCCGAGGAGAAGCACGTTCATGGACGAAATCCGGGAGCGTGTATCGAAAAGCCGCGTTGATGTAGCATAGCCCGATGCGAGTCACCGAAACGCTCATCGTCGCATCCACCGAAATCCGCTCGAACCTGCCGGAGCTGACCGTCTCCGAGCTTTCGGCCGAACTCAAGCGCACGGTCGAGGACGCGTTTCCCGTCGTGCGCCTGCGTGGCGAGGTGTCGAACTATCGCGGCCCGCACTCCTCCGGCCACGTCTATTTTTCGCTCAAGGATGAAGGCGCCCGCATCGACGCGGTGATCTGGAAGGGCAATTTCCAGCGCCTGCGCTTCAAGCCCGAGGAAGGGCTCGAAGTAGTCGCCACCGGCCGGGTCACGACCTATGCTGGCAAATCGTCCTATCAGATCGTGATCGAGCAGTTGGAGCCCGCCGGAATCGGCGCGCTGATGGCGCTCTTGGAGGAGCGCAAGAAAAAGCTCGCCGCCGAAGGCCTGTTTGACGAGGGGCGAAAAAAACCCTTGCCGTTTTTGCCGCGCGTCGTGGGCGTCGTCACCTCGCCCACCGGCGCCGTGATCCGCGACATCCTGCATCGGCTCTCCGACCGCTTTCCGCGCCATGTGCTGCTTTGGCCCGTGCACGTGCAGGGCGAGACTTGCGGCGCCGAGGTCGCGGCCGCGATCGAGGGGTTCAACGCGCTTGAGCCCGGCGGCTCGCCGCCGCGGCCCGACGTCTTGATCGTCGCGCGCGGCGGCGGCTCGCTCGAGGATCTGTGGGGCTTCAACGAAGAGATCGTCGTGCGCGCCGCGGCCGCAAGCAAAATCCCGCTCGTCTCCGCCGTCGGCCACGAAACCGATTTCACGTTGATCGATTTTGCCGCCGACCGCCGCGCGCCGACGCCGACCGCGGCGGCTGAATTGATCGTGCCGGTGCGCGCGGAACTCGTGGCCATGACCGAGAGCCACGGCGCGCGCCTCATTGGCTGCCTCTTGCGCTACTTCGAGCGGCTACGCGGCGAATTGCGCGGGCTCGCGCGCGGCATCCCCACCGCCGACGCGTTGCTGGCGCTCCCCCGCCAGAGGCTCGATGCCACCGGAGACCGCCTGCCGCGCGCGTTGCGTGCCAATGCCCACAGCCATCGCGTCGAATTTGCCCGCGCCGCCGCGCGCCTTTCGCCCGCGAGCATTCAGGCGCGGCTGGAGCGCTTTCGCGGCCGCCCGGCCGAATGCCTCGATCGCGCTCGGGCGCGCGCTCAGCGCCCTCATCCGCGCGAATAAGGAGCGGGTTCTTTCGCTCGCGAAGCTCGTCGAGGCCTTCAGCTATCACAAGGTGCTCGATCGCGGCTTCGCGCTCGTGCGCGACGCAGTCGGTGAACCGATTCGCTCGGCCACGGCAGTGGCCGCCGGCGATCCGCTCGACATCGAGCTTGCGGATGGGCATTTGCCGGCCGTCGCGAGCGGCGGCGCGCCGAAAAAGAAGCGCGGGGGCGGCACCGGCGGCGGCCAGGGCGGCCTGTTCGACTGAAGGACTTCTTACGAAGAATTTAGCCGGGCGCTGGCCAGTAGCGCGGCGAGCGGACTATCTTGCATGCAACACATTTTCCTGGCCCAATTCCCGTCATGAATCGTTTTGAGCGCATTCCGCTTGCCGCCGGCGAAGCCCAGCTTCGCTATCTTGACGGCGATTATCGTATCGTCCGCCCGGGCTCGTTTGTCCGCTGCGCGGTCACCGGCGAGCCGATTCCGCTCGACGAATTGAAATATTGGAGCGTGGAGCTACAGGAGGCCTACGCCAGCCCCGAGGCGGTGCTCGCTCGCCTCCATCCGGAACCGCGGAAACGAAGCTAGACGCGGCGGCGCAGCGCGCTCCGTCACGCGCCGCATCAGCGCGGTTTCGTCGTCGAATTCAAGCACGATCGGAAGCGTGGCGCTCGCGGCACGGAGTGCCGCGAGTTCCGGCACGCGCGCGATCCGCGCTTGATCCTTCTCCGTCGTGACGAGAACGAGATCCCTGACCTTTCGCGGCGGCCAGCAATTCTCGCGCTTCTTGCGGCGAATAGGGATGATGATCGGGAAAAGCGCGGCGCTCCACCACCACGGCGCCGATATCGGCGAGCGTGCGGAAGAATTTTTCCGGCCTGCCGATTCCCGCGAAGGCGAGCACCCGCTGCCCCGTCAATTTTTCGGCGGCAAGGCGATCGGGAATGATTTTCGCGACAAAGGTCGGAATGACCCTTTTTCGCCGCTAGCGCGACGACGGCTTCTCCCGCCGCGCCCTTTCCGATGCAAGCCGAGCGCATGCGCCTTCTCGATCTGTGCGGCGAGCGGCGCGCGCAAAGGTCCCGCCGGAAAGACGCAGCCATTGCCCACTCCGCTCGTCCCGTCGATCACGAGCAGGGAAAAATCCTTCTCCAGTGCCGGGTTTTGAAAACCGTCGTCGAGCACGAGCGCTGTCGGTTTTGCTTGCGCCGCGAGCCGCGCGCCGGCGACGCGGTCGGCGGCGACCACGGTCGGCGCCGCTCGCGCCAATAAGAGCGCCTCGTCGCCGACGGCGTCCGCGCCATGAATAGCGGGATCGACCAGAAGCGGCCCTCGCTCGCGTCCGCCATAGCCGCGCGTGATGAGACAAGGCCGCCCGCCCGCCGCCGCCAGCAATTTTGCGAGCGCGATCGCGGCCGGCGTTTTCCCCGCGCCGCCGAGCGTCGGATCGCCGACGCAGATCACGGGAAGATCGACCCTGCTTCCGTGCCGCTTCAGCCGCGCGTCCGCCACCGCTCCATAAAGAGCACTGAGCGGCGCCAGCAAGGCGGAAGCGACACCGGGCGGGCGCCACCAGAAGGCGGGCGCGCGCATCAATTCGAAAGCCTCAGTTGCACGAGATAAGGCTCGATCGCCGCGAAGGTCCGCTCGAGCGCGCCTCCGAGCCGCAGCACGACCGCATGCGCGGTTTCCGCCATCTGGCTCACGAGATTGGGATCGAAGAGCAAAAGCTCGATGCTGTTGGTGAGCGAATCGACGTCGGTGACGGTCGCGGCCCCCCGCGCCCGATTGAGCTCGGCGTAGATCGCGGAAAAATTCGAGACATGGGGACCGTGCAAGATCGCGCAATCGAGCTTCGCCGGCTCGATCGGGTTCTGGCCGCCGTGTTTCACCAGCGAGCCGCCGACGAAGACGATCGGCGCCAGCCGATAAAAAATCCCGAGCTCGCCGATGGTGTCGGCAACATAAATTTCGGTGCCGCTGTCCGGCAGCTGCGCGCGCGTGCGCAGAACCGCCACGAGTCCCGCTTCTTCCGCTTCGCCCGCGACCGTGCGGCCCCGCTCGGGATGGCGCGGGGCGATGATGGTCAGAAGGTTGGGCATTGCGCGTCGCAGGCGGCGATGCGCCTCGATGATCATCGTTTCCTCGCCTTGATGCGTGCTCGCGGCGAGCACGATCGCCCGCTCGCGGGTCGCGCGTTTGAGCGCCGAAAGCGCCATCGGATCGGCCGGTGGCGGCGGAACGTCGAATTTGAGATTGCCGGTCGTGAATACCCGCGGCGCGCCGAGTTGAGCGAGCCTGCGCGCGTCTTCGGTTTCCTGCGCGAGACAAAGATCGATGCGCGAAAGCAGTGCCGTCGCGGTTCGCCCGAACATTTTCCAACGCCCGAAAGAGCGTTTTGACAGGCGGCCGTTGATGAGGACCAGCGGCACGCCGCGCCGCGCCGCCTCCGTGATGATATTGGGCCACAATTCCGACTCGGCCAGCAGCACCAGCCCCGGTCGCCAGGAATCGAGGAAGCGGTGCACGAAAGCGGGCGAGTCGAGCGGCGCGAATTGATGCAGCACGCCCTCGGGAAGCCGCCGTTGCGCGAGTCGTGCCGCGGTGACGGTTCCGGAGGTGAGCAAAACGGCGAAGCCGCTCGCGCGGATGCGGTCGAGGAGCGCCATCACGGAAAGAATCTCGCCGACGCTTGCGCCATGCACCCAGACGAGCGGACCGCGCGGCCGCCGTATACTCGCGATCCCCCGCCGCTCGGCGACGCGCGTGGGATCTTCCCGGTCGCGCTTGAGCCTTCGTTTCAGCAACATGCCGGCGAAGGGCGCGGCGACGCGCGTCGAGCCGCGATAAAGCTTGAGGGTGAAGGGCAAGCGGTCCTTAGCCATGTCCGCCTTCCCCGATCGCCCGGCCGGCGAGTTTCTCGGCGCGGGCCGTCGCCGCATTGAGGCGCTCTTGCACGAGCTTGCGGGCCGCTTCGAGCTCGGCGTCGCCGGCGTCGGGCGCTACCCTAATCGGCTCCGCGGCAACAGCACCGCCGCTGCCGAACGGCAGATCGATACTCGCCCGGTCCCAGCTCTTCGCCACGATCCGGCGGTTGGTCGCGATCGCAATCGGGTAAATCGGTCGGCCGGAATAGCGCGCAAGCGTGACCACGCCGCGGCCGGCGACGCGGGAAATCTTCGGCACGTCGGCGGTCAACGCCACGGTGGTTCCCTTCGCCAGCGCATCGATCATCTCGCGCATCGCGCCGACCGCGTTCTTGCGATGGAAATCACGGGCGTTGATCGCGCCCGAGCCGCGAATCGTGCCGACGCCAAGCGCCTCGGCGGCAATCGCGTTGATATCGGCGTCGGCGTGGCGCGAGATCAGCACCTTGGCGCGATGGTGCGACTTCATGATGAAGGGCGCGAGAAAATGCTGCCCATGCCAGAAGGTGAGGATGATCGGCATCTCCGCTTCGGCGATCTCGTAAATGTTCGCGGGCTCCATTTCGAAACGCGCCGAGCGGGCGACCGACCACAAATATCCCGCGAGCGTGTAGCCGAGCGAGCGGCGAACGAATTCCGATCTCCGTAGCGTGCGCCACATACGAGCCGCCCGAAATCCGTTTAGCGTTTCTGCGTAGTCGCGTCGGTCTCGGGATCGAGCAACCGGTGCAAATGGACGATGAAATAGCGCACCATCGCGTTATCGACGCTCTGCTGCGCTTTCGCTTTCCAGGCGGCGTACGCGCTGGCGTAATTCGGATAGACACCGACCATGTCGATCTTTTGGAGATCGCGAAACTCGTGCGAACCGAGCGCGGTGAGCTCGCCGCCGAGTACGAGATGAAGAAGTTGATTAGCAGGTACGTTGCTCATGGCTTGGCGGTCCCCTTCACGCGCTCGCCGTCAGGTCTTGTCCTTTCATGGCTCCCTTGAGCGCCGTCAAAAGCGGCGCGTGGAGTTCTCGTCCCGCTGCCACCAGTTCCCCATGTCTGATTTCGGAACGATTATAAACAAGTTTATGGCCGTCGAATGTTGTCAGGACGGCGCCGGCTTCGTGCACCAAAAGATCGGCCGCTGCAAGGTCCCAGTCGCGGCTCGAACCGGTCGCCAGTGCTGCATCGAGCTCGCCCGTCGCCACGCGGGCGATGCGAAGTGCAAGCGAATGAATTTTCTGCACCGCTTCGATCGCGATGCCCGCGTGGATCAGTTGATCGACGCGCCTTTTATTGCCCGCCATTTTCGCCCGTTGCGGTGCGCGGATGGCATTCGCCTGCACGCGCTTGCCGTTGCGCGTCGTGCCGCTTCCCCGCGAGGCGATGAAAATTTCATCGCTCACCGGCGCGTAAAGCGCCGCCGCCAGTGGGCGTCCGTTTTCGACGAGCGCCACCGAAACCGACCAATCCGGCAAGTTGGCGAGATAGGCGCGTGTCCCGTCGATGGGATCGACGACCCAGACCCGCTTGCGCGTGAGGCGATCCGGGTGGTCCGCCGTCTCCTCCGAGAGCCAATCGTAAGAAGGCGCGAGCGCGAGCAGCCGCTCGCGCAGGAAATTGTCGGCGGCGATGTCCGCCTCGCTGACCGGCGAGCTCGCGTCTTTCTTCCAGCTGCGCACGCCCTCGCGCATCGAGAGCGCGAGCTTTCCCGCCTCGACCGCGGCGGCCGCGAGTAAGCGCGCCGCTTCATCCGGCGCAAGATTGTCTTCGTTTGAAATCCCCATGCCGCTTCGATCTAGGCACTCGCCGGGAGCGAAGCAAGCTTTCGGCAAGCATGTGCGCAACTACCAAAGATTAACCAGGTCTCTTAAGCGGATTTTGGAATTATCGTGGCAATCTTCCGACCATGACCGGGCAAATAAAAAACGCCCGGCGGGGGGATGTTTTGAGGCGTCAAACCACGGCGGGCGGTAAACCGCTCGCTGGTGGGTCGAGCCGCAGAGCGCGGCTCGACCCCCTTTCTCTTCCGGTTCGTTTTGCCGTCGCCGACGAGCGGACGGACGACGGAACGCGCATCATCGAAATCGCCCGCGACCGTGTGCTGCTGCTGCGCTCCGTCTGCGGCGTGCGGATGCGCTTGCGAATTCCACTCGACGGTTTTCTGGGTGTTGCGGCGCGCGCGCTTGTCGCGGCCGGCGAATCCGATCGGATCGCGATCACGCTCGAGCATCGCGATCCTTCGCTCAGCGTCCTGCTGCATGTCGGCGACGATGTGGAAGAGTTGCTCGCCCAATGGCATCGCTGGGGCCGCATTCTCGGCCGCCCGCTTCTGATCGCGGGGCTCGATGGCTACCTGCGTCCGCCTGTTGCCATGCAGGGCGCGCTCGCAAGCGGCGAAACCGCGCCGCGTCGACGCCGGCGAACGCCGCTCCGCAAGCGCCGGCCTTATTTCTTCGCCCGCCGCAAGGGATTCGCCGTGCGGCTCGCGCCGGTAGTGCACCGGGACGAGCGCGAGATCATCGCGCCGGAGTGAAGATCGCGCCGGGCGAGCCCGTCAAGGCGTCAAGCACGATCCCGGCGAATAGAATCAAACCGGCCTCGCGGTTCGAGCGGAATAGATAGAGACACTCTCCCGGATTCCCGATGTCGATGGCGCGCACCTGC
Source organism: uncultured Alphaproteobacteria bacterium (assembly GCA_963751685.1). GTDB lineage: Bacteria > Pseudomonadota > Alphaproteobacteria > Rhizobiales > Xanthobacteraceae > Palsa-892. Next base: position 250,901 of record CAVVVV010000017.1, on the reverse strand, counting down.
CAGGCAATGTGCAGCGCGAAGCCGGCGGCGCCGAGTGCGAAAAGAATGCCGCCGCCCGCGAGAATCCCCGCAACGCAAATCAGGCCGACCGCGCCTGCATACAGCAGGGCCAGTGCCGGACGTGTTTGCTCCCCGAACAGCCTCGCGGTCGAACGCACGCCGATGATGGCATCGTCGTCACGGTCCTGATGCGCGTAGATGGTGTCGTAGCCGATGACCCATAGAATTCGAGCCCGCGTAGAGAACGAGCGCGGGAAAACCAATCCCTCCGAAGACGGCCGCCCACCCCATCAGCGCGCCCCAGGAAAAGGCGAGGCCCAACACCGCCTGCGGGAACCAGGTCACGCGCTTGGCGAGCGGATAGACTGAAACCACGGCAATCGAGGCGATACCGGTCGCGATCGCGAAGGCATTCATCTGAACGAGTACGAGAAGCCCGATCAGCGCGAGCGCGAGGAGAAACACGAAGGCCCCCGCAACCGAGACCTTTCCGGACGGGATCGGCCGCGAGCGCGTGCGCTCGACGCGGGCGTCAAGGTCGCGGTCAAGAATATCGTTCCACGTGCAACCTGCTCCGCGCATGGCGACGGCGCCGATGGCGAACAGCAAGAGCAGCTTCAAATCGGGCCATCGCGCGCCCGAGGCAAGCGCGGCGAGTTCGGCCGACCACCAGCAGGGCAAGAGCAATAGCCACGAACCGATCGGTCGATCGAGACGCGCGAGCTGCAAATAGGGCCGCGCCCAGGTCGGCGCGTGGCGGTCGACCCAATTGCCGGTCGAGTTCAGCGACGGCAGCGGCCGATCGGCCTTCGCTCATCGCTGCAGGATGTTGCCGTTGATCGTGTCGAACAGGCCGCCACTGCTCGTGCTTTCCGGCGGCGGTCCGCCGACTTCGCCGGTAATGCTGATGGCGCCCGACAAGCCCGCGCTCGGCGGGCGGGGGCCGCCGCCATTGGTGGCGGCGGTGCACACTTGGTTTTTAACGGCATTTGTCTTTGCGACACCGCCGCTCAGATTTTTTAAGATGTCGTCGGGTACGTTGCAGGCGACCTTGTTGTCCTTCAGGAATTTCAGCATCTTTCCCTGCGCGTCGACCAGCGACTTAAATAGCCCGCACGCTTCTTGCGCGCTCGCTTTGCGCTTGTTGGCGACCTCGACGGCCTTGCCGCGCTTTTCGTACTCGGCCCTCGCGGCGGTGAAGCCGCCCTGGCAGTCGACCTGCTGCTGGGCAAGGGCGGTGCCGCCCGCGAGGAGCAGGAAGGCAAGGGCCACTGAGGCCAGGCTGAAACGGTGAAGCTGCAAGGCTATCTCTCCAAGGCCAGTCTAATGCGTAACAAAGGTCTCGTCTTTAGGGCAAGATCAGGGCATTGAGCCGCGAAGGTTAATCGCCGTGGCACGTCATGATTTCCGTACCCCGCGTCTATATGTCCCCGGCGATTTGAGCCCCGGCGGCGAGCTTTTGCTCGGCCGGGAAGCCGCTAACTACCTGCGTAATGTATTGCGCCTCGAAAAGGGCGCCGAAGTGTTCGTTTTCAACGGGCGCGACGGGGAATGGCGGGCGGGGCTCGCCCCCTTCGGGCGACGTGAGGTGCGTCTCGCACTGGCGGGTCAAACCCGGCCGCAAACCGCGCCGGCCGACCTTCACTATGCCTTCGCGCCGCTCAAGCATGCGCGTCTCGATTTCATGGTTCAAAAAGCGGTCGAGATGGGCGTGGGGCGGCTGACGCCGGTCATTACCCGCCACACTCAGGTTGCCCGCGTCAATCTCGATCGCATGCGCGCGAACGCGATCGAAGCCGCGGAGCAATGCGGAATTATCTCGCTGCCCGACATCGAGGATCCCCTCAATTTTTCCGAATGGCTCGCCCGTTGCGACGAGGCCCGCGTGATCGTGTTTTGCGACGAGGAGGCCGAAACGCGGGATCCGATCGCGGCGCTCGCGCGCGCTCCCGCCGGCAAGCTCACGCTTCTTATCGGGCCCGAAGGCGGCTTCGCCGAGGACGAGCGGCGCGCGCTGCTCGCCCGCCCCTTGGTGGTGCGGCTTTCGCTCGGTCCCCGCATATTGCGAGCGGACACGGCCGCGGTTGCAGCGCTGGCGCTCGTGCAAGCGGCGCGCGGCGATTGGCGCTGAATTTCTCGCAATTGCGAAGCACTATTCTTGCGTGGGGAACCAATCCCGTTCCTGTGAATTAAGCAGCACCAAGCCTCATTGCGGCCCGCTTTTGCGGGAGGCTGGTGCGGGGCTCTCACGACATTCGCTTTCACTTGTCGGCACTGTCGATTGGACTGACGGGAGGTTTCCATGACGGAGAACTACAGCTTCGGAATGGAAGAGGAATATTTCATCGTCGACGCGGAGACGAAATCGCTCCAGCGCAAGGCCTCGCCCGCTTTTTTGATCGCGCTCAAGCGCGCGATCGGGCCCGCGGTCACGCGCGAGATGCTGCAATCGCAGCTCGAGATCAGCACCAAGCCCGCGCTCTCGATGGCCGAAGGCCATGCCGAATTGAAGAAGCTTCGCCAGACCATCGGCGCGATCGCCGGCGAGCACGGCCTTTCCTACTTCGCCGCCGGCACGCATCCGACGGCTGGCTGGTCGGGAGGGCAGCCGACGCCGAAGCTCCGCTATGACGGCTTGATGCACGATTTCCAGATGCTGGGAGAGCGCAATCTTCTGTGCGGCATGCACGTTCACGTCCAATTGCCCGATCCGAACAAGCGCGTCGACGTGATGCGGCGGATGATCCCATATGTCCCGTTGTTCATCGCGCTCTCGACTTCGTCGCCCTTTTGGCGTTCGCGGAGCACCGGCCTCATGGGCTATCGGCTCGCCGCTTACGATGAATTGCCGCGCACCGGCCTACCGGAGTTGTTCGAGACGAACGAGGACTACGAGGCCTATGTCGAGGCTCTCGTCGAGGCCCGGGTGATCCAGGATTCGAGCTATGTGTGGTGGGCGATCCGACCCTCGCGCAATCATCCGACGCTGGAGCTGCGCGCGCCCGATTCGCTGCACGCGCATCGAGGACACGGTGGCGCTCGCGGCACTTTATCGCGCGCTCGCGCGTCATCTCTTCCGTCATCCCGAGGTCAATCGAGACATCACCGCCGTCGACCGCGCGATCGCGGTGGAAAACAAATGGCGCGCGCAGCGCTATGGCATCCACGGCAGCTTCGTCGATCGCCGGGAACGCCGCGCCGTTGCGGTATCCGAGGCGCTCGATGGCCTGATCACGATGCTGGACGAAGACTTTCGCGCGCTCGGCTGCGGCGAGGAAGTTGCGGGGCTGCGCAAGATTCTGGCGACCGGCACCAGTGCCGATATCCAGATCGCGGTTTTCCGCGAGGCGGAGCAGCGGACCGGCAGCCGCAACAAGGCCTTCGGGGCCGTCAAGACCTGGCTGGCGGAAGCAACGCTGCAATAAGCCGATATGACGCCGCCGTAGGCCCGATACGAAATAAACGACCGTTGGCGGCGGCAGGGGCGCTTGTGTATCGTCCCCGTCCCTCGTAACCGCCCGCGCACCGGAACCCCGCTACATGGCCCGCGATCAGATCGACATGACTCCGATCGAGTTCGCGCGCGGAGCTTGCCGGTTGGCTGCAAGCGGGCTGCAAGCCGGAAACGGATTTCCGCATCGGCACCGAGCACGAGAAGCTGCCCTTCACGCTCTCGGGTCACCGTCCCGTACCCTATGAAGGCCCCCGCGGCATTCGCGCGCTGCTCGAAGGAATGCGCCACTTGCTCGGCTGGGAGCCGATTCTCGAAGGCGAGACGATCATCGGACTTGCCGACGTCACCGGCGGCGGCGCGATTTCACTCGAGCCCGGCGGCCAGTTCGAACTTTCCGGCGCGCCGGTCGCGACCCTTCACCAAACATGCGGGGAGCTCGCCGCGCATCTCGCCCAGTTGAGCGAAGTGGCGCACCCGCTCGGTCTCGGGTTCCTGAGCCTCGGCATGAGCCCGAAATGGACGCGCGCCGAGACGCCGATGATGCCGAAGGGCCGCTACAAGATCATGGCCGCCTACATGCCGAAGGTCGGCAGTCTCGGCCTCGACATGATGTTCCGCACTTGCACCGTGCAGGTGAATCTCGATTTTTCTTCCGAGGCCGACATGGTGAAGAAGCTGCGCGTCGGGCTGGCGCTGCAGCCGGTCGCGACCGCGATCTTCGCCAACTCGCCCTTCACCCACGGAAAGCCGAATGGCTTTCTTTCCTTCCGCTCCGAAATTTGGCGCGACACCGATCCCGACCGCACCGGCATGTTGCCCTTCGCCTTCGAGGACGGCATGGGCTTCGAGCGCTACGTCGATTACGCGCTCTCCGTGCCGATGTATTTCGTCAAGCGCGGCGCGGAATATATCGACGTCGCGGGGTCATCCTTTCGCGATCTCCTGGCCGGCAAGCATCCGGCGCTGCCGGGCGAGCGGGCGACCATCTCCGACTGGGCCAACCATCTGAGCACGCTCTTCCCTGAAGTGCGGCTCAAGCGCTATCTCGAAATGCGCGGCGCCGACGACGGTCCGCGCGAGCGCATCTGCGCGCTTTCGGCGCTGTGGACAGGCATCCTCTATGATTCACGAGCGCTCGACGCCGCTTGGGATCTCGTCAAGGACTGGACCGCAGAGGAGCGCGAGAGGCTTCGCGACGAGGTGCCGCGCGAGGGCTTCAACGCGGCGATCCGCGAACGCAAGGTGCAGGGGCTCGCGCGCGACATGGTTTTGCTCGCGCGCGGCGGGCTGCAACGGCGCCATCGGCTCGATCATTACTCGGGGCAAGACGAGAGCTATTTCCTCGATCCGCTCGAAGAGATCGTCGACAGCGGAAAAACGCCGGCGGAAGTGTTACTCGCGCGCTATCGCGGCGAATGGAACGGCTCCGTCGAGCCCGCATTCGAGACGCTAAAATATTAGAGCATGATCCCGAAAAGCGGGAACCGGTTTCGGAAAAGATCATGCTCCGGCAAAAGAGCATGATCCCGAAAAGCGGGAACCGGTTTCGGAAAAGATCATGCTCCAGCAAAAAATCCCGCTTCACTCCGCTGCCATGTCTGTGAGGTTGTCGAGTCCCTGCACGATGTGGGTTGCAAGCGCGTCGGCGAGCGCCGAGGTGTCGTGGCGGTTGCGCAATAAGGCGATGTCGAAAGCGGGAAGGGCGGGGAAGCTCTCCGGCTGACCGAGCACGCGCATGCCCGGCCGCAACCCGGATTCCGGAAACACCGAGACTGCAAGCCCGGAAAGCACCGCCGCGGCGATCGCGCCGGCGTTGCGGCTCGTATAGAGGATGTGATGCGCGCGGCCCGCCGCCTGCAGCCGCTCGATCGCGGCCTTGCGCCAAGAACAGGTTGGGGGTCCGAGTGCCAGCGGCAACGGCGATTCGTGATGCGTGCTGTGGCGACTGGAGGCGACCCAGAAGCAGCCGCTCGCGGCGGATCACCTCGGTCGGACGTTGAGAGTCGCAGTGCGTGATGATCGCAAGATCGAGGTCGCCGACGTCGATCAGCTCGACGAGCCGGACGGTCGGCTCGCATAGCACCGTAAGCTCCACCTCCGGGTGTGAGCGCGAGAAGCGCGCCATGATCTCGGGCAAATAGCGATCGGCATAATCGTCCGGCATCCCGAGCCGGACGCGGCCGGAAAGGGCGGCGTTGGCGATCGAGTTCAGCGCCTCGGTATTCAGCTTCACGATCCGCTGCGCATAATCGAGAAGCCGCTCGCCATCCTCGGTGAGCTTCGAGGCGCGGCCATCGCGCGCGAAGATCGCTTTTCCGATCCGTTCCTCGAGCCGCTTCATCTGCATCGAAACCGCCGACTGCGTCTTGTGAACGACTTCGGCGGCGCGGGTGAAGCTTCCGGTTTCCACGATGGCGATGAAGGTTTTCAGTTGGTCGCTATCGAGAAGTGTGGTCATGGGCGCGTCCTGCGATCATCATTGAAACTGATGAGTTAGATTAGAAACATTCGTTTCACTCATCAATCGAAATAACGCATAGATAATTTGTCTCGAATTTCAAAGGTTTCGGGTCGTGCGCGGCCTTCCCTGTGCGCGAGAAGTGGCGTTCTCGCTTCCGAAATCGATGAGGGAGAAGGCCATGTCCGCATTGACCCAGTTTCGCAAAGGCGAAGCCTCCACCTTCCTGGGCTCGCTCATCGAATGGCTGGCAACGATCGCCACGCGATATGCGCGCGCGGTTTTGCAACGGCAGGCGCTCGACGAACTCGCTCGCCTCGACGACCGCATGCTGAAGGACATCGGCCTCTTTCGCAGCGACATCGATTCCGCCGCTTCCTTGCCGTTCGGGCGCGATCGCATCGCGCTCCTAGCCGCGCGGCGGGCAGCACGAAGCAATACCCGCTTCGCCAACCGCTATTACTGATCGCCCGGCTATTTGCGGCAGCCTTCCCCATTCCCCGGCTGCCGGCCTGAAGCGTCCGCCGAGCCCCGTCGGCGGACGCTTTTTTATGTCGGCCTCAGTCGGATGACTTGGTCTTGTGCTGGATTGCGTCCTCGGCTTCCGGATTGAGCGCGCGCGCCGCGCGCTTGGGCTCCGTGAGCGGCGTGGGCTGCACCTTCGGCCGAATCTGGTCGAGGCCGGCATAGATGCCGCCCGCCTGTTGCAGCGCCAGCCGATCACGGTCGCGCGTGCGCACGTCTTCGATCGCGGTGTCGATCGATTCTTGATCGACGCCGATCTCTGCGAGCGTCGCGCGCCCGAAGGCGATCGCCAATTCGTAGGTCTCGCGGATTTCGTAGTCGACGTCGCTCGCGCGCAGCGCCAGCGTCGTGGTGCGATCGTAGGAACGCACGAACAGCTTTGCGAACGAAAAATTCGCCTTCACGATGTCGACGATGTGCTCGGCCGTCTCGCCCTTGATCGACGCAAACGGCGATCAGCCGCGCCTTGTCGGCGTGCGCCGCGCGCAGGACGTCGAGCCTGGTGCCGTCGCCGTAATAGATCTTGAAGCCGAAACGCGCCGCGGCCGAGACCATCTCGGGATCGTTGTCGATGACGGTGATATCGAGCCGGTGCGCGAGCAGGCATTGCGCGACGATTTGCCCGAAGCGGCCGAAGCCGATGATCAGCACCGCACCGTGCGTTTGTTCGAGGCCGTCGAGCTCGTATTCCGGCTCCTCGATGTAGCGGCGCGCAAGCCACTTATCGGTGAGCGTCGCGAAGAGCGGCCCGATCAGCATGGTGATCGCGGCCAGCGCCACGACGAGGCTCGATTGCCAGGCGGTGACGATGCCGAGCGATAGCCCGAGCGGCAGGAGCACGAACGCGAATTCGCCCGCGGAAGTAAGCACGGCCGCCGCCCGCAAGCCGTCGGGGTCGTGCATCGGCGCGAGCTGGTAAAGCCCCCAGACGATCGCGGCCTTGATGATGGTGACGGCGATCGCGCCGCCGATCAGCACCCACAGATTGTCGCGCACGACCGAAAGATCGATCGACATGCCGACGCCCATGAAGAAGAGCGCGAGCAACAAGCCGCGGAACGGCTCGATATTGGCTTCGAGCTCGTGCCGGTAATTCGATTCCGCGAGCAGGAGGCCGGCGAGAAACGCGCCGAGCGCCATCGACATGCCGGCATATTGCATGACGAGGCCGGTGCCGATGACGAGGAGGAGCGCCGCCGCCGTCATCACCTCGCGGGTATTCGCCTGCGCGAGCAATTGGAACAGCGGGTTCAGCAAATAACGCCCCGCCAGCACGACGGCGGCGATGACGGCGGCGCCGATTGCGGCTTGCTGCGCGCCGCCCCAAAATCCGCCGTCATCGCTCGTCTGCCAGGGCGACAACAGCGGAATGAGCGCGAGGATCGGCACCACCGCCAAGTCCTGGAACAAGAGCACACCGAAGGCGCGCTGGCCGTAGGTCGCTTGCAGATCGCCGCGCTCTTCCAGAAGCTGTAGCGCGATCGCGGTACCCGACATCGCAAGCGCAACGCCGGCGAGTACCGCGCCGCGCCAGGTGAAGCCGAGCAAGAAAAACGCGAGCGCGAACAGCACCAAGGTCGTCACGGTCAACTGCGCCGCGCCTAGCCCGAAAATCGCGCGGCGCATGTCGAGAAGCCGCGACAACTTCAGCTCGAGGCCGATCAGGAACAACAGCATCACGATGCCGAGCTCGGCGAGGGCGAGGATGGTGGCGGGCTCATGAAAGAACGCGAACACGCCGGGCCCGATGACGATGCCGACGGCGAGATAGCCGACGATCGCCGACATGCCGAAATAGCGCGCGGTCGGCGCCGCCGCCACCGTTGCGCCCAGCAGAATCAGCATTTGCAGAAGCAGGCCGAGTTCGCTGCTGTCGGGATGCATGGCGAGAGCTTTACACGACGATCCGCTGAGCAAAACTCGGCTGATATTCAGGGCAGCTTATCGAGCCCCTGGCCGAACCCGGCAAGGCTGACCGGAATTCCGATGCCTTCTTCCGGCTTGGAGAAAATGATGAAGTTCGCCTCCTGCCCGGATTTCAAGAGCGTCACGAGCTTTTCGTCCATGCTGAATTCGGCGACGCAGCCGTTCGGAATGCAATAGACGAAGCCGGTGGGCCCGAGAAGCTTCTGGCCGACCTTCAGGCGGAGCCCCTCGGTCAACAATACGCCCAAGGGCGCCAGCACGCGCATCATCAGGCCCTTCTGCTCGACCGTCTTCAAGATGATCACGGTGAGGCCGACATTCGGCCGGTCTTCGGCGGTGACGCTCTGGATCAGCGCGCAGACTTCGCTTTTCGAATCGGGCGGCGTGTCGCAACGGACTTGCCAGTCGCCTTGCACCGACTTCAGCACGCCCTGCGCGTCGGCGGCGGGCGCTCCGGTCAGTAGCAACGCGATCACAATCGGGAATGCGCAGAGGCGAAAGGCCATCATATTCTCCCGGCGGCCGAATCGCTTACATCCCGCCGTGATCCGAGACTTTAGCGGGGTACATCGCCTTCGGTCCGTGTCAAGAATGCGGCGCGCAGGGGCGGCAGACTTCGGAAAAGGCATTTTCTTCAGACCAAAGACCGGCGTTCGTTTTGCCCTTATGGCGTTGCGGGAGATAGCGAATTATGGTTGATGGGCCGTGAACTGCCCCTCGGGGCGGTCCTATCCGCGACTTCGAGTAGGACTTCAGAAGGCAGCTTCGCGCGGCAACGCGCCGCTTGTCCCCGGCGTTCAAGGACGGTCCCGGACCGATGTATGGTGTGTTTCACCGCTCGCGTGGGGCCGAAGGTTGGAATAGAGATCAAACAGGAAGGCGACGATGCTTGAACGAATGCGTCTTGCGATCTTAACACTCGCGCTGGTGATTTTGGGGGCAGGGGCCGCGCAAAGCGCCACCTTAGGACAGCCTTCGCCGTGGGAAATGAACTTCCAGCCGGCCGCGACGCCGATCATGGAATTCATCGAGACGTTTCATTTCTGGCTTCTCGTCGTCATCACGCTGATCATGATTTTCGTCACGATCCTGCTCGTCTACGTCATGATCCGTTTCAACGCGAAATCCAATCCGAAGCCCTCGAGGGTAACGCACAACACGCTGCTCGAAGTGGTGTGGACCGTGATCCCGGTCTTTATCCTCGTCGGCATCGCGATCCCCTCCTTTCGCCTGCTTTACGATCAGCTCGAGCTGCCGAGTGGCGATCTCACCGTGAAGGCGACCGGGACCGCGCAATGGACCTGGACCTACGCCTATCCCGACAATGGCGGCTTCAGCTTCGATTCCAACATGCTGCAGGACAACGAGCGCAAGCCCGGCCAGCCGCGGCTCTTGGCGGTCGATAACGAATTGGTCGTTCCGGTGAACAAGGTCATCCGCGTGCAGGTCACCGGCGAAGGCATCATTCATTCCTTCGCGGTGCCGGCCTTCGGCATCAAGATCGACGCCATTCCCGGAAGGCTCAACGAGACCTGGTTCAAGGCGACCCGCGAGGGCATGTTTTACGGCCAGTGCTCGGAACTGTGCGGCAAGAACCACGCCTACATGCCGATCGCGGTGCGCGTCGTGAACGATCGGGAATTCGCGGCCTGGCTCGAAGAGGCGAAGAAAAAATACGCGGCCGTACCCGATCGCTCGCGCGTTGCGTCCGCCGGCGAATGAGGCGGCGCGGAATAATCCGGAAGAGGTAAGTCATGGCTTATGCAGCATCGGCCCACGCGGGCCATCACAATCCGACCGGCTTCCGGCGGTGGCTCTTCTCCACCAACCACAAGGACATCGGCACGCTCTATCTCATCGAGGCGATCCTTGCCGGCATGATCGGCGGCGCCCTCTCGGTCGTGATGCGCGCGGAGCTGGCGGAGCCCGGCCTGCAGATCTTTCCGAACGCCCACATGTTCAACGCTTTCGTCACCGCGCACGGGCTGATCATGGTGTTCTTCATGATCATGCCGGCCCTGATCGGCGGCTTCGGCAACTGGTTCGTGCCGCTGATGATCGGCGCGCCCGACATGGCCTTCCCGCGCATGAACAACATTTCCTTCTGGTTCCTGGCGGCGGCGCTCATTCTGCTGGTGACCTCGATGTTCGTGCCGGGAACGGCCGAGGGCCATGGCTTCGGCGGCGGCTGGACCGCCTATCCGCCGCTGTCGGCGAGGGCCGGTCATCCGGGGCCGGCGATGGACCTTGCCATTTTCGCGCTGCATCTTGCCGGCGCTTCGTCGATCCTCGGCGCCATCAACTTCATCACCACGATCTTCAACATGCGCGCGCCCGGCATGACGCTGCACAAGATGCCGCTGTTCGTGTGGTCGATTTTGGTGACGGCGTTCCTGCTTCTTCTCGCGCTGCCCGTTCTCGCCGGCGCGATCACGATGCTGCTGACCGACCGCAACTTCGGCACGACCTTCTTCGATCCGCAAGGCGGCGGCGATCCGGTGCTGTTCCAGCATCTCTTCTGGTTCTTCGGCCATCCCGAAGTCTACATTCTCGTGCTGCCCGCCTTCGGCGTCGTCAGCCAGGTGATTTCGACCTTCTCGAAGAAGCCGGTATTCGGTTATCTCGGCATGGCCTACGCCATGGTCGCGATCGGCGGCATCGGCTTCGTGGTGTGGGCGCATCACATGTACACGGTCGGCATGAGCTTCACGGCGCAGGCCTATTTCATGGTCGCGACCATGGTGATCGCGGTGCCGACCGGCATCAAGGTGTTCTCGTGGATCGCCACCATGTGGGGCGGCTCGATCGAATTCCGCACCCCGATGCTGTGGGCGATCGGCTTCATCTTCCTGTTCACGCTCGGCGGCGTCACCGGCGTCGTGCTCGCCAATCCCGGCGTCGATCGCTCGCTGCAGGACACCTATTACGTGGTCGCGCACTTCCACTACACGATGTCGCTTGGCGCGACCTTCGGCATCTTCTGCGCCTGGTACTACTGGTTCCCGAAAATGACCGGCTATCAGTATTCCGAATTTCTCGGAAAGCTGCATTTCTGGCTCACCTTCATCGGCGTGAACACGATCTTCTTCCCGCAGCACTTCCTCGGCCTTGTCGGGAATGCCGCGGCGCTATGTCGATTATCCCGACGCCTTCATGCCCTGGAACAAGATTTCGTCCTACGGCGCTTACCTCTCGGCGCTCGGCCTCGCTGTCTTCTTCATCACCATCATCCACGCCTTCGCGCATGAAGCGCAAAGCCGCCGACAATCCGTGGGGCGTGGGCGCGACGACGCTCGAGTGGACGCTGCCTTCGCCGCCGCCGTTCCACACCTTCGAGACCCTGCCGCGGATCAAGTGAGATGAGCGCGAGCCGGTACCGCGCGCCCGGCGGAGGCGCTCTCCGGCTTTGCCGAAGTTGCGGATTATTTCGCGCTGCTGAAGCCGCGCGTGATGTCGCTCGTGGTGTTCACGGCGCTCGTCGGCCTCGTGCGCGCCCATGGCGGGATTCATCCGGTGCTCGGCTTCGCGGCCCTTCTCTCCATCGCGATCGGCGCCGGCGCCGCCGGCGCCTCAACATGTGGTGGGACGCCGATATCGACGCGCGCATGGCGCGCACGGCGCAACGCCCCATTCCGGCGGGCCGCGTCGCGCCGGGCGAAGCGCTCGCCTTCGGCGTGGTGCTCGCGGTGGCGTCGGTCGCGATGCTCGGCCTCTTCGCGGGCTGGCTCGCGGCGGGCCTCTTGGCCTTCACGATTTTCTTCTACGCCGTCCTCTACACGATGGGTCTGAAGCGCCTGGACCGCGCAGAACATCGTGATCGGCGGTGCGGCCGGCGCGTTTCCGCCGATGATCGGCTGGGCCGCGGCCACGGGCTCGATCGGGCTCGAAAGCGTCCTTTTGTTCCTGATGATCTTCTTCTGGACGCCTCCGCATTTTTGGGCGCTCGCGCTTTTGCGCAAGAACGAATATGCGCGCGCGGGCGTGCCGATGTTGCCGGTCGTCGCGGGCGAGGATGAAACGCGGCGGCAAATTCTGATCTACTCCGCTGTCGTCGCGCTGGCCGGCCTGACGCCCGCATTCTTCGGCTTTGCAGGGTTGGCTTACGGCGTCATCGCGGCCCTGCTCGGCGGCTTGTTCCTTGCGCTCGCGATCGATGTTTGGCGCAAGCGCCGCGGCCACGCCGCGCAATCGGCGGCGCGCCGGCTTTTCGCCTTTTCGGTGCTCTATCTCTTTCTCTTGTTCACGATTCTCCTCGTCGAGGGCATGTGTGGTGACCATGGCCGCCAAGAAAAAACAAACCGGCGTCGTGCTCAGCGCCGAACAGCGCCGCCGCCGCCGTGCCCGCTCCATCGTGCTTGCGCTCGTGCTCGCGGGTTTTGCGATCCTGTTCTACGCGGTCACGATCGTGAAACTCGGGCCGCAAGTGCTGAACCGCCCGATTTGACGCCATGACCCGCGCCGCGCATCTCGACCTTCTCCGCCGTCACCGCACGGTGGCGCTTTCCTGCGCGGTGTTCGTCGCGGCGATGGTCGGCGCCTCCTATGCGTCGGTGCCGCTCTACGACTGGTTCTGCCGCACCACGGGCTTCGGCGGAGTTCCGCTCGTCGCCAAGGAAGCGCCCGCAGCGCCGATCGCGCGCAAAATCACCGTGCGCTTCGACGGCAATGTCGCGGGCGGATTGCCCTGGACCTTCGCGCCGGAAAAAAACGAGATCGAGCTCGCCATCGGCGAAACCGTGCTCTTCCATTACGTCGCGAAATCGCTCGGCGCGCGCGAGACGGTCGGGATCGCCTCCTACAACGTTTCGCCGCCGGAAGCCGCGAGCTACTTCAACAAGATCCAGTGCTTCTGCTTCACCGACCAAAAGCTTTCGCCGGGCGAGCGGGTCGAAATGCCGGTCGTTTTCTTCATCGATCCCGCTATCGACCAGAACCCGGAGTTCAAGTCGCTCCGCACGATCACGCTGTCCTATACGTTCTTTCCTTCAAAAAGAGCGCCCGATCCGCTGGCCGCGGCCGGCGGCGAGACGCGGGTAAGGTAGACCAATCGCAGGCTTGCGGCGCGGCATAAGCCGTGCTGTTGAGGTGAACGGAAAACGGAATTTTACGGAGACCGGGGGCATGGCCGACGCGCACGCGAAACATCACGACTATCATCTTGTCGACCCCTCGCCCTGGCCGATCATCGGCGCCATCTCCGCGCTCGCGATCACCATGGGCGGCGTCTACTGGATGCGCGGCGGCACGTCGCTGATCGCCATCGTCGGCATTCTCGGCATCTTCTATGTGATGATCGCCTGGTGGCGCGACGTCATCAACGAGGCCGAATACAAGGGCGACCACACTCCGGTTGTCCAGCTTCATCTCCGCTACGGCATGATCCTCTTCATCGCCTCGGAGGTGATGTTCTTCGTCGCCTGGTTCTGGGCCTATTTCGACGCGGCACTTTTTCCCGGCGAGCCACAAGGAATTCATGCGCACGGAGTTGCTCGGCGGTCATTGGCCGCCGGTGCCGACCGCCGACGGCCGCTTCAAGAGCACGTTCGATCCCTGGCATCTGCCGCTCTTGAACACCCTGATCCTGCTCACCTCGGGCACGACGGTGACCTGGGCGCATCACGCGCTTCTCGAAAACGACCGCAAGGGTTTGATTCAGGGCCTGTGGCTGACGATCCTCTTGGGCGTCTGTTTCACTTGCGTGCAAGCCTATGAATATTCGCACGCCGCCTTCACCTATGCCGGCCACATCTATGGCTCGACCTTCTTCATGGCGACCGGCTTTCACGGCGCGCATGTGATCATCGGCACGATCTTTCTCTCCGTGTGCCTGCTCCGCGCCTATCTCGGGCATTTCAAGCCGGATCATCACTTCGGCTTCGAGGCGGCCGCCTGGTACTGGCATTTCGTCGACGTAGTGTGGCTGTTCCTGTTCACCTTCATCTATGTTTGGGGAGCGGGAACGCCGATGGAGCACGGCGGCTGAATAAGTCCTCGCCTTCGCGCAAGAAAGAGATCGCCCGCGGCGATCCGCGAGTCTCGCCCTATCTTGCAGGGCTGCGCTGTCGCTGCCCGCGCTGCGGCCGCGGGCGCCTGTTTACCGGTTTCCTCACGCTCGCGCCGCGCTGCGAAAGTTGCGGCCTCGACTATGGCTTCGCCGATGCCGGCGACGGGCCGGCCGTATTCGTCATTCTGATCGCGGGATTTCTGGTCGTGGCGGCCGCCGTCATCGTCGAATTCGTCTGGCGCCCGCCCTATTGGGTCCATGCGCTTCTGTGGGTCCCGATGATTCTCGTCGTGACGCTCGGGCTGTTGCGGCCCCTGAAGGGTCTCCTCGTCGCCTTGCAGTTTCACCACAAAGCCGAAGAAGGCCGGCTCGATCGAGGCAAGCGGTGAGGCGTGCGCGTTTTCGCGCGCTGATCGTGCCCGGTCTCTGCGCGCTCGCCGTCCTCGCCGTTCTCATTTCGCTCGGCGTCTGGCAATTGCAGCGGCTCGCTTGGAAAGAAACCTTGATCGCGCGCGTCGCAGCGCGGATGCAGATGTCGTTCGCTCCGCCGGCTCCCGCCGAGAGCCAATGGCCGAACATCAACGCCGTGGACGACGAATATCGCCGCGTAAGGATCACCGGCACGTTCCGGCACGACCGCGAAGCGCTCGTCTACGCGCTCCTGTCGGAACCCAAGGGAAAATTCTCCGGCCCCGGCTACTGGGTATTGACGCCGATCGAGACCGCGGGCGGCGCGCTCCTCTTCGTCAATCGCGGCTTCGTGCCGCTCGATCGCAAGGATCCGGCGACGCGCGGCGAAGGGCAGGTGGCGGGAATCGTGACCGTCACCGGGCTTTTGCGCCTGCCGGAAGGGCGTTCGTGGTTCACGCCCGCCGACGATCCCGCGCGGCATCTTTGGCAGGAACGGGATCCCGCCGCTATCGCCAAGGCATATGGCCTGCCGCACGCGGCGCCGTTCTTCATCGACGCCGACGCTTCTCCCAATCCGGGCGGACTGCCGCAAGGCGGCGAGACGAAGCTCGTCTTTCCCAACCGCCATTTGGAATACGCGCTCACCTGGTTCGGATTAGCATTCGCATTGATCGCGGTTTTCGTCGTTTTCGCGCGTAAGCAACTCGCTTGAATTGGGGCCATGCCCCGCCTAATTTGCGCGCGAACCAGGAAAAACCCTTGCGCTACATTTCAACCCGCGGCGAGGCACCGCCTGCCTCGTTTACCGACGTGCTGCTCGCGGGCCTCGCGCGCGACGGCGGACTTTACGTGCCGGAGACCTGGCCGCGGCTTTCCGCGCAAACGATCGCAGGCTTCAAGGGCAAGTCCTACCAGGACGTCGCATTCGCGGTGATGCAGCCCTTTCTCGGCGCCGAAATTGCCGGCGCCGAACTCAAGCGCATGATCGATGAAGCCTACGAAGGCTTCGGCCATCGCGAGGTCGCACCGCTGGTCGAGCTTTCATCGGGACAATGGCTGCTCGAACTCTTTCATGGCCCCACGCTCGCCTTCAAGGATTTCGCCATGCAGTTTGTGGCGCGGCTCATGGACTTTGTCCTCGCCGCGCGCAAGGAGCGTGTGACGATCGTGGTTGCGACCTCCGGCGATACCGGAGGTGCGGCGATCGAGGCATTCCGCGGCCGCGAGCGCGTGGATCTGGTTGTCCTCTTCCCCAAAGGACGCGTGTCCGACGTACAGCGCCGCATGATGACCACCGCCACGGAAGAAAACGTTCATGCGCTTGCAATCGAGGGCACATTTGATGATTGCCAAACGATCGTAAAACACCTGTTCAACGATCACGCCTTCCGCGATCGGTTGAAGCTTTCGGCGGTCAACTCGATCAACTTTGCCCGCATCGTCGCGCAGAGCGTTTATTATTTCACCGCGGCAGTGGCGCTCGGCGCGCCGGCTCGCGCGCCGACCTTCGTGGTGCCGACCGGAAATTTTGGCGATATTTTCGCGGGCTACGCCGCCAAATGCATGGGGCTGCCGATCGCGCGGCTCGTCATCGCCACCAACGAAAACGATATTCTGGCGCGCACGCTCAAAACCGGCCGCTATGAGCCGCGCGCGGTGGTCGCAACCTCGTCACCCGCGATGGACATCCAGATATCGTCGAATTTCGAGCGTTTGTTGTTCTATGCGAATGGATGCGACGGCGCGGTCATCAGAAGCTTGATGCGCTCGCTCGCCGAGACGGGCAGCTTCACCATAGCGCACGCAGCGCTCGAAAAGATTCGCGAGACTTTCGACGCCGAACGTGCGGATGACAACGAAACGCGCCTGGCAATCCGGGACGTGTACGCGAAGTTCGGATATCTGCTCGACCCGCACGGCGCCGTCGGTTTCGTCGGGGCGCAAAAGCATGCCGCGAAGGATCGCGCGCCTATTGTCATATTGGGCGCGGCGCATCCGGCTAAATTTCCCGAAGCGGTCGAGGCGGCAACCGGCGTCCATCCCGCCCTGCCGGCCCGTTTGGCGGATCTGAATGCCCGCAAAGAGCGGGTGAATGTGTTACCGGCCGATCGCGACGAGGTCGCCCGCTTCATTGCGGAGAGAAGCCGCGTCGCCAAATCGGGAGCCATTGCATGAGCGCGCGCGTCACCAAGCTCGAGAGCGGTATTTCCGTCGTCACCGACAAGATGCCGCATCTGGAGACCGCTTCGCTCGGCATCTGGGTCGCCGCCGGCTCGCGCCACGAGGAAGCGAGCGAGAACGGCGTTTCCCATCTTCTCGAGCACATGGCCTTCAAGGGAACGGCTAGCCGCAGCGCGCGCCAGATCGCCGAGGAAATCGAAGCCGTCGGCGGCGATCTCAACGCCTCGACGGGTTTTGAGGCAACGGGCTACTACGCGCGCGTGCTGAGCAAGGACGTGCCGCTCGCGCTCGACATTCTGACCGACATTCTCACCACGCCGACCTTCGCCCCGGAGGAACTCGCGCGCGAGCAAAACGTGATCGTGCAGGAGATCGGCGCCGCCAACGACGAGCCCGAGGACCTCATTTACCAACTCTTTCAGAAGCGCGCCTTCCCCGATCAGCCGCTCGGCCGCCCGATTCTCGGCACGCCGCAGACGGTGCGCGCGCAATCGCCCGCGACGCTCCGCGCCTATATGGCGAAGCACTATCGCGGTCCGCGCATGGTGGTCGCCGCCGCGGGCGCCGCCGATCACGACAAGATCGTCGAGGATGTCACGCGCCGCCTCGGCCCGATCGTGGGAGGAGGCAATTCCGCCGCGGTGCCCGCGCGCTATGCCGGCGGCCTCGAGATCGGCGTGCGCGATCTCGAGCAGGCGCATATCGTGCTCGGTCTCGAGGGCCGCTCCTACCACGCGCCGGATTTTTTCGCCGTGCAGATTTTCGGGAACGTGCTGGGCGGCGGCACGTCCTCGCGTCTCTTCCAGCAAGTGCGCGAGAAACGCGGGCTCTGCTACTCGATCTACGCCTTTCATTCGGCCTATTCGGACACCGGCACCTTCGGCATTTATGCCGGCAGCGATCCCGCCGACAGCAGCGAATTGCTGGATGTGGTGATCGCGGAGCTTGCCGATGCCGCCGAGCAAGCCGGTAGCGCCGAGATCGACCGCGCCAAGGCCATGATGAAGGTGAGCCTGTTGATGGCGCTGGAAAGTTCGGGGGCGCGCGCCGACCAGATCGCGCGCCAGATTCTCGTCTATGGGCGGCCTATCCCGCTTGAGGAACTGGTGCGGCGAATCGATGCGGTGAGCGTCGAAGACGTGCGCGCCGCCGGCCGCGCGCTGATCGCCTCGGGGCGCCCGACCTTTGCCGGCCTTGGGCCGCGCGCCGGTATTGAATCGGCGGCGCGCATCGCCGAAAATCTGGGGCGTGCTGCCTGAGACAAACCGAGCGGCGAAACGAGAAATGGCCTTCTTTCGATCGGTTTCCTGGTCCGATACCCCTCCCGATATCGAAGGCGCGGGGGTGTTCTTGCGCGCGCCGCAAATGGCGGATTTTTCCGAATGGGCGTCGTTGCGCGAGCAAAGCCGCACGTTTCTGGCGCCGTGGGAACCGGACTGGCCGGCCGACGATCTCACGCGCGGCGCGTTTCGCAATCGGCTCCGCCGCTACGCGCACGAGATGCAGGAGGATAGCGGCTATTCGTTCCTGATCTTCCGCACCAGCGACCACGCGCTTTTAGGCGGCGTCACGCTTTCCAATGTGCGGCGCGGCGTCGCGCAGTCCGCCAATCTCGGCTACTGGATCGGGGCAGCGCATGCGCGGCGCGGGTACATGAGCGCGGCGGTCGCGGCGCTCATTCCCTTTGCGCACGGCGCGTTGCGGTTGCGCCGCATCGAGGCCGCCTGTCTTCCCGAAAACGCCGTTTCGGTGCGGCTTCTGGAAAAACTGGGTTTTAAGCGTGAAGGCTATGCGCGGCAGTATCTCTGCATTGCCGGAAAATGGCAGGACCATTTGCTTTACGCACGGTTGAGCAGCGATCCGCTCCGTTCTTGATGGTCGCCTCGCCGAAAAATTTCAGCGCGTCGAGCCGGACGCCGCCGCCGGGGCGATGAGGCCGGCGGCATTCAAGAACGGCGATGTTTGCGAGCGCCGGATCAAGGCCGATGGATCGGGCGCGAGCGAAGGATCATCCCAGCTCCCGTGCAAGATGAAGGGCAGATCGAAACGTGCCGTCGCCGTCGCCGTCGCCGCTCGCGGCCGGCCGCATCAAGGCTTGCGGTGCCGCGCAAGTCGAGATCGCGCCGGGGGATGGAGGCAAGGCCCGATAGCGTGATGCGAACGAGCGCATTTTGCAGCATTGCTTCCTGCACGCTCGCATTGCCGTCCGTCACCCGCAGCTTGGCGACGAAGCGGTCGAACGGCGTACGACCGCCGCGCAAATCGGCGGCCGCCGAAAGCGGCTTTCGTTCGAGCCGCCGCAACACCTGCTCGACATTGAGGCCGTTGAACGATCCGTTCTGAACCGAGAGGTCCGCCTGTCCTTGCAAATTGCGGGCAATGGCGCTGACGCTCGTCCCCGAACCCGAAAGCAGGAGCGCCAACGAGCCGGCGCCTTCGAGGCGGCGGATGCCGGCGAGCTCGCCCAGCCCGCGTTCGGCGTCGAAATCCTTGAGGTTGGCTTCTACCTTGATCTCCGTTCCCGCGGCCGCAGGGCCGATGGCGGCCGTCGCGTGCAGCATGCCGCCAAAAATTTTCGCTTCCCCAACCGAAAGCGTGAAGCGGCCGGCGCGGACCGCGGCCGCCATGGCGACGCGTTCGAGCTCGGTCTTGTTGAAGAGGATTCTGCCCGCCGAAAGCCTGAGATCGAGGTCGAAGCCATCGAGCGCTTTGACGTCGAGTGGACTCCTGGTTCCAATCGCGGCCATTGGGACCTTTCATCGAGAAGCCGCTGGCGTAGCGCGAAAAATCGGCGGTTTCGCTGGCGAGCGTTCCCTGCGCGAGCGGGCGGTCGCCGTCGCGCGTCAGCGTCAGGCCGCCTTGGGCACGATTGCCGTCGAGTTCGACGGCAAGGCCGGAGAGCGCAAGCCCGGCCGGCGTCAGCGTCGCCTGCGCCTTGAGCGAGAATGGGCCGAAGCCCCCCTTCGTCGGCGGCTCGATCCCGCCCCAGGCGAGCGCCGCGCGCAGGGATTTCGACTCGGCCGTGAGCACGCCTTCGGCCTGAATCCCTTTTCTGAAAACGAGCCCGCCTTCGAAGCCGATCCGCATCGGCTCCGCGTCCAGCCGCAGCCGGAATGGGCTGCGGTTGCCCTCGGCGAGCGCGCCAGAGTCGGCGATCAGCAAGGTCGCGGTGACTGGATGTTCCGCCATTGGAATGAGCCCTTGGCGGCAAGGTCAGTGCCGTGCCAGGCGAACGACCATTCGAGCGCCGACAGGCTTTCGCTTTGTCCGCTCGGCGCCACGCAATTCCGCGGAACCGTCCACGATCCTGATTTCAGGTCGTGCGGGTTCTCCGCTGTCGTTCGGCAAGCGCAGCGGCAGGCCGACGAGCTTCGCGCCGTTGTTCTCGATCTCGACCAGGAGGCGCGGGCGCTCGAAGACGAGCGAGGCAATTTCGACGCGGCCGAAGAGAAGCGGGAGGAGACGAACGGTCGCCTGCAGCGAGCCTGCCGAAAAATCCGAGGATTCGGCGCTGCCGAAATGAACGCCGTCAAGCCGGATCGCGGGCCGGGGCAAGAAGGTGAAACGCGCTTCGCCCTCGATGCGTGGCTCGGCGCCGGTCGCGGCCGCGAGCGCATGCGTGAGCGCCGTGCGGATGTCACGCTCCGGCACGAGATAAGGAAGCGCGAACAGCCCTGCGGCGAAAAGAAGGAGTCAGCAACAATACGCCGATGGCCAAACGCTGGATGCGACTGAAGACGCTCACGGGGACGTTTCGCCTAATCGAGGATTGGGAGCCGAACTTTTAGCACAACGGAACCGGTCTTGTCGCTTAAAGGCCTGACAATAATCGCCGGGCCGGTTATGAATTCGGCTGTTTGCGGGGAAGACGGCATGATCGATGACGCGCGGCTACCCCTTTGGACCCCTGACCCGCGGCGCGTTGCCGCGAGCCCAATGGTCGCTTTTCGCGATGCGGCGAACGCCCGATATGGCTTTTCGCTCAAGACCTATCGCGAGTTGCACGCTTGGTCGGTGGCGCGCCGCCCGGAATTTTGGGATCTCCTTTGGGATTTCACCGCTGTCGTCGGCGAGAAGGGTGCGCGTCCTCTGATCGACGGCGATCGCATGCCGGGCGCGCGCTTTTTTCCCGATGCTCGCCTCAATTTTGCGGAAAACCTGCTGCGCCGGCGCGATGGGCAAGCGGCGATCCTCTTTCGCGGCGAGGACAAGGCCGAGCGCCGCTTGTCATGGGCCGAGCTCGCTTCGCTCGTTTCACGTTTGCAACAGGCGCTCGCCGCGAGCGGGGTGAAGAAAGGCGACCGGGTCGCCGCCATGCTGCCGAACCTGCCCGAATCGGTCGCCTTGATGCTCGCGGTCACTTCGCTCGGCGCGATCTTCTCCTCCTGCTCGCCGGACTTCGGCGAGCGCGGGGTCCTCGATCGCTTCGGACAGATCGAGCCGAAAGTGTTCGTCGCCTGTGACGGCTACTGGTACGCGGGCAAGCGCATTGAGATCGCCGACAAGCTGAAAATCATCGTCGACAAACTGCCGACCGCCGAGAAAGTCGTGATCGTGCCCTATCTCGGCGAGGCCGCGGCCATGGCGGCGAAGTTGCCGCGCGCGCTCGATCTCGACGCTTTCCTCGCGCCGTTCGCGCCGAAGCCGCTCGCCTTCGAGCGGCTCCCCTTCGATCATCCCATCTATATTCTTTATTCCTCGGGCACTACGGGCGTTCCGAAATGCATCGTCCACGGCGCCGGCGGCATCCTCTTGCAGCATTTGAAGGAGCACAAACTCCACTGCGGCATACGGCCGGGCGAGCGGCTCTTTTACTTCACGACGCTCGGCTGGATGATGTGGAACTGGCTCGCGACCGGGCTCGCCAGCGAAGCGACGCTTTGCCTCTATGACGGCTCGCCCTTCGCCCCCGATGGCGGCGTGCTTTTTCGCTACAGTGCGGAAGAGAAGATCAACGTCTTCGGCACCTCGGCGAAATTCGTCGACGCGGTAAAAAAATCGGGGCTGGAGCCGAAACGCGAGTTCGATCTCGCGGCAATGCGGATGATCACTTCCACCGGCTCGCCGCTCGCGCCCGAAAGCTTCGATTTTGTCTATCAATCGATCAAGTCCGATGTGCATCTCGCCTCGATCTCGGGCGGCACCGATATTGCCGCCTGCTTCGTGCTGGGCGATCCGACCTCGCCGGTGTGGAAAGGTGAAATCCAGGCGCCGGCGCTCGGCATGGCGACGGATGTTTGGTCGGAGGAGGGCAAGCATGTCGAGGGCGAGCGCGGCGAACTCGTCTGCACGAAAGCGTTTCCCTCCATGCCGGTCAAATTCTGGAACGATCCCGGCGGCAAGAAGTATCGCGCGGCCTATTTCGAGCGCTTCCCCCATGTGTGGTGTCACGGCGACTTCGCCGAATGGACGCCGCACGGCGGCATGATCATCCACGGCCGTTCGGATGCGACGCTCAATCCGGGCGGCGTGCGCATCGGCACCGCCGAGATTTACGCGCAGGTCGAACAGATTCCGGAAGTCGTCGAGGCGATCGCCATCGGACAAGAGTGGGACAGCGACGTGCGCATCGTGCTGTTCGTGCGGCTGCGGGAAGGCTCCGTGCTCGACAATGCCTTGATCGAGCGCATCAAGAAGCAGATCCGCGCCGGCGCCAGCCCCCGCCATATCCCCGCGAAGATCGTCGAAGTCGCCGACATTCCGCGCACGCGCTCGGGCAAGATCACCGAGCTCGCGGTGCGCGACGTGGTGCATGGCCGGCCGGTGAAGAACACCGAAGCGCTCGCCAATCCCGAAGCGCTCGAACTTTATCGCGATTTGCCGGCGCTGCGCACGTAACGGCGCGCTTCAACCCGCGAGCACGCGGGTGGAAGGAAACGAAATCTCGGCGAGCGTGCCGCCATTGGCATTGCTCTTGATCGAGAAGCTCGCCCGGTTCGCTTCCGTCAGCGCCTTGGTGAGCGGCAGGCCAAGACCGCTGCCCGTGCCGGATGAGCGGCTCGTCGTCGAAAGCTGGCGGAACGGCTCGAGCGCGGCCTCTATTTCCGCGTCCGTCATGCCAACGCCGGTATCGCGCACGCGCAGCAATACTTCGCCGCCCTCCGTGAGTTGGGTCGAAACGATCACCTGGCCGCCCGGCGGCGTGAACTTGATCGAGTTCGAGAGCAAATTGAGCACGATCTGACGGATCGAGCGCACGTCGGCGACGACCTGCGGCAATTCCGGCATCAGCGAGGTGCGGATGATGATGCGCTCGCGGTTCGCCTGCGACTGCATGATCGCCATGCATTGCCGCGCGATGTCGTTGAGGTCGACGCTGGCGAACGAAAGCTCGAGCTTGCCCGCTTCGATCTTGGAAAGATCGAGGAGGTCGTTGATGAGCGAAATCAGGTGCGCGCCGGAGGTTTGGATATCCTTCAGATATTCGCGATAGCGCTCGTTGCCGATCGGCCCGAAGCGCTCCTCGCGCATGACGTCGGCGAAGCCGATGATGGCGTTCAAGGGCGTGCGGATTTCGTGGCTGATCTTGGCGAGGAAATCGGATTTCGCCGAGCTCGATTGCTCCGCCTTGCGTTTCGATTCGAGCAGTTCTTCCTCCGCCCGCTTCCACTGGGTAATGTCGCGGAAGACGGCGCAGAATTTTTGGCTGTCGTCGGCGACGCGGCCGACCGTCATGAACAGCGGGATAAGGCCGCCCTCGCGCACCTGGCCGATCACTTCGCGGCCGTCGTTCAAGAGGCTGGCGACGCCGTTGGTGGCGAGCCCTTCGAGATAATCGATCGCCGCGCGGTGGCTTTCGGGCGCGAACAGGCGCGTGAAATTCTCGCCTTCGAGTTCGTGCGAATCGTAGCCGAAGAGCGCCTCGGCGGAACGGTTCATGCTCAGGATCCGTCCCTGACGGTCGAGCAGGAGGACGCCGTCGGTCGCCGTATCCAGGATCGAGTGCAATTCGCGGCTCGCGGCCTCCGCCTCGCGGAGCTTCAGCCCGGCGGTTTCCATGCGCTCGTCGAGGCCCGCACCCGCGCGGCGCAACACATAGGCGAGCGCGGTTTCCGCTTCCCATGGAACGCTGATAAGCCGCGCTTCGACCGGTATCGGTTCGCCGTTTTTTCCCGCGACGGCGAGCATACCGCTTGTTTCGCCGGGCTCGTTCGGATCGAGCGACGGAAATCCCGCGAACAGGCGACTGAGCCCGCCTTCGGCCTCGAGCCTCTCGGCGTCCGGCAATCCGATCCATTCCAGCGCCGTACGGTTCGCGTAAAGCACGCGCCCGGCGCGATGCACGACAACGCCAAGCGGCAGGCGATCGAGAAGCGCGCGCTCGCCATTCGAAGCTCGGACGGCGCCGGGAATCGAGCCCGGTCGCTCGACGGCCTGGCCGCGGACGCTCGGAATATCGCCGCCCTCGGCCGCCAACACCGGTCTCTTGCCGAATTCTTGCAGCGCATTCACTTCCTCGATCCGCGTTCCGAGCTGGCGGGCGATTTCGCGGAAGGCGGTCCGCTCGCTCGGCGACAGCTCCAGCCGCGCCGGATCGGATGCGGGGGCGGTGCGTAGCGGCACGACATTTTCCGGCCGTTCGACGAGCACGAGCGGCGGACGCTCGCTTGAAGGCTCGGAGACCGGCGCGGAAACTTTGCTCGCTTTGTCTTCGGCCCTGACGGGCCGCGGCATCTTTTCGCGGAACACGCCGAAGCCCCGGTAGCCCTGAAACTTGCGCGCGCGATCAAAGACCGGGAGCGCCGCGAGATCGACGACCTGCATCAAATCGTTCTCGGCGAGAGGCCAGTGCACGACGACGCCCGACCACGTATCGCGGCGGGCAATAGAAGCCGCGACCTGGTCCACGCCTTCAATCCCGATCTGCTCGGCGGCTTGCAACCACTCGAGCCCGCTGATGTGCGCGTTTTTGTCGCCCACCACCGCCGCGAGATCGTCGGAAACGCTGGAGAAGCGCCCGGCGGCGTCGGTCTGCCACACGAAGCGCGCGGGCGTTCTTGGCGCCGGCTGCGAGCTTGCCTGCGGCGCGGGCGCCTGTTTGCGGGATGCTTCCGCATTCGCGGCAGCCGCGCGGCCTTCATCGTGCGGAGGCGTCGCCTCGATTTTTTGCGCTTTTTTCGGCTCTTCGACTTTGCCTTCGGCGCGATCCTTCGCCGCGGCGAAAATCGCCAGCATCGCCGACTGCGCCTTGGTGCCGACGCGGCGGAAGACGATCCGCATCACGCCGAACGGCGCTTCGGACGAGCCTTCTTTGCGCGCCTTGTCGAATGCGGCGATTGCCCCGGGATCGATCTCCGCGAGCGTTTGTGCCGAGCGGATGAGCGCGCTCGCCGTCGCGTTCGCATGCACGAGATGACCGTCGAGATCGAACAGCGCGAAGGCATCTTCCTCCTCATCGAGGAGCGCGCGCATGGCGTCGGCGATGGACGGAGGCTTTCCTTTGCCGGCATCCATTCCCGCGAACAAAGTGGCGGGCCAATCGTCGGCAAAGACAATCCGCGAGCAGGCAAAGACGGTCGGCTGCAGCGAGCCCTTAAGCCGTAAGCGCTCGAGCCGCGGTGAAGCGCCGGCCGGAAGATTTTCCGAGAACCGCCGCGCAGCGTCCGCGAACGGTCCGAGGACGGCCGGTCCGCGCGCGTCGGCGTCGCGCAAGGTTTTCGCGCCGATCAAGGCGAGCCCCGCCGGATTGGCGAAGAGGAGCTTCCCCTCGGGATCGATCAGCAAGGCCGGTGTAGGCACGGCAACGAGGCCCGCGATGCGCGAGTCGGCGAGGATGTCCGCAAGCGGGGTCAATTGAGGCATGAATGACGGTTCCTGTCGCGATAGCCCGGCCGGCCGGGGCGTCGCGGTTAATAAAATGTTTAGTTCGAAAAGGCTGGAAAATCCACGCCGCGCGGGTCATCATTTGGCCGATCGGGCGTAAGGGTTAACCCCGGAGAGGTGTGATGGCTATGAAAACGGGTATGGAGATCCCGCCTGAAATGCGGGCGTTCGCCGAGAAGAGCGTGAATGAGGCACGCAAGGCTTTTGAAACCTACATGGATGCCGCCACCAAGGCGTTCGGCACGGTCGAGCAATCGGCGCAGGCGATGCAGACGAACGCCCGCGAGCTTGGGCGCAAGGCCATCGGCTTTGCCGAGGATAACGTCTCGGCGACGCTCGATTTCGCGCAGCGGCTGGTACAGGCGAAGGATGCCGAAGAAGTCATGCGGCTGCAGACGGAATTCACGCAGACCCAGATGAAGTCCTTGTCGGAGCAGACCAAGGCCCTGGGCGACAGCGCGACGCAAGCGGGCAAATCGGCCTTCGAGGCGATGAAGCCGAAATCCTGAAATCGTCACCTCTGCCCTAAAACTGTGCAGTGCAACAAGTTTGTTGCATTGCACAATATTCTATGCTAGTCTTCTCTGAGGATCGGGCGGGAGACCAAAATTGGCTCCCCGCACGGGTGGATCAGACGAGGACCAAGCCATGATCGATACCGATACTCCGAAAAAGGCCCTGAAAGCCGCTGCGGCGCCGAAGTTCGAGATGCCGAACATCGAGATGCCGGAGATGGTGCGCGAGTTCGCCGAAAAGAGCGTGCAGCAGGCGAAGGACGTCTATGCCCGCATCAAGTCGGCGGCCGAGGAAACCACCGACGTGCTTGAAGATACCTATACGAGCGCGACCAAGGGCGCGACCGAGTTCAACATGAAGGCGCTCGAGGCCCTGCGCGTCAATGTGAACGCCTCGTTCGACTATACCCGCGCGCTCATGGGCTCGAAGACGCTTGCCGATGCGGTCGAGCTTTCGGCGAGCCATATGCGCAAGCAGTTCGAGTCGCTATCCGCGCAAGCAAAGACCCTTTCGGCACTCGCCCAGAAGGTTGCGACAGAAACCGCCGAGCCGATCAAAGCCGGCATGTCGAAGACCATGAAGGTGCAGTGAAGCTGATCGCGCGCTAGTCGATCGCCGGCGACTTGCCGGCAGAATGAGCCCGGCGACGAGCCGGGCTCTTTGTTTTTACGGCTCTTGCGATTTGCCAAGCGCGCTGCCGGCCAGGCTAGGCTTGCATCCCCGATAGGTAGCCCGTAGCTTCCCGCGCGGCTCGCCTATGCAGCTGTAGCTCAGTTGGTTAGAGCGCCTGTCTGTGGAACAGGAGGTCGGTGGTTCGAGCCCACCCAGCTGTACCATTCTCGCCTCCGCTAAAGCACGCGCGGCATCCCTCACTTGACGATCACCTGCGGCCCGATCTCGCTCACCTTGTTCACGCCGGTGAGCGCCATCGTGGTCTCCAACTCGCGGCGGATGCAGCCGATCGCCTCGCCGACGCCTTCCTCGCCTCGGGCACCGAGGCCGTAAATATAGGCGCGGCCGATCATGCAAGCCTTGGCGCCGAGCGCGAGCGCCCGCATGACGTCCTGGCCCGAGCGCACGCCGCCGTCGAACAGCACCTCGAGCTTCTTGCCCACAGCCTCGGCGATCTTCGGCAGCGCCGAGATCGACGAGGGCGCGCCGTCGAGCTGCCGCCCGCCATGATTGGAGACCACGAGCGCATCGGCGCCGTGCTCCGCCGCGAGCTTCGCATCATCCGGGTCGAGAATGCCCTTGAGGATCAGCGGCCCTTTCCACACGCTTCTGATCCATTTCACGTCGGCCCAGTTCAGTGCCGGGTCGAACTGGCCCGCGATCCATTCCGCCAGTGAAGTATTGTCGCTGACGTCTTGCACGTGGCCGACGACGTTGCCGAAAGTTCTGCGCTTGGCGCGAAGCACGCTCATGATCCAGCCGGGCTTGGTCGCGATGTCGATCAAATTGGCGATCTTCATCTTCGGCGGCACCGACAATCCGTTCTTGATGTCGCGGTGGCGCTGGCCGAGCACCTGCAAGTCGACGGTGAGCACGAGCGCGCTGCATTTGGCCGCTTTTGCGCGCTCGATCAGCGCGCGGGCGAACTCACGGTCGCGCATGACGTAGAGCTGAAACCAGAAAGGCTCGCTCACTTCTTCCGCCACGTCCTCGATCGAGCACACCGACATGGTGCTGAGACAAAAGGGAATACCGGCTGTTGCCGCCGCCTTGGCGGCGAGAATCTCGCCGTTGCCGCGCTGCATGCCGCAAAGCCCGACCGGTGCGAGCGCCAGCGGCGCCGAAACCGGCTTGCCGACGATCTGCGTCGCCGTCGTGCGCTGGGAAACATTGACCAGGATTTTTTGCCGAAACAAGATCGCTTCTAAGTCGCGCCGGTTGGCGTGCAGCGTTTCCTCCGCGTAAGAGCCGCTTTCGGCATAGTCGAAGAACATGCGCGGCACCTTGCGGCGCGCGATTTCGCGCAAGTCCTCGACACAGGTGATGGTTTGCATTGACGCCCCCGGCTCGCGGGCGAGTTCAGCCCGCACACCGATAACATGAATTCGGCCCGGCGCTAACTGCGGGCGAGGGAGCTTTGGCCGGATTCAATCGTTGATTCCCGCGCAAGTCGCGAGGAGCGCCACATGCCGCAAGCTGTCGCGAAATCGAAACGAGCCGGGAAATCGAAAAAAGACCGCGAGCAAAAGAAGCGCGATCAAGCGCTTGACGAGGCGCTCGAAGAATCTTTCCCGGGTCCGATCCTGTTTCCCTAACGCAACCGGCGCCTACCCAGCCGGACCAAGAACAGGAAACCGACGATCAGCCCGGCGCTGACAAGAACGAAAAACAGCCGCCTTAAACTATCGAGTATACCCCGTATATTGGGAAGGCGATCTGCTAGTGCCCGATTCCGAAGTTCGCACATACCGTGCCGCAAGGGCGGTTGCAAACTTCGGAATCGGGACACTAGAATGCCAGTCGCCGAGCGGAGGAATCATGTCGCTGATCATGCCCGATCTCGACCGGGCCGTACTCGATCGCCGCGTCGAGATCGCCGCCGCGCTTCGCCGCATCGTGCCGGGCGAGGGCGTGATCGATTCCGCGAACGAAATGCGGCCCTACGAATCGGATGGGCTCACGGCCTACCGTCAGCCGCCGATGCTCGTGGTCTTGCCCGAGACGGCCGAGCAGGTGGCGCGGATCCTTCGCTATTGCCACGGCGAGGGGATCAAGGTCGTGCCGCGCGGCGCCGGCACCTCGCTCTCCGGCGGCGCCTTGCCGCTTGCCGACGGCGTGCTTCTCGGCATGGCGAAGTTCAATCGCCTGCTCGAAATCGACTACGAAAATCGCGCCGTCGTGGCGCAGCCGGGCGTCACCAATCTCGGCATCACCAAGGCCGTGGAGCAGGCGGGCTTCTACTATGCGCCCGACCCGTCCTCGCAGATCGCCTGCACCATCGGCGGCAATGTCGCGACCAATTCCGGCGGGGTGCATTGCCTGAAATACGGCATGACCATGAACAACGTGCTCGGCGTCGAGATGGTGCTGATGACGGGCGAGATCGTCCGCGTCGGCGGCAAAGAGCTCGATGCCAACGGCTACGACCTCTTGGCGGTCATCATCGGCTCGGAAGGTCTCTTGGGCGTCGTCACCGAGGTGACGGTGCGCATTTTGAAGAAACCTGAAACGGCGCGTGCGCTGCTCGTCGGCTTTCCCACCTCGGAAGCCGCCGGCGATTGCGTCGCGAAGATCATCGGCGCCGGGAATCATCCCCGGCGGCATGGAAATGATGGATCGGCCGGCGATCCACGCCTCCGAGGATTTCGTCCATGCCGGCTATCCGCTCGATGTCGAGGCATTGCTGATCGTCGAGCTCGACGGGCCGGAGGCCGAATGCACGCACCTCCTCGATCGCGTCACCGCCATCGCCAAATCGTGCGGGGCCACCACCTTGCGCGCTTCGAATTCGGAAGAAGAGCGGCTGAAATTCTGGGCCGGGCGCAAGGCCGCCTTTCCGGCGGTCGGGCGAATTTCGCCCGATTATTACTGCATGGACGGCACCATCCCGCGCGCGAAGCTACCCTTGGTGCTCGCGCGCGTGCGCGAGCTGTCCGAGCAATACAAGCTCCGCGTCGCCAACGTCTTTCACGCCGGCGACGGAAATTTGCATCCGCTCATTCTCTATGACGCCAACCAGTCGGACGAACTCGATCGCGCCGAGAGGTTCGGCGCCGATATTCTGAGGCTTTGCGTCGAAGTCGGCGGCGTCTTGACCGGCGAGCACGGCGTCGGTGTCGAGAAGCGCGATTTGATGCCCTCGATGTTCACGGAAGCCGATCTCGCCCAGCAGCAGCGGCTGAAATGCGCTTTCGACGACAAGGGCCTGTTGAATCCCGGTAAGGTATTCCCGAAGCTACACCGCTGCGCCGAGCTCGGCCGCATGCACATCCACGCCGGCAAGCTGCCGTTTCCTGATCTGCCAAGATTCTAGAGCATGATCCCGAAAAGTGGGAACCGGTTTTCGGAAAGATCATGCTCCCGTTAAATGTTAGGAACGCCCGCTGATTCAATCCAAGGCAATAATGTCTAATGACCGATACGCTCAAGCCCCGCGACGATAACGACGTCGTCAAGGCCGTCGCATGGGCGGTGGCCGAAGGAAAAACCCTTGAAGTCGTCGGCCGCGGCAGCAAGCGCGCGATCGGCCGCGCCGCGCAGACCGATCTCACATTGGATGGCTCGAACATTTCCGGCATCGGGCTCTACGAGCCCGAGGAACTCGTGCTTTCGGCGAAGGGCGGAACATCGCTCGCGGAAATCGAAAAGGCGCTTGCGCAAAACCGGCAGGAGCTTCCCTTCGAGCCTCTCGATCTCGGCCCGCTGCTCGGGGGCAGAGCGGGCGAGGGCACGATCGGTGGCATGCTCGCGGCCAATCTATCGGGCCCGCGCCGGATCAAAGCGGGTGCCGCGCGCGACCACGCGCTCGGCATCAAGGCCGTTTCCGGCCGCGGGGAAGCCTTCAAGGCCGGCGGCCGCGTGGTGAAAAACGTCACCGGCTACGACCTGCCGAAGCTGCTCGCGGGCTCCTGGGGCACCCTCGCGGTCATGACGGAGATCACGCTGAAAGTGCTGCCGGCGGCGGAGGACGTGGCGAGCGTTCTCGTCCTTGGTCTCGCGGACCAGCAGGCGGTCGAAGCGATGAGCGCGGCGATGGGAACGGCATGCGATGTTTCGGCGGCGGCGCATTTGCCGCAAAACGTCGCCGCCGCGATCCCCGTTCGCCCGGTCGCTGCCGCCCATTCCGCCGTGACCGCATTCCGCCTCGAAGGCATTACGCCCTCGATCGCCTACCGCCGCGAGAAACTCCAATCCCTGTTGCATCCCTTCGGCAAGCTCGAATCGTTGGCGGCCGAGGACTCGCGCGCGTTCTGGCGCGCGGTGCGCGACGTTGTTCCTTTCGCCGACGGGAGCAAGAATGCGGTGTGGCGAATCTCCGCCGCGCCCACCGCGGGTGCGAGGATCGCAAGCGCGATCTCGGCCGCCACCGGCGCGAAGATTTTCTACGACTGGGCGGGCGGCCTGTTATGGGTCGCGATGCCCGATGAAGCGCCGCATGAGACCGCCCTTCGCGAGGCGCTCAAAGGCGAGGGGCACGCGACGCTCATTCGCGCCAGCGCCGCGGTGCGCGCGAGTGCGGCGGTCTTCGAGCCGCTGGAGCCGGACCTCGCCGCGCTCACGCGCCGGATCAAGGAGAGCTTCGATCCGAAGCGCATCCTCAATCCGGGCCGCATGTACGCGGGCGTTTGAGCATGCAGACGAATTTCACCCTGGCCCAACTCGCCGATCCGAACATCGCGGTCGCCGACAAGATTCTGCGCGCCTGCGTTCATTGCGGCTTCTGCACCGCGACCTGTCCGACCTATGTGCTCTTGGGTGACGAGCTCGATAGCCCGCGCGGCCGCATCTATCTCATCAAGGAGATGCTGGAGAGGGACAAGCCCGCCACCCCTGACGTGGTCAAGCACATCGACCGCTGCCTCTCGTGCCTTGCCTGCATGACGACGTGCCCCTCCGGTGTCCATTACATGCACCTCGTCGATCAGGCGCGCGCGCACATCGAGAAGACCTATCGCCGGCCGTTGCTCGATCGCCTGTATCGCGCCTTCCTCGCCAAGCTCATGCCTTATCCGGCGCGTTTCCGCGCCGCCCTTTACGCTGCGCTGCTCGCCAAGCCCTTTGCGCCGCTCTTCGCCGCCGTCGGGTTAAAGCCCATCGCCGCGATGCTTCGGCTTGCACCCTGGCGCGTGCCGGCTTCCTCGCTCAACGACGCACGCCAAATTTTCCCCGCGCAGGGAACGCGCAAGGGCCGTGTGGCGTTGCTGTCGGGCTGCGTCGATCGGGTGGCGCAACCCGCGATCCGCGCGGCGGCGATCCGCCTGCTCAACCGCCAGGGCATCGAAGTCGTGCTCGCCGAGGGCGAGAGCTGCTGCGGTTCGCTCAGCCATCACCTGGGCCGCGAGCACGAGGCGCTGGCTTTCGTGCGCAACAATGTCGATGCCTGGACGCGCGAGATCGAAGGCGGCGGGCTCGATGCGATCGTGATCACGGCGTCGGGCTGCGGCACGACGATCAAGGATTACGGCTTCATGCTCCGCACCGATCCGAACTATCGCGACAAGGCCGCGAAGATCTCGAGCCTCGCCAAGGACATTTCCGAGTATCTGGCGAAGCTTCCGCCGTTGCCGCCGCTCGCCGCCCGCAATATCAAGGTCGCCTATCATTCGGCCTGTTCGATGCAGCACGGCCAGCAAATCGACCGCGAGCCGAAGGCGTTGCTCGCCCAGGCCGGGTTTATCGTCGGCGACATACCCGAAGGTCATCTTTGCTGCGGCTCGGCCGGCACCTACAATATGCTGCAATCGGAGATCGCCGCGCGCCTTCTCGCGCGCAAGGTTGCGAATATCGCAAAGACCTCGCCGCAGATCGTGGCGACGGGAAATATCGGCTGCATCACCCAAATCGCCAGCGCAATCTCGGTTCCGGTCGTTCATACCGTCGAGTTGCTGGATTGGGCGACCGGCGGGCCGCTGCCGCAGCCGCTGCAGGCGGCGGGTTTTGGCAGGCGTTAAAGCTGGCATACTATCGCGGACGAAAATCACGGGGATTGGACGATGGCCAAAAAGGCAAAGCCCAAAAAGGGCAAGAAAAAGAACAGTGGAAAAAAAGGCGGCCGCCGCAAGGCCGTGAGCAAAAAGGCGCCCGCTCGAAAAAAATCCGCGAGATCAGCGGCGGCTAAATCCGCGGCGCGTGCCGCACCGGCCGTTGCGGGCATGAAGATCAGCGGCGCGATGCGGCCGCGCTTCGAGGAGATCTTGACGCCGGCGGCGCTGCATTTCCTCGCCGAGCTGCACCGCAAATTCGATGGCACGCGCAAGCAATTGCTGGCGCGCCGCGCCGATCGTCAGCACCGCTTCGATGCCGGCGAGCTCCCCGACTTTCTGCTCGAGACCAAGACCATCCGCGACCAGGGTTGGAAGGTCGCGCCGCTGCCGAAGGATCTTCTCGACCGGCGCGTCGAGCTCACCGGCCCGGTCGATCGCAAGATGGTCATCAATGCGCTCAATTCCGGCGCCGAAGTCTACATGGCCGATTTCGAGGACGCCTGCTCGCCGAGCTGGGAAAATCTGCTCGACGGCCAGATCAACCTGAAGGATCGCTGGGCCGGCAAGCTCGATTTCCTCGATCCGCAGACGAAGAAAGCCTACAAGCTCGGCGACAAGCCGGCAGTACTCCTCGTGCGCCCGCGCGGCTGGCACTTGCTGGAGGATCACGTAACGGTCGACGGCGCTTCGATCGCCGGCGCGCTGTTCGACTTCGGACTCTATTTCTTCCACAACGCCAAGCGCACCATCGCCGCCGGCACCGGGCCTTATTTCTACCTACCGAAGCTGGAGAACCACCACGAGGCGCGGCTGTGGAACGATGTCTTCGTGTTCGCGCAATCGAAGCTCGGCCTGCCGGCCGGCAGCATCAAGGCGACCGTCCTGATCGAGACGCTGCCCGCCGCCTTTGAGATGGACGAAATTCTCTACGAGATGCGCGACCACATCACCGGCCTCAATTGCGGCCGCTGGGACTACATCTTCTCCTTCATCAAGCGGCTCGGAAAGAACAAGCGCTTCCTCACGCCCGACCGCGCGGCGATGACGATGGATAAAGCGTTCCTGCACGCCTATTCGCTGCTCCTGATCCGCACCTGCCATCGCCGCGGCGCCTTCGCCATGGGCGGCATGGCGGCGCAAATTCCGGTGAAGGGCAACGCCAGCGCCAACGAGGCCGCCTTCAAGAAGGTGCGCGCCGACAAGGAGCGCGAGGCCAGCGACGGCCATGACGGCACCTGGGTGGCACACCCCGATCTCGTGCCGGTCGCCGAAGAAGTTTTCCATCGCCTGATGAAAACGCCGAACCAGCTTGGAAAACTCAGGAACGAAGTGAGCGTCGGGCGCGACCAGTTGCTCGAAATGCACAAGGGCGAGCGCACGGAGGAGGGGCTTCGGCTCAACATTCGCGTCGGCGTGCAATATATCGAAGCCTGGTTGCGCGGCCGCGGCGCGGTGCCGCTCTATAATTTGATGGAGGACGCGGCCACCGCCGAGATCAGCCGCTCGCAGGTCTGGCAGTGGATCTATCACCGCGCTCGCCTTGCCGACGGCCGCGAGGTCACACCCGATCTTTTCGAATCGATTCTCGATGACGAAATGGAAAAGGTGCGCCGGGCGATCGGCCCGACCACTTACGACGCCGGCCGTTTCGAGGACGCGGTCGATCTGTTCAAGGAAATGTCGCTGGCGCTCGAGATCGAGGAGTTCCTGACGATCCCGGCCTATCGCTTGATCGCCTAGAGCATGATCCCGAAAAGTGGGAACCGGTTTTCGGAAAAGATCATGCTCCAGAAAATCGCCTGATCCGCCCCGCGCCAAAGAAAACGGGGCCGCCTCGTCAGGCGGCCCCGTGGCGCTTCCGCCCCCGGACAACGCTCAGATTACGATCACTTTGGTTCCGACCTTCACGCGCTCGTAGAGGTCGATCACGTCTTCGTTGCGCATGCGGATGCAGCCGGAGGACACCGCGGTGCCGATCGTCTGCGGCTCGTTCGAGCCGTGAATGCGGTAGAGCGAGGAGCCGAGATAGATCGCGCGGGCTCCGAGCGGATTCTCCGGGCCGCCCGCCATAAAGGTGGGCAGATCCGGCCGGCGGGCGAGCATTTCCGCCGGCGGCCGCCAATCGGGCCATTCTTTCTTCTCGCTCACGGATTTCACGCCCGCCCATTCGAAGCCGGGCCGGCCGACGCCGACGCCGTAACGGATCGCCTTGCCGCCGCCCTGCACGTAGTAGAGGAAGCGGTTGTTGGTATCGATGACGAGGGTACCGGGCTGTTCCTTGGTCGGATACTCGACGATCTGTTTCTGAAAGCGCGGGTCCATCGCCGGGCGAGGCTGCTCGGCCGTGGCCGGGTCGTCGCGCCGCACATTCAGGATGCGGCCTCCTCCCTGCCGTTCCGCCATGTCTTCCCACGGGCGCTGATATTGCGAGCGTGGCAGTTCCGAGCGGCCGGTGAAGAGAAATTCGATGAAGCCGCCGCCCATCGAGCCGGGACGCGCGGCGCCCGGACGATTGTCGGCGAAGTCGGAGCGCTCGCGCGGCTGCGCGCGCTCGTCGACGCTCGGCGGCGCGACATAGCGCGGCACGCGGACGAGCTGGGCGCTTCTCGACGTATCGAGCGGATCCGCCACGGCCGGAACGCAGAGGAGAATAAGGAAGGGAAGGAAGGACAGTTTACGCATCGACGTACCCGATACTAATCGCCGAACTGGACGCTTATGCCTAACCGAGTGTTGCGACCGAATGGTAAACGCCGCGCATCTCCTCGCAATATGCGGCCATGCCGCCCATCATCCGTGAAGTTATGGTTGACGGAAGGTTTACGCGCCTTAAGGCCGCCGGATGGCGGCGAAGCACAGAAGGGCTGCGATCGTGCAAGTCGCGGCCAAGGCAAGCGCCGCGGGGTCCGAAAAGCGCTCGGCGACAAAGGCGAGCACGAGCGGCCCAATGGCCTGCATGACGAGCGTTGGCCGCGCGATACGCCCCAAGAGCCGCCCGTAACCCGAGTGACCGAAGAGCGCGAGCGGCACGGTGCCCCGCGCGATTGTAATCAGGCCGTTGGCCAGCCCGAACAGGATCACGAAAGTCGCGACCACGGCCGCCGACAAGCCGAGGAGGGCGAACATTCCATAAGCGAAGATGAGGAGCGCGACCGCGAAACGCGCGATCACGAGCGGATGCAGTTTGCGCGCAAAGGTGAACTCGAGAAACCGCGCCGTGACCTGCGCCGGCCCGAACAGCGCGCCGATCAGCACCACCGTTGCCGGATTGATGCCGAAGCGGGCGAAGATCGCGAGCATGTTGGCCGTAAGCGCAGAGAGATTGAAGGCGTAAGTCGCGAAACCGATCGCCACGAGCACGAACGGCCAGCCGGTTGCCGGAATATGCCGGGTGCGTTTCGGCAACGGCCCTTCGGGCAGAACTTGTGCCGCCGCGTGCTCGCGCGGCAGGGCAAAGGCGAGTAAAGGAGCCGCGAGTAAAGCGAGCAAGGCGGCGTAAAGGCCGTAGGTACCGCGCCAACCGATCGCTTCGATCAAAAAATACGTCGCGGGCCAGCTCACCGTCGAGGCGAAGCCGCCGATGAAGGTGAGGAGCGTGATCGCCCTTCGCGCGTCGGTGCCGAAAATGCGCGCGAGTGTCGCGAAGGCGGGATCGTAGAGCGAGGCTGCCATCGCGGCGCCGAGCACCATCCAGACCGCGAGATAAAGTACCGGATTGGTCGCGTAAGCGATTCCGATGAGCCCGGCCGCGCCTAATAGAGCGCCCAGAGGCATCACCACATGGCCGCCATGTTGGTCGATCATCCGGCCTATGAGCGGCGAGCAGAGGCCGGCTGCCAAGAGGCCGAGGGAAAATCCGCCCATGGCGAAGGTCAGCGACCAGCCGCGCTCTTCTGCGATCAAAGGCGCGATCAGGACCGGCGTGTAATAGATCGCGCCCCACGAGAGAATTTGGCTAAGGCCGAGAATAGGGATCGCCCGCCAGCGGGTTTTAATTAGGCGGACGAGCTTGTTCATGCGGCCTTCGGCGTTCTTCCGGGAGATAACAGAGCCGAGATCGTCTTGGCAGAGTCGGCGGCGGCGGACAATCCGCGCGAGGCGGCAGGATCCAGGGTTTCAGCGGCTTCTTATCGTTGATCCTTCATTAACGAGCTTCGTTGATCCCGCCTTAACGCAACGCACCGCATTTTTCGCGCCATGGCGCGTGGAGTTGGTTTGTATTTTGTCGCCCCGCTCGTCGCGCTGGGGCTCTTCGGTTGTCGCGATTTCGGTTTCGAAACGCGCGATCCTTGGCGCGCGGAAGCCGAGGAGCGCTGCCTCGCCGAGAAGCGCGTTGAGGCCTCGGCCTATGTCGAGCCGGAGTCGGCGATCGAAGGCCACGGCGCCTGCGGCATGACGCATCCATTCAAGGTCTCGGCGATGAGCGGCGGCTACGTTACGGTCGAGCCGCGGGCGACGCTCGGCTGCCCGATGATCGGCGAAGTCGATCGCTGGCTCGCGGAATCGGTGCAGTCCGCCGCCGCCGCCTGGTTCGGCGAGCAGGTGGTTGAGATCAAGCAGCTCTCCGCCTATTCCTGCCGCAGCGTGAACAACCAGCCGGGCGGAAACATTTCGGAGCACGCTTTCGGCAACGCGCTCGACGTCGCCCTCTTCAGGCTCGCGAGCGGCCGCGAAGTGACGGTGGAGCACGGCTGGAAGGGCGCTTATGAGGAGCGCGGCTTCCTGCGTCAGATTCATGCCGCCGCCTGCGAGCGCTTTTCGACCGTGCTCGGTCCCGGCGCCGACGTCTTCCACTACAATCACTTCCATCTCGATCTCGCCCGCCGCGCCTCGGGGCGCTCTGTTTGCCGGCCGGCGGCGGAGGAATTGCCGCCGCCGATGTACCGCGATCGCCAGGGCATACCGATGTCCCGCCAAGCGCCGCCGCAATCGCCGCCGGCGATGGCCGGCCGGATGCCGCCGCGCCAAAACGATTTGCCGCTCTCGGCGAACGCGCAGCCGATGCAGCGCGCGCCGGCGCCGATGGTGGTGCAGCGGGATGCGCGTCCGGCCGGAGAGCCGTTGAGCCTCACGCCGCCAACCGCGCCGCGCGCCGCAACCGCTCCGGCGGGACCGGCGGTGATCGAGCGCCAGCCTTACCCCGCCTATGGTCCGTTGCCGTCGCCGAACCGGCCGGTCCCGCCGGGAAGCGTGCCGCAGGCGAAGCTCGGCGCGGATGCTCTGGTGACGGGCTCGGTCGAGAAGCGTCGCTACTTCAAGGAAACGCCCATCCTGAAGGCTAAACTTCCGGACGCGACGCCAGATGAGGATTGAGATTTAGATTCGTTTTTTCGGATCGCCGTAGCCGCCGCCGGTCGGCGAGACCACGATCACTGCTTCTCCCGCCTCCAGCACCGTCTGATCGCAGCCTTCCAGCGGCTCGATGCGACCGTCGCGCCGCCGCACGGAATTTTTTCCGAGCTGACCGGGCTCCCCGCCCGCCAATCCGAACGGCCGCACGCGACGGTGCCCGGACAAAATCGCGCAATCCATTCGTTCCAGAAACCGGATGCGCCGCGAGATGCCGTTGCCCGCATTCCATTGTCCGCGCCCGCCGGAATTGGGCCGAATGTGGAAATCCTCCAACAGCACCGGAAAGCGGAATTCGAGCACTTCCGGATCGGTGAGACGCGTATTGGTCATGTGCGTGTGGACGGCGTCGGTGCCGTCGAAACCCGGGCCCGCGGGCGAGCCAGAGCAGATCGTTTCGTAATACTGATAGCGTGCATTGCCGAAGGTGAGGTTGTTCATGGTGCCTTGCGCCGCGGCGAGCGCTTGAAGCGCGCCGAACAGGCAATTGGTCACCGCCTGCGAGGTCTCGACATTGCCGGCGACGACCGCCGCCGGATATTCGGGCGACAGCAGCGATCGCGGCGGCACCACGATCTTGATCGGCCTGAGGCAGCCGGCGTTCATCGGAATTTCGTCGTCGACCATGACGCGAAAGACGTAGAGCACGGCCGCGCGCGTCACCGGCGAAGGCGCGTTGAAATTCGTCGGCTGCTGCGGGCTGGTGCCGGTGAAATCGACGGTCGCCTCGCGCTTTTGCTTGTCGACGGAAATTTTCACCTTGATAAAGGTGCCCTGATCCATCTCGTAGGAGAATTCGGAATTGTGCAGGCGGTCCAAGACGCGCCGCACCGATTCCGCCGCATTGTCCTGCACGTGGCCCATATAGGCGTGCACCACGTCGAAGCCGAAATCGGCGATGATCTTCTTCAGTTCCCGCACGCCCTTTTCGTTGGCGGCGATCTGCGCTTTCAGATCGTTGACGTTCTGCACCGGATTGCGAACCGGATATTTCCCGCCGGAAAGCAGTTCGTTCAGCTCTTTTTCGCGGAAGCGGCCCTTATCGACGAGCTTGAAATTGTCGATATAGATGCCTTCTTCCTCGATCGTGGTGGCGAGCGGCGACATCGAACCCGGCGTAGTGCCGCCGACATCGGCGTGATGGCCGCGGCTCGCGACCCAGAAAATAATCTCCTTGCCGGCTTCATCAAAGACGGGCGTGCAAACCGTGATGTCGGGGAGATGCGTGCCGCCATTATAGGGCGCGTTCAGCGCATAGACGTCGCCGGGTTTCAGTCTGCCGCGATTTTCGCGCAGCACCGTCTCGACCGAGCGGTCCATCGAGCCCAGATGCACCGGCATGTGCGGCGCGTTGGCGACGAGATTTCCCTCGCCGTCGAACACGGCGCAGGAAAAGTCGAGCCGCTCCTTGATGTTGACCGAATAGGCGGTGTTTTGCAGCGTCACGCCCATTTGCTCGGCGATCGACATGAACAGATTGTTGAAGACCTCCAGCATAACCGGGTCCGCCTCGGTGCCGATCGCTTTCGTCCGCGCCAGCACTTTGACGCGCGTGAGCACGAGATGGTTTTTGCCGCTGACCTCCGCCTGCCAGCCCTCCTCGACGATGACGGTCTGGTTCGGCTCGATGACGAGCGCCGGTCCCGCGACGCGATGGCCCGCGCGCAGCGATTGGCGGAGCCAAACGCCGGCCTCGTGCCAGGCGCCCCTGGAAAAGATGCGCGTCTTTCGCGCCGGCGCGGGCAGGGGCTCTTGGGTCGCGGGAATTTCTTGCTCCGAGAACTTGGCGCCGCCGCCGACAGCTTCGACCGAGACCGCTTCGACCACGAGCTCTTTCGTGTCGTCGATGAAGCCGAAGCGGGCGCGGTGCGCGGCTTTGAAAGCCTCCTTCATCGCAGCGAGCGTCATCGCCGATCCGCGGTCGTTGTCGGCCTTTTCGATCGTGTAAGCCGGAACCTCGAGCGGGGTATCGGTGCCGGCGTAGCGGATATGCGCGCGCACATGCACGCGGATGTCTCCGCGCGCGACGCCTTGGCTCGCGACCTCTCCCGCCGCCTCCTTCACGAGCTTGCCGCCGGCCATGGCGATCGCGGCTTGCGCCGCCTCTCCGAACGATTCCTCGATCGCTTGCGTGCGCGTGGCGCGGATGTCGGCGAGGCCCATGCCATAGGCCGAAAGCAACCCCGAAAACGGATGGATCAGCACCGTCTTCATGCCGAGCGCGTCGGCGACGAGGCAGGCGTGCTGCCCGCCGGCGCCGCCGAAGCAGTTGAGCGCGTAGCGCGTCACGTCATAGCCGCGCGCGACGGATATCTTTTTGATCGCGTTCGCCATGTTCTCGACGGCGATGGTGATGAATCCGTCGGCGACTTCCTCGGGCTTCCTGCCGCCGCCGATCTCTTTGGCGAGCGCCTCGAACGCCGTGCGCACGGATTGGTCGTCGAGCGCCTCGTTCTGTTTCGGGCCGAAAATCTTCGGGAAAAAATCGGGAATGAGCTTACCCGCCATCACGTTCGCATCGGTGACGGTGAGCGGCCCTTTGCGGCGGTAGCATTTCGGGCCGGGGTCGGCGCCCGCGGAATCCGGCCCGACGCGAAAACGCGATCCGTCGAAATGCAAAATCGAACCGCCGCCCGCCGCCACCGTGTGAATGAGCATCATCGGCGCGCGCATGCGCACGCCCGCGACCTCGGTCTCGAAGGCGCGCTCGTATTCGCCGTCGAAATGCGACACGTCCGTCGAAGTGCCGCCCATGTCGAAGCCGATAAGGCGCGAGAGGCCCGCTTCGCGCCCGGTCTCGGCCATGCCGACGACGCCGCCGGCCGGTCCCGATAGGATCGCGTCCTTGCCCTGGAAAAGGTCGGCCGCAGTCAGGCCGCCCGAGGACATCATGAACATCAGCCGCGCGCCCGAGCGCCCGGCATCGAGTTCGCCGGCAACCTGCGCCACATAGCGGCGCAGGATCGGCGAGAGATACGCGTCGACGACGGTGGTATCGCCGCGGCCGACGAGCTTGATCAGCGGCGAGACCTCGTGGCTGACCGAGACCTGCGCGAAGCCCGCTTCGCGCGCGAGTTTCGCCACCGCTTGTTCGTGCGCCGGGTAGCGATAGGCGTGCATGAAGACGATGGCGATGGATTTGATGCCGTCGTCGCGCAGATCTTCGAGCTCGGCGCGCACGCGTGCGAGATCGGGCGCCTCCTCGACGCTGCCGTCCGCTCGCACCCGCTCGCCGATTTCGACGACGCGCTCATAGAGCATTTCCGGTTTGATGATTTGCTTGGCAAAAATCTTCGGCCGCGCCTGGTAACCGATCTTGAGCGCGTCGCGGAAGCCCTGACTGATCAGGAGCGCGGCGCGCTCGCCCTTGCGCTCGAGCAACGCATTGGTCGCGACCGTCGTTCCCATTTTCACCGCGCCGATCGTTCCTTTCGGAATCGGCCCGCCGGGCGCCAACTTCAGGCAATCGCGAATGCCTTGCACGGCGGCGTCGCGATAGGCGCCGAGATTTTCCGAAAGCAGCTTGCGCGCGATCAGCGTTCCGTCCGGCGCGCGCGCCACCAC
Organism: uncultured Alphaproteobacteria bacterium; assembly: GCA_963751685.1. Taxonomy (GTDB): domain Bacteria; phylum Pseudomonadota; class Alphaproteobacteria; order Rhizobiales; family Xanthobacteraceae; genus Palsa-892. Next base: position 209,034 of record CAVVVV010000017.1, on the reverse strand, counting down.
GTCGGTGAAGGTGCCGCCGCGGTCGATCCAGAAATCCCAGGAGGTTGAAGCGGTCATTCGTTTGCGCACCGGGCACTAGAAAGCAGATGAGCATCGAAAAGGAAGCATCCGCGGCGGCATAAAGTCCAATCGCCGTTCAGGATTGATTTCGATAATTTTTTCTTATCACGAAATGCTGCCCGCCCGCGCGCTCTTGGCGACACGGGTGGCGATCTCGGCGACCTTCTGGGCCGCGAAGCTGTCCGGCGCCGAGGGCCAGCTGACGACGAAGTTGAGATGGGGAAGGCTCACTTCGGTCTTGAGGCGGCGCAGGCGTTTCTCCGGCACGACCTGGGCGAGGATCGCCGGCGGAATGACCGCGACGCCGATGCCGTCGAGCGCCATCCGCACCACGGTGGCAAGCGAGGCGCTGGCGTGAATCGTCGGCTGCAGGCCGGAGCGCTCGAACAGCTCGCGCACGAAAATATAGGGCTGCGTTTGGCGCGAAAACGTGATGATCGGCCACTTGGCGAGCTCCGCGAGCGGCACGCTTTTCTTGCCGAACTTGATCCGATCGCAGGCGACGAAAGCGAGCGGAAACGAGCAGAGCGGCCGGCTGTGAAGGCCCGGATTGCTGATCGGGCCGAGCAGCAGGCCGAGATTCAAATCCTTGGCCACCAGCCGCTCGCGCAGATTCGGCGAGATATCGACTTCGATTTCGAGTTCGAGATTGGGATAGGCGGCATTCACGCGCTCGATCAGCGTCGGCAGCCACGTGTGGACGATCGTCTCCGACACCCCCAGCCGGACGATGCCGCGCATCGTCTTGCGGTCGCCGACCGCTTCGACCGTCTCGGCGCGGAGCCGGACCAGGCGATCGGCATAGCCGAGCAGCAGCCGTCCCTTTTCGGTCGGTGAAACCGATCGCCGGTCGCGCTCCAACAGACGCACGCCGAGGTCTTCCTCGAGCTGCGCGATCCGCATCGAGACGGCAGGCTGCGTGGTGTTGAGCTTTTCGGCGGCACCGCGAAAGCTGCGAAGATTCGCGACCCACATGAAGGTCTCGAGCATCTTGAAGTCGACCATGCGGGCACTCCTCCTTGATAAGATTATCTTATCAAACTCGATTGCAAAGCACGATTGGACAGCGTCACCTCCCCGGTGTGCGCTTCTCACCGAGGGGACATGCGCAACAGCAATCTCGCCGTTTCCCGGAGCTCGACGATGCCGCTCACCGGCATCGCGGTGCGGCATCAATGCCGCTCCGGCGCCTATGACGGTCCGACCGCCGGCCTCGCGCCCGGCTACGTGCAAGGCAATCTCGCCATATTGCCGCGCGACTGGGCGGAAGATTTCCTGCGATTTTGCCAAGCCAACCCCAAGCCTTGTCCGTTGCTCGGCGTGTCCGAGCCCGGCAGTCATGAGTTGCTCGCGCTCGGCGCCGACCTCGATATCAGGACGGATCTGCCGCGTTATCGCGTCTGGAAGAAGGGCGAGCTCGCCGATGAACCGCGCGATCTTCTGTCTGTTTGGCGCGACGATCTCGTGAGCTTCGTCATTGGTTGCTCGTTCTCCTTCGAGGAAGCGTTGCTGCAGAGCGAAGTGCCCGTTCGCCACATCGAACGCGGCACCAACGTCCCGATGTATCGCACGAACATTCCGACCTGGGCGGCGGGGCGCTTTCACGGCCCGATGGTCGTCTCGATGCGGCCGTTAAAGCCCGCCGACGCCATTCGCGCGGTTCAAATCACCGCGCGGCTTCCGGCGGTGCACGGCGCGCCGGTGCATCTCGGCTTTCCCGCTGCAATCGGGATCGGGGATCTCGCCAAGCCCGACTATGGCGATCCGGTACCGGTCGAAGCCGGCGAACTGCCGGTATTCTGGGCTTGCGGCGTCACCCCGCAAGCGGCGATTGCTGCGGCGCGGCCGCCGTTTGCGATTACGCATTCGCCCGGCCGCATGCTGGTGACGGATTTGAAAAATGCGGAGCTTGCGCTGCTGTGAGGCCCGCGCATTTTCCGGCGATCATGCTAGGCTAGGGCAAAACCGGCGCGGGGAAGCGCCGAATGGGGGAGAGCAAACATGTCGATACAGACAGTGGCACGGGAAGATCATCACCCGACGAACTGGTTCACGGAAATGAAGCCGCGCGAGAAGAAGACGTTCTGGGCATGCATCGGCGGTTGGATTCTCGACGCGATGGACGTGCAGATCTTGAGCTTCGCGATTCCGACCATTATCGCGGCGTTCGCGCTCAAGCCCGCCGAGGCGGGCTTCATCGGCACCGTGACGCTGTTCACTTCCGCCTTCGGCGGTTGGGCTGCGGGCGCCTTGTCCGATCGTCTCGGCCGTGTGCGCACGCTGCAAATCACCATTTTATGGTTCGCGTTCTTCACCTTCCTCTGCGGCTTTGCGCAAAGCTACAACCAGCTTCTGGTCGCGCGCGCGCTGATGGGCTTCGGCTTCGGCGGCGAGTGGGCCTGCGCCGCCGTCCTGATCGGCGAAGTGATCCGTCCGGAACACCGCGGCAAGGCCGTCGGTGCCATGCAAAGCGGTTGGGCGATCGGCTGGGCGATTGCATTGCTCCTCTACCTCGTCTTCTTCAGCATCATGCCGGCGGAAACCGCATGGCGTGCGCTGTTCTGGGTCGGGCTGACGCCGGCGCTGCTCGTGTTCTACATCCGGCGCTATGTCGACGAGCCGGAAGTGTACAAAAAGACGCAAGCCAATCTCGATCGGGCGGGCAAGAAATCGAATTTTCTCGAAATCTTCTCGCCCTCGATCCTGAAGACGACGATCCTGACCTGCCTGCTCACGACCGGCGCGCAGGGCGGCTACTACGCCATCACGTTCTGGGTCCCGAGCTTTCTGCGCGCGGAACGTAAGCTCACCGTGCTCGGCACCAGCGGTTATATCTTGGTCATCATCGTCGGCTCGCTGATCGGCTATTGGGTCAGCGCCTGGCTCACCGATCGCATCGGGCGACGCGCGAACTTCATTCTGTTCGGCGTCTGCTCGATCATCACCGTGTTCCTCTACACGCAGATTCCGGTCGACAACACGACGATCATGTTCCTCGGCTTCCCGCTCGGCTTCTTCGCCTCGGGAATCTTCTCGGGCATGGGGCCGTTCCTCACCGAGCTGTTTCCCACGCGCATCCGCGGTTCGGGCCAGGGCTTCGCCTATAATTTCGGGCGCGGCGTGGCCTCGTTCAATACGCTACTGGTCGGATTGCTGAGCGCGACACTCCCGCTCGGCCAGTCGATCGGCGTATTCGCACTGATCGCTTACGGGATGCTGATCGTGGCGGCGCTGTTGCTGCCCGAGACCAAGGGCCGCGTGCTCACAGCTGAGTAACCTGATGTAGCTCTCTTACAGCCGAGCGGGCCTCGCTTTGCGGGGCCCGCTTTGTTTTTGGGCTGTCCGGACTACGCATGGCGGCGGCTTGAGTTCGCGCGCCTCAAAAGGGATAGTAGGCCGGAATTGGGGATGCGCCGTAAGGAGCGACAATGGCAAAGAGCGACAGTCCAATCGCCTGGTACGGCCGGCTCGATCCGAACGAAAAACGCACTCTATGGGCTTGCTTCGGCGGCTGGAGCCTCAACTCCCTCGACTTCTTCATCTTCACCTTCGCCCTTCCCGCGATCGTCGTGGCCTTGGACATGACGCGCCAGCAAGCCGGCATGATCACGACCTTGACGTTGATCGCCTCGGCGTTGGGGGGCTGGATCGCGGGCATCCTCGCCGACCGTTACGGCCGGGTGCGGGTGTTGCAGATCACCATCCTTTGGTTCGCCGTGTTTGGATTGCTCTGCGCCTTCGCCCAGGAATATTGGCAGCTCGTGGCGGGTCGCATGCTGATGGGCCTCGGTCTCGGCGGAGAGTGGGCGGTGGGCGCCGTCCTCCTCGGCGAAGTGATCCGCGCCAAGGATCGCGGCAAGGCCGTGGGCACGATGCAGAGCGGATGGGGCATCGGCTGGGGGATCGCCGCGATGATTTCCATCTTTTTCCTGCTCAAGCTGCGGCCGGACATCGCCTGGCGCGCATTGTTGTGCATCGGCTTGCTGCCGGCGCTTCTTATTTTCTACATCCGGCGCCACATTCACGATGCGGCGGTGTTCAACGAGACGCAGAAAAAGCTCCGCGCCAAGCGTCGCTCGGCGAGTTTTCTGGATATTTTTTCTCCCTCGCTGATCAAGACGACGATTCTCATGACCTTGCTCGCCGCCGGCGCGCAAGGCGGCTATTACGCCAGCGCTTGGTTCCTGGAAGCGCTTCGCAACACCCGCAAAATCGCGGCCATGGCGACGGGCCGATATCTCGCGGCGGTCATCGTCGGATCGATCATCGGTTATCTCGTCAGCGCCTATCTCAACGATCGCATAGGCCGCCGCCCGACCTTCATGATCTTCGCGGTCTGCTCGGGGGCTTGCATTTTTGCCCTCACGCTGTTGGCGGCAAATGACGCGAGCGTTCTCGTTCTCGGATTTTTTCTCGGCCTGTTCGCTTCCGGCTGTTTTTCCGGACTCGGGCCCGTCATGACCGAAAACTTTCCGACCGCGGTGCGGGGATCCGGCCAGAGTTTTTCCTATAATGCCGCGCGCCTGTTTGCGGCCGGCGTTCCGGGACTGATTTCGTGGCTGAGCGAGCGGGCGTCCTTTAACCGCACGATCGATTTGATCGCGGTCGGCGCCTACGGGCTCGTGATGATCGCCGCTTTCCTTCTCCCCGAAACGAGGGGAAAGGCGCTTTCTGCCCGTGGCTGAGGCGAAGTCATTCGCCACCGAGCGCGCGCCGCTTTGCTCGGCGCCCGATCCTGATCCGCGCGGGCCGACGCGATACCGAATCCCTCCCGGCGCGGTCGATTGTCACGCCCACATCATCGGGCTGCCGCCGCGCTATCCGCTCGTCGACACCCGCAGCTACACCGCGCCCGAGGCTTCGCCGCGGGCGTATCTAGCTATGCTCGCAGCGACCGGCATGACGCACGGCGTCTTGGTGCAGCCGAGCGTGCACGGCACGGACAACAGCCTGATCGCCGAAACGCTTCGTGCCGAAGGAGGCAAGCTGCGCGGCATCGCGGTGGTGGCGCCGCAGGTTTCTGAGCGCGAGCTCGATGCCTTGAACGAAGTCGGCTATCGCGGCTGTCGCCTGAACGTTCTCTTCGGCGGCGGTATCGGCTTGCAAGCCATCGACACGCTCGCGAAAAAAGTGGCGCCGTTCGGCTGGCACCTGCAATTCCTGATCGACGCGCGCGAGATCGCGCCGATCGCGAAGAAGCTCGAAAAGCTCCCCGTGCCCTGGGTCATCGACCACATGGGCTACGTCCCGGCGCATGAAGGCGTGAGCAATGCGGGCTTTCGCACGCTCGTTTCATTGCTGCGCGATAGCGATGGCTGGGTGAAAATCTCCGGCGCTTTTCGTCTGTCCAGCGAGGGTCCGCCCTATCGCGACACGATTCCGTTCGCGCATGCGCTCGTTGAGGCGCGGTCCGACCGCCTCGTCTGGGGCAGCGATTGGCCGCATGTGGCGATCAAGCCGCCGATGCCCAAGATCGGCGATCTCCTCGACCTCCTCGCCGACTGGGTGCCGGACGCGGGACAACGCCAACGCGTACTGGTCGACAACGCCCACAAGCTTTACGGTTTCGGCAAGGAGCGCTAGCCGCGCAGAACGGGAATTCAAACATGCAATATGTCCGCTTCGGCTCGACCGGCATCAAGGTCTCGCGCCTTTGCCTCGGCTGCATGACCTACGGCTCGAAGAAATGGCGCGAGTGGGTGCTGGAGGAAGCCGAGGCCAAGCCCTATTTCAAGGCGGCCTTCGAAGCGGGCATCAACTTCTTCGATACCGCCGACGTCTACTCGCAAGGCGTGAGCGAGGAGATCACCGGCCGCGCGATCAAGGAATTCGCGCGCCGCGAGGAGGTGGTGCTCGCGACCAAGGTCTTCAATCCGATGGGGAAGGGGCCGAACCAGAAGGGGCTGTCGCGCAAGCACGTCATGGAGGCGATCGACGCTTCGCTGAAGCGGCTCGGCACCGACTACATCGATCTCTACATCATCCATCGCCTCGATCCCGAGACGTCGATGGAAGAAATCATCGAAGCGCTGTCCGACGTGGTGAAGGCGGGCAAGGTGCTCTACATCGGCGCTTCGTCGATGCGCGCCTGGCAATTCTCCAAGCTCGTCACCATGCAGCGCGAGCGCGGCCTCACGCGCTTCGTCTCGATGCAGAACTACTACAATCTCATCTATCGCGAGGAGGAGCGCGAGATGCTCCCGCTCTGCCGCTCGGAAGGAATTGCGGTGACGCCGTGGTCGCCGATCGCGCGCGGTTTTCTCGCCGGCTCCGCCCCCTCGCAAGGCGAGCGCACGCTGCGCGCCAAGACCGATGCCTTCATGCAGACGCTCGGCATCGGCGCCTCCGATATCGATTTTGAGATCGCCGAGCGCGTGCGCGTGGTGGCCGAGCGCCTCGGCGCTTCCCGCGCCGCGGTCGCGGTGGCGTGGACGCTCGCCAATCCCGCCGTCACCTCGCCGATCATCGGCACCTCGAAGCCGCACCATCTGTCCGATGCGCTGAAAGCGCTTGAACTTGTGCTCGACGCCGAGACGAAGAAATATCTCGAGGAGCCCTACCGCACGCGTCCCTACGCCGCCCACGCCTGACCGGCCGCTCGGGAAATGCCGATCGATCCAGTCTTCTTCTATCTCGTTGGCCTGCCCACTATATTCTTGATCGCCTTGAGCAAGGGCGCTTTCGGCGGCGGGCTCGCGACCCTGGGAATTCCGCTGCTTTCGCTCGTGATGTCGCCGCTCGACGCCGCGATTGTCGTCGCGCCCCTCGTGTCGTTCATGGATCTGTTCGCGTTCGGTTCGTTCGGGCCTCGCACCTGGTCGAAGCGCGACATCGTCTGGCTGATGCCCTGTCTCGTGATCGGCATCGGCATCGGCTATTTCTTTTTCACCCGCGTCGATCCGCATCTCGTCGCGGCGAGCATCGCGGCGGTGACGCTGCTGTTTACCGCGCACTGGTTTCTGCTCGGCCACCGGGCGAAGCCCTCGCACATGCCCGTGTCGCCGCCGCTCGCGATCCTCGCCGGCACCGTCTCGGGCTTCACCACCTTCGTCGCGCATTCGGGCGGGCCGCCGGTCAACATGTATTTGCTGCGGCGCGGGCTCAACAAGACGATCTATGCCGGAACCAATCTCGCGATCTTCATGCTCGGCAATCTCGTGAAGCTCGTGCCTTACGGCGTGCTGGCCTATGCGAAGCCTTGGACGTTGATCGCGGCGGCTTTGCTTGCGCCCATCGTTCCCGTCGGCGTCTGGGCCGGCGTCTATCTTCACCGCCGGCTCGAACAAAACCGGCTCTATTTCTGGTGCTACTTGTTGCTCGCCGCCGCCGCGGCGAAGCTCCTGTTCGACGCATTGCGAGCGTTATACGGGTAAGCCGAAAGCCTGCTTGGGCGCAAAATAACCGCATCCGAAGCAAACCCGATCGGCGATCACGGTTCTGCCGTGATCGCCGTTTGCTTTCGCGGCCTGACTTTGGCCATCTGGGCTAAATTCGTTCGAATCCCACCCAACCTCCGGAGCCGACCTTGCGCTCGATTCTCGCCTTTCTCGCCGACATTCGCCGCCTCGCCATTCCTTATTTCATGGGGGAAGATCGCTGGCCTGGCCGTATCCTGTTAGCGACCGTCGTTTTGCTCGAACTCGCATCGGTCTTTCTCAACGTGCAGTTCAACCAATGGAATGCGCGCTTTTACAATGCGGTGCAGGAGAAGAACTGGGACATCTTCAAGAGCGAGCTGTTTTTTTTCTGCGGGCTTGCCGCGCTGTTCATTATCGCCGCGGTGTATCAGCTTTATTTGCAGCAATGGCTGCGCATCCGCTGGCGGAAATGGTTGACGGAAAAATATCTCGCGCGTTGGCTCGACCGCGGTACGCACTATCGCATGCGCACCGTCGGCGACCCGGCGGACAACCCCGATCAGCGCATCGCCGAGGATCTCGAGCTTTTCACGGTTCGCAGCATCGAGCTTTCGATCGGCCTGCTCAACGCCGTCGTTACGCTCGCCTCGTTCGTTATTATTCTTTGGCAGCTCTCGAACGCCGCCGGCGTACTGCTATTCGGCTTCGACGTGAAAATCCCCGGCTATCTCGTTTGGGTATCGCTCGTCTATGCCCTTATCGGCACGCTGATAACGCATTTGATCGGCAATGTGCTGGCTTCGCTCAATTTCGATAAGCAGCGCCTCGAAGCCGATTTCCGCTATCATCTTGTCCGCATCCGCGAGAATGGCGAGCAGATTGCGCTTCTCGACGGCGATGAAATGGAGAAGGCCGAGCTCGGCACCCGCTTTGGGAGCCTCGTCGCCAACTTTCGCTTAATCATGTCGGCGCAGAAACGGCTTACCTGGTTCACCTCGGGCTATAGCCAAGCCTCGATCGTTTTCCCCTATGTGGTCGTGAGTCCCGCCTACTTCGCCGGCACTATCCCGCTTGGCATCCTGTTTCAGACCGCCTCCGCGTTCAACCAGGTGCAAAGCGCCTTCAGCTTCTTCATCCGCGCCTACGCGATGCTCGCCGAATATCGCGCCGTCATCCAGCGGCTGATCGGGTTCGAACAGGCGATCGTTTCAGCCAACGAGCTGCAGGCGGAATCGGCCCTGCAGCGTAAAGAGCGCGCCGATCAGTCGCTCACGATGAACGAAGTCCTTCTGTGGCTTCCCAACAAGAAGCCCGTCGTCGCCGCCGACAAGATCTCGATCTCGGTTGGCGATTCGATCTTGCTCATGGGCCCGACCGGCTCCGGCAAATCGACCCTGTTCCGGGCCATTGCCGGCATCTGGCCGTTCGGCACCGGCACGATCGGCCTTCCGCACGACGCCAAGCTTTTCGTGCTGCCGCAGCGGCCTTATCTGCCGTTCGGCCGGCTCGACGAAGCGCTGGCCTATCCGCAAGCGGTGGACCGCTTCAGTGCCGATGAGTTGCGCGCGGCGCTCGACGCGGTGGGACTGCCGCAGCTCGAGCCGCGCCTCGAGGATGAAGCCAACTGGCCGCATGTGCTCTCGCAAGGCGAGCAGCAGCGTCTCTCGCTCGCCCGCGCGCTTCTCGCCAAACCCGACATCCTGCTGCTCGACGAGGCGACGTCGGCCATCGACGAAGTGGGCGAAGCAATGCTCTATCACCTGATCGCCGAGCGCTTGCCGAACACGACCTTGATCTCGATCGGCCACCGCTCGACGCTGCAAGCCTTTCACAAGAAGAAGCTCGAACTCGTGGCTGAGGCCGACGGCGTCCGCCATCTGGAGGCGGCGACGACATGACGCCTTAGCGCCACCGCGCGGGCCAAGACATCAGCCCCCGAAATCGTTTGCGATCAGGCAAGGCTCGCGCCAGCGCGGGCGAGCACGGCCGGAAAATCCTCGCCGGCGAGGAATGCGAATTCCTCCTCGCGCCGATGGGTGAGCGGGTCGCGCACGACGAGCTCGGCATCGACGAAGCCGGGATGGCACATGACGACACCGCGATCCGGCATGCCGTCGAGAAAGCGCGAAAACAGCGCGCCGAAATCTTCGGCGGTCGAAAACTCGTAGGCGCCGGAAAACGCGGGGTTGAAGGCAATCCCAAGTCGCGCCGCGCGCCGGCGAAAACCGCAGCTCAGGAATTTGATAATGCGCGCTTTGTTCCCGCGCGTGCTCGCGCCGGATGCGGCACCACATTGGCGCACCCACGCTTTCGGCGCCGTTTCCAGCACGGCTTTTAGGAACGGCGAGCGCAGGCCGGGCATCAATTGCACGTGCTGGTGGCCGTCGACGAAATCGGGATCGCGCCCGAGGGCTTTGCGGAAGGCCGCGATCTGCGCCTTGATCTCGGCCTTAACCGCTTTGCGGTCGATGCGAAAGTAGCCGAGCGGCGGCAGGAGCTTCGAGAGGGATGGAAATTTGCCGTCCGGGGTCGCGATCGGCAAGGCGGCGAGCGGCTTGAACGGCCCGGTCAGCGTCGCGTGCAGGCCGATCGCGAGCGGAATTGGGCAGGGTGTCGAAAGCAGCGAAGCGCACTCCTGCTCGAAGCCGGGAATGACGGTCATCACCGATACCGCGTTCAGGCGGCCGCGCGATACGAGATCGCGGATCGCGCGCGAAACTCCGGGAGAAAGGGTGTAGTCGTCGGCGCAAAGAACGATGCGCCTCATTCGGCGGCCTCGCGCGGACCCCGTTTTTCCGATTGGCGCTCGCGGATCTCGTGCTCGGCGACGAAATAGACCGGCCGTCCCTTCAGTTCCGAGAGAATCTTGGCGATGTATTCGCCCATGATCCCGATCATCAAGAGCTGCACGCCGCCGATCACCATGATGCCGACGATGATCGAAGGATAGCCGGCGACGTCCTTGCCGTAATAAAGCGTTTCGAAAATGATCCAGCCGCCGAAGAAAAAGGCGGTGACCGAGAGAACAAGCCCGAACAGGCTCGCGAGCCGCAGCGGCGCCGTCGAGAAGGCCGTGAGGCCCTCGATCGAAAGCCCGACGAGCGCGCGCAGGTTCCAATTCGTGCGGCCATGCGCGCGCTTTGCCGGCTCGTAGGGCACGCGCACCTGCCGGAAGCCGATCCAGCTCGAAAGGCCCTTGAAGAAGCGGTTGCGCTCGGGAAGTTGTTTGAGCGCCGTGACGGCGCGCGGCGACAGGAGCCGGAAATCGCTCGCGTCCTCCGGGATCGGATAGCGCACGCCCCAATTGAGCAGGCGGTAGAAGAGACGCACCGCGAGACGGCGCGAAGCCGATTTGCCCGCGCGCGTCGCCTTCGCGGTGTAGACGACGTCGTAGCCCTCGTCGCGCCACAGCGCGACAAGCTTGTCGGCGATCTCCGGCGGATGCTGGCCGTCGCCGTCCATGAACAGGATCGCGCCGTGGCGCGCGTGATCGAGCCCGGCGAGGAGCGCCGCTTCCTTTCCGAAATTGCGCGAGAAGGAAATCAGCTGAAAATCGAAATTCTCGGCCGGCAGCCGGCGCGCGACCTCGACCGTATTGTCGCGGCTGCCGTCGTTGACATAGACGATCTCGACCCCGAGCTGCCGCTCCTTGTTCAAGCGCTGCGCGAGCGCCGTGAGTTGTTGGTGCAGCGCGGGCAGGTTCGAGGCTTCGTTGTAAATCGGCACGACGATGGAAAGCCCGTCGGCGTCCGGCGTCGCCATGCCTGGCCTCGATCGGGGCCCACCGTTCATGTCCGCTATCCTCTTTCGGCCTTTCCTAGCCCAGCGCGGGCCGCGCGTACATCCGCCGCATTCGCCCAATCTCGTCTCGTGCTATGGACGGCGCCTCGGGAGATTCGCCTTGCGCAATTTGATCGGCCAGATGTTCCGTTTCGGTCTCGTGGGCTTGGTTAATGCCGGCGTCGACGCCGCGGTGTTTTTCACGGCGGTCGCGATCCTCACGCATGTCGCCGCCGTCGCCATTCATCCCGATTGGATCCTGATTCTGTCGAACGTATGCGCCTGGATCGTGGCGGTCACTTCTTCCTATGTGTTGAACTCCCGCTTCACTTTCGCGCACCATGCCCGCAGCAAGATGAGTCTGCGTGCCTATATCCTGTTCGCGGCGAGCCAGTTCGGCGGCTTCCTCGCCCACACGGCGATGCTCGTCGCGGCGGCCAAGTACTTTCCGCTGCCGGTCGCGAAGCTCCTCGGCATCGGCGTCGGCTTCGTGGTGAATTTCACGCTCGCGCGGACGATCGTTTTCCGCAACGCTTGAATTTAGAGCATGATCCCGAAAAGTGGGAACCGGTTTTCGGAAAAGATCATGCTCAAGAGTTACCGAGCCGGGAAATCAGCGTCTCGTAAAGCGGGTTTTCGCGCGCGAATACGTATTCGGGCGAAGCGACCATCACCGTTTCCGCGCCTTCCTCGCGCAAGAAGATCGCCAGCTCGTGCACGCGTTGCGGCGGGCAGAGCAGCGTCAACATGCCGGACGAAGTCGGCCCGCCGAGGGGGGCCTCGGCGCCGAAGCGGCCTTTGGCTTCCGCGACGATCTCGGCATCGGCGCCTTTGAAGCGCGAACGTACCTCGCGCATCGTGTGCGCCGAGCGCTCGGCCGCGACGCGGTCGAGCAACGCACGCGCCGTCGCCCGCGCCCCCGCGCTCCAGGGTGCCGCGAGCGAGGCGACGAGGTTCGCCTGCGAGCGCAGGATCACGCCGTCATCGACCACTTTTAGCCCGTTCGCCGCGAGCGTGGAGCCGGTCGTCGTGATGTCGACGATCAGTTCGGCCGCACCCGTTGCCGGCGCGCCTTCGGTCGCCCCCAGGCTCTCGACGATGCGGTAATCGACGATGCCGTGCCGCATGAAGAAGCCGCGCGTGAGATTCACGTATTTCGTCGCCACGCGCATGCGCTTGCCGCGCTTGGCGTGAAACGCGGTCGCCACGTCGTCGAGATCGCGCATGGTGCGCACGTCGATCCACGCCTGCGGCACCGCCACCACGACGTTGGCGTGACCGAAGCCGAGACCTTCCACGAGCAACACGCGGTTGTCGGCGTCCGGAATCATTTCGCGCACGAGATCTTCGCCGGTGACGCCGAGATGGATCGCGCCCTGGGCGAGGTTGCCGGCGATCTCGGCGGCCGAAAGATAGCGCGACCTCGACCCCTTCGATTTCGGGGATCGTGCCGCGATAGTCGCGCCCGCCGCGGGGCTGCACCAGCGACATGCCGGCGCGCTGGAAAAATGCGTGCGCGTTCTCCATCAGCCGCCCCTTGGAAGGCACGCCGACGACAATGGGCGCGCTCATCGCGGCCCTCCCGCGGCTTCCAGTTCCGCGATCCACGCCGCGAAGCCGACCGCCGGAACCGGCTCTTGGCTGCCGAGCAGCGTCATCAGCCGGTCATAGCGGCCGCCCGCGATCAGCGGCCATTTCACGCGATCCTTCGCATCGTAAAGCTCGAACACCATGCCCGAATAATAATCGAGGGCGCGGCCGAAGGCGGTGGCGAAGCGGATGGCGGAGACGTCGGTGCCGCCGGCGGCGATGAATCCGGTGCGCTGCTCGAAGCGATCGAGCGTGGCGGCGAGATCAAGCTTCGCGTCCTTGGCGAGCGCGCGCAGCGCCGCCAGCGCCTCGTCGGGGTCGCCTTCGATCGCAAGATAGCGCTCGAGCACAGCGGTCGTCTCGGCGCCGAGCCCGCTCGTGGCGCCGAGCGAGGCTTGCTCCAGAAAGCGTTCGGCGATTTCGGCGACCGTGCGGCCGCCGACCGCGGAAATTCCCGCGATCGAGAACAGATCGGCGACGAAAGCGCGCGCCGCCGCGGGGTCGGAGCCTTGCAGCGCCGCGAGCACACCCGCCTGCGGCAGCGGCGGCGAGGGCGCGTGCTTCATGGTGGCGAGATCGTCGGCGAGTGTGCCGGTGCGGTTGAAATCCTTTAACAGCCGCCGCTGCCAGGCAGGCGGCAAATCGAGCGCCACCACCAGCGCGGAAAAAAGCCCGACATCGCCTATGCGGATCGAGGGCCGCGCCACGCCGAAGTGCTTCGCCGATTCCAGCGCCAGCGAAAGACATTCGGCGTCGGCGGCCTCGAGATCGTCGCGGCCGAGCGATTCGATTCCCGCCTGCACGTATTCGCCGGCGCCGCCGCCGCGGTCGCGAAACACTGTTCCGAGATAGCAATAGGCGGCGGGAGCGGGCGCGTTCTTCTCGATGTGCGCGCGGCAGGTGGGAATGGTGAGGTCGGGGCGGAGGCAAAGCTCGCGCCCGCCCGCGTCGGCGGTCAGGAACAGCCGCCGCCGCAACTCCTCGCCGGAGAGTTCGAGAAAAATATCGGCGGGCTGCAGGATCGCGGGCTCGACGCGCAGGATAGCCCGCGCGCTCGTAGAGTTCTACGAGCGTTTCGGCGCGTCCGTCACGCGCGCGTGCGATGCGGTTTTCGGCGTCCATGGTGCGGCTCACTTTGAAGCGGGGCTTGTAGCAAAGCGCGGCGGCGGGCGCCACGCCGGTTGCGAAGGCGGCTTGGAGCGGTCAATGCCCGTGCGCAATTGCCTGGCGGCCGAGCACCTCGCGCACGGCTTTGACGAGGTCCGCTTCCTTCACCGAGAACTGCGCCGGGCGGCCCTCGCGCCACTCCTTATTGGAGGCAATGTCCGCGGCGGCCTTGGCGCCGAGAATGAGGTCCTTGATCTGCACCTCGCCTTTCGCCTTCTCGTCGCCGCCCTGGATGACGACGCAAGGCGAATTGCGCTTGTCGGCATATTTGAGCTGCGGGCCCATTTTGCCGGATTGCCCAAGATAAAGCTCGGCGCGGATGCCGGCGTCGCGAAGCGCTGTGACCATTTTCTGATAGTCGGCGAGGCGCTCCTTGTCGAAGACGGTGACGACGACCGGGCCGCTTTCGGCCTTGGTGCCGCTCTTGCCGAGGTGTTGGAGCGCGGCGAGCAGGCGCGACACGCCGATGGAAAATCCGGTCGCCGGCACCGGCTCGCCGCGAAAGCGCGCGATCAACCCGTCATAGCGTCCGCCGCCGCCGACCGAGCCGAAGCGAACGGGATTTCCTTTTTCGTCTTTCGTTTCGAAGGTGAGATCGGCTTCGTAAACCGGGCCGGTGTAATATTCGAGGCCGCGGACAACGGAAGGATCGATGACGACGCGGTCCGCATATCCCGATAGCGGCTAGAGCAAAGAAGAAATTTTCTTCAATTCGGCTATGCCTTTCGTTTTCGCCAAGTTTAGAGTCTCGCCTACAACTTTTGAAAGAATTTTGAATCGTCGCATCCGCAGCACCGCCTTTTGATGCGATGAAAGCGAGAATCCGATCGCTCGCTTCTTTCGCCAGTCCCGCGCCCTTGGTGAAATCGCCGCTCTCGTCTTTTCTTCCCTTACCGAGCAAGAGTTCGACACCTTCGCGGCCGAGTCTGTCGAGTTTATCGATCGCACGAAGAACTATGAGGCGCTGCTTAGGGTCAATCTTCGCGGCGTCCATCACGCCATCGAGAACTTTTCGATTATTCACTTTGATAACGTAATCGCCGCGCGCAATCCCCAACGCCTCCATCGTATCCGCCGCCATCATGCACATCTCGGCATCGGCGGCGACGGAATCCGCACCCACCGTGTCGGCGTCGAACTGCATGAACTGGCGATAGCGCCCCGGCCCCGGTTTTTCGTTGCGGAACACCCAGCCGTAGCGATAGCTGCGATAGGGCTTCGACAGCGCGTCGAAATTCTCCGCCACATAGCGCGCGAGCGGCGCGGTGAGATCGTAGCGCAGCGACAGCCACTGCTCGTCCTCGTCCTGAAACGAAAACACGCCCTCGTTCGGCCGGTCCTGGTCCGGCAGAAATTTGCCCAACACGTCGGTGTATTCGATTGCCGGCGTCTCCACCGCTTCGAAGCCGTAGCGCTCGTAGACGACGCGGATTTTCTCGATCATCTCGCGCGTCGCCGAAAGCTCCGCCGGCCCGCGATCGGCGAGCCCGCGCGGCAGCCGCGCCTTGATCTTGTGGGTGGGGTTATTGCTCATGGCCGAACTGCGTATAGCGGAATTCTTCCGCATTTTCCCACCCCCTCCTCACCCGGCGAGCGGCCGCGCGCGTAAGCGCGTCGGTCCGTGGGGAAGGGCAGAATGGGTCTTAAAACGTCAGGAGGCGGCGAGATAAACGAAGACGAGCGCCACGGCCGCCGGCAACGCCTGCACGAACAGGATTCGCTTCGAAACGCTCCACGCCCCGTAAAGCCCGGCAAGGATGACGCAGATGAGGAAAAACACTTTGATCTGGAACGCGAAAGCGGCCACCGGATGAAGCAGCCCCCAGACGAGGCCGGCGACGAGGAAGCCGTTATAGAGCCCTTGATTGGCGGCGAGCACCGCCAATTCCTCCGCCTTCGCGAGCGATTGGCGGAAGGTTTGCAGCCCCAGGGGCTTCGTCCACAGAAACATTTCGAGCACGAGAAAATACGCGTGCAAGAGCGCGACGAGCGCCACCAAGACATTGGCAATGAGGTTCATTTCACAAGCTTAGGGAACAAAGGGTGCCGCGTCCAATGCGCTCACACGGCGCCGCGGCCCTGCGTCCACGATTGCAGCTTGCGATAGATGGTGGAGGGCGCGATTTCGAGCGCCGCAGCGGCTTTTTGCGCGTTGCCGCCGAAGGCGGCGAGCGCTTTTTCGATGATCTTCTGTTCCTGCATTCGATAGGGCGCGATCGCCGGGCTCTCGGTGCGCGGCAAGGAGCCGGTGTCGCGCGATGCCTCGTGCGCGCTCCACTCGGGAGAGAGCGGCAGCATCTCGGCGCTGACATATTCGTTGTCGTGCAGCACGACGACGCGGCGGATCACGTTCTGCAACTGCCGCACATTGCCGGGCCAGGCGAATTCATCGAGCGCGGCCTCGGCTTCCGGCGTGAAGCCCGCGAAGGCGCGGCCTTCCTCCTCGGCGTAGCGCGCGAGAAACGCGCGTGCGAGCCGCACGATATCGCCCGCGCGCTCGCGCAAGGGCGGCAGATGCAGCGGCAACACATGCAGGCGGTAATAAAGATCCTCGCGGAAGCGGCCGGTCGCGACGTCGCTCGCGGGATCGCGGTTGGTGGCGCAGACGAAGCGCACATCGACGTGGCGCTGCCGCACGTCGCCGACGCGGCGCACGGTGCCGGTCTGCACGAAGCGCAGAAGCTTCGCCTGCAACGCAAGATCCATGTCGCAGATTTCGTCGAGGAAAAGCGTGCCGCCATGCGCCAGCTCTGCCGCGCCCGCGCGCTCCTCATGCGCGCCGGTGAAGGCGCCCTTCACATGACCGAAGATTTCGCTCTCCATCAATTCTTTCGGGATTGCGTTGCAATTGAGCGCGATGAACGGCCCGCTCGCGCGATCGGAGCGCGCGTGAATCGCCTCGGCGCAGACTTCCTTGCCGGTGCCGCTCTCGCCGGTGATGAAGACGGGCGCCTTCGAGGGCGCGATGCGGACGATCTGGTCGTAAAGCTGACGGATCGCGTCGGAAGCGCCGATGAAGCCCTCGAAGCCATCGGCATCGCCCGCGGCGTCGGGCTGCGAGGCGGGAAACTCGCGGCTCGCTTCCATGCGAATGAGGTTCGCGAGCCGGCGCGCGAGATCGGCGGGCTGATAGGGTTTCACCACGAAGTCGTCGGCGCCGCCGCGCATCGCCTCCACCGCGATCGAAACCGAGCCCTTGCGGCTGGTGGCGACGATGGGGCCGAGCAAGCCGGCCTCGCGCAGCGCGGCGACGCGTTCGGCGGCGGAGCCGTCGGCGCCGTCGAGCGAAAGCAGGGCGGCGGAGAAATTCTCATCGCGCAAAAGCGTGACGCCTTCCGCGAGGTTTGCGGCCTCGCGAATACGAACGATATTTTGGTGGGCGACAAGCGCCGCCACAGTCAGGCGGCGGACGGCCGGATCGTCTTCGATCACAAGCACGCGGACGGGCTCTTGCGAGCCTCTATTCACTGACACCATGACCCGGCGACCCCTCGACGCGGACTGGCAAAAGGGGTGGCTTTTGCCTTACCCCGACTGGCTGGAACTGTGCCGAAATACGGTAAACAAACCTTTATCGCGCAAAGGTTTAAGCCGGGAGCCGGGGGAACTTTCGGGCGCTTGGTTCTAGCCCCGCGCCGGGGCTGGTATAGCTCCTCGCCAGCAGGAGTTTTCGCCATGTCGCGCCCCGCCGAAAAGCCGGCTCTCAAGCCCAACGATCTCGAAGCCTTCTGGATGCCGTTCACGGCGAACCGCTCTTTCAAGAAGCGGCCGCGCATCGTCGTGCGCGCCAAGGACATGCACTACTACACCGCCGAGGGTCGCGCGGTCCTCGACGGCGCCGCCGGCATGTGGTGCTGCAACGCCGGCCACAATCGCGATCCGATCGTGGAGGCGATCCGCGCCGAGGCGGCGACGCTCGATTACGCCCCTCCGTTCCAGTTCGCGCACCCGAACGCATTTTCGCTCGCCAGCCGCATCGCGGCGCTGGCGCCCGGCGATCTCGATCACGTCTTCTTCTGCAATTCGGGCTCCGAGGCGGTCGACACCGCGCTCAAAATCGCGCTCGCCTATCAAAATGTGCGCGGCGAGGGCGCACGCACGCGGCTTGATCGGCCGCGAGCGCGGCTACCATGGCGTCGGCTTCGGCGGCATTTCCGTCGGCGGCATTCCCAACGTCCGGAAATATTTCGGCGGGCTGCTCGCCGGCGTCGACCATCTGCCGCATACCTACAATCGCGACGAGCAGGCCTTCACCAAGGGCGAGCCGGAATGGGGCGCGCATCTCGCCGACGAATTGGAGCGCATCGTCGCCCTGCACGACGCCTCCACCATCGCCGCCGTGATCGTCGAGCCGATGGCGGGCTCGACCGGCGTGCTGCCGCCGCCCAAGGGCTATCTGCAGCGCCTGCGCGCGATCTGCGACAAATACGGAATTCTCCTCATCTTCGACGAGGTCATCACCGGCTTCGGCCGGCTCGGCTATGCCTTCGCCGCCGAGCGCTACGGCGTCGTTCCCGACATGATCACCTTCGCCAAGGGCGTGACCTCCGGCACCGTGCCGATGGGCGGCGTCGTCGTGCGCAAGGGCATCTACGACGCCTTCATGCAGGGGCCCGAGCACGTGATCGAGCTTTTCCACGGCTACACTTATTCGGCCCATCCGCTCGCCTGCGCCGCCGGCCTCGCCACACTCGACCTCTATCGCGACGAGAAGCTGTTCGAGCGCGCGAAGAAGCTCGAGCCGAAATGGGCCGATGCGGCCATGGGTCTCAAGGGCCTCCCCGGCGTGCTCGATATCCGCACGGTGGGGCTGACCGCGGCGATCGACCTCGCCTCCAAGCCCGATGCCTTCGGCAAGCGCGCCTATGAGGCGATGGAGCGGGCCTTCCACGAGGACGGCTTGATGCTGCGGGTGGGGGGCGAAACCCTCGCGCTGACCCCGCCTTTGATCGTCAGCGACAGCCAGATCGGCGAGATGTTCGAGAAAGTCGCCAAAGTCATCAAAGCCGGCGCCTGAACGGCTAGCTTCCGCCAAATTTGAGCCCCGGCTATGGTGCCAGGGGGCGATTCGCGGCTACATTCTCGGTCCGGCACGGGCCGCGTGCCCGGGGAGTGGGATGCGTATCGGCACGATTTTCATCATCGTCTGCATGGCGCTGATCGCGACCTCGATCGGGGCCGCGCTGCATTTCATCGCCGGCATTCAACCCTCGGAAGCGGCCTACATCTCGCTTGCGATCCTGTTCGCGCTGATGACCTGCGAGGTGGTGGCCTCGCGCAACCGCGACCGCACCGAGATCTCCGAGCGCTTCGAGGAATTGTCGCGCGCCTCCTCCGACATCGCCCGCGAGGTCGGCGTATTGGGCCGCCGCGTGGCGGCGCTGGAAAGTTCGGCGGGCGCCGACTTGAAGTCGATCACCGCGCCGTTCGCCCGCGAGATCGGGGAGCTCGCCGATCTCGTCGAGGATCTCGCCGAGTCTGTGGCGGTCCACGACGCGATCATTTCGACGCCGCCGCCCGGAATGCAGGCGCAATCCGAAGCGGCGCCGCCGCAGAGCGCGGCTTCCGCCAAAGCCGCGTCGACCGCGGCCGAAGCGCCCGGTCCCTTCGAGGGCAAGAGCGAGCTGGAGGTTGCGGCCATCATCCGCGAGGCGATCATTGAGGACCGCGTCGATCTCTATTTGCAGCCGATCGTCACCTTGCCGCAGCGCAAGGTGCGCTATTACGAGGCGCTTTCGCGGCTGCGTCTCGCCGATGGCAAGATCGTCGACGCCAAGGAGTTCATCGCTCCCGCGCGCAAGGCGGGGCTCGTGCCGCAGATCGACCAGCGCCTGGTGCTGCGCTGCGTCCAGATCGTGCGCAGGTTGGCCGCCAAGAACCGCGACGTCAGCCTGTTCCTGAACATCGCGTCGGAGACGCTTTCGAGCGGCGGTATTTTTCCCGAAATTCTCGGCTATCTCGATGCCAACCGGGCGCTGGCGCCCTCGCTCGTGCTCGAATTCTCGCAAGCCGCCTTTCGCGCGCTTGGACCCGCCGAGCAGATCAATCTCGCCCAGCTCGTCGAGCGCGGCTTTTCGATCTCGCTCGACCGTGTCGAGGATTTGCGGCTCGACCCGCGAACGCTCGCCGAGCGCGGCGTGCGCTTCATGAAGGTGCCGGGCGAATTGATGGTCGGGCGCGGGCACGAGGCCGCCAATAATCAAGTCCACCCGGCGGATCTCGCCGATCTTCTCGGCCGTTTCGGCATCGATCTCGTTGCCGAGCGGATCGAGAGCGAAGCGCTTGTGGTCGATCTCCTCGATTTCGACGTGCGCTACGGCCAGGGCTTCCTGTTTTCGGCGCCGCGGCCGGTGCGGGCGGAAATCCTGCAGGCCGAATACGCGGCCGAGCGCCGCGCGCCCGCGGCCAATCGCGGCGAGGTGGCGCCCGCTCCCGCGCCCGAGCGCGGGCTCCGCGACATCGCCAAGGTTGTCCGCAAGACCGGCTGAGAATCCTTCGCCAATGCTGAACTCGCCCGCCGCCGTTCCGCCGGTCGTCGCCGTGCTCGCGCCCATCGCGTCGCGCTACGACGTATTTCTTTGCGACGTTTGGGGCGTGGTGCACAACGGCCTCGCGGCTTTTCCGGCAGCGAACGACGCGCTGACGCGCGCGCGCGCAAGCGGGCGTCACGGTGATCATGATCTCGAACGCGCCGCGGCCGGGTGCCGTCGTGAAAAAGCAGATTACGCGCTACGGCGTTCCCGCGAGCGCCTATGACGATGTCATTGCCTCTGGCGACGTCACGCGCGGGGAACTTGCGGCGCGTCCGGGCGCGCGCATCTTTCACCTCGGCGCCGAGCGGGATCTTCCCAATTACGAGGGCTTGGACGTGACCCTCGTCGATCTCGACCACGCCGATCTCGTCGTCTGCACCGGCCCGTTCCACGACGAAACCGAGACGCCCGACGACTATCGCGATCTGATGGCCCGCATCAAGGCGCGCGATCTCCTGCTCATTTGCGCCAATCCCGATATCGTGGTCGAGCGCGGAAACCAGCTCGTCTGGTGCGCGGGGGCGCTCGCCGCGATTTACGACGAACTCGGCGGCAAGACGATTTACGCCGGCAAGCCCTACGCGCCGATTTATGAGATGTGCCTCGCGCGTGCCGCGGCGCTGCGCGGCCGGGAAGTGCCGCGCTCGCGCGTGCTCGCGATCGGCGACGGGCTGAAGACCGATCTGCTGGGAGCGGCCCGCCAAAAGATCGATTGTTTGTTTGTCACGCGCGGCATTCATGCCGCCGATTTAGGCCTCGACGACACGGGCTCGATGGACGGCGAAAAGTTGGCGCGCGCCTTCGCGGAAACCGGCGCTGCTCCCGTCGCCATCATGCACGAACTGGTCTGGTGAGGAGAAATACCGCCCGCTGTTTCAGGCGAACAGCCGGTCGATATCGTCTTGGGTGACGCTTTTCGTTTCGCTTTCGACGGTCTTGTCGGTCCCGCCCTCTCCGGCGCCTTCCTCGGCAAGCTCAGGGTCCGTGGATCAAAAGCCGGAGCTTGCGCTCGGCTGCTGCGGCTTCCTTGTCGTTCGCGGGTCCGCTCGCATCCATCGCGCCTGTTGCATCGGCGAAACGCGAGATGCGGGCTTCGATATGCTTGAGCGTGTCGACGACCCGGGCGAGACGCTGGCCGGTAAGATCCTGGAACGCGCAGGCTTCGAAGACGGCGGTCATGCGATCGGCGACGAGCGCCTTGTAGGCGGCAAGATCGGATGAATCGGCCGCGGCCGCCATCGCTGCTTCCGCGCACTCCATGATGGTATTCGAGGCGTCCTCGGTCGCCTTGACGATGGCCGCGAGTTCGTGGCCCGCCGCCGGAATGCGCTTGTGCCGCAAATCGTTCGCTTGCAGCGCGCCGATTTCCCGGCGCAAGGATCCGATGTAGTCGGCGATTTCCTTGAGTTCTTGGCGAATCGCGCTGTCGTCGATGAGGGCCATTACGGATTCCAGAGCGCGTTTTGTTATTCGGAGAATACCGCGTCGATCTTGCTTCTGAGCGTCTGGGCGTTGAATGGCTTCACGATGTAGTTGTTGACGCCGGCTTTCTTGGCGGCGATCACGTTCTCGGTCTTCGATTCGGCGGTGACCATGATGAAAGGGGTCTTGCCGAGCGTGGGGTCGGAGCGGACTTCCTTCAGGAGCTCGTAGCCCGTCATCGGCTCCATGTTCCAATCGGAAATCACCAGGCCGTATTTCCGACCGCGCATCTTGTTGAGCGCTTCCGAGCCGTCGGCGGCCTCGTCCACGTCTTCGAATCCGAGCTGCTTCAAGAGATTGCGGATGATGCGGATCATCGTCTTGTAGTCGTCGACGATAAGAATCGGCATCGAAATATCGGCACTCATAACCCTTACCCCCGCGTACGTCCTGTTCGCAGCGCCCTAATGCAGGCATCCGCACGCTAGTCTTCCCGGTTTGAAATTGAGTTAATTTGCGCCTATCCGAAGTTAACCCGGCGTTCAGACTTGGCCGCCGGCGGCATCTAAGGGATTGCTTGCTGCGGAGGTAAATCTTGCGCAGTTTGCTTGCCGAAACGGAGATTCGATGAACGCACCGGCCGTCCATACGCTCTATTTCGAGGATCTCTGCGTCGGCATGCGCGAGACCTTGATGCGCACGGTCATGGACGAGGACGTGGTCGGCTTTGCGCGCATTTCGGGTGACGAAAACCCGATCCATCTGTCCGAGCGCTATGCCGCGAAAACGCGCTTTGGCCAGCGCATTGCCCACGGTCTTTATACGGCGAGCCTGATTTCGGCGGTGCTGGGCACGCGGCTTCCCGGTCCGGGCGCGGTCTACCGCTCGCAGACCCTCAATTTCCATGCGCCGGTGAAAATCGGCGACGTGGTGACGGCGGTCGTCGAGGTCATCGAGCTCGTGCCCGAAAGCCGCCAAGCGCGGCTGCATTGCGAGGCGCTTGTTGACGGCAAAGTCGTGCTCGACGGCGAGGCGGCGGTCTCGGTGCCGGCGCGGCCAAGAGAAACATGATGATCGAGACTTGACGGTCCAACGCACGGACGGCACCTTCGCCGCGAAAAACGAACCGGCTTTCATGAAAACTCGCCCGCCTTCTCCGTCCGCCTTCACGGTGGTGCGCAACGGCGATCCCGTGCCCGAGCGGATCACGGGCGCCTTCGTCGCCATCGGCAATTTCGACGGCGTGCACCGCGGCCATCGCGCGGTGATCGACGCCGCGATCGCGCACGCGAAGAAAGACGGCAGGCCCGCGATCGCGCTCACCTTCGAGCCGCACCCGCGCGTCTTCTTTCAGCCGGACCGGCCGCTCTTTCGCCTGACCCCCGAGCCGGCGAAGCTCAAGCTCTTGGCGGCGGCCGGTCTCGACGGCGCGGTGGTGATGAACTTCGGCGCGGCGCTCGCCAAGGTCACCGCCGAGGATTTCGTGGCCGATATCCTCGTGCGGCGCCTCGCCATCGCCGGCGCGGTGGCGGGCGCCGATTTTCATTTCGGCAAGGGCCGGCAAGGCACGCCCGCTTTCCTGCGCCAAGAGGGCAAGCGTCGCGGCTTTGCCGTCGATCTGATTCCGCCCTTCCTCGTCGATGGCACGCCGGTTTCCTCGAGCGCGATCCGCGAGGCGCTTTCCCGCGGCGAGGTCGAGCGAGCGCGCGAGCTCCTGGGCTATCCGTGGTTTGTCGGCGGCAAGGTGATCCACGGCGAAAAGCGCGGACGCGAACTCGGCTTTCCGACCGCGAACATCGCGCTCGACCCCGCCTCCACGCTCGCCCACGGCATTTATGCCGTGCGGGTGCTCGCCAAGGGCGCGATTCATGACGGGGTGGCGAGCTTCGGGCGGCGGCCGACCTTCGGCGAAGGGGCGCCGTTGCTCGAGATTTATCTCTTTGATTTCTCCGGCGATCTTTATGACGAAGAGGTCGCCGTCGCCTTCTTCGGCTGGATCAGGCCGGAGCTTAAATTCGAGGCAGTCGGCGACCTCGTTCAAAGGATGAACGCAGGATAGCGGGCTGGCGCGTGAAAAACTCGCTCGCAGCGGGCGATCGTTTCCCGCCCATCGTCGGCTAGCTATAGGTTAATACGTAAGTAACGAATAAAAGCGACCGTACGCCTTCTCTTGGGTGAATCGGCGGACATGCAGCGGCTTTTCGATAGGCTGAGCCTGGTCAGCCGGGCGCTAATCCTTATCGGCCTTGTGGTCGCGCTGACGACCGCCTGCGTCGTCGCGGCGGCCTATTGGGCGCTCTCGAACGAGTTCGCGGTCAAGGCGCGCGACGACATCGAAGTCAATCTGCGCACGCTCACGCTCGCCTATGCCGACAGACTATAGCGAAACCAAGATCAAGATGGAGGACGACAAGGTCGTCCGCGTCGAGGCTCCCGGCATTCCGGCCTTCCGCAACCACACGCTCGTGGATCTGTCGGCTTCCTATGCGGGCGGCAACGCCACCGTTTTCGAATATGACGAGGCGAGCGACCAGTTCATTCGCCGCACGACGAACGTGAAGAAGGAGAACGGCGAACGCGCGATCGGCACGCAGCTCGCGCCCGACCATCCAGGTCAGCCTTATCTCCGCCGCGGCGAGGCCTACAAAGGCCCCGCGGTCCTGTTCGGCCGCAAATTCTACACGGCGTACCAACCGATCTTCGACCCGCAAGGCAAGACGATCGGCATTCTCTATGTCGGCATGCCGATCGAGATTTACGACGCCATGCTCAGACACGGCGTCGAGAGCATGACGCTTGTCGCCGGCGTCGGTATTCTGCTCGTGCTCCTGCTCAGCATGTTCCTCGTCCGCAAGAGTCTGGAGCCGCTCGGCGACGTGACGAAGACGATCACGCATCTCGCGCAAGGAAGCCTCGACACCGAGATCGCCCACAGCCGGCGGGACGACGAGATCGGCTCCATCGCGCGGGCGCTTTCGGTATTCCGCGAGGCGACGGCGAGGAACCGCACGCTCGAGGAGCAGGAGCGCGCCAAGGCCGATCAGGAACGCCAGCGTGCCGCCGAGGTCGCGAAGCTCACGCGCGAGTTCGAGCACAAGGTATCTGCGGCGCTGGGCGAGGTTCTCAAGACCATCGGCGCGCTCGCGGGCGACGCCACCACGATGCGCGAAGCGGCCGAGACCACCAAGGATCGCGCTTCGAGCGCGGCGCAATCGGCGGGCTCCGCGAGCGGCAACGTCCAATCGGTGGCGAGCGCCGCCGAGGAGCTTGCGGGCTCGGTCGCCGAAATCGGCCGCCAGGTATCCTCCTCCTCCGATATCGCCGCGCGCGCGGTGCGCGAGGTCGAGAGCACCAACGCCCAGGTGCAGGAATTGTCGGCCGCAGCGGTCAAGATCGGCGAGGTGGTCAATCTCATTCAATCGATCGCGGAGCAGACGAATTTACTTGGCGCTCAACGCCACGATCGAAAGCGCGCGAGCGGGCGAGGCCGGCCGCGGCTTCGCGGTGGTGGCGGCGGAGGTAAAGTCGCTTTCGGGTCAGACCGCGCGGGCGACCGAGGAAATCGCCGGCCAAATCGCCACCATGCAGAAGGCGACGCAATCGGCGGTCGCCGCGATTGGCGGCATTTCCGAGACGATCGGCACCATCGACCGCATCGCGGTGGCGATCGCGACCGCGGTCGAGGAACAGAATGCCGCGACGCAGGAGATTGCCCGCGGCGTCGGCATCGCGAAGAGCGAGGCGGAATCCGCGCGCTCCTCGATCACCGAAGTGGAAGGGGTCGCGGGCGAGACCACCCGCGCCTCGGCGGCGGTTTCCATGGCGGCCGATGCCATGGCGTTCGAGCTTCGCGTGCTCGACGAAGAGGTGAAGGCCTTCCTCACGCGCATGCAGGCGGCCTGACGGCGCAATCCGCACTGGCAAGGCCCGTGCACGGCTGCTAGAACGCGCGCGAACATTTGCAAACGAGCGCCGAGCCGATGGCCGCCGAAAAAAAGCCGAGCGACGCGAAGGACTATAGCTCCACGCTGTTCTTGCCCGAGACTTCTTTTCCGATGCGGGCGGGCCTGCCGCAGAAAGAGCCCGAGATTCTCGCGCGCTGGGAGAAAGAGGGCCTCTACGAGAAGCTGCGCGAGGCGGCGAAAGGGCGGGCGAAATTCATCCTGCACGACGGGCCGCCCTACGCCAACGGCAACATCCACATCGGGCACGCGCTGAACAAGATCCTGAAGGATCTCGTCACCCGCTCGCAGCAGATGCTCGGCCACGATTCGAACTACGTGCCGGGCTGGGACTGCCACGGGCTCCCGATCGAGTGGAAGATCGAGGAGGAGAATTATCGCTCCAAGGGCAAGCCGAAGCCAGATCTGTCCAATCCCGCCGCCATGATCGCCTTCCGGCAGGAGTGTCGCGCCTATGCCGAGCATTGGCTCGAGGTGCAGCGCGAGGAATTCAAGCGCCTCGGCGTCGAGGGCGACTGGAAGCATCCCTACACCACGATGGATTTTTTCGCCGAGGCGCAGATCGCGCGCGAATTGATGAAATTCGCGGCGAACGGAACGCTTTATCGCGGCTCCAAGCCCGTGATGTGGTCGGTGGTGGAGAAGACGGCGCTCGCCGAAGCCGAGGTCGAGTACGAGGACTACACCAGCGATCAGGTGTGGGTGAAGTTTCCTATCGGCACAGCCGGATCACTCGAGGGCGAAGATCAACTCCTGAAGGATTTGATGGCTTCGTCGGTAGTTATCTGGACTACGACGCCCTGGACCATTCCAGGTAACCGCGCAATCGCGTTTTCTTCTAAAATTCATTATGGATTATTTGAAGTCACACAAGCTCCAGCGGAAAATTGGGCTCGTACTGGTGACAAGTTTCTTTTAGCAGACGCACTGGCCGAATCTGTAATGAAGTCGGCTCGCGTCGAGAACTATCGAAAAATTCATTCGATTCCAGGTCACCTTTTTACCGATCACGAGATGTCTTGCTCCCATCCGCTTGCTGATTTTAATGCGCATTACAATTTTTCGGTTCCACTCCTCGAAGGCGATCACGTCACCGACGACGCCGGCACCGGCTTCGTCCATACCGCGCCCGGTCACGGCCGCGACGACTTCGATGTGTGGACAGCGAACGCGCCGAAGCTCGCGGCGCGCGGCATCAATCCGGCGATCCCCTACACCGTCGACGAGAACGGCGCCTTTACCGATCAAGCTCCGGGCTTCACCGGCAAGCGCGTGATCACCGATAAGGGCGAGAAGGGCGATGCCAACGAGGCCGTCATCAAGGCGCTGATCGACGCCGGCATGCTGATCGCGCGCGGACGCTTGAAGCATCAGTATCCGCATTCCTGGCGCTCGAAGAAGCCGGTGATCTTCCGCAACACCCCGCAATGGTTCATCGCGATGGACAAAGACATCGCCGATGCCAAAGGAAAGGCGAAGCCGGGCGACACGCTGCGCGCCCGCGCGTTCGCCGCGATCAAGGTCACGCGCTGGGTGCCGCAAGCGGGCGAGAACCGCATCAACGGCATGATCGAGTCGCGGCCCGACTGGGTGATCTCGCGCCAGCGTGCCTGGGGCGTGCCGATCGCCGTGTTCATCAAAGAGAAAAGCGACGGCTCCGTCGAGATTCTGCAAGACGATGCCGTCAACAAGCGCATCGCCGATGCCTTCGAGCAGGAGGGAGCGGACGCTTGGTATAAGGAGAATGCCCGCGCGCGTTTTCTCGGCTCGCTTGCCAACGAGGATTGGAAAAAGGTCGACGACATTCTCGACGTCTGGTTCGATTCGGGCTCGACCCACGCCTTCGTGCTCGAGGACCCCAAGCACTTTCCCGGCCTCGCCGGCATTCGCCGCAAGAAGGACGGCGGCGCCGACACGGTGATGTATCTCGAGGGCTCCGATCAGCATCGCGGCTGGTTTCACTCCTCGCTCCTGGAATCGTGCGGCACGCGCGGGGTCGCCCCCTATGACGCCGTGCTCACCCACGGCTTCGTCCTCGACGAGGACGGCCGCAAGATGTCGAAGTCGCTCGGCAACGTGGTGGCGCCGCAGGACGTGATGAAGCAATCGGGCGCCGATATTTTGCGCATGTGGGTGGCGGCTTCTGATTACGCCGACGATCTGCGCATCGGCCCCGAAATCCTGAAGACGACCGTCGACACCTACCGCAAGCTCCGCAACACGCTGCGCTGGATGCTCGGCAATCTCGCGCATTTCCACGAGAACGACCGCATCGAGCCCGCCAAAATGCCCGAGCTGGAGCGGCTGATGCTGCACCGGCTCTCGGAGCTCGATGAGCAAGTGAAGGAGAGCTATCGCGACTTCGACTACAAGCGCATCTTCGCCGCGCTCAATGCCTTCATGACCTCGGACCTCTCCGCCTTTTATTTCGACATCCGCAAGGACGCCCTCTATTGCGACCCGATCTCTTCGGTGACGCGCAAGGCCTGCCTGACGACGCTCGATCATCTGTTCCGCTGCCTCACCACCTGGTTCGCGCCGATTCTGTGCTTCACGGCGGAAGAAGTGTGGAGCGCGCGCTTCGGCGACGCCGCCTCCTCCGTTCACCTGCAAACTTTTCCGGAAGTCCCCCGCGCCTGGCGTGACGAGGCGCTTGCCGAAAAATGGCGGAAGGTCCGGCTCGTGCGCCGCGTCGTCACCGGTGCGCTTGAAATCGAGCGCGTGCAGAAGCGGATCGGCTCCTCGCTCGAAGCGGCGCCCGTCATTACCATCGCCGACGGCAAGCTGCGCGCGGCGCTTGATGGCGTCGACATGGCCGAAGTTTGCATCACCTCGACGGCAACGGTCGTGGCGGGAGACGCGCCGCCTGCGGCATTCCGTCTCGAAGACGTTCTCGGCGTTGCGGTCGAGCCCAAGCGCGCGGATGGCAAGAAGTGCGCGCGCTCCTGGAAGATCTCCCCGCTCGTCGGCACCGATCGCGAATATCCCGACGTGACGCCGCGCGACGCCCAGGCGCTCCGCGAATTTCATGCCGCCCGGCGCGCGGCGGAATAGCGCGGCCGGATCGCGACACATGGCGAATAAACTGATCGGCCCGTTTTTCACGCTTGGTCTTGCCGTCGCCGTCGTGACGCTCGCCGCCGATCAGGCCTCCAAGTGGTTCGTGCTGCGCGGCCTTGACCTCGGCAGCGGCGACGTCGTCGCGCTCACCTCGTTCTTCGACCTCGTGCTGGCGATGAACCGGGGCATCAGCTACGGCCTGTTGCCCCAGGACAGCGAGCTCGGCCGCTGGGTTCTCGTTATGGTGAATCTGGCCGCGGCGGGCTTGTTCGTGGTTTGGCTTCGCCGGGTCCGCTCGAGCCTCTTGGCGACGGCGCTCGGCCTTCTCGTCGGCGGGGCGCTGGGAAACGCCATCGACCGGGCCACCTATGGCGCCGTGGTTGATTTTATTTCGCTGCACGCTCTGGGGTGGCGGTGGTATGTCTTCAACGTTGCCGATGCCGCCATCGTTGCCGGGATCATCGGCCTCCTGTACGATGCGCTTTCCAGCCGTGCCACGAAATAGCCGCCATCGCGCGGAACCGCTTGAACTTCCGGGTGCTGGTCAGGGAAGGTTGCAGCGCATGTTGGCCCGTACCGTTTCGAAATTGCTTCCGCTCGCCGCGCTGTGCGCGCTCGCCATGGCGTTGCCGGCGGCCGCGCAGCAGGACGAGGGCCCGTCCGAGCTGCAAAAACTCTTGGGCGCCGCTGGTCTTTTAGAGCTTCCCAAGGATCCGATCGATTATCAGGAGCGCTCGCCGCTCGTCGTGCCGCCCTCGGCCGTCCTGCCTCCTCCGAGCAATATCGGCGACGTTGCCAAGCTTAACCCCGAATGGCCGGCCGACCCCGACTGGAGGCGCGCCCGTGACGGCGTGGCCCAGTCGAAAATCACGCCCGAAGAGCGCCGCGGAAACTTCTATCCTTGGGGCGGCAATGTGAAGGTCGAGGATATGAGCCGCGTCAATCCCGCAAAGCCCGACAAGAAGAAGAGCAATGATCCTTCCGGCGGCTATGCGACCGCGGGCGAGGAAGCCAAGGCCGGCGCCGAGCGTTATTCGCCCTCGCAGCTGGGCTTTCGCGGCTGGGGCAAAAAAGAACTCGGTCTCCTTCACCGGCGAGCCCGAGCGTAGTCTATTAACCGAACCGCCCTCCGGATATCGGACACCCTCGCCGAACGCGCCTTACGGCGTGGTTGAGGAAAAATCGAAATACGGCAAGACCAGCGTCTTCGATCGTCTCGACGATCCGAATGCGAAGAAGTGAAACTAACCATGCGGTCACAGCACCGCATTTTCTCCTTTGACGGAACGGGGCTCGCGCGCTAGCTGGCGGGGACTAGCCCATTGCGGCCAGGCGCCGCTTCAGGTCCAGGATGTTGATGCGAATACTGACCGCACTCGCCGTTGCCGGGACCGCAACTTTGGCGAATCCGCGCGGCGCGGGAGCCGAGCCAGCCGGTCCGGCCGTTCGCCACTTCACGCTCTCGAACGGCCTCGACGTCGTGGTCATTCCCGATAACCGCTCGCCGGTCGTCACCCACATGATCTGGTACCGCGTGGGCTCGGCCGACGAGGAACTCGGGAAATCGGGCCTCGCGCATTTCCTCGAACATTTGATGTTCAAGGGCACGGCCAAAAATCCTGCCGGCAGTTTTTCCAGGACCCTCGCCACCCTCGGCGGGCAGGAGAACGCGTTCACGTCCTCCGATTATACCGCCTATTTCCAGCGAGTGACGCGCGACCATCTGGAAAAGATCATGGCCTTCGAAGCCGATCGCATGACCGGCCTCGTGCTTACCGATGCGGTCGTCCTGCCCGAGCGCGAAGTGGTGCTCGAGGAGCGCCGCATGCGCACCGACAATGATCCCGGCGCGCAGCTCGCCGAGGCGATGCAGGCGGCGCTGTTCGTCAATCATCCCTACGGCCATCCGGTGATCGGCTGGGAGCAGGAGATTCGCGAGCTCAACCGCGAAGAGGCGCTCGCTTTCTATCGCCGCTTCTACGCGCCGAACAACGCCATCGTCGTCGTCGCCGGCGACGTTGCGCCCGACGAAGTCCGCGCGCTCGCCGAGAAAACTTACGGCGCCGTTCCGCGCAACGACGCCATCCGGCTCCGCTCGCGGCCGCTTGAGCCCGATGCGCGCGCGAGCCGCAGCGTGGTGCTCGCCGATCAACGCGTCGCCCAACCGGGCCTCACGCGCAACTATCTCGTGCCCTCCTATCGCACGGCGAAAGCGGGCGAGGCGGAAGCGGTCGATGTGCTCGGCCATGTTATTGGCGTGCGGATACCCTGAGCCGGCTTTACCGCACCCTGGTGATCGACAAGCCCATCGCGCTCAGCGCCGGCGCCTGGTATGGCGGCGCGGCCTTCGATGCGACGCGTTTCGGCATTTCGGCGACGCCGCGTCCCGGCGTATCGCTCGACGAACTCGAAACCGCGGTCGATGCCGTCATGGCGGAAGTCGCCGCGAACGGCATCACCGACCAGGAGCTCGCGCGCGCCAAAACGCGTCTCGTCGCCGACACGATCTATTCGTGGGACGATCAGTTCACGCTTGCCCGCATCTATGGCTCCGCGCTCGCCAACGGTCTCTCCGTCGAGACGGTGCGGGGCTGGCCGGATCGAATCCGCGCCGTAACGGCCGGGCGGTGCAAGCTGCGGCCCACGATTTGGCTCGACATCCGCCGCTCGGTCACCGGCTATCTGATCAAGCAACCCGCGCCGCCGGAGAAGCGCTCGTGACGCGCTATCTTGCGCTCCTCATCATGACCCTCGCCCTCATCTCCGCCGCTCCTGCCTTCGCCGGCAAGTCCCGTATCGAGCGCATCGTGACGCCGGCCGGAATCGAGATCTGGCTGGTGCGCGACCATAATCTGCCGATGCTGTCGCTCGAATTCGCCTTTCTGGGCGGGGCCGCGCAGGATCCTGCCGATAAGCCCGGCATTGCCAACCTCGTCGCCGGACTGCTCGACGAAGGTGCGGGCGAACTCGACGCCGCGCGCTTTTCACGAGCAACTGGAAGAACGTGCCATCAGCCTCGCCTTCGGCGCCAAGCGCGACAATCTGCGCGGCTCGATCCGCACACTCTGAGCGAAAATCGCGACCAGGCCTTCGAGCTCTTGCGCCTCGCTTTGACCGCGCCGCGTTTCGACGCACAGGAGCTCGAGCGCGTGCGCGCGGCGGTACTCGCGCAGTTGCGGCGGCGCACGACCAATCCAACCGACATCGCGGCCGACCGCTGGTTCGCGCGCGCGTTTCCCGGCCATCCCTACGGGCGCCCGATCCAGGGCACGCTCGAATCGGTCGCGAAAATTTCGGTGGACGACCTGCGAACGTATGTCCGCCGAATGCTGGCGCGCTCCAATCTCAAGATCGCCGCGGTCGGCGACATCGACGCGGCGCAAATCGCGCTGCTCGTCGATCACACGTTTGGAAGCCTGCCGGCGGAAAGCGATCTTGCGTCGGTGGCGGATATGGAGCCGCGCGGACTCGGCACCAGCGAGACGATCGAGCTGAAGGTGCCGCAGACCGTCATCACCTTTGGCGGTGTCGGATTGAAACGCGCCGATCCCGATTTCATTCCCGCTTTCGTCCTCAACCATATTCTCGGCGGCGGCGGCTTCGAATCCCGCCTTTTCCGCGAGGTGCGGGAAAAAAGAGGGCTGGCCTATTCGGTCTATAGCTATCTCGCCCCCTACGAGCATACCGGGCTGTTCCTGGGCGGCGTCTCGACCCGCAATGACCGTGCCGCCGAGACCCTGGAAATCATCGTCGCCGAAATCAAACGCATCGCCGCCGAGGGCCCGACCGCCGACGAGCTTGAAAAAGCCAAGCTATTCCTGGTCGGCTCCTACCCCTTGCGCTTCGATACTTCCGGCAAAATCACGGCAAATCTCCTCGACATTCAGATCGAAAACCTTGGAATTGACTACATCGACAAGCGCAATGCCTTGGTTGAGGCCGTTACCATCGAGGATATTCGCCACGCCGCCCGCCGTTTTCTTGCCGAAGTAAAGTTGTTGATAATGCTTGTCGGCGAGCCCCAGGCGAAAAAGCCCGTGGGCGGCGGCTGATAGGCGGGCGTTCGCGTCGGGGGCGAAACGCTGCTATAATTCGCTAAGGTGAGGGAGGAGTATGTTGCGTCTATCGTCGTTCCGACGACTGCCCGCACGCGCGAGCATCGCCCTGGTTCTGGGCGGCTTGGCGCTAGCCGGTTGCGCTTCCACCACGCAGACCATCGGTTCGAGTCCCAACCCCGACGGTTCGATTTCGGCCAACAAGGTCGCCAATAGCGACATCGATTGCCCCGGCATGATGGTGCGGAGCGGCGCTTCCACCTGGCAAGTTCCAGCCGGATCGAACAGCACCAATCTCCGCTACCAGGGCTCGCTCGGCCAGCTGGCGCGCGAATGCGCGATCCTGGGCGACTTCGATGACCGTCAAGGTCGGCGTCGAGGGCAGGGTTCTCGTCGGGCCGAAGGGCAGCGCCGGCAGCGTCGCGGTGCCGCTCCGCATCGCGCTCGTGCAGGAAGGTCCGCAGCCTAAATCGATGTGGACGAAATTCTATTCGATTCCGGTCAACGTGCAGCAGGGCCAGACCCAGGTCACGTTCACCCATGTCGAGGACGATCTCACCTTCGCCATTCCGCCTTCCAAGGATCTTTCGAGTTACGTGATCTATGTCGGCTACGATCCGCAAGGAGCTGCGGCCGGCGCGAAGACATCGAAGAAGAAACCGGCGGGGTCCGACATGAAGGCCGCGGCGAAACCCAAGCCGAAATCGAAAACGCCGCCGACGGTGAGCACCCCGCAGCCGATGACGCCTGCGAGCGCGCAGCCGACCTTCGCGCCGGCGCCGGTACCCGGTCAATTCGCGCCGCCGCCGCAACCCGCGAGCGGATCGAACGGGTAAATCCGCGCGCGTCTCGCGCGCGGGCCCAACTTTCACGCTTCGGAATGGTTCAGTCGAGCCCGGCCTTGACGTCGCGGATCGCCGACGCGAGCAGATCGTCCGCCGTCTTGCCCCTGACGGTCTCGCTTAAAATCGCCTCCGAAGCCCTCACGGCGGCGTCCGCCGCTGCTGAGCGCACGTCGGCAACCGCTTGCTGCTCGGCTTGGGCGATTTTCGTCTCCGCCATCTTGGTGCGGCGGGCGACGAATTCTTCCATGCGGATCTTGGCTTCGGCGGCGATTTCCTCGGCCTCGATCTTGGCCTGGGCGATAATGGCGCCGGCTTCCGTCTCCGCTTCGCGCTGTTTTTTCTGATATTGCGCCAGGAGTTTTTGCGCTTCGCTCTTCAGCCGCCGCGCTTCGGCGAGCTCGTCATGCACCTTGGCGCTGCGCGCGTCGAGGCTGGCGAGGATCGAGCGATGCGCGCCCAGCCGCCACAAGAGCGACAGGAAAATCAGGAAGGCGACGCCCACCCAGAATTCCGCCTCGTAGAAGAAATGCACCGAAATACCCCTTAATTGACGGCTTGATCGACCGCGCGCTCGAGCGCGGCCTTGCCCGGCGCCGTGCCCGTGAGCCGCTCGACGATCGCGCCCGCGGCATCGATTGCGATCCCGCGCACATTCTTCATGGCGGCGGTCTTGGTCGCGCCGATCTGTTTCTCGGCGTCCGCGAGCTTGGCGGCAAGGCCCGCCTCCAGCTCCTTGCGGCGCGTTTCCGAGCGCGCGGCAAGTTCCTGGTGCGTCTTCGCGGCGATCGTTTGGGCGTTTGCGCGCGCGTCAGCGAGCGATTTTTCGTAGCGCGCGAGCGCCGCCTCGCTTTCGGCTTTTGCCCGGGCGGCTTCCGCCAGGTCGCTTTCGATGCGCGCGCGCCGCGCCGTCAGGATCGAGGCGACGCGCGGCAGCACGAACTTCCACAGCAACGCGTACAGCACGACGAAGCTCAGCACGAGCCAGACGAGCTGCGAGGCGAAATGCTCCTTCTGAAAGGGCGGAAAGGGTCCCTTCTCGTGCCCCGCTTCGGTATGCGCTTTGTCCATCGCCGTCACTGCGACCTGCGGGCCGCTTTTAGAGCGCGAACAGGAGCAGAAGCGCGATCAGGAGCGAGAAGATGCCGAGCGCTTCGGTCACGGCGAAGCCGAAGATGAGGTTGCCGAACTGCGCCTGGGCGGCCGAGGGATTGCGGAGCGCGGCGGCGAGGTAGTGACCGAAGATGGCACCCACGCCGACGCCGGCGCCGCCCATTCCGATGCAGGCGATTCCAGCGCCGATGTATTTGGCGGCGATCGGATCCATGTGAAGAACTCCTTTTCGGTTTTTGAGGAAGAGATCGGGCTAGTGGCCCGGGTGAAGCGCATCGTTGAGATAGATGCAAGTGAGAATCGCGAAAACATAGGCCTGCAGGAACGCCACCAGAAGCTCGAGTGCCGTCAGCGCGACCGTGAGCGCCAACGGCAACAGCGCGCCGATCCAGCCGGCGATGCCGAGGCCGCCGAGCAGCGCCACGAAACCGGCGAAGACCTTGAGCGTGATGTGGCCGGCGAGGATGTTCGCGAACAGCCGCACGCTGTGCGAAATCGGGCGCGAGAAGAAGGACATCACCTCGATCGCGACGATCAAGGGCAGGATGTAGATCGGCACGCCGCTCGGCACGAACAATTTCAAGAACCGCAAGCCGTTGTGCCAGAAGCCGTAAATCACCACCGTCAGAAACACGACGAGCGCGAGAAATACGGTCACGACGATATGGCTCGTCACCGCGAACAGGCCCGGGATCATCCCGAACATATTGAGCACGAGGATGAAGCTGAACAGCGTGAAGACGAGCGGGAAGAACTTCATGCCCGCCTCGCCCGCGGATTGGCGCACCATGCCGGCGACGAATTCGTAAGTGGTTTCGACCACCGCCTGCGCGCGGTTCGGCACTAGCCTGCGGCCCGCCGTCGCCGCCAGCATTCCGCCGATAATGACGAACACGGCCGCGAACATGAAGAGAGCTGAATTAGTGATCGAGATCTCGTACCCGCCGATATGGCCAAGGATGTAAATCTTCGAAATATTGAACTGGTGGATCGGATCCATACCTCGACCTTAAGTCCTCAATTCTTTTTTCCCGGGGCGCCTTGCTGGGCGATCAGGCCCGCGGCGCGCATCGCGTTCAAGGTACCCGCGCCGAAGCCGAGGAGGAGGAACACGATCAGCCCCCATGGCGACGTGCCGGCGAAGTGATCGATCAGCCAGCCGATCAGGCCGCCCAGGACGACACCGGCGACGAATTCGCTGGAAAGCCTGAGCGCCGCTGCGAGATTGGTCGGCTCGTTTTGCCGCATGGCCTCTTCCCCGCGCAATTCCTCGGCCTCTTGCCGCCGCTTCGCCCCCGCTTCGTGGATGCGCTCGCCGAGTTGCTTGAGCCTTGCGGACAAGGCGGCTTCATCGTCCGGCGAGCGCCGATCCGCCATCGCGAACCCTTCGAGCCCTTGAAAACGCGGCGAACATAGAGAGAGGGCGTAGGCGAGTCAAGAAAACGCCCATCACGCAAGACTTTGGCGGCGCTGGAAAATCTTTGTTTTTCGAAGAAGTTTGCGCTCCTCAGGCGGCTTGATAGCTCTGCGCGGTCGCCAGATCGACGGAGACCAGTTGCGACACGCCGTGCTCGGCCATCGTCACCCCGAACAGGCGGTTCATTCGACTCATCGAGATCGGGTTGTGGGTGACGACGAGGAAGCGCGTCGCGGTGAGGCGGATCATCTCGTCGAGAAGATTGCAAAAACGCTCCACATTGGCGTCGTCGAGCGGCGCGTCCACCTCGTCGAGCACGCAGATCGGCGCCGGATTGGTGAGGAACACCGCGAAGATGAGCGAGAGCGCCGTCAACGCCTGTTCGCCGCCGGAGAGCAGCGACAGCGTCTGCGGCTTTTTGCCGGGCGGGCGGGCGAGAATGTCGAGTCCCGCCTGCAGCGGATCCTCGGAGTCGGTGAGGATCAGCTCGGCGGTGCCGCCATTGAACAATCCCGTGAACAATTTCTTGAAATGCTCGTTCACGGTCGCGAAGGAAGCGGTGAGCCGGGCGCGCGCCTCGCGGTCGAGATTGGTTATGCCCTGGCGCAGGCGTTTGATCGCCTCGACGAGGTCGTCGCGCTCGGAAACGAGGCCGTCATGTTGCGCCTCGACCTCGTCCAACTCCGCGTCGGCCCGCAGGTTCACCGCGCCCAGCCGTTCGCGTTCCTGTTCCAGGCGTTGCAGTTTCGCCTCGACGGCGGCGGGATCGGGCGGCTCGCCGTCTTCTTCCAGGATATCCTTGAGTTTCGCCTCGTCCGGAATTCCCCCGAACGTTTCGGCGACGTCGCGCGAAAGCGAGGAGCGGCGCTCGCGCGCGGCCTCGAGCCGCGCCTCCGCCCGCGCCGCCTCTTCGCGCGCCGTGGAAAGCTCGCCGAGCGCCGAGCGGCCGGCGCGGTCGGCATGCGAGAGCTTGGCTTCGGCTTCCGCAAGCAGGTCGGCGGCGGCGCGTCGCGCGGCCTCGGCCGTGGAAATCTGCGACATGAGGTTCTTGCGCTGCTCGGCGAAGGCCTTCGGCGCTTGATCGAGATCCGCCCGCTCGGCGCGCGTCTCGACCAGGCGCTCTTCCAGCGACTTGATGCGGCCGCGCGCGCCTTCCTCGCGCTCGCGCCAAGCGGCCCGTTCCGAGCCGAGAAACGTCAGGCGCTGCGCGCGCGCCGTGCGCTCGCGCTCCAATCCATCAAGCTCGGCTCGCGCCGAGGCGAGCTTGCTGCGGTCTTCCGCCAGCACGCCGCGCACGGCTTCGAGCTCGTCGCTGAGCCGTTTGCCGTCGGGAAGCGCCTGCTGATTGTTCTTGGTTTCCGCCTGTGCCGTTGCGATTTCGTCGCGGCTCGCGATCAACCGCGCGCGGTTCTCGGCCACGGCGGAAGCCTGCGCCGCGCCGTGCAAGGCCGCGCGCGCTTCGTCTTGCGCCTTTTCGGCGGTCGCGGCCTCCGCTTCGGCGGCATTCACCGCCGCGGCGAGACGCTGCACATGCGCGCGCGCCGTCTCGATCTCGCGATCGAGCTCCGCCAGCCGATTGCGCGAGGCCAGCCGTTTTCCGGCGGCGGTCGGCGCGTCGGCGTTGACGATGAAGCCATCCCAGCGCCACAGGTCGCCTTCCTTCGACACCAGCCGCTGGCCCGGCTGCAATTGTCCGCGCAGCCGCGGGCCATCGGCGCGATCGACGATTCCGATCTGGGCGAGGCGGCGGGCAAGCGCCGCCGGCGCCTGGACGCGCGTCGAAAGCGGCTCGGCGCCTTGCGGTAAGGCAGGATCGCCGGTGGCGGATGCAGCGCCGCCCCAATGCATGGGAGAGGCGGCATCGGTCGGCGCCTCGAGATCGTCGCCGAGGGCGGTGCCGAGCGCGGTCTCAAAGCCCGGATCGACTTTGATCGTGTCGATCACCGGCGGCCACAGCTTTTTCTCCGCCATACCCAGCATCTTCGCGAGCGTCTTCGCTTCGGTCTCCAACCGGTGCAGTTGCTGCTCGGCCGCTATGAGCGGTTTCTTGGCGACGTCGAGCGCCTGGGCTGCGGCGGAGCGGGCGGCTTCCGCGCGGAGCGCGCGCGCATCGGCGTCGGAGAGTTTTTCCGGCGCCGCGGCACCGCCTTTGCTTTCTCGCTCGAGCGCCGCAATCTCGCCCGCCAGCCGCTTCAGCCGCTCCGCCTGATCGGCGAGCGTCCGTTCGATTTGGTGCTTGCGCGCGGTGAAATCGGCGAGCGCCGCCGTGGCGTCGGCGAACAGCTTCTCGCTCTGCCCGACTTGATGTTCCGCCTCGGCAAAGCGCGTGCGT
Organism: uncultured Alphaproteobacteria bacterium; assembly: GCA_963751685.1. Lineage (GTDB taxonomy): Bacteria > Pseudomonadota > Alphaproteobacteria > Rhizobiales > Xanthobacteraceae > Palsa-892. The sequence goes on along the minus strand of CAVVVV010000017.1, from coordinate 170,343 downwards.
GCGGCTTCCTCGCCGCCCTCCCGCTCTCTCGCCTCGATTGAGAGCGCCTCCTCCTCGTGGGCGAGCCGCGCCAACACGCCGCCCGCGTCCTTGGCCAGCGCGCGTTCGCGCTCCAAATCCTGCGCGAGCTGCGTGAGCCGCCGGTCGAGTTCTTCGCTCCGCGCTTTCGCGCGCGCCTCCTCGCGATCGAGGTCGCCGCGAGCGAGATTGAGACGCTGCAAGCCCGCCGCCGCCGATGCTTCGGCCTCGCGCAACGGGTTGAGCTTTTCCGAGGCTGCGGATTGCGCCTTGACCGCCTCCGTCTCCACCCGCGTCCGCTCGGCGACTGCGCGCTGCGTGAGATGGAGCGCGCGTTCCGCCTCCGCGACGGCGGCCTCCGCGTCGCGCCAGCGCAAGGCGAGCAAGAGGCTCTGCTGCTTGCGAATGTCGTTGGCGACGTTCTTGTAGCGCGTCGCCTGGCGCGCCTGGCGCTTCAGGCCGTCGATCTGACTCGCGATCTGGACGATGACGTCCTCGAGCCGCAGCAAATTGTGTTCGGCGGCTTTCAGCCGCACCTCGGCCTCGTGCCGCCTGGCGTGCAGGCCGGAAATACCCGCCGCCTCCTCGAGGATGCGCCGGCGCTGCTCGGGCTTGGCGTTGACGATCTCGCCGATCTGGCCTTGACGAACGAGGGCGGGCGAACGCGATCCTGAAGACGCATCGGCGAACAGAATATGCACGTCGCGCTGACGCACCTCGCGGCCATTGATGCGATAGGCGGATCCCGCCTCGCGCTCGATGCGGCGCGACACCTCGATCGTCTCCTCGTCGTTGAAGGCCGCCGGCGCCGAGCGGTCGGAATTGTCGAGCACGAGCACGATTTCGGCGGCGTTGCGGGCGGGCCGGTTGTTGGTGCCGGAGAAGATGACATCGTCCATCTCGGCGGCGCGCATGGCCTTGTGCGAGCTTTCGCCCATCACCCAGCGCAGCGCCTCGACGAGGTTCGACTTGCCGCAGCCATTCGGCCCGACGACGCCCGTGAGCCCCGGCTCGATCAGGAACTCGGAGGGCTCGACGAAGGACTTGAAGCCGATCAGCTTGAGCTTGTTGAATTGCATGCACGCTCCGGATTCGCGCGTCGCGCGGGCGCGATTCGTCAATCTGTTACAATGCGTTGGCGGCCATCCAACGGCAAGCCCGGGATCGCCCTTCCGGCCCCTGAAAAGCGGGGATTAGTCGGCCTTGATCATCGGGTCGATGATCTTGCTCAGCGCCTCGAGCGTGGCCTCGCCGCGCAGCATCTGGCCGTTGATGAAGAAGGTGGGCGTTCCGCTGACCCCGAATTTCTCGTTCGCCCGCCGCGCCGTTTCCTCGATTGACTGCGAAAGTTTTTGATTGGTGAGGCAGGCCTCGAACGACTGCTCGGTGAAGCCGGCTTGCTTGGCGATGGCCAGGAGCGCCTTCGGGGGATCGGGGACGAAGGCCCAGTTCTTCTGCTGCTCGAACAACACTTCGACCATCGGATAGTACTTGTCCTCGGGCAGGCAGCGCGCCAGCGCGAAGGCGCCGGCCGCGATCGGATCGAGCGGAAACTCGCGCAAGATGAAGCGCACCTTGCCGGTGTCGATGTATTTCTTCTTGAAATCCGGATAGACCGCGGTGTGGAACCGGGCGCAATGGCTGCACGTCATCGAGGCATATTCGACGACGGTAACGGGCGCCTTCTCTGCCCCCAGCGCCCGGTCAGGGAGCGGTCCCGGCGCCATCAGGTCGGCGACATTGACGGTTTGCGCGCGGGCGGAGAGCGCGGGATAGATCAACATCAGTGCGCCGAGCGCGATGAGCAAATGTCGCCGGGAAGAAAAGGTCACGTTCGATCTCCGTTCGATACTAAGCAAACACCTAATCGGGCAGATTGTGGCAAGCATGGGGAATGAAGGAAAGCAGCCATCACGCCCTCGTGACGCGGCCGCGCACGAGCGCGCCGAGGCGCGCGAGCGAGCGGCCAAGGGAGGCGTCCTCGAACGGCCCGAGCTCCTGCGTGATTTCTTCGACCGCGGCGGCCTCGGGCTCCTGCACCGAAGGCGGAGCGGCGCGCGCCGTAACCGGCCCCTGGCGGATGGCGATGCGGCCGACGCAGCGCCAGCCGAAATAGCGGTTGACCCGCTCCATCACGACCGGCGCCAGATGCTGCAATTCGATGGCGTAGGCGCCTTCCACCCGCACGGCGAGCGTGCCGACCGAATCCGGATCCTCGCGCCGCGGCCAGTAGAGGCGCATGGGCTCCGAGCGGCGGGCGAGCTCCGGCCCGACGATATCTTCCCAGTGGGTGACGATATCGATCGCGGCGAAGCCCTGGCGCGAAAACGCCTGGTTCACGCACTGGCCGACGAGATCGGCGAGCGGCGCGGCGGAGCGGTATTTGCGGGCGGGCGGGGATATCATCGAGCTTGATCCGGCGGGTCGCCGGTTTCCATGGCAGGGGTAACGAATTGGCGCGTGCCAACCTAACAGTCGCGGCGCGAAGAACAAGCTTCACGGGCTCCGATCCGGAGCGGCTGCTCGTTTGGTACGACCGCGACCGACGCGACCTGCCTTGGCGCGCGCTCCCGGGCATCGAGCCCGAACCCTACCGCGTGTGGCTTTCCGAAATCATGCTGCAGCAGACGCGCACGGAAACGGTCGCGCGCTATTACGCGCGGTTTCTCCTCCGCTTTCCGGATGTGGAGCGGCTGGCGGCGGCGAAGCTTTCCGACGTGCTCAAGAGCTGGGCCGGGCTCGGCTATTACGCGCGCGCCCGCAACTTGCATGCCTGCGCGCGCACGCTCGTGGCGCGGCACGGCGGCGAGTTTCCCGCGAGCGAAGAGGCGTTGCGCGCCTTGCCGGGGATCGGCGCCTATACGGCGGCGGCGATCGCCGCCATCGCCTTCGGCCGCCAAGCGGCGCCGGTCGATGGCAATGTCGAGCGCGTGCTCGCGCGGCGTTACGCGCTCAAGACGCCGTTGCCCGCGGCGAAGCCCGAATTGAAGCGGCTGGCGGAGATTCTCGCGCCCGCCCATCGCGCCGGCGACTTCGCCCAGGCGATGATGGATTTGGGTGCCACCATCTGCACGCCGAAGCGGCCGGCTTGCGTCTTTTGTCCGTGGAACGACCGCTGCGAGGCCAACCGGCGCGGCGAACAGGAGACATTTCCGCGCCGCCTCCCCAAGGCCGAAGGCGCCTTGCGCCGCGGTGCCGCCTTCGTCGTGCTGCGGGCGGACGGCACGATCCTCCTGCGCGCCCGCCCGCCGCGCGGCCTCTTGGGCGGCATGACCGAGGTGCCGACGACGGAATGGAGCGCCGATTTCGATCGACGCGGCGGCCGCGCTTCCGCGCCGAAGCTCTCGACCAAGCCCTTGAAGTGGCGCCGCCTGCCGGGCCTTGTGCGCCACGTCTTCACGCACTTTCCGCTGGCGTTGGAGGTCTATGCCGCGCGCGTCCCGAAGGGTATTCGCGCTCCGAAAGGCGCGCGTTTCGTGAAGCTCGTAGCCCTCGACGGCGAAGCGCTACCCTCGCTGATGCGCAAGGTCGTGGCGCACGCGATGAGCTTGGAGACGAAACTGGATAAAGTCGCTTAAACGCCGGCCGCCGCCATCTCGTCGCGCATGACCGCGCGCAGAACGTCGATCGATTGGCGGCCTTTCTTGTCCTCGACGTGCCAATAGGCCCAGCCGTTGCAGGCCTCTAATCCCTGCGCGGCGGCGCCGATCTTGTGGATCGAGCCGACGAGCGGCGCACCGTTCTTTCCTTTCAACGCCACCATGCCGTCCGCCCGCACCAGCGCCCGCACCCGGCCCTTGGCGTCGGTGAGTGTCGCTCCCGTCTTGATCAGCCCGCGCTCGATCAGCGCCGCGAAGGCGACGCGCGGCGCCTCGCGCGCGGTCATGAAGGGCGCGAGCGTTGCTTCCGCGAACGGCTCGACGGCGGCGATCCGCGCCTCGGCCGCGGCGGCATAGGCGGCATCACGTTCGATGCCGATGAACCGCCGGCCGAGGCGCTTCGCCACGGCGCCGGTGGTGCCGGCGCCATGAAAGGGATCGAGCACCACGTCGCCGGGCTTGGAGGCGGCGAGGATCGCGCGCGCGAGCAGGGCTTCGGGCTTCTGGGTCGGATGAACCTTCTTGCCGCTGCCGTCCTTCAAGCGCTCCTCGCCGGTGCACAGCGCGAGCGTCCAGTCGGAGCGCGCCTGCACGTCCTCGTTGCCGCCCTTGAGCGCCTCGTAGTTGAAGGTGTAGCGGCCTCCTTCCTCGCGCGCGGCCCAGATCAACGTCTCGTGGGCGTTGGTGAAGCGGCGGCCGCGGAAATTCGGCATCGGATTGGTCTTGCGCCAGATTACGTCGTTGAGGATCCAGAAGCCGAGATCCTGCAACGTCGCGCCGACGCGGAAAATGTTGTGATAGGAGCCGATGACCCAAAGCGTGGCGGCGGGCTTCATCACGCGGCGACAGGCGAGCAACCAGGCGCGGGTGAAATCGTCGTAGGCCGAGAAGCTGGAAAACTTGTCCCACTCGTCGTCGACCGCGTCGACCTTGGAGTTGTCCGGGCGTTTGAGGTCGTTTTTGAGCTGTAGATTGTAGGGCGGATCGGCGAAGACGAGGTCGACCGAGGCATCCGGAAGCTTCGCCAGCTCCGCGACGCAATCGCCGATCACGATGCGATCGAGATAGGCCTCGAGCCGAGTGGAAGTGGACTTGGACTCGGATGAACGGGGCGCCCGGCGGGGCGCCCCGATACGCGCAACATCCATAACGCAGAACCCGGATACGCAGAACGCAACTGGAAGCTACGCAACGGAGTTCTGGGGCTTCACGGTAAAGAGCGGGTAAAGGGAAAGGTTAAAATCGCTAAACGATTCAAGGAGATATTCATTCAGGCAGGCGGATTTGGCCGCTTTCGTCGAGGGGAAATCCGGGGTTATGCGCGACCTCCCAAAGGTGCCCGTCGGGGTCGGCGAAATAGCCCGTATAGCCGCCCCAAAAAGCGCGTCCTGCCGCCTTCACAATCTTTCCGCCCGCCTGTGCCGCGGCCTGAAGGGCTGCGTCGACGGAAGGTTCGTCCGCAACATTGAAGGCAAGCGCGACGCCGGAAAAGCCCGGCTGCGAATTTTCAAGCCCCGTGTCCTTGGCAAGGTCGGCGCGTCCCCACACCGCGAGCGCGACGCCACCCGCCTCGAAAAACGCGACGTCCTTCACGCCTTTCACGCGCCGCCGCATGCCGAGGGTTTCGTAAAATCGCGCGGCGCGCTCCACATTGCTAACGCCTAGTGTGATCAGGGTGGCGCGGAGCGGCGGCGCCATTTTTACGCGGCGAACAGATCGAGCTGCCGCCTGTTCGCCGCCGGCGGATGGAAATGCGCCACGCTGAGCTTGCTTCGCTTTTTGTTGAGGCCGAGGCGCTCGCAGGCAAGCTCGAAGCGGCGGCCGATCGACCAGGCATAGGGACCGGCGCCGGTCTGCCGCTTGCCCCAGGTCGAATCGTAATCCTTGCCGCCGTGCAGATCGCGCACGAGCGAGATCACGTGCTTCTCCTTGTCGGGGAAGTGCTCGCGCAGCCATTCGCGGAAGAGATCCTTGATCTCGAGCGGCATCCTGAGCATGACGTAGCCCGCGCCCTCGACGCCGGCGGCCGTGGCCGCGTCGAGGATGCGCTCGATCTCCGAATCGTTGATCGCCGGAATGATCGGCGCCACCATGACGGCGGTGGGAATGCCGGCGCTGGAAAGCGCGCGAAGCGTGGCGAGCCGTCGCTGCGGCGTCGCCGCGCGCGGCTCCATCGCGCGCGCGAGCTTGTGATCGAGCGTGGTGATGGAAACGGCGACCTTGGCGAGATTCTTCTTCGCCATCTCCGACAGAATGTCGATGTCGCGCAGGACCAGCGCCGACTTCGTCACGATCCCGACCGGATGGCCGGCATCGCGCAACACTTCCAGGATGCGGCGGGTGACCTGCCATTTCTTCTCGATCGGCTGATAGGGATCGGTGTTCGTCCCCATCGCGATCATGCGCGGCCGGTAGGTGGGCTCCGACAGCTCGCGCGCCAGAAGCTCCGGCGCGTCCGGCTTCACGAACAGGCGCGATTCGAAATCGAGCCCCGGCGACAGCCCCTGATAGGCGTGGGTCGGGCGCGCAAAGCAGTAGATGCAGCCATGCTCGCAGCCGCGATAGGGGTTGATCGAGCGGTCGAAGCCGATGTCGGGCGATTTGTTGCGGGTGATGATCTTCCGCGCCCGCTCCTCGGTGACATAGGTCTTGAAGGGGGGCAGCTCCTCGAGGCTCTGCCAGCCGTCGTCGAAGGCGACCTTGGCGTGCGGCTCGAAACGGCCGCTCGGGTTGGTGACGGCGCCGCGCCCGCGCCGACGCTCGCCGCCGACCGCGGCATCGAGCACGCCGTCGTTCGGACCGGGGTTATCCGCCGCCTCATAGGGCAGCGGTTCGTCGAAGCTTCTGTCCATTGCTTGACCCTACTGCAGCCCTGAGAACGAAACAAGAACAAATTTTTATTGTGCTTTGATCCCTATATGGAGTGTTTTCAAGACAAAACGATTACAAGGGCTGGGGGTTCCCTAAATTGTGATCACCGTCATCATCCCCACGCTCGATAGCGAACGTGCGCTCGTACCGGCGTTGAGCGCACTGGTTCCCGGCTCCGCCGCGGGCCTGGTGCGCGAGGTGATTCTCGCCGACGGCGGCTCGCGCGACGACACCGAGAAAATCGCCGATATTGCCGGCTGCCATTTCCTTAAAGGGCCGCACGACCCGGGCGCGCGGTTGCGCGCCGCGGCCCACCAGGCGCGCGGCCCCTGGCTCCTGTTCCTCGATCCCGCGGCGATCCTGCAAGAAGGCTGGATGCGCGAGGTGCGCGCCTTCGCCGACACGATGGACCGCAGCGGGCTCACGGAGAAACGCGCGGCGACCTTTCGCCTCGGCTACGAAGGCTTCGGGTTGACGCCGCGTCTGGCGGAAGCCGCCGCCGCCGCCCGCCTCGCGGTCATCGGCCGCCCGCGCCCGGAGCAGGGCTTGCTGATCGCGCGGCGCTTTTACGAGCATCTCGGCGGCCATGGCGACGGCAAGAAGGCGGAGGAGCGGCTGTTCGCGCGCATCGGCCGGCGCCGCATGGTGACGCTGCGCACCCGCATCGTGCTCGCCGCGACAAATAATTGACTCCGTCAAGCGACACGGCGACGAAGCGCTGATGGAAGCGGGATCGGGGGGAGGCGCGATGTTCGAAGGCTTCGAGCGCAAGAAAGTCGATGTTGGCGGCGGCATCACCGTCAACTGTGTCGTTGCCGGCAGCGGCCCGGCGGTCTTGATGCTGCACGGCTTCCCGCAAAATCTCGCCATGTGGGCGCGCGTCGCCCCCTTGCTCGCGAAGAAATTCACCGTCGTCTGCGCCGACTTGCGCGGCTATGGCGATTCCTCGAAGCCGCAATGCACACCCGACCGTGCGAATTACTCCTTCCGCGCCATGGCGGCCGATCAGGTGGCGTTGATGAACAAGCTCGGCTTCGAACGGTTTCATTTGGTCGGCCACGACCGCGGCGGCAGGACTTGCCACCGCCTGGCGCTCGACCGGCCGGATGCCGTGATCTCGCTCGCCGTCCTCGACATCGTGCCGACCTACGCCATGTTCATGGACACCAACCGCCACGTCGCCGGCGCCTACTGGCATTGGTATTTTCTGGCGCTGCCGGAGCCGTTTCCGGAACGTTTAATTGGCAACGATGCCGATTATCTTCTACGAGACCTGTATCGCGGGCTGGGGCGCGACCGGGATTGCGGATTTCGACCCGGAAATGCTCGCCGATTACCGGCGCTGCTGGAACGATCCGGCGATGATCCACGGCTCCTGTTCGGATTACCGTGCCGCCGCCACCATCGACCTCGAACATGATCACGCCGACATCGACAAGAAGGTGCAATGCCCGACGCTCGCTTTCTGGGGATCGAAGGGGGTGATGGCGAAATATTTCGATCTCGCCGCCGAGTGGAAGAAACGCTGCGTCAACGTGCGGCCGGGCTCGCTGCCGGGCGGGCATTTTTTCGTCGATCGGTTTCCGGCGGAGACGGCGGAAATCCTCGAGGAATTTATTTCTTCGAATGGATGAGGTCAGCGCTCGGTGATCAGCCGCGCGCCGCGCTGATAGGTGAGGTAGCTCCACAGCCAGGTGATCGCGACCACGAAGCGATTGCGAATGCCGATCAAAAAATAAATGTGCGCGACGCCCCAGAATAACCAGCCGATGTAGCCGGTGAGTTCGAGCCGGGAGAGTTTCACCACCGCGGACTTGCGGCCGATGGTGGTGAGATCGCCGGCGTGGCGATAGACGAAAGGCTTCGGCTCCGGGCCGCCTTCGACGCGGGCGCGGATGAGCTCTCCGACATAGCGGCCCATTTGCTTGGCGGCCGGCGCCATGCCGGGAACGGGCACAGGCGGCGCCGCGGTATCGCCGATCGCGAAAATCTTCGGATGCCCCGGCACGTCCAGATTCGGCCCGACCTTGATCCTGCCCACGCGGTCGTGCTCGGCGCCGATCCATCCGGCGGCGGGCGAGGCGACGACGCCGGCGGCCCAAACGATCGATTCCGAATCGATACGCCGCTCGCCGAGCGAGACGCCGTCGCGATGGCAGGCGGTGACCATTGTCGAGCGTCATCACCTCGACGCCCATGCGCTCAAGCGAACGCTTGGCATAGGCCGAAAGTTTCTCCGGGAAGGTCGATAGAATGCGCGGGCCCGCCTCGATCAGCACGATGCGCGAGGAGCGCGGATCGATGTGGCGGAAATCGAAGCGTAGCGTCTGCCGCGCGATTTCGGCGATGGCGCCCGCCATCTCGACGCCGGTGGGCCCGCCGCCGACGATGACGAAGGTGAGCAACCGTCGCCGGTCCTTTTCGCGCTCGGCGATTTCCGCGTGCTCGAAGGCCAAGAGAATGCGGCGGCGGATTTCGATGGCGTCGGTGAGCGTCTTCAGCCCGGGCGCGCTCTCCTCCCAATCGGCATGGCCGAAATAGGAATGCGTGACGCCCGTGGAAAGCACGAGATAGTCGTAGGGGAGGTCGATGCCCTCGGCGTGCACGATGCGCGCCTTCTTGTCGACGCCGCTCACCTTTCCCAGCACCACGCGCGCGTTCCGCTGCCGCCGCAGGATGCCGCGGATCGGCCAGGCGATATCGGCGGGCGAAATCACCGCCGTCGCCACCTGATACAAGAGCGGCTGAAAGCAGTGATGGTTCTGGCGGTCGACGATCGTCACCTCGACCGGCGCCCTCGCGAGCGCGCGCGCGGCTTCGAGCCCACCGAACCCGGCGCCGACGATCACGACCCGTTTGCGCGCGTCAACAGTCAATCGACGCTCCGAAAATCCCGGACGGTTATTTCTTCGCCTTAGTCCGCTTCAGGTGCTCGTTGAGCCGCGGCATGATTTCCACGAAATTGCAGGGCCGGTGCCGAAAATCGAGCTGGTGCACGAGGATTTCGTCCCAGGCATCGCGGCAGGCGCCCGGCGAGCCGGGCAGGCAGAAAATAAAGGTCGAATTCGCGGTGCCGGCGGTAGCGCGGCTCTGGATCGTCGAGGAGCCGATCTTGCCGAAGGAAATCTGATGGAAGGCGGCCGAGAATCCATCCATGCGCTTTTCGAACAACGGCTCGACCGCCTCGGGCGTCACGTCGCGCCCGGTGAAGCCGGTGCCGCCGGTGGTGATCACCACGTCGATCTTCTTGTCCTTGATCCATGCCTTCACCTGGGCGCGGATCGCCTTGACGTCGTCCTTCACCATCGCCCGCGCGGCAAGCTTATGGCCCACGCCTTCGATGCGCTCTTGCAGCAGCGCGCCGGATTTATCCGAGGCCCGATCGCGCGTGTCGGAAACCGTCAGCACCGCGATCGAGAGCGGCACGAAGGGCTTGGAGGGATCGAGGCCGGGCATGCTCGTCGCGTTGTTATTCCTCAACTTTAGCGCCTAGCGCGGGACCGATAATGTCTGTCCATAGAAGGTAAAGTCCAAGCGCCATAATCGCTCCGGAGCCCGCCACTCCCATGAACCAAATTCTAGAGGCATAGGCGAGCTGGACCGCCAGCGCGAAGCCTCCTCCGCCAACCATCATGAGATAAATCGCAAAAAGAATCACTTTTCTCATATCGGGCCCCACTATCAGATTGCCTCTTCATTCATCCTAAGCGCCAGGATAGGGCTCAGCTCGCGCCCTGGGCGAAGGTATTGCAGTCGTTCACCGAGCCGCTCTTGAAGCCGGTCTGGAACCACTGCATGCGCTGCGCCGACGAGCCGTGGGTGAAGGAATCGGGCACGACATAGCCTTGCCCTTGTTTTTGCAGGCGGTCGTCGCCGATCGCGGAAGCGGTCTGCAGCGCCGCTTCGATGTCGCCCTGCTCGAGGAACTTCCACTTCTGTTGCGAGCGGTTGGCCCACACGCCGGCGTAACAGTCGGCCTGCAGCTCGACGCGCACCTGCGCCGCGTTGCGCTGGCTCGCGCCCATGCTCTGTTGCGCCTGCTGCACTTTCGGCAGGATACCGAGAAGATTTTGCACGTGATGTCCGATCTCGTGGGTAATCACATAGGCTTGCGAGAATTGGCAGGCCTTGCCGCTGCAGCCGCGGAAGCGGTTTTGCAGATCGGTGAAGAACGAGGTGTCGAGATAAACGCGCTGGTCCTGCGGGCAATAGAACGGCCCCATGGCGGCTCGCGCGAAACCGCAGCCCGATTGCGTCGCGCCGCGGAAGAGCACGAGCCGCGGCGGCTGGTAACTACGGCCGAATTGCTGGCGGAAAATCTCCGTCCAGCGGTCTTCGCTATCGCCGAGCACGGCGGCGACGAACTGGCCCTGTTGGTCGGCCGGCGTTCCGGTCTTCGCCGCCGGCATCGGCCCTTGTTGCTGCGCCGGGCGCTGGCCCTGCGCCATTTCGAGGCCGCCGATCAGGATGCGCGGGTCGATGCCGAGCGCCCAGGAAATCAGCCCGACGATGATGAGGCCGCCGATGCCGAGGCCGCTGCCGCCGCCCATGCCGCCGCCGGTCATCGGGCCCGCATCGCGGCGATCCTCGATGTTGGCGCTGCGCCGGAAATCGTCCCACAGCATTTGATTGCTCCTGTAAAATTATTCGCATCGATCCTTAAGGCCGATTGTGGCGGAGCTGTGGGTTCGCTGCAATCGGTGCTTTGGATGATCGCGAAGATAGGCTAGTCCGATCGAAATCGATGAGGATCGTGCCCCCGTGAATCCAGCGCCCCGGCCCTCCCTTCAGCGCCCCACCTTCGCCCGCGAAGCGAACGCCTATCGGCGCGGGCACGCGCTCGTCGCCGGCTGCGACGAGGCGGGCCGTGGACCGCTGGCCGGGCCGGTGGTGGCGGCCGCCGTCATTCTCGATCCCGCGCGGATCCCGAAAGGGCTGAATGATTCCAAACTTTTGCAGCCGGAAGAGCGCGAGGACTTGTTCGACAAGATCGCCGCCACCGCCGAGTTTGCCATCGCCGTCGCTCCGCCCGCGCGCATCGACCGCGACAATATTTTGCGCGCGAGCCTGTGGGCGCTCGCGCGCGCGGTCAGCGGATTGCCGCGCAAGCCCTCGCTCGTCTTTGTCGACGGCCGCGACGGGCTCGCGCTTGCGTGCGAGGTGAGGGCGGTGATCGGCGGCGACGGCATCGTCGCCTCCGTCGCCGCCGCCTCGATCGTCGCCAAGGTCACGCGCGACCGCCTGATGCGGCTCTTGGGAGCGGCGCATCCCGGCTACGGCTTCGAGCAGCACAAAGGCTACTCGACCGGCGAGCATTTCGCGGCGCTGGAAAAACTCGGCCCCTGCGTGCATCATCGGCGCTCTTTCGCGCCGGTCATGGCCGCTCACGGCATCGTCATCGAAAATTAAATGCTCGCACCGAGATCGCAGCCGGGGCCGCTCGAGGCCTCGATTTTCGTCGAAGCGCTCCGCGCGCATGCCGGCTCCTTCGTGGCCGGCGCGTTGATCGTGCATGCGATCCTGTGGACGCTCGCGCCGGTGATTTCGGAGCCAACCGCAAGCCCGAAGATCGCGCTCGGGCTCGCGACAGGACGCGAATGGATGCTCGGTTATCCCGGCCTGCCGCCGCTGGCGCCGTGGCTCCTGCAGACGGTCTACGCCGCGACGCACTCGATCACGGCGCTGGAGATGCTGGGGCCCGCCATGGTCGCGATCACGGGCTGGCTCGTCTTCGCGCTCGCGCGCCGCATCGTCGGCGAGCGGCAAGGCGCGATCGCGGCCCTCGTCATGGTCGGCGTTCACCCGGTCGCCTTTCCGGTCGGCGCGCTCGATTCCACGCTTCTCCAGATGCCCCTCGTCGCCGGCGCCGTGCTTGCCTGGTGGCGCGCGGTGACGGAGGGAAATCAGCGCGCTTGGCTCCTTCTCGGTCTGACCCTCGGGCTGCTCCCCTATGCGGGTGCGCTCGGCATTTTCCTGCTCGTCGCCCTTGCCGGCTTGACGGTGGCGACCTCGACCGGGCGCACGACGCTTCTCGCCAACGATTCCTATGGCGGCGCGTTGATGGCGCTTATCGTCTTTGCGATCGTTGCGGCCCCGCGCGTGGCCTGGCTCGTCACCCACGGCTTCTCGGGATTGATCGAGGACACCGCGGCCATCGAGCCGATCGGCGCGATCCCGGCCTACGAGGCCTTCGGCGGCGCCGTCGGCGGGCATCTGGGGCTTCTCATTTTGATCGTCATTGCTTCCCCGCTTCTCGGCGGCGGCCGCGAGGCGGCGACGATCGTGTCGCGCGCGCCGATCTTCGGCTTCACGCTCGTCGTCGTGTTCGCGCTTGCAACGCTGCCTTTTATTTTCGCCGGCGCCGTAGCGGCCGCGCTCGGCCTTCGCACGACGATCGGCGCCTTCGCTCCGCTCCTGCTTTATTCGGGACTTTTCGCCGTCGTGCTCGCCGGCGACAGCCTGCATATCCACCGCCAGCGCCCGGCGGCGCTCGTCGCGATCATGCTGTTGGTGCTGCCGCCGTTCTTGGACGCGCTCACCGGCTTCATCGCGCCGTGGGTGGGAAACCGGGGCTTGCCCACCAACTGGCCGGCGGCCGAGGCCGCGCGCGCGGTGACCGCGACCTTTCGCGCCCGCACCGGCAAGCGCCTCGAGATCATCATTGCGCGATCCCGTGACCGCGAGCGAAATCGCGCTCGCGAGCCGTGATCGCCCGCATGCGTTCCCCAATGGCGACCCCGCGCTCGCACCCTGGATCAAGGAAGGCGACCTGCGCGCGAAAGGCGCGGTCGTGGTCTGGCCGATCTTCCGCGGCAACACCGCACCCGCCGCCGCGCTCGCGGCGAACCTGCCGCTGTTCGTGCCGGAGGCGCCGCTGACGCTCTCCTGGGTGCGCTCGGGTCGGCTCGATCCCGTGCGGCTCGGCTGGGCGATCATTCCGCCGGCGCCGTAGCGTTAATGATAGCCCTCACCCTCGCGAATTTTTCCGCGAAACAGCCAGTATACGAGCGCGATGTAACCCAAAATGATCGGCAGCAAGAATAGCGTGCCGATCAACATGAAGATCTGGCTCGCGGGCGCGGCGGCCGTCTGCCAAACCGTGAGGCTGGGTGGGACGAGATAGGGGAAGTTGGAAATCACGATGCCCAGATAACCGAGCAGGAAGAGCCCGATCACGGAGAAGAAAGGAAGAGCTTCGCGGCCATTTTGCAGCCAAATCCAGCAACCGAGCGCGACCAAAGCGGTCACGATCGGAACCGGCCACAGAAAGAAAATGTTCGGCGTCGAGAACCAACGCGACGCGATGCGCTCGAATTGCAGCGGCGTCCACAGGCTGACGAGCGCCATGAAGGCGAGAACGACAATGAGAAGAAGTTTGGACTGTTCGCGCGCGCGCCGCGCCACTTCGCCGTCCGTTTTCATCACGAGCCAAGTCGCTCCGAGCAGCGCATAGCCCGCGACAACCGCAGAGCCGCACATAAAGGCAAAGGGCGTGGCCCAGTCGAGCGCTCCGCCCGCAAAAACGTCGTTCTGAATTTTCACGCCTTGAATGAGCCCGCCGAGAATCAAGCCTTGCGAAAAGGCGGCCAGAATGGAGCCGGCGGAAAAAGCGAAATTCCAATATTTCTTGCTGGTGCGCCCGATCCAGCGAAATTCAAACGCGACGCCGCGAAAAACGAGCGCCAGCAACATGACGATCACCGGTAGATAGAAAGCCGGCATGATGACCGCGTAGGCGGTCGGAAAAGCGACCCACAAGCCGCCGCCGCCGAGCACGAGCCAAGTCTCGTTGCCGTCCCAGAACGGCGCGACCGTATTCATCATCTGATCGCGCTCGCGCTCGGTTTTCGTGAAGGGAAACAGAATCGCGATGCCGAGATCGAAGCCGTCGAGGATGACGTACATCGCGACAGCGGTGCCGATCAGCGCGGCCCAAATGACAGGAAGATACCATTCCATGGCGACCCTCGTGGCTCACGTTTCGCCAAGCGCTTGTCGGCCGGCGGCCCGCGCCGCCGTAAGCGTCTGTCTTGGCAAGTTGTCGGACGGCGGCTCCCCCGCCACGCCCTTCGGCCCGGCCGCGATCAAACGGTTGATGTAATAAATTCCCATCGAGAACACGATGCCGTAGACGACCACGAACAGCGCGAGCGAAAGCGCGATTTGGCCGCCGAGCACCGGCGATACTCCGTCAAGCGTTCGCAAGATTCCGTACACGAGCCAGGGTTGCCGCCCGCTCTCGGTGACCGTCCAACCCGCGATGATGGCGGCAAAACCCATCCACCACACATGCTGCGCCGGCCAAAGGTACCAGCGCGCTTCGAATAGCTTTTTTCTCCACCACAGGAAAACGCCGATGAGCGATGACGCAATCATGAACAAGCCGATACCCACCATGATGCGAAAAGCGAAGAAGACATTCTTCACCGGCGGACGCTCGGAGGACGGGACGCTCGTCAGTCCCGGAAACAATCCGCCCGTGTCGTGCCTGAGAATGAGCGAAGCGGCGCCCGGAATTGCGATCTCATAGAGATTCTCGCTCCTTCTCCTCGTCAGGCCAGGCGAAGAGCACAAGTTCGCCCGGTTTCGATCCGTCCCAATGCGCTTCCATCGCGGCGATCTTGATCGGCTGGTATTTGAGCGTGTTCAGCCCGTGCTGGTCGCCGATGAACAGCTGCAAGGGGGCGACGATGGCGGCGAAGCCCACGCCCATGCGCAGCATCGTTTTCGCTTCGTCGAGAAAATTTCCTGCGATCAGATAGCGCGCACCGACCGCGAGCACGACGAAGGACGTCGTGAGATAGGCCGCCGACACCATGTGGGCGAAGCGATAAACAAAGCTCGGATTGAAGATAATCGTGAGCCAATCGACCGGATAGGCGATGCCATTGCGCATTTCGTGTCCCACCGGCGTTTGCATCCAGCTATTCGCGGAAAGAATCCAGAAGGCGGACATCGCAGTCCCCGTCGCAACCGCGATGCACGAAAAAACATGCAACGCCGGAGGAAACCGGTTCCAGCCGAACAGCATGATGCCGAGAAATGTCGCCTCCAAAAAAAACGCGGTGAGGACTTCGTAACCGATGAGGGGGCCGATCACGTTTCCCGTGACTTGCGAGAAACGGCTCCAGTTGGTGCCGAACTGATAGGACAGCACGATTCCCGAAACCACGCCCATCGCGAAGGAGACGGCGAAAATCTTGGTCCAGAAGCGCGCTAGCCGGTGATAATGTTCGCGCTCGCGCCACAACCACATCACTTCGAGCGTTGCGATGTAGGCAGAAACCCCGATCGTGAAAGTGGGGAAGATGATGTGGAAGGTTACGGTGAAGGCGAATTGCAACCGTGCGAGCATGACGGGATCGAAATCCATGGCCTCATCCCTCGCTGCACTGCGTCATATTTTGCTATCTTAGCATAGCCGCTACGCGTTTTCATCGCTGCCACAACTCGCCTTCGGCCATTAAGTTTCATAGGCGGCTGAAGGGCAGGCATGCGGCTCGAAGGAAAAACCATTCTTGTCACCGGCTCGACCGACGGCGTCGGGCGCGTCGTCGCCACCCGGCTCGCGGCGGAGGGCGCCAACGTCCTCATTCATGGCCGCAGCCAGCAGCGCGCCGAACAAGTATTGCGGGAAATTTGCGGCGCGCGCGTCCGGCCCAAGAAAGGCATGGCGACGTTCTACCAGGCCGATTTTTCTTCGCTCGCCGAAGTGCGGAGGCTCGCCGAAACGGTGCTACAAGAGCGCGAGCGCATCGACTGCCTCGTCAACAACGCCGGCATCGGCTCCGGGCCGGACAAAAATAACCGGCAACTGAGCAAGGACGGCTTCGAGCTCCGCTTCGCCGTCAATTACCTCGCGGGGTTTTTGCTCACCCATTTGCTGCTGCCTCGGCTCCTCGAGAGCGCGCCCGCGCGCATCGTCAACGTGTCGTCGCTTGGCCAGCAGGCGATCGACTTCGACGACATGATGCTGGAGAAGGGCTACAACGGCACCCGCGCCTACTGCCAGAGCAAGCTCGCGCAGATCATGTTCACGCTCGACCTTTCGAACGAGCTCGACCGCCGCCGCGTCACCGCCAACGCGCTGCACCCGGCCACCTACATGAACACAACCATGGTGCGCGAGAGCGGCGGCACGCCGACCTCCTCGGTGGAGGAAGGCGCCGACGCGATGATGAAACAGATCGTTTCCGAGGAGCTTTCGGGCAAGAGCGGGCTCTTTTTTAACGGCCAGCGTGAGGCCCGCGCGATCGAACAGGCTTACGACAAGGAAGCGCGGGCGAACCTCAAGGCGCTCTCGATGCGGCTCGTGGGGCTGTCGTAGCGCGCGCGCTTTCGCGTCATCGTTTCGGCAGCCGCTCGAAGGTCGGCAAGCCCTCGGGGATGAGATGGAACGCTTGCTTGTCGATGGTGTAGATCGCCATCTGCGGGCTGCCAAAAAGGCTTGGATCGTCGAGCGTGCCGGCCTTCAAAATCACCGCCGGTAAACCAGGCCGCCGCGTGATGAGATGCGTGCCGCATTCAGCGCAGAATTCCCGCGTCACGGCGCGTTCCAAGTCGGTGCGCTGAAATTGCTTGGGCGCGCCCTTGACGTAGCGGAAGCCCTCGATCGGCATGAGAAGAAACATGTTCGGAGAGCCGCCGGAGATATATTGGCATTCGCGGCAGTGGCATTGCGCCTTCATCGTCGGCTCGCCTTCGGCGACGTAGCGCACCTTGCCGCAATAGCATCCGCCTTCCAGTTTCATGACGCCCCCCGATATCGTGACCTTCACTGAGACGCCCGCGGTTTCCCATCTCCCAGCGCCTTCTTCAACGCCAGCATATCGCGCCAGACGAATTTTTTCTCGGCCGGCGTTCGCAACAAGTAAGCCGGATGAAAGGTCGCCATCGCCTTGATCGACCGTTTTCCGGTGTCGTACTCGCGCCAGCGGCCGCGCGAGGCTTTGATGCCGTCATTGATCCCGAGCAAGGTCTGCATCGACGGCTTGCCGAGGCAGATCAGAATGTCGGGATCGGCGAGCTCGATCTGCCTTCGAATGAACGGGAGACAAATCGCCGACTCTTGCGGCGTCGGCGTCCGGTTTCCCGGCGGCCGCCACGGCACGATGTTGGCGATATAGGCGGTCGTGCGGTCGAGGCCGATCGCCGCCATCATGCGATCGAGCAGCTTTCCCGAGCGACCGACGAAGGGCAGGCCCTCGCGGTCCTCGTCGGCGCCCGGCGCTTCGCCCACGAACATCACGCGTGCTTTTGGATTGCCGTCGGCGAAGACGAGGTTCTTCGCCGTATTTTTGAGCGCGCAGCCCTCGAAGCGCGAAAGCGATTCGCGCAATTCGTCGAGCGTCTTCGCGCTTTTCGCGGCCTCGCGCGCGGCGAGCGCGGCGGCATCGGGCGCCACCGGTGCCGTGGAAATTTTTTGACCGCCGTCGCGGCTCAGCGTGAAGCCCGAAGGTCCCGATCCGGCGCCGCCGCTCCGATTTTGCACCGGCGGTGGTCCCAGATCCCGGGCAACCGCTTCGCGCTGTCCGGGACGACGAGATTGTTCGCTCTGCGAAACGCTTTCGGCGAAGCGATCGACGGGCGCGTCCTCGAGCGCGATGTCCACCCCGGCCTCGCGGTGAAAGGCGAGGATATCGAGGGCGTTTTGCGGGAACGATGGCGGCATGCCGGAAGTTTAGCGCAACTGACGCCACGTCAACCGGCTTCTCGATTGTCATTCGGCCGAAAACGGGGGAAAACTACGCTAGAAGCAAAACACGGGCAAAACCGGACTTTCGGCCGGCGAAAGTACGCAATGCAGGGCCAGGCGCGATTTGGTGAAGGCGAATGTCGAAATACCAGGTCATGGTCGACGACAATTTCCACTACATGAACGAGGACGAGCGCTACACGCACGGCACCTTCGCCACGGCCGAGGAGGCGAGCGCGGCCTGCCGTGAACTGGTGGACAAGTGGCTCGCCTCCCATTACGAGCCCGGAATGACCCCCGAGAAACTCTATAATTCCTACGTGTCGTTCGGCGAAGATCCTTTTGTCGTGGGGCCGCCGGGCGAAGACATGAGCGGCACCTTTTCGGCGTGGGATTATGCCCGCAAGCGCGTCGAGGCCATCTGTGCCGAACCCAAGTCCTGAGCCCAAGTCCTGATCTTTCGCGGATGACGCTGTCCGCGATTTGGAGAAGTCGATGAGCACCGAGAAACTGCCGCCCCGCGAAAGCATGGAATTCGACGTGGTGATCGTGGGCGCGGGTCCCGCCGGCCTTGCCGCCGCCATCCGTCTCAAGCAGCTCTCCTCAGAAATTTCCGTCGTCGTGGTCGAGAAGGGCTCGGAGGTCGGCGCCCACATCCTGTCGGGCGCGGTGATCGATCCGCACGCCCTTGACCGGCTGTTGCCGGACTGGCGCGGCGAGAGCGACGCGCCGATCAAGGCGCCGGTCAGCGACGATCGCTTCTATTGGCTCTCGCAAAAGCGCGCGTTCAGGATCCCGAATTTTGTCATGCCGCCCTTGATGTCGAACCACGGAAATTTCGTGGTCTCGCTCGGCAATGTCTGCCGTTGGCTCGCGCAGAAGGCGGAGGCGCTGGGCGTGGAGATTTATCCCGGCTTCGCCGCGACGGAAGTTTTGTTCGGCGAGGGCGGTGCGGTCGCCGGCGTCGCCACCGGCGACATGGGGGTTTCGAAAAGCGGAGCGCACCGGGCGGAGTTCACCCGCGGCATGGAGCTGCGCGGAAAATACACGCTGTTCGCCGAGGGCGCGCGCGGCTCGCTCTCGAAACAATTGATCGCGCGCTTCGGCCTCGCCGACGGACGCGATCCGCAAAAATTCGGCCTCGGCCTCAAGGAGCTGTGGAAGGTCGCGCCCGAGAAGCACCGGCCCGGCCTCGTGCAGCATTCCTTCGGCTGGCCCTTGGACGGCTTCACCGGCGGCGGGTCGTTTCTCTATCACATGGAAGATCAGCAGGTGATCGTGGGCTTCGTCGTCCACCTCAATTACAAGAATCCGTACCTCGCGCCGTTCGAGGAATTCCAGCGCTTCAAGCAGCACCCCGCGATCCGCCCCACGCTCGAGGGCGGCAAGCGGCTTGCGTATGGCGCCCGCGCGCTGACCGAGGGCGGCTTTCAATCGGTGCCGAAACTCGTCTTTCCCGGCGGCGCGCTCGTCGGCTGCGCCGCCGGATTCATGAACGTGCCGCGCATCAAAGGCTCGCACAACGCCATGCTCTCGGGCATGCAGGCGGCGGAGAGCATCGCCGCGGCGCTGCAAGCTGGTCGGGCCAACGATACGCTCGACGGCTACGACCAAGGCTGGCGCGCTTCCGCGATCGGCCGCGATTTGAAGCGCGTGAGGAACGTCAAGCCCTTGTGGTCGAAATTGGGGACGATCCTCGGCGTCGGCCTCGGCGGTCTCGACATGTGGCTGAATTCGCTGTTCGGCTTCTCGCCGTTCGGAACGCTTCATCACGGCAAGCCGGATTCAAAAACGCTCGAGCCCGCGGCGAAATTCGCGCCCATACCCTATCCGAAGCCCGACGGCGTGATTTCGTTCGACAAGCTTTCCTCGGTGTTCATTTCCAACACCAATCACGAGGAAGATCAGCCGGTGCACCTGCATGTCGCGCGGCCCGAACTGCAAAAATCGTCGGAGCACGACGTCTATGCCGGGCCGTCGGCGCGCTACTGCCCGGCCGGCGTTTACGAATGGATCGATGAGCCTTCCGGTCCGCGCTTTCAGATCAACGCGCAGAACTGCGTCCACTGCAAAACTTGCGACATCAAGGATCCGAACGAGAACATCACCTGGGTGCCGCCCGAAGGCGGCGGCGGACCGAACTATCCGAACATGTGACGCGCGGCGGCTTCGCTCGCACTCTCACGCCTAATGTGCTTCACTGAACGATGGCTGCTTTCGATTTCGGCGCGCTCGCGGAACTCTATCCCTGCAAGGGTCGCGGCGGCGCGCGGTCGCCGGTGACGTATCATCGCTTCGAGACGGCGGCCGAGGCGATTCGCTTCGCGATCGAAGATTTATCGCCCATGCTCCTGAACGGCGCCATTCTCGAAGTCGATGAGGAGCGCTACCACAAGGACGAAATCCGCAAATTTTACGACAGCAAGGAATTTCCGCTGACCCGGCGCGCCAACGCCCGCAAGTCGGGCTGAATTTTGGTAATGCCATGAGCCTTTCTCCCGCCGCCCAGAAATCGCTCGCCAAGTGGCACGCGATGATGGCGAAGAACGATTTTTCCGATCTTCCGTCGATCGTCGCCGAGAAGGCGATTTTCCGCTCGCCGGTGGCCTATCCGCCTTACCCCACGCGCGACGTGGTCTGTCTCGTCTTGCGCACGGCGGCGAGCGTGTTCGAGGACTTCGCCTATCATCGCGAATTCGTGGCGGGACCGCATGACGTGGTGCTCGAATTCTCGGCGCGTGTCGGCGACAAGCAATTGAAGGGTGTCGACATCATCCGCTTCGACGAAGCGGGTTTGATCGCCGAATTCGAGGTGATGGTGCGGCCGGCAAACGCGCTTGCAGCGCTCGGCGAGGCGATGGGCGCGCGGATTGGGCCGGTGGTGAACGCGGCGAAAAAAATGAAGGCGTGACCAAGCGCCAGCATTGGACCAGCCGGATTTATCCGATCCCGCGCAATATAATTCTGGCAAGCGATTGAGATCGTCGGCCGGGCGCCCTTGCCAAGCGCGCGGTCGGCGAGCGAGCATCGTATGCAAGTGATTCGTCGGCTCGTCGCGCGAATAGAGGCCATCGCGGATGTTGCTCGATCTTCGGATTATGCTCGCGGCAAGCTTCGCGGCCGTTCTTCTTTTGATCGGCGGCTTTGGCTTGATCGCGGCTCTGCGCACGCCCGGCAAGCCGTCGATCGCGATTTTGAGCGGGCCCGCCGAGATTACCGGCTCGATCGGCGCGCGCGGCGAAAAATCCCAATCGCTCACCGATGAGGACAAGACCGCCCGGCCGGCGCAGCCGGCCGCCGAGACCGTGCGATCGGCGCCGGAAGCCGTGCGCGCCGCCAACGTCGATAATGCGGAAAAGGTGCAAGCCCCCTCAAGTGCGGAGGAAACCGCAAAGCCGAAACGCGCCGCCGCCAAGCCCAAGTCGCGCATTCGTGCCGCCCGGCAGGAAACGGGCACGAATTTCAGGGCCAACAATCCGTTCTCGTTTCCATTCTTCGGATCCGGGCCGAACGCGAGCCAATAGCGCTCGATCGCGCTCGCGAGAGCGACGGGTCAAAAAATCCGCGCATCGAAAATAGCGATCAGCCTTCCCATGCCTTCGGGCGGTAGAAGGTGTGCACGCCGATGCGGTTGATCTTGCGCATCTCGCGGATCCAGTCCGGATGCACCCAGTAGGCGTGGTAGTGCGTCGCCTTGCCGATCTCGTCGAGCCACAGCCTGCCGTCGAGCATCTCGTGGGAGATTTGCTTCGCCTGCTCCCACATGTCGGGCTCCTCGACCACGAGCTTCTTGCCTTCGCAGGCGAAGGTGAACTGGCAGGCGAGGTAGCGGTTGGCGTTCTGATAGACGACGCCGCAAATGTCGCTGGGATAAAAACCCGAGAAAGCGCGGTTGACCACGACCTGCGCGACGGCGACCTGGCCCTGCTTCGGCTCGCCGCGGCTTTCGAAATAAATCGCATCGGCGAGGCATTTCTCGGCTTTGGCGAGGGTCGGTCCCTTGATCCCGAGCCGCTCGGCCGGACTCTTGGGGCGTGCATCCTCGCCGGTCACCTCGCCCTTGGCGGCGACCGTGGTGGAGCCCTCGGTCGGCGCGCTCGCGGGCGCCGAGGCGAGTTGCGGCTTGTCGCCGGGATCCAGGATCGCGGGAAGCGAGCCGAGGATATAGTCGCGGAAGAAGAAAAGACGCGAGGCGCGGGCGATCACGCCCTGTTTCGGCAGTTCATCCTCGTTCAAGCGCGCGAGCGTGCCGGCGCGGTCGGGGCGCGCCTCGTCCTCCTGCTTCGGCACGCCCGGATCCATTTCCAGCGACATGGCGATATCGTAGCGCGGAGTGGGAGCAGGAATCTCGGAAGGCTCTTCCGGGGTCTCGATGTGCGGCGGCACGGCGGCGACGTGCCTCACCAGGAGATCGCCCTTGCCGGCGCGATTGACCGTGGTGATCTGCGGCTCGTCCATTTCGATGTCCGGCCCCGCGGTCGATGCGATGCCGGGGATCGAGCCGGTGATATCGGGGTCCGTATCGCGGCCGACGCGCGCGACCACCGGCAGGACCGGAAGCTCGGGAATCGCGATGCCCACGGGGCGCGGCAGCGAAAACGTCGCGGTTCGGAGCGCCGAGAAGGACAGCAAGAAGCCTTGCGCGCTTTCGACCGGCGCCGCCTGATAGGTGAGAAGGCTGGCGAGGTCCTGCGGAGCGATGCGGCTTGGGAACGCCACGAGAAGCGCGATCGCGATACCGAAGTGAACGGCGAAAGGACGCCGTTTTGCACGCGACGCAAACATTTCACGCCCACCCTACGCAACGCTACAAATGCGCCTCGATCCCTCCCCGGGATCGAGAACGAACGCGAAAGCGTTATCGCCTGCTTAATCTTGAGGGCAGGTTAACGGCGCGGAATCGGCGAGAAGCGGCGGCTGTCGTCCTTATACATGCGCCTCAGAACAGCCGTCCGGGCGAGCCGGCAAGGATCGGGAGCACGACCATGATGACGACAGCGAGCACGAAGCCCAGAATTCGCGCCCCGTTGGAAACCATTCGGCCCGGGACGCCGCGCCAGAACGCGAATAAGGTGATTTCGAACAAGATCATTGCGATCAGCACCCAGAAATAGGGCGGCACGCGCAAATCGCGCGTCTCGGGCATGGCGATCAGGGTCGCGCCGGCGGCGATGCCGACCGCGCCCATGAATCCGAGGAAGATATGATCGATCGTCATGGCTGAACTCGCTTGTCCAAGCGGCCCCGCACGAAGCGCGGCCGCTCAAGAGCTTTATTGCCGTCCGGCTCAGAAGCTCAAGCCTTTTTCCTTGAAGTATTTGATCGCGCCGGGATGGAAGGGAATCGGCGAATTATCCTTCTTCTGCGTGTCGAGGACGAAGCTCTCCGCCTCGCGGTGGACTGCGACGAGTTCCGGCTTCTTGTCGAAGATCATCTTCACAACAGCGTAGGCGAAATCGTCCGGCATCTTCTCGTCGGTGACGAGAATGTTCCAGACGTCCGCGTTCTGGTTGTCCTTGTCTTGGCCGGGATAGGAACCGGCCTTGATGACGTCCTTGCTATAGAGATTGCCGTACTTGGCGTCCATGGCGGCGACGGCGTCGGCATGATCGATGAGCTTTATCTTCACGCCGGGCGTGGCGGCGAGATCGGTGACGCCGGCCGTCGGAATGCCGCCCACCCAGAAGAAGGCGTCGATCTTGCGGTCCTTGATCGCGTTGACCGATTCCGCCACCGACAGGCGCTCGCGCCTCATGTCCTTGTCCTTGTCGAGGCCGACGGCCTCGATCAGCCGGAAGGCCATCACCTCGGTCGCGCTGCCGGGCGCGCCGGTCGAGACGCGCTTGCCCTTGAGGTCGGTCATCTTGTCGATGCCGGTGCCGTCGATCGTCACCACGTGCATGCGGTTCGGATAGAGCACCATCAGCGTGCGCAGCGGCACACTGCCGCTATATTTGAATTTGTCCTGGCCGTTGAAGGCGTCGAGCGCGGCGTCCGCCATCGAGAAGCCGATCTCGCTTTGGCCCGAGGCGATGAGCTTGAGATTGTCCACCGAGCCGCCGGTCACCTCCGCGGTCGCCTGCACGTCCGGCAGGTATTTCGAAAGCACGTTGGCGAGCGCGCCGCCGAGCGGATAGTAGACGCCGCCGGTGCCGCCGGTGCCGATCGCGATCGTCTTTCTCGATTGGGCGAATGCGGCGCCGAGAAAGAGAGCGCAGAGTGCAACGCCGACAAGCGCCGATCCCCTGGAGATTTTCATTGCTTCCTCCTTCATTTTGTTTTCGAGCGGGTCTCCGTCGAAGGAGCCGGCCGGTATTTCTGCCACAACAATAGTGCGGCGGCGAGCGCCAGCCCAAACGGCGCGGGATGCGGAACGTCGAGGCCCGACAGATACTCGGCAAACGCCTCGATGAGGCTCGGGAACACGAGCAGCAAGCCGGCGAGAAGCCAGAGCGCGCGCTCGGCAAAAGCCGTTTGGCGAAGCGCCCAGTTCTGCGCGGCGCATGCCAGCGCGGCGAGACCGGTCGCGGTCTTGAGCGTGACCCAGACGATGTCGAGCCACCAGCCGCCTTGCGGAATTTTCAGCAAGAGCCCGATTCCTTGCGGATCAAGCACGAACACGAACGGCACCAGGAACGCGGGCAGGGTGTATTTCCACGCCTGCATCGTCGTCTTATAGGGGTTCGCCCCGGTGATCGCGGCCGCGGCGAAGGGCGAAAGCGCCGTCGGCGGCGAAACCTCCGACAGTACGGCGTAATAGAAGATGAACATGTGCGCGGCGTAATCCGGCACGCCCAGCTTGATGAGCGCGGGCGCCGTGATGACGGCGCAAATGATGTAGGAGGCGGTGACCGGCACGGCGAGACCGATCACCCACACGATCAGCGCCGTATAAATCGCGGTCAGCAGCAAGTCGCCGCCGGCATAATCGATCACGATTGACGAAAATTTAAGGCCGAGACCGGTGAGCGTAACGACGCCGACAATGATGCCGGCGGAGGCGCAGGTGGTCGCGGCCGTGAGCACGCCGATCGATCCGTCGGCGAGCGCGCGCACGAGCTTCTTCGGCACCATCGCCGTCTCGCGGGTGAGAAAGCTCGTGCCGAAGGCGAGCGCCGTCGACCAAAACACGGCGAGCGACGACGAGTAGCCGAGCAGCATGAAGACGATGATTGCAATGAGCGAAGTGAAGTGGAACCAATAGCGCCGCGTCATGTGCCAAAGCGTCATTTCCGGCGTGTAGGGAACGGAACGCGCGCCGAACCGCATGGCGTCGAGCTCGACCATGATGAGAAGCGAGAAGTAGTAGAGGCAGGTCGGGATCGTCGCCATCCAGATCACTTCGAGGTAGCTGATCTTCAAGAATTCGGCGATCAGAAACGCGGCGGCGCCGAGCACCGGCGGCGACAGGATCGCGCCGAGGCCGCCCGCGGCGAGCAGGCCGCCGGCGGCGGACGCCTCGAAGCCGGCGCGCTTCATCATCGGATAGGCGACGGCGCCGATCGTCACGGTCGTGGCGACGCCCGACCCCGACGGGCCGCCGAGCAGGAACGACGACAGCACGACCGTGCGGCCGGCGCTGTTCGGCCGGCCCCCCATCAAGGCCATCGAAAAATCGATGAAGAATTTCCCGGCGCCGGATTGGGCGAGAAAGGCGCCGTAGATGGTGAAGAGAATGATGAGCGTCGCGGAGACGTCGACCGGCGAGCCGAAAACGCCTTCGAGGGTAATGAAGAGATGCCCCACGAGGCGCGAAAGATCGTAGCCGCGATGCGTCCAGGGCGCCGGAAGATAGGGCCCCGTCATCGCATAGACGACGAACAGGACGACAGATGACCGGGACGATCGACCCGGTGGTGCGGCGTGTCGCTTCGAGCAAGATGACGATAAAAATCACGCCGAGGACGACGTCGGTGCGGTTCGGAACGGTGGCGCGATCGGTGAAATCGTCGCCGCCCATGATCGCGTAAATCAGAATGCCGACCGCCGTGAGCCCGATCAACACGTCCCACCAGCGAATGTGGTTGCGGAAGCGCGGCAGCATCGGGAACAAGAGGAAGCAAAGCAGCATCACGAAGGCGACGTGCGTGTAGCGCAGCGGTTGCGTCGGCACGATGTCGTAAGCGGCGTAGAGATGGAACAAACTCATCGCGACCGCGATGCAGGTGACGATCTTGCCCGCCCAGCCGGACAGCCGGTTGGCGGCGCCTTCCTCTTCTTCGACGAACGCCTCGGCCTTCTTGAGTTGCTCTTCGGAAATCTCCGACGGCCCACCCTGCGACGTCAGTCTCGGTGCGTCTGTCATCGCTCCCCCCAACCGCGCTCGTGACACCCGACCGACCAGGGCCTGGCGTCCGAGCGGCGTGATTTTTAGCCCCGCCAAAAACCCTAAAGTCCCTTGCGGCAAAAGGCAAAATTGCGTGCCCCCTCGCCGCGAAGGAGGGGGATGAAAGAGGCCATTAACCTTGCGGCAATGGGATGCAGAAATACTCGTCCCGCGCGTGGATCTCCAGATGCTCGATCACACCTTGGCTGGAATGAAAGAGAGTCTGGCAGCTTTTCGGTTTTGCCGGCTTCCTGTTTCTATCGCTGATCGGCGGGGCCGTCGCGCTCGCCGTCGTGCGATTGATCCGCACCCGCTCGCTCGGTCAGCAGAACAGGCGGCTCAAAACGGCGCTCAACTACATGTCGCAGGGCCTTTGCATGTGGGACGCGGAGACAAAGCTTATCCTGTGCAACGATCGCTACGTCGAGATGTACGGCATGGCGCTCGATTTCGTGAAGCCGGGGCGACTTATTGCGCGAGGTTCTTGAGCATCGCGCCGCCAGGGGAAATTTCAAGGGCGATATTGCGCAGTATGTCGCCGACGTCCTGAAGGGGATTGCGGAGGGCAAGGACAACCTCAAGGTTGTCAAGCTGCCGGACGGCCGCACGATTGCGATTGCCGAGCGCATGATGCCCGGCGGCGGTTGGGTCGCGACCCACGACGACGTGACCGAGCAGCACGGCATCGAGCAGCAGCGGGCGGCGATGCGCGCGCACTGAAGAACGGCGCGCGAAGGTCGAAGCGGCGATCGTCAAGTTTCGCGAACGGATAGAGGAAGTTCTTCGCACCGTCGGCGACAATGCCACTAGCATGAAATCGACGGCGGCGACGCTCTTCACCTCGTCGAACCAGACTTCCGAGCGCGCCGTGGGCGCGGTGCAGGCGTCGACCGAGGCGTCGATGAACGTGACGACCGCGGCCATGGCCGCGGACGAGCTTTCCGCCTCGATCTCCGAGATCTCGCAGCCAACTCGGGCAGCACAACCGAAGTGCTGCGCGTCGCCTCCGCGGAAGCAAACACGACGAACCAGGAAATCGCCGGGCTCGCCGAAGCCTCGCAGAAGATCGGCGACGTGGTGGCGTTGATCCGCAACATCGCCGGCCAAACCAATCTCTTGGCGCTGAACGCCACCATCGAAGCGGCGCGCGCGGGCGAAGCGGGCAGGGGCTTCGCGGTGGTCGCCTCGGAAGTGAAATCGCTCGCCGTGCAGACGGCGAAGGCGACCGAGGACATTTCGAGATTGATCGTCGCGGTGCAGGGCTCGACCGGCTCCGCCGTCGAGGCCATTCACCGCATCACCGAGCGCATGCAGGAGATCGACCGCAACGCGACCGCCGTCGCCGCTTCGGTCGAGCAGCAGAGCAGCGCCACTTCCGAGATTTCCAATAACGTCGCGAGTGCGGCGAGGGGACGAATGGCGTCGTCGCGGTTCTCAATCACCTCGCCGACGCCGCGACCGACACGCGCACAGACCGCGGAAACGGTGCTGGAAGTGTCGAAAACGGTGGGGAACGCCGTTTCGGATCTGCGCACGGAAGTCGAGCAATTTCTCTCGAAGGTCGCGGTCTAGTGTCCGATTCCGAATTCGTAAGCCTCGCGGCGCGCTCTCATACGAACTTCGGATTCGGGGCACTAGGGCGAACTCAACCCTCGTTCGTGAACGATTTTCCGAGCGCGGCTTGCGCCGCGGCGAGCCGGGCGATCGGCACGCGAAATGGCGAGCAGGAAACGTAATCGAGCCCGATCTCGGCGCAGAAGGCGACCGAGGCCGGATCGCCGCCATGCTCGCCGCAAATGCCGAGCTTGATGTTTTTCCGCGTCTTGCGGCCGCGCTCGGTCGCGATCTTGACGAGCTCGCCGACGCCGTCCCGGTCGATCGAAATGAACGGGTCGACGGCGAGAATACCCTTGCTGACATAAATGCCGAGGAAACTCGCCGCGTCGTCGCGCGAAATGCCGAACGACGGTTTGGGTGAGGTCGTTGGTGCCGAAGGAGAAGAATTCGGCGGTCTCGGCGATCTCGCCGGCGCGGAGCGCGGCGCGCGGCAGCTCGATCATGGTGCCGACCTGATACTTGATCCGCACATTCGGTCTCCTTCGCGACCGCCTCCGCCATGGCGTCGATCCGCGCCTTGACGAGATCGAACTCGGCCTTGGTCGCGATCAGCGGCACCATCACCTCGGGCACGACCGGCGCCTTGGTGCGGCGGCCCGCCTCGACCGCCGCCTCAAAAATCGCGCGTGCCTGCATCTCGGCGATTTCGGGGTACGCGATGGCGATGCGGCAGCCGCGGAAGCCGAGCATCGGATTGAATTCGGCAAGTTCCTGCGCGCGGTGCCTGAGCTTCTCGACGCTCGTCGCCCATCGAGGCGGCGACTTCGGCGATCTCCTCGTCGGTGTGCGGCAAGAATTCATGCAGCGGCGGGTCGAGCAGGCGGATGGTGACCGGCAAGCCCTTCATGATCTCGAACAATTCGACGAAATCCGCGCGCTGCACCGGCAACAGCTTGGCGAGCGCCGCGCGGCGGCCTTTTTCGTCGTCGGATAGGATCATCTCGCGCACGGCGAGAATGCGGCGCGTCATCGAAGAACATGTGCTCGGTGCGGCAGAGGCCGATGCCTTCGGCGCCGAAGGAGCGCGCGGTCTTGGCGTCGGCGGGCGTGTCGGCATTGGCGCGCACGCCGAGCTTGCGCTTGGCGTCGGCCCACTGCATCAGCGTCGAGAACTCGCCCGAAAGCTCCGCCTCGATCATCGGCACGCGGCCCGAGCAGCACCTGGCCGTTGGAGCCGTCGATGGTGATGACATCGCCCACCTTCAGTTGGTGCGATCCCGCCGTCGATCGTTCCCTTGGCGTAGTCGATGCGCAAGATGCCGGCGCCGGAGACGCAGGGCTTGCCCATGCCGCGCGCGACCACCGCCGCGTGCGAGGTCATGCCGCCGCGCGTCGTCAGAATTCCTTCGGCGGCGTGCATGCCGTGAATGTCCTCGGGGCTCGTCTCGACGCGGACGAGAATGACTTTCTTGCCCTGCGACTTCAGCAATTCGGCCTCGTCGGCGGAAAATACGATTTCGCCCGATGCCGCACCGGGCGAGGCCGGCAGGCCGCTCGCGATCACCGTGCGCTTCGCCTTCGGGTCGATGGTGGGATGCAGCAACTGGTCGATCGCCGCGGGATTGATGCGGCACGACGGCCTCTTCGCGCGAGATCAGCTTTTCGTTCGCCATCTCGACCGCGATCCGGAGCGCCGCCTTCGCCGTGCGCTTGCCCGAGCGCGTCTGCAGCATGAAGAGCTTGCCCTTCTCCACCGTGAATTCGAGATCCTGCATGTCGCGGTAGTGCTTCTCGAGCTTGTTGTAGATGCGCGAGAGCTCGGCGAAGGCCTTCGGCATCGCCTTTTCCATCGAGGGCTTGTCGGATTTCGCCGACAGCGCGCGCGGCTTCGGTGATTTCCTGCGGCGTGCGGATGCCGGCGACGACGTCCTCGCCCTGCGCGTTGATGAGGAACTCGCCGTAAAGCCGCTTCTCGCCGGTCGAGGGATTGCGCGTGAAAGCGACGCCGGTGGCGCAATCGTCGCCCTGATTGCCGAACACCATCGCTTGCACGTTGACCGCCGTGCCCCAGCTTTCGGGAATGCCGTTGAGCCTGCGATAGGTGACGGCGCGCGGCGTCATCCATGAGCCGAACACGGCGCTGATCGCGCCCCACAATTGCTTCGTGCGGGATTTTGCGGGAAGGGCTCGTCCTTTCTCTTCTTGCACGTGCGCCTTGTAGCGCTCGATCATCGCGGCCCAGTCGTCGGCGAATAGCTCGGTGTCGAGCTCGTAGCCCGCTCTGGTCCTTGAAGCCGCCGAGAATTTCCTCGAAATCGTGCGCGTCGACGCCGAGCACGACGTCGGAATACATCTGAATGAAGCGGCGGTAGCTGTCATAGGCGAAGCGGCGGTCGTTCGAATTTTTCGCGAGCGCCTCGACCGTTTCGTCGTTGAGGCCGAGATTGAGAACGGTATCCATCATGCCCGGCATCGAGGCGCGCGCGCCCGAGCGCACCGAAACGAGCAGCGGATTTTTGCGGTCGCCGAAACTTTTGCCGGCAAGCTTGCCGAGGCGCGCGAGCGCGGCTTCCGACCTGCTTCTTGAGATCCTTCGGGTAGCTTTTCCGGTTGGCGTAGAAATAGGTGCAGACGGCGGTGGTGATGGTGAAGCCGGGCGGCACCGGCAGGCCGAGATTGGACATCTCGGCGAGGTTCGCGCCCTTGCCGCCGAGGAGATCGCGCATCTTGGCTTTGCCTTCGGCCTTGCCGCCGCCGAAGCTGTAGACCCATTTCGCCATGCGAGATTACCGGTTGCGCCTTTGCAGGACTGCTTCGAGAAGCGGGATGCTTAGCCCGTGAAGTTGCGCGCTGCAACGGCGCTTTCGGCGCATGCGCATTTTAGGCATGGCGTCGCGCGCGGAACCGGCGCAAAATCGGTTCGGCCTCGTTCCGCGCGAACAAAGGGATCTGCGATGAACCTTCATCAAGCCTTCCAATGCCGTGTTCATGATCGCGGTGGCGCTCGCTCTTCTCGCCTTGGTCGGCTTTTTCCTCACCGTTCCCGTCTCTGACCCAGTATCAATTCTGGTTCGCGATGGCGGGGTTTCTCGTGTTGGCGCTCGGCTGCATCCTGTAGACGGTCGGGGTTTTCAACCGGGCAGCGCGGGCGGGGTTTCGCCGGCGCCGAAAAAGCGCATACTTGCCGTAAGAACAACGCTTCCCGGGGTGGGAAGCGAATTAGAGGGGGATGACATGAGACTGAACGCGCCGACGCAGATGGTGTTTCTGATTTCGCTGATTCTCGCGGTGCTCGCGCTGGTCGGCCACTTCGTTTTGATCCCGTACGTCACCGCCTATCAGTTCTGGGTCGCGATCGCGGCCTATGTGGTGCTGGCGGCGGCCTGCGTATTGAAAGGCGTCTGAGACGGTGAATTCCTCGCCGGCCATATTCACGCAATGGGCGGGCGCGAATAGCGGCTGCTCGTTTTGTTTCTCGGATCAGCCGCCAATCTTCGAAAAATCCGCGACCGTGCGGGTGGCGGCGCGAATGCGATCGAGAAGCTTGAGGCGGTTTTCGCGCAACGCCTTGTCGTCGGCGTTCACCGTCACCTTGTCGAAGAAGGCGTCGACCGGCGCGCGCAGTTTGGAAATCGCGCTCATTGCCGCCTCGAAATCCTCTTTCTTGAGCGCGTCCGCGACTTCGATCTCAGCCTTGCCGATCGCCTCGGCGAGCGCTTTTTCCTGCGGCTCGGTCAAGAGCTTCGCCTCCGGCTCGCCGGCATAGCTCTTTTTGTCCTTCTTCTCCTCGTCGCGCAGGATATTCGCCGCGCGGCGATAGCCGACGAGAAGATTTTTCCCGTCGTCGGTATCGAGGAACTTGCCGAGCGCCTCGACGCGGCGAACGATCATCAGGAGGTCGTCCTGGCCTTCGAGGGCGAACACCGCATCGACGAGATCGTGGCGCGCGCCTTGCTCGCGCAGATGCACCTTCAGGCGATCGGCGAAAAAGGAAAGGAGTTCGGTCGCGGCGCCGAAATTCTTTCGGGCTTTCGCCGCGACCTCAAGCAAGCGGCATGCGAATCTTGTTATCGACGACAAGCCGAATGACACCTAACGCCGCCCGCCGCAGCGCGTAGGATCCTTCGACCCCGTCGGCTTTTCGTCGATCGCCCAAAAGCCGACGAGCGTATCGATCTTGTCCGCGAGCGCGACGGCAATCGAAACCGGCGCCGTCGGCACGCGATCGCTCGGACCTTGCGGCTTGTAGTGTTCTTCGATAGCGGTGGCGATCTCAGGGTCGATTTTTTCCGCCAGCGCGTAGTACTTCCCCATCAAGCCTTGCAGCTCGGGAAATTCGCCGACCATCTCGGTGACGAGATCGGCCTTGGCGAGCCGTGCCGCGCGCTCGGCTTTTGTCGGATCGGCCTTGACGATCGGCGCGAGTTCCTTCGCGAGCCGCGCGATGCGCTCGATGCGCTCGGCCTGGGTGCCGAGCTTTTCGTGGAAGACGATGCCTTCGAGCTTCTTCGCCCGCTCTTCGAGCTTGATCTTGCGGTCCTGCTCCCAGAAGAATTTCGCGTCGGCGAGCCGCGCGCGGATGACGCGGGCATTGCCGGCCTTGATCGCGGCGCCGCCATCCTTCGCTTCTAAGTTCGAAACGAGGATGAATTTATTCGCGAGCTTTCCGCTTTTCTGGTCGCGCAGCACGAAGCATTTCTGGTTGTTGCGGATCGTCGCGCGGATCACTTCCGGCGGAAGGTCGAGATAGGCTCTTGTCGAACTCGCCGAGCAAAACCACCGGCCATTCCACCAGGCCGGCGTTTTCTTCGAGCAGCCCTCGTCCTCCACGAGCTCGAGCCCTTGCGCCAGCGCCAAATTCTTCGCGTCGGCGAGGATCGCGGCCTTGCGCCGCTCGCGGTCGGGTACGACCTTCGCCTTCTCCAACTTCTGTAAATAATCGTCGAGCCGCCTCACCTTGATCGGTCCGGGCGCCAGCACCGGATGGCCGTGCGTGACGTCGCCCGATTTGATGCCGCCGATCTCGAAGCGGACGATTTCCGGCTCCTCGGTTTCCGGCCCGAAGGTGCAAACGATCGAATGCAGCGGCCGCACCCAATTGAGCGTGCCCGCGCCCCAGCGCATCGACTTCGGCCACGGAAAATCGCGAATGACCTCGCGGCACGATCTCGGCGATCACTTCGGCGGCCGGGCGGCCTTTTCTCTCGATCAGCGCGACATAGAAGTCGCCCTTCTTGTCCTGTTGCACTTTCGCTTCGCTGATCGATTTCAGCCCGGCGCTCTTCAGAAATCCCTGGATCGCGCCGTCGGGCGCGCCGACGCGCGGGCCTTTTTTCTCCTCGCGCAAATCCGGCGCCCGCGCGAGCAAGCCCTGCACCGCGAGCGCGAGCCGCCGCGGCGTCGAAAACGCTTTCGCGCCTTCGTAGGTGAGTCCCGCATCCACCAGCCTGTCGGTGACGAGCTTCTTCAAATTCTCCTGCGCAACAGCCTGCATGCGCGCGGGAATTTCCTCGGAGTAAAGCTCGAGCAGTAGGTCGGGCATTTCAGGCTTTGATGTCGGCGACGCGCGCAATGGTCGCGAAACGGTCGGCGAGTTCCGCGAGCGCGGTGCGGTGAATTTCGGCGGCGGGGATCGCAGCGCCGCCGAGCGCGATCGGGCAGGTCCCGCGTCGCCACAGCATCGGCGGCGACGTCGTTTGGTAGCCGTGATCGAGCGCCGAGCGCGCGGTCGCCGAGACGCACATATGCGTCATGAAGCCGGCGAGCACGAGCGCATTCCTGCCGGTCGCCTGGATCGCCAGCTGCAAGCCGGTCTTGGCGAAGGAGTTCGGCAGCGGCTTTTCGATCATCTTTTCGCCGGGCAGCGGAGCGGCCTGCGGCGCGATCTTGAAGCCGTCGCCGTCGGGGTCGAACAACCCGCCCGTGCGCCCGCGCTGCACGATGTGGATGATCGGCGCGCCGGCGGCGCGCGCCGCCTTCAACAGCACTGCGACCCTTCGAGCGCCGCTTCGACGCCGATCGAGCGGCACTTTGCCGACTGACATATTCGTTCTGCGCGTCGATGACGATGACCGCCGCTCGGAAAGTTTCGCGGGCGAGGGTTGGCGCCCGCCATTTGCAGCAAGGTTTTCGGCTCGCTCATGCGCCGCCTCCCGCGGTCTTCAGCCACGCCGCGCCGCAGGCTTTCGCCAGCTCACGCACGCGCAAAATATAGCTCTGCCGCTCGGTCACCGAGATCACGCCGCGCGCGTCCAGCAAATTGAATATGTGGCTCGCCTTGATGCACTGGTCGTAGGCCGGCAGCGCCATCTCGTGCCGCTTGTCCTTGTCGCCGATTTTCAGAATCCGCTTGCACTCTTCCTCGGCGTCCTTGAAGTGGCGAAACAGCATCTCGGTGTCGGCGGCTTCGAAATTGTAGCGCGAGTATTCCTGCTCGGCCTGCAGGAAGATGTCGCCGTAAGTGACTTTCTCCGCGCCGTCGCGTCCGTTGAAATTGAGGTCGAACACGTTCTCGACGCCCTGCACATACATGGCGAGCCGCTCGAGCCCGTAGGTCAGTTCGCCCGAGACCGGCGCGCATTCGAAGCCCGCGACCTGCTGGAAATAAGTGAACTGCGAAACTTCCATGCCGTCGCACCAGCACTCCCAGCCGAGCCCCCAGGCGCCGAGCGTCGGGCTTTCCCAATCGTCCTCGACGAAGCGGATGTCGTGCGTCTTCTGGTCGATGCCGATCCGCGCGAGCGACTTCAGATAAAGGTCCTGAATGTCGGCGGGCGACGGCTTCAGGATCGCCTGGAATTGATAGTAGTGCTGCAGCCGGTTGGGGTTCTCGCCGTAGCGCCCGTCCTTCGGCCGCCGCGAGGGCTGCACGTAAGCCGCCTTCCACGGGCGCGGCCCCGAGCGCGCGCAGGGTCGTCGCCGGATGAAACGTGCCCGCGCCCATCTCCATGTCGTAGGGCTGCAAGATCACGCAGCCTTGCTCGGCCCAGAAGGTCTGCAAGCGCGAGGATCAGCCCCTGAAACGAGCGTTCGGGGCTTCAACGATTCGGTGGCTTGGATTGCATCATGGGGCGTCTATCGCGTGGGCGGGCGCGCGCAACCTAGAAGCCGCCTCCGTGAAATCAAGGAAGCGAGGCGCGAACTTCAGGAACGCGGCGGGCGGTATTGGCCGGCTTTCGGGGTCGCGCTTCGAGCGTCGGGATTTGCGCGCGCTCGTCCGACTTGCGGCCGCGCCGAACTTCCTCGAGTCTTCATTCGCTTTGCTTGCCGGCGTCGGCCAGGAGCTTCGCGCGCGAGTGCGGCGCCGATCGCGCCGAGCGCCCAGAGAAATGCAGGAGGCATGTCGTCTCTCCTCACAATCCGTAGCGCGACCACAGCGCGCGCGCCTCGATCGCCGAAATCAGGCTGCGCCGCCCAATCGCCCTCCGCGAAGACTAACGCCCGGCGTCTTCTTCGCAAACCAGCCCGAAGGCGGCGCGATCAGCGGGGTCACGACCTTCTTTCCGTAGCGCTCGCGCAAGCACGTTCCGCAGATCTCCCGAGCCGGTCGACGAGGCCGTATTGCAGCGCCTGCTCGCCGACCCAAAATTCGCCGGAGAACAAGGTTTTTTCGGGGCCCTTCAATTTCTTGCCGCGGCTCTTCTTCACGAGACCGATGAACATCGCGTGAATGTCCTTCTGCAGCGCTTTGAGCCGCTTCACGTCCTCCTTTTTCTCGGGCCGGAACGGATCGAGCGACATCTTGTGCTCGCCCGCCGTATGCACGCGCCGCTCGACGCCGAGTTTTCGGATCGCCTTATCGAAACCGAAGCTCGCGGAGATCACGCCGATCGAGCCGACGATGGAGGAGGGATCGGCGACGATCTCGTCGGCGGCGCAGGCGATCATGTAGCCGCCGGATGCGGCGGCGTCCTCGACGAAGGCGATCACCGGCTTCTTGTTCTCCGCCGCGAGCGCGCGGATGCGCTTGTAGATGAGATGCGACTGCACGGCGGAGCCGCCCGGCGAATTGATGACGAGCGCGACCGCCTTTGCGCGCTTGATCGCGAAGGCGCGATCGAGAAGTTTTGCCGAGTTCGCGAAGGTGATGCCGGCGACGAGCGGCGTCGAAAGGCCGATGGCGCCGGTGAGCCGCACGACCGGCACGATCGGGCGCGGCGGAACAGGCGCGCGAGGAAGGGAATGCGGGAATTGGCCATGTCCTTCACATAAGGCGGCGGGCCGTTCTGCTCAAGCGGGATCGAGCGCGGCGCGTCCTCGCAGAATCGCTTCTGCCGCCGCCGTCGGCTGCCCGTCGGCGTCGTTCAGCACGAGGCCGGGACGCAGCGAGGGCGGCGTGCGCCGTCCCTTGATCGCGCGCACGATCATGCGGATGGCGGCGGCATCCGGCCGCGGGAAAATCGGGATGAGTTCGGCGGCGCCGAAGCGGCCGGCGAGTGCGGCGAGGATCGTCTCGATCGCGTCCGGGCGGTGAATCAGCACGAGCTTGCCGTCCGCCGCAAGCACGCGGTCGGCGGCGGAAATCCAAAGATCGAGTTCGGAGTCCGTTGCCGCATGCGCGCGCCTGCGGCCGGCGTCGGGAGAGACGTTTCGCCGGCCGGGATCGTTGAAGGGCGGATTGTGCGATCACGAGATCGGCGCGCGGCGGCGAGCGAGGCCGGGCCTTTACCGCGCCGCGAGTCTCGCGTATATCCGCGACGACAATCTCGACGCGTCCCGCGATAGCCGTTTCGCTTCGCGTTCTCGCGTGCGAGCTCGGCGAGTGCGGGATCGATCTCGACGAAAGTCACCCGCTCCGCAGCCCCTCGTGCCAGAAGCGCAAGCCCCGCCGTGCCGACGCCGGCGCCGAGATCGACGGCGTGTTTCGACGCCGCCGCCGCCGCCGCGAGCAGAATCGCGTCATGCCCGGCGCGGTGACCGTGCGCGGGTTGCAGCAATTTCAACCTGCCGCCGAGGACGGCGTCGTCGGTGGTCGCGGCGGGATGCGCGGGCACTTCAGGACGCGGCGAGCGCATGGCCGTAGCCCGCTTCCTGGAGAATTTTCCGCGCCCGCGCGGCGTCGCCGCTCGCGACCAGAATGCGGCGCGGTAGCGCGCCGATCGAGCCCTCGACCGCGCTCATGTGGCGGTCGGCGACGTGGCAATCGATGCCGGCGCGCGCTGCAAAATCGCCTCGACCGCCGAAATCAGCACGAGGTCGTTGGTGCGCATCAATTCGGTCATGGAGTCGGCGCGGCGCTCGAAGCCGTAGGGCGCGCGGTGCGATAGATAAGCGAGCCGCTTCAATTCGCGCCGGCCGCGCGTCACCGTGTCGAGCACGAGGCCGGAGGTGAGCGCGAGGCAAGCGAGCAGCATCAGCCCGGTCGAAAGGATCGCGGTCGGCAGCCGCGGCACCACGCCCTGTTCGAGGAACGTGACCACCACCGGCACCGCGAGCACGATCAGAGAGTGCCGCGAGCATCACCGCGATCACGCCGAAAAAACGGCAACGGCCGCTCCACGCGATAGAGCTGCAGGATCGTCCACAAAATGCGCGATAGCCGTCGCGCCAGGTGTTAAGCTTCGACGCCGATCCTTCCGGCCGCGCGTAATAGGGCGTCTTCACTTCGCCCACCGGCATGCCGAGTTCGAGCGCGTGAATCGTAAGCTCCGTCTCGATCTCGAAGCCGCTCGAGAGCGCCGGAAACGACTTCACGAAGCGGCGCGAGAAGACGCGGTAGCCGGAAAGAATATCGCTGAAGGCGCTGCCGAAGACTTCCGCCACGAACCAGGTGAGGAGGCGGTTGCCGGA
Organism: uncultured Alphaproteobacteria bacterium; assembly: GCA_963751685.1. Lineage (GTDB taxonomy): Bacteria > Pseudomonadota > Alphaproteobacteria > Rhizobiales > Xanthobacteraceae > Palsa-892. The sequence continues at coordinate 132,488 of CAVVVV010000017.1, read as the reverse complement.
GCGATGCCCGAGCCGATAGGCGTCATGCTCCTGGTCGACGCGGGAGCCCACCACCATGTCGAGATTTTCGTCGACGAGCTTTTCGATCATCGTGGGCGCGCTCGGCGCGTCGTAGGTCGCGTCGCCGTCGACGAGCACATAGATGTCGGCCTCGACGTCGGCGAACATCCGGCACACGACATGGCCCTTGCCCTGCCGCGTCTCCATGCCGACGATCGCGCCGGCGGCGCGCGCGGCGGCGGCCGTGCCATCCTTCGAGTTGTTGTCGTAAACGTAGATTACGGCGCCCGGCAGCGCCGCGTGAAATTGCTCCACCACCTGCGCGATCGCGGCCTCTTCATTGTAACAGGGCACGAGCACCGCGACGCGGCGTGCCGGGCTCTCCGTGGTGCCGCGGGGTTGCTCCAGCGGTTGGTTGAATGCGCGCATCGGCTCCTTCGACCTTGATTCTCGCAATCTATGCCGGAACGGGCGGCGCGCGAAGAGCCGGGGCTTTCCATCGAACGCTTGCCGCAGCGCCGCGCGTTTCTCTATGGTAACCTGGGTTTTAGGAGATCATCAAGTGGCTGTCGTTCTGCCTTTCGAGCAGGCGGAGCCCTCGATCGAGCGGCTCAACGTCCTCGTGCGCGCCGATCTTGAGCGGGTCAACAGCCTGATCATCGAGCCGCACCGGCTCCGAAGTCACCATGATCCCGGAAGTGGCGAACCACCTGATCTCTTCGGGCGGCAAGCGCTTGCGGCCGATGCTGACGCTCGCGACCTCGGCGCTCACCGGCTATCGCGGCGAGGGCCACGTGAAGCTCGCGGCCTCGGTCGAGTTCATGCACACGGCAACGCTGTTGCACGACGACGTGGTGGACGCGAGCGAGATGCGGCGCGGCAAGCTCGCGGCGCGCATGCTGTGGGGGAACGAGGCGAGCGTGCTGGTCGGCGACTTTCTGCTCGGCCAGGCGTTCAAGATGATGGTCGAGGTCGGTTCGCTGCGCGCGCTCGATATTCTCTCGGCCGCCGCCGCGATCATCGCCGAAGGCGAAGTCATGCAGCTCGCGGCGGCGAAAAATCTGGACACCACCGAGGACGCCTATCTCGGCGTGATCCGCGCCAAGACCGCCGAATTGTTCGCGGCCGCGTGCGAGGTGGGCCCCGTGCTCGCCGAGCGGGTCGAAGGCCGAGCAAGCGGCTTGCCGCTCCTTCGGCATGAATCTCGGCATCGCCTTCCAGCTCGTCGACGACGCGCTCGACTACGGCGGCAGCCGCGCGCGGCTCGGCAAGAATGTCGGCGACGACTTCCGCGAAGGCAAGATCACGCTGCCGGTGATCCTCGCCTTCCGCCGCGGAAGCGAAGAGGAGCGCCGTTTCTGGCGCGGCGCGCTGGAAGGCGGCGAAAGCGCGGAGGCGGATCTGGAGCGCGCGATCTCGCTCTTGTCGCGGCATCGCGCGCTGGAAGACACCGTCGAGCGCGCCCGTCACTATGGCGCCATCGCCAAGGACGCGCTGGCGCTGTTCCCCGAAAGCGAGAGCAAGGGCGCCTTGATCGAAGTCGTCGATTTCTGCGTCGCCCGCGCGCACTAAAGCATGATCCGCCACAAGCTACCCGTCATGGCCGGGCTCGTCCCGGGCATGACAAATGAGATCGTGCTTCGGCCAAATGTCAGAGACGCGTGCTGCCTAGACCAAAGACGGTCTCGCGTTAGCGCAGCGTCGTCGCCGCTACCCACCAATCCGAGCGCTCGGCGCGAATTTCTTTCGCCGCCTTTTTCGCCAGCGCAATTTCGTCGTAGAGCGCGAATACGCTGGATCCCGAGCCCGACATCCGCACCAGCCGCGCGCCCGGCGTTTTATGCAGGCGTTCTTCAACGGCCGCGATCGCCGGCGTGAGCAGATGCGCCGCCCGCGCGAGGTCGTTGGTTTGCGTATTGAGAAAGGCGATGAGCTTGGCCTCGCTCGAGCGGGATTGCGCCGCCCTCGGGGTGATCGGCGAAATTCCCGCTCAAGCGACTCCAGGCCCAATTCGTCGTAGCTTCCGAATACCTCGTCCGTCGCGAACGCCACGCCGGGAAATACGATGACCGCGGGAAGCGCGGGCAATCGGAGCGGCGGCGACATCCGGTCGCCGATGCCGCTGACCACGCGGGCCTTTTCTTGCAGACAGACCGGCACGTCCGCACCGGTCTTCGCCGGCCGCGATCAGAATGCGCGGATCTGCAAGATCGCAGATCGTTGGCTTCGCGAGCAGACGCAACGCCGCCGCCGCGTCGGAAGAACCGCCGCCGAGGCCGGCGCCGACGGGCAAGTGCTTGCTCAACTCGAACCGCCCGAGTTTCAGCCCGTCGATGCGTTCGGCGAGCGCACGGGCGGCGATCAGCACGAGGTTGTCGCGTGCCGCGCCCGCCGCTGCGGCATTCGGTCCCGTCAGATCGAGTTCGAGCCCCCCGCCGGGGATGAATGCCAAGTCGTCGCCGATATCCGCGAAGGCGACGAGGCTAACGAGATCGTGATAACCGTCCGCCCGCTTCCCAAGGATTCTGAGCGTCAAGTTCACCTTAGCGGAGGCGCGGCTTTGAGGCGGTTCATGATGAGTGGGGCCGGAGCATGGCGGCGTAACCGAGGGCAAGCAAGTCCGCCGCCCTTTTTTTCTCGTCCTTGCGGATGCCATGAATCGGAGGCATCCTGCCCTCGAACTCGGTCCTTCGCGCCCCAATGCTCATGCGCCGCGGAACGAATTGAACCGAAATTATCGGAGACATCGCTTGAGGCCTCTTCGTTCCCTGATCGCCGGTCTCGCGGCGGCGAGTACGCTCTTTCTTTCTCACGCGGCGCGGGCCGACGTTCCGCCGCAAGCGGTCATCGCGCGCACGTCGCCGGCCGGAAATTATCTTGCCGCGCGCTTCGCCGGCTCCTCCCGCGACATGGCCGCCGCCGCCGCTTATTACCGCGCGGCGCTGCGCGCCGACCCGCGCAACGAAGATCTGATCGAGCGCACCTTTCTTGTGGTGCTCGCGAACGGCGGAATCGACGAGGCGATGCCGCTGGCCGAGCGGCTCTCCAGCATCGATCGCAACCAGCGCGTCGCGCGGCTGGCACTTGCCGTGCGTGCCCTGAAGCGCGGACAAAACGCGCAGGCCCGCACCCAGCTTGCGCAATCGATGCGGGGACCGATCGCGGATCTCACCGCGACCCTGCTCACCGCCTGGGCAAGCGCGGGCGCCGGCGACGTCAAAGGCGCGATCGACAGCATCGACCGCTTGCAGGGTCCCGATTGGTACGTCGTGTTCAAGGATTTGCACGCCGGCCTGATCCTCGATCTTGCCGGTCAGCGCAAGGAAGCCGGCAAGCGGCTCGAGCGCGCCTATCGGCTGGATTCCAATGCGATCCGCGCCGTCGACGCCTACGCGCGCTGGGCCTCGCGCAACGGCGAACGCGACGCCGCGCTCAAGGTTTACGACGCTTTCTCGAAGGTACTGCCCAACCACCCGCTGGTCGACGCCGCTCGTCGCCGAGCTCAAGGCCGGCAAGCCGCTCAACCCGATGGTTCGTTCCACCGCCGCCGGTGCCGCCGAAGTTTTGTTCGGCCTTGGCGCCGCGCTCGGCCGACAGGGCGGCGAGGATATCGGCCAGATCTATCTGCAACTGGCGATCTATCTCGACCCTGAACATCCGCTCGCGCTCTTGTCGCTGGCCGATCTTTATGAAAATTTGAAGAAGCCCGAGCTCGCGATCGAAGCCTATGCGCGCGTGCCGGCGAATTCGCCCTTGAAGCGCAATGCCGATATTCAGATGGGCCTCAATCTCGAAGACGCTGGAGCGCTCGGAAGAAGCGAAGAAGCAGCTCGATCAGCTCGTCGAGCAGCGGCCGGACGATCTTGAAGCGATCGTCGCGCTCGGCAACGTGTTGCGCTCCCGCAAGCAGTGGAAGGAAGCGGCCGATGTCTATTCCAAGGCCATCGCCCGAATTCCGGAGCCCGGCCGCCAACATTGGACGCTGTTCTATTTTCGCGGCATTTGCCTCGAGCGCGCCAAGGATTGGCCGGGCGGCGAAAAGGATCTCGTAGAAGGCGCTCGAACTCTATCCCGAGCAGCCGCAAGTGCTGAACTATCTCGGCTATTCCTGGGTCGATCAGGGGCTTTATCTCGACAAGGCGCTGAAGATGATCCGCCGCGCGGTCGAGTTGCGTCCGAATGACGGCTATATCGTCGACAGCCTCGGCTGGGCCTATTACCGCCTCGGCCGCTACGACGAGTCGACCTCCGAACTCGAGCGCGCGATCGAGCTGAAGCCCGAGGATCCGGTCATCAACGATCACCTCGGCGATTCCTACTGGAAGGTCGGCCGCGAGCTTGAAGCGCGCTTCCAATGGACGCATGCGCGCGACAACAAGCCCGAGCCCGAGGATCTCACCAGGATCGAGGAGAAGCTGAAGTCGGGCCTGAAAGCGGGGGAGAGCACTCCCTCCAAGGCCGGCTCGGTTGCCGGTACCGCCGGAAACGGCGGATAGAGCCTGATCCCGAAAAGTGGGAACCGGTTTTCGGAAAGATCATGCTCCAGTCATTAGAGCCTGATCCCGAAAAGTGGGAACCGGTTTTCGGGAAGATCATGCTCCAGTAAAAAGACTTCCCGTCTCAGCGGCGCAATTGCATTTCGCCGACCGAACTCGCTTCGGCGGGCTTTGTTTTTTGTTCGCCGCTTCCCCGGCGGCGCGCGAGTTGCAGCACCGAGCCGCGGTTGAAGTCGCAATACATGAAGCTCATATGGCTGATCGAGCCGCGAAAGCTGTCGGGTCCGGTCTTGACGAGATTGAAGCACGGCTCGAACGGCAGCCCTTTCAAGCGCGCGCAGACCTGTGAGCCCGCGAGATAAAGCGTATTCGGCGGCAGGCGCATGTAGCGGGTCTGGCCGCGACCCATCACGCGAATGCTTCCCGAGGCGGAGCCGTCGGTGAAAATCCGACCGCCGCCATGGGTGCCGTCGAAGCAGCGATAAGAGAAAAGTCGCGCCGGAGACGAATTCCTTGGCCTGCTCGGCCGTCATCGTCTGCGCGTGTGCGGTGGAGGCCGCGAACAGCAGTAGCGGCGGCGAATATTGATCGTTTTGGCAGCATCGTCCCGCGAGTTTTGTTGGCCCCGGAGGCAACTTGCGCCGAAAAAGCGCTCCTTTGTCAAGCGCCAATCTTAATCAACCGCTGATTCGCACCAGCGTTCGGCCGCGCACCTTGCCCGCCAATATTTCGGGCCCGACGCTTGCCAACATTTGCAAGCGGTATTTCGGTCGTCATCGCCGCGAGTTTTTTGCGATCAAGGTCGGCGGCAAGCCGCCTCCAGGCCTCGCGGCGAATCGCTTGCGGGCAATAAACGGAATCGATGCCGAGCAACGATATGCCGCGCAGGATGAACGGGGCGACCGATGCCGGCAAATCCAGACCCTGCGCCAGGCCGCAGGCGGCGACGGCGCCGCCATATTTTGTCATCGACAAGAGATTGGCGAGCGTGTGCGAGCCCGCCGAATCGACGCCCGCGATCCAGCGCTCCTTGCCGAGCGGCTTCGCCGGGCCTGAAAGTTCCGCGCGATCGATGATTTCGGCGGCGCCGAGCGACTTTCAGTAGTCCGATTCCTGCGCGCGGCCGGTCGAGGCGATGACCTGAAAGCCGAGCTTGGCGAGGATAGCGATGGCGACCGAACCGACGCCGCCCGCGGCCCCGGTCACCACGACCGGCCCGCGATCCGGCGTAATACCGTGCCGCTCGAGCGCCATCACCGAGAGCATCGCCGTATATCCGGCGGTGCCGATTTCCATCGCTTCCTTCGTGCGCATGCCTTTGGGCAAGGGCACGAGCCACTCGCCTTTCACGCGTGCGACTTCGGCGTAGCCGCCGAGATGCGTCTCGCCGAGGCCGAAGCCGTTCATCACGACCGCGTCGCCGGGCTTGAATTCCTTGATTGTTCGAGCGCTCGACCGTGCCGGCGAAGTCGATCCCCGGAATCATCGGCCAGCGCCGCACCACGGGCGCCTTGCCGGTCAGCGCCAGCCCATCCTTGTAATTGACGGTGGACCATTCGACGCGGACGGTGACGTCGCCGTCCATCAGCTGGGATTCGTCGAAATCGACGAGCCCGGCCTTTTGACCCGAATCCGCCTTCTCGATCAGGATTGCTTTGAACGTCGCCATCGCGGCGTTCTAGCACATCAGGCGGCGGCGGCGGCAAAGCGGCCGACGGGCTTCTCGACGATCGGCAAGTTAATGAGCGCCGATGCAACGCCGAAGAATACCGACAGCCACCACACCGGATTGTAGGAACCCGTGGCCTCGAACACGAGGCCGCCGAGCAATACGCCGAGGAATCCGCCGACCTGGTGGCTGAAGAAGGCGAAGCCGTAGAGCATCGCGAGCCAGCGCGTGCCGAACATCACGGCGACGAGGCCGGAAGTCGGCGGCACGGTCGAAAGCCAGGTGAGGCCGGTGACGACGGCGAAGGCGAGGGTCGTCGCGGTGCTTGCGGGCAGCAAGATGAAGATCGCGATCGACAAAGCGCGCACGAAATAGATCGTCGAGAGAATATAGCGCTTGGGGACGAAGTTTCCGAGATAACCCGAAGTCAGCGAGCCGACGATGTTGAAGAGACCGATGATCGCGATCGTCCAGCCGCCGACACGCGCGTCCAGCCCGCGGTCGATGAGATACGACGGCAGATGCGCGGTCACGAAAGCGAGCTGAAAGCCGCAAGTGAAGAATCCGAGCACCAAGAGCACATAGGAGCGGTGGCCGAACGCTTCCCACAAGGCGTGGCTCGCGGATTGCTGCTTTGCCGGTTTCGGCGCTGCTCGTTGCCGGCGGCGTCGTGAGCGCGAGCGCGAGCGGAACGGCGAGGAGCAGCAGGCAGGCGAAGACGATGAGCGCCGCCTGCCAGCCCTGACTGTCGATCAGCGCGACGCCGAACGGCGCGAACAGAAACTGGCCGAACGATCCGGCGGCGGTGCCGAGGCCGAGCGCGAGGCCGCGCCACTCCGGCTTCATGATTTTTCCGAAAGCGGAGAGCACGATGTTGAACGAGCAGCCGGAAAGCCCGAAGCCGATCAGCACGCCGGCGGTGATATCGAGCGTGATGGGCGTCGTCGAAACGGTCATCAAGGCGAGGCCCGCCGCATAGAGCAGGATGCCGATGCAGAGCACGCGCACGGTGCCGAACTTGTCGGCGACGGCGCCCGCGAACGGCTGACCGATGCCCCACAGCAAATTCTGAATCGCGAAGGCGAGCGCGAACACATCGCGGCCCCAGCCATGCGCGCTCGACATCGGCGTCAGGAAAAAGCCGAAGGAGGAGCGCGGCCCGAAAGTGAGCATGGCGACCAGACAGCCGCAGACGAGAACGACGGCAGGGGTGCGCCAGGTGGTCAGCATCTTCGCGGGCATGAGCGAATTTCCCGCCGGGACTTCGTTGCCATATAAAATCGGGCGCGGCTCGACTCCGCACCCGAATAAGCCGCGGAACTTATCGGCAACCGAGCGCTTGCCCTAACGAATCCTGGTGGGAGCAGCCATCAGCGGAAGCGCATGGCTCGTGGCCCGAGGGGGGCTGGCGAAGCCGGATTTTTTGCGCTATATTAGTTTTGCTCGGAGTGAGGATAAGTCGAGCCAAGTTCTAAGCCAAGCCCGGCGTAAGCCGGTTTTTCCATAGCCAGTATATGCTCAAATTGAGCATATATAGGCAAGCCAGGAGAAGGCCATGGCCACGATCAGGTACTCCTGAAGTCGAGACCTTCGGCCCATCGGCGCCGCGCGGGCCCATGCCCGCGCCGCGGCCGGGCGTCGGCGCGGCCGCCAAGCGGCTTGGCGTGCTGCCGATGCCTTCGCTGGAATGGAACAAGGACGTCGAGCGCGAGACCGCGCATCTCTACGAGCGCGTACAGGCAGTGGTGCCGCCGGTCGAGTGGCCGTTCTTCGCGCCCTACGTGAAGGCGATCAACGACGCTGAAGAAAACGCGCAATGCCGTCATCCTCGCGCACAATTACCAGACACCCGAGATCTATAACTGCGTCGCCGATTTCGTCGGCGATTCGCTGCAGCTCGCGCGCGAGGCCACCAAGACCAAGGCCGACATCATCGTGCAGGCCGGCGTCCACTTCATGGCCGAGACGTCGAAGCTCCTGAATCCCGACAAGGTCGTGCTGATCCCTGATCTTCGCGCCGGCTGCTCGCTCGCTTCCTCGATCACCGGCGAGGACGTGCGGCTTCTGCGCGAGCGTTTCCCCGGCGTGCCGATCGTCACCTATGTCAACACCTCCGCCGACGTGAAGGCCGAGAGCGATATCTGCTGCACCTCGTCGAACGCGGTGCAGGTGGTGGAGAGCTTCGGCGTCGACAAGGTGATCGTGCATCCCCGACGAGTATCTCGCGCGCTGGGTGGCGACGCAGACCAAAGTGAAGATCATCGCCTGGAAGGGTCACTGCGAAGTTCACGAGCGCTTCACCGCCGAGGAGCTGCGCAAATATCGCGAGGGCGACCCGAACGTGCAGATCCTCGCGCACCCCGAATGCCCGCCCGACGTGATCGCGGAGGCGGACTTCACCGGCTCGACCTCGGCGATGATCCGCTTCGTCAAGGACAGGCGGCCGAAGAAGGTCGTGATGGTCACCGAATGCTCGATGGCCGACAACGTGCAGGTCGAGACGCCGGGCGTCGAATTCATCCGGCCCTGCAATCTCTGCCCGCACATGAAGCGGATCACGCTGCCGAAGATTCTCGACAGCCTCGTATATCTGCGCGAGGAGGTCGAGATCGATCCCTCGATCGCCGAGCGCGCCCGCCGCGCGGTCGAGCGGATGATTCATCTGAAGAGCTGAACGACACAAGCTCTCTCCCGCAAGGGGAGAGGGAAATGAAAATCAAAATGTCCGACGCACCCCGCGAGCAAGACGAACTGTCGCCCCAATCCTGGGGCGGCATCGATGACGTGGTGATCGTCGGCGGCGGGCTCGCGGGCCTTTTCTGCGCGCTGAAACTCGCGCCGCGGCCGGTGACGGTGGTGACCGCTTCGCCGATCGGCGAGGGCGCCTCTTCCGTCTGGGCGCAGGGCGGGATCGCCGCCGCCATGGAGGAGAGCGATTCGCCCGAGGCCCATGTCGAGGACACGCTGAAGGCGGGCGCCGGCATCGTCGACCGGCGCATCGCCGAGATGATGGCGCGCGAAGCGCCCGCGCGCATCGAGGATTTGCTCCGCTACGGCGTCCCGTTCGACCGCGATCTCGAAGGCAAGCTTCTGCTTTCTCGCGAGGCCGCCCACTCCGCCCGCCGCATCGTGCGCGTGAAGGGCGACGCCGCCGGCTCGGCGATCATGGCGGCGCTCGTCGCCGCCGTGCGCGCGACGCCGACGATCCGCGTGCTCGAAAATCTTCTGCTTGAGGATCTGCTCGCTGAAGGCCGCTACGTCGCCGGCATTCGCGTGCGCGCGGCGGGAAAGTCTTCGCCGGTCGTGATTCCGGCGCGCGTCGTGGTGCTTGCTTCCGGCGGTGTCGGCGGCCTTTATGCCGTCACCACCAATCCGCTGAGCTCGCGCGGCGCCGGGCTTGCGGTCGCGGCGCGCGCGGGAGCCGTGATCGCCGATGCCGAATTCGTCCAGTTCCATCCGACCGCGCTCGACGTCGGGCGGGATCCCGCGCCGCTCGCCACCGAAGCGCTGCGCGGCGAAGGCGCGCACTCTCGTCAACAAGAAGGGCGAGCGATTCATGCGCGCGATTGATCCCGCCGCCGAGCTCGCGCCGCGCGATATCGTCGCTCGCGGCGTATTCGCCGAAATCGCGGCCGGCCGCGGCGCCTTCCTCGACGCGCGCAAGCTCGCGAATCTCGCCGCCCGTTTTCCCAATGTTACCGCCGCCTGCGCGACTGCCGGCATCGATCCGGCGCTGCAACCGATCCCGATCGCGCCCGCCGCGCACTATCACATGGGGGGCGTGCTCACCGACGCGCAGGGTCGCACCTCGCTCGACGGGCTGTGGGCCGCGGGCGAAGTCGCTTCGACCGGGGCGCATGGCGGAAATCGGCTTGCCTCCAATTCGCTGTTGGAAGCCGTCGTGTTTGCCGCCCGCATCGCCGAGGACATTGCGGGCCTGGTGCCGGAATCGCAGACCTTCGATTGGCGGAAGGCGCCGGCGCCGAAATCCGCGGCGAAGCTCGCGATGGGGCGCGAGGAAATGCGCCTGCGGCAATTGATGTCGGCGGAAGTCGGCGTGATCCGCGCAGGCCACGGGCTGGCGCGCGCGCTGGCGGAAATTTCGGCGATCGAGCAGAAGGCGAAGACCGCGGCCCTCAAGGATATGGCGATCGCGGCGCTGATGATTGCTGCGGCGGCTTATGCGCGCACCGAAAGCCGTGGCGCGCATTACCGTTCGGATTTTCCCGAGGCCGATCCGAAACAGGCGCAGCGCAGCTATTTCACCCTCGACGAGGCGAAGGCGATCGCCCGCCGTGCGGGGGCAAAAGCCGCCTGACCATGCATACCGATCTGCTTCTTCCGGGAGCCCATCTTTCGCCGCTCGTCATCGAGCAGGCGGTGCGCCGCGCGCTTGACGAGGATTTGGGCCGCGCCGGCGACATCACCTCGGCCGCGACGATTCCGGCCGCAACGCGCGCGCGCGCGCGCCTCGTCGCCCGCAAGGCGGGCGTGCTCGCGGGGCTCGCCTGCGCGGCGCAATCGTTTCGCGCGATCGACCCAAGCGTGTCGTTCCGCGCCAAGATGCGCGACGGCGGCAAACTCGCAGCCAACGAAACCATCGCCGAGATCGAAGGGCCGGCCATCGCGGTCTTGTCGGGCGAGCGGGTCGCGCTCAATTTCGTCGGCCATCTTTCGGGCATCGCGACGCTCACCGCCGCCTATGTCGCCAAGGTCGCGCATACCGGGGCGAAGATCGTCGACACGCGGAAGACGCTTCCCGGCCTCCGTGCGCTCGAAAAATACGCGGTGCGCTGCGGCGGCGGCGCCAACCACCGCTTCGGCCTCGACGACGCCGTGCTGATCAAGGACAATCACATCGCGGTCGCGGGCGGCGTCGCCGCCGCGCTGAACGCGCGCGCGCGACGCGGTCGGTCATCTCGTCAAGATCGAGATCGAAGTCGACCGGCTCGATCAGCTTGCGGAAGTTCTGAAGGCGGGCGGCGCCGACAGCGTTCTGCTCGACAACATGGACACGGCCACGCTCAAGCGCGCGGTCGATATGGCCCGCGGCAAGGTCGTCGACCGAGGCATCCGGCGGCGTGACGTTGGAAACCGTTGCGAAGATTGCCGAGACCGGCGTCGACGTCATCTCGGTGGGCGCGCTCACCCATTCAGCGCCGGCGCTCGACGTCGCGCTCGACATCGACATCTGAGCGAGCCGTCTTACACCCGCTACTGATCGCCGGGCGCCGTCGTAGCGGCTGCGCGCGGCGGGAACAGCAAGCGCTGATAAAGCAAGGCGATGCCGATCATAACCGCGCCGAGTCCGATAAACGACAGCGCTCGCAACACGCCGGTAAGACCCGCCATGTCGACCAGGAACACCTTGGCGACCGTCAGCATCACCACCGCGGCGGAACACATCCGCACCGGCCGCGAGCGCAGGAAAATTCCCGCGAACAATAAAGCGACGCCGAAAGCGAGCCACACCGCCGAGTAGGTATATTGCTCCGCGTCACCGATGCGGCCGAGGTTCAATAGCGGCCCGCGATAGAAGCGCGTCACCTCGAGTGAAAGGTAAGCTAGCGCCAGCACCACCGCGGCGACGGCGGCGACGGTGCGATACTCTTGCTGCCTTGTCTGCCGCGTCACCAGCGCGAGCGCGCCGGCGAGCACCGCCGGAAGACCGTAGCCGAGCAGAATGAGATTGAAGAACATCCCGTCGATGGGCGTGCGGTTCCACCAGGGATTCTCGACGAGCAAGAGCCTCCAGACGACGGCGAGCAGTACCAGCGCGGCGACGGCCAACGCCCCCATGTCGTGGACGATGCTTTTGCGTGCGGGCGCGCACGCGCTCGAGGCCGATCGCGATGGCCAGGCCGACGCAAACCTGCAACGCGGTTTCATTGAGCCCGCCCGACTGGCGGTAGATGTCCCCGCCGTTGACGTAGTGGCGGATCTCGAGAAAGGCGACGAGCACGGTGAACAGGATCGCCGCCGCATCGGTCATGCGCGCCGGCACGTCGTCGGCCCGGCGGCGCAAGAGATGGCCGGCGAGCCAAAATGCGATGGCCGGCACGCCGTAGCCGTAAAGCAGCCAGTTGAAGATCGGCGTCGTGCCCACGTCGCGTCCGACGATGCGTGGCTCCCAGCCGATCCGCACCACGACCAGCACCACCAGCGCGGCGGCGAGCCAGCGTAACCACGGCAGCGGCCGCCTTTCCGCGACCCAGGCGACGCCGGGCACCATCAAGGCGAGGGCGATTGTGAGCCAACCCTTTTCCAGCGCGAGAGTGAGCGCGAGCGCCAGCGCCGCGACCGCACCGGTGGCGAAAATGGCGCCGGCGGCGGCGAGTCCCGGGCGCGGCGCGCGTTTGCCGAGCGCCTCCGTCGCCAGCGCGTAAAATACGGCGAGCAGGAGCGCGAGCCCGGCGAACGGGATCGAGCGCTCGAAACCGGCGATGCGGTAATAAAGGGCCGCCAGAATGGCGATCGGCGCCAACACGGCGGACGCCGCCCACAGCATCGGCGCCCACGGTTGCGGCGAGCGGCCCTGCGCGAGATAGCCGCTCGCGCCGAAGAGGACGGCGAAACCGATTCCCGTCGCCAACGGAAGCTCGTAGGCCGCCCGTTGCGGCTCCGGCACGCTGCCCGCGAGCGGGCCTGTGGGCGCGATCGTCGAACCGAGGTTGGTATTGAACGCCCAGTCCGCGATCACCAGCGCTGCGAGGGCGGCGGCCGCCAAAACCGCGCCCGCCGCCGCGTCGGTGCGCCAGGCGATGGCGACGCTCGCCGCCGCCAAGGCGGCGAAGGCGATAACCGCCATGCCATCGTGGTGGTTCGCGAGCACCAGCGCCGTCGCCGCGAGGAGGTAGGCGGCGAGCGCGCCGGAAGAGACTTCATCGACGCGTCCCGGCGGGTTGTCGGGCCCGAACAGGAAGCCCGCGACGATGAATGCCCCGGCGAGAGCGAAGCCGATCACGACGTGGGCGGCGTGCGGCGCCAGCGCGCTTACGTCATTGATCCCCGGAAACGTCCACAGCATGGCGAATACGACGGCGGTGATAGCAAGCCAGCGCCATAACCGTGCGCGCGCCAGCGCGAAGGATGCCGCGGTGACGACCGCGAGATAGATGGTGAGCGCCCAATAGTTTGGTCGCTCAGTGGCGACCAGCAGCGGCGCGAGATAGGCGCCGACGAGGCCGAGGCCGGCAAGCATCGGCCCGTGCAAGAGCGCCGCGGCGAGCGTCACAAGCGCGACGAGGCCGAGCAGGACGAAGGCGACGCCCGGCGCGAGAAAATCGTAGAGGCCGTAGGCCGCATAGACGTCGGCGTAAGCGACGGTCGTCCCGGCCGCGGTCAAAATGCCCGGAATGTGCGCGGTCGGAATGCCGGCGATTCCCGACAGCTTCTCGTTGCGGCGCGCCCATTCGCCGGCAGCGATCAAGGCCGCGGCGAAGAGCGCGCCCAGCAAGATGCGCGTGCCGGGGCCGATCAGGCCCTGCTCGATGGAGTACTGAACGAGAAAAATTCCGCCCAGCGCCAGTGCAATGCCGCCGACCCACACGGCCCAACGCGTGCCGAAACGCTCCTCGAAACTTCGCTGGTCGCGCTCGGGCGCCGGCTTCCATTTCTTCGGCTGCGGCGCGGATTTTGCCGACGTCGGTTTCGGCGCGGCGGCGGATTCCGCTACCTGCGGCGGCGTTTCGGGTTTCGAGGCCTCGGGGGCCGGCGGCAGACGCCGCTCGATCTCGGAGAGCCGTTTTTCTACGCCGCGAACGCGCATGCGCGCGTCGAAGAGGAAGAATAGTCCGATCAAAAAAATCAAAAATAAGATCGTGATCATCGACGATTCCCAGATCGATTCGCAGCCATGCTAGCGGCTGAACTCAACCCACGCGAGCGGCACCCCGCCGGTCAGTCATCTAGCCCCGAAGCGGAGCCCCGGCGAGGGCCGCTCGGCGACCACCTCGCGGCGGAAGCGGTAAAGTGCCGCCGGCCGCCCGCCGGTGGCGGTCGCCATTTCGCCGGTCGGCTCGACGAGCGAGGTCGCCTCGACCAGCCGCCGGAAGTTCTGCTTGTGCAGGTGCCGCCCGGCGATCGCCTCGACCGTGCGCTGCAATTCGGTGAGCGTGAATTCCGCCGCCATCAATTCGAACACCAGCGGGCGATATTTCAGCTTCGCGCGCAGCCGCGCGATGGCGGTGGCGAGAATCCGGCGGTGATCGAAGCGCATCGGCTCGCCGAGCGGCGAGAGCGTCTTGCGCGCGAGCGCGGCTTCGCGCCCGTCGCGCCGCGCTTCCTCGATGAGGCCCGCTTCGTAGAGAAGCTCGTAGCGCTCGAGTACTTTTTCCTCGTCCCAGGGCGAGCCCTCGACGCCGAAAGCAAATCGCAACCGCTCGCGCCGCCCGAGCGCGCGGCCGGGCTCGGCGCGGGGCGCTGCCTTCGCCCAGCTGCCGAGCGCGGGGAGGATCGCATCGTCGACAATCTTCGGCCTGCCGCCGCGCCAGTCCTCCCATGGAAAAAACCGGTACCAGGGCTCGAAGCGCGCGCCGGCCGCGATCAGCGCCGCGTCCTCGTCGGGAAGCCTTGTCAGCGCCAGATAGCCGACCGAAAGCACGTGCGGATCGGCGTCCTCGGCGCGCGCGTGGCGGCCGCGGTCGCCGAAGGTGTAGAGCTGCTCGACATAGCCGACGGCGAGCGCCGTCTGCTCGGCGACGAAAGTGCGAAGCGCGATCTCGAAGGTGCGATGCGCAAGCGGCTCGAACGGCCCGGAAGGAAGGCCGATCGGGCCCTGGCTGTCGGCGCCGGCGACGAGAATGAGCGGCGTTGCCTTCTCCATCGCGACGATCGCCGCGGTGAGTCCGATTTCGATCGGCGTGCGTCTAGGGCCGGTCATACGCCGACATTATCACGGCTAGCGGTGGGCTCCGCGTGCCGCCGTCAATCGAGATCGAGAACGAAGGGCTCGGCCTCGTAGGCGCCGATTCCGAAGCCCATTGTCTCGATCGCCGCCGACATTCTTCCCCCGCGCTTAAGATAGCCGTCGGCGAGCGCCACCAGCCGCCGGTTCGGATAGGCGGTCGGCGAGGCCGCGCGGAGCCGCGCCGCGATCTCGGCTTCGTCCTGCGCGGGCGAAAGCGCGCAGGCGGCGACGAAGGCGGCGGCGGTGGAGCGACTGATGCCGGCGTAGCAATGCACGACCATCGGCTGGGCGCGATCCCAGCGGCCGAGAAAGGTGACGAGCTGATCGACGTGCTTCTCGCTCGGCGCGATCATGCCGTCCATCTCGCCGGCGATGTCGTCCATTGCCAGCCAAAGATGGTCTTCGGGCGCAACACCCTGGCCGCGGAGCGCCTCGCGCTCGCGCCGGATCAGCTCCTCGTCGCGCACGAGGGTCACGACGTGACGCGCGCGCGATTTTCCGACCGTTTCTTGCAGCCGCGAGAGCGAACAGACGATGATCATGTTATTTCTTGCCGAGTTCCTGAAATCGCTTGAGGAATCGCCGCTCGGCGGTCTCCGCGTTCCACGGCACGAGATAGCGCTTCAATGTGGCGGCGTCGAGATGCGGCGGCGGCCCGAAGAAGCGCCGCGCCTCGTTCTCGGAAAAGCCCGCGAGCCTGGTCGCTTCCAGATACGCCGCGCCGCGGTCGGCCGCCTTCACGATTTTGACAAGCGCGGAGGGCCAGACCGGCGGCAGGCCGACGCGGACGGAGATCGCGCGCAGGAGGCGCGCTTCGACCGGCTTGTAGTCGCCGCCGATCACCGCCTTGAACGGGCTGATCGAATCGCCGATCACGTATTCGGGCGCGTCGTGCAAGAGCACGGCGAGGCGCCAGCCCCGGTCGATGTTCGGCGAGGTGCTGCGCGAGATCGTCTCCACCAGGAGCGAGTGCTGCGCCACCGAAAAAATGTGCGAGCCCTCGGTCTGCCCGTTCCAGCGCGCGACGCGCGCGAGCCCATGCGCGATGTCCTCGATTTCGACGTCGAGCGGCGAGGGGTCGAGCAAATCGAGCCTTCGGCCCGAGAGCATGCGCTGCCAGGCGCGAGGTGGAGCGGGGCGGCGAGCGGGCATTAACGCGCCAACACTTTATGCCGGTGGCAGGTCGACGAGATGGTCGTTGACCATGCCCACCGCCTGCATGAAGGCATAGACGATCGTAGGCCCGCAGAACTTGAAGCCCCGCTCCTTCAATTCCTTGGAGATTTTTCGCGACAACGCCGTCTCGGCGGGAACCTGGCGGCGGGCGCGGAAGCGATTGACGAGGGGCTTGTCGTCCATGAAGTCCCAGAGAAAAGCGGAAAAGCCCGGGCCCTTTTCCATCATTTCGAGCCACGCCCGCGCCGAGGAAACCGCGCCGTCGATTTTCATCTTGTTCCGCACGATGCCCTCATCCTGCATCAGCGCCGCGATCTTCTTCCTGTCGTAGCGCGCGATTTTTTCCGGCCGGAACTGCGAAAACGCGCGGCGAAAATTTTCGCGCTTGCGGAGAATCGTGATCCAGGAAAGCCCGGCCTGAAAGCCGTCGAGCACGAGCTTTTCGTAAAGCGCGCGGTCGTCGTGCTCGGGCACGCCCCACTCGGTGTCGTGATAGGCCACGTAAACCGGGTCGCGGCCGCACCAGACACAGCGGTGAAGCCCGTCCTCGTGCAAGACCGTGCTCATGATTTCACGGCCTCGCCCGGAAACGGAAAATTCGCCCAGTCGGGCTTCACGAGCCGGATCGAAACATTCCCGGCGGCTTAGCCTCTCGTTCGCCGCTAATCCTTCTTCGACCCGGTCGAGGCGGACCTTGGCGAGCCCGCGCCCGTTGGCGGTCGAGCCGACAAAGCCGGCGATCCGTTCGCCGATCTTTACTTCGACGCCGGAGATGGGGGCCGCGTGCTCATAGGCGATCGGCACCACCCGCGTGCGCGCGATCCCGCGATGCTCCATGCGCGAGACGACTTCCTGGCCGATGAAGCAGCCCTTCTTGAAATCGACGCCGCCGAGCTGGTCCATGTCGGCCTCGTGCGGGAAGGTGTCGCCGTAAGTAAAATCCTGGCCGCCTTCCGGCACGCCGAGCGCGATTCGCTTTTTCTGCCATTCATCGGATGGGCCGAGCATAAAACCCGCATCGCGGAAGGCCGCTTCCGCGCCCTCGGCGGGCAACACGATCCGCGTGCCGAGTCCCGCGTGGCGCGGATCCGGATAGGCGAGGCCGAAATCCGCGGGCGGCGCGCCTTCGAGGACGGCGGCGACCGCGAGATCCGGCCGCCGCGCGATCTCGACCTTGGCGCGCAGCTTGTAGAAGCCGAGCCGCTGCGCGAGCTCGCCTTCGAGCGCCCGCGGCACGTCGAGCAAGAAGCCGCCGCCGTCGTCCTCGGCTATCGCGATGACGAGAAAGTCGAACAGGATTTTTCCCTGCGGCGTCAGCAACGCCGCGAAGCGCGCGGCGCCCGCGGCGAGCGATGCGACATCGCTCGTCACCAGCCCCTGCAAGAAGTGCGTGGCGTCTTCGCCGGTGATGCGTATCGCGGCGCGTTCGGGTAAGAGAGCGGCGCGCATGAGGCTCCTTGCCAAGTTCCGCCCCGACACGTAAGGCCGCGCGTGAGAAGGGGCAAGGCCGCAATCATCGGAATCCCGTATGGCCGAAACCTATGACCTGATCCTCGCCGGCGGCACCGTCGTCAATCAGGACGGCTCTGGCGCGCGCGACATCGGCGTGCGCGGCGGCCGCATCGCGGCCCTCGGCGCGATCGCAAAGGGCGCCGCGGGCGAGCGCATCGACTGCAAGGGCCTCCACATCCTGCCCGGCGTCATCGACACCCAGGTGCATTTCCGCGAGCCCGGCGCAACCCATAAGGAAGATTTGGAGACGGGCTCCCGCGCCGCGGTGCTCGGCGGCGTCACCGCCGTCTTCGAAATGCCGAACACCGATCCGCTCACCGTTGATGTCGGTTCGCTCGCCGACAAGGTGCGGCGCGCGCGCGGGCGCATGCATTGCGACTTCGCCTTTTTCGTCGGCGGCACCCACGACAATGTCGCGAACCTCGCCGAGCTCGAACGCCTGCCGGGTGCGGCCGGCATCAAGGTGTTCATGGGCTCCTCGACCGGCAAGCTCCTGGTCGCCGACGACACCGGCCTGCGCGCGATCCTGAAAGCGATACGCCGCCGTGCCGCCTTCCATGCCGAGGACGAGCCGCGGCTCGAGGGACGCAAGAAATTACGCGTCGAGGGCGACCCCGCCTCGCATCCGGTCTGGCGCGACGAGACGGCGGCGCTCACGGCGACGAGGCGGCTCGTGACCATCGCGCGGGAGGTGGGAAAGCGCGTGCATGTGCTCCACGTCTCGACCGCCGAGGAAATGCAATTCCTCGCCGATCACAAGGATGTCGCCTCGGTCGAGGTGACGCCGCAGCATCTCACGCTCGCGGCACCCGAATGTTACGCGCGTCTCGGCACTCGCGCGCAGATGAACCCGCCCTTGCGCGCAGCAAACCATCGCGAGGCGCTGTGGAGGAGCGTGGCGAACGGCGTCGCCGACATTCTCGGCTCCGACCACGCGCCGCATACGATCGAGGAAAAAGCCAAGCCCTATCCCGCGAGTCCCGTCCGGCATGCCGGGCGTGCAGACGCTCGTGCCCGTGATGCTCGATCACGTGAACGCGGGCAGGCTTTCGCTCGACGCGTTTTGTCGACATGACGAGCGCGGGGCCGCAGCGCCTGTTCGGCATCGCCAACAAGGGTCGCATTGCGGTGGGCTATGACGCCGATTTCACCATCGTCGATCTCAAGCGCAAGGAAACGATCACCAACAAATGGATCGGCTCGCGCTGCGGCTGGACGCCTTATGACGGCATGCAGGTCACCGGCTGGCCGGTCGGCACCTTCGTGCGCGGCAGGCGCGCGATGTGGGAGGGCGAGATTGTAGCGCCCGCAGAAGGCGCGGCGGTGCGGTTTCTCGAGACCCTAAGCGCTGGCGGCTAGGGCGTATTCATAAAAACGCTGGGAGCGCTAAGCGCGCGGCGGCCGGCGCCGCTCGTGGAACCAGGCGCGGTACTCCGTCATCTTCGCGCGCTGCGCCGGCGGCGCATGCCGCTTGCACGTCGAGGCCTCCTCGCTCTTGTCCGGCGCGCCCCACCGCAGCTCGACGCAGTCGTTCAAATTGTACGCCATCTCAAGATCCCGCGCGCGGTCGATCACGTCCTTGAGCGCGAGCGTCCACGCGGAGCCATCGCTGCGCGTATACGAAAACTTGCGCGCCGAAAGCTCCGAGGCGAGCACGCTCTCCAATTCGGCCTTCACGTCCGCGACGCTCTTATCCTGCGGCATCGCGTACCGCTCGGGCCGCCGCGCAACGCGATCCGGAAACCCGCGCACCACATCCATCGCGATCAACAGACGCAAATCGCGCGCCGGCGTCGCGAAATCCTCCCACGCGCCGGTCGTCTCGAAGATCGCCGCGCCGTCGGGCATGACCGCGTCGCCGCCACCCTTGTTCTGGAACTTTCGTCCGTTTTCGACCGACGTCACCCGCGTCTTCACTTGCTCTTCGAGCGAAGTGATCGCCTCCTTCATCGCGCGCGAAGGATCGAGCGGCGCCGGCGACATCACGTCGTCCATTCGATCGTAAAAGTCTTCGATCCCGAGCCGCGACTGATCGAGCGAAAAATCGCCGTACTGCGGATTTTTCGCGATTTCGTCGTTGGTGAGCCGCCGCAAGACGCCGCTCTTCTCGCGCACGATCGGCCGGAAGCGCTTGAACCCGGGGCCGCCGAGCGCGGGATCCTGCGCGAACAGGAAATTGCCGCGCCAGAAACGCTTTCGCGCGACCGTGCCGTCGGGCTGCGCGTCGACGGCAAGGATGACGCCCGCCGCGCCGTCCGACTGCGGCAGGCGCCGCGCGAGCACCAACATGTGCCCGTATGGATCGGCGTACACGGTCCCCGGGCGCAGCGTCTCCTGGTTCAGCAGCACGGGATAATAATCGGTGTGGTCGTCGTTCGCCCGCGTTCGCCCGTTTCCGGAATGGACGGCGTCGGCGACGGTCCGCGAATATTGGCCGAACGACGCCGCGAGCCCCAGCGGCTTCGCCGCAGGTGCCGGCGGCGTTGCCGCAAGTCCGCTCGCCGGAGACGCGGCTGGCTGGCGAGGCATCTCCAACGGGGCGCGTGGACGCGGATTTTTGTTCGGGCGGGGGGACGCGCTGCCTCGGGATTCTGAATGTTGAACCACTGGGGGCACTTCGGCGGCTCGCCGCCGCCGCCGCGCGAGCACTTCGAGTATCCGAACGGCAGCCCCATCTTGAACGCGAAATACGCGCGCAAAAAGTACGGAAAGTCGGCGCAGTCGGGGCGAAGGATCATCCCCATCGAGTCTTCGCGCGAGACCCAAATGGTTGAACAGGAAATTGCGCGATCGATCGCGCAGCACTTCATGCAGCGCCGGCCACGACAGCGTCGCCGTCGAGCGGCGCGTCGAAGAGCTTCTCGATCCACGCGGAATACAAATTTTCCGTCGCGCGATTCCATGTATTGCGCAAGGGCCAGATGCCCCCCGCCGTCGCGCTGCGGCTGCGGCGGCTCGTGGTCGCCCACGGCGATCTCGCGCGTGATCGTGCTGCACTCGGCCGGCGCGTTGTCGCGCGCGAGCGTCGCGTGCCACGTCCCCGCGGCCGGCGACGCGACCTCGGCGAACCAGAAATACGGCGGCCCGCCGTGCCGCTCGCGCGATTTGGCCGCGACGCTTCCATCGGGCGCGATCAGCGAAAGCTCGCCTTCGAGCGGCTTCTCCGCGGCGAAGACGACGCGCAAAGGCGCGCCCTGCCACGGCGCGATCGGCGAGGGCAGGACCGCGAGCTCGGCGGCGTCCTCGCAGCTGCCGGATGAACCTTGGGCCCGTACGTCCACCCCCGAGAAAAGGAAGACGAAACATGCGCCTGCGATCAGCAACGATGCGGTCGCGGCGGCGGCAAACGGGCGGGCTAGAAACAATGGAGTCCCCTTCCTGGAGCGCTTCCCTCGACCGCGCCCCCAACCAGGGCCGGATCGCAGGATACCGAATTGGCGGGGATCAGTCAGCAAGGCCGCTTATGTCCGGGACGGGTCAAAAGCAACCACAGCGGCATGGCCGAGTCACGCTCGCGCAAGCGGAGGCGGTGCGGTTTTTGGAGGCGCTAAGCCCCGGTATTCGGTAGCAAGCTCGCCTAGGTCGTCTCGACAAAAAGAAAAGGCCCCGGCCAATGACCGGAGCCAGATGACGACCTTCGCAATGTTTTATTTGAGAGCGTTCGAAACGTTCGTGAAGGTGTTGTTGAGGTTGGTGCCGACAGTCTGAATTGCGGCGATGATCGCGACGGAAATGCAAGCTGCGATGAGGCCGTATTCAATCGCCGTCGCACCGCTCTCATCGCGGAGGAACTTCTCGATCTTGGTCATGGTATGGCTCCCTTAGGCTCCTGTGGCCTTGCCTGCATAACCAGCTAAGTATTTCCCCGTACTTTCTCCCCCGCGCACAATTTGAAAGATTCTCCTTCCATGGTTTCTAACTATTAAGAGTCAGACCCGCGCCATTCGGTCGCATCCTAGGCGTCAAGCAAGCCTTTTCCACCCTCGTCCAGCTTCACGCCGAGCTAGGCGGCAAGCTCAATGACAAATCGGAAGCACGCGAATTTTTTTCGCGTGCATTGCCGCATGAGGGCTTGGAGGCTTGAGCTTGGAAGAAATTTAATTTTTGGAATGAATGTTTAAAGCTAACAGTCCAACTAATGTCGGAGAATTCACTGCCTGCTCGGCGGCACCGTGAATTCGCCGTGGCGGATGCGCTCGGCAAGCCCCTCGGCGTAGCGGGCGGTGGCGTCCTCGCCATAGGTCGAGACCAGCTCGTTCAGCGCGCTGAACAGGGCGACCTGCGCCAGGCAATCGCCGTCGATGCCCTCGAGCCGCGCCTCCGCCCAGGCTTCCGAGAAATAGGCGAACGCCGCGCGGCGTTCGTCCTCGGAACCCGAACTCGTCCGGTCCCCAAGCGATCGGGGCAATGGAATTGTGCGCAAGCCACTCCCTCCGCTGTCCATGCGGTTTATGCGGGGGACTTTAAGCCAAGGATTGGGACCGTCGTGCGGCAGCTTGCAAGAAGGTTAATGCGGCAAACCCGCTTACTCAATTGCCGTAACGCGTTGCGATATCGCGCGACAGCCGCGCCCCTTCGTCGAGAAAGCGGTGAATGGCGACGTCGGCGGCCGCCGTGCAATTGCGATAGGTCTGCTCGTAGGACTGGTAGCCCCGGTTGAAGCTTCCCACCAGCCGGTCGCGGCGGTCGGCGGAAGGCTGCTCGGTTTCGAGCAGGCCCTGCATCTCGCCGCGCCAGCGCTCTTTTTCTTTCTCCCCGCACAACGGCCCGAGATAATGCAGCGCGCCGAGAATCTCGGCGAGCCGCGAGAAATCCCCCTCGTAGGGCGGCGGGGTCTCGGTTGACTTGGCCGCGGCGGCGGGCTGCTTCGCGTCCTTGCTGGCGGGCTTCGGGGCCGGCGCTCCCCAGGGACGAAGCGTGTCGAAGACGCCGCCGGGGCGAGAAGGCCGATAGCCGCCGCCGAACCAGGGAAACCAGCTCTGCGCCGAGGCGGGCTCGGGCATGAGCGCGATGGCGATCAGCAATAGAAGTGAAGCGGTGGAAACGCGCATGAACATCATCTTCGCCGAGGATATGCGCCGGAATAAAGGCGCGGGCAAGCGCGTCTGGCGTCCTAAAGGCTTCCCGAGTTCTTCATCCCTCCCCCTTGCGGGGAGGGTCGGCCGGCGCAGCCGGCCGGGGTAGGGGTTCACGAAGCAGGCGCTCGATTGTTTCCAAAACGCCATCGAGGTTCTGATCGATATCGGAATTCCAAAATCTCGCCACATTGAATCCGCTCGAAATCAATTGTGCATCTCGTTTTTGATCGCGCCTGATCAAGGATTCATTCGCATGCTGCCCGCCATCGACTTCGACAATGAGTTGAGAACTAAAGCAGGCAAAATCGACAATAAACTGGTCGACCGGAGCTTGGCGGCGAAAGTGATAACCCATCGAACGCAATTCACGCAGCCGCACCCATAATTTTACCTCATGGGGCGTCATCGTCTTGCGAAGATTGCGCGCGCGCTGGTTTGTCACTCTGTCACCCCACCCGGCCTCGCTTCGCTCGGCCACCCTCCCCGTCAAGGGGAGGGAAGATAAAGGCGTTATCGCAAGAGCCTCGCCGCCGCTGCGACGATTTCGACGAGGCCCTCGGTGATTTCATAGTCGCGAAGCCTTGCGGGATCGATCCATTCGACGGCGCTTGCCTCGAAGCCGGTCTTCGCCTCGCCCGCCCGCCAGCGCGCGGCGAAAGCGATAATGACGAAATGGTCGAAGACATTTCCCTTCTCGTTCCTGAGCATCACTTCGGCATGGCCGGCATAGCCGACGGCCTCGGCCTCGACGCCGGTTTCCTCGCGCAGCTCGCGGATCGCGGCGGCGGCGAGCGTCTCGCCCCATTCGACCGCGCCGCCCGGCAGGCTCCACAGGAAAGGGGGCTTGGCGCGGCGCGCGATCAGGAGTTTTTCGCCGCGGAAGGTGGCGGCGCTGGCGCAAAGGACGGGGCGAATCATGGTATCGCGCATCGTCGGAACGGCCTTCATAGCATCGAACCATGTGCGGACGCTTCGCGATCAAATCGAGCCCCGATCATCTTCGCCGCCTGCTCGGCTTCGTCGAGCGGCCGAATTTTCCGCCGCGCTACAATATCGCACCGATGCAGCCGATCCCCATCGTGCGGATCGAGAACGGCGCGCGGCATTTTACGCTCGCGCGCTGGGGCCTGATCCCGTCCTGGGTCAAGGATCCGAGACAATTCGCGCTCCTGATCAATGCCCGCGCCGAGGGGATTGCGGAGAAACCCTCGTTCCGGGCGGCGATCCGGCGGCGGCGTTGTCTCGTTCCCGCCGACGGCTTCTACGAATGGCGGCGCGAGGGAAAATTGAAGCGCCCCTATTTCATCCGCGCGCGCGGCGGTGAGCCGATGGCCTTCGCGGGAATTTGGGAGACATGGGCCGATGCCGACGGCGGCGAAATCGACACGGCGGCGATTATCACTTGCGCCGCGAACGCGGCGCTCGCGCCGATTCACGAGCGCATGCCGGCGATCATTCCGCCGGAGGCGTTCGATACCTGGCTCGATGCCGACGAGAAAAATTTCAAGACCGCCTGCGCGTTGCTGAAGCCCGCCGCCGGACGATTTTTTTGAAGCTTATGAAGTCTCCACCCGCGTGAACAAGGTCGCCAACGACGATGCGGAAAACATCGCGCCGCTCGATGCGGCGAACATCAAAGCCGCTTGAGTTCTCAAAGCACCTTGCCCGGATTGAGAATCCCGTCGGGGTCGAGCGCGCGCTTGAGCGAGCGCATGAGTTCCAGCTCCACCGGGTCCTTCACGCCGGGCAGGAGCTCGCGTTTCAAGACGCCGATGCCGTGCTCGGCCGAGATCGAGCCGCCGAGCTTCGCGACGATCCCATGCACGGCGGCGTTCACCTCTTCCCAGCGATCGAGAAAGGCTTGCCGGTCGGCGCCGACCGGCTGGCTGACATTGTAGTGGATGTTGCCATCGCCGAGATGCCCGAACGGCACCGGCCGCGCGCCGGGAATGAGTTTTTCCACCGCCGCGCCCGCCTGTTCGATCAGCGCCGGCACGCTCCCGACCGGCACCGAAATATCGTGCTTGATCGAGCCGCCCTCCGGCTTCTGCATCTCGGTGATCCCGGTGCGGATTTTCCAGAACGCCAGGCGCTGCGCCTCGCTCGCGGCGATCGCGGCGTCCCGCACGATGTTTTTCTCGGCGGCCTCGGCGAGCGCCGCCTCCAGCATTCCCCGCACGCCTTCGGCCGCGGGCGATGAAATTTCGAACAGCACGTACCACGGATGCGGCGTGGCGAGCGGCTCGCGCGCGCCCGCAAGATGCTTCATCACGAAATCGATGGCACGACGCGGGATCAATTCGAAGCTCGTGAGCGCGGCGCCGAAGCGCGACTGCATGAAATTGAGAAGCAGCAAGCGCTTCCTTCGGCGTTGCGACGCCGACGAAGGCGGTTCCGCTCGAGCGCGGCGCCGGAAAAAGCTTCAGCGCCGCGGCGGTGATGATGCCGAGCGTGCCTTCGGAGCCGATGAAAAGATGCCGCAGGTCGTAGCCGGTATTGTCTTTTTTCAGCTTGCGCAGGCCCCGCCAGACGCGGCCGCCGGCGAGCACGACTTCGAGCCCGAGCACGAGGTCGCGCGCGACGCCGTAGGAAAGCGCCTGCGTGCCGCCGGCATTGGTGGCGAGATTGCCGCCGATGGTGCAGCTTCCCTCGGCGCCGAGCGAAAGCGGAAACAGGCGGTCGTGGGCTGCGGCCGCTTCCTGCGCGCGCGCGAGCACGACGCCGGCCTCGCAGATCATCGAATTGCCGGCGGCGTCCACTTCGCGGATGCGATCGAGCCGCACCGTCGAAACGACGATGGCGCTTTCGTCGAACGAAATCTGCCCGCCGACGAGGCCGGTATTGCCGCCCTGCGGCACGATTGCGGTCTTCGTCTCCTGCGCGAGCTTGAGGATGGCGGAAACCTCGTCGGTCGATCCCGGCTTCAGCACCATGGCGGCGCGGCCTTGGTAGAGGTCGCGCGGCTCGTGCAGGTAGGGCGCCATTTCGCGCGCGTCGCGGATCGCATGCTTCGCGCCGACGATACCCGCGAAGCGTTCGAGCACCGCTTTTGCGGGCGCGGGCGAGGGTGCGGCGGATTTTGTTCGGACCGGCATGGCTAATGCGCGCGCAGTCCCGCGCGATAATCGGCTTCCGCCGAATCGATCGCTTTTTGCGCGGCGGCGGTCAGTGCGATCATCAAAAAATAGGAATTGCCGTCCTTATCCGTGTCCTCGCCATAGGCCATCACTTCATAGGCCTGTTGCGGT
Organism: uncultured Alphaproteobacteria bacterium; assembly: GCA_963751685.1. Taxonomy (GTDB): domain Bacteria; phylum Pseudomonadota; class Alphaproteobacteria; order Rhizobiales; family Xanthobacteraceae; genus Palsa-892. Next base: position 106,401 of record CAVVVV010000017.1, on the reverse strand, counting down.
TTGCTCGGATTGACGAAGTGATAAATCTGAAAATCGGCTTTGCCGTTCGCGCGCGGCTCCCCGGCAAGCTTTTCGATCTGGGTATCCTTGACCGCATTCTTCCAGCGCTCGTGCGCGACCTCGATGAATTTTTCCATCGCCCGCTTGTCGGCGTTGTAGGACACCCGGATATACATCAGCGCCGGCGCGTCGCCGAAGGTCTTTCCCTTCGGAACGTAGATCGGCATGCCGTTTTCCTGCGTCGCCTTCGCATCCTGCACCCAGCCTTGCGGCGGCGTGAACTTCAGGTGGAAATAGGGGCGCAATTGCCCGTCGCCGAGCTGGATGAATTTTTCCACTTCGGCGCTCGCATTCGCGCCGAGCGCGGCGAGGAAGAGCATCGACAGAAGCAATCTAAATTTCATGCGGGCAGCATAGCGCATCGGGAAAACCTCGGCATCCGATTCATCGTGGCGCCGCCCCGCGCGCGAGCCGGTCGTTGATCGCTTCGCCCAAGCCCTCCCGCGGGATCGGCGCGACCGCGATGACCGCTGCACCCGCGGCATCGAGGACACGCAAATGCGAGAAAAAATTGGCGGCCGCTTCGACGAGATCGCCCTTCGGCGAAAGGTCGAGCGCCACCGTCGCTTTTTCGATCCCGGCGAGCGGTTGCGCGCCGAAATTCAGCACGGCTTCGCCGGCTTGGACGTCGCTTGCATGCAGGCGGATGCGCGCGCGCGTCGCGTAATGCGAGGCGAGGCGGCCGGGCGATTGCGGCGCGACCGCGTCCGCGCTCGGCGCGTCCGCCATCTTCAGGCCGAGCACCCGCTCGATTTCCCCGCGCGGCACGCCGCCCGGGCGCAACAGAAGCGGTGAATCGCCCGTGCAATCGACGATCGTCGATTTCGAGCCCGAGCGGCGTCGGGCCGCCGTCGAGCACGGCATCGATCTCGCCCGCGAGATCCGCCATCACATGCTCGGCGCGCGTGGGCGAGACGTGACCCGAGCGATTGGCGCTGGGCGCGGCGATCGGCTTACCGAACGCGGAGAGGAGTTTTTGCGCCACCGCATGCGCGGGCACCCGCAAGGCGACCGTCGCAAGGCCGGCGCGGGCGAGTTCGCAAACGAGCGCGGTCGCCGGCACCACCAGCGTCAGCGGCCCCGGCCAGAATTTCGCCGCCAAGGTCTCCGCCAGGGGAGTGAATTTTCCCGCGCGCCGCGCCGCCGCGAGATCGCCGACATGCGCGATCAGCGGGTTGAAGGCGGGCCGCCCCTTGGCGGCGTAGAGCCGGGCCACGGCGCGGGCGTCGGTGGCGTCGGCGCCGAGCCCATAAACCGTCTCGGTGGGGAAGGCGACGAGCCCGCCTTCGCTCAAAATCCGCGCCGCCGTCTCGATCCCGGCGCGGTCGGTCGCGAGCCGTAGCGTTGACGTTAGCGGAATGCCGGGCTTTGCTCACGTTGACGACTCCGATGCCTGCGGCCACTCTCGCGATGAAACTCGCCACCCGGCGCCCGCCGCAGGAGCCCGATGACCTACCACGCCCCCGTTTCCGAGAGCTTCTTCTTTCTCGAGCATTGCACGAGCCTCAAGCGCCTCGCCGAAAGCGGCGCGGTCGCGGATCTCTCGCCCGATCTCGTGAAGAGCGTGCTGGAGGAGGCGGGCAAGTTCGCGGACGAGCGTGCTCGCGCCCCTGAACCGCGTCGGCGACCTCGCCGGCACGCCCTTCGAGAACGGCGTCGTGCGCATGCCGAAGGGATGGAAGGAAGCCTATCGCGCCTGGACGGGAGCCGGCTGGAACGGCTTGGGCGGGCCCGTCGAATATGGCGGTCAGGGCCTGCCCACCCTCGTCAACATGGCCTGCTTCGAATTCTGGAGCTCCGCCTGCATGGCCTGGGGCCTCGGGCCGTTGCTCACGATCTCCGCGATCGAGGCGCTGCACGCGCATGCGAGCGAGGAGCTGAAGAAAAAATATCTCGCCCGCCTCGTCTCCGGCGAATGGACGGGCTCGATGCAGCTCACCGAGCCGCAAGCGGGCTCCGACCTCGCGACGTTGCGCACGCGCGCGGCGCGCGCCGCCGACGGCAGCTATCGCCTGAAGGGCACCAAGATCTTCATCTCCTATGGCGAGCACGACATGACCGACAACATCATCCATCTCGTGCTCGCGCGGCTTCCCGACGCGCCCGCCCGGCACCAAGGGGATTTCGCTGTTCCTGGTGCCGAAGTTCCTGGTCAAGGACGACGGCTCGCTCGGCGCCCGCAACGACGTGCGCGCCTCCGGCATCGAGCACAAGATGGGCATTCACGCCTCGCCCACCTGCACCATGGTGCTCGGCGACAATGAAGGCGCGGTCGGCTACCTCGTCGGCGAGGAGAACCGCGGGCTCGCCTGCATGTTCACGATGATGAACCAGGCGCGCCTCGCGGTCGGCATCCAGGGCGTGGCGATCGCCGAGCGCGCGATGCAGCAGGCCTTCGCCTTCGCCCGCGAGCGCAAGCAAGGTGCCGGCACCCGGCGCCAACGGCGCGGGCCCGATCATCGAGCATCCCGACGTGAAGCGCATGCTGCTCACCATGCGCGCGCTGACCGCCGCCTCGCGCGCGATCTCCTACAAATGCGCCGACGCCCTCGACCGCGCGAAATTCTTGCAAGACAAGAACGAGCGGATGGCGGCGCATGAAGAAGGCAATTTGCTGACGCCGATCGCCAAGGCGTTTTCGACCGACACCGGCATCGAGGTCGCTTCCATCGGCGTGCAGGTGCATGGCGGCATGGGCTTCGTCGAGGAAACGGGCGCCGCGCAACATTATCGCGACGCGCGCATCACCCCGATCTACGAGGGCACCAACGGCATTCAGTCGATCGACCTCGTCACCCGCAAGATCGACCAGTCGGGCGGCGAGACGCTCGACGCGGATGATCGCCGGCTTCCGCGCGAGCGCCGAGCGCGTGAAGAAACTGAACGATCCCGCGCTTCGGAGCCACGGCCGCGCGCATCGAGGAAGGAATCGCCGCGCTCGAAGGCGCCTCCGCAATATCTCCTCGCCGCGCTCGGCAAAGAATTCGAGCGAGGTGTTCGCGGGCGCGACCCCGTATCTCCGCCTCTTCGGCCTCGTCGCCGGCGCCGCCTATCTCGCGGAAGCGGCGCTCGCGGCGCACGCAGCGACGAAGGCCGGCGATCACGATCCGGCGCATGCCGGGCGTATCGCGACGGCGCGCTTCTTCGCGGAAAATCTGCTTCCCGCCGCCGGCGGGCTGGAGAGCGCGGTCGTCTCCGGCGCGCAATCGGTCCTGCAGGCGGAGGCGGCGCTGGTCGCCTGAGCCCGCCATGTCGCTCAAGGGAAAAACGCTTTTCATCACCGGCGCCTCGCGCGGCATCGGGCTGGCGATCGCGCTCCGCGCCGCGAATGACGGCGCCAACATCGCGATCGCCGCGAAGACCGATACGCCGCATCCGAAGCTCGCAGGGCACGATCCACACCGCCGCCGGCGAAATCGAGAAGGCCGGCGGCAAGGCGCTGGCGCTCGTGTGCAACGTGCGCGAGGAGGCTTCCGTCAAGGACGCGATCGAGAAGACGGCGGCGCAATTCGGCGGCATCGACATCGTCGTCAACAACGCCTCCGCGATTCAGCTCACGCCCGTGACGCAAACCGACATGAACCGCTTCGACCTCATGCATCAGGTCAATGCGCGCGGCACCTTCATGGTTTCCAAGTTCGCGATCCCGCATCTGGAGAACGGCGAAAAATCCGCACATTCTGATGCTGTCGCCGCCGCTCGACATGAAGGAAAAGTGGTTCGCGCCCTACACCGCCTACGCGATGGCGAAATACGGCATGAGCCTCGTGGTGCTCGGGCTTGCCGGGCGAATTGCGGCCGAAGGGCATCGCCGTGAACGCGCTGTGGCCGCGCACCACGATCGCCACCGCCGCGGTCGAACATGCTGGGCGGCGATCGGCTGATGAACATGAGCCGCACGCCCGACATTATCGCCGACGCGGCCTATCGGATTTTTCAGAAGCCCGCGCGCGAATTCACCGGCAATTTCCTGATCGACGACACGTTTCTCGCTTCCGAAGGCGTCACCGATTTCGAGCAGTACCGGGTCAATCCCGGCTCGGCGCTGTCGCCGGATTTCTTCGTGCCCGACGACATGCCGCCGCCGAAGGGCGTCGACCTCGGCCCGCGCAAGATCTGATCGAACGCTGTCATCACTGCGTCGGCGCTTCTGCAGGCGCGGCATGCCTGGCGGCAATCGGCGCACCGGATAAGGCGATGCGTGGCCGCGGCCGGCCTGCGGAACGCATGGCCGTCGGCTCGTGCGCTGCTTCGCCAGCATCGTCTCCACCACCGGCGCCAGATGGGAAACCACGACCTCGTAGCCCGCCGCGTTCAGGTGCTGGATCGGATCGAAGACGAGCGTGTATTTCGGGTCCTTCTCGCCCTCGCGGGCGACGCCGGCGAAAAAGTCCGGGTAATAAAGCGCGCCGTTCGCCGCCGCGATATCGGCGAGGCTGAAGGTGCGGAGCCCGATCAAGAGCACCTGGATGTCGCGCGCGCGCAGCCGCTTCACGATGGCCTCGATATTGGCGCGGAATTTCGCCGGCTCCACGCCCCAGCGCACGTCGTTGCGCCCGAAATAGACGATCGCGATCTGGGTGCCCGGCGGCACCGCCTTGTCGATGCGCGCCAGTCCCATCGACGAGGTGTTGCCCGACACGCCGCTGTTCAAGACGCGCACGTCGTGCCCCTTGGCGCGGAGCGCCCGCTCCAGCTGCGCCGGATAGGCGTTATCGTTCGCGCACCCGGAAGCCCGCGGTATTGCTGTCGCCGAAGGCGACGATCTGTGACCGGCTCCGCCGCGCGCCGTCGTGGAAGTCGCGGCGCAGCGAGGAGCGCGAGCAGCGCCGCCGCCAAGGTCCGTTTCAGGAATGTGGTATTTCCGCACGCGCTCTCCCTAGGCGATTCGCGCTAAGCGATCCTTACCGCAATCCGCGCGCAAAACGCGGCATTTCGAGGAACCATCGGCGCACGCAGCCGTTCCGAATATAGGGCGCGCCGCGATCCTAGCCGCGGGCCTTGCGCTCGCGTAGCCTTGGCGGAAAGAGGCGCCCAAGAGAGCGTCCGGAGAGCGCCCAAGAAAACGCCGAAGAGAACGTAATGACCACGCTTTTGTACACCCATGAATTGAGCCTCGGCCACCACACGCCGCCGGGCCATCCCGAGCGGCCGGATCGCATCCGCGCCATCGAGGATGTGCTCCGCAACGGCCGCTTTTCCGCGCTCAAGCGCGAGGTCGCCGAGCGCGTCGATCCCGAGGCGGTGAAGCGCGTGCATCCCGCCGCTTATTTCGACGCGATTCACGAGGCGGTACCGCCGGAAGGCCGGCTCTCGCGCATCGACGCCGACACCGCGCTCTCGCACGGCAGCTGGGAGCCGATCTTGCGCGCGGCGGGCGGAGCGACGCACGCCGTCGACCAGGTGATGGGCGGCCACGCCGACAATGCCTTCGTCGCCATGCGCCCGCCCGGCCATCACGCCGAGACCGCGACCGCCATGGGATTCTGCTTCTTCAACAACGCCGCCATCGCCGTGCGCCACGCGCAGGCGAAGCACGGCGCCGAGCGCGTCGCCATCGTCGATTTCGACGTGCATCACGGCAATGGCAGCCAGGAAATTTTCTGGTCGGACCCGAGCGTGATGTACTGCTCGACCCATGAAATGCCGCTTTATCCCGGCACCGGCGCGCGCTCCGAGCGCGGCGCGCACGAGAACATCGTCAACGCGCCGCTCTGCGCCGGCAATGGCGGCCGCGAATTTCGCGAGGCCTTCGATACGGCGATTCTCCCGCGGCTCGACACCTTCCAGCCCGACCTGATCGTGATCTCCGCGGGCTTCGACGCGCATATGCGCGATCCCCTCGCCAATCTCAATTTGCTGGAAGCCGATTACGCCTGGGTGACGAAAAAGCTGATGCAGATCGCCGACAAGCATGCCAAGGGCCGCATCGTCTCGGTGCTGGAGGGCGGCTACGATCTCGAAGGGCTCGCCAAATCCGTCGCCGCCCATGTCGGCGCGCTGATGCGGGGCTGATGAAAATGGCCAAGGAAAAAGAGACCCACGCCGACGTCGCCGCCCTTCCTTTCGAGAAGGCGCTGGCGGAACTGGAGTCGATCGTGCAGCGCCTGGAGAAAGGCGACGTCGCGCTCGAGGAATCGATCAAGATCTACGAGCGCGGCGAGGCGCTGAAGAAGCGCTGCGAGGCGCTGCTCGCCGACGCCGAAATGCGGGTCGAGAAAATCACCCGCGACGCCAAGGGCCGCGCCGCGAGCGAGCCGCTGGATCGGTAGTGATTTCTACCGCGTTGACTTTCGGCACCGCGCGTCCTTATTTGCGGCTCGGCGGGCTTTGGGGGCATAGGCGAGGGATCATGAAACGAGCGCTTTTACGATCGAAGCATCTTCGTCTCGCGGCCTTGGCCGCCGCGATGGTTTTCGCCGCGCCGGCCGCGCATGCGTTCACCTATGAAACCAAAAATTACACCGACGATAGCGGACTCCCTCCGGGCTACACCAATCCGGATAAGAAGGTGGAGCAATTCGGCGACGGAAAAGTTCCAGCCCAACCGGGCGGCACCACATTTCATTTCGAGGTCAGGCCGTCCAATGACGGCCTCTTCGATCGCGGCGGCGGCCGGTTCGCTCCGGCTTGGGGCTCGCAACCGTTCCCTGACGGCCGTTAAATCGCGCGCAAGCAGCGCCTCGAAGAAGCCAAGGTCGGTTGGAAGGCCGGATATTTCGCCCCGGTGCGAGGCGGAGTTCATCCCGCTGCCGGAGTGAGCCTGTCCGCGAAGGAACAAGTTCAACGGGTTATACCCCCAAATTCTACTCCTGCCCGAATTGCTTGCGCTAACTCTTGATCGTATCGTCCGAATCAAAATATCCAATTGATCATTGGTGATCGGTTCTTTCCGAAACGCCCTCCCGACGGTGACCTGTCCTGAGCCGAGCGTGCCGCGCGAGAGCGAGGCAGCAGCGAAGCGCAAGGCCACAGCAGAAGCGTCTATGACGCGGTGCTGGTGCCACCGAAACATGGAGGTTCCAATGCCCGCGGTACGTAATGATAAGAGCCGGGCTAAGGACTTTTATGCGGGAGAGCCGAAAGGGCGGGGGCGACGCGCCAAATTTTCTCGTTCATGTTTTGTTCTTTTGGCCGCCGTGGCTTTGGGAACCTACATGTTCGGGGTCGTCGAGCTGCGGCTAAGCATTTTTCTCTTTGCCAACGCCCTCCCGACGGTGAACGGTCCTGAGCCGAGCGTGCCGCGCGAGAGCGAGGCAGCAGCGAAGCGCAAGGCCACAGCAGAAGCGTCTATGACGCGGTGCTGGTGCCAGTTTAAACGGGCTTAGGTGTACCAACGTGCTCGCTCCTCAGCCCGGGCGAACTGCGCATTTTCCTAAGCCGAAAAAAATCATTTCAAAATCAGCTCTATTTCGAACGTGGAAAAATTCCCGCGACGCAACGAGGAATTCCGGTCGTCCTGGTGTGGACAGTGTCACAGCGTTGCAGTTCGCGGCGAAGCTTGACGCTAATCTTGCTGAAATTGCGCGCCGTCTAAAGCAGGGGAATTTTGGCTTTTCGAGATTGCGACCAGTTTTTATCCCTAAACCAAATTCGGACAAAGAACGGATGATTTGCATCCCGACTGTGCGCGACCGCTTAGTCCAGCGGGTTATTGGACAGTACATATCAGCAAAAAAGTTATTTCCAATTTTCAATTCATCGTCATTCGGATTTATTAAGGACCGCGGCACTCGGGAAGCGATCGAAGCTGCGCTAAAACTACGCGAAAGATACGATTGGTGTTTAAAAACGGATATCGAGGCTTTTTTTGATAAAGTTCCTCGACGATATTTGAAGCAGTGCGTATGCGAGTGCCTGAAGGTGCATAGTCTCACTCCGCTCATTCACAATGCGATTGACTGCGAAGCGAAGGTAACTCCGGAAAATCGGCAAAAACTGATTAAGCAAGGTGTCAAATCTGGTATAGGCATTCGCCAGGGCATGCCATTGTCACCGTTGCTGGCAAATTTGGCCCTTGCGGATTTTGATCGCCAAATCAGCAATCGGAAAATTGAAATGGTCCGATATGCGGACGACTTAGTTTTATTCTTCAAAAATAAAGACGACGCTCAAGCGGGGCAAAAATTAATAAAGGAACTTCTTCAACGTATACAGTTGACCATCCCTGAGATTGCTGATGGCTCAAAGACAGTAATCATTTCGCGCTCAGACCCTTTGTCTTTTCTCGGACGAGAAATCCTGCATCTTGATTTAGAAAATAAATTTGTAGCAAGAGTAGCCACAAAGCAGATTGATAAAATTAAAGGCCGCCTATCTGATGATTATTCTTTCGAGCACCGATTGAAATTAGATAAGAGCTTTCAAGACACGATAGTTGATTTGTCTAAGTCCATATCTTCGTACTTGGGAATCTACAAAGATGCGTACAACTACATCTATTTTGAATCGGAATTACGTGGTCAAGCGCGCGCAATTATTGTCAAGATATTTAAGGATCTTTTTGGTCAGCAAGCACTCAGCGCGCTAACTCCCGACGGTCAAAAATTTCTTGGGATTGAAATTTTGGATGCTGTTGAACCTAATCCCGAATTAGATGTCTGAGGGCTAAACGAACACAATATTGCTCGCCCCGCTTACCGCGCGTGCGCGGGGCGCAGGCGCAGCACGGCCTCGGGCAAGTGCGCCGTGAACCAGGCGGCGATCGCGTCCTGCTTGCGATGATAGAGCAGCCCGATGGCGATGACGGCGACCCCGATCAGCGACAGCGCGAAGGGGAACCATAGCGAATTCTTGAACACGACCTCGGCGAGGTGACCGAGATACATGCAGATGCCGATCGCGCCGAATACCGCATAGACGCGCCGCATCAGAATGACCGCCAACAACAGCAAGCCGACATTGAGCAGGCAATAAAGCGCCTTCCCCAATTCGTCCGAGCTTTCGGTGGCGCTGATGGCGCCCCAAAACGCCATCAGTCCGAACAAGTGCAGCCAGAAGGCGAAGTCGGCGCCGCGGCCGCGATAGTCGACGATCCAGGCGACGATGATGACGCCGAGCCCGAACCACACCGAAACCTTGCGCCGCGTCTCCCAGTCGAAATTCGCGCCGCCGAAGATCCACGGCGTCAGATCCATCGACATGAACCACAGCGCGAAGGCGATGATCGAGACGATGAAGGGAAACCGATAGAAGCGCAGCGCCACGACGCCGGCGACGATGGCGGCGGTCTCCATGAAGACCCAGCTGCCTTTGATCCAGACGTAGAAATCATGGACCGTGCCGGGATTGCCGAACTTGCCCCACCAGCCGAGCTCGTCCTGAATGCCGTAGACCGCGAGCGGCGCCATCGAAACGGCGACGGCGATCAAGAGCCCGCCCGGGGTCGGCAGGTTTTTTCGGTACCACAAATGATGACCGGCGAGCGTGAAGGCGACGGCGTAAACGATGGCGGTCGCGGTGAGCGCCCGGCCTCCCATCTGGGAAAACGCCAAGGTCGAGAACAGTCCCATGGCGCCGATCACGATCAGCGCGCCCGCATACCAGAGCAGATGCGCCGCATCGAATTTCGGTATCGGCACCGCGTCGCTTGCCGCCGTCGCCGGTTGCCGCTTGGCGAGGAAAGCGAGCAGCCGTTCCGCACCGGCCTTGCCGATCACGCCGGCGGCTTGTGCGGCGCGAAGATCGTCTTCCGAATAGCGCATCGCCGTCCTCTTTCGCCCTAGAGCAGCATACCGGCGCGGCGGTTGAAAGAGGGCGGGCCGTGCAACGCGCATATTCCCGCCCGCTGCGTGGCCGAAATTCAAATTTGGGCCATGATTGACGGCCCTATCGCGTTGCACCCAGGTGCCGCGTTGTGTAAGCCTCGCGGATACTTAGATAGACCGACGGAAGGCGCCCTTGCCCGTCAAAACGCCGCTTCTCGACACGATCCGCTGGCCCGCCGATCTGCGTCGGCTCGTGCCGGCGCAATTGCAGCAGCTTGCCGACGAGTTGCGGCAGGAGACCATCGACGCCGTCTCCGTCACCGGCGGCCATCTCGGCGCCGGTCTCGGCGTCATCGAGCTCACCGTCGCGTTGCACTACGTCTTCGACACGCCGCGCGACCGGCTGGTCTGGGATGTCGGCCACCAGGCCTATCCGCACAAGATTTTGACCGGCCGCCGCGACCGCATCCGCACCTTGCGCCAGGGCGGCGGGCTTTCGGGTTTCACCAAGCGCGCCGAGAGCGAATACGACCCCTTCGGCGCCGCCCACGCCGCGACCTCGATCTCCGCCGGCCTCGGCATGGCGGTGGCGCGCGATCTGAAGGGCGAGCGCAACAACGTCATCTGCGTCATCGGCGACGGCGCCATGTCCGCCGGCATGGCCTACGAGGCGATGAACAACGCCGGCGCCATCAAGCCGCGCCTGATCGTCATCTTGAACGACAACGACATGTCGATCGCCCCGCCCGTCGGCGCCATGTCCGCCTATCTCGCCAAGCACATTTCCGGACGGACCTATTCGCGCATCCGCGATCTGTGGGAGCACGTGGCGGCGCCGCGTCTGCCGCGGCGGCTCGCCACGTCGCTGCATCGCGCCTTCGAGCACTCGCGCGGCTTCGTCACCGGCGGCATCGTGTTCGAGGAAATGGGCTTCGACTATGTCGGCCCGATCGACGGCCACGATCTCGATATCCTGCTTCCGATCTTGCGCAACGTCCGCGACAACGAAAAGGGCCCGACCCTCGTTCATGTCGTGACCAAGAAGGGCAAGGGCTATCCGCCGGCGGAAGCCTCCGACGACAAATATCATGGCGTCGTGAAGTTCGACGTCGCCACCGGCGCGCAGACGAAATCGAAGGCGGCGGCGCCCTCCTACACCAAGGTGTTCGCCGAAAGCCTGATCAAGGAAGCGCGGAAGGACAAGAAGATCGTCGCCATCACCGCGGCGATGCCCGCCGGCACCGGCCTCGATCTCTTCGCGAGCGAATTTCCCAAGCGCTGCTTCGACGTCGGCATCGCCGAGCAGCACGCGGTCACCTTCGCCGCGGGGCTCGCGACCGAAGGCTTCAAGCCCTTCGTCGCGCTCTATTCGACCTTCCTGCAGCGCGCCTACGATCAGGTCGTGCACGACGTCGCGATTCAAAAGTTGCCGGTGCGCTTCGCCATCGATCGCGCCGGCCTCGTCGGCGCCGACGGGCCGACGCATGCGGGATCGTTCGACGTCGCGTATCTGGCGTGTCTTCCCGATTTCGTGGTGATGGCGGCGGCCGACGAAGCCGAGCTCGTCCACATGGTCGCGACCGCCGCTGGTATCGACGATCGGCCCTCGGCGTTCCGCTATCCGCGGGGCGAAGGGACCGGCGCCGCGTTGCCCGCCGAAGGCAAGCCGCTTGAGGTTGGTCGCGGCCGCGTCGTGCGCGAGGGATCGGCGGTGGCGATCCTGTCCTTCGGCGCCCGGCTTTCCGAATGCCTACTCGCCGCCGACGATCTCGCCGCGCACGGCCTTTCGGTGACGGTCGCCGACGCCCGCTTCGCCAAGCCCCTCGATCGCGATCTCGTGCTGCGGCTTTCGCGCGAACACGAGCTTCTGGTCACGATCGAAGAGGGCTCGGTGGGGGGATTCGCCAGCCACGTGCTCGAATTGCTCGCGCGCGAAGGCGCGCTCGACCGCGGGCTGAAAGTCCGCCCGATGGTGCTTCCCGATATCTTCATCGATCAGGATTTGCCGGCCGCGATGAACGCGCGTGCCGGCCTCGACCGCAAAGGCATCGTCGCGACGGTGCTGGCGGCGCTCGGGCGCACGTCCGACGCCCGTCTCGTCGCGAGTTTGCGCGGCTAGACTAATACATGCCTGGATACGCGCCGCCATCGATGAGCAAATTCTGTCCGGTTATGTAGCCGGCTTGAGTTCGAGCACAGGAACGCGCACGCCGCGCCCAACTCCAGCGGATCGCCGAGGCGCCGCGCCGGAACGATTGCCAGGCGCTCGGCCTTCGCTTGCTCAGTCCTGATGCCTTGCTTCTTGGCGTTCGCCTCGATGGTCGCTTGCAGCCGTTCCGTGTCGAAGGCTCCAGGCAGCAGACAATTGATGGTAACGTTGCTGCTGGCGACGGAGCGAGCGACGCCGGCAAGGAATGCAGTGAGGCCGGCCCGCGCGCCGGAGGATAGGTCGAGACCCGTTTGCGGCATTTTCACTGTCGCAGAGGTGATGTTGACGATGCGGCCGAAACGGCGACGGATCATTGGCGTGATCGCTTTTTGGATCAGCTCGATTGCAGTGATCATATTGGCGATCACACCGTCGACCATCTGCTGACGCGTCAGTTCGAGGAAATCGCGGTGTGGTGGCCCGGCATTGTTGTTGACCAGAATGTCCGGCTCCGGGCAGGCGTGAAACAGGGCCGCTTGCCCTTCAATCGTGGCGATGTCGGCCGCGATCGCGGTCACCTTGGCACCGGTTGAAGTGCGGATGGCCGCGGCCACAGCATTGAGTTTTTCGGCATCGCGGCCGTTAACGACAATCGCGCATCCAGCCTCCGCCAGCGCTCGCGCGCAGGCGCCACCCAGCTGGCCGCTCGAGGCGCAGACGATGGCGGTGCGGCCGGCTATTCCTAAGTCCACGGCTGATGGTCCGGGCAATCTATTCCACTGACGCCCCGGAGAATTTGACCACCTTGGCCCACTTCTCGGTTTCCGCAGCGAGTAAAGACCCAAATTCGGCAGCAGCCATTGGCATCGCTGTGCAGCCGAGCTGGGCGAGGCGTGCCTTGATTGTCGGATCGGCTACCGCTGCACTAACGGCTTTATTCAGCCTTTCGATGATCACTGCCGGCGTGCCCTTGGGCGCGACGATCCCGTACCAGATGCTGGCCTCATAGCCGGGCATCGTCTCAGCGATCGTCGGCACGTCGGGCAACGCCTCGGAACGGGCGGCCGTTGTTACGGCCAGCGCGCGCAGCCTGCCTGACCGGATGTGTTCAATGGATGACGGCAAATTGTCGAACATAACTTGCACTTGGCCGCCGATCAGGTCGGTGAGTGCGGGCGCGCCACCCCGATAGGGGACATGGACGAGCTTGACCCCTGTCATCGCCTTGAACAGTTCGCCGGAAAGATGGATCGCCGTGCCATTGCCGGCCGACGCCATGTTGATTCTTCCAGGATTGGCTTTGGCATAGGCAATGAATTCAGCGACGGTCTTCACCGGCACCGATGGATTCACCTCCATGACGTTCGGCGTCTGCGCAATCCCGGCCACCGGGGCTGCGTCCCTCAAGAAGTCGAATGGAAGGTTCTTGTAGAGCGTCGCGTTGATGGCGTTGTGTGGAGCGACAAAGAGGAGCGTGTAGCCGTCGGCCGCCGAACTGAGCGCTAGCTGAGTGCCGATATTGCCGCCGGCACCGGGCCGATTTTCGATGATGAATGGTTGACCGAGATGCTCCGACAGGTATTGGCCCACCAGTCGCGCGATGATGTCATTGGCTCCGCCCGCAGGAAAGGCAACGATCCAGTGCACCGCTCGCACGGGATATTCGGCGGCAACTGCCCCGCTAAAAACGTTCGCGAAAACGCAGGCGAAAACAAGTGCAAGTAAGCGAAGGCGTGTCATCCCGCCGCTCTCCCGACGATCAAACGATCAGGTTGCGAATATTAGGGTCTTGATCATTCGATTTCCTAAGATCAAAATTGCAAAATGCCTTTCTATTTTTGCAAGGGGGCGTCATGGAGTGGGACGATCTAAAGCATTTCTTGGCGGTGGCGCGATCGGGCAGTTTGTCCGACGCAGCGCGCATGCTGAAGACGAGTGCATCAACGGTCGGTCGGCGAATTGCCGCGCTTGAAGATAAACTCGGCGTCCATCTTTTTGATCGGAAGGCGTCGGGTTACGCATTAACCGAAAATGGAGCTGTGATCCGCCGGAAAGCGGAGGAGGTTGAGGACGCGGCCTTATCGGTGGAGCGCGCCGCGCTTGGCCGGGACAAGAATGCAGCCGGCACGGTTCGCGTGGCGGCATCGGACGATATCGCGGCCCATGTGATTGGGCCACAGCTTGGGCGTTTTCGCGTGCGTTTTCCTGATATCTCGCTCGAGATCGTCGCCCAAATGGAACTCGCTAACCTGACACGCCGCGAGGCGGACGTTGCGTTGCGCGGTACGCGACCCGCGCGCGGAAATTTTGTCGTCCGCCGCGCGGGCTACTGGCCTTTCGGTCTGTACGCGGCGCGGCGCTATGCCGAGGCCCGCGGGCTCAAGCCTGGGCTGTCTGATCTCTCGGCGGTCGAAGTTATTACGTGGACGAAGGAATGGGCGCACCTGCGTGGTGGGCCGTGGTTTGCCGAATATGCACGGGGCGCGCCGGTTGCCTTAACCTCGGATTCCCGGCGCGTCCATCAGGCGGCCTGCAAGGCCGGGCTCGGCGTCGCGATCTTGCCCTGCGCTGTGGCAGATCAAGAGCCGGACCTCATATGCCTGCTGCCCCCAAAAAGGGTTCTGTCATTGCCGCTTTGGATTGTCGTTCATCGCGACCTGATTCGCACTTCGCGCGTGCGAGCAGTCGTGGACTTTCTGACAGAAGCGGCATCGAAATAAATTCGAAAATAAATCGCGGGGAGGCGCTAGTCTACAAACATTCCGTCATGGCCGGACTTGTTCCGGCCATCCACGTCTTACTTCTTGGCAAGACGTGGATGCCCGGCAGCGCAGGCAAGTCTACGCAGCCTGCGCATGCTTGGCTGCGTGCCGGGCATGACAAATAAGCGATATCTATTTTCCGGATTTCCCGCCGAGGCAGGCGCGCTCGAACGCCTCGTTTTTTCCCGACAATGTCTTCAGCGAAAAGCCGATGGTGGGCCCCGAGGCGCCTATGTTCACGCGCGACGCCCCGCCTGCGCTTACCAATAATAGTAAGAGGCAGGGCTGCCCTGGAATCCGGGCATGTAAAAGCGCGGATCGTCCGCATAATAATATCGGCCTAGATTGCTGTAAGAATAGGGCCGGTCATACGCCGGGTAGACAACATAAACTTCGCAACAATCGTAAGCTGCGTACTCATCATATCGGTAGGCGGGATAATCGGCGTAAGGCGCGTAATAGGGCCGGGACGGCCTCCACGCGTGGGCGTGTCGGCGATGACTGTAGCGCCAACGCCGCGACTCCATCGGCACGGCGCCGAGGTCCGCAACGGGCACGAAGGCGGTATCGGCTACCGGCGCGAATGCGCCGCTGCCGGGAATGGCTTGCGCCGAGACGGTCGACAGCACGGGCAGTGTGAGGCCGATCAGGCTTGCGGCGATAAGATGGATTTTTCTGCTCATGCCTTCCTCCTCGGCAAAATGGCGGTCATGGCGTTGCCGGATTTTACTTCCAACGCGCCCGGCTATCCATTCGTTCAGCGCAAGTAAGTCACGGCAAGGTAAATTCGTGCGACACGGTAAATATTTGCCATAGACGCAAATCTGAGCGGCCGACGCAGCCTTAATTCCCTCTCCCCTTGGGGGAGAGGGTTAGGGTGAGGGGGTACGAGAGCTCGAAAAGGCACGCAAGCTCCCCCTCACCCGACGCGCGTCTCGTTGCGAGTAAGCGCGGCTAGAAACTAGGCCGACTAAGTCGCCCATTTTCGTCGTTCGCGGCCTTAGGCTCGCTGGCTGTTTGTCCGCTCGTCATAAAAGCGGGCCGCGAAGGCTTGCAGATCTTGTTGACCATGTACTCGGCATATTCATCGCACATTCGCGCCACGACGGCGGCGAGTTCGGTTTGGGATTGATTTGTCAATTCAACCAGGGGCAAGCGAACCTTAGGCGACATGAATTTGAGCAGACTAGGACGAATTTGACCGGAACGGGATTGGCCTCTCGAAACAGCGCGGCGGTCAATCGCGCGATCGGCTTCGCCAACCGTTGCGCTTCGGCCATCTGCCCCTGCTTGTATGCGAGATACATATTCCGGCACAGGCCTGGCGCGATATTGGACGTGACGGAAATGCAGCCGTCGCCTCCCTGCGCGAAGAAAGCCAAGGCCGTTGCATCGTCACCCGAAAGAAGCCCGAAATCCGGTCCGACGAGCGGCCTCAGCCGTGCCGGCCGAGTGACATCTCCCGTTGCGTCCTTGAGACCGATGAATTGCGGGATCTCGGCCAAGCGAACGACCGTTTCGTCGGCGAGGCCGCACGCCGTTCGAGACGGCACGTCGTATAGGATAATGGGCAATCCGGTCGATTGAGCGATCGCGCGGAAGTGGGCGTACAAGCCGTGCTGACTGGGTTTGTTGTAATACGGAACAACGGACAAGATGACGTCCGCGCCCGCCGCCTCGGCATTCTTGGCAAGTTCAATGGCGTGAGCGGTCGAGTTCGATCCGGCTCCTGCGATCACCGGTACACGGCCGTGGGAAACGGCAACTGCCGCCCGGACAATCGCCTCGTGCTCCGCACCGCTCAGCGTCGGTGCTTCGCCGGTCGTCCCGCAGACGACCAGTGCGGTAGCCCCCTCCTGAATTTGGCGATCGCAGAAATACTCGAACGCAGTTCGGTCGATATTTCCGTCGTCGCCGAACGGCGTTGGAACCGCCGGCATGTAGCCCGACAAGGTTGCGATGCGTCTGTATTGTGATGGTGCAGGATTGCTCATGGTGCGCTCATCGACCGGTCATATTGAGTTCGATCGTACCCGGCACCATGATCACGTTTTCTGGATGATTGCCGGTTTCCAGCAGTGCATAGCGTTTTGCCTCTCGCTGGCTGATGAACAAGCCGCCGCATAGGCCCCGCGTACCCTGAACTACCCAACGGCCGCGGCTGTCCCGTCCGACGAGGTAGCGCGAGGAATGCGCGTCTGTACTGGGAGGCTCCGAGATTGCGTTTGCCATGGTGATGTCTCCTTACTTTCCGCGTGCAGTCAGTTGGTGAATTGGGGCGACCATGTCGCGAATTTCGACATGATCAATGCGACCGTCATCGTGCCGAGGCCCAGGACGAGCAAAATCGTCTCGGGAGAATTGTTGAATAGTGCGAAAGAGAATCTTCTGACGCGTCGCGAGAGCGAACGCCGACGATGCGCCGGCACAACATGCTTGTCGCGCGCGGGGAGAGTGAACCGATACGTGTAGGACATTGACGTGCTCCCGTCGTGCGTTGCGCCAAATCTGGTCGCGGCCGCATATGAATTCGAGATGGAAGGAAATTGCTTTTTATAAAAGCGGTATAGGGAAGGGTCGTGCGCACCTAGCTACCGTCACGGATTTGGCCGGCGCGCCCAGGACTGCCTCGCGCATTACGAAGCCCAAGAAGCTAATACGGCGAGCGCGGCGTACGCTGCCGCCTCGTCCAAATGAATCAGTACCGAGCCGAGCGGTGCCTCGCGTCGGTTCACGGTGGTAAAAACGCAATAGAGCGCCGATAGGACAAGCAGGCTTGCAAGGGTTTTTTGGAATCCCTGTCTGCCGGTCGCCGCAAACACGCACAAGATGACCAGCCGCAGAAGAAAGCGGACGATGACTTGAGCGGTACCGACTTCGCGCGGGATGTCGGGGGTGTGCGGTTTTTGCATCAATTGATTCTCCAAAAGGATGAATTGGCGCGCTCAATTCCGGTGGTGGCGATCATTGCTGCGATTGGGTCATCGCGGCCTGGACGGTTCAGCTGCCCGGCGAAGATTTCGCCGAGATTCATCCACGCTGCATCTTTTGTTAAATAGTGAAGCGAATTCTGGCGAAGGATGCGATCAAAACAGGCGAGCCGGGCCGCGTCTTCTTTCACCGTGCCGCACTGCTGAAAAGTCGGCGCCGGCCGCTGGAAAGCTTCTGTCACGGCTGTCCACAGGATGGGAGCAATCAGCGCCGCGCAGATCGCGACGCCGCTGCCGAACAGGGCCAGGATCAAGAAAACGATGGCCGACTCTCGTTGCCGCGCGGTCGCTTGGCCGCGCGGGGAATCAGTCGAGGCAATCGGATTATTGACGGGATTCGACATGATGATCTCGCAAATCGATGCGAACTCGGCAAAGGCCGCTCACGCGAAATTGTCGCAACAAACCGCATGACCTGAATTCGACCGGATCTGCGGCACTGTCTGCGGGCGAATACCGCGCACAGTGCCAGCCATGCGGCGCGCTTCGACAAACGCACTGAAGATTGCCAGAGGCAACACCTCGTGATTCGCGTCCGCCGTCTCATCGAGATCCATGGGCAGGTTCGGTTGCTTCGAAAGGGAGCAGAACCATTGGCCGTCCTCGCAGATGAGGCGACGCAGCTTCCATGCCGGCAGTTCGAGCTCGATCAGGGCAAGCGCCGCATCGTTCCAAGCGTCGGCCTTGATCAGCCGGTCAAGACGCGCGGCCTTTCCGGTGATGCGCAGCACCGGAAGGCGCGTGCAGGTCTCCGCGATAACATGGGAGATGAGATCGCGAGTGAGCGCCGGCGCGCGCCGTAGCCGCTCGGTCAGCCGATCGAGGCGATCCTCATCTTTTGCATGAAACGACATGACCTAATCTCGCGGAGACGGCGGCCTTGGGCGACCGCGTGCGCAAGATGGGGCCAATGGTCATAAAGAAACGAGAGGGAATGAACTAGCGCGATATATGGATGTCATAAAAATCAAAATTGACTTTCATAAAGAGCCCATAGAAGTGCGATGTCCGCGACTTATGCAGGTCGCCAGCGCGAGCACATCCAGGCCGCAGCAGGGGATACCACCGCGCCGCGTCTTTATGAGATTCCTATATCGTAGCTCTCGTCTCCTTCTCGAAAACATATGCGGTCAGTGGCAGGTAATCCGCGCTCGCACGGCGCGCGAAACATGTCGCGCTTGATTCACATCAATACGGACGCGCCGGTAAGCGTATCAACTGCACATTACTGAACGGGACTGGGTATCGGAGGGAACACTCAAATGTTGGACCTGCTCATGCTGGCCCTCGGGCTCGGCTTCTTCGTTGTGTCGATTGGCTACGCTTACGCCTGCGAACGTTTGTGAGGAGGCTTCGATGACTTTCGACTATTCACTCGCTGCCCTCGTGACCGCGGGGCTTCTGTTCTACCTCACCTACGCGCTGCTGCGGCCCGAGAAATTCTAAGCACGCATCTCGAAAAGTGGGAACCGGTTTTCGGAAAAATCACGCCAACAAAGAGACATGCCATGACCCTCATCGGCTGGATACAGATCATTCTTTATTGCGCGATCGTCGTCGCGCTGGTGAAACCGCTCGGCTGGTACATGACGCGCGTTTTCAACGGCGAGCGCACGTTCCTTTCGCCGGTGCTGCGGCCGGTTGAAGCGGCGCTCTACTGGGCGGGGGGCGTCAACGAAAAGCGCGAACAGCATTGGCTGACCTATACGGTCGCCATGCTCTTGTTCCATGTTGGGGGCTTCTTGATCCTCTACGCATTGATGCGCTTGCAGGCAGTATTGCCGTTCAATCCGGCGGAGCAGTCCGCGGTCGCGGAAGATCTCTCCTTCAACACGGCGGTGAGCTTCATCACCAATACCAACTGGCAGAACTACGGCGGCGAAAGCACGATGTCCTACCTCGTGCAGATGCTGGGCCTGACGCATCAGAATTTCCTGTCGGCGGCGACCGGCATCGTGCTCGCGGTCGCGCTCATTCGCGGCTTCGCCCGCGCGTCGGCAAAAACGATCGGCAATTTCTGGGTCGATATCACCCGCTGCACGCTCTACATCCTCATTCCGATCTGCATTCCTTATGCGCTCTTCCTCGTTTGGCAGGGCATGCCGCAGACGCTTGGTGCCTATGTCGAAGCAACCACGCTGGAAGGCGCCAAGCAGACCATTGCCGTTGGCCCGGTCGCCTCGCAGATCGCGATCAAGATGCTCGGCACCAATGGCGGCGGCTTCTTCAATGCCAATGCCACGCATCCGTTCGAGAACCCGACGGCGCTGTCGAACTTCGTGCAGATGATCTCGATCTTCGCGATCGGCGCCGCGCTCACCAACGTATTCGGCCGCATGGTCGGCAACCAGCGCCAAGGCTGGGCCATCCTGGCCGTGATGGGCGTCTTGTTCATCACCGGCGTCACTGTTGCCTATTGGGCGGAGGCCCAGGGCACGACCGGGCTCAATGCGCTCGGTCTCACCGGCGGCAACATGGAAGGCAAGGAAGTCCGCTTCGGCATCGTCGCCTCCGCGCTGTTCGCGGTCATCACCACCGCCGCCTCATGCGGCGCCGTCAACGCCATGCATGACGCTTCACCGCGCTCGGCGGCATGGTTCCGCTGATCAACATCCAGCTCGGCGAAGTCATCGTCGGCGGCGTCGGCGCCGGCCTCTACGGCATGCTGCTCTTCGTCATCCTTTCGATTTTCGTCGCCGGCCTGATGGTCGGGCGCACGCCGGAATATGTCGGCAAGAAGATCGAGGCGAAGGAAGTCAAGATGGCGATGCTCGCCATCCTGATCCTGCCGCTGATGTATCTCGGCTGGACGGCGGTCGCAGTGGTTTACCAGCCGGCGGTTGCCTCCATGGCAAATCCCGGGCCGCACGGTTTTACCGAGGTTCTCTACGCCTACACCTCGCAAACCGGCAACAACGGTTCGGCCTTCGCGGGCCTCACCGGCAACTCCTCTTCTACAACGTCACCGGTGCCGTCGCGATGCTGGTCGGCCGCTTCTGGATGATCATCCCGGCCATGGCGATCGCCGGCTCGCTTGCGGCCAAGAAGTCGGTGCCGCCGTCGGCGGGCACGTTCCCGACCACGGGCGGCCTCTTCGTCGGCCTCGTCGTCGGCGTGATCGTGATCGTCGGCGGTCTCACCTTCTTCCCGGCGCTTGCGCTCGGACCCATCGTCGAACATCTCGCGATGACCGCGGGCACCGTGTTCTCAGCAATTGATCTCGGAGTCATATCGATGGAAACCTCCAATATCCGCAAGCGGATGCCGGTATCGGCACTGTTCGACCTGAAGATCGTGGTTCCGGCGATCGGCTCGGCGTTCGTCAAGCTCGACCCGCGGACGCTGGTCACGAATCCGGTGATGTTCGTGCTCGAGGTCGTCACGGCGCTGACCACCATCATCTTGATCCGCGATCTGTTCACCGGCGGCGCGAATGTCGCATTCGAGTTCCAGATCATCCTGTGGCTCTGGTTCACGGTGCTGTTTGCCAATTTTGCCGAAGCCATCGCTGAAGGCCGCGGCAAGGCGCAGGCCGAAGCATTGCGGCGTACGCGCACGGAAACCAAGGCAAAGCTGCTCAGCTGGGTCGGACCGCAAGAACTTCAAGCTCGTGCCCGGCACGAAGTCTGAAAGTGGGCTCTGTCGTCCTGGTCGAGGCTGGCGATACCATCCCGTCGCGACGGCGAGGTGGTCGAAGGCATCGCCTCGGTCAACGAGGCGGCGATCACCGGCGAATCGGCTCCGGTCATCCGCGAGTCCGGCGGCGACCGCTCGGCGGTGACCGGCGGAACGCAGGTCCTCTCGGACTGGATTCGCGTGCGCATCACGGCGGCGCCTGGCTCGACGTTCCTCGATCGCATGATCAAGCTCGTGGAAGGCGCCGAGCGCCAGAAGACGCCGAACGAGATCGCGCTCAATATCCTGCTCGCCGGCCTCACCATCATCTTCGTCTTCGCCACCGTCACCATCCCGAGCTACGCCGCCTATGCCGAGCGGCGTCATCTCTGTCGTCGTCCTGGTGGCGCTGTTCGTGACGTTGATCCCGACCACGATCGGCGCCCTGTTGTCGGCGATCGGCATCGCGGGCATGGATCGGCTCGTGCGCTTCAACGTGCTCGCCATGTCCGGCCGCGCCGTGGAAGCGGCAGGCGACGTCGACACGCTCCTTCTCGACAAGACCGGAACCATCACCCTCGGCAATCGCCAGGCAACCGAATTCAAACCGTTGCGCGGCGTCACCGAAGCCGAACTCGCCGACGCGGCACAGCTTGCCTCGCTCGCCGACGAAACCCCCGAAGGCCGCTCGATCGTCGTGCTCGCCAAGGAAAAGTACGGCATTCGCGCTCGCGAATCTGGCCGAACTTCGCGGCAAGTTCATTCCCTTCACGGCGCAAAGCCGCATGAGCGGCATGGAAGTTGACGGCTCGTGGGTCCGCAAAGGCGCGGTCGACGCGATCCTTGCTTATCTCAAGGCGTCGCCGGCTGCAGGTGGCTCGAAAGGCGCCGTCAGCGCAGATGCGACGCGGGAGATCAACGCGATCGCCGAGACAATTGCCAAGTCCGGCGGAACGCCCCTTGCCGTCGCCAAGGATGGCCGGCTGCTCGGCGTTGTCCATCTCAAGGACATCGTCAAAGGCGGCATCCGCGAGCGTTTCGCCGAACTTCGCCGCATGGGCATTCGCACCGTGATGATCACGGGCGACAACCCGACGACGGCCGCGGCTATCGCGGCGGAAGCCGGCGTCGACGATTTCCTCGCGCAAGCGACGCCCGAGGACAAGCTGCGGCTCATTCGCGCCGAACAGGCGAAGGGCAAGCTCGTCGCCATGTGCGGTGACGGCACCAACGATGCCCCGGCGCTCGCGCAGGCCGATGTCGGCGTCGCCATGAACACCGGCACGCAGGCAGCGCGGGAAGCCGGCAACATGGTCGATCTCGACTCCAACCCGACGAAGCTGATCGAGGTCGTGCGAGATCGGCAAGCAGCTGCTGATGACGCGGGGCGCCCTCACCACATTTTCGATCGCCAATGACGTGGCGAAGTACTTCGCCATCATCCCGGCGATGTTCGTCGTGTTCTATCCGCAACTCCAGGCGCTCAACGTCATGAACCTGGGGAGCTCGCAGAGCGCGATTCTGTCGGCCATCATCTTCAATGCGCTGATCATCATCGCGCTCATTCCGCTGGCGTTGAAGGGCGTTGCGTTCCGCCCGATCGGCGCCGGCCCGCTATTGCGCCGCAACCTGCTGATTTACGGCGTCGGCGGCGTCATCATTCCGTTCATCGGCATCAAGGCCATCGACCTCGTGGTCAACGCCTTGCACCTTGCCTGAGGAGAAAGCATCATGTTGAAAGAAATCCGCCCGGCTATCGTATTCATCATTGCCCTCACTTTGATCACCGGCTTGGCGTATCCGCTTGCCATGACGGGGATCGCGGGTGTGATCTTCCCGAGACAGGCGGAAGGCAGCCTGATCGAACGGGATGGCAAAGTCGTGGGCTCCATGCTGATCGGACAGGTGTTCGCGGGAGATCAATATTTCCATGGCCGGCCTTCCGCCACCGTTGCGCCCGATCCCAAGGACCCGACCAAAAATGTCGATGCGCCCTACAACGCGGGCAATTCGGGCGGCTCGAATCTCGGTCCGACCAACAAGGCCCTCATGGATCGTGTCAAAGGCGACGTCGACAAGCTCAAGGAAGAGAATCCGTCCGCCGCGGTCCCGATCGACATCGTCACGACATCGGGCAGCGGCCTCGATCCGCACATTTCGCCGGCTGCCGCCCTGTTTCAGGTGCCGCGTGTCGCGAAGGCGCGCAGCGTGCCGGAGGACCGTCTACGCCAGCTTGTCAACGAGAGCGTCGAGGGTCGCCTCTTCGGATTGCTCGGCGAGCCGCGCGTGAATGTCCTCGCGCTCAATCTGGCTCTCGATCGCCTGACGGCAAAGTAAACTGGCAGATCGCGGGAGAGCCTGATAAACCTGCCACTGATGGTAGATCAGCGGCGCGCTTCTGATCAGCGGCCTTCGCCGGAAGCCTTGCTTGAGGCGGCTCGACGGGAGGAGGGCCGCGTCGGCAAGTTGAAAATTTTCGTGGGCGCGGCGCCCGGCGTCGGCAAAACCTACGAAATGTTGCAGCAGGCCCGCGCCAGGCAAAAAGACGGCTACGATATTATCATCGGTGTCGTGGAAACTCACGGCCGCAAGGAAACGGAGGCCCTGGTAGAGGGTCTCGAGGTCATCCCGCGCCGGCGCCTCGAATACAAAGGTCAGTGGCTTGAGGAAATGGACCTCGATGCCATCATCGCGCGCCGGCCGCAGATCGTTCTCGTGGACGAGCTTGCCCACACGAATGTGCCGGGCAGTCGTCATCCCAAACGCTATCTCGACGTGGAAGAAATATTGAACCACGGCATTGACGTTTATTCCACGGTCAACATCCAGCACATCGAAAGCCTAAACGACGTCGTCGCACAGATTACGCATGTCCGTATCCGTGAAACCGTACCGGACAGCATTTTCAACAGTGCCGATGCCGTCGAACTAGTCGATCTTACACCCGACGATTTAATCGAGCGCCTGAAGGAAGGGAAAGTCTACGTTCCGAAACAGGCCGAGCGCGCGCTTGGAGAATTTCTTCTCTCCCGCCAATTTGACCGCTCTGCGTGAGCTCGCATTGCGCCGCACCGCCGACCGCGTCGATGAGCAGTTGCTCACGCAAATGCAGGCGCGCGCCATTCAGGGACCTTGGGCCGCGGGCGAGCGCATCTTGGTTTGCGTCAGCGAGGATCCGCGCGGGGCGGGCCTCGTGCGCTATGCCAAGCGGCTATCGGATCGATTGCATGCGCCGTTCACGGCGCTCGCCATCGAAACCCGGCGCAGCTTGCAGCTCGGCGAAGAGCAACGCGATCGCATTGCCGATACCATGCGACTCGCGCAGGCGCTCGGGGGCGAAGCCGTTACAATTCCTGGGGGTGAGCGAAGCATTGCCGACGACGTGATCGGCTACGCGCAGGCGAACAACGTCACGCAGATCATCATCGGAAAATCGACTCGCTCGCGCTGGTTCGAAATCCTGAATGGCTCGGTCGTTCACGACCTCGTGCGGCGTTCCGGCAATATCAGCGTTCACGTCATTGCCGGCGACGAGATCGAGGGAGAGCCTTTCCCGAAAAAAACCGTAAGTGCTGGCGAAAAACCGCGCCCTCTCGATCCTCGCCCGTTCGCTTTTGCGCTACTGATCGTTGCGGGGGCCGTCGGGGTCGGCATGTTGCTCTGGCCGTGGATCGGCTCCGCGAATATCGATCTTGTATTCCTCACGGCAATTGTCGCGATTGCGGTCCGCTTTGGCTTGTGGCCCTCGATCTTCGCCAGCGTCGTATCGGCGCTTTGTTACAATTTCTTCTTTACGGAGCCATACTACTCTTTCGCGATTTCGGATCCCACGAATGTTATTGCGGTCGTATTCTTTACGATCGTGGCCATCGTCGTCTCCAACGTCGCGGCGCGCGCGCGTGTTCAAGCCGTCGCGGCGATGGGGCGGGCGCGTGCGACCGAGTTGCTCTACGTCTTCAGCCGAAAACTCGCCGGTGTCGGGACACTGGACGATGTTCTTTGGGCTACCGCTTACCAAACGGCCTTGATGCTGAAGGTCCGCGTCGTGCTGCTCTTGCCGGACAATGGCTCGATCGCGGTGAAGGCCGGTTATCCGCCGGAAGACGTCCTCGATGAAGCCGACTTGGCCGCGGCGAAGTGGGCTTGGCAGAACAATCGTCCGGCGGGACGAGGCTCCGACACGCTTGCCCGGCGCCAAACGGCTGTTCCTGCCCATGCGCACCGGCCGCGGCGCCATCGGCGTCGTCGGCATCGATACCGACAAGCCGGGGCCGCTGCTCACGCCCGATGAGCGCCGATTGCTGGACGCTTTGATCGATCAGGGCGCACTTGGCGATCGAGCGCGTCCACCTCGTCGAAGATATGGATCGGGTCAAGCGCACCGTCGAAACCGAACGGCTGCGATCCGCCCTGCTGACCTCGATTTCCCACGACCTCAAGACGCCGCTTGCCGCCGTGTTGGGCGCCGCCGGTACGCTGCGCGACCTTTCGGACAGGCTTTCGCAGGCGGAGAGGATCGACCTTCTTTCCACGATCGTCGACGAGTCGGAGCGGCTTAACCGCTTCATTGCCAACCTGCTCGACATGACGAAGCTCGAATCGGGCGCCGTTGCGCCAAATGCCGCGCTTGCACGATATCGGCGAGATTGTTGGCAGTGCGCTGCGCCGCGCCGGCAAGATTCTGGCGCATCATCGCGTCGACATGGACCTTGCGGCCGATTTGCCGATGGTGGAAATCGATGCGGTCCTGTTCGAGCAGGCCTTGTTCAATCTCCTTGACAACGCCGCCAAATATGCACCGTTCGAAACGACAATCCGTATTCAGGGCTGGCGAGAGAGCGCCTCGGTTTGCTTGCAGATCCTGGATGAAGGCGAGGGAATTCCGCCGGACGATCTGGAGCGTATCTTCGACAAATTCTATCGGGTGCAAAAGACCGATCGCGTGCGCGCCGGGACCGGTCTCGGTCTCGCGATTTCTCGCGGCTTTGTCGAAGCGATGCACGGAACGATCACCGCCGCCAACCGAACCGACAAGAAGGGCGCCGTATTCACGATCAAATTGCCGATTCCCGCCGAAAGCAGACGATTGGACACGGCATGAGCGCAGCCCCGCTCCGCATTCTGGTCGTCGATGACGAGCCGCCGATTCGCAAGCTCTTGCGGATGGGTCTGAGCACGCAAGGCTATGTCGTTCTTGAAGCGCCAAATGGCAAGAGCGCGCTGGAATTGCTGGAGCAGAAGCCCGATCTCGTCATTCTCGATCTTGGTCTGCCCGATATTCAAGGTCTTGAACTTTTGCGAAAGATTCGCGAGCGAAACGAAGGCGTGCCGATCGTCGTGCTGTCCAGCCGCGAGGATGAAGCCGGCAAGGTACAGGCGCTTGATCTCGGCGCCGACGATTACGTGACGAAGCCCTTCGGGATGGATGAACTATTGGCGCGAATGCGCGCGGCGCTGCGCCACCAACTTCAAATCCATGGCGAGCGGCCGATATTTCGCGTCGGCGATTTGTCCGTCGATCTTGTGCGCCGCATGGTCAAGGTGCACGACAAAGAGGTGAAGCTTTCCCCAAGGAATACGACTTGCTGCGTGTGCTGGTACACCATGCCGGCAAAGTGCTGACCCACAAGTTCCTGCTGAGCGAATTGTGGGATGAGCTGGTTGATGCGCAGTATCTCCGCGTCTATGTGCGGCAGCTTCGGCAAAAAATTGAGGACGATCCCGAACGCCCCCAATACGTTCTGACGGAAACCGGGGTTGGTTATCGTTTGCGGGCGCCGGATTGAGCAGTGGCGGCCGTGCATCGGCGCTCGGTGGCGCTGAGAATCGTTTAGCCGCAAGCCGCGGCTATTTTCCAGACTTCCCGCCGAGGCAGGCGCGCTCGAACGCCTCGTTTTTCCCCGGCAATGTCTTCAGCGAAAAGCCGATCGTGCGGCCCGGGACTTCCAGCACCATCGTGTCGCCGCCGCGAAACAGGCTGAACACGCGCGGGCTGATCTTGGTGGTGCCGCCGAGGTCGACGATATTGGCGTTCTTGTCGTTCGGGAGCGCGATGGCGGCGACCTCCAGCCGCGCCGGCCCGTTGCTGAGGCGGAGGCGGGCGCCGTCGCCCGTTTTCACGCCGCGCGCGCTGCCATAGGCGATCACCCGCACGAGGCCCGCTTCCGGCTGGCAGGTGAAGGAGACGGAGACGTCTTCGCTCTGCGTCTTGCCGAAGAACAGCACCGGGCCCGAGGGATCGCGCCCGAGATTCCAGCTGCGCGCGTCGCGGGCGGCCTCTTTCTTCTTCTTGGCGGGTTCCTTCACGGTGTGCTTCTTCGACTTGGCCGTTTGCGCGGCGGCGTCGATGGGCAAGGCAATGCGAGCCCGCGAGCAGGATCGGCACAAGCATTAGAATCGCGCGGCTGCAGCGGCGTCGCATCGAAACTCCGGTCTGTCGTGAAGGCGCGACCCCATCGCCCTGTCGCTCTCTAGCATTTTCGCGCATCGCGGCCAATGTTTGACAGTAGACGAATTATTTGGCGTGTCCGTCCCTTAGTGTCATCCCGAAGCCGAGCGAAGCGAGGTTATCCGGGATCCAGAACCGCAATATGGAAAAAATTCACTCAGCGATTCGCTCCGGCACGCAGTCGGCTCTGCCGACTGCGAGGTTGATTCGATCTTGGGAGCCCAGTCGGATGCCGGCCGGGACGACAAGAAATACCGCCAATGACTACGCGCAAGACCACGCGAAAGCGCGCCGATCAGTCCCTCGTCGAGCGGGGCCTGGCGCCGAGCCGGGCCCGCGCCCAGGCCGCGATCGAGGCGGGCTTGGTCACCGCCGACGGCGTGCGGGTGCGAAAAGGCCTCGCAGCCGGTCTCGCCCGAGGCGGAGCTTCGTGCTTCGCCCGCCCATCCCTATGTCTCGCGCGGCGGCCTGAAGCTCGCGGCGGCGCTCGATCGCTTCGCCATCGATCCCCGGGACAAGGTCTGCCTCGATGTCGGCGCCTCCACCGGCGGCTTCAGCGAAGTTCTCATCGAGCGCGGCGCGCGGCGCGTCTATGCCGTCGATGTCGGCCGCGGCCAGCTGCATCCATCGCTCCAAGGCCGCCGCGGCATTGTGTCGCTCGAAGAGACCGATGCGCGGGCGCTTAACCGCGGGCTTATTCCCGAGCCGGTTGAACTTCTCGTCGCCGATGTGAGCTTTATTTCGCTCAAGCTCGCCCTCCCCGCGGCGCTGGCGCTGTGCGCGGCGGCGGCGGAGCTCGTCGTGCTCGTGAAGCCGCAATTCGAGGCGGGGAGGGCGCACCTGAAGAAAGGCATCGTGCGCGACGAGGCGGTGCGAAAAGCCGTTTGCGCCGACATCGAGCGCTTCATCGCGGCGGAGCATTGGCGCCTCATCGGCTCGATCGAATCGCCGCTCGCCGGCGGCGAGGGAAACCGCGAATTCCTGATCGGAGCGCGGCGTGGCTGAGGAGCGCCTCGTCATCGATCGCGTCGGCCATCAGGGCGACGGCATCGCGACGTCCGGCACCGGACAGGTATATATTCCTTACACCTTGCCGGGCGAAACCGTCATCGTCGCCCGCTCCGGAGATAGGGGGGATCTGCGGCGTAATGTCTCGCCGTCGGCCGACCGCATCGCGCCGATCTGCCGCTATTTCGGCGTCTGCGGCGGCTGCGCCTTGCAGCACTGGCAGGAAGAAAGTTACCGCGCCTGGAAACGCGATCTCGTCGTCGCCGCGCTCGCGCATGAGGGCATCGAGGCGCCGGTCGGCGATCTCGTCGACGCCCATGGCGAGGGCCGCCGCCGGATCGTTCTGCACGCGCGGCGAACGCGCGAAGGCATGACGGTGGGTTTCATGGCGCATCGCTCGCACACGCTGGTGGCGATCGACCGCTGCCCGGTGCTCGCGCCGGCGCTCGCGCGCGCCTTCGCGATCGGCGAGCGCATCGCTCTGGAACTCGCGGCGAGCGAAAAGCCGCTCGATTTGCATTTCACCGCGACCGAAGGCGGCCTCGACCTGGACGTGCGCGGCTCGGGCCCGCTCGATGCCGCCATCCGTTCGTCGCTCGCGAAGATCGCCGCCGAGGAGCGGCTGGCGCGGCTCACGCGCCATGGCGAAGTCGTGGCGCAGCTCGCCGAGCCGGTGCTCGCGATCGGGCGCGCGCGCGTCGTGCTGCCGCCGGGCGCGTTTTTGCAGGCGACCGAGGCGGGCGAGAACGCGCTGGCGGCGATCGTCGGCGAAGCGGCGAAGCGCGCTTCGCGCATCGCCGATTTGTTTTGCGGCGTCGGCACCTTCGCGCTCCGGCTCGCTGCGAGCGCGCGACGTTCTCGCCGTCGACGGCGATGAGGCGGCCGTCGGCGCGCTCGCGCGCGCGGCGAAAGCGCCGGGCCTGAAGCCGATCGAAGCGGATTCGTCGCGACCTGTTTCGCCGCCCGCTCGCGGCCGCGGAACTCAAGAGTTTCGACGCCGTGGTGCTCGATCCGCCGCGTCAGGGCGCCGAAGCGCAAGCCCGCGCGCTGGCGCGCGGCGAACGTGCCGCGGCTGATTTACGTCTCCTGCAATCCGGCGAGCTTCGCGCGCGATGCGCGAATTCTATGCGACGGCGGCTATCGGCTGGCGCGGGTGACGCCCGTCGACCAGTTCCGCTACTCGGCGCATGTCGAACTGGTGGGCGTGTTCGAGCGTTAAGTCTGTCAGTTGGGAAAGCCCCAGCGCTGCTGCCACATCTGCTCGCCGATGGTGCAAGAAACGCGCGGCGGGCTCACCGCCGGAATGACACGCCCATCCTCGCGCGCAGGCGTCTTGCCCGCGACTTCGAGCAGCAGTTTCTTGCGGATCGCCTCGACGAATTGCGCTCGCGCGCGCGCGGGCACGACGAAAGCGCCCGGGTCCGCCGATCACGCAGTCCTCGTAATAGTGGTCGAGATCGGGAATATCGAGAAAGCCGACAAGTTCGGCTCCTTCAGCATGATCGGCAGGCCGTTGATGGTGATGCCTTTCGCCACCACCTCGTCGCGGGTTGCCTCGATCAGCGGGCCCTGGTTGTTGGTGCCGTCGCCGGAAACGTCGATCACGCGCCGGAGGCCCTTGAAGGGACTTTGCTCGAACAGCGCCGGTGATGAATACGAGCGCGCCCGAGATCGATGTGCGCGAAGCGCGCCGGATGGGTGCCGCGTTCAAGGTCTGCACGAAGGCGCCGGCGGCTTCCGGCCCGTCGATCACCTGCCAGGGCACGATCGATCTTCTGCTCGTTGACGCCCGCCCATTCGACATAGGTGACGGCGATGCGGCCGTTCGGCCCCTTGCGGACGGCGTCGATAAAATCGCGCGAGGAAATCGCCTCGACATAGCCCTCGCGCTGCAAGGCCTGCTCGTCGGGGTCCATGGAATAGGAGACGTCGACCGCGATCACGAGCTCGACGTCGACCGCCTCGCGCTTGCCCGATTGCGCTGAGCGCCGCGGCGGCGAATGCGAGGCCGATGGCGCGCGGCTGCGAATAACCGAACAACAGACCGAACCATGAAAACGCTCCCGTCCGTCCCCAATCGCGAAGCTGCCATCGCTTTCGCGGCGCGACCAAGGCGGAAGTCGGGAACTGTCTTTCCGGGTCAGCTGTCGAGCGTTTCGGTCGCGACGATCTCGATGCCGAAGCCGGCAGAGCCCGACATAAGTGCGCTTCTCGTGAGGCGAGCAGCCGGATCGAGGAAATGCCGAGGTCGCGCAGGATTTGCGCGCCGAGACCGATCTCGCGCCACTGGCGCTCGCGCGCCGCCGCCGTCGAGGATGTCTTTTCGCGGTCTGGCATCGTCACCGGCACGCCGGCCGTTCCGTCGCGCAGATACACGAGCACGCCGCGGCCTTCGGCCTTGAAGCGGGCGAGCGAGCGATGGATCGACTTGCCGCCGCCGAACACGTCGCTCACGACATTGGCGCGATGCAGCCGCGCCAGGATGTTCTTGCCGTCGCCGATCTTGCCGTAGACGAAAGCCATGTGATGCACGGCGTCGAACGGCGTGACGAAGGCATAGCCGGTGAGTTCGCCGATCTCGCTTTTCACGGGAAAGGTCGCGACGCGCTCGACGAGCTTCTCGCGCGCCTGCCGCCAGGCGATGAGGTCGGCGATCGAGACCTGCGCGAGCTTGTGTTGCTTGGCGAAGGCGGTGACTTCGGCGCCGCGCTTGACGGTTCCGTCGTCGTTGACGAGTTCGGCGAGCACGCCGACCGGCGGCAGCCCCGCGAGCTGGCAGAGATCGACGCAAGCCTCGGTATGACCCGAGCGCATCAATACGCCGCCCTCGCGCGCGATCAGCGGAAAGACGTGGCCGGGGCGGACGAAATCGGAGGCGCCCATATTCGGGTTGGCGAGCGCGCGCGCCGTGTTGCTGCGCTCTTCGGCCGAAATGCCGGTGGTGAGGCCGTGCTTGACGTCGACCGAAACGGTGAAGGCGGTGCCGAGCGGCGCGTCGTTGGCGGAGACCATCGGGTCGAGATGCAGCCGCCGCGCTTGTTCGAGCGAGAGCGGCGCGCAGACGATGCCGGAGGTGTGGCGGATGATGAACGCCATCTTTTCGGGCGTGCAGAGCGAGGCCGCGACGAAGAGGTCGCCCTCGTTCTCGCGGTCGTCGTCGTCGGTGACGACCACGATCTCGCCGCGCGCGAAGGCGGCGATCGCCTGCTCGATCTGGCTTTGCGTACGGTCGTCCATGGCGGTCGATCCTACGCTTTCGCGAACGGCCATTCGACGGCTTCGCCGACCTGGCCGCGATGGCGGAGGATATTGATCGGCGACGACGCAGGCGACCATCGCCTCGCCGATCGGCACTGCGCGAATGCCGACGCAGGGATCGTGGCGGCCCTTGGTCGAGACCTCGGTCTCGCGGCCGTAACGGTCGACCGTTTTGCGCGCGGTGAGAATGGACGAGGTGGGCTTCACCGCGAAACGCGCGACGAGCGGCGCGCCCGTCGAAATGCCGCCGAGAATCCCGCCGGCATGGTTGGAGAGAAATTTCGGCTTGCCGTCGTTGCTCATGCGCATTTCGTCGGCATTCTCTTCGCCGGTGAGCAAGGCCGCGCCGAAGCCCGCGCCGATCTCGACGCCTTTGACGGCGTTGATGCCCATCAGCGCGCCCGCGAGTTCCGCGTCGAGCTTGCCGTAAATCGGGCTGCCCAGTCCCGGCGGCACGTCCTCGGCGATCACTTCGATCACGGCGCCGATGGAGGACCCCTTTTTGCGGATGCCGTCGAGATAGTCTTCCATTTTTTTCGCGGCCTTCGCGTCCGGGCAGAAGAACGGATTGCGCGCCACCTCGTCCCAATCCCATTTGTTGCGGTCGATCTCGATTTCGCCCATCTGCACGAGCGCGCCGCGCACCTTCATGTCCGGCACAATCTTGCGCGCGACCGCGCCCGCCGCCACGCGCGCCGCCGTCTCGCGCGCCGAGGCGCGGCCCGAGCCGCGTGGATCGCGCAAGCCGTACTTCACGTCGTAAGTGTAATCGGCATGGCCGGGCCGGTAGGTTTCGGCGATCGCGTCATAGTCCTTCGAGCGCGCATCGACATTGTCGATCACGAGCGCGATCGGCGTGCCGATCGTCACCTCCGTGCCGCTCGCCGGATCGGTGAAAGTGCCGGAAAGAATTTGCACCTGCGTCCGGTTCGCGCCGTTGCGTGACGAACTTGCTCTGGCCCGGCCGGCGGCGGTCGAGATCGCGCTGAATGTCGGCGGCGGTCAGCGGAATCCGCGGCGGGCAGCCGTCGACGACGCAGCCGATCGCGACCCCGTGGCTTTCGCCGAAGGTCGTGACCCGGAACATGTGGCCGAAGGTGTTGAACGACATCGAATGCTCGCCGCGCGTGAAACTGGGCTCAGTTGTACGAGCGGCGCTCCCGAGGGTCAAACAGCGGCGTTAACGCACGCCGATGAAGATCTCTTCTTCCATGATCGTCGCGGCGGCGGAGCGGCGTCGTTGGGAACTTCACGCGCAGACGCACGCGGTCGCTGCCGCGAAAGCCCGCCACCGGGCGGTAATAGAGGGCGATGGCGTCGATGAATTTGCCGATGCAGGGATGGTCCGCGGCGCGCGACGCCTGGCGCTCGGCGATGATCCGCACCGGCTTGTCGCCGAGCCTGCCGTAGGACGGCCATTCGGCAATCTCGATCTCGGGCCGCGCTCCCGCCTTGCAATCTTTCATTCGGCGCGCCGTAGCTCGCAATCCGCGTCTCGCGCCCGGCCGATACATAAACGTTGCGCTGCTCGTGGCGATCGAGGCCAAACGACGGAACGGCCACCGCGATCGTGAAGAGCGCGGCCACGACGAGGTTCAGCATACCGCGCATCATGGGCGCGTTCCGGTTTGGAGTTTTGTCACTCGTCGTTCGTCGCGACGCTCATATCCGGCGCGTCGGGATGCTTCATGCCGATGATATGATAGCCGGCGTCGATGTGCTGGACTTCGCCGGTCACGCCGCGCGAAAGATCGGACAGGAAATAAAGCGCGCAGTCGCCCACCTCCTCGATCGTGACCGTGCGGCGGAGCGGCGAGTTCAATTCGTTCCATTTCAAGATGTAGCGGAAGTCGCCGATGCCGGAGGCGGCAAGCGTCTTGATCGGCCCGGCGGAAATCGCATTGACGCGGATATTCTTCGGGCCGAGATCGGCGGCGAGATATCGCACGCTCGCCTCGAGCGCGGCCTTGGCGACGCCCATGACGTTGTAGTGCGGAATCCATTTCTCGGCGCCGTAATAGGTGAGCGTGAGCAGCGAGCCGCCTTCTGCATCCGCTTCTCCGCGCGCTGCGCAATCGCGGTGAAGGAATAGCAGGAAATGTGAAGCGTCTTGTTGAAATTGTCGGCGCTGGTGTCGACGTAACGGCCGTCGAGTTCGCTCTTGTCGGAAAAGGCGATGGCGTGGACGACGAAATCGAGCGGCGCCGAGCACCCGGTCGCATTCGGCGAACACCGCGTCGATGGTCGCGGGCTCGGTCACGTCGCAATGGCCGACGACCTTGGCGGAGAGCTCCGCGGCGAGCGGCTCGACGCGCTTCTTCAGCGCATCGCCCTGATAGGTAAAGCCGAGCTGCCGCGCCCTCGCGGGCGCAGGCCTTCGCGATCCCCCAGGCAATCGAGCGGTTGTTGGCGATGCCCATGATGAGACCGCGCTTGCCCCGCATCAGGCCGACCTGTTTCCGCCATAAAACCCTCTTGTCGCTAGCAACGCTTGGAATCGCGGCCTGCTATGGCATGCGTGCCTGGGCCCTTCAAGCCGAAGCGGAATAATCGAACGGCGCTCGCGTTCTTTTGCGAGAGGGATCAAAATGGCCTGCGTTGAGCTACGCCATGGAGTACCGCCATGTCCGCTGTTCGCCGCGGCCTCGAGCCCTTGATCCCCGCCCTTCGGCGATTCGCCCGCGCGCTCGCGCGCAATGCGGAAGCCGCCGACGATCTCGTTCAGGACACGCTCGTGCGCGCGCTGAGGGGCGAGCATCTGTTTCATGGCGGCGACCTGCAGGACGTGGTTGTTCACCATTCTGCTCAACCTCGACCGCAACCGCCGCCGCGGACTCGCGCGGAAACCGTTTCTCGCGGTGATCGAGGAATGTCGACCCTCCCGGCGAGCCTGGCGCCGACGGCTCGGCGCGCGACATCGCGCGCGGGCTTGCGCTGCTTCCGCCCGAGCAGCGCGAAGTGCTGCTTCTGGTCACGCTCGAAGGCTTGAGCTACCGCGAGGCGGCGGAGACGCAGGGCGTGCCGATCGGAACGATCATGTCGCGCCTGTCGCGGGCGCGCACCGCACTTGCGCGAGCATCTCGACGGAGAGCTGCCGCCCCTTCGCCGTGTGAAATGAAAGTGCATCGATGACGCATCGCGAACCGCCGATCACCGACGAGGAACTCCACGCCTATGTCGACGGTCAGTTGCCGAAGGACCGTGCCTGCGAAGTCGAGGAATATCTCGCGGCCCATCCCGCCGCGGCAAGCCGCGTCGCTGCGTGGCGCGCGCAGGCGGCGATGATCCGCGACAAGTGGGGCACGGTCGCGGAGGAAAAGGTTCCCGAACGATTCGCACCCGGACCGCATCGTCGTGCGGCGAGAGACGCTCATGGCCGCAAGATCGCCGCCGCCGCCGTCGTCGCCTTCGTGATCGGCGCGGCCGCGGGCTGGCTCGGCCGCGATGTCGTGCTCGGCGGGCGCAACGCCGATATCGCCCGCGTGCTCGCCGACGCCGCGATCGAAGCGCATCGGATCTATACCGCCGAAGTCCGCCATCCGATCGAAGTGCGCGCCGACGAAGCGCATCTCGTGCCTTGGCTGTCGCGCCGCGTCGGCCAGCCCTTGAAGGCACCTGATCTTGCGCCCGAGGGGCTGAAGTTGCTCGGCGGCCGTCTGCTGTCCGGGCCGCGCGGTGCCGCCACCGCGTTCTTCATGTATGAGGGGCGGTGCCGGCGAGCGGGTGACGCTGACGACCGCGCGCGCCATGCGCGAAGGTGAGACCGCGTTCCAATGGCGCGCGGCCGGCGATATCGGCGCGGTCGCCTGGTTCGAGGGCGGGCTCGCCTTCGTGGTTGCGGGCCCGGCCGAGCGCGAGCGGCTCGATCGCGTCGCGCGCCGCGTGTTCGACGCCTATGAGGTCGCCGAGAACGAGAAGAAATAAGCTTAGTTTTCGTTCTCGCGCCGCTTTTGCATCAGCGCTTCAAGCTCGGCATCGGGCGTCGCCGAGATCGATCTCCACCGTCGCCAAAAGATCGCCCGCGCCGCCTTCCTTCTTCGGCAGGCCCTTGCCCTTGAGCCGGAATGTGCGCCCGCTCGATGTTCCGCGGCGGAATTTTCAGTTCGACCGCGCCATCGAGCGTCGGAACGCGTGCCGTTCCGCCGAGCACCGCGTCTTCCAGCGGAATCGAAATGTCGGCGCGAAGGTCCGCTCCTTCGGGCTTGAGTCGAGGGATGCGGCGCGATCCGCACGGTGACGATGGCGTCGCCCGCCGGCCCGCCGGCCGAAAGACCCTGGCCGCGCAGCCGCACCGACTGCCCGTCAGTGAATCCCCGCCGGAATCGTGACTTCGATTTCCTTGCCGGTCGGAAGCCGCACGCGCTTCTTCGCGCCGCGCGCGGCTTCCGCGAGCGATACGTCGAGCGCAGCGGCGATGTCGGAGCCGCGCGGCGGTTCGGTCGCGAAGTCTTCGAACGCCGCCGGCGAGCGCGCGCCGCCGAAGCCGCCGAACATCTGGCTGAGAATATCCTCGAAGCCGCCGCCGCGGCCGCCGCGGCCCGCGCGGCGCTGAAATCCTTCCGGCCCGAAACTGAAGCTCTCGAAGATCGTTTCGCCGGGCCCGCCCGGACGCCCGCCCGCCGCCGGACCCGCCGCCGGAAAATCCCTGGAAACGCGGCTTGCCTTCGGCGTCGATCTCGCCGCGGTCGAACTGCGCGCGCTTCTTGTCTTCGCCGAGAATTTCGTAGGCGGTATTCAGCTTCCGAAAAGCGGCCTTGCGCCTTCGGATCGTTCTTGTTCGAGTCCGGATGGTGTCGTTTGGCGAGGCGCCGAAACGCCTTTTTGATCTCGGCGTCGCCCGCCTTCTTCGAGACGCCGAGCACTTCATAGGGATCGCGCGCCACAATAACCTCCACGCGGCCAGCCGCCTTATGTGGGTTCAAACCGGCGCGAACGCAAATGCAATAGGTAGGCGGATCAGGACTTCTGCAGCGGGCGCGTCGTCATCACGTCCCATTTGCCGCGATGGATGCGGCAGGCCGTGCCCTCGTACCAGCTCTCGCGGCTGTCGCGCACGTGGCTGACGATGAAATTGCGGCAAGGAAAGCCGTCCTTCTCGTAAATCGCGGCGACCGGGGTGACGGTGCCGCGCGCGCCCGTGGTCGGATTTTCCCACGGCTGGCTTGCGCCGGCTTCGCCACGGCCGAGCACGTCGCGAAGCGCGGATTTGGCAATCGCCCAGTCGATGGGCGACATCGGCGCCTTCGCGCTGGCGGCCGCCGCCGGCTGCAGCGGCAGCGAGCCGGTGATATCGCCATCGGCCTTGCCGGCCTTTTCGGATTTTGCGTCGAAGGCAGCGCTGGTGCTTGCGCTTGGCGGGCTCTTATCGTCATCCTTCTCGCCAAGGAGCGAAGGAAAGGACATGCTGCAGCCCGCCATCGCCACGGCGAGGAGAGCGCCGGAATGTTCCGCGCTGCTCCAAAGACGGCCGATCCGTGATATGGAGAGCGCGCGTTCGAGCCCTTGAAGACAGTCCCGCTCGACGAACACCTGAACCACCCATGGCGAGCAAACAAGACATGGAACACCCGGCAGGGTTAACGTTCGGTGACTTGCCGGAAACCGACGATCCGTTCGGCTTTTCGCGCGCTGGATGAAAGAAGCGCGCAAAGGCAGCCGCGCGACCCCGACGCCGCGGCGCTCGCCACTGTCGATGCCGGCGGGGCTGCCGGATGTGCGCATGGTGCTGGTGAAGAAATTCGACGAGCGCGGCTTCGTCTTCTTCACCAATGCCGAAAGCGCCAAGGGACAGGAGCTCGCGGGCAATTTGAAGGCAGCGCTCGTCCTGCACTGGAAATCGCTGAACCGCCAGATGCGGGTGCGCGGGACGGTGGAGCGGGTTTCGGAACAAGAAAGCGACGCATATTTCGCGAGCCGCCCTCGCGGCGCGCAAATCGGCGCCTGGGCGAGCCAGCAATCGCGGCCGCTCGAAAGCCGGAGCACGCTTGAGGCCGCGGTCGCGCGCTTCGAAAAGGAATATGCCGGAGAGCGTGCCGCGCCCGCCTTATTGGGGCGGCTATCGCATCGTGCCGCTTGCGATCGAATTCTGGGCCGATCGGCCGTTCCGGCTGCACGACCGGCTCGTCTTCACGCGCCCGGCGCCGGGCAAGCCGTGGGCGCGGGAGCGGCTCTATCCGTGAAGCGTCGGCTTAGAGCCAGCGTCTTCCATTTGAAAAAGAGATAAGGCGCGATCGCCGCGACGATCATCACGATCAGCGCCAGCGGATAGCCGGCGACCCATTCGAGCTCCGGCATGTGCTTGAAGTTCATGCCGTAGATCGACGCGATCAGCGTCGGCGGCATCATCACGACCGCGACCACCGAGAAAATCTTGATGACGTTGTTCTGCTCCATGCTCACCATGCCGACCATCGCGTCGAGCAGGAACTGGATCTTGTTGATCAGAAAGCTCGCGTGGTCGGTGAGCGATTGCACGTCGCGCGCCATGCTTCTGACCTGCGCGCGCTGATCCTTCGCCAGTTTCATGTTGTCGGCTTCGTTCGCGAGAAAGAGCACGAGCCGGCCGATCGAAACGAGGCTTTCGCGCGTTTTCGAGGTGAGATCGCCCTTGCGGCCGATCGTTCGCAGGATTGTCTGGTATCCGTGGTTGGGGTCGTCGCGCGCCGCCCGGCCCTCGAAGATCCGCCGCGAAACCTCGTCCACCTCCGCGCCCACGCGCTCCAGAATATCGGCGGAGCGGTCGATCATCGCATCGAGAAGCTCGATCAAAACGCTCTCCCCGGTCGACGCCCATCGGGCAAGCGCGTCCGAGTTTCGTCGTCACCCGCGCGAACGGCCGCGGCTCGTCGTAGCGGACGGTGACGAGCTTCCCGTTGGCGAGGATGAAGGTGACGACGGTGGTTTTCGGCCTGTCGGTCTCGGCGTTGAAGACCAGCGTCGCGGTCATGTAGCGGGCGCCGTTCTCGATATAGAGCCGGCTCGAAGGCTCGATCTCGGCCATTTCCTCGCGCGTCGGAACGTCGAGGCCGAGCTTCGTCCTCGACCATGCGCTCTTCTTCGCCGGTGTCGGCGAGACGAGGTCGAACCAAACCGTGCCTTCGGGCAGCGCGGCATCGGTCTCGACCGCCGTGCGCTCGAGCGAACTTCCGCGCGAGAGTGTAGGCGAAGAGCATCGAGGAACTCCGGAACGTGCCTCGTTCCCTAGCGCGCGCTCAAGCGCCGTCCACGTGCCGGTCGCTTGCGGCACGCCGTGCTTCAGAAGCGAGAATGAGGAGGAGCATGGAAGGCGCTCTCGGCGCCGCATCGCTTCAGCCGACTAGCAATTCGAGGTCGCGGATCGTCAGGACCTTCGGCGTAGCCGGGGCGTAGGCATGGTTCTTCTGCGCGCCGACATAGGGCAGCGCGGCGGCGATGGCGGAGATTCCGATCTTCCGGTACTGCTGACCCAAATCCGGACCGGCTGCGGCATCCTCGTTTCGGGACTGCCCGCGTCTCTTTCGTATTCGACATTGCTTCCCCCTTGATAACGGCTTGAAATCAGCTGTTCGAGTTTCCTGAGCCCCCGTGTAAGGCGCTTTTTTGCAGCAATCACGGCCATTTGTGGCCGATTTCCGAAAATTTAATGTTCAGATGCCGCGATGACGAGGCATGGCCGTAACGTTCCCGAAAAATGGGCATTAACCTATCGATGTAGGCTGCGGTATTTCTGCAACAGGTTTTCGCAATGCGACGGATGGGGCATTTCACCGCTTCCAAAGATGGGCGGCTTTGGGTATCCAGGGCGATCCGCTGGGTTCCGGGGGGCCGGAATGACAGGGATGATGAAGACATGCTGTTGAAGAAACTCGCTTTTGTCGCGATCGCGCTCTCGCTTTGGGGGCTGCCTTTCCGACACGCTCGATCCGACTGCCGGATTCGGCGCTGAAGCCGCGCGACAAGAAGCTGCTCGCGAGCGCGCCTTATCTCAATCACAAGCCGGGCGAAGGTTGGCTCCGCCATATCGTCGACTATTCCGGCAAGGAAGCGCCGGGCACGGTCGTCATCGATACCGACCGCAAATTCCTCTATCTCGTGCAGGACGAGGGCAAGGCCTATCGCTACGGCGTCACCGTCGGCGAAGAAGGCATGAGCTGGCGCGGCATCGCCAAGGTCGGCAAGAAGACCGAATGGCCGGAATGGACGCCGACCGCCGACATTCTGAAGCGCATGCCGGAGCTGCCGCATTATGTCGAGCCCCGGCCCGCACAATCCGATGGGCGCGCGCGCGCTCTATCTCTTTCAGGGCAACAAGGACACGCTGTTCCGAATTCACGGCACCAACCAGCCGGAATACATAGGGCAGGCGATTTCCTCGGGCTGCATCCGCATGCTGAACGAGGACGTGATCGACCTGTTTAATAGGGTCCCGGTCGGCGCGACTGTAGTCGTGATCTGACCGGCCCGATTGGGGGCGACAGGGCGCGGGCTTCGGCCCGCGCCTTTTGCTTTTTTGGAGGTCGCTGAGCGAAAGCCCGGGCCTCGCTAAACCGCGTTCCCCAACCGCACCAGCACGATTTCCGGCGGCACGCCGAGCCGCACCGGCGCGACCGAGCAGCCGAGCCCGCCCGACACGATCATGTGGCGGTCGCGCTCGACGATGTGCCCGTAGGCGAAACGGTTGCCGTAACGCGACGGCACCACGGGCGAGTAGCCGAACAGCCGGACTTGCCCGCCATGGGTGTGACCCGCAAGCGTGAGCGAAATCCGCTCCGGCACTTTGACGAAAATATCGGGCTCGTGCGCGAGCAAGATCACCGGCGCGTCGTCGGCGACTTTCGCGAGCGTGCCCGGCAGGTCGTCGACGCCCTCGAAA
Source organism: uncultured Alphaproteobacteria bacterium (assembly GCA_963751685.1). Lineage (GTDB taxonomy): Bacteria > Pseudomonadota > Alphaproteobacteria > Rhizobiales > Xanthobacteraceae > Palsa-892. The sequence goes on along the minus strand of CAVVVV010000017.1, from coordinate 65,553 downwards.
TGGCCGGGCGCGCGGATATGCGCGATCTGGTCGCCGAGGCCGAGAAGCCAGAACGGCCGGCCGCGATGGGTGAGGCGGACCGCGTCGTTTTCCATCACCGGAATGCCGGCCGGCGTCGAGTGCGGCGCGGATTCGCGTGAGATTGAACCACCAGTCGTGATTGCCGAGGATCGCCTGCACGCCGAGCGGCGCGCGGCATTCCGCCCAAAGCCTTGCCCAGGTTTCCCCCGGAACGAACGCGTCACGAAACGGTGGTTTGCCTCGAAATCGCCGAGCAGGACCACGAGATCGGGCGCGAGCGCGTTGGTGGCGGCGACGATCTCCTCGATGCGCGCGGCGCTCATATAAGGCTCGGCGGCATGCGGATCGGCGATGACGGCGATCTTGAGCGGAAAGTCGCGCGGCCAGCCCGGCGGCGTGAGCCCGTATTCGGTGACGACGAGCCGCAAGCCGGGCTCGATCGCGCCGGCATAGCCGGCGATAGCAGCGTGCCGCCGATGGCGCCGGCCGCGCCGGTGAGAAAATGCCGGCGGGAAATCTTCATTGGGCTCGCCTTCGATGCCGGCGCAATCAATCACTTTTCCTTTTCGGCTTTCTTACCGGCCGTCTTGGCGCCGGCTTCGACGATTTCCGGCGCTTTTTCGGGCTTCCGGCAAGGATCCACTGACACATCTTGTAACCGCCCCGCCGCTCGGCGAGATCGACATGCAGATGAGTTTCATGGTCCTTGTCGGAGCCGGGGCCGAGCACCGTCGTGAAGCGCGCGCAGGCCGATTTCCGCATGCCGGCGAGAAATTCCGGTGGGCCGTCGGCATTTTCGATCGCGATCTTGCGCCCGTCGGCGAGATGCAGCGACGCGGATGTCGAGGGCGTTGGCCTTGCCATGCTCGCTCATCATGGCGCCGAAGACGCTGTTGCGCGGGCGGCACGAAAAAGAGGCGGCGACGTCGATGCGCTCGATGCCGGCTGCCGAGTTGCTCGGCGAGCGGCGCGAGGTCCTCGCGCACCCAGTGGGCGATCGCGAGCGCGGTCGGACAGCGGAGAACGGCCGCGCGGCTTCAGCTCGACGCGTTTGCCGTCTGCAAGCTTGATCGCGGTCATGCCGACGGGCGCCGCGGCGCGTGCAGCCATTGTCCCAGGCCATCGGATCGAGCGCGACCGCGACCGCGACGTCGGCGTGCAAGAATTCCTCGCATATCTTTCTGGGCCGCCTCGCGCTCCAAGGGGTCGATCTCGATCGGCTGCGAGACCTTTCGATCCGCCTCCGGCGGGCGCGGGCGGGGCAGCGGCACATCGTCCGCGAAACCGGGCGCCGTGAACAAGAAAAGGGCGAAAAACGATGCAATACGCGGTCTCATCGGCATGGAATGCCGGTCGAGCCGGGCGAAATGACGGCGTCCGGCGCCGAATAAGGCGGGCCGTTCTGGAACAAGCTCTGTAATGACAGGCGTACAAGAGTATAAGTGTTGCGCTATGCGCTAGGCGCGCTAATTTCGGGCCAAGGAAGACGCAGAAAGCGGACAGCATAACCGATCGAGTGCAAGGGGAGGGTATTCATGAAAGGCTTGATGCAGGACTGGTCGCTGGTTTGCCACCGCATCATCGACCATGCGGCGATCCAGTACGGCAAGCGCAAGGTCGTCAGCCGCTCCATCGAAGGGCCGATCCACGAGACGAATTACGCCGAGATCCGCAAGCGCGCGCTGAAAGTCGCGCAGCGGCTCGTCAAGGACGGCATCAAGCCCGGCGACCGCGTCGGCACGCTCGCCTGGAACACCTGGCGGCATCTCGAAGCCTGGTACGGCATCATCGGCGCCGGCGCCGTCTATCACACCGTCAATCCGCGGCTGTTCCCCGACCAGATCATCTACATCATCAATCACGCCGAAGACCGGCTGATGTTGACCGATCTCACCTTCGTGCCGCTGCTGGAGAAGATCGCCGACAAGCTGCCGACCATCGAGCGCTACGTCATCCTGACCGACGCGCGCGCACATGCCGCAGACGACGCTGAAGAACGCCGTCGCCTACGAGGACTGGATCGGCGAAGTCGACGGCGATTTCACATGGGTCGACGGTCGACGAAAACGCCGCCGCCGGCATGTGCTACACCTCCGGCACGACCGGCAATCCGAAGGGCGTCGTCTATTCGCACCGCTCGAACGTGTTGCATTCGCTCGCCGCGGCGATGCCCGACGTGCTCGGCCTTTCCTCGCGCGACATCGTCTTGCCGGTCGTGCCGCTGTTCCACGCCAATAGCTGGTCGCTCGCCTTCAGCGCGCCGATGAACGGTGCCTCGCTCGTCATGCCGGGCGCCAAGCTCGACGGCGCCTCGGTCTACGAATTGCTCGACAAGTACAAGGTCACGGTGACGGCGGCGGTGCCGACGGTGTGGCTGATGCTGCTTGGCGCATCTCGAGCAGCACAATCTGAAACTGCCGCATCTCGAGCGCGTGCTGATCGGCGGCTCGGCCTGCCCGCGCGCGATGATCGAGAAATTCCAGGACAATTACGACGTGCGCGTCACCCATGCCTGGGGCATGACCGAAATGAGTCCGATCGGCACCGCCGGCCAGCTGAAGCCCGAGGTCGCCGGTCTCGATCACGACGCCAAGCTCGACGTGCAGGAGAAGCAGGGCTACTCGCTGTTCACCGTCGAGATGAAGATCACCGACGACAACAACAAGGAGCTGCCGTGGGACGGCAAGACCTTCGGCAGGCTGAAAGTGCAAGGGCGGGCGGTATCGCGCGGCCTATTTCAAGGGCGAGGGCGGCAACATCCTCGACAAGGACGGCTTCTTCGACACCGGCGACGTCGCCACCATCGACGAGCTCGGCTACATGAAAATCACCGATCGCGCCAAGGACGTGATCAAGTCGGGCGGCGAATGGATTTCGTCGATCGATCTCGAGAACATCGCGGTCGGCCATCCCGATGTCGCGGAGGCGGCGGTGATCGGCATCGCGCATCCGAAATGGGACGAGCGCCCGCTTCTCATCATCGTCGCCAAGAAAGACAAGAAAATCTCCAAGGCCGACTTGCTGAAATTCATGGAAGGCAAGATCGCCAAGTGGTGGATGCCGGACGACGTGATCTTCGTCGACGAAATTCCGCACACGGCGACCGGCAAGATCCTGAAAACGGCGCTGCGCGACCAATTCCGGGACTACCGCTTGCCGACGGCGACCGCGGCGGAATGATTCTGGACCAAGTCGAATGATCCGGCGGCGCCTCTATGTCGAGGTTCGCGTGTCGCGGCTCGCGACCTGGAGCCGGGCGATCGCCATCTTCTCGCTGCCAGTGGTGGCGCTCGCGATCGTGTTGCACCGGATCGGGATCGTCGAATACGCCGTCGCCTATGCGACGCTCGTCGCGGGCTTTGCGGTGGCGCTCCTTGGATTGCTCGTCGCTGCCGCCGCGTTCATCGTGATCTGGAACGAGGGATTGCGGGGTCTCGGCCGCGCGATTACCGCCGCCGTGATCGGCCTCTTGCTCGTGGGCTGGCCCACGCTCGAATTCGCTCGCAGCGCGACGCTGCCGGCGATCACCGATATCACCACCGATTTTTCCGATCCGCCGCGTTTCGTCGCCGTTGCCTCGGCGCGACCGCACGGCGCCAATTCCATCAGTTATCCCGGCGTGCGACACGGCGCGGCTGCAGCGCGCCGCCTATCCGGGCGTGAAGCCCTTCGAGGTCGAGGCGAATCCCGACGAAGTCTTCAATATGCTGATGTCGATCGTCGAGCGGCGCGGCTGGCGCGTCTTGGACAACGTCTCGCCGCGCGGCGGCGAGCGCGACGGCCGCATCGAGGCGGTTGCGCGCACGCTGGTGATGGGCTTCCGCGAGGATATCTCGATCCGCGTGCGGACGGCCGACAAGGGCGTGCGCATCGATATGCGCTCGGCCTCGCGCTACGGCCGTCACGATTTCGGCTCGAACGCGCGCCGGATCGAGAGTTTCCTCGCCGAGTTCGCCGATACGCGCCGTCGCGCGATGCGCTAGAGCACGATCCCGAAAAGTGGGAACCGGTTTTCGGAAAGGATCATGCTCCTAGAGCTAAGTAAGCCGGTAGCGCGACGCAAGCAAAGGCGCGCCGCCATCGGTCGCCACGATCCCGCGCTCCACGAGGTCCTCGAGTTGAGCGAGCGTCATTAGGCCGGCCGCGCCGGTTAACCGGGGATCGAGCCCGATATAGATCGCGCGCACGAGGCGGGGATGTCCGCCTCGCCGCGTTCGAGCGAGCGCAGGATTGCCGTCTCGCGTGCGTTGCGGTGGGCGATGTAGCGGCCGACGAAGGCGTGCGCGTTTCTGACCGGCGGCCCATGACCCGAGAAATAAAGCGTCTCCGGCCGCGTCTCAAGCTTCTTGAGCGAAGCCATGTAATCGCCCATGGCGCCGTCGGGCGGGGCCACGATCGAGGTCGACCAAGCCATCACGTGGTCGCCCGAGAACAGAATGTCGGTTCCCCGCAGCGCGAAGGCGAGATGATTCATGGTGTGGCCGGGCGTCGTCACCGCTTCGAGCGCGTAGTTCTTGCCTTCGACGATCTCGCCATCCTTGAGCCGCGCATCGGGCATGAAATCGAGATCGGCGCTGGCATCGAGCCGGCTCTTTTCGTCGAGTTGCATCGGGCGCGCGGCGCGATGCGGGCCTTCGGCGAACACCTTTGCTCCGGTTCTCGCAACGATCGCCGCCGACGCCGGCGAGTGATCGCGATGCGTATGGGTGACGAAGATATGCGCGACCTTCTCGTCCTTCACCGCCTCGAGCACGGCGTCGATATGCGCGCGATGATCGGGACCAGGATCGAGAATGGCGACTTCGCCTTCGCCGACGATGTAGGTGCAGGTGCCGGTAAAGGTGAAAGGGCCGGGATTGGGCGCCAAAATCCGTCGCACGTTGGGCGCGACGCGATCCACCCGGCCCGGCGGCACGTCGAAGTCGCGGTCGAAGGGGATGTCGTCGGCCATGCAATATTTCGCGCTTCTCTCGTTTCCGATTGCTCGGCAATTATATCAGCGAGGGTGACCTATCTTCGGGCGCGCGGGAAGCCGCGATGAGGCGCGGAACGAACCCCGTCTTGACGACGCCCTCCGATTGCGTTCTGCTTTAGGTGCAATCGAATTTCGGCCGTCTCCCGAAGGGCCTAGACGTTCCATGGCCGCAACCTGCAAGGCGCTCCCCGAAAATCTGATTGACTGAAGCCGCGCGATTCCCGCGCGGTCGCGCCTGCATGCGCGAGCAATGAGGAAGTCGAAATGCCTACCGGCACCGTGAAATGGTTCAACCCGCAGAAGGGTTACGGTTTCATCCAGCCGTCCGACGGCGGCAAGGACGTGTTCGTTCACATCAGCGCCGTCGAGCAGGCGGGACTGTCGACGCTGGCCGAAGGCCAGAATGTGTCCTTCGATATCGTGACGACCGACCGCGGCAAGACTGCAGCGGGTAACCTCAAGGCGAAGTGAAGTTCTCCGGCGATCCGCGCCGCCGCGAGCGAGTCAAGCACCTATCTCGGAACGGAGATGGGTCAATTATCTTCTGCGCAATGATTGCTTGAAACGCGTGAGTTGATCGGGACTATTTTTGTCCTTCGATTCTTTCAGCCAAGACGACGAACTTTTTCGCATTCCGCCGACAGTCGTCAACGCTTGCCCCTTGGCGGTTCGACGACGGAATTAGGCGCAGCAACGCAATCGTATTTGAATTCATATTGGAACTGCGATGTCTGCGAGCCCGCGACGACGTTGCAACTCGGGCGGTCGGTCTGGTTGAGGAATTGGATTGCCGCTTTTTGGTAGTCTTCCGGCTGTGGCAGAAACACGGAAGGACTGAGCACCATGCTGCCGGCGATGCTCAGACCCATCGCTCTTCCGGCCGGAAGCGAAACGAAGACTTTATTCGAAATAGGACGATCGGAAACCGCCCATTCGGTCGCGCTTCCATTCGGATTCACGAGACGAACCGTGGTCGGCCCGGTGTCCGCGTTCTCATAATCCTCTCCGCCGCCAGGAAGGAGCGCGCAAGCGGCCAGAAGAATGGCGAACAAGATCGCGATGATTCGCATGAAATTGGTGTTCAGAAACAAGATGATCCCGCCTTTATTGCTTCGCTCGAGTGACTTTTTGCCATGCAGAACCGCGCTCGCTCGCTTTTGCGGTGGGACCGGGTCCGGTGAAGTGAAGATCTCATTGTATCAATATTGCGACCGGTGCCAAGAAATTGTAGAGAAAGCACGATTTGCAGGGGGGAGATTCTATAAAGGGCATGTCCTTGATTGTCGTCATCGCGATTTCGCTCGCGCTTGGCGGATGTTTTACGAGCGTCATCAATGCCTATAGCGTATCAGGTCAAGATCCTACCTTTAAGGGGAATGAGGTCTTGACCAATAACCCCGCCCATTCGCCTGTTCAGCCCGATGGCGGCGGCGGCGCGGGTAGCTAGCTCGGCCCTAAAGAGATTGTGTCAAGAATGCCTCCGCGTGGAGGCGCGGGACGCGAGCGCGCGGAAAGCGCGTCTTGAATAATGGTCTCGATGATTGGGCATAACCAAAACGATCGGCGTTGCGAAGAGAAATCGCGCGGCGCTTCGCTACACCGATCGCTGCGCGCGAAATTATAGGCGAGAGGGAAGGCGAAAATTGGTCGGAGTGGCAGGATTTGAACCTGCGACCCCCTCGTCCCGAACGAGGTGCGCTACCAGGCTGCGCTACACTCCGACTGCGCGTTCCCTTAGCAGGCGACCTTGACTGCTTCAAGCCAGCGCCTCATTCCAAGACATTGAATAGCGCCGCCAAGCACGGCACATTGCGCCAAGTTGGGGCGTAGCCAAGTGGTAAGGCAGCGGATTTTGATTCCGCCAATCCCAGGTTCGAATCCTGGCGCCCCAGCCAACCAGTCCGGTCTCTGCGTCTGCCTCCGCGGGGCTCGCGAAATTCGCGCGGTTGGGGGCTTTCAGCGTAGTGCGCACCGTCTCTGGGCTCCCGATTTTCGAGATCTGCCGACTACTCTCCTGAAAATCTCCGGGCGCTATCGGCGATGTTCCCGAATTTTCGGAGACGCAAGTCGGAGACCGGTTCGATCATCGACTGCGTGGTCGGGATGGCAGTCGTGAAGCGTGCCGAGTTCTCGACTTAGGTTCAAATTTGCATGTCCGCTTCTGACCCAAAGCGGACATGGCCGAAGCACCAGATACTTCGCATCTTAACCCAAAGCTGACGCGGGGGGCACTCCACGAGCGCACAGTCCCCGTTCCGGCGTAGAAGCTCGGTGGTGCACAGAGCTCGCCATCGAACTTGCCGAGGAATGACCAGCCGTTAGCGAAGCGCTATTCGGGGACGGCAATTAAAGCCGATCAACGAACCTACTCACTTCACCTTCTGATTTCCGGCTTCTCGTGCAGAACCACGTTCAACAAGGCAGGATGGACTTCGATGCTGCCATTGTATTCAATGAGGCCCAGTTTTCGAAATTTATTCATGAAGAAACTCACGCGAGACCGCGTCGTGCCAATCATCTCCGCTAATGTTTCCTGGCTAATTTTCGCTATGACCGGCTCTGGCAGACCTTCTTTGCCAAAATTTGCTAGAAGCAGAAGGATCCGTGCCAAGCGTTTCTCGCTGGAATTGAACAATTGATCGACCAGATCCTCCTCCACCCGGATGTTTCGAGCCAACAGGTGCGCGATAAATAGTTCGGCAAACGCTGGCTCTTGATGAATCACACGGATGATGTCTGCCTTTTCCATTCGCGCAATCACGCATTCCGTCATGGCCATGGCTGTCGCCAGACGCCGCGCCTGTCCAGCCAAGCATCCTTCTCCGAAGAAATCGTCCTTCCCCAGAATTGAGACAACGGCTTCCTTCCCCTGCTCGGAGAGCACGGTGATTTTCACCTTGCCAGTCTGGATATAGAAAACAGAATCAGCAGGAGCGCCCTGCGAGTAGACAACTTGATCCTTTCGATAATCGGATATCGTTCGTCCGCCGTTTACTTTCGAAAGAAACATTTTTGGATCGAACAGAAGCTTCTCTTTGCGTTTCAAAGCAGGCCCTCCTTATATCGCGAGTAGTACCCCTCACGCGCGTAGATCGTACGAGGCTTCACGCCAAGGCAATGTCAGACACACGATGGTTCCCTTGTTGTCGCTCTTCCGTTCGACCTGACCGCCGAGCCGTTGCGCAAAGGCATCAACCAACCGGCCGCCGAGCCCGGAATCCGCGCGTCGAGGATCGATCCCCTTGCCGTCATCGGAGACCATCAGGCGAAGCTCTCCCGGAATACGCTTTAGCGTCACCACGACCGTGCCCGTTGTCTCGCTGCGGAACGCATATTTGACGGCATTCATTACGAGCTCGTTCACAATGAGCCCGAGCGAAATCGCGCAATCGACCGGCAGGAGCTCGCTCTCGATGTCGGTTTTGAGCACGATAGAGTTGCCATTCTCTTTTTGCACTGAACTCGATCAGATCGCGACACAATGCCTCCAGATAGATCGCCGCATCGACCTCCTCAACTGAATTGGTTTCTTCGAGCGTGGAATAGAGGCGCCCGAGAGCGGCGATGCGATGCGATACCCTCTCAAGCGCCGCCTTGCCCTCGCCGCTCTTGTGGTTCCGCGCTTCGAGACTGACCATGCTAGCAATGATCTGCAGGCTGTTTTTAATCCGGTGGCCGAGCTCTTGCAGCAGTGCTGCGATACGCTCGTGCGCAGCCGCGTGCTCGTGCTCGAGTCTCCTGCGCTCGGTCACGTCTTCGATCGCCAGCACGACCTGCTGTGTATGCTTGCCGGTTTGATAGATCTTACGCGCATTGAGCAACATCACTCGTCGTCCAATCGACGGGAACACGCGGTCCACTTCGAAGGCCTCGATCGTCGCATGTTCAGGAAGAACGGTTGCGATCAAGGAGCGCAACTCGGGAATGTCCCACTGTCCGTTGCCGAGCTCATAGAGTTTCCGGCCGACCGTATCCTCTGGGGTAACTGCGAACGTGTTGCCAAAGGAATGATTCGCAAACCGGACCGTCAGGTCGGGATCGAGCACGAGCAGGCCTTCACGGATCGTCTCTACGAGATCTAATGGGTCGACTTCGCGCATGGCCACTCCTGGCACCTTCTGTGACGGGGCTCATGCTCGGGTAGCAAGAATACGATCTTGCAAGAGAAGACATCTCCGCCTCCCGCCAATTCGGATCGTGAGCTAGTTGGGGGTATGTTGTCGGTAATGTACATTACCGACTTCGGGAGGAAAGCCGACTTTTTACATGTATGTTTTGGGAAGGAGAAGCGCGACGCGCGTCCGGACCAACTGATAACATTCACAAGATGCCTTCGTGAGGCCCTTCCGATCCAGTATCGTGACTTGCCGTCGGCCGCGCGCAATCAAATCGGCACGTTCCAGCTCCCGGGCAGCATTCGTGATGGTTGGCCTCTGAACACCCAGCATTTCAGCGAGCAGATTCTGAGTGATTGGCAGTGCATCATCGTCGCTGCGGTCACGCATCATGAGCAGCCAACGCGCTAGCCGCTGCTTGAGGCTGTGCGCACCGTTGCACGCTACTGACACCAGGACCTGTTCGAGAAAGGCCTGAACGTAAGCATCCATGAGGCTTCGGAAGGATGGCATCGACTCCATAGCGCGTGTAAACGCTGCGCGCGACAACTTAGCTGCGCTCCCTGGGATTTGGACGAGAAGCCGGACGGAGGAACGCTTGGCACCGAAGATAGCTTGCACACCGGTACAACCCTCCCGACCGATCGTTGCCATCTCAATGACACTACCGTCCGCATAAACCGCCACCACCGAGACAACCCCGCTATCGGGGAAGAATACATGGCTGAGCGAACTATCAGCGTCCATCAAAACCTGCCCGCGTTGGCATGAAATGCGTTCAAGCTCCGGCATAAGCAGTTTGAGATTGCGGGATGGCAGGGCGAGTAATAGACGATTGCGGGGCCAATTTGATAAAGTGTTCATACCCTTAACCCGCCTAGGATTGCACAGATTAGACAGGGACGGCGCGTAGCGTCTGAGCAAAATTGAGCACTCGGACCGAACAGTTTCATTTCGATGTCCGCTTCTGACACAAAGCAGACATCGCGGGCTATCTAGTTCCAACTCGTTCCCTCAAATATTCCCAAATTTGAGAGAAACGGGCGCAGAGACTGGGTTCGATCGGGAATGCGCGAGTTCGAATCCTCTCACTCCAGCCAACCAGTCCGGTCTCTGCGTCTGCCCTGTTTGTATTGCGAGAATTCGCGCCGTTGCGGGGCTTTCAGCGTAGTGCGTGCCGTCTCTGGGCTCCCGATTTTCGAAATCTGCCGACTACTCTCCTGAAAATCTCCGGGCGCTATCGGCGATGTTCCCGAATTTTCGGAGACGCAAGTCGGAGACCGGTTCGATCATCGACTGCGTGGTCGGGATGGCAGTCGTGAAGCGTGCCGAGTTCTCGACTTAGGTTCAAATTTGCGGCCAGCTGCACCGCTTGAATCTCGTCCGAGACGCGCCGAAAATAAGGATGCGGCGCAAGGCATATGGTTCGATACGTATTCAGGAAGGGGAGCTCGCCTCGCAACGGCTGTTCACAAGAAAGGTTCGGCGCGCTTCAGAAGCTCATCGAGCCCCGGCTCGTTCGGATTTCGCGGCTTTCCAGGATGGATGATGGAAACCTGGCAGCTCTCGGCCGCTTCCACGAGCTGGCGATAGGTCCCCGCGTCCGGGTTCGCGATGAATGCCTGCTTGTTCGCGTCGTAGGCGAACATCTTGTCATTGAGCTGGGTGCATTCATTGCAAGTGGTGCAGCGGGGGGTTTCGATATAAGGATCATCCGACGATTTCTCAGGCTCGGCGGGCGCGGGAACTGTCGTTGGCGCTATCGGCGCCGCCGGCGCCTCGCTCGCGGGGGCGCGCGCGTTCCCGCGCGACTCGGTCGCGGGTTGCGATTGCGCCTCCCATACCTTGCGTTCTTGCGCGACCAGCCTTGCCGCGTACGAATTGTGAATGCCGCCGAGTTCCTGAAGGCTGTGCCACATCTCGGTGCAACGGCGGGCTTCGCGAACCAGCTTGTCGTCGACGATCACCTTCTGCAACATGTCGTTGCGATCGACCATCAGCAGGCAGGGTACTTTGTCGGACAGGCCCTTGGGCTCGGGAGTCAGAAACTCGCAAGCCGGAATCATGCTGCCATTCCATTTCACCCGCGGAACTCGTGCGAAATGTCTGGCGTAGCGCGGATCGCAGGCCACGAAATCGATCAGGGTGAAAGCAAGATTTTCGGAGATTCTTTGATGCGCTTCATCCTCGTAGGTGAAGCCGTGGACCGGCCAATCGAGATCCGCCTGGGGATTGTCCTCCAGATAGAACCGCGTAGCCCAGTCCGACCCTGCGGAAGGATCATAGACAAAGGCCGGAAAAGCCCGCGATTCCATCGCCGCCGCGGCGTTCAGATAGGGCGGGAAGCCGTTTCCGCTTGCGCCTGAGAAAACGCTGAACAGGGCCGGTCCCGGATAGGTCAAGCCACGATATAACTGCTTCCGGAATCGAAGCAGATTCGAACTGCTCGACTGCAAGACATAGAATCCGCCGAGACCGATCGCCGTGTTGGCGAGCTGCTTGCTGCGCAAACCGAAGGTGAGATTTCCGCCGGCGATAGACGACGGCTCCAGGATATCGTCGGTCTGAATCAGGACTTTCGCCCGCAGCCCTGCGGCGAAAGCCTCCAATATCGTATCGTTGTCCGCCGCCCGCATATCGGCGGCGTGCATGCGGATCAAATAGTCGGGAAACAGCTCGAAGTTCCCCGGGTCGAGACCATCGGCGCCGAAATTCGCGAAAAAGGCGTCGTGCTTGGATTCGTTGTATTCGCCTTCAATCTCGAGCTCGGCCATCGCAATGGCTTTGGCAAGCTCGATCATTTTTGGCAGTCGTTCGCGATAGGCGGCGACGGCTTCGATGCAGCTTTCGAACACAAAGCCGTACGGCTCGGCATCCTTGTTCGATCTGTCGCCCTCGCTTAGGGCCGGATAGAACCGCTGCGATTCCAGAACCGAAAGCAGCCGGCGGATACGCTCGCGACGACTCTCGGGAAGCGAGGGTCTCGGCGAGGTCCCGGCGAGCAAGCGCGACAGCGCCTCGAAATCAAAGGCATCCCGATGGGCGCCCCCCACGGAGGCTTTGAGCCTTTGCGCGCTCAGACCCTCCTGCGAGCGGACAAAATCCGCGCGCAGGATGTCCGAGAGTTTCACGATCAACCTGCCGATGTAGCCCTGGAAGCGGCGCGCCTTTTGATCGTGCACCGTCTTCCACAGGTGATGGCATAGACGGAACGGCATCGCCTCGTCGCAGTCGACGACCTCGCCGTCAATTTTGAGAATGGCGCGCAGACGAACGAGGCTATTCTGAAGCAATTCATCGTTCTTCGCCGACAAGCGTTCTGCCGCCTTGTCCCACAGATCCAACAATGATGCGCCGGCGCATTCCGCGGCCAGCGCGCGGATTTCGCGCTCGAGCCGCAGTGCGTGTTTGCGCAATTTTTCGCCGTCGTTAGCGGCGGCAATCTCCTTGAGAGCGCCGTCGAACAGTCCGGAGAGCGATTGCACCGACGCTTCGCCGTCGCCGTCGCGGATCAGCATCAATGGAAAATCGTAACGAAGTTTGCTGAGTTCGCGATAGCCGGCGAACAAAGCCGGCCGCAGGCCGAGTTCATCGACCGTATCGAGCTCGCCCCGGGGTCTCATCCCGCTGAGATGAAACGCGATATGTGCCTGAAGTCCCGCTTGCATGTTGATGTCGTCTTGCTTGACCGGCCAATTTTTCAAAGCCTGCTCCATCTTCGGATCCGTCGACGCCTCAGGCGACGGGCTGCACACGTTTTTCCGCCTCCTGCGGCCAGACGGTGAACTTATCGAGCTCCCGTTCAAAACCGGTTTTGATCATTTTTGTAGAACGCAGCTGTCCGGCGTGCCGCACGTCCTCGTAGCAGGGAACCTCCGGATTGCGATAAAGAATGCCGACCGGGATCGGATCGGCGCTCGAAGCGATCTCGCGCGCGCGATTGAGGTTCGCGGGGTCGTGCTCCTGCTGGTTCTTGTAGACCTTAGCCAGCGCCGGGCTTAGCCGAATGCCATGCTCGTGCTGCAGCAGCAGGGTTTTCTCCGGATTACGAATCCACGGCTCGAACTGGGTCGGCAGCCATTCCGGGCAGCGCTGGATGATGCGCACGAACGAAAGACCCTTGTGGTGAAATGCAGCCGAGATGATGTCGTAGAGCAGCTCCGGAATCCAATCGACCGCCTGGGCGACGAAGGAGACGTTCTCGACTCCGAGCGTGACGGTCAAGGGATTGAGCGCCTTGAGGTAAGAGCCGCGCGGCGTGGTGTTGCTCTTGGTTCCGATCGGCGATGTGGGCGAGGCTTGCATCTTGGTCAGACCGTAGATCTGATTGTCATGCAGCATCACCGTCATGTTCATGTTGTAGCGAATGGCGTGGATCCAGTGAGCAGCGCCGATGCTGCAGCAATCGCCGTCGCCGGTATTGACGAAAACGTTGAGATCCGGCCGCGCCATTTTGATGCCTTCGGCAACCGGCAGTGCGCGGCCATGGATGCCGTGAAATCCGTAAGTCTTCATGTAATGGGGAAAGCGGCTCGAGCAGCCGATCCCCGATACGAACATGGTCTTTTCCGGTCGTAAATTTTCGTCGCGACAGAGCCGCTGCACGGCCGCGAGGATGGCATTGTCGCCGCAGCCGGTGCACCAGCGCGGCACGCCGCTCTGGTAGTCCTCGAGCTCGTGATGCTCGTCGTACATTCGTAGCAGGCATTCGGTGGCGGCAATCGTCATGGTCGCGCCCTCTGTCGTAGCTTCCGGAGTATGACTTGGCGGATCGTGTTGGGCTTGATCGGCTGGCCGCTCACCTCGCACCAGCTGTCGACGTCGATCAGGTAACGCGAGCGCAGCAACATCGCGACGGCCGAGTGGCGCCGGTTGGATTCGTCGATGATCTCGTCCTCGGGATTGTCACACCAGTTGCTCTCGACCGTCATGACCTGCTTGAACCGCCGCATGATCGCCTTGAGCCCCGGGGGCAGCGGCTGAAGGAAGGTCAGGTGCAGCGAGGACACCTTGTGGTCCTCGGCGCGCAGGCTTTCCACCGCTTCCTCGATCGCGCCCTTGGTGCTGCCCCAACCGATGACCAGCAAATCGCCCTTGTCGCCACCGAAAACCGCCGGCGGTTTCAGCGTCCGCTGAAGTGCGGCCAGCTTCAGGCTACGGGCGCGAATGCTCTGCACGTTACTTTCCGGGTCGTAAGCGACATGGCTGAGGCCGTCATGGGCGAGTCCGGTCAGCGTATGCATGCCACCCGGCTGGCCCGGGATGAAGCGCCGGGCCAATCCGGTAGTGGCATCCCAATCGTACGGCTTCTGGCCCGGCGAGATCTCGCTTTGGTCCACCGGCGGCGCCAGCCAGGCATCGCTGAACTGCGGGCGCGGAAACGGCTGTTGTGACGTGGCTAAATTGGCGTCGGAGAGGACGACCACCACCATGTTGAAGGTCTCGGCGATCTTGCGCGCGGTGATGACCGAATAGAAGCAATCCTCGATCGTGCTCGGCGCCATAACCACCTTGGGCGCGTCGCCGTGGCTGCCGAACATGGCCGCGAACAGGTCGCCCTGCTCCGCTTTGGTCGGCTGGCCGGTGCTGGGGCCGCCGCGCTGCACGTTCACGACGACCAGCGGAATTTCGCCCATGACCGCGAGTCCGATCGCTTCCTGCTTGAGCGAATAGCCGGGGCCGGAAGTAATGGTGACGGCGCACTTGCCGGCGTAGGAAGCACCGATCGCGAAGGTGCAGGCCGCAATTTCGTCCTCGGCCTGATGCACCAAGCCGCCTACCTTCTCGAATACGTCGCTCAGATAATGCGACGCCGAGGTGGCCGGCGTGATCGGATACATGGCACAGATCTCCATCCCCGACGCCAGCACGCCGAGCGCCAACGCCGTGTTTCCGTTGACCACGATCTGCGGCTCGGTGGAGCGAGTGGCCGGGATGCGGAATTTGAAGTCGAGATTTCCGTCCGCCCAGTCGTAGCCTGCCTCCAACAGCTTCACGTTCGATTTGACCACGCTCGCATCCTTCTTACCGAAGGCGATCGCGATTTGGTCGCGCGCCAACTGCAAATCCAGGCTGTAGATGTTGCAGAGCATGCCCAACGCGAACATGTTTTTGCCGCGTCGCGCATCGGAGACGATCTTCCGGCACTCGCGTTCCATCGGGATTTCGTACACTTGGTATCCAGCCGCCACGAGCCGGTCATAGGTCTCGACGTAGGACGCCACGATCTTGGGGTCCGAATTCTCCCGCCACATGCTTTCCAGCAGAATAATGCAATTCGGCTTAAGCTCGCCGGTGCGCACCCGCCCGAGCAGCACCTGCTCGTTGAAGGCTACCACCAGGTCGGTTTCGTTGCCGCCGTTGGTGACGCGCTTGGCGCCCAAACGAATGCGGTTTCCGCTGGCGCCGGCCACGCTGCGCGCCGGCGGCCGAATTTCCGCGGGGATGATTTCCACTGTCCAGATGCCGTTGCCCATGCGCGCGGCGATCGCACCAAGTGTCTGGCCGCAACGTTGCGCGCCTTCGCCGGAATCGCTGATGACCTCGACGATGTGTTCCGTCAGGGTCACGGCAGGCTTGGCGGCGGAGGCCGGGCGTAGCGGCCGCACGGTATCTTGAGAGGGTTTCAGCAGGGAGATTTCGTTCATGGTTTCATCGCCGTCTTGTGGTCCTCTATGCCCGCTGCCGAGGAGCGCGATCCCGCGAACCTAGGCAACACGAATGCGCGCGAAGTTTCGCTCGCGAAGATCGATTCCGAACAACTGGCCGGCTCCGAGCTTTGCTGCGGTGGAATAGTCAACGCCGGAATCGCTGATACCGAGATATTCCTTGATGCTGCGCGCGGCCTTGCGGCCCGCGCCCATGGCCTCGATCACGGTCGCGGCGCCGGTGACAATATCGCCGCCGGCGAACACGCCCGCCATCGAAGCCGCGAGATTCTCGTCGACGTCGATGTAGCCCCGTTTGTTAAGCTTGAGCTTCGAGGTTTGGCCAATGATCGGGTTCGCGTTCGTGCCGATGGCGAACACGACCTGATCTATCTCGAACTCGTGCTCGCTGCCCGCAACCGGAACCGGACGACGTCGGCCTGAGTCATCTGGCTCGCCGAGCTCCATGCGGATACAGCGGAGCGCGCGAACATCCCCTTTGCCGTCGTCGAGGATCTCGACCGGGTTGGTCAACCAGTGGAATTCGACCCCTTCTTCCTCGGCGTGATGGACTTCTTCCGCGCGCGCCGGGCACTCAGTCCTGGAGCGGCGGTAGATGCAGTAGACATTCTCCGCCCCCAGCCGGAGGCAGACCCGCATCGCGTCCATGGCCGTGTTGCCGGCGCCGACCACGGCGACGCGTCGGCCAAGCGGCAACGGCGTGTCGTAGTTCGGGAACTCCTTCGCGCGCATCAAATTGCAGCGGGTCAGGAGTTCATTGGCCGAAAGGACGCCGTTCAGCGAATCGCCCGGGATGCCGAGCATCGACGGATAACCGGCGCCAGTTCCGACAAAGACAGCGTCGAAACCCAGCTCATCCAGCATTTGCTCGATGGTGAACAAGCGTCCGACCAGCGTGTTGCACTCGAACTTGACGCCGAGCTTGCGCAGATTTTCGATCTCGGCGTCGACCACTTCATTGGGCAGGCGGAAATCGGGGATGCCGTATTTCAGCACGCCGCCCGCCTGATGAAATGCTTCGTAGACTGTGACCTCGCAGCCTGCCTTGGCCATGTCGGCCGCGCACGCCATGCCGGCCGGTCCGGAACCCACGATCCCGATCCGGAATCCGTTCGGCTCGATGTAGGGAACATTGGTCCAGTGCTCGGTGATGGCGAGGTCGCCCACCCAGCGCTCGAGCCGGCCGATCGCAACCGGTTCCAGCGTTTCGCCCACCACGCAGACGCCTTCGCATTGCGTTTCCTGCGGGCAGACCCGGCCGCAAACGGCCGCCAATAGATTGCTCCTGGTGATAACGTCATAGGCGCCGCGAAAATTCTTCGCGCTGATCTCCTGGATGAAATCGGCGATCTCGATATTGACCGGACAGCCGGCAACACACGCCGGGTCTGGACACAGCAAACAGCGATCCGCCTCGTTGAGCGCTTCCGCCAGGGTGTAACCGCAATTCACCTCGGCGAAATTCTTCACCCGCTCACGTGCGTCCTGCTCGCGCACGGGGGTCCGTTTTTGCGGTATTGTTCGTATCGTCCTTTTCTTCGCCATTGTAAAATCCTCGCGCAATCAATCGATCGCCCCGGAATCTCGTTTTCCCTTATTCGAATCCCGGGACAGTGCCAGCAGACCGTTTGACGCTAACCTCCTCTCACTTCCTCGAACGGGTCAGGCAGTTCGAGGAGTTCAGTTAATGTGGAAGATAGAATCTCAACCGACGACCGCACGTCCGATGGCGCGGGTTCGATCTGATCCTTCATGCGACAACCTTCGGACCAGCGCTCCAAGGCCGTCTTTTCTTGTTTAATGAAGCGCCGTAAACGCGACATCAGGTCGTCGAAGTCGACTTGATGTCCATCGAAGTCCGGTCCGTCGACGCACGCGAACTTTACCTGGCCGCCGATTTTCACGCGGCAGCCACCGCACATTCCCGTGCCGTCCACCATCAGCGGGTTGAGGCTCACGACAGTCTTGATATTGTGAGGTCGCGTTGTTTCGGCGCACGCCTTCATCATGATGGGCGGACCGATCGCAACCACTTCATTGATGTCGGGATGCTTCTCGATGGCAAGCTTGATCCCGTCGCTGACGAACCCCTTGATCCCGGCGGAGCCGTCGTCCGTGCATAGGATCAATTCATCGCAGCAAGCCGCGAACTTGTCCGCCCAGAAAATCAGGTTCTTGGTGCGAAATCCAAGCACGCCGATCACATAGGCGCCGTGCTCTTTGAAGCCGCGAGCCTGAGGATAGATCGGGGCCACGCCGAGACCCCCGCCAACGCAGACGACCTTTTTCTTGTCGGCGAGGGGAGTTGGCAGGCCCATCGGACCGACCAGCCCATAGAGGCTGGTGCCTACCTTGCAGCTCTGCTGCATCTCTTTAGTCGATTTCCCAACCGCCTGGACGACCAGGGTGACGGTCCCCTTTTCGCGATCGAAATCCGCGATCGTCAGCGGGATACGCTCGCCTGCCTCATGCGACATGACGATGACGAATTGGCCCGGCTTGGCGGCCTTGGCCATCAATGGATGATGGATCACCAACGAGTAAGTTACGTCGGAGAAATCCTCACGCGCGAGAATCGGGAAATTTGCCCCTTGATAACTCTCAACCATCATTTTATCGGCCAGAATCAGCGATTTGCTTATTATAGGAGACAGGATTCTGCCGCTCGCCGCTTTGATCTAAAACAAAGTTTTCCTGCCAAATTGGGAATAAGTTATTAGACAAAAGTCAGCCGAACAGGGTGTACAGGGTGTCCGCGTGGGATTTTAGCCCCTTCATGACGCGCATTGGGGCGTGGACGGTAAGATGACGACCATTATCGACATTCTGCGCGAAGAACATCGAAATATCGAAAAAGTGCTTCTCGTTCTGGAACAGGAGCTCGATGTCTTCGATCGCTGCGAACAGCCGGATTACGAAGTTCTGCAGGCAATCATCAGTTATTTCCAAGATTATCCTGATCGTTGCCATCATCCGAAAGAGGACATGGTGTTCGAGAAACTAAAAGCCCGCGACCCGGTCGCGGCTGAGAGTGTCGGCGACCTCGAGGCCGAACATCAAGAAGAAACCAAGCGCTTGCAACGACTCGCTCAGGCGCTCGAGAACATCGTGACTGGCCGGGAAATTTTACGAAAGAGCTTTGATACCATCGTGCGCAACTTCATCGAGCACGAGCGGCATCATATCGATATGGAGGAGCGCGCCCTGTTTCCAGCCGCGGTTAAGGCTTTGCGACCGGAAGATTGGGCGGGGATCGATGCAAGATTAAGTGACAAGCAGGATCCATTGGCCAACGAAGTCATTGAAGAGAAATTTCGCTTCCTGCACCAGTGTATCTTGCAGTGGGAAGAGCAAGATGAGGCAGAACGAGCCTGACAATTGTCGAAATCATTCTGAATCACCCGCTTACCTATTGGTGGGATTAGCTTAGAAAATCGAGGATTTTTCGGAATGCACGTTGAGACCTTTCGCGAACTCCACCGAAGCTTTATCGCGAGCCGGCGGCACTCGGAGCACATAGCGACGATGTTCTCGCATCGTTCGAATTTTCCACCGACGAAATCGCACAGCTGCGCTCGTCGGGCTTCGTCAAATAGCCGGCCGTGTGCAAATGATTTTCGAAATTAATGCCGCCGGCAGGAATCGAACCTGCACGGTTATTTCTTCCCGAAAGATTTAAGTATTTTGGACGTATAGCAACTGCCGCTGATCTTTAACTGACGAAATGGTAGATCGCATTGAGGCCGAGCAAGCCTACCACGATGAGGTAGAAGGCGACGATATAGCTCAACAGTCTCGGCATGATTAAGATCAAAATGCCGGCGATAAGAGAGACGAGCGGCGTGAGGTGAGCGACGGTGATGACCATTTTAACACTCCTGTAGAATGATTAGGCTGACAAAAAACAACACGCCACGTAGATGTGCGAGCGTCGAGCGTGGCCGAGACCGCGCATTGACGCTTCTTCTAGCCGCGGCGTTCGGTATTCCGCCTTTCAGATCAAAGTCGACCCATGAGAAGCAGTACGACGACGATGATCAGGATGATGCCGATGAGACCGACACCGCCGTGACCGTAACCGTAGCCGTAGCCGCCGAACTGGCCACTGAAGCCACCGAGCAGGAAAATGATGAGGATGATAACGAGAATAGTTCCGAGCGACATGATTTATCTCCCATTGCAGCATTTAACCGAACATCGAGCGTCTTCGCACTCCACTACAGCCGTTAACAAACTTATCGCGCAGTTTATTGCCACGGGCAATAAGCCACGCATTGATCTACAATGTCGCCCTCAACCGTCTGGACCTCCTGCCACATGAGCTGGCAGCCGTCCTGCGTTAGGCCTTCGCAATATGGCTGGGGCGCCGAAATGTAGGCATAAGGGTAGTAATCGCTGGAGCCAATCATGATGGCGCTCAGGGCGCTGAGCGCTACGAACGTGCTCCAGCGGTTGCCATGACGTACGCGATATCCACTACGCCACACTGAGAAATTTTGGCCGCGAATTATCGTCTGGCCGGCGCCTCGCAGGGGCATGCTGCGGAATTTCCCCGCTGTCACTACGTGCGCATTGTCTCCGCTCGGAGTGACAATCTTTGCAGTCCCTTTTGGCGTGACGATCCCCGGGGTGACCTTCGTGCGGGTTGCGCGCGGAGTGACCTTCGTGCGGGTGCGTCTTGCGGCGCGGGTGACCTTTGTGCGGGTCGCTTGCGGGGTGATCTTTGTGCGGGTTGCACGCTGAGTGACCGTCGTGCGGGTTGCACGCTGAGTAACCGTCGTGCGTGTTGCACGCGGAGTGACCGTCGTGCGGGTTGCACGCGGTGTGAAGGTTTGCGCACCGCCACGCGCACGTGGCGCGATTGCGGTTCCACCGCCGCGAGGCTGGCCCTGTGCCTTTCCATGCTGTTGCTGATCTGATTGTGCTTGTGCCGAGGCGGGTGGCGAAGTCAGGATGAAACATCCGCCCAACGAGAGCGCGATAATTGTCATTGCGAGTTTGCGATACATGTCATTTTCTCAAGTCGAAAAACCATCCATTTAAAAAATACGAGCAAATTACTGAGGGACATTGAGATAAATCAAAATAATCTTCGGCATCTGAGCGTAGCTTTACGGGCGCGGGAGGGTTGTCCTTCCTCCTCCCCGACAAGCGAATGTTCACTTGCGCCGTCTTTACTTGATGGGACGGGCGTTCGGTTGGCACCGCTGATTCACGTCACCATAGGGAGAATTGTAAAATGCCCACTACCATCACCCTCTATCAGATTGGCGTCTGGTTCTGCGTAGGCTTTTTCACGGGCGCAGGCTGGGCAATCGCCGCTTGGCTCGTCGGGCGGATCAGTTCTAAAGTGGCCTAATCGCGGAGCTGGCGAAAGCCTTTTAGCGCGACCACCGCGAAAAAAAGGCTTCGATCGACTAAACACTTGCTTAGCCTGGGACGGATGTCTGGAGGCGAATTTCTTGGGCAGCCCGTTTGAGCGGAAGCAGGAAGCGCGATTTTGCTCCTCTTTCGTCGATCGAGCCGGATATTGTATTGACGCTTATCGCTGCGATGACGGTTCCGTCCTGGTCCCGGATGGGCACAGCCATGCCGCAGATCGCGGGATCGAGTTCCCCGTCGACCCAAGCAAATCCTTGTTCGGCGATCTTCTGGAGTTCCCGCCGAAGAGCTTCGCGTTTTACAATCGTGCGAGACGTCAATCGTTTCAGCCCCACACTCGAAAGATAATTTTCGCGCTCTTTGGCGGGTAACGCCGCAAGCATTACGCGACCCAGCGAAACTAGATGCGCCGGCAGCCGACTTCCAATGCCGAGATTAGCCGCAAGAATTTTTCGCGATGGCCGTCGCAATATATAAACGATGTCCTCTCTATCCAGAACCGCGATCGCGCAGGATTCCCGGACTTCGTTTCGCAATTGCTCGAGCATTTGTTGGGCATGCGCCCATAGTGGAAGTGCCGTGAGATACGAAAGTCCGAGCCCGAGCGCTCGCGGACGTAGACGGAAATAGCGCCCGTCGGACTCGCAGTAGTTCAAAGACGCGAGTGTTGCGAGAATGCGTCGGACTGTGGCGCGGCTGAGCTCCGTTGCGGCGGCGATCTCGGCAAGCGTGTGGCGTCCCGGAACTTGTCCCAAGGTCTCAATGACGAGAAGTCCTCGGGATATTGAGCGAACGAACCCGTCGCTATCCTTGGGCATCGGTTTGCCTCGTTGCGAGCTACTTGTCAGACCTCGATGAGAGATGCAGGATAACCGTCAGGCGACTGTAATGTTCGCCTGGCGAGCAGTCAAGGAACTGAACCGTGAAGCAGGAATTCGAGACGGATTTCTGGAAAGACGCCGAGATCCGAAAGAAATGGGATGAAATCGTTCCGGGCGAGCCGCGGAAATCGATCCCTTACGTCCTTACGCTTGAAGCGATTCAAAAATATTGCCGCGCCGTAGGCGAAAATCATCCGCTCTACTTCGACGAGACTTACGCGCGCAGCACGCCTTATGGCGGGCTGATCGCGCCACCCTCAATTCATATTCTCCTGATGTTCGCCTGCACGCCGGCGGATGATTGGATGCGCAGTCCGGGCACCGTGAATGCCGGCCAGTCGTGGAGCTACAATATTCCCGCCCGTCCGGGCGATACGATCACGCTGCAAGCAAGAGCGCTCGACAAGTTCATCAAGAAATCGCGGCTATTCGTCGTTCACGATAATGTTTTCTTTAATCAACGTGGCGATGTCATTTGTGCTGGCCGCGGCTGGACGATCCGCCCGGAGTAGGGATCTCGAACATGACCGCTTTTGAAAGTTTGTCGCCCGGTTATCGCATTGAAGGGCCGGCGTTTGCGGTGTCCCGAGAAAGCATTCGCGAATTCTGTGAAGCTTCGCTCGACTACAATCCACTGCATTTTGACGACAACTTTATGGGCGAAAATTTCGGAAAAACGAATTTCGGCGGCATCATCATGCACGGAATGAACAATTTTGGTTTGATCACGCGCATGCTCACCGACTGGGCATATGCTGCCAATGCAGTACACCGACGTCTTGAGACCAGGTGGATCAAGCCGGTGAAACCGGGCGACACGATTCAGCCCACGGGGATTCTGAAATCCAAGCAGGAAACGGCCAAGTCTCGCTGGGCGACGATAGAGGTCGAAGTTCGCAATCAGAACAATGAAACGGTCGCGACGGGTGAAGCATTGCTCGAATTCCCGCCTCATGCCGTCAAGTCATGATTCTCGGGCGCAGCCTCAACCGCAACGCCGTTCGCTATCCGGAGCGGGCGGCAATCATCGATGAGCAGGGACACATCCTGACCCATCGTAACTTCGCCGACCGTGTATGGCGTCTTGCAGACAGCTTGGCGGGATACGGTCTTTCAAAAGGCAGCCGTGTGGCTGTTCTCGCATACAATTGTCCTGATTATCTCACGACCCAATTTGCGCTAGGCGCCATGGGCGCTTGGGCGGTGCCGATCAACTCCGCGCTCAAGGCCGCCGATATCGATTTTCATCTGACTCACGCCGAAGTCGATGCGTTGTTCGTGTCGCCAGAGTTCGTGCCCATTTTGGCCGAGCTGAATGCGACAACACTAAACCGGTTGGCCGGACGGGTATTCGAATTTGACGGGGCTTCGTCACAGGCCATCCCGTTCGGCGAGTTGATTGTGAAGGGCAGGGCGGTTCTCCCGGATTCACAGGTTTCGACCGAGGACATACTTTATGTCGGGTACACATCCGGTACGACAGGCGCGCCGAAAGGCGCTCTTGTTTCCCATCGGGCTTTCGTCGGCGGATTTCTTTATAAGGCGCTCGCCTACGGGCTTAGCGATCGGGATATTACCCTTAATCCAGGCCCCTATTGGCATTCTGCACCACGCGATTTCGCCGCGCTTGCGGTCTACCTCGGCGGCACGGCGATTGTCCCGAAGCGTTTTGACGCGGAACAATACCTTGACCTGATTGAAAAATACCGCGTCACGAATTCGTTTGTCGTTCCCACCATGCTTCAGCGTTTATCACTGTCTCCAACTTTGGATAGCCGGGATCTTTCCAGCCTGCGTTGCCTGATTAGCGGCGGTGCGCCGCTTCCCAGCGTTGTGAAGGAACGGATTCTGAAAGTGTTCGGTCCAATCTTGACCGAATTCTATGGCGCTACCGAAACTCGCATCATCAGCACAATTTCAGCCGAGGAACTCGCCGTACGCGAGCGATCGGTTGGCCGTCCGGTTCATGACGTCGAACTGCGGATTCTGGATGATGACGGCAGAGAGGTGCCGACCGGGACCGTCGGCGAAGTCTATCTGCGCGGGCCTGGCCTATTTTCCGGATACTGGCGCGATCCGAAACGTACGGCAGAGGCACATCGCGGCGAGTGGTTCAGTCTCGGCGATATGGGAAGGCTCGACGCCGACGGCTATCTCTACCTCGTCGATCGCAAGCAGGACATGATTATCAGTGGCGGTGAAAATATTTATCCGAACGACATTGAGGAGTGCCTGCAGCGTCACGATGGGGTCAAGGAAGCGGCCGTAATCGGCGTCCAGGACGACCAATGGGGCGAGTTGGTTGTCGCCTATATCGTGCCCATGCCAGATCAAAGGCCTTCCCGCGAAGCGTTAACCGCTTTTTGCGCCGACCGTCTTCCGGCCTACATGAAACCGCGCCGCATAGAGTTTTGCGACAGCCTGCCGCGCAATCCGACGGGAAAGCTGCTCCGGCGAGAACTGCGCCGAGTGGCAAATCGCCGTACGCAAGCGGCTGAGTGAAGATCGATCCAAAAATCCACCAGGGAGAGGGATATGATCAAGTTCGGTAAAATAGTCGCCGCGATCCTGCTGATGGCCCTATCAGGCGTCGCGCAAAGCTTGCCGGTGAACGTTGTCCGCATTGTCGTACCCTTTCCCGCCGGCGGCACCACCGATATTCTTGCGCGTCACATCGGCCAAGCCTTGAGCGTCAAACTTGGCGTTTCCGTCATTGTCGACAATAGACCCGGAGTTAGCGGTACGCTTGGCTCTGAATTTGTCGCCAAATCCCCACCCAATGGAGCGACGCTGCTTCTAACGGCAACTCACCACGTCATTAATCTCAGCCTTTACAAAAACCTCCCCTACGACACGCAAAAGGACTTCTCTCCGGTAGCCCTCATTGCGACGGTGCCAAACGCTTTGGTTGTGCATCCCAGCCTGCCAGCAAAGACGGTAGCGGAACTGATCCAGTTGGCGAAGAATGAGCCGGGAAAATTATCGTTCGCCTCAACCGGCATTGGAGGAGCCAATCATCTGGCGGGAGAATTGTTCAAGTTGATGGCCGGTGTAGACATCGTTCACATTCCCTATAAGGGAGCTGCGCCAGCGATGACGGACCTGCTTGGCGGACACGTTCCCATGATGTTTGACTCGCTGCCGACTGTGATTCCGGCGACCTCCGACGGACGCTTGCGTGTACTTGCTGTCACCAGTCTCACCCGATCGCGAAGCTTGCCTGATGTGCCGACTCTGGACGAGGCCGGCCTGAAAGGTTTCGATGCCACAGCGTGGTTTGGCCTATACATGCCGGCCAGCGAGGGATCACCGGCCCTGGCAGAGTTGGAAGCCGCGATGAAGGAGATTCTTGAATCGAACGACATCCGCGCAAAATTCGAAGCGCAGGGCCTCGAGCCGGGAAAACTAACCGGTGCCCAGTTCAAGGAATTCGTTAACGCGGAAATCACGAAATGGGGTTCGGTAGTTCAGCGCGCCAATATCAAAGTCGAATAGTAATCAAATCGAGCACCTCTGCTCGACTTATCCGATCGGGATCGAAAGACAGTCGCAAATGCTCTTTCGGCGAGCCGCAATTAACTAACTGTTTCCGCTAGAGCGCATCGCGGTGCCGCCAACTGCCCGCCGTCAGTCAGTCTTATG
This sequence comes from uncultured Alphaproteobacteria bacterium, assembly GCA_963751685.1. Classification (GTDB taxonomy): domain Bacteria; phylum Pseudomonadota; class Alphaproteobacteria; order Rhizobiales; family Xanthobacteraceae; genus Palsa-892. The sequence continues at coordinate 39,869 of CAVVVV010000017.1, read as the reverse complement.
CTGCTTTGCGACCCCTTCTGTTCGCGCGAGGTAAATGGTCTGGGTGAACTCTCGGTTCTGCAACGGATTGTGAAACGTCACGCGCTCGGCGCGCGCCTCGGCGAAGACCGCGGAAAGCCGCCGTGTGAATGCCTCGTCTGGAAGCTCGTTGGACCAAAGCCCGAAGACGCCACCGGGATGGAGGTGGAAGGCAAGTCTTTTCAGCCCCTCGGGCTGGTAAAAGGCTGCATTCCGTGGGTTGAGCAGCAAGTCCGGAGAATGGTCGATGTCGACCAGAATGGCATCGAACCGTCGCGCAGGCTCGTCCGGATCGAATCCTTCTTTCGAGTCCGCCAGCGCGAATAAATCGCCCAGCACGAACCGGCAACGCGGATCTTTGATCAGCGCGGGCCCGAGCGGCAGCAGCCCCGTCTCATGCCAGTTGATCACCGCATCCATCGCCTCGACGACAAGAAGACATTTGACCGCCTCATGCTCAAGCACCGCTTGCGCCGTGTAGCCGAGGCCGAGGCCACCGACGACGACTTCGAGACCTCGCCCCGAAAATTCTGCCAGTCCCAGCCGCGCCAACGCAATTTCAGAGGCCGTGAACAAGCTCGACATGAGATATTCGTCGCCGAGCTTGATCTCGAAGACATCGATCCCCCGCGACAATTCACGCCGGCGGCGCAGGCTCAGCGCGCCGATCGGCGTAAGCCGATAATCGAGTTCTTCAAAATACAAGCTCATCCTGCTGGCTTCCTTTGCCGAAGGACAGGGGGTCGAATTTTTTAGAGACGCCGGAGACCGGCTCGATCTTGCAGCCTCTTGCTTTGTTAAGCTTAGCCAAGTTTCTCCGCAATAGCCCTGCGAACTTCCGGCCGTTTCGACATTCGGCTTCGATGATCCATGACTTTCGGAAATCGAGAAGGATCCACCCCGTCGTCCTCCAGCCACTGCGCCATGGTGAATAGGTAGGGATCGCAGATCGTATACCTCGCCCCCATCACCCAAGGTCCTCGAAACATTTTACGCTCGATGAGATCGTAGCATGCACTCACAGAGCTCCGGCACCTTGCGCTGCATCGCTTCTATGGCAGCGGGATCGTCGGCCCATCGATATCCGCGCATGCGGTGAGCATGCGCCACGTGCAGCACTGAACACAGATAGCTGTTGAAGGCTTGCATCTCCGCAAAGGCAAAAGCTTCCTCGAGCGGCGCCAAGCGCCGCCCGAGGAAAGCTCTGTGCGATGAAGACAAGGATCGCAGGCGTCTCTGTCAGAATGCCCTTGTCGGTTACCAATGCCGGCACTCGCCCTTTCGGATTGATGGCAAGATACTCCGGCTTGCGCTGCTCATTGGCGGCGAAGCTGATCCGCACGGTCGAGTATTCGGCGCCGGCATCTACCAAGGCGATATGCGATGCCAGCGCACTGGTATGAGGAGTGTAAAACAGCTTGATCATCGTAACGTCTCTCTCTTACGAGGTAGGAAGCGAAACATCACCCGTTCAGGTTCGGCGACGACGTCGTCTCAGGCCGCGACACCTTCAACGATGATGAAGTCGGTGTCCGCATACTTCTGACGAATAACTCTTGCGCTCCGGTATTCCGGACTTTCGTAGCAGGCAAGGGCCGTCGGACGGTCTTTGAACTCGACTACGACATTTCGTTCGCGTGCGCTTCCTTCCATCGATTGGTACGCCCCGCCGCGCACGATGAATTTTGCTCCGAATTTTTGGAACGCAGGACCGGCCGCGGCCAGATACTCGGGGTAATTCTGCTCGTCTCGGACCGAGACGCGCACAATCCAATAGGCCTTTGACATCGTCATTCTCCTTCGGCGTTTTTGAAGCGGGCATGGCAGAAGGGCCAACCGCCTCTATTGCGGTCTTTACGCGAGGCGCGTTATCATATAAAATGAATAAATATGATATTTTTGTTCTTCTGGTGAGATGAATGGATTTGACCGGTCTGCGGATCTTCAGCGCGGTTGTGCGCGAAGGCGGCGTGACGCGCGCGGCCGAGCGATTGCATCGCGTTCAATCCAATGTCACGACCCGTGTCCGCCAGCTTGAGGAGGACCTTTGCGTCACGCTCTTCACGCGCGAGGGCAAACGGCTTCACCTGGCGCCCGCCGGCCAGATCCTGCTTGGTTACGCGGACCGTCTACTCGCGCTCGCCGATGAAGCGCGCGGCGCCGTACAAGACGCGAGGCCGCGCGGAACATTCCGGCTGGGCGCGATGGAGAGCGCCGCAGCCGTCCGGCTGCCCGGGCCGCTCAGCGAATACCATCGACGCCATCCCGAGGTCGTTCTGGAGCTTCGCACCGGCAACCCGCAGGTTCTTGCGAGTGCCATCCTGGCGGGCGAGCTCGACGCAGCCCTCGTTGCCGAGCCGATCGCCGATGCGCCATTTGAGAAGACGTTTGCCTTCGAAGAAGAGTTGGTGATTGTTGCCGCCGCCGGCCATCCGGCGATCGGCAAGAAAGGCAGCCTCCCGCGAACCATCATCGTTTTCGAACCCGGATGCCCGCATCGCAAGCGGCTTGAAGACTGGTATGCGAGCTGTCGCGAGATGCCCGAACGCATGATCGAGCTGGCATCGTATCACGCCATGTTGGGCTGCGTCGTTGCGGGCATGGGGATAGCCCTAATCCCAAAAAGCGTTCTGACCACATTTCCGGAGCGGAAACGTTTGAGCATCCATTACTTGACGCCGGGCGAAAATCGTACGCGAACCGTTCTCATTTGGCGCAAAGGCGCGGGCTCGGCGAACGTCAAAGCGCTGGAAGAGATCTTGCGAAGCTCCGGCTTGCCGACGAGCCGGCGGCGTCGACGCAAGACTTAATGTCTCGATGATGGAATGAACCCGGGGCCTTCAGGGTTTCAGATACTGCCGACCCAAAGTGGGTCGGGATGGCATACGTCCGCTAAGTGAACTAATGTTCCGACTGGGCTGCTCACTGGGGCAAATCAGGGGGAGTCACGCATGACACTAAAATATGCGGTTTTAACAACGGTTATCATATTGAGCAGCGCCGTATCTTGCCTGGCGCAAGAAACCAAATCGCCGCCAGGCGCGAAGGAGTACTTCGTCAATCTCAAGAACGGCGATACCGTCACAAACCCGATCTTGGTTCAGTTCGGCCTGTCGGGAATGGGCGTTGCGCCGGCGGGGTTGCAGGGGGATCCCACCAACGGCACCGGACATCATCATCTCCTGATCGATACCACGATCCAACCCGCCGAGCTCAAAGAGCCGATCCCGATGGACGAAAAGCACCGTCACTTCGGAAAAGGACAGACGGAAGCGACGATCACCCTCCCTGCGGGGAAGCACACGCTACAGCTTTTGCTCGCGGACTGGACGCATATCCCGCACGTGCCGCCGGTGATGTCAGAGCGCATTACCATCACGGTGAAATAGCTTCCTTCATACGTGCCGTGCTGCCGGCGTGTTCGCGGGCTTTTCTCGCTCGAAAGCATTTTGGGCTCCGGCAATGACCGGAGCCCATTGTTTTTCTAAACCGTTGGTCGGGGCGGGCGTTATCTTCTTTTGCGTTTCGGATCAGAATCGCCACCGACCGTACCGAAAGCGAATATCAAAGGGCCAGTTATTACAAGGCCAAGTGCATCTGTGAGCTCTCTTCGCGATGAGTTCGCGACAAGCGCGGAAAGCGATACGCCGAGAAGGCGGACACCTTTTCGAATCGGAAAAAGACGTGCCAACAAATCGATGCCGATCCGCTCGATATCGAGTCTGCTGCCGATGGGCTCGGACGTGGATAGGCTGCGCGTGATTTGCTCGAAGTCGGCGTACTTTACCTTCAAGGTCACGGTGCGCGCGCGGATGCCCGATCCCTCGCAATAACGCCAAACCTTATCGATGATGGGTTGCAGCGCGTCCCGCATGGCGTCGAATGCCGTCAGATCGTGCGGAAACGTATTTTCCGCCCCCACCGACTTGCGAACGCGGTCGGCTCGAACCGGACGATCGTCAATGCCGCGAGCGATCGAATAATAATAGGACCCGGATTTTCCGAAGTGGCCTTGAAGATACGGCAGCGTCTGGGCTCGAAGATCGCGGCCATTGCAAATTCCGAGGCCGTTCAATTTCGCGGTGGTCGCCGGCCCAATGCCGTGGAATTTGCTGACGGGCAGCTCCTCGACAAAAGCGGCGCCCATTCGCGGCGTGATCACATAGAGGCCGTCGGGCTTGCGATAATCGGAGGCGAGTTTCGCCAGAAACTTGTTATAGCTGATACCGGCTGAAGCTGTGAGGCTCGTCTCGGCGCGAATCCGGGCGCGAATCTCCTCGGCGATCGCGGTGGCCGACGGCATGCCCTTTAAATTCTCGGACACGTCGAGATAAGCCTCGTCGAGCGATAGCGGCTCGATAATCGGCGTGTATTCGGCGAAGATCGCGCGTATTTGCCGCGAGACTTCCTTATAGACGTCGAAGCGCGGCTTTACGAAGATCAGCTCGCTGCATTTGCGTCGAGCGGTAACCGAAGCCATCGCCGAACGAACTCCAAACTTTCGCGCTTCATAGCTTGCGGCCGCGACGACGCCGCGTTCGCGAGATCCGCCCACGGCAACGGGCTTGCCGCGCAGATCGGGATTGTCGCGCTGTTCGACCGAAGCGTAAAAGGCGTCCATATCGATATGAATGATTTTACGCGGGCGCGTCGGCTCGCCAGCCTCGCCATCGCTGAGTGCGGCCAGCATTTGATGTTCAATAGTGCCAGGTTTCAACATGAGAATTAGGCCACGAAGAATTGAAGCTGCCCGAATCTCAATATTACTCGCTGGAATAACGGATGTCTCTTGGAACGAATTGTTCCGCTCAGGCATTACATGGCCGGAGAAAACGTCATAATGAAAGAACTCGTTGCTCGAGTGGCCCTCGTTCTATTCATCATCGGTTTAACCTCCGCCGAAGATTCCAACTAACGAGGTTCGGCCCGCTTGCCGCGCTGCAAACAATCGTGAGAGAGTTCAGTATCGCGGGTATTTTAGTTGCAACTCGGGCTTTCTTCTTTGACAGCTGCTGGCGGGTTAAGCGGTGGAGAAGGGCGGCGAATGTATCTTCGCCCGGTCGCGCGAATTGGCTTAAGGCGCCCGTTAGCCGCTAAGGCGCGAGCGAATTTCAGGACTGGCTTTCTCGTTTTTCTTTTCGGATTAATAGCCCCGACAATCGCTTTCGCGCAGGCGAGCGGCACTGAATCCAAGGCGTCCGAAGGGCTCTTATTCGCGCAAATCATCATCCTGATTTTTTGCGGGCGGTTACTGGGCGAACTGATGCAACGCATTGGCCAGCCGGCGGTGATCGGCCAGCTGGTCGCGGGTCTCTGTGCTCGGCCCCTCCGTGCTCGGGGTTCTTTGGCCCGGCGCCGAGCAGGCGCTTTTCCCGAAAAACCCCGCGCAAAAGGCGATGCTCGACGGCATCGCGCAGATCGGTATTCTGCTGTTACTTCTGCTGACCGGCATGGAGACGGATCTGCGGCTCGTGCGCAAGATCGGCAAGCCCGCGATGGCGATTTCGCTCACCGGCATTCTCGTTCCCTTTTCCTGTGGTGTCGCGCTCGGCGAATTCATTCCCGACGCGCTTCTGCCGCATCCCGGAGGCGCGGCTCATCACCTCGCTTTTTCTCGGCACCGCGCTGTCGATCTCCTCGGTGAAGATCGTCGCGATGGTCGTGCGCGAAATGAATTTCATGCGCAGAAATGTCGGGCAGATCATCGTCTCCGCGGCGATCATCGACGATTCGATCGGCTGGATCATTATCGCCATCATCTTCAGTCTCGCGCAACAGGGGACGGTCGAGCCGTGCTCGCTCGCCAAGAGCATCGTCGGCACCGCGATCTTTCTCGCCCTCAGCCTGACCATTGGCCGGCGCGATCGTTTTCAGCCTGATCCGCTGAGCGAACGACATTTCGTTTCCGAAGTTGCCGGTCCTTAGCACGATCTTCGTCATCATGGGCATGCTGGCGCTCATGACGCAACGGATTGGCGTGCATACCGTGCTCGGCGCTTTCGTCGCCGGCGTGCTGGTCGGCGAATCGCCGATCCTGACGCGGCAGATCGAGGAGCAGTTGCGCGGCATGATCGCCGCTTTCTTCATGCCCGTCTTCTTCGGGCTCGCCGGGCTTGAGCGCGGATCTCTCGGTGCTGAAGGATCCGATCTCCTGCTGATCACCTTCGGCCTCATCGGGATCGCCAGCATCGGCAAGTTCGGCGGCGCCTTCATCGGCGGAGAGCTCGGCGGACTGACGCGGCGCGAATCGTTTGCGCTCGGCTTCGGCATGAATGCGCGCGGCTCGACCGAAGTGATCGTTGCCACGATCGGGCTTTCGCTCGGCATGCTCAACGGACCTCTACACCATGATCGTCGACGATGGCCGTCGTGACCACGATGGCGATGCCGCCGATGTTGCGCTGGGCGCTTTCGCCGGCTGCCGATCAGCGAGGACGAGAAAAAGCGGCTCGAGCACGAGGAATTCGAGGCGAGGGGTTTTGTCGCAACATCGAACGTCTCTTCCTCGCCGTCGACGAGAGCGCGAACGGCAGGTTCGCCACGCGGCTCGCGGGCCTGATCGCCGGCTCGCGTGGCTTGCCGACGACCGTGTTCCATTTGGACAAAAGCCGAAGCCGCAATCCTCCAAGGAGGAGAAGGCGCAATCCTCGCGCTTCCACGCGTGGAGACGGCCGCGGAAAAATCGAAAGCAAGAGCGGAGAAGAAGAGCGATCAAGCCGGGGAGGCGCCCGAACAAGGTCGATGTGACGGCGCGCGTGCAAACGGCACCGACGCGCAAAGCGATCGAAGACGAGGCGAAGCGCGGCTACGATCTTCTCGTGATCGGGGTGGACAAGGCGGTGAATTCCGAAGGCGGCTTTCGGAACGAGGTGAGCCGCGTCGCCGCGGGGTTCAACGGGCCGCTCGCCTTGGTCAGCGCGCGAGGGCGCCATGCCGAAAACCCGCTCAAGAGCCCGTTCAATATCCTTGTCGCCATCGCTGGCACCGACGTGTCGCGGCGCGGCGCTGAAGTCGCGATCGTTCTTGCACGTGGCGATCACGCCCGTCTTGGGGCTCTCTACGTGTCGGATACGGGGATTTCAGCGCAAAAAGGGCGTCCACGTCGCGGAAGCGCGACCCATCGGCAAGAAGAAGCCATCTTGAAGGAAGTGGCGGAAATGGCAGATCGCTATGCGACACCGATCCGCACGGCGGTGCGCGTCAATATCGCGGCCGATGCCGCAATTTTGAGAGAGGCCCAGACCGGCCGCTACGATCTCATCGTCATGGGCGTTTCCCGCCGCTCGGGCGAAAAACTTTTTTTTGGCAGCACCGCCCAGGCCGTGCTGGAGCGGGCGAAGTGTTCGGTGATGCTTCTAACCGACGCCGTCCTGCCGCAACCGTCGCAAATAAAGGAAAAATAAACGGGCGTGGGGCGCCAGCTTATGCCCCGGGCGAAGGAAATACCTAACTGTCTAAATAAAGGCTATGTCCCCTTGTCGGCTCCAGGAGGGAACCAAAGGCGGCATGGACGCTTGAAGTGTAGCGCTCGCCACGATGTGCCTTCGAGGATCAAACCCCGTGCGTTTAGTCGTTGTTTGGATCGCTGCTATTGCACTCACCGCAACCCTCAACGGCGCCGCACAAGCGGAGATTCTGGTCAAGGTCGACAAGAGCACGCAGCGCATGACGGTCGCCCGCGATGGCCAGGCACTTTACAACTGGCCGGTCTCCACCGGACGCAGCGGCTACGCCACGCCTTCGGGCTCCTATACCGCGTTCCGCATGGAAGCCGAGCATTTTTCCGAGGAGTGGGATAACGCGCCGATGCCGCATTCGATCTTCTTTACCAAGATCGGCCATGCCATTCACGGCTCATACGACGCCAAGAATATCGGAAAGCCCGCCAGCCACGGCTGCGTGCGTCTGTCGCCCGCGAACGCCGCAACTCTGTTCGCGCTCGTAGAGCGGGAAGGCGTTCTCAAAACCAAGGTGGTGCTGACGGGCAGCGAGCAAGTAGCGCTTGGCCGGCGCGGCGTCGACACGCCGCGAGACCGCGAACGCGCATACGATTCACAGCTGCCAAGGCCGCTCAACTCGAATGCGGCATATCCGCAACAGGGTTACCCGCAGCCCCGCTATGTGATTCCCTACCCCGACTATGCTCGGCCGCAATATGATGGGCCGCCGCAATACGGACAACCGATAAATCGATACCCGCCCGGTTATCGCGCCGACTGAGCATGGGCCGAGCCCTATCGCGCGCCCTCTAAACGCTCGGCAAAATACGCAATCGTCCGCGCGTAAACTTGCGCTTTGTTCCACGCAAGAATGACTTCGAAATTCTTCGTGCCCGGACCGTAGGGCGCACCGTGCTGCCAGCCATAGCCGCGCAAATAATTGGCTGTCGACGCAAGCACATCCGCAACGCTATGGATAAGATCGCGCCGACCATCGCCGTCGTAATCGACAGCGAATTTCAGAAATGACGATGGCATGAATTGAGTTTGCCCGATCTCGCCAGCCCACGCCCCGTGCATTTCCGCCGCAGACATGTCGCCGCGGGCGACAATCCGCAGGGCGTCGAATAATTCCGGACGGAATTTCTCTGGGCGGCGGCAATCATAGGCAAGGGTCGCCAAGGCCCGAAATCGTCTGAAAGCTTCCGTTGTCGGCGCCGAAGTCGGTTTCCAGTCCCCAAATTGCGACAATAACCGCGGCGGACACGCCGAACTGGCCTTCGATCCGCGACAGCAAGGCGGCGTGACGCTTCATCATCTGCATGCCGCGCGAAAGTCGTGGCGGCACCATACGACCCGAGAATTGCTCGAAGCTTTGGCGAAACGCTCCTTGCCGCCGGTCACGCGAAACGACGGCGGCGTCGTAGGCAACGCCGTTTAGAGCCGCGACCCCTCGCGCAGAAATACCTTGAGCCGTCGCTTCGCGCTTTATCTCTTCGATCCAGGCTGGAAAGTCTGACGGATCATTGCAAGACGCTACGTGCGCCGGATTCGCGATTAGGACCAGCGCGCCGGCGAACAAGAATTGCCGCGTTGATTTCAACATGAGTGCGCTCGATTACAATTCGCGATCGCTATTTTGAGAAAGTGACACTGCTACTCGGGTAAAGGTGGCTGCGTGCGACCATAAAGACGATCAAAAGCGGCATTGCGAGCAGCGCGCCCAGGGGACCCCACAGCCATACCCAGAAGGCAACCGACAAAAAAATCGCGAAAGGGTTCACGGTCATCTGTCGCCCGACGATGCTGGGTGTGACAAACTGTCCCTCCAGTACGGACTGGGCGATAAAAATCGCGGGCGCGAGCAGCGCATAGCTGATCGAGGGGAACACGACGAGTCCGACGATAAACAAGACGATGACCATGATCGCGGGGCCGATCAGCGGAACGTAATTGAGCCCGAAGGCGAGTACACCGAGCGCGATGGGGCTTGGAAGGCCGACCAATGCCGAGAGCGTCGCCGTGAGCAAGCCGATGGCGATGTTAATGAGCGTAAGAATTCCGATATAACTCGATAGGCTCCGCTCGACATTGTTGAAGATGCGCAGGACGCGCAGGCGATCTCTTCGTTTTTCGGATAGCGCAATCAATTGGCGGCGAAAACTTCCGTGGCCCGCCAAGAAAAAGAACAAGGTGCCGAAGAATAGCAGTAGCTGGCCGATTGCCGGCGTTAGGATCGATAGCAACGGCGCAATGAAATTCGTGTTCATATCGAATTTGATCGCGCCGAGATCGATCCCGAGCGGAGCAGAAATTCCGCTTTGTAAGTCTCGGAGCGCCGCCAGCGGCCGGTCAAAAACCTGAAGTTTTTCGCGAAGCGTTGCGCCGATATCCGGGGTTTTCACCGCCCAGTCGGTCACCAGGCCCGATAGCTCGACAATCAGAATGCAAAGCACGGCGAGAAAGACCGCCACGAGCAGAAACGAACCGAGCCAAGGTGAAATTCCCCATCGCGTAAGGCGCGCTGCGAGCGGTGCCATCATCGTGCCGATTACGATGGCAAGCGTGACGGGCAGGAGAAGCGCCCGGGAAAATTGCAGGGCGGCAAGCGCGAGAAGCAGAAAAATACCGATGATTGCGATCTCGGTCGCGCCGCGCCAAAAAGCCTCTCCGCTGGCAACGGGTGCCGGCTGAACAAGATCGAGTTCGAAACCGGCGGGCCGGCGGCGAGGAAGGAGTCTTCATGGGATGGTTTCCAACCTTAGGACTGCGGTGCCGGCGGAATCAAGACCGTTGATTTCTCAATGGCACAATGCCGGCGCCTCGATCGAACAATTGCCCGACCATCGTGAGCAGTTGTTCTTGCGTGAAGGGCTTGTCGAGGACAATTCCCTCTCCGAACGCTACGGGCAGGGCGTCGCGCCCGTAGCCGGTGACGAAGGCGAACGGGATATTTCGCCGTGTCAATGCCGACGCCAGCTCGTCGACTGGACGGCCGGCGAGATTGGCATCGACCAGCGCGGCATCGAAATCCGCCTTCTCGACGAACAGCCTTGCCTGATCGAGTGTGCTCGCGGGCCCCACGATGTCGCAGCCGGCCCGTGTCAAATTCGCTTCGAGATCCATGGATATGAGGGGCTCGTCCTCGATAATGAGAATACGCTTCCCTTTGAGGCTGGACGGATCGGCGTCTTGCCTGAGCAGCGAAAGTTTCGCTCCCGCAGGCCGTGCCTCAACGACTGCGGCGAGACCCGATGGAACGGCGTCTTGCAGCGGAAATTTGATATGGCAAGTCAGGCCTTCCGATCCGTAATGAATGGATGCCGTGCCGCCGTCCGCGTGCAGACTTTGTTCGATCAGCGTGGTGCCGAACCCGCGCTCCGAAGGTGCGTGCACTTCCGGGCCGTCGCGCTCCGCCCAATCAAGAAGAATATGGCGCCCGCCATTCGTCTGCATTTCCCAATTGATCGAGAGGCGTCCCCGCGGGACGGACAAGGAGCCGTATTTGCGCGCATTGGTGCCAAGCTCGTGCAGCACCAGGGCCAGATGTAGCGTAGCTTGCGGATCGAGCGTGAGCACGGGCCCCGAACATGAGATTCGATTGTCGTCGATCCCGCCGAATTGCAGCTGATCGCGCACAAGCTCCCGCATTTTGGCGCCTTGCCAGGTATTCTCGGTGAGGAGCGTATGCGCTTGTGCCAGCGCCTGCACGCGGCCGGAGAACGTCGACACGAATTCGGCCGGGCTCCTCGCGCGATGCAAGGTTTGACGGGCGATGGATTGCACGGTCGCCAGCGTGTTCTTGACGCGATGGCTAAGCTCGTTGAGGAGCAGACGCCGCGTTTCCTCGGCCCGCTTGCGCTCGCTGATGTCGCGGCCCACCTTCGATGCGCCGATGAGCATTCCCGATTTGTCGCGCACGGGCGACACGGTAAGAGAGATGTTAATGCGGTGGCCGTCCTTGGCCATGCGCACCGTCTCGAAGTGCTCGATGCGTTTGCCCTGCTTTAATCGCGCGAGAATCTGCTTCTCTTCCGCCTGTAATTCCGGCGGAATAATGCGGGTAATCGACTGGCCGACCATTTCGCTTTCTTCATAGCCGAAGATGTGCGCCGCGGCGGCGTTCCACGATGTGACCGTGCCGTCGAGAGTCTTGCCGATGACCGCGTCGTCCGAGGAAGTGACGATGGCGGCAAGCCACGCCGATTTGATTTCAGACTGCTTCCGCGCGGTGATGTCGACCAGCACATTGATGGCGCCGGTGAGCCGGCCGGAGGCGTCGCGGAGCGGCGTCGGGAAAGGAATGAAGGGGATGCGCGTGCCGTCGGGGCGCTCGAGAATGGCCTCGGCCCCGCGGACCGGCTGGCCTTCCTTCAAGGTGAGCACCATCGGGCACTCGTCATGCGCCATTGGCCGTCCGTCGGGCCAATAAAGACGCCACGACCCACACCACCGATCCTTGCCGATTTCCGGGCGCTGGCCCCACAGCTCCGCGGCCGCCTCGTTGTAAAACGTAATGCAGCCCTCCGAGTCGGTCATATAGACGGCGACCGGCAAGGTTTGCAGTAACTCAGTATTGGAGATCATCAACCCAACTCCCCAGGGAGCTTTTCCCTGATCCCTGACATCCTTTGCTTTTCCTGATCCCCCTGCGCGCACTCAGGCCGTCATCCAACCAGGCCACAACCAACAAACCATCAAGAAAAGGGTTCCCTGAAGGGTCATAATTCGTTCGCAGGGGCCGTCAGTCGATATGTCTCCCGTCGCACATAAGGTCCATTTTGGCGCATGAGCGCTCGCGCGAAACCTTTACCGGGCTCGAATGTTGAGATGCGGGGAGCGGCAGCGGCAAGGAGACTAAAAACATGGGACGCGCGTTGATCTTATGGCTACTCGGAATTCCGATTCCGATCCTCGTGGTTTTGTGGCTGTTCGGTTTTTTCCATTAAGCGAGGTCACCGTCGGCCCTCTTCCCCGGGGCTGATTTTGAGGTGGAGAGGCACAACATCCTTCGCCTCTCCATTTTTTTGAATTCGCAAATGGCGAACGAGGTAGCGGCAGCCTAAATTTATTGAAGGAACATTTCGGCCGCGCGAATGTTTGTTTTGAAACCGCTTTTGTTGACAGTATGGAAGGTGATGTCATGGACAAAGATCGCATCCAAGGTTCGGCCCATCAGGCCAAAGGCAAGCTGAAAGAGGTGGTCGGCAAGGTAACCGGCGACACCAAGACCGAGGCGGAAGGTAAGGCCGAAAAGACCGCCGGAAAGGTGCAGAACACCATTGGTGGTCTCAAGGACGCCGTAAAGGAAACAGTAGGCAAGTGACCGTCTCGCGGTCATCCGAAACTTAAGCCCGGGCAAAACCGGGCTTTTTCTTCATCCTGCGGACAAGAGCGACGATCTGCAACCTTTCGGCGGGTTCCGCGTTATCTAAGCAGCTGTTCAATTCCGTAAAGAGGGGACTCTCCAATGGCTGCTGCCGACCCAACCGCCAAATTCACCCGCGATGCCTCCGCTACCGTCGATAGTTTGCAAGAGGACTTAACCGCCATGCGAGACGATGTAGGCAAGCTCAGTCAGCATGTAGTCGATCTTCTGTCCGCCAAGGGCGGCGGCGCGTATAAGCGCGTAAAAAAGAATTTCGACGCCAAGACCGGGGAGGCCGCCGCCGCCGTTCGCGACGTCCGCGACACATTCTCCGATGCCATCGAAGAGTCGGTGCAGGAGCGTCCCTTCGCGACGCTCGCCGTCGCGCTCGGGGTCGGCTTTGTGATGGGCGCGATGTGGCGCCGCTGAAGTAGGTCGCTTGTTGAGGCTTTAACCGGGGAGTGAATGTGCGCAGCTCAATCGAAGCCGCCCTACGCACGGCCGTCTATGGAAGCATAGCCGCCGCCGCCGGTGTCGCGGCCTTCTTCTTTCTCGTGATCGCCGCCTTTCTTTGGACGCAGCAGCGTTATGACACCATTGTCGCCTGCGGCGCCGGAGCCGGCTTGTTCTTGCTGGTCGCCGTCTTTGCATTGACGATACTCGCGATTTCTCGCCGTCGCGCGGCGAAAGCGGAGCAAGAGGCCGCAAGTGCGGTACCTGGCTGGTTCGCCGATCCCGCCGCTTTATTGATGGGAGTGCAAATCGTTCGCACCATCGGTATTGGCCGGCTCTTGCCGATCGCTCTTGCCGCCATCGCGGCCTTTGGCGCCGCCGACTTGATGAAAGGCTCCCGTCGGGCGAACAAACGTCGGGCGCAGGCAGACGAAACTAAGCGCGCCGCTTAAACGCGCGAAAAACGCAGCCATCCCCGTCCATCTAAAATATCGGAAGGGCGGCGGCATTGGGCTCATCTTGCTGATCGTATTGATCCTTGCCCCATCGGGCAGAATTTGAAGCCTTAGCTTCGGCTGCCCGCGTTCACGGCTCGATTCTGACGCTCGCGGGCCCCTCGACGGTGCGGCCGATGATGCGGGCGAACGGATAGCCGGCGGCGACGATTTCTTGCTGGATCGCGTCGGCACGATCGAATCGGCAGGCAATCAGTAGCCCGCCCGAAGTCTGCGGGTCGGTCAGCAAGTGACGCTGCCATTCCGTTGCCGCCGGCGAAAGCGTCACGTCGTCTTTATAGCTTGCCCAGTTTCGGGTCGATGCGCCGGTAACGCATCCTGCCTTGGCAAGCGCCATGGCTTGCGGCAGTAGTGGCACATCTTGCGCGCTGATCACGAGCGCGACATTCGAGCCGCGCGCCATCTCTAATGCGTGCCCGAGCAGGCCGAAACCGGTGACATCGGTGACCGCGTGTACATCCGGGTTCTTCGCCAAGTCCGCGACGACGCGATTGAGCAGCGTCGTTGTCGCGATCATTTCTGCGTAACTCTCGGGCGGCAGGACCCCCTTTTTGATCGCCGCCGAATAGATACCGACTCCGAGCGGCTTCGTGAGAATGAGAGCGTCGTTGGGCTTCGCGCTGGAATTACGCCGTACCTCGTCCGGCCGGCAGGTCCCGATGACGGCAAGTCCATAGATCGGTTCCGGCGAGTCGATCGAATGCCCGCTGGCGATGGGAATACCGGCTGCGGTGCATACCGCGGAGCCGCCGTCGAGAATCTTGCGAACCAGCTCGGGGGGTATCTTGTCGACCGGAATTCCCAAAATTGCGAGCGCGAAAATCGGCCTGCCGCCCATCGCGTAGATGTCGGAAAGCGCGTTCGTCGCCGCTATGCGGCCGAAATCGAACGGATCGTCGACCATCGGCATGAAAAAGTCCGTGGTCGCGATGAGGCACGTGTTCTCATCGAGCTGCCAGACGGCCGCATCGTCGCCGGTCTCGATTCCGACGAGAAGCGACCGGTAGGAATTCGCCGCCGGATGCTCGGAGAGGAGTTGGCGCAATACTTCGGGGGCGAGCTTGCATCCGCATCCACCGCCATGCGCGAGACTCGTCAAGCGAATTTGGGGGATGTTCATCGATCGTCTGCTCGCGTGATGCGGGCGAGCGCAAGGGCGGCAAGGCTTGCGCACAAGGCCGGCACCGCCGCCGCCAGGAACAGCGAATCCGCACCGACGCGACGCGCGAGCATCATCCCGCCGATCCACGGCCCGATGATCGATCCGATCCGGCCGATGCCGAGTGCCCAGCCGACACCGCTCGAGCGTATCATCGTCGGATAATAGGTCGCGGCAAGCGCATTCGAGGCGATCTGCCCGCCGACGATACAGAAGCCGGCGCAGAAGATCGCGAGTGTGGCGAGCGCGATCGAGTGGCCGGAGAAGCCGACCGCCGCCACCGCGACGGCGGCGAGAAGATAGGTGAGCGAAAGCGCACGGAACGAGAAACGGTCGATGAATTGCCCGAGGGCGAAGGTGCCGACCACGCCGCCGACCTGAAACATCGCGCCGACGGCCACCGCTATCGGAATCGATGCACCGAGATCGTTGAGCACGGTGGGAATCCAGTTCGACAATAAATAGAGGTCGAGCAGGCTCATGAAGAACACGATCCACAACACGAGCGTCGCTAAGGCGCGGCCTTCGCTGAAAAGGTGCACGACAGGCAGGCCCGCGAGCTTCGCCTCATGCACGCCGAAGCGCGCGCCGACCGGAAAGCCCGCGGATGGCGCGATGCGGCTCAACAATTCGGCGACGCGTGCGTCCGCGCGGCCGGTGAGCGCGAGGAAACGGACGGACTCGGGCAGGTGTAGCGCGAGGACCGGAACGAATAAGAGCGGCGCCACGCCGCCGATCAGGAATATCGGACCGCCAACCGAAGACGGGGATCAGCGCCGCGGCGATCAGCCCGCCGAGTGCGGCGCCTACGGAAAATCCGACGAACATCGCCATGACCATCGTCGCCCGGCGGCGATGCGGACTGAATTCCGAGGTGAGCGCGACCGCGTTCGGGAGCGCCCCGCCGAGGCCGAGGCCGGTGAGGAAACGGATGACGAGCAGACTGGAGATATCCTGGGCGAAGACGGCGGCGAGCGTGCCGATTCCGAAGGCGGCCGTGCTGAAGACGATGATCTTCTTGCGCCCGATACGGTCGGCGACCGGGCCGAAAACAAGCGCGCCGATCATCAGACCGAAGAGGCCGGCGCTGAACACGGGTCCGAGCGCGCCGCGAGCAAGCCCCCAGTCGCGGGCAAGGTCCGGCGCGACGTAGCCGATGGCCTGCGTGTCGAAGCCATCGAGGAAGAGCACGGCGGCACAGGCCAGAAGCAGGCGGATCTGAAAGCGGCCGACCGGCTGTTCGTCGATGAAGCCGGCAACGTCGATCACACCGGAAGCCTCGGCCATGGTCCTCCCTCGCGATTGCTTTTGCCGCCGGTCTTGAAGCCGGGTAATCGAGATAGACTATCCGAGGCCAGCCGGACGCGCAAAAGACGAGAGCCGTGAACCGCTCGAAGCGACAAGACGCAGAGGTCATCATCGTCGGCGGCGGGCCCGTCGGCATGGGGCTTGCCATCGAACTCGGGCAGCGCGGCGTTCGCTCGATCGTGGTGGAGCGCTATGCCGATCCGCAACCCATCCCGAAGGGCCAGAACCTCACCCAGCGAACGATGGAGCATTTCCATTTTTGGGGCGCCGAGCAGGAACTGCGCGCGGCACGAACGATCCCGCGGGAATACGGCATCGGCGGCATGACCGCCTACGGCACGCTGCTGGGCGACTACCACTACGACTGGCTGCAGCGCGAGCTCGTCCGCCCCTTCTATTTCACCGACAATGAAAGGCTGCCGCAATACGCCACCGAGGCCGTGCTGCGCCGGCGCGCCGCCGGACTGCCGGCGGTCAAGCCGATGTATGGCTGGAGCGCCGAAGAGATAAGTCACGATGACGCACGGCGCCCGCGTCATGATCGTCGGGCGCGACGGCAAGACCCGCCGGACGCTCGAGGCCGCTTATGTCGTCGGCTGCGACGGCAGCCGGTCTTTGGTGCGCGAGCAGGCCGGGATTACGCAAACGCATTCGGACCACGACCGGCTGATGGTGCTGCTCGTGTTCCGCTCGCAACAGCTTCATCGCCTGCTCGAGCGGTATCCGGGCAAGTCCTTCTTCAACGTCCTGCATCCCGATCTGAAAGGCTACTGGAAGTTCTTCGGCCGCGTCGATCTCGGCACCACGTGGTTTTTCCACGCGCCGGTCCCGCCCGGCACGACCAAGGACAATTTTGACTTTCGCCGCTATCTCCATTCGGCGGCCGGCGCCGAGTTCGATGTGAAGTTCGAACACGTCGGCTTCTGGGAACTCCGGATCGCGATCGCCGACACCTACCGGAATGGGCGCGTTTTCATTGCCGGTGACGCCGCCCACAGCCATCCGCCCTATGGCGGCTACGGCATCAATACCGGTCTCGAGGACGCGGTCAATCTCGGCTGGAAACTAGCCGCCACGCTGCAAGGCTGGGCCGGGAGCAGGCTGCTCGATTCCTACGGCGAGGAGCGGCGGCCGGTTTTCGAATCCACGGCGCGCGACTTCATCGAAAACGCGATCAAGAACGATCGTGATTTTCTCGATGCCTTCGATCCCGGAGCGCGATCGCGGCGCCTTCGAGCGGAAGTGGAAGGAGCGTCAGTCCGGCGCCCGCTCGGAAGTCAATGCCTTCGAGCCGAATTATGGGGGCTCATCCATCGTCTGGGGGCCGCCCGGCGGCCGCAGCAACGCGGTGGGTCCGCATCGCTTTACGGCGCGGGCGGGACATCACCTGGCGCCGCAGCCGCTCGCCTCGGGGCGCAATATTTTCGAAGAACTCGGCGGTGGCTTCACGCTGCTTGCGCTCGGTGATGGCAGCGGCGCCGGGAACGAATTCGAGCGGGCAGCTAAACTGCTGCGGGTTCCGTTCAAGGTCGTGGGCGACAGCCGCGCCGGCGGGCGTGAGCGCTACGAGGCCGCGTTTATGCTCATCCGGCCCGATCAGTTCATCGCTTGGGTCTCCGATCGGGCGGCTGTCGATGCGACGGTGATCCTAAGGCGCGCGATCGGCGCCGGCTGAAAAATTTATACGATGATGTTGAGAAGGGAATCCATCATTCGCGCATCGGTGCTTACGACCTTGGTATTGGCGGCGAAGGTGTAGCGCGCGAGCAACTGTTGAATCAGCTCGTTTCCGAGATCGACGTTGGGAGCCGCCACCATTCCGCTACTGTCGGCAAACGGCGCCGTTGGATCATAAACGGGTACATAGCTCGGCAACACGGGCGTTACGGTTCCGACCGTGCCGCCGCCGGCGACATCCGTCTGGTCGACGCGCAAGGGAATATAGGCGGGAGGAAAGCCCGCGGAATTTTTCGCGGTCGGGAGCGGCCCGAAGGACAGCGCGTTTGCGACATTGCTGGCCGACACCTGCAGGCGCAGGGCCGCGGCAGCCATGCCCGATGCGGCAATCGATAGCGCGATACTCATGGCTTTTGATAATGTGGGGCTTCGAAATTTTTTCTTCGCTAATTCGATAAAATTGATTGCTTTGCCGCAAGCCACTGAGAAGCTAGGTTTGCACGGGATGTTTTTGGCTAACTGACAATGAAACAAACGGGACGATTGGGCGGAATCTCGGATCTCAATCTCGGCTTGCGATGGGATGCGGCAATGCTCGCGAACGAGATCGCATGCCGTGCAGGAGCCTTGTCCAAGCACGGTATCGGCCGCGGCTCGTTGGTCGTCATTGCGCATGCGGACAGCGCCCGTTTCTTCGCCGATTTGTTAGCGGTCTGGAGCTTGGGCGCCACGGCCTTCTGCCTCGATGGCGAATTGACGCAACCCGAACGCAAGAACTTGATCGGCTTCGTGCAGCCCGCGGCGATCCTCATTGATGCGGGTTCGGCGGCAATCGATGCGGAGGCACCCATTCTGCAACTGGCCGATGTCCGGGACACCCCGATGACCGCGTCGGCGTGGGAGCCCGATGACCCCGCGCTCGTGCTCTTCACATCCGGCACAACAGACGCGCCGAAAGGGGTGGTTTTGACCTTTCGTGCGTTGTTCGTGCGCATGTCGCTGAACGCCGCGGCGATCGGCGAGCAAACGATGGCGCAAACGCTCGTAACGCTGCCCACGCATTTTGGGCACGGACTGATCGGCAATGCATTGACCCCGCTATTGGCCGGCGGAAACATTGTTCTTCATCCGCGTGGAATGCCGCTCGTGAAAAATCTGGGCCGTATTGTCGACGAGCACGGCATCACGTTCATGAGTTCGGTTCCCGCGCTGTGGCGCATGGCGCTTAAACTCGCCAACCCGCCGTTGAACGGATCGCTCTTGCGGGTCCATATCGGATCGGCGCCGCTTTCCGCTGTGCTGTGGTCCGACATTGTGGGCTGGTCCCGCGCCGAGGCCGTCAATTGTTACGGCATGACCGAGACCGCCAACTGGATTGCGGGCGCCTCGTCGAAGGTCGACGGAATCGAGGACGGGCTCGTCGGCAAACCTTGGGGCGGCGTCGCTGCAGTTTTGGACGATAGCGGCCGGTTGCTGCCGTCGGGCGAAGGCGAGGTCGTGCTGCAATCGCCCTCGCTGATGTCCGGTTATTTCCGTCGGTCCGACCTGACCGCCGCGGCTCTACGCGATGGTTGGTTTCATACTGGCGATCGGGGTTCGGTCGACGGTGCCGGGAAGATACGAATTACCGGCCGCATCAAGGAAGAGATCAATCGTGCCGGGTTCAAAGTGCAGCCCGCTGAAATCGACCGCCTGCTCGAAAGCCATTCCGCCATTGCGGAGGCCTGCGTGTTCGGCATGGAGGACAAGGTTGGGGGCGAATCCGTGGCGGCAGCAATTCGCCTCGTCGAGGGCGCGAGCGAAAACGCGGAAAGTCTTCGTTCGTGGTGCCAGGAGCGAATTCGTCGCGAAGCAATTCCGGAGCGCTGGTTCTTTGTCCCCAATTTGCCGCATAATGCACGCGGCAAAGTCGATCGCACCGCTATGGGTCAGAGGTTAGTCGAGGGTGTTACCAAATGATTCCGGGAAGGGGCCGGCCGGTTTTTCTGAAGACCGACCGGTTTGATTTGCGCAGCGTAACGCCCGCCGATGCCTCGGACCGTTGGCTGGGTTGGGCCAAGGATCCCGCGATCATGGGACCGCTCAACATGCCGGCACGCGCCATGCGCCGCGAGGAACTTGCCGCGCACATTGCCAGCGTCGACAACCAAACACGATTCCTGATCGGAATCTTCGACAAGGCCGGCGGAGCGCAGATCGGTTTCTTCATGGTCGATGTCGAGCCGATACACCGCTGCGCCATCTTCAACGTGGCGATTGGCGAGAAAGAGTGGTGGGGGAAGGGCGTCGTCAACGAAGCGCGCGCGGCACTCCTCGATCACTTCTTCGAGTCGCGCGGAATCGAGAAGGCGAGCGGAACGCCGCTTGCGCGAAATTTCCCCGCGCTCTTCAACTACAAGGCTCAGGGCTGGCGCCATGAAGGAACGTTGCGCGGGCAGTGCCTGTCGGCCGCGGATGGATCGAGGCTCGACCAATATCAATTTGGGTTGCTGCGTAAGGAATGGCGCAAGCTTCGCGCCAAGCGTGTTCCATGAGCGGGCTCGCCGGCGCCAAAAAATTGCTGGCCGAAGCGATCCACGCTGATGCCGCGGCGATCCCGGATACCGCGCGCATCGGTGGCTTCGAGCGCTGGGATAGTCTCGCACATCTGCGCCTGATTATGGCGCTCGAAGAGACCATCGGCCGCCAGCTTGATCCCGACGAAGCGGTGCAAATCGAAAGCCTCGAGGACGTCGCTGGCTTACTCGATCGGCGGAATTGATTCTCGGGTAAGCCATTCAAGCGGCTCGGATTTCGGGCGCTCGCGGTGCCGGCTTCGGTTTTTTCGGGCGTCGATTACCTGAAGTTGTGGCATATTTGTCACAGACTTCGGCTGCCCGAGCGAATAATAATATGACCGGATCTGGGAAATCCGGGAGGCCGTTCGCGGCCGCCGGAAGACGCATATCGGGGTCTCGATGCGGAAACTTCTGCTTAGCGGCGTTGCGATCGCGGCCATCACTGTTGCCGCAGAAAGCCCGGCGAATGCCGCGCCACCCGCCGCGTTCAATTGGACCGGCTGCTATGTGGGCGCCAATATCGGCGGCGGCTGGGCGCGATAAGGAGTTCGATCCTAACCCGAGCATTGCTTATCCCGGGGGGACCGCCAAACCATCTAGTTTCGTCGGGGGCGGGCAGATCGGTTGCGATGTTCAAAACGGCGCGTGGGTGTTTGGGGCACAGGGCCTCTTCGACTGGGCGTCCATGAGCGCCGAAAGTCCGTTCTTTGTCGGCAAAGGATTTTCGGCCCGCGTTCCCTGGTTCGCGACCGCAACCGGCCGCGTTGGTTACGTTGTTCAACCGGCGATGCTTGTCTTCGTCAGGGGCGGCGCCGCCTTTGCGCGCGACCAATATGAATTTTTCCACGGCGGGTTCAGCGCACCCGCGTATGTGACCCGCAGCGGCTGGACATTCGGTGGCGGCGCCGGGTGGATGTTTGCACCGAATTGGTCGCTCACGATCGAATATGGCTACATGGGATTCGGCACCGGCGCGGTGAATTTTAACGCCCTCGGGTTGGCCAGCGAAAATGTCAATCAGCACATCCAGATCGTGCTCGTCGGCCTGAATTATCGATTCGGTGGCTGGGGCGGGGGCACGCGATGAGAAAACTTCTGCTCAGCGGCGCCGCGGTCGCGGCTATCACTATTGCGGTTGGCGAGCCGGCTAAGGCCGCGCCACCCGCCGCGTTCAATTGGACCGGCTGCTATGCGGGCGCCAATATCGGCGGCGGCTGGGCGAATAAGGATTTTGTGACGGGCACCTTTGGCTCGTCCGGAGCGGGCCCCGCCAGCATGCACAGTTTTGTTGGAGGCGCGCAGCTCGGTTGCGATGTCCAATACGGCATGTTGGTGTTCGGGGTGCAAGGCATGTTCGATTGGTCGTCCATGCACGGCAACAGCCCGTTCTTTATCGGCAAATCGTTTTCGACCCATATTCCCTGGTTTGCCACCGCAACCGGCCGCGTTGGCTACGCCGTCCAGCCGGCGTTGCTACTCTTTGTCCGGGGTGGTGCCGCCTTTGTGCGCGACCAACATGATTTTATTGACTTGCCGGTGTCGCCCGCGGAGAAGGCTAGTATGACCCGTAAGGGCTGGACTCTCGGCGGCGGCTTCGATTGGATGTTCGCGCCGAACTGGTCGGTCGCCGTTGAATACGGCTATATGGGCTTCGGTACTAAATTCGTGAACTTCGAGCCGCAGGCCGGCTTCGCAGGCGCCCTCTCCGAACAAATCAGTCAGCACGCGCAGTTCGTGCTTCTCAGCGTGAACTACCGCTTCGGCAGCGGCGGCCCGCGATGAAGAAACTTCTGCTCAGCGGCGTCGCGATCGTGGCCATTACTGTTGTCGGCGGCGAGCCGGCGAAGGCCGCGCCACCGGTCTACAATTGGACCGGCTGCTATGTCGGCGGCAATATCGGCGGTGGCTGGACGCGTAAGGAATTCACGCCGGGTACCTTCGGTGCCGGCGGCGAAGGCAGCATTAATCCATCCAGCATTATCGGGGGCGCGCAATTCGGTTGCGATGTCCAGAATGGCATGTGGGTGTTCGGCGCGCAGGGCATGTTCGACTGGACGAACCTGCACGGCCAGGACCCGTTCTTTCTGGGCAAAGCGTTCTCGAACCGCATTCCGTGGTTCGCTACGGCAACCGGCCGAATTGGCTACACCGTTCAGCCGACGACGCTCGTCTTCGTCAGGGGCGGTGCCGCCTTCGTGCGCGACAAGTATCAATTTATCGAATCGCCTTCATTCATAGATGCAACAGCCAGTGAGACTCGCCGCGGCTGGACTTTTGGCGGCGGCTTCGATTGGATGTTCGCACCCAATTGGTCGTTCAGCGTTGAATACGGCTATATGGGTTTCGGTACCCGTGCGGTGCCGTTTCACGGGTTAATCAACTTCTCCGAAAACATCGATCAGCGCGCTCACTTCGTGCTCGTCAGTATGAATTATCGCTTCGGCAGTTGGGGCGGGCGCTAGCAATTCGGTTGGCGCGACGGAGCCGCGAGTAAACTTCCGCGGCGCGCGTTCGAGCATTTCTCCGGCAATTTCAAACGATCGTCACCGCCCGTGCCCGCCGCTCAGGGGCGCGCCCCCCGATGCGGCCGAGCACGGAATAGGTCGGTGGAAAGCGGGCTAAGTTTTCGCGAGAAACAACATCACATGCCGCTCATTCCGCTGGAGATGATGGGGCCGAAAAGCACGCCATGCTCGCCGTTGAAGCGCGACATCTGCATTTGCTTGATCGGATAATAATCGTTCGGGCCGGTGTTGATCTTGATCCCCGGCAACAGCATCGTGAGTTCCAGGTCCTTGAGATTGGCCGCCTGTTTCATGACGTTCTCGCGCGTGAGATCGTTACCGCACTGCTTCAGGACTTGGACCATCGTTTGCGCGGTGAGATAGCCGTAAACGGTGAACGTGCTCGTCTTATCGCCCTCCGGATAATATTTATCCATGAAAGTCGCCCACTCCTTGACCGCGGGATCGTTCTTCCAGGTCGGATCGGTCGGATCCTTCAGGTAACCGGTGGACAAAATGCCTATTGAGTTCTCCAGTCCGGCGGGCTTAAGGACGGAACCGACGGAGGCCGAGATGCTGGCAAGCAGATGCACCGGCTTCCAACCGAGTTCCGCCACCTTTTTGATCGCTTGCGCCGCGAATTTCGGTGAGGCCTCATTAAAGAAGATGTCGGCACCCGAAGCCTTCAACGTAATGATTTGAGAATCGACCGTCGGGTCCGCCGGCTCGTAGGGAGCCTCGGCGACGACCTGCATTTTTCCGTCAAGGCCGTCCTTCAAACCTTTTATGTAATCCCTGCCGGAATCGTCATTCTGATACAGGATGGCGATCTTGCCGTTCGGGTGGTTCTTGAGAAGGTACTGGGCGTAGATACGTCCTTCGATCTGGTAAGTCGGCTGCCATCCCATCGTCCACGGAAAGTTCTTCTGGTCCCCGAACTTGGTCGCGCCCGTGGCGACAAACAGCTGCGGCACCTTGGCTGCGTTCATGTATTTTTGAATTGCATTGTTCGTTGGCGTTCCGAGGCTTTGGAAAATAAGCAGCACCTCGTCGCTCTCCACGAGCTTGCGAGCCTGTTCGACGGTCTTCGGCGGGCTGAAGCCGTCGTCGTAAGAAATGAAAGTGATTTTGCGGCCGTTAATGCCGCCCTCGGCGTTGATTTTGTTGAAATAGGCGCCAATCGTCTTGCCGATCGTGGCGTAGGCCGAGAGCGGCCCACTATACGGCATGATATTGCCGACCTTGATTTCGGTATCGGAAGCGCCGATGTCGTATTTTTTTTGTGCGGCGGCGGGCGTTGCGCAAATCGCCACGGCCCCTAGCAAAAGCATCCATTGCACAGAGCGTTTTACCTGCATGATTTCCTCCCACGGCGATTATGTTCGATTTTGCGCATAGTCTGGCACTGCCGGGATAGGAGGTCTAGGCGCGAACGCCGGGATGAAAACGCGAACGCGAATTTGAAGGGCATTGATTGCACTTCAAATTTCCGCTCAAACGAGAACCACCTTAGTTTCGCGTGACGAAATAGTCGTTCCAGGCCACGCGTCTGGTCTGCCAGCGATAATCGAATGTAAAGCCCGGCCAGATCGATACGTTTTGGCCCTTTTCGTCTTGATACCAACTCCGGCAACCGCCCGCCTGCCAAACCGTCGGTTTCAGCCGCTCTTGGATCTTGCGGTAGAAGTTTGATTGGGCGTCTTGTTTCACGTCGATCGTCTTCAAATGCTTTTGCCGCATGAAGTTGAGGCAACGCATGATGTATTTGACCTGCGCCTCGATCATAATGACAACCGAGTTGTGACCAAGGCCGGTATTGGGGCCGAGCAGCATGAAAAAATTCGGGAAGCCGCTGACGCAAATGCCGAAATAGCTCGGAACTTCCGCCTGCCAGGTCGTGCTTAAACTAATTCCGTTGCGGCCGGTGACCGGCAGTCTTTTGAGCGAGCCGGACACATCGAAGCCGGTGCCGTAAATAATGACATCGACACGTTTGCGATCGTGGCTCGTGACGATTTCGTTTCCGGAAATCTCGGTAATGTTGTCGGTGACAAGCTCGACATGGGACTGCGTGAGGGTCGGGTAATAATCGTTCGATATCAAAATGCGCTTGCAGCCCATGCGATAATGGGGCTTCAGCTTCGCGCGTAAAGGCCGGTTGCTGATTTGCTTTACAAGATGGCTGCGGGAAATTCCCTCGGCTATCCGGAGTAGCCGCTTGTTGCCGTTGAGGGCGAGCGCCCGCAACTCGTAATACCAATAGAGCCGGAAACGAAATGCGTGCCGATAGCCGGGCAAGAACCGAAACAGGAGTTTCTCCCAGCGGCCGATCGAGCGATCGAGTTTCGGCATCACCCAGGGCGGCGTGCGTTGGAAGACGTAGAGCTTCTCAACCTTTGACGCGATCTCGGGAATAAATTGAACGGCGCTCGCGCCGGTGCCGATGACCGCCACCTTTTTGCCGCTCAAGTCGAAACCGGTCGGCCAATCCGCCGAGTGGAATGCGCTGCCCGCGAACGTCTCGGCCCCGCGGATTTTTGGATATGCCGGCACATGCAACGCTCCGATTGCGGAAATCAAAACGCGCGCGGTGATCATCCCGGCATTGGTGGTGACGTGCCAGAGCGCGTCCGCCTCATTCCATTGAGCGCTCTGCATTTCGGTGTTGAAGTGAATTTTGGGACGAAGCTCGTATTGGTCGGTGATATCGCGAAGGTAGTCCCATAATTCCGGCTGCGATGGATACAGGCGGCTCCAGTCGTTCCGCGGCGCGAAGGAAAGCGAGTAGAGGTGCGAAGGGATATCGCAGGCGCAGCCGGGATAGCGATTGTCGCGCCAAGTGCCTCCGATATCGGTTCCCTTCTCGATAATCAGAAATGAGTCCTGCCGCGATTGCCGCAAGCGGACGCCAAGACAAAGGCCGCTGAATCCGCTGCCGACGATCAAAATATCGACGTTACGCGGAATGGCGTCACGCTGCGGCTTGGATCCGTTCGACTGCGTCATGGGAGATCCGGCATTCAGACGAATATGCCACCCATTTGAGGGGTTATGTGGAAAATCCAATACGAGCATTTGCTCCGATCGGCAACGACCGAAAGGCGGATCGCGTTTGCCTGCTCATCGGGGAACCGTGATATTCTAAACGTCGATGATCGAGACGGCGTTGAAGACCTCTATATTCTGCATCGGATTGACGCTGGCTGTCGTATCGATAGCGCTTTCGCCGAGTTTTTCGAATACCGCATGGGGTCAAACGACCGGCGTGGCGCTGGGGGAATCGAAGAGCGCGAAATGTAACCGCGCGCAATTCCGCGTCCTATTGGATGTCGGACATACGGTGGAGGAGCCTGGAGCGATCAGCGCTCGCGGCGTTACCGAGTATGAGTTCAACCTTCGCCTCACCCAGCGGGTTGAACGGACGCTGGTCGAGGCGGGCTTTAACAAGACCCTCTTACTCGTGACGGGCGGCCTAGCCATTCCAGGATTGGTTCAACGCGTGGCCACCGCCAATAAATCGATGGCCAATCTCTTTCTTTCAATTCACCACGATTCGGTGCCCGAAAACCTGCTCGAAAATTGGGAGTACGAGGGCAGGCCATCCCACTTTAGCGACAGGTTCAGAGGTCATTCCATTTTTGTCTCCTACGAGAACACGAGCCGTAGCGCGAGCATGTTTTTTGGCAAGCTTCTCGGCAAGCAATTGAAAGTTCGCGGTCTCAAATACACCCCTCACTATACTGAAGCGATCATGGGGAATCGCCGAAGAGAGCTCTTGGACGCGGACGTAGGCGTCTACAGATTCGACAAGCTTTACGTGTTGCGAGCGACCCAAATGCCCGCCGTGTTGCTCGAAGCCGGCTCGATTATCAATCGCGACGAGGAACTGCTGCTGAATACGGAAGAGCACCGCGCGCTCATTGCGGCCGCCGTGCTCGATGCCGTCGAAACATTTTGTGCGTCAAGATCGCCCCGAACTTCGGCACCGCTTGCGCAAGGTGTCGGCGGTCGATAGCTGAGCGAGGCATGTGCCATGAAAGATTACACCGCCTACAGCTACTGGCTCGAAACCTGCGGCGACGATCTGACGCCGCGGCCGGTTTTAAGCGGTTCCGTCGACGTTGACGTGGCGATTCTCGGCGCTGGCTATTCGGGCTTGTGGGCGGCGTACTACCTCTTGCAGCGCCAACCCTCCTTGAAGGTCGCGATCGTGGAGAAGGAGATCGCGGGCTTCGGCGCCTCGGGGCGCAACGGCTCCTGGTGCACGGCCCACTTTCCCGTGAGCCTGGGAGCGATTGCAGAACACCATGGGCGCGAACAGGCGGTCGCGCTCTACCGGGCCATGGCCGGCTCGGTGGACGAGGTTGCGCGGGTTGCGGCCGCGGAAGGGCTCGATATTCATTTCACCAAGGGCGGCGGCATGTCGGTCGCGCGCGGGCCGCAGCAATTGCCAGCGGTGCGCGACACCCACGCCGAGTTCGAAGCGCTCGGGCTTGGCGACCGCGTTCAATTGCTCGACAAGTCGCAAACCGATGCGCGGGTAAAGATCGAAGGCGTGCTGGGCGCGATCTACTATAAGGATGCGGCGAACATTCATCCCGGCCGGCTCGTGCGCGGCCTCGCGCGCGCCGTCGAGCGGCGCGGAGCCACGATCTACGAACAGACGAACGTGACCGGATTCACCACCGGCGCCCGCCCGGTATTGCGCACCGCGCGCGGCGATATCCGGGCGAAGACGATCGTGCTCTGCGGCGAAGCGTATCTGACGCGATTGAAGCAGCTGCACCGGCAATTGATCCCGGTCTATTCGCTGATGACGCTGACGGAGCCGCTGTCGGCGGCCGATTGGGCCGAGATCGGCTGGAGAAATCGCGAATGCGTCGACTCGTGCCGCCTCACCATCGAGTACATGGCGAAGACCGCGGATGGGCGCATCCTTTTCGGCGGCCGCGGCGCCCCCTATCATTTCGGCTCCAAGATCGACGACGAATACGACCGCCACCAGCCGACCATCCGCATGTTCCAGGACAATGTGCGGAAATGGTTTCCGCGCCTGAAGGACGTGCGCTTCACCCACGCCTGGGGCGGCCCGCTCGGCTGCTCGCGCGATTTCATGCCGACCATGATGCACGACGCGGCCCTTGGGCTTGCGAGCGCGCGCGGCTATGTCGGCAACGGGGTCGCGACCACGAACCTGTCCGGCCGCGTCTTGGCCGATCTCATCACCGGCGTGAAGTCGGAGATCACGACGCTGCCTTGCGTCAACCACCGCTCGCAGAATTGGGAGTTGGAGCCGTTCCGCTATCTCGGCGTACATTATATCCAGCACGCCTATTGGCGGATCGATCAAAAGGCGGAGCGCACGGGGGTGGCGCCGAGCGGCAAGACGCTCGCCGAGCGCCTGACGCGGCACTGAAGAGAGCATGATCCCGAAAAGTGGGCACCGGTTTTCGGGTAAGATCATGCTCCAGCAAAATGTCAGGGACGCGCTGATTCAATCCAAGGCGATCGTGCTCTACGTCCGCCCATAGACCGTGGCGATGGTGCCGCGCGTGACCTTATTATCGGGCGAGGCGAGAAACAAAATCGTTGCCGCGACTTCTTCCACCTTGGGCCAGGCGGCGTAATCCGCCTTCGGCATCGCCTTGCGATTGGCCGGCGTATCCATGATCGAAGGCGCGACCGCGTTCACCAAGATGCCGTCCTTCGCGACTTCCTCCGCCAGCGCCGTGGTCAGTGCCGCGACCGCGGCCTTGCTCGCCGCATATGCGGCGACGCCCGCGCCCGCCCGCCATTCCAGTCCCGGGCGCGAGGCCACGTTGACGATGCGCCCGCCTGCTTTCCCGCGCGCCATCGCCCGCACCGCCGCGCGGCAGCAGAGAAAACAGGTGACGAGGTTCGTCTCGATTTGCTGCATGAGGGCGGCCTTGTCGGTCTCGCTCACCGGGCCGAAGGCGAAGCCGCCGACGAGATGAATCGAGGCCCACGGATTCGGGACGGCGTCGAACAGACGCGTCACCGCCGCTTCCTCGGCGAGCGAGCCCGTGGCGACGAGTTGCACGCGCGGATGCGCGCGGTGAGGAAAGCCTTGCGTCTCCGCTTCGGCGAGGCACGGGACGTGGCAAGAAGCGCCCGCTTCCAACAGGGCGCCGACCACCGCGCTGCCGAGCGCGCCGGTCCCGCCGGTCACGACGATGTGACGATCGCGAAAGTCCACGAATCCCCCTCAAAAAGTTTCCGCCTGACCGCCGCAAGCGCACTCTATATTGACAGGCCGCCCGATCAAAGGCTCGATGACGCGACAAGGTTCTGCCGGCGTGGGGGGAGAAAAATGGCCCGACCGATCCTGATCAACGGCAAGTTCGTCGAGGCGAAATCGAACTCGACGATCGAAGTCCACAACCCCGCCACGCTCGATCTGTTGGACAGCGTCCCCGCCTGCGGCGAAGCCGATGTCAACGCCGCCGTCGGCGCGGCGCGGGCGGCGCAGCGGGAGTGGTGGCGGCTTCCGGGCGTCGCGAAAGCGGAGTTGCTGCACGAAGTTGCGCACAAGATCAGGGCGAAGAAGCGGGCCATCGGAACGCTCATGACGCAGGAGACCGGCAAGCCGCTGATCGAGGCGGTCGATTGCGTGCAGTGGGTGGCGGAGTGCTTCGACTATTACGCCGAGGTCGGTCGCTCGGCGCTGGGGCTGACGGTGCCGCCGGGCGCCGATCACCAGGTCAATTTCATTCGCAAGGAGCCTTACGGGGTCGTCGCCTGCATCGCGCCGTTCAATTTTCCGCTGCTGCTGATGGCGTGGAAGGTGGCGCCGGCGATCGCCGCGGGCAACACGGTCGTGTGCAAGCCGCCGCACCAAAACCCGCTCGCCGGACTCTTGTTGGGCGAGGTCTATGACGGACTGCCGCCGGGGGTGGTCAACATCATCACCGGCGCCGGCGACACCGGCGGCCTGATGCTGAGCCATCCCGGCATCGACATGATCGCTTTCACCGGCTCCACCGCGGTCGGCAAGCACATCGCCTCGGTGGCGGGATCGCAGCTGAAGAAAATCAATCTCGAGCTCGGCGGCATCGATCCGCTGCTCGTGTTCGAAGACGCCGATGTCGACGTGGCGGCGCGCGGCGCGGTGTGGGCGCGGCTCTTGAACGCGGGGCAGGTCTGCACTTCGTCGAAGCGCATCTATGTGGTCGAGCCGATCGCCGAGGAATTCACCAAGCGCGTGGTCGAGCACGTGAAGACCTTGAACGTCGGCAATCCCATGGATTCGAAGACCGACATGGGCCCGCTGATTTCGGCCGACGCCGTCGACAAGCTCGAGAAGCAGCTCGCCACCGTGCTCTCCGAAGGCGGCAAGCTCCTCGCCGGCGGCAAGCGCTTTCAGCCGGCGGGCCTCAAGGGTCACTTCTTCCAGCCGACCGTCGTCTCGGGCGTGCGTCACGGCGGCATCGCCACCACCGAGGAGCTCTTCGGCCCGGTGGTCTCGATTTTCTACGTCAAGGACGCCGACGAAGCGATCGAGAAGGCGAACGATTCCGAATACGGCCTCGGCGCCACCGTCTACACGAAGAGCTTGGAACTCGCGATGAAGGCGATGGAAAATATCAAGGCCGGCAGCTTCTGGATCAACGATCCGCTCGCCGACAACAATGCCGCCCCCTTCGGCGGCATGCGCCACAGCGGCATCGGGCGCGAGCTCGGCACCGAAGGCCTCGACGCTTTCCGCGAGCCGAAGCACGTGCATCTCGACTACGTGCAGGAGCGCAAGCCCGACTGGTTCCCCTATGCGAAGCGGATCATTCCGCTCTAATCGCGGTCCATCGTATCCGCCATGATCGGACGGCCCTTCATGCCGCCGCGGTGGGACATCGGCACCATTTGCATATCGGATTTGAGAAGCCTGCCGGCGAGGTCGAGGCAGCGCTCGGCGAGCGCCTCGGCGCCTTCCGCCAGCGCTTTCGACTCGCGCACGATCTTCACGTTGTTCTCCATGTCCTCGTGCGACCAGCCGCGCGAATGGGCGACATAGGGGAACTGCGGGAAGAAGAAACCGAGTTCGGCGAAGAAGGAGAGCATCGAGCCGGCGACGCCTTGGATATTGTCCTGGCCGCCGACGATGATGAAGCCCGCCACCTTGTTGCGGATCAATTGCTCCTCCTTGGAAGCGACGTCGACCTGCACGCAATTCAGCCGCTCCACCATCTTGAAATAAAGCGCGGAGGCTGAGCCCCAGCGGATCGGCGTCGCGACGATGACGGCATCGGCCCAATGCACCAGCGCCTCGTAGACCTGATCCATCTCGTCCTTCGAATCCATCTGGGTGATTGAGCAGGGCCAGGTGCAGGCGTGGAGGCTTTTGGAGAAATAGCCCTCGCACGTGCGGAACTTCAGCGCATTCAGCTTGATCAATCGGGTGTCCGCGCCCGCCTTCTTCGCGGCTCTCAGCGCGTGCCCGAGCAGGTGATCGGAGCCGGAAAAACGCGGATTGGCCGCGTCCATGGCGGTGGTCGATATGCCCGCGAGACGAAGCGGGCCGGGCACGCGCTCGGGCTTGCGGGCGAGCGGATGCGGCTTGTGCGGCAGCTTGTTGCGCTTCGTCGGATTGGCGACGTCGACGAGCACGCGACCCTTCTCGACCTTCAAGGGAAAGGAGGGGACGCAGTCTTCTTCGAAGCCGGGCTCCCCCTTGCCGCTGACGCGATGGAATTTCCAATTGTGCCAGGGGCAAATGATGTAGTCGCCGTCGAGCCGGCCTTCGCCGAGCGGCCCGCCGACGTGATTGCAGGCATGCGACACCGCGCCGAACTTTCCGTCCTTGTATGTGAGCGCGATGGGCGTGTTCTTCAATTTGACCGGGCGGCACGAATGCTTGGAGAGCTCGTCGACGGCGCCGACATCGATCCAGTCCGGTTCCCGGGCCATGGCAGTTCTTCCCCCAGTTTTGCAAACCGCTACGTCAGCTCGATGCTGGCTTCCGTGCCGGCCGCGAGCGGGCTCGGGTTCACTTCTATCATGCCGTTCCTGAGCCGCACCCGGTAGGTCGCTAACTTTTCGGTGAAGGGCGGCGGCGCGCAGCCGTTTTTCAATTGATACTGGTAGCCGTGCCAGGGGCAGGTGACGAGACCGCCGATGATGCGGCCTTCGCCGATGGGCCCGTTCTGGTGGGCGCAAAGATTGGTGAGCGCGCCGATCGTCTTGCCGTCGCGAAAGACGGCGATGCGCTCGCCGTCGGGCGCCGCCACGATGCGCGCGCCCTTGTCGGGAATCGATTGCGGCGGCCCGACCATCAGCCAGCCGTCGCCGACGCCGGCCTTGCCGCGATCGATCGCGCGTTCGCGCCAGCCGGCGAGGAGGTGCAAGAGCGCGACCGTGGACGCCGAGATTCCGAGCAACAGCGGAATGAAGGCGCCGCGATCGTCTTGCACCGCGCCGAGCATCACGTGCAGCACCACGAGCCCATAGGCGATGTAGACCGCCATGTGCAGCGCCTTCCACACCGGGGGCCCGAGGAAATTCAGCCAATAGTCGTGGCTCGTCGCCGCCATCAGCAACAAAATGAAAAGCGCGGTGAGACCGAGCGTCTTGAACGGGAAGCCGATGAATTTCAGATATTTCGGCCAGTCGACGAATTCATGCACGAGGTTCGGCAGCGCGTCCTGAACCGCGAACCATTCCACCATCGACCAGGCATGAAACGCCGCGATGAAGAACGTCAGCACGCCGAAATGGCGGCGGTTGTAAAGCAGCGGAAGAAATTTCGGATTGAGGCGGGCGAGCGGCCCGATCGCGAGGATGATCGTCAGCATCAGGAAGGCGCAGGTGCCGAAGGCGCGAACGCGGAGATCGATCCATTCCGGCGCGTTCTTCGGCGGGCTCACTTGCGCGCCGATAGTGATGAAACCGCCGATATAGGCGGCGACGCCGAGGAGCAAGACCGCGTCATAAATATACTTCGCGCGGTTCCACATCACCGCCTGGTAGCCGCCGCTCATTGCTGGCTCTTCGTCGCCGGAACGGACTCGGCGGCCTTCGGCGGCGGCCGCAGGTAAAGCGCCAGCGCAAAGCCGATCACGAGCGTCAAGGCGAGCGCGGGCCACAGCAGGCGGTGAACCGATCGATGTTTTCGCGTCATCGAGGATTTCGCGATTTCAGCCAGCGGCGGAGCACCAACGGCCACAGCAGAACGGAGCCGGGCAGGAGAACGATGCGGGCGCCCGCCGACACCGGCGTGGGATGCGAAAGCGCGCGCGTAACGCCGAAGAGCACGAACAAAATGCCGATCACGGCGCCGGCCGCGATATACAGCGCGAATGCGGAGAAGAGGGTCGCGGCAATGACGTTCATCCGGAATTCTCGACGGGGCGGCCAAACCCGGCCCTGGCGGAACTCTGCCTCACCCGTTCTACTGTTACAATCGCCGTGGATTCTGCATGGTCGGGGGCGAAACAGGAGACGTTATGAGCGAGCGGGATGGGCCTCGTCTGCGCGAGGCGCGGCTGCAAGCGCACTATGCGGCGCAATGGCTGGGGCGCGTGGGCAGCGCGTTCATCGCCTCGCAGCCGGACTACAGCCACACCAGCATGAACTGGAACGGCGCCCTCGCGGGCTTTACGACCAACGCGATGAAAGACGAAACGCGATTGGGCCTCAGGATTGACGATCTGACATTTGTGTTCCTGAACGAGGCGGGCGAGCAAACAGGCTCTTTTCCGTTGAACGGGCGCACGGATAAGGATCTGCGCCGATGGCTCGACGAGCAATTCGCCGCCCGAGGCATGCAAGCGCGCCTGCTTGACAAGACTACGCCCTATGAAATTCCCGCCCACGCGATTGCCAAGGGCGCGCCGTATGGGGTTGTCGAAATATCCGCCTCCTTGCACGAGCTTGCGGGTTGGTTCGCCGATGCCCACTCCGCGCTCGACGGAATTCGAAAACAGATGACCGGGCGCTCGTTCTTGGTCTCGCCCGTACGCTGCTGGCCGCATCATTTCGATCTCGCGGTCCTGATTTCCCTCGACGAAGCCGCGGGCGAGCACGGGCGCTCGGTCAATGCCGGCCTGTCGCCGGGCGACGAGTATTACGACGAGCCTTATTACTATGTGACCCCCTATCCCCATCCGCATCCCGCGAAGCTGCCGGCCCTGCCGAAGCTCGGCCATTGGCATACGCGCGACTTCACCGCCGCGATAGCTCCCGCCAGCCGCATCCTCAAGGCCAAGGATCGCAAGACCGCGACCGACGCGTTTTTGCGGGCCGCGGTCGATAGCGCGATTAAGATATTGTGTTGAGGGCGGAATGAATCTGGGGTGACTTCAAGAGCCAACTAAGCCGCTAACTCGCGCGCAGTTGCCGATTCATAAAACGGGATTTGAGCTCGCTTCCCATCGGAAGAGCTGATCTAGATATATATAGTGTATTCAAGCTCGGGGTTTCCCCGGTGTCGGCATAAGAAAGGCCGGGGGCGGACCGTACTTAAGTAGCAAATGGCTGCCTTAAGGCGCTTACCGCCAAGGCGCTAAGTCTCCATAGACGATAACGACCTTGTGAAGCGGCAACGTCTAAGCCAAGATTAACGTCCAAGCCAAAATTACAATGGCGACGAAATAGAAACAGGGGAGGATCGATCATGTCGAAAAGGAATTTCCTGAACAGGTTCAGCCGGCGAACGGTCATCAAAGGCGCTGCGGCGATTGGCGCCATGCAAGTCACCGCGCCCTATATAGTCAAGGCGCTGGGCGATACGCCGATCAAGATCGGCATGATCGATCCGCTCACCGGCGTCTATGCCGCCTATGCGCAAAACGAGGTGACGGGAGCAAAGCTCGCCCTCGAACAGATCAACGTCAGGGGCGGCGTTCTCGGCCGGCCGATCGAGCTCCTGGTCGAGGATTCGGCCAACGACGTCGGCACCGGCGTGCAGAAGGCGCGCAAGCTGATCGAGCGCGACGGCATCCAGTTCTTGATCGGCGACGTCAATTCCGCGATCGCCTTGGCGATCGGCCAAGTGTCGCACGAGAAGGGCATCCTGCACATTGTCTCCGGCGGTCACACCGATGGCGTCACCGGCAAGGACTGCCACTGGAACGTCTATCGCGTCTGCAACACGACCAGCATGGAGGCAAACGCGGTCGCCGAGCAGCTGTTCACCAAATACGGCAAGAAATGGCACTTCATCACGCCGGACTATGCCTTCGGCCACACGCTGCAAGCGGCGGCGGAGAAGGATCTGAAGAAATTCGGCGGCACGATGACCGGCAACGAACTGACGCCGCTCGGCACCACCGACTACTCCGCCTATCTGATCAAGGCGCGCGCCGCCAATCCCGACGTGCTCCTGGTGCTGCCGCAGGGCGGCGACATGATCAATTGCATGAAACAGATCGCGCAATTTGGCATTAACAAACAAATTCATGTCGCGGGGCTGCAGCAGGAACTCGAATCGCTGGAAGCTATGCCTCCCGAAGCGCGTGTCGGCACCTGGATGTTCGAGTGGTACTGGAAGCAGCCGGGCGTACCGCATGTCGAAAAGTTCGTCGCCGACATCCGCAAGATGAATTTCAGCAAGGTGCCGACGGCGCGGCACTGGTTCGGCTACACCTCGGTGATGACCTATGCGCTCGTTGCCAACCGCGAAAAGACGCTCGATGGCGTCAAGCTCGCCAAGGCACTGGGCGGCTTCGAGCTGCCGGACGAAGTCAAGCTCCAGCCCAACAAGTGCTATTACCGTGCCGGCGATCATCAGCTGATGACGTCGTCTTTCGTCGGACAGGCGAAGACCGAGGGCAAGGACGATGTCGAGGATCTGTTCCAAGTCGATACCGTGGTACCAGGCGACAAGACCTCGCCGCCCGAATCCGAGACCGGTTGCAGCTTGCAGTGGCCGGCCTAAGCTGATTTTCGCCCTTCTGCCGGCCCCGGAGAGCATGGCATTGCTCTCCGGGCCGGCTATATTCGTGCGCGAGCATTTGCATCCGAGTCCTGGTTCATGACGCAGCTTGTCCTTTTCAACGTCACGAATGGGCTGATCATCGGCAGCTTCTACGTGCTCATGGCGCTCGGATTGGCGCTCATCCTCAATTTGAGCAACGTCATCAATTTCGCCCATGGCGGCTTTCTCGTGGTGGGCGGTTACATCGCCTATACGATCACGCCCTATGTCGGCTTCTGGGGTGCGTTGTTGATCGCGCCGCCGCTGACCGCCGCCATCGGCCTTGTGGTCGAACGTCTCTTGATCCGGCCGCTCTACGGGCGCGATCCGCTCTATAGCCTGCTGCTCACCTTCGGACTCGCCTTCATCATCGAGGACGGCACGCGCTTCATTTGGGGTGCGCAAGGCAAGCCGGTGACGGTCCCCGCGTTCCTCGCCCAGCCCGTGAGCTACGAATTTTTCTTCATCACCGGCTACCGCCTGTTCATGGTGGTGGTCGTGCTGTTTATCGTCGCGCTGCTCTTTTTGCTTTTGCGCTACACCCGCCTCGGCGTCCGCATCCGCGCCGGCACCCTCGACCTCGAAACCGTGTCGGCGCTGGGCGTCAATGTGCGCACGCTACGCTCGCTCAATTTCGCGGTCGGCATCTATCTCGCGGGCCTGAGCGGCGTGCTCGCGGCAGGCCAACTCGGGCTTGAGCCGACCATGGGCGCGGGGGTTCTGATGCCGAGCTTCATCGCTATTATCGTCGGCGGCGTCGGCAGCCTCACGGGCACGCTGCTCGGCGGATTGCTGATCGGCGTCGCGTCTGGCTTGGCCGCGGTATTTCTGCCGGCGGCGAGCGAGGCGATCATGTACGTGCTGATGGCGGTGGTGCTCTTGATCCGGCCGCGCGGCTTGCTGGGCGAAGAAGGCATGATGACATGAGCGGTGAACAGGGGCGAAAGCTGATCGCTATCGCTGTCATTTGGATATTGCTGTCGCTCGCGCCTTATTGGATGCCGCCGCTCGGCGGCTATACGGCGCTCGGCACGCGCGTTCTCGTGTTGGGGTTGGCCGCGATGTCGGTGAACTTCCTGCTCGGCTTCACCGGTGTGCTCTCCTTCGGCCACGCCGCGTGGTTTGGGCTCGGCGCCTATGGCTGCGGTCTGATGCTGAAATTCATCGCGCTGTCGACGCCGCTCGGTCTCATTGCCGGAACTGTCCTGGGCGGCGTGATGGGCGGCCTGCTCGGTGCGCTGATCGTGCGCCGCCGCGGCGTCTATTTCGCCATGGTGACGATCGCCTTCGGCCAGGTGTTCTACTACATCGCCTTCCAGTGGTCGTCATTGACCGGCGGCGACGACGGCTTGCGCCCGTTCTCTCGCCAGCCGTTGCATTTGGGATTCGCCACCGTGGACATCCTGAACGACGCCACCGCCTTCTATTACTTCGTGCTCCTCTGCTTCGCGTTCGCGGTCGCCCTCATGGGCTTCATCCTGCGCTCGCCCTTCGGCCGCACGATGCTGGCGATCCGCGAGAACGAGCGTCGCGCGCGCTTCCTCGGAATCCCGGTCGAGCGCCATATCTGGATCGCCTTCACACTCTCTTGCTTCTTTATGGCCTATGCCGGTTCGCTCTACGCGCTCGTCAACAATTTCGCCGATCCCAAGGGTCTCCATTACAGCCAGTCGGGCGATTTCGTGATGATGGCGGTGATGGGCGGGATGCGCTCGTTCTGGGGGCCGCTCCTGGGCGCGGCGGTGTTCGTCGTTTTGCAGGATTATCTCTCCAGCGTCACCGTCAACTGGATGTCCTTTGTCGGATTGCTGTTCGTGATCGTGGTGTTGTTCTTTCCGCGCGGTCTTCTCGGCGCGATCCGGCGCAAGAGCGAAGCATGAGCCTCCTGGAAGTCAGGAACGCCACCAAGGCATTTGGGAGCCTAGTTGCCGTGCGCGACGTGTCGCTCACCGTAGGGCAGGGTGAACTGAGGGCCATCATCGGCCCGAACGGCGCCGGCAAGACCACCTTCTTCAACCTGATCTCCGGCTTCTTCCCGCCGACCTCCGGCACAGTGATATTCGATGGCAACGATGTCACCGCTCTCTCCGTGACCAAGCGCGTCGAGCTCGGCATGGCGCGTACGTTCCAGATCACCGAGATTTTCCCCGAACTCACGGTGCATGAGAACGTCCGCATTGGGGCGGAGGTGGCGGCCGGTTATCGCCTGCAGCCGTGGATCAGCCGCGCCGGGGCAGCGGAGGTGGAACATAAGATCGAGGAGACGCTCGCGCTTGTCGGGCTTTCCGCCAAGGCTAACCGGCTCGTCGGCGAACTCGCGCATGGCGATCAACGCGCGGCCGAAATCGCGATGGCGCTCACGCTTCGCCCCAAGCTGCTCTTGCTCGATGAGCCGACGGCGGGAATGGGCGACCAGGAAACCTACGAAATCACGCAGCTCATCCGCAGGCTGCATCGCGACAGCAATTTTACGATCGTGCTGATCGAGCACGACATGCGCGTGGTCTTTCACCTCGCCGACCGCATCACGGTTCTCGATCAGGGCAGGCTCTTGGCGGAAGGAACGCCGCAGGAAATCGGCGCCAATGAAGCCGTTCAGGCCGCCTATCTGGGGAAGGCCGCATGAGCGCCGCGCTGCAAGCTCGCGATATTCACACTTATTACGGCAAGAGCCATATTCTCCATGGCGTGACGCTCGATGTCGCCGAAGGAAAGATCACGACGCTCCTCGGGCGCAACGGCGCGGGCAAGACGACGACATTGCGCAGCCTCATGGGGCTTACGCCGGCGCGGGAAGGGCAGATCACCATTTTTGGGAACGAGACGACGCACTTGCCACCCTTTCGCGTCGCGGCAATGGGAGTCGGATATGTGCCCGAGGGCCGCAGAGTCTTCGCGAATTTGACCGTCGAGGAGAATCTCCTAGTGCCGATGGAGCGCGAGGGTCCGTGGACGATTCAGCGCATCTACGAGCTGTTCCCGAGGCTGAATGAGCGAAAAATGAGCCGCGGCCGCCAACTCTCGGGCGGCGAACAGGAGATGCTTGCGATCGCGCGCGCCCTCCTGCTCAATCCGAAGCTCTTGATGCTCGACGAACCGTCTCAGGGCCTCGCGCCGTTGGTGGTCCGCGAGGTTTTTAGGATTATTGCGGAAATGCGGGGCGAAGGAATTTCCGTGCTGCTCGTGGAGCAAAATGCACGAATGAGCCTTGAGATCGCCGATCATGCTTACGTGCTGGATGATGGACGCGTCGTCTATTCGGGAACGGCGCGGGAGCTTGCCGCGGATAACGCGCGCGTAGAGGCTCTTGCCGGCGCGAGTGCCGAGGAATGGAAGCACGCTTGAAGCGATGGGCTCGCTACGGGCGAGCGCTACCGCCCGGCCCGCGCCAGACTTTCGAGTAGTTCGATCGCTTTGCGCCGGATTTTTTTGTCGGGGATCTCGAGAAAGGCATGCACCAACTGGGCGCTGTCCTTTATCCGGCTCGTCGGAATTTCATCGAAAATGTGATCGGGTCCGGGGTTCTTGTCGGAGAGATCGGCAAAAAAGTAATTGATCGGCGTCCGCAAGGACCGGGCTATGTCATACAGACGGCTGCAGCTAATACGATTGGTCCCGTTTTCGTATTTTTGAACCTGTTGAAAGGTAATGCGAAGAGCCTTTGCCAGCTCTTGTTGTGACATCTTGATCGCAACACGCCGTAGCCGAACTCGCTTGCCGACCACGATGTCAACCGATTTTGGTTTCTTCATGTTTTAGCCCCGAATGCGCTCGCAGATCTTGTAACTTGGAAGCTACGAGCATTGAAATGGAAATCGTCAATCTTCAGCTTAAACAGCACGGACTTAATCTACCCTTCAGTTTTGCTTAGCGCTCTCTATCGCCCTTCGCAAGGCCCGGTTGTATCGCGAATTCGTGAAAATCCCTCCTGCATCAATTTTC
>CAVVVV010000016.1:0-47858 GCA_963751685.1 uncultured Alphaproteobacteria bacterium | reverse complement strand
ATAAACACGGGAGAGAGCCATGGTGGAGAGCGTTTACAAAGTCATTGAAATTGTCGGCACCAGCACCGATTCTTGGGAGAAGGCGGCGAAGGCGGCGATGGATCGGGCCGGAAAAACCTTGAAGGACCTTCGCATCGCCGAGGTAAGACAGCTCGACTTGCAACTCAAGAACGGAAAAGTAGAAGCCTACCGGGCGCGGCTGAAGGTGTCGTTCAAGTACCGCGACAAGGAATAGGCGCCGCGCGGAAACTTTAGTAGCCTGCGCCGCTAAAACTCGTCGGGTCGCTCATGAAGTTGATGCTCCTCGGCCTTCTCGTCCTTCTCGGCGCGCATGTGTTTACGACGATGCGCGTCGCTCGCGCGGGCGTCGTCGCGCAGATCGGCGAGGGGCCCTATAAGGGTCTTTATTCGCTTGTCTCGATCGTCGGCCTCTTCATGGTCGGCTACGGCTTTGCGGCCTGGCAGGCGGAAGGCTCGCCGCAGCTTTGGTATCCGCCGCTCTGGACCAAGCACCTCGCGATCCTCCTGATGCTCTTCGCGAGCATCTGCGTGATCGCCGCCTATCCGCCGACGCACATCCGCGTTTGGCTCAAGCATCCGATGCTCGTGGGCGTCAAGATCTGGGCGCTTGCGCATCTTCTTGCCAACGGCGACCTCGCCGGCATCGTCCTTTTCGCGGCCGTGTTGGCGTGGGCGGTCTGGAGCCGCATTTCGATGAAATGGCGTCCGGCGCCGAGCTATCCGACCCCTAAATGGGCGACCGACGGGGTCGCCGTTGCTGCCGGCTGCGTGCTATTCCTCTTCCTCGCCAAGCTCTTCCATCCCTATGTCATCGGCCTTGAGGTGTTGCCCACATGAGCATCGAACCGACCCGCCGCATTACGGCGCCGGAGCTCCGCGCTCGCAAGGGCAAGGAGCCGATCGTCGCGCTCACCTCCTATCACGCGCATACCGCGCGCATTCTCGACCCCTATGTCGATTTTCTCCTGGTCGGCGATTCGCTCGGCATGGTGATGCACGGGCTCGAGACGACCGTGCCCGTCACCCTCGATATGATGATCCTGCAGGGCCACGCGGTGATGCGCGGCTCCAAGCGCGCGCTCGTCGTCGTCGACATGCCCTTCGGCAGCTACGAGGCGAGCAAGGAGGACGCCTTCCGCTCGGCCGCGCGCGTGTTGAAGGAAACCGGCTGCGGCGCCATCAAGCTTGAGGGCGGCGCCAAGATGGCCGATACCGTGCGCTTTCTGTCCGAGCGCGGCGTGCCGGTGATGGGCCATGTCGGCCTCACGCCGCAGGCGGTGAACGCGCTCGGCTCCTTCAAGGCGCTCGGCCGCGAAGAGAAAGATTGGGCGCCGTTTCTCGACGATGCCCGCGCCATCGCGGAAGCCGGGGCTTTCACATGGTAATCGAGGCGGTCGCCGAGCCGTTGGCGAAGCGCATCACGCAGGAGGTGGCGATTCCCACGATCGGCATCGGCGCTTCTCCCGCCTGCGACGGGCAGATCCTCGTCCTCGAGGACATGCTCGGCCTTTCGCCGCGCGTGCCAAAATTCGTCAAGAAGTATGGTGAACTCGCGGGCGGCATCGAGGCGGCGGTGAAGGAATACGCGCGCGAGGTGCGCAATCGCGAATTTCCGGGGCTCGCCAACGTCTATCCGCTCAAGGCGAAAGCTTAACGTCCACAAGTATTTGGGCGGTTTGCCACGTTCCGTCCACATCTCTATCGTACGCCCGCGCTCAACATAGGGCCGCTTCATGCGGCGGGATTCTCCATGTCCGACACCCAGTTTATCCGCGAAATCGACGAGGAGCTTCGGCGCGAACGGCTGATGAAGCTGTGGGAGCGCTACGGCCTCTATGCCGTCGGCGCGGCTTTCCTGGTCGTCGCCGCCACCGCCGGCTGGCGCGGATGGGAGTGGTATCAAACGCGCGAGGGCCTCAAAGCGGGCTCGCGCTTCGAGGCGGCACTCCTTCTCGCCGAGTCCGGCAAGCATGCCGAGGCCGAGCAGGAATTCGCAGCCCTCACCAAGGACGCGAATTGGGGCTACCGGTTGCTCTCGCGCATGCGGCTCGCGGCGGAGATCGGCGCCCGCGACGCGGCGGCGGGTGCCGCCGCCTACGACGCGATCGCCGCCGACGGCTCGATCGATGTCGCCATCCGCGAAATGGCGCGGCTGCGCGCCGCACTTCTTCTCGTCGATATCGCGCAGGTCGCGGAAATCGCGGCGCGCGTCGAACCGCTCATGATCTCCACTTCTCCATTCCGTTTTTCGGCGCGCGAAATACTCGCGCTCGCCCGCTATAAGGCGGGAGAACGGGAGGCGGCGCGCGCGATGTTCGCGGAGCTCGCGGCCGACCCCGAGACGCCGCCCGCCCTTCGCAACCGCGCCGAGGTGATGCTTGCGCTCGCTTCCGTCGGCACCGACGCGTCGGCGAAGCCGGGATCGGCGACGCAATGAGGACAAGCATGTGCTCGCTCCGTCCCTCGCTCCTCCTTCGCTGCATGCTTATCGCGCTGCCGCTCGCGATGACGGCTTGCGCCGACTTCGATCTATTCGAAGAGAAGAAGACGCCGCTTGCCGGCGATCGCAAGCCGATTTTCCCCAGCGGCGTTCCGGGCGTGAACTATGGCGCCCCCCCGCTGCAACCGACCAATTCGAACATTCCCATCGACACGCAGATTTCAGTCACGGGTCAGAGCCAGCAATCAGCGCAACCCGGCGAATACGAAAAAGAGCAGCCGGCTGCGCGCACGAAATCCCGCACCGCGCGCAATACGACGCAGGGCCAGCCGCAACCGCCGCCGCGCTCGGCCGCACCGCCCGCAGGTTCCGACGATCCGTGGGCGGATTCGCGCGCGCCGAACTGATTTGACTTAAATCGCGTTTCCTGTACCGCCGCTCGCGATGCTTCCCACCGTCGCCATCGTCGGCCGACCCAATGTCGGCAAATCGACCTTATTCAACCGCCTGATCGGCAAGCGGCTTGCGCTGGTCGACAACCGGCCGGGGGTAACGCGCGACCGTCGCGAGGGCGAGGGGAGTCTCGGCGGGCTTGAGTTTCGCGTTATCGACACCGCCGGTTTCGAGGAGGCCGACGAGGAAAGCCTCAAGGGCCGCATGCGCGCGCAGACCGCGGCGGCGATCGCGGAAGCGGATGCGGTCATGTTCGTGCTTGACGCGCGCGCGGGAGTCTTGCCCGACGATCGCGCCTTCGCCGACGAGCTCCGCCGCGCGGGGAAGCCCGTGATCCTGGTCGCGAACAAATCCGAGAGCAAGGCGGGCGAGGCCGGCTACTACGAAGCCTTCGAGCTCGGCCTCGGCGAGCCGGTTCCGGTCTCCGCCGAGCACAATGACGGCATGGCGGATCTTTACGACGCCTTGCGCGAAGCGCTGGCGCGCGAGCCCGAAGAAAGCGAAGTCGAATCGACGGAGGGCGAAGCAGCGAAGGCGGAAGACGAGCGCGCGCGCCCGATCCGCGTTGCGGTGGTCGGCCGGCCCAACTCGGGCAAGTCGACGTTGATCAACGCGCTGATCGGCGAGGATCGGCTCATCACCGGGCCCGAGGCCGGGATCACGCGCGACTCGATCGCCGTCGATTTCGAACATTCCGGTCGCCGTTTCGAGCTTTTCGACACCGCGGGCCTCCGCCGGCGCGGACGCGTCGAGGACAAGCTGGAACGATTGTCCGCCGCCGATGCGCTGCGCGCGATCCGCTTCGCGGAGGTCGTAATCCTGCTCCTCGACGCGACGCATCCGTGGGAGGAGCAGGATCTGCGCATTGCCGACATCGTGCTGAAAGAGGGCCGCGCACTCGTCTTGGGCATGAACAAGTGCGACCTCGTGCCGCGAGCCGAAATCGTGCAAAAAAAGCTGAGCGAGGAGTCGGACCATTGGCTGCCGCAGGCGAGAGGAATGCCCGTCGTTCCGGTCTCGGGAAAAACCGGGGAGGGGCTCGAGCGCCTGATGCAGGCGGTGGTCGTGCTCTACGCGGTATGGAACCGGCGCGCCTCGACCGCCGCGCTCAATCGCTGGCTGCGCGGCGTGATCGAACACAATTCGCCGCCCGCTGTCACCGGCAAGACGATTAAGCTGCGCTACATCACCCAGCCGAAGGCGCGGCCGCCGAGTTTCGTTTTGTTCGGGACGCGCACGAGCGCGCTGCCCGATTCCTATACGCGCTATCTCGTCAATTCATTGCGCGAGACGTTCGAATTGCCGGGCGTGCCGATCCGGCTTGCCTTCCGCGAATCGGATAACCCGTTCGCGGGACGGAAGTGAGCATGCCCGCTCGCTCACGCGGGCGCGTTGAAGGCGAGAAATTTCTTGTCGGTATAATTGAAGATCTTGCCGGTCTCCTCGCATGACGGCAGACAAAGCGGCACGATCGCCGCCGCCGCCTGCTCCGGCGTGTCGAGCGTCATCGGATCCTCGCCGGGCATGGCCTTGGCGCGCATGCGCGTGCGGATCGGCCCGGGGTTGAAGAGGTTCACTTTCACGGTGGTCTTGGCGATCTTCCTCGGCGTAGACGCGCACCAGCATTTCGAGCGCCGCCTTCGAGGCGGCGTAAAGCCCCCAATAGGCGCGCGCACGATAGGTGATTCCCGATGTGATGAAGACGGCGCGGCCGGCATCCGCGGCGCGCAGCAGCGGATCGAGCGAGCGGATCAGCCGCCAATTCGCCGTCACGTTCACCGCGAACACCTCGTCCCACACTTTCGGATCGATATGCCCGAGCGGCGACAGCGCGCCGAGCTGGCCGGCGTTTCCGACCAGGATGTCGAGCTTTTTGAATCGCTCGTGCAGCGAGGCGCCGAGCCGGTCGAGCGCATCGAAATCGCGGAGGTCAAGCGGCACGAGCGTGGCGCTCGACC
The DNA here is from genome assembly GCA_963751685.1 of uncultured Alphaproteobacteria bacterium. Lineage (GTDB taxonomy): Bacteria > Pseudomonadota > Alphaproteobacteria > Rhizobiales > Xanthobacteraceae > Palsa-892. Next base: position 42,986 of record CAVVVV010000016.1, on the reverse strand, counting down.
CTTCCTTTTTGATTTCGTCGTCGAGTTCCTCGAGCCCGCCGACGGTGCGGGCGAGCGCCACGACATGCGCGCCCTGGCGCGCGAGCGCGACGGCGGTGGCGCGGCCGATGCCGCGCGAGGCGCCGGTGACGAGCGCGATGCTATCGGAAAGTGGTTTGGACATCGATGTTATCTTGTCATTCCGGCGGAGTGGGACGAGGGCCGGATCATAGCCAGCGATCTTGCGAAGATCAAACGACGCTTCGCGTCAGCTCGCTTCGGCGAGTAACGAGAGCTGCTTCGGCGCGTCGCCGCCGGTCTTGTCGGTGAGCGCGGTCGGATATTCGCCGGTGAAGCAGTGGTCGGTGTATTGCGGCCGGTCGGGATCGCGCCGGTTATGGCCCATGGCCTTGTAGAGGCCCTCGATCGACAGGAACGCCAGGGAATCCGAGCCGATATATTTCCGCATGCCTTCGAGATCGTGCGTCGCCGCGAGCAACTTGTCGCGCTCGGGCGTGTCGATGCCGTAATAGTCCGAATGCGTGATCGGCGGGCTGGCGATCCGCATATGCACCTCGCGCGCCCCCGCCTCGCGCATCATGCGCACGATCTTGATCGAGGTGGTGCCGCGCACGAGCGAGTCGTCGATCAAGACGATGCGCTTGTCCTTCACCACCGCGCGATTGGCAGAGTGCTTGAGCCGTACGCCGAGCTCGCGAATGTGCTGCGTCGGCTCGATGAAGGTACGCCCGACATAATGGTTGCGGATGATGCCGGGCTCGTAGGGCGTGCCGGATTCCTGCCCGTAGCCGATGGCGGCGGGCACGCCCGAATCGGGCACCGGCACGACGACATCGGCCTCGGCCCGCGCCTCGCGCGCGAGCTGGGCGCCCAAATTCTTGCGCACTTCGTAGACGCTACGCCCGCCGACGATTGAATCCGGCCGCGCGAAATAGATGTATTCGAAGATGCACGGCCGCGATTGCATTTCCGGAAACGGCTTTACCGACTGAATGCCGTCCTCGGAAATAATAATGACCTCGCCGTTCTCGACTTCGCGCACGATAGCGCGCGCCGATGATATCGAGCGCGCAGGTCTCGGAAGCGAGGATCGGCGAGCCGTTCAGGTCGCCCAAAACCAGCGGACGGATGCCCAAGGGATCGCGCGCGCCGACGAGCTTCTTGTTGGTCATGCCGACGAAGGCATAAGCGCCCTCGATCGAGCGAAGCGCGTCGATGAAGCGCTCGACGAAGCGCGGCATTTTCGAGCGCGCGAGCAAATGCAGGATCACCTCGGTGTCGGTCGTCGACTGCATGATCGCGCCCTCGCGCACGAGCTGACGGCGGAGCGTAAGGCCGTTGGTGAGGTTGCCGTTGTGGCCGATGGCGAAGCCGCCGCCGTCGAGCTCCGCGAACAAGGGCTGTACGTTGCGCAGGATCGTCTGGCCGGTGGTGGAATAGCGCGTGTGGCCGATGGCGGCGCGGCCGGGCAGACGGTCGATCACTTCGCGTTTGGAGAAGTTGTCGCCGACGAGGCCGAGGCGGCGCTCCAGATGAAAGCGCTTGCCGTCATAGGAGACGATGCCCGCCGCCTCCTGGCCGCGGTGCTGGAGGGCGTGGAGGCCGAGCACGGTGATGGCGGCAGCGTCCTCGTGGTTGAAGATGCCGAACACGCCGCACTCTTCGCGCAGGCGGTCGCCGTTCATCTCGAGGTCGAAATCGAGCTCGTTGCCGGACCTCGTTTCGTGTTCGGCTGCGCTCATCCTCGTCCTCCGCCTGGTTGCTAGCGAGTTACGCCGCGGGTACTTTCGAGAAGTTGCTCAAAACCTTGCCGGTCATTGCGCTTGTAGCCGGCCTGCGTGTCGCCACCGGCGACCTGCGCGGGGGCGATCGCCCCCCGATCCGAACGTTGTCCCGGGCCGGGACCGGTGTCCTGTGGCGCCGCTTCATCGCCTTCCTTCGGGCGACGTAGCCTCTTCAAGATGGCGGTCTCGGGGTCGTCCGGCAAGAGCGACAATAGCCAATCGCCGGTGCCTTGCAGGACGGGGCGCGAGCGGGCGTTCTTGACCCAATCGGGCAGGCTTTTCGCCGGCACGAGCCATACGAAAAAGAGGAAGGCGACGACCATGATCACGAGGCCGCGGCCGAGTCCGAAGAGAAAGCCCAGCGAGCGGTCGAGCGCGCCGACGCGCGAATCGAGCACGAGGTCCGAGACCTTGACGGTGAACAGCGACACGATCAGCAGCGTGCCGAGAAAGAGCACGGCGACCGCGACGCCGGTCGCGATCAGGTCGTTGGAGATGTATTCCTTGGCGTAGGGGACGGCCTTGGCGTAGCCGTAGAGGGTGACCACGGCGGCGATCACCCAGGCGGCGATCGACAGCACTTCGCGCATGAAGCCGCGCACCATGGCGAGGATGCCGGAAACCAGCATCACCGCGATCAGTCCGATATCGAGAAGGGAAAAGGGCATTCTGGCCTAAAATCCCTGAACTCCGACCGACTCAATGAAGGGGGCAGCGCCCGCGCAAAGGGGTATAGCGTTCGCCAGGCACGGCGTCATCCGTCTTCTCCGCCGCCCGCTACCGCCCGCCGCGGCCCTTTGGGGCTGCGGGCGGCGATTTCCGCAACCAGGGCCGAGAGCGTGGCGAGGGCGTTGATTTTCAAGCCTTCCGCCGCGTCCATGCGGCCCAGTTCCGGTAGCACGGCGCGGGTAAAGCCGAGCTTACCGGCCTCCTTGAGGCGGGCCGCCGCCTGCGGCACCGCGCGCACGGCGCCGGTGAGGCTCACCTCGCCGAAATAGACCGCGTCAGCCGGAAGTGCCGCGCCCGAAAGCGACGAGACAAGGGCGGCCGCCACCGCCAGATCGGCGGCGGGCTCGATGATGCGCAAGCCGCCCGCCACATTCAGATAGACGTCGTGGCCGGAGAGCCGCACGCCGCAGCGCGCCTCCAGGACCGCGAGGATCATGGAGAGCCGGTTGGGGTCGATGCCGACGGCGGCGCGGCGCGGCGTGCCGAGCGAGGTCGGCGCCACCAGCGCCTGGATTTCCACCAAGAGAGGCCGCGTGCCCTCGATGCCGGCAAACACCGCGGTACCGGGCGAGCCGAGATCGCGGTCGGAGAGGAACAGCGCCGACGGATTTTCAATCTCGCGCAGGCCTTCGCCGGTCATCTCGAAGACGCCGATCTCGTCGGTCGGCCCGAAACGGTTCTTGAGCGCGCGCAGGATGCGAAACTGATGGCCGCTGTCGCCTTCGAAGTGCAGCACCGCGTCGACCATATGCTCGACGACGCGCGGGCCCGCGATCTGCCCGTCCTTGGTGACGTGGCCGATCAGCACGACCGCCGCACCCGTGCGTTTGGCGTAGCGCAGCAACGCCTGCGTCGAGGCGCGCACCTGCGTGACGGTGCCGGGCGCCGACTCGACCGATTCCGTCCATAGCGTCTGGATCGAATCGATGACGACGAGAGCAGGCGGCGCGGAATCCTTCAGTGTCGCGAGGATGTCCTCGACATTGGTTTCGGCGGCAAGCTCCACATTCGCGCTCGCCAGCCCCAGCCGCGCCGCGCGCATGCGCACCTGGCCGATCGCCTCCTCGCCGGAGACATAGACGACGCGCCTGTCCGCTCGCGCCAGCGCCGCCGCGGCTTCGATCAGGAGCGTCGATTTGCCGATGCCGGGATCGCCGCCCAGGAGCAAAACCGAGCCGCGCACGAAGCCGCCGCCGGTGACGCGGTCGAATTCCTTGATGCCGGACGGTGTGCGCGGCGCTTCTTCCCCCTCGCCCGCCAGCGGCTCGAGCCTGAAGGGGCGGCCCTTGCGGCTCGTGCGTTGCGCCGCGGGGAGGGAATCCTTCGCACCCGCTTCCTCGGCGATGGTGTTCCACTCGCCGCAGGCTTCGCACTTGCCCTGCCAGCGCGAATGGACCGCGCCGCAGGACTGGCAGACGAAGGAAGCGCGTGCTTTGGCCATGGAGCTAAGAGATAGAGAGTCGTGAGCCGAACGCTAGCACAATTGCTTCGGCAGGCAGCGGCCGGCGCTCAATGCATGCTCGGCTTCTTCAAAAATTGGCCGCGCTCGCCGGACTTCACCGTCACGTCGAAGGTATCGCCATCGCGGTGAACGGTGAGCGGCACGTCGACGCCGGCGACCCCAAGCGACCAGATCTTGCGGTAGAAATCGCCGAGATCGCTGACCTCGTTGCCGCTTACGGCGAGAATGATGTCGCCGATTTTCAATTCCGCGCGGCGCGCGGGGCCGCGCTTGGCTAGACCCGCGACCACGATGCGTTGGTCGATCTCGGTGGAATAGAGCCCGAGCCACGGCCGCGCCGGGCGGTTGAGGCGGCCGAACTTCACAAGGTCGTTGAGCACGGGCTTCAATATGTCGATCGGCACCATCATATTGATCGGCTCGGCGCGGCCGCCGTCGCGCGTGCGCTCGAGCTGCAACGAGCCGATGCCGAGGAGATCGCCGCCGGCGCCGATCAGCGCCGTGCCGCCCCAATTCGGATGGAACGGGGAGGTGAAGATCGCCTCGTCGAGATAATATTCCCAATAACCGGCGAATTCCTGCTTGGCGACGATTTTCGCCGCCACCGCGTGCGCCCGTCCGCCGGCGCCGGCGACCACCACGCGCTCGCCGACCTTGGCGGTCGAGGATTGGTCGAAGGCGAGCGCGGGCAGATCGAGGCTCGAGAGCGCCTGCACGAGGCCGAAGCCGGTTTCCTGATCGAAGGCGAGCACGTGGCCGGAGATTTTCCGGCCATCGTGGGTCGCGAGCCACACCGTCTCAGCCTCGGTGACGAGATAGCCGATCGTGAGCACGAGACCGTTCTCGCGGATGACGACGCCGTTTCCCGTGCGTTCGGTGCCGAGCACTTCGGCGGTCGCGGCGTCGGGGGGAATGATCGAGCGGAGACCCACGACCGATATCAGCGCGCGGCCGAGATTGTAGCCGTAGTCCGCAGGCTTCGGCTGGTACTCCTCGGCGACGATCCATTCACTCGTGGGCATTCGCAAACGTCCCTTCAGCCGCCAATATAGGTGCGCCGATAGCGGCTGCCCAGTCGCGTCAGCACCTCGTAGCCCACCGTGCGGGAAGGGGCCGCGAGATCGTCGACCGAAATGCCTTCGCCCAGCAATGTTGCGCGATCGCCGCGCTTGACCCTGCCCTCGGGCAAATCGGTGACGTCGATCACGATGAGATCCATCGACACGCGGCCGACGGCTGGGCAGCGCTTGCCCGCGATGACGGCCTCGATGCCGCGCCGCTCATTGCTCGCGCCCGATGCGCGCGGAATGCCGTCGGCGTAACCCGCAGAAATCACCGCGAGCCGGCTGTCGCGCGCGAGTAGAAACTCCCCGCCATAGCCGACGCTGTCGCCGGCCTTCGCCTTGCGGACCTGGATGATCTTTACGTCGAGCCGCACCACGGGCTTCATCGGATTGTCGCCCGTAATCAGCGCACGGCCGCCGTAGATCGAAATACCGGGGCGCACGAGATCGAAGCGCGAGTCGGGATGCGCCAAGAGCCCGGCGGAATTCGCGAGCGAGGCCGCAATGCCGGGAAATTTCGCGGCGAGCGCCTTGAAGTCGGCGATCTGCCTTGCCGTCATCGGCTGACCGGCCTCGTCGGCGCGCGCAAGGTGGCTCATCACCAATGACGGCTTGAAAGCGAGGCTTTTCAATTTCGCGGCGAGCGCACCTGCCTCGTCGGCGGCAAGCCCGTGGCGCGACATGCCGGTGTCGATATGAATCGCGGCCGGGAGCGGCTCCTTCGCGGCGCGGGCGGCCGCATCCCATTCGTCTATTTCAAGCACTGAGCCGAGTACCGGCCGCGCATCGATGTCGCGAAAGGCGCTGGCGGTTCCCGGATTGAGACCGTTCAATACGTAGATCACGGCATCGGGCGCGACCGTGCGAAGTTTCAGTCCCTCGTCGAGCAGCGCCACGAAGAAAGTCTTGCAGCCGGTCGCGACAAGCGCCGCGGCGGCGGGCTCAAGCCCGATTCCGTAGGCGTCGGCCTTCACCACCGCCGCGCATTCGGCTGGTTTTGCGCGTGCGGCGAGATCGCGATAATTCGCGGCAAGCGCGCTCAAATCGATCGTCAGCAAGCCGCCCGCTTCGGCGTCGCCGGGACCGAAGGCGGTCTCGGCCTCTTCAGGTTTTGCACGAGCGGCGATTTTCTGGCTCATTGTCTCTCGACCCGATCGAGGTGAACCTTAGCGCATCCTCGATCGTTGTGGATGCAGGATCGGCAAGGCGCAATTCGGGCCGTGTCCACCCAAGTCGGATGTTTCCGACGTGGACTTGATGGATGCCGATCTCGGGTAAACCCGAGATCGGTGCTTTTGCTCGGGAGGCAATGATGATCCGCAAGCTGAAATCGGGCAAATATCGGCTTTATTCCCGCAAGCGGAATCCGAAAAACGGGCGCCGCCGCAATCTTGGCACCTTCGCGACGCGCGGGGCCGCCGAGAAGCACGAGCGCGCGGTACAATATTTCAAGCGGCATTAGGAAAAGCGGAAATATTGAAGCGTCTCAGCGCGTCCGCTCCGGTAGGTGATCCTCGCGCGCGAGATTGCCGAAGCGGGTAAATTCCGCTTCAAAACTCAACCCCACCGTGCCTGTAGGCCCGTGTCGCTGCTTGCCAATAATGATTTCAACGCGATTTTTTACTTTGTCTAGTTCATTTTCCCATTCTATGTGCTTAAGAGCATCATCTTTGCTAGGTTCACGATTGCGAACATAATATTCCTCACGGAAAATAAACATCACAACGTCCGCATCTTGTTCGATCGAGCCGGACTCACGCAGATCTGAAAGCTGTGGTCGTTTGTCGTCGCGGTTCTCGACCTGACGTGAAAGCTGAGAGATCGCGACGATTGGAACATTTAATTCCTTTGCTAGTGCTTTCAACGCGGTCGTAATTTCAGTCACCTCCTGTACCCGGCCTTCTTGCGCACGGCGCGACGAGCCTGACAACAGCTGCAGATAATCGACTACCATTAGATCAAGCCCGCGCTGGCGCTTGAGCCGTCGCGCGCGCGCGGCTAACTGCGCAATCGAAACCCCTCCTGTTTCGTCGATATACAAGGGCGTCAATTGCATTTCTTGCGAAGCTGCTACCAGTTTAGAAAATTCCTCGTTCTTAATATCGCCTCGACGAATCTTCGATGACGAAATTTCGGTCTGTTCGGAAAGAATACGTGTGGCTAATTGTTCGGCAGACATTTCTAGTGAAAAAAATCCAACTCTTCCGCCATTTATGGCCTCAACAGTTCCATCGGGATTGGTCTTGCCGCGAAAACTTGCTGCAATATTGTAGGCAATGTTGGTGGCAAGGGCCGTCTTGCCCATGCCGGGGCGCCCCGCAATAATAATTAAATCAGAACGTTGCAAACCACCCAGCTTTTGATCGAGCTCAATAAATTCGGTCGGGATACCAGAAAGATGGGTATCGCGCTGATATGCGCGGCTGGCCATGTCTATGGCGGCTGTTAGGGCAGCCGAAAACTTGAGAAACCCTCGTCCAAAACGGCCAACTTCCGCCAGCTCGTAAAGCTGCCGCTCGGCATCCTCGATCTGCATCTGTGGTGCGAAATCGACGGGCGCTTCGTAGGCGACGTTCACCATGTTCTCGCCGATCTGAATGAGATCGCGTCGCGTCGCGAGATCGTAGATGGTGCGGCCGTAGTCCTCGGCGTTGATGACGGTCGTCGCCTCGGCGGCGAGGCGGGCGAGGTATTGCGGCACCGAAAGCCCGGCGATGTCGACATCGGGCGGCAGGAACGTCTTCAGCGTGACCGGCGTCGCCACCTTACCAGCGCGAATAATGTTGGCCATTACCTCGTAGATTTTGGCGTGGACCGGCTCGAAGAAGTGCTTCGGATTGAGAAAATCCGAAACGCGGTAAAACGCCTCGTTATTGACGAGGATGGCGCCGAGCAAGGCCTGCTCCGCCTCGACGTTGTGCGGCGACTGCCGGTAACTCGGTTCCGGCTGGTCGACGACTTTTCGAAGAGCTGAATTCCAGGGCCATGGCGGCAAGTCAGGTCTAACTTTTTGGAGCTGCGGCAAATCCGGCTTAGCACGGCAAAGGCGTGCGCCAAGGCCGCGCGCGAATCAATCCACCAATTCACATGATAAGCGCAACTGTGTGCGAAAAAAGATTCTAGCTTGACTGTGAAGAAAATTCGGAATCTCGGACGGCGAGTTCGGGCGCCTATTCGCCCGCGAGCCGCATGATCGGCTTCGCCCGCCGCTCGGCCGAGCGCAGCCGCTCCTCGGCCTGGCCGATATAGTCGCGTGTGAGCGGCACGGCTCCTTGGCGCTTGGCCAGCTGAATCTGAAATACCACCATTCCCTGGTGGCGGAAGGCCATTTCCGACCCCGCCAGGTAGAATTCCCACATGCGGCAGAAACGCTCGTCATAGAGCGCCGCCATCTCCTCGCGCCGGGCGAGGAAGCGCTCGCGCCACGCCTTTAGCGTCTCGGCGTAATGCTGACGCAAGATCTCGATATCGGTGACCACGAGGCCCGACCGTTCGATCGCGGGCATGACTTCGGACAGCGACGGGATGTAGCCGCCGGGGAAAATATATTTCTTGATCCAGGCGCTGGTTGTCGACGGCCGGCCCGAACGGCCGATCGAATGCAGCAAGGCCACCCCATCCTTGTCCAGCATTTCCGCGATCTTGTGGAAGTACCTGCCGTAATGATTGACGCCGACGTGCTCGAACATGCCGACCGAGACGATCCGATCGAAGCGCTCGTCGATGTCCCGGTAATCCTGCAGGCGGAACTCGACCTTTCCCTTGAGGCCGCCTTCCGCGACCCGCGCCCGAGCCGCCGCCGTCTGCTCGTCGGAGAGCGTGACGCCGGTGACGTGCTTGGCGCCCGCGATTTCCGACAGATAGATCCCGAGCCCGCCCCAGCCCGAGCCGATGTCAAGGACGCGTAGGTCCGGCTTGTCCATCAGGAGCTTGGCCGCGAGATGGCGTTTCTTTGCGATCTGCGCGTCGTCGAGGGTCGTGCTCTGGTCCTCGAAGTAAGCGCAAGAATATTGCCGGTCGGCGTCGAGGAAGAGCGAATAAAGTCGGCCGTCGAGATCGTAATGGTGATGAACGTTCTTGCGTGCGCGTCTGGGCGGATTGAATTGTGCGGCGCGGCGGCCAAGGTAGCGGGCGCCGGCGAGCATCAGCGAAGCAAACGTCGGCGCAGGCGGGTTTTGCAATTCGATGAGATCGAGAAAGTCGGCGAGCGAGCCCTCGGTGACGCGGAAGTTCCCGTCCATATAGGCTTCGCCGAGCCTGAGATCGGGATCGGCCAGAATCCACAAGAGCGTGGCCGGGCTATCGAAGGCGATGGCGATCGGCTTGCCGGTTCCGTCGCCGACCGTGAAAGAGCATTTCGGGCCGAGCGAAACCTTCAGCGTGCCCCGTCGCACGCGCTTCCCCATTGTGCGCTTAAGCCAACGCTCCATCACGAACGCGCCCTTAACCGCCTCAAAATTTCTTTGGCCTGGTAACCCTCCACCTCGGCGCCGAACCGAATTAGAGCAAAGCTATCCAACGAGGGCAATCGGCAATTGTTCCGGGACTATAGGCCCGAAATAGGCCTGCTAGGCTTTTTCGCGACACGATTGCTGAAACGGAATAGGGGAGGGCGTCATGATTGGGACGAGCGCATGCTTGCTGCCGAGCTGTGGCTGTCGTTTCTCTACGGCAGCTATACCGGCGCCATGGTGGTGATGCTCACCGAAGTGATGCCCTCCGATGTGCGTACCGCCGGATTTTCGCTTGCCTATAGCTTGGCGACCGCGCTGTTCGGCGGTTTCACGCCGGCGGTTTCGACCGCGCGCTGATTCAAAGCGATAGTGCTCTAAGCCGCGCGGCCAGCTCCCGTATCTTCGAAGGCGACACCGATGCGGCTCGGCGTCCGCCACGCCACGCGGCAGTGGTGCTTGGCGCAATCGATGGGAATCGAGAGGTCGAACTCATCGGGCAAGAAATGGGTGTTCACTTCGAGGCACGCGCCGCCGTGGGACAGATTGCGGATCACGCAATCGATCACCGTCAGCCGCCGATTGTAGATAATCTTGCCGCCTTTCAACGTGCGGTGACGCGGATGTTTTCTGTATTCGACCATGGCCGTGGCGCCCCTTGAGGAGCGAAACTACCTACAAGTTAATGCTCATTCCTTTCGTAAAATTAAATCGATACCGGAGTCGACGGCATCAAAATCGTTTCGCCGCAGCGGCAGGACGCCGCCGGGAATGTCCGGAAAATGGGGTGTGCGTCCGCAACTGTCCGAAAAGCGGACGGGTATGGTGAACAATTTGTTGATAACCGCGGGCGTGCGGCCCTCGAAGGAGGATGACCAACGTCACCTTATTCCTTCGCGGGCTTCTCCTTCTTTGGCTTCTTCGCGGGCTTGGCGTCGGCCTGCTCGGTCGAAGGCGAAGCCTGCTTCTGGCCGCGCGTAGCTTTTGCGGCCGCGGGTTTGGCGTCCGCCTGCGCACCCGCGTTGTCGCCTTCGGCCTTCGCCACTTTTTCGCGCCGTGGCTTCTTCTCTCGCGCCGGCTCGTCCTCGGTGCCGCGCTCGAAGAACTTATCCGCCGCGAGCCCCGCCTCGGCGCGGGCTTCTTCTTCGTCGGTCCGGGCGATTCTGAGGTCCTCGCCCTTCGCCTGACGCGCCGCCTCGTCGGGGCTGCGAGCGACGTTCACCGTGATCGTAACCTCGACCTCGGGATGCAGCTCGACCGAAAGCTTGTGCAGGCCGATCGTCTTGATCGGCATGTTGAGCACGATCTGCTGGCGCGACACTTCGAAACCTTTTGCCGACAACGCCTGCATGATGTCGCGCGCGGAGACGGAGCCGTAGAGCTGGCCGGTCTCGCCCGCCTGCCGCACGAGCACGAAGCTCTGACCGTCGAGTGTTTTGGCGACAACGTCGGCGCCCGATTTCTTTTCGGCGTTCTTCGCCTCCAGCCCCGCCCTGATCGTTTCGAATCGCTCGCGGTTCTCTTTCGTCGCGCGCAAGCGCCTTGCCTTGCGGCAGAAGAAAGTTACGCGCGAAACCGTCGCGCACGCGCACGATCTCGCCGATCTGGCCGAGCTTGGCGACGCGTTCGATCAAGATGACTTCCATGGAAGGCTCCTTCGTCTATTTCGGTCTGTTGGTGGGAAGATTGGAATTCGGTTTGTTGGTCTTGCGCAGGTCCAGCAGTCCCTCCGCAAGCCCGATCAGGGCGACGACGATCACCGGCCAGCCGAGAACGAGCACCACGAGCCACACGCCGCCGAGGATGACGCCGCGCGCCGAAAGCGCGCGCGTGAGCTGATGAATGACGGCGAAACCGAGGACGGCGTAGGCGAGGAGAAGGCAAGCCGCGAGCATGCCGGCCGCAACGCCGACGATGCTCGCGAGGAACGACAGCGCGATCGCCACGAGCAGCACGACCGGCGTCATCGCCGGGAAATTTATTTCCGTTAGCTCCGGCCACGTCCGCGTGAGCTTTCCCGACACCCGCGCGATCCTTCGCCGCCAGCCACAGATTGAAGAGGGTCGTCAGCATCGCGATCGCCGCGGCGATGGGCGGCATCACGATGGCGAGGAGATCGAGCGTGGCATTGACATCGCCGCCGCTCGGCAATTTCAACGGCTCGCCGGCAGGCGTGCCGAGCTGCAGGCGCATGACGCGCTCGAAAATCTGTTTCACCGTCGCGCGGTAAGAATCGAGATCGCCGCCGAACGCGGGAATCGTGAACGCGGTCGAAATCGCCGCGATCCCGGCGCTCCACAGCACGAGCTTGCCGGCCGGATACCACTCGAGCGCCCCGGTCGGCGTGTGCCGCGCGAGCATCGCCACATAGGCAAGTAGATAGGCGGGAACGCCGACGCCCGCGAAGTGGGCGATGAAGAACCAAAAGCCGAACAAAGCCCCGAGGCCTGCCGCGGCGACGAGTGCTGCGATCAAAGCTGCGATATGGTTCCAGCCGATCGCCGGCCAACAGGATCGGCAGCGGCGCGAGATAAAACAGAAGAATCGATATCGGCGAGCCCGACGCGATCGACGCGAAGAGCAGCGCGGAGGCGACGCCCGCGCCGAGGCCGATAAGAACGATCTGCACCATCGTCAGCTGTCCCGCTCATGAAGCGGTTAGAGGCGTCTTCCGCCCCAACCATCGCCGCCGGACCATCCCGGCGGCTTACGATTTATGCCGAGGCGGCGTGCCGCCTCAGCGGATTACGTAGGGCAGGAGCCCGAGAAAGCGCGCGCGCTTGATCGCGGACGCAAGCTCGCGCTGCTTGATCGCCGACACCGCCGTGATGCGGCTCGGCACGATCTTGCCGCGCTCGGAGATGTAGCGCTGCAGGAGCTTGGCGTCCTTGTAGTCGATCTTGGGCGCGTTGGCGCCGGAGAACGGGCAAGTTTTGCGGCGGCGGAAGAACGGGCGGCGTCCGCCGCCACCACCACCACCGCCACCGCCGGAGGGTGCAGAGCGGCTCATGGCACGACCTCCTCGGCAGCCGGCTCTTCGGCGATGCCTTCCGGCGCGTCGAATTCGCCTTCGCCGCGGTCGCGGCGGCTGCGGCGCTCGTCGCGGTCGCGCTTTCTGCAACATGATCGATGGGCCTTCGTCGTGCCGATCGACGCGGACCGTGAGGAAGCGGATCACGTCCTCGTTGATGCGCTCCAGGCGCTCCATCTCGACGACGGCCGCGGGCGGCGCGTCGATACGGAGCATGGCGAAGTGCGCCTTGCGATTTTTCTTGATGCGGAAGGTGAGCGTCTTGACGCCCCAATATTCTGGATCGCCGACGATCTTGCCGTCGTGTTTTTCGATCACGCCCTTGTATTGGGCGGAGAGTTCCTCGACCTGCTGCGCGGTCACGTCCTGACGCGCGAGAATTACGTGCTCGTAAAGCGGCATGAATTGCCCTTCCTGTTCGCTCGCCGGTCCGGCGCCGAGCCCCCCGAGCCTCGGAAAGGCTCGAAAATCCTCGAAGGCGGGGACACGGGACGCCGGGCAATTTGCCCTACCGCAAAGCGGCCGTCCGTTCAGCCCCCGGCCGATACCGGCGAAGCGCGGGTTTATACGCGGTTTTGGCGGCGGCGCAAGCATCGCCGGGAACCCGAAAAAGCGAGAAATTTCATGATCTTTTCGGCGGCCTGCCTTGACAGAAGTTGCGCCGGCGTTGTCTCTCACCCCGCTTTTCGAAAGGGTGGGCGTCGCATGACAACCGCGTTCGTTTTTCCGGGCCAGGGCAGCCAGGCGGTCGGCATGGGCAAGAGCCTAGCCGACAATTTCGCCCCGGCACGCGCTGCATTCGACGAAATCGACGCGGCGCTGGGCGAGAAGCTCACGCAAATCATGTGGGAAGGGCCCGCGGACAAGCTCACGCTCACCGAAAATACGCAGCCGGCACTGCTCGCGGTTTCGATCGCGGCGCTACGGGTATTGGAGGCGGAAGCCGGCATTGATCTTGCGCGCGATGTCGCCTTCCTCGCCGGCCATTCGCTCGGCGAATATTCCGCCTACGCCGCCGCCGGCACCTTCGCGCTTGCCGACGCGGCGCGGCTCGTGCGTATTCGCGGCCGCGCGATGCAACAAGCGGTGCCGGTCGGCGTCGGCGCGATGGCGGCGCTCCTCGGCCTCGACGATGAGACGGCGAGGGCGGTCGCGAGCGAGGCCGCGCAAGGCGAGGTATGCCAAGCCGCGAACGACAACGCGCCGGGGCAGATCGTTGTGTCCGGCCACAGGACCGCGGTCCAGCGCGCGATTGAAATCGCTAAGGCCCGCGGCTCGCGAGCGATGCTGCTTGCCGGTATCAGCGCCTTTCCATTGCACGCTGATGAAGCCCGCCGCCGATGTGATGGCCGACGCGCTTTCGAAAGTGAAAATCAGGGCGCCGAAAATTCAGGTGATCGCGAACGTCACCGCGGAGCCCGTGAACGATCCCGTCGAGATCGTGAAACTCCTCGTCGCACAGGTCACCGGCACCGTGCGCTGGCGGCAGTCGGTCGCGTATCTGGCGGCGAATGGCGTGACCCGGATCGTCGAGGTCGGCTCCGGCAGCGTGCTCGCGGGTCTCGTGAAGCGCATTGCCAAGGATGTTACGTACCGCGACCGTCGGCACCGCCGACGACGTGCTAGCTTTCAAAAGCGCCAAGGCCTAAAGCGGAGCCGCCATGTTCGATCTTTCCGGCAAGACCGCGCTCGTCACAGGTGCCTCGGGTGGCATCGGCGGTGCGATCGCGCGCGCGCTGCACAAGCAGGGCGCAACCGTCGCGATTTCCGGCACGCGGCGAGACGCGCTCGACAAGCTCGCGGGCGAGCTCGGCGGCCGCGTGCATGTGCTGCCTTGCGATCTTTCCAAGATGGATGAAGTCGAGGCGCTGGTGCCCGCGGCCGAGGCCGCCATGAAACAGCTCGATATTCTCGTCTGCAACGCCGGCATTACCCGCGACAATTTGTTCGTCACGTTGAAGGACGAGGAGTGGGATCAGGTGATCGCCGTCAACTTGACCGCGACCTTTCGCCTCGCGCGCAAGGCGACGATCGGCATGATGCGCCGCCGTTTCGGCCGCATCGTCGCCATTACCTCGGTCGTCGGCGTCACCGGCAATCCGGGCCAGGGAAACTACGCGGCGGCGAAGGCCGGTATTGTCGGCATGATGAAATCGCTCGCGGCGGAGTACGCGCGGCGCGGCGTCACCGCGAACTGCGTCGCGCCCGGCTTCATCGCCACCGCCATGACCGACAAGCTGAACGACAAGCAGCGCGAGGCAATTCTCGCGCGCGTGCCGGCCGCGCGCCTCGGCACGCCGGACGATATCGCTGCCGCCGTCGTCTATCTTGCCTCGGCGGAAGCCGCATACGTGACCGGCGCGACGATCCACGTGAACGGTGGTATGGCAATGATCTAATTGGCCTTTCCCCCGGTATCCTTGCGCGGGGGCGCTGGCCATGGGAAATGAAGTATGGTACCGCAACGATCTCGCGGGGGCGAACCACGCGGTCTATCGCGGCGGACGATTGCCGCGGCTAGAAAAAATGGATTTTAGCAACAGGCCACGAAGGGCGGAGCGATGAGCGATATTCCGGAGCGCGTAAAAAAGATCGTCGTCGAACACCTTGGGGTCGATCCCGAGAAGGTCACCGACAAGGCGAGCTTCATTGATGATCTCGGTGCCGACAGCCTGGACACGGTCGAGCTTGTCATGGCGTTCGAAGAGGAGTTCGGTTGCGAAATTCCGGACGACGCGGCGGAGACGATTCTCACCGTCGGCGACGCCGTCAAGTTCCTCGAAAAAAACGCGGCCTGACGCATTTCGCGTTTCAGGGCGCTCGGCTCAAGCACTTGCAGGGTCGCCCGCGACTGTCCATGTCAAACTTGAGCAACCTTTGATATTCGGGCCGCCCCGTCGCGGCGGTCGGAGGTAGGCAATGCGTCGCGTCGTGATCACCGGCCTCGGAATGGTTTCGCCGCTTGGCGCTGGCGTCGCCTCGACGTGGAAGAAAATTTTAGAGAGCAAGAGCGGCGCGGCCAGAATCGAAAAATTCGACGTATCCGATCTTCCTTGCAAGATCGCCTGCGAGGTCAAGCGCGGCGACGGCGCGAACGGCTCGTTCCATGCGGATAAATGGATGGAGCCGAAAGATCAGCGCAAGGTCGACGATTTCATCATCTTCGCGATGGCAGCCGCCGGCCAGGCGCTCGAGGACGCGGGCTGGCATCCGAAAAGCCAGGAAGATCAAGCCAACACCGGCGTGCTCATCGGCTCCGGCATCGGCGGTATCGAGGGCATTGCCGAGACCGCGCTCGTGCTGAAGGAAAAAGGGCCGCGGCGGGTGTCGCCATTCTTCATTCCGGGCCGTCTCATTAATCTCGCATCCGGCTATGTCTCCATCGCCCACGGCCTGAAAGGCCCCAATCATGCGGTCGTCACCGCCTGCTCGACCGGCGCGCACGCGATCGGCGACGCCGGACGAATGATCGCGCTCGGCGACGCCGAAGTGATGCTAGCGGGGGGCACCGAATCGCCGATCAACAGGCTCTCGGTCGCGGGTTTCTGCGCCTGCAAAGCGCTTTCGACTTCCTTCAACGACACGCCCGAAAAGGCATCGCGGCCCTACGACAAGGATCGCGACGGTTTTGTCATGGGCGAAGGCGCCGGCGTCGTGGTGCTCGAGGAACTCGAGCACGCCAAGGCGCGCGGCGCGAAGATTTACGCCGAGCTCATCGGATACGGGCTTTCGGGAGACGCCTTTCACATTACCGCGCCCGCGCCCGATGGCGACGGCGCGCAGCGCTGTATGACGATGGCGATCAAGCGCGCGGGGGTCGCGCCGGCGGAAATCGATTACATCAACGCCCACGGCACCTCGACGCCCATGGGTGACGAGATCGAGTTGAACGCCGTGCAACGCATTGTCGGCAACGCCGCCGGCCGCATCTCGATGTCCTCGACGAAATCCGCGACCGGCCATCTTCTGGGCGCCGCCGGCGCCGTCGAGGCGATTTTTTCGGTGCTCGCGATCCGCGACCAGATCACACCGCCCACGCTCAATCTCGATAACCCCTCGGTCGAGACGCCGATCGATCTCGTGCCGCACACCCCGCGCAAGCGCGAGATCAACACGGTGTTGTCGAATTCGTTCGGATTCGGCGGCACCAACGCTTCGCTCGTATTCCGCCGGCTGAACGGACGCTGACGCGTTCTTCTTCGCGCTTTCGCCATAATTGACGCTAGGTTGTGAGGCTTGAAGTCGACACTTCGGCTCAAAGCCTGTACCCATGGAGCAGGCGAAACCGACCCATTGATCTCGCAATCGGTCACCACGGAAGCGCGAAATTATGCCGGGCGATCAACAGGGACCACAGAAGCCTCGAAACACCGGCGAACTTCATTCCGAGCGTCGGCCGATCGTGCAGCCGCGCAGCCCGCGTCAGGCGCTGGTTCCCGACCATCTGCCGCCGCCCCCTTCGCGGCGCGCACGCCATCCGCTCGTGATGATCGGCAACGCGATCTTCACTGGCCTTTTGCTTCTTATTTTTGCGGGCGGCTCCACGCTCTACCTCGGCCGTCACAAGCTCACGGCGCCCGGACCGCTGGATCGCGAGCGTACCATCGTGATTCAGCGCGGCCAGGGAATCCGCGAAATCGCCGAGACGCTCAAGCGCGAGGGCGTCATCGATCAGGTCTTTCCCTTCGTCGCCGGCGCCGTCGTGCTTCGCATCACCGACGAAATGAAGGCGGGTGAATATCTAATCGAGCCCCATGCCAGCATGCGCGACGTGCTCGCCGCCATCGTCGATGGGCGCTCCATCCAGCATCAGGTGACGATCCCTGAAGGTCTCACCAGCGATCAAATCGTGCAGCGATTGCGCGATTCCAATGTCTTGACGGGCGAGGTCGTCGAAATCCCGAAGGAAGGCACCTTGCTGCCGGAAACCTACAAGGTAACGCGCGGCACGACGCGCGACCAGGTTCTGCAGCGCATGACGGTTTCGCAACGGCGGCTCGTACAGGAGATTTGGGAGCGGCGTGCGTCCGATCTGCCGTTGAATAGCGTGGAGGAATTCGTCACGCTCGCTTCGATCGTCGAAAAGGAAACCGGCAAGACCGACGAGCGTCCGCGCGTCGCGGCCGTCTTCGTGAACCGGCTCAATAAGCACATGCGGCTGCAATCGGACCCGACCATCATCTACGGTCTGATGGGCGGCAAAGGCCCGCTCGGGCGGCCGCTTCTGCGCACGGAGATGGACGAGCCCAATCCGTACAACACCTACCTGATCGAGGGTTTGCCGCCAGGACCGATCGCCAATCCCGGCCGCGCCTCGCTCGAAGCAACCGCGCATCCCGCCCGCACCCGCGACCTCTATTTCGTCGCCGACGGCACCGGCGGCCATGTTTTCTCGGAAAGTCTCGACCAGCACTCCAAGAATGTCGCGCGCTGGCGCGAGGTCGAAAAACAACAGCAGGATCCCGCGACCCAACCTGTTCCTGCGGCCCCGCAGCCGCAGCCCCAGCAGGTGGTGCAGCCTAAGGAAGAGACGAAGGATCCGGTGCAGAACGCGCAGGAGCAAACGGGCCCGCAGGCGGCACCCTTCGCCCCGGTGCCGCAAGCCAAGCCGCAGCCGGCAGCCGCGGCGGTGCCGCTGACCTCGCCGCGCACGGTCGTCGCGAACCAAAAGAAGAAAAAGACCGCGAAGAAGACCGACAATGCGGGACAATCGGCCGCGACCCCGCCGCCGCAAGGCACGAGCCAAAAACAATAGCCGCCCTTGAGCGCTAACGGCGGCGCGGTTAAGGTCCGCGCGCCGTTCGAACGATCAGCCGGGAATAGGCTTCGATGCCACTCGCAAGCATGACCGGCTTTGCCCGCTCGCAAGGGTCGGCGGGCGGCTACCACTGGGCCTGGGAACTGAAATCCGTCAACGGTAAGGGCTTCGATATGCGTTTGCGCCTGCCGCAAGGCTGGGACGCGATCGAGGTGCCGGTGCGCGCGAGTGCCGCACGGCATCTTGCGCGCGGCAACGTCGCGGCGACGCTCAGCGTGGAGCGCAGCGGCGCGCTTTCGGCCGTGCGCGTGAACGAGGAGGTGCTCGCGGCACTTCTCGATACGATCCGCAAAATCGCCAAGCGCGTCGACGCGAGCCCCCCAGCCTCGACGGAATCCTCGGGCTCAAGGGCGTCATGGAAATCACGGAGGCGGAAGAAGGCGCCGGCGAGCGCCGCGAAGCGGAAGCCGCCGTTGCCGCCGGTTTCGAAGCGGCGCTGTCCGATCTCGTGAGCGCCCGCCGGAACGAAGGTCTCGCCCTTGCTCGCATATTAGCGACGCGCCTCGTCGAAATCGCCCGGCTAACCGCGGCCGCCGAGGCGTCACCCGCGCGCGCGCCGGAGGCGATCCGCGCGCGTCTCGCCGAGCAAGTCAAATCGATCGTCGGCACTGGCGAAAAGTTCGATTCCGACCGTCTCTACCAGGAGGCGATCCTGCTCGCCGCCAAGGCCGATGTGCGCGAGGAACTCGACAGGCTGAAGGCGCATGTCGAGGCGGCGCAGAAGTTGCTCGATGAGGGCGGGCCGGTCGGGCGCAAGCTCGATTTTCTCGCGCAGGAGCTGAACCGCGAATCGAATACGCTTTGCGCAAAGTCGAACGACGTCTCGCTTACCGCCATCGGTCTCGACCTCAAGGCGGCGGTCGATCAGTTCCGCGAGCAGGTACAGAACCTCGAATGAACAAGCGCAAGCCGAAAAAATCCCGCAAGGCGAGCGGCGGCAAGCGCCGCAGCCGCCCGATCGTGCGCCGCGGGCTGATGCTCGTGCTGTCCTCGCCTTCGGGGGCGGGCAAGACGACGCTGTCGCGTCTCTTGCTCGCGGAAGACAAATCCATCGAGCTGTCGATTTCGGTCACTACGCGTCCGCGGCGGCCGGGCGAGGTCGGTGGCCGGCACTATCATTTCATCGGCGCCGATCGGTTCAAAGCCATGATCCGCGGCGGCGACCTGCTCGAATGGGCGGAAGTCTTCGGCCACCGCTATGGGACGCCGCGCATGCCGGTCGAGCGGGCGCTTGCCGCCGGCAAGGACGTCCTTTTCGACCTCGATTGGCAGGGGGCGAATAAGCTGCGGCGCAAGGTCGGCGGCGATCTTGTTACCGTCTTCGTCCTGCCGCCATCGGTGCCCGAACTCGGCCGGCGGCTCAAGAGCCGCGCGCAGGATTCCGAATCCGTGATCCGCCGCCGGATGGAGGAAGCGGGGAGGGAAATGAGCCATTGGCGGGAGTACGACTACGTGATCGTCAATTACGATCTGGAACGCGCTTTCACCGAGCTCCGTGCGATTCTCGCCGCCGAGCGGCTGAAACGCGCGCGCCAAACGGGGCTTTCGATATTCGTTCGTGAGCTGCAGAAAAAGCTTTAGAGCATGATCCCGAAAAAGCCTGCCCCGGACTTGATCCGGGGTGGGAACCGGTTTTCGGAAAAGATCATGCTCCCTGTATTTTAAGGCACAAGGACCGCGCGGCCGACGGTCTTGCCGGCGCGCAGATCATCGAGCGCTGATTGCGCCTCGGCGAGCGGCCGCGTCGAGACGGGAATTGGCGGCACGCGGCCCGCGCGCACGAGCGCCAGCATCGCCTTGGCTTCGGCGAGCGAGCCGACATAACTCCCCAGGATCGAAACGCCCTTGAGCGGAAAGGTCGGCACCGGAAGCTTGATCTCGCCGCCGATCAATCCGACGAGCACGAGCTTGCCGCCCTTGGTGAGCGAGCCGAAGCCTAGCGTCGCCGATTTCTCCGAGCCGACGAAGTCGATCGCGCCCAGGACACCGCCATTGCTCGCGGCCATGATGCCCTTGCGCGAGCCCGGATCGTTCGGATCGAACGCGGCGGCGGCGCCGTTTTGCAGCGCGTAGTCGCGCTTTTTCGCGTCGATCTCGACCACGATCGGCGGGTGTTTCGAGCGCGCCTTGATGAATGAAAATCCCATCATGCCGACGCCGCCGAGGCCGATGATGAGCACCGGATAATTTTCGGCGGCAGCACCCAGTTTCTCGGCCGCCGAATAGGCGGTGACGCCGGAACACATATAGGTGCCGGCGAGCGCCGCCGGAATCGGGTCGTAGTCGAGGAGATAACGCGGATGCGGCACCATCACATGCGTCGCGTAGCCGCCGTCGACTTGAATGCCGATTTGTTGCGGCTTGAGGCACAAGTGCTCCTCGCCATGCGTGCAAAACGCGCAAGTCCCGCAACCGATCCACGGATAGACCACGACCTTTCGACCCGGGCGCGCATCCTTGGCGTCGGGGCCGGCCGCTTCGATCGTACCCTCGATTTCATGGCCCAATGTGAAGGGGAGCGGACGCCCGCCCGCGAGTTCGAGCTTCCGGCCGCCGCCGAGGTCGAAATAGCCTTCGTGCAGATGGATGTCGGAATGACAGACGCCGCAATGCCCGACGCGCACGAGCACTTCGCTGCCCTTCGGCGTCGGGACCTCGCTCACCGCTTCGCAGAGCGGAACGCCGTAGTCGTTGAATACTTCACGCTTCATGCGACTCATGTTCGCTCCCCCGGCATCCGCGGATTTTGTTCGACCTTAGCAAGCGCGTTGGCGAGCGCAACGAATCCGGCAACATTGATTTCCTCGGCCCGCTTCGTGGGCTCGATGCCCGCGCGCGCGAGCAATTCGGTGGGATCGGTGCCGAGCGTGCGCAGGCTCGCGCGCAACATTTTCCGGCGCTGACCAAAGGCGGCGGCGGTCACGCGCTCGAGCATCGCGCGCTCGCATGGAAACGGGGCGGGGCGCGGAACGAGTTCGGACAACCGATGAGGTAACTTTTGGCGGCGGCACGAAGGCGGACGGGTTCACGTCGAAGAGAATCCGCGCTTCCGCGCGCCAGCCCGTGATTACGCTCAGGCGGCCATAGCTGTCGTCGCCGGCTTCGGCGACGATGCGTAGCGCAACCTCACGCTGGAACATCAGCACCAGCGAATCGTAAAACGGCGGCCACGGCTCGATGGAAAGCCAGCGCACGAGAAGCGCAGTCGCGATGTTATAGGGAAGATTGGCAACGATGCGCGCGGGACCGGGCCCGAGGTGGGGACGCGGATCGAAGTCAAGCGCGTCGCCCTCGATCACTTCGAGGCGCCCGGGATAAATTTCGGCAAGCTCTTCGAGCGCCGCGACGCAGCGCCGGTCGCGCTCGATCGCAATGACACGCTTCGCCCCTTCCGCAAGCAGCGCGCGCGTGAGCCCGCCGGGGCCCGGTCCCACTTCGACCACCTCCACGCCTGCAAGCGGCCCAGCCGCACGCGCGATGCGGGCGGTAAGGTTGAGATCGAAGAGGAAATTCTGTCCGAGCGATTTTTTCGCCCGCAGCTCGAAACGGCGAACGACCTCGCGCAGCGGCGGCAGGTCCGTCATTTTGCCGCGACGCTGGCCTCGGCCGCGGCCAGCCGCTCGGCGAGTTTCAGCGCGGCGAGAAGGCTCGCGGAATTGGCGCGGCCGGTGCCGGCGAGATCGAATGCCGTGCCATGGTCGGGCGAAGTGCGCACGAACGGAAGCCCGAGCGTGACGTTGACGGCGCGATCGAACGCGATCGTCTTGATCGGGGCGAGCACCTGGTCGTGATACATGCCGATCACCACGTCATGGCGCTTGCGCGCCTCCGGATGAAAAAGCGTGTCGGCGGGGTGCGGCCCGCTGGCATTGATCCCTTCCTTCACGAGTCGCGCGATTGCCGGCCGGATGATCTCGTTCTCTTCGCGGCCAAGGCGCCCCTCTTCGCCAGCATGCGGGTTGAGCCCGCATATGGCGAGTCGCGGGCGCGCGACGCCGAAACGCCGCGCGAGTTCGCGCGCGACGATCCGGCCCGTCTCGACGATGAGATCGATGCTCAAGAGCCCCGGCACTTCTTTGAGGGGCACGTGAATGGTTGCCGGCACGACCGCCAGTTCCTCGCACCAGATCATCATGACCGGACGCGGTACCGCGCCCCCCGATCTTGCCGCGAGATGCGCGAGGTATTCCGTGTGTCCCGGAAATTCAAATCCGGCCTCGTACAGCACGGACTTCGCAATCGGGTTGGTGACGATGGCGGCGACTTTTCCCGCGCCCGCGAGTTCGACGGCGCGCTCGATCGCGCCGCGAGCGGCGGCGGCGCTCGTGCGGTCGGGCTTCCCTGGCGACGCCGTCGCGGCGAGCCCCGTGGGAAATACCGGCAGCGCGCTGGCGAAGCGGGTGCCGGCTTGTTCCGCCGTGCATTCGGCGAGCGGAACGTCGAGTTGCAGGAGTCGCGCGCGGCTCGCGAGCAGTGCCGGATCGCCGACGGCGATGAAGGCGGGAACGCTGAGCGCCTTGCGCTTCGCCCAAAGCGCAAGCGTAAGTTCCGGCCCGACACCGGCGGGCTCGCCGAGAGTGAGCGCGAGCGGGCGCATGGCGCTCAACGATATTCGATGATCGACTGCTTCCTGAAGTAGTCGAGAAGGTATTTCTCGTGCTCCGCCAGACGCTTGGTGAGCAGCTCTTCCTTGAATTCGCGCCGCGAGGAAACGTCGGCGACGACTTCCTTGCGGCTGCAAACGGCGACGACCTCGATGCCGGTGGCGATCGCTTCCGGCGGCGTCATTTTGCCGTCCGGCGTGCGTTCGAGCAATTGCTTGTATTGCACGGCGAGATCGGTCGAGAGCCGGACGATCGGCTCCTTGACGACGACTTCCCTGATCTCGCGCGCGAGCCCGATATCCTGCTCACAGCTGGAGAAGCGGCTGCGGAGGTTTTCCGCCTCCTTCATGCGCCCCGCACGCACCGCTTCGGGAGATCCGCGCGGCACGACGAGGACGATTTGTTGCAGCGAAAACTGCGTCGCCTTGGTTTGCGCCGCCTCGCCGTGCGCCATCAGGATCGCCACGAGGTCGGCGTCGCGCACCTGAAAGACGCCCGGCGCGCGTTGCTCGAGCACTTGCCGCCAGCCGAGTTCGGCGCGAAGGCGCGTCTTGAATCGCGGCATGTCGATGCCTGCCTGCGTGAGCGCGGCCTCGAAGTCGGCCGTCTTGCGTGACGTGCGCTGCGCCATCCCCGCGAACACCTTATTGACCTGCGCGTCGGTGACTTCGATTTTCAGGTTCTTCGTCTGCTGCAACTTGATCTTCTCGTTGATGAGCTCTTCGAGCGCGTCCTGCCGGCCTTGCGCCTTGTGCGTCATCAACTCGGACAAGCGCATGCGATGAACGACGTCGAGCGCGGTAATGGGATCGCCATTGACGAGAGCGACAACCTGCCCGCCGCCCGCCGCGGGGGAAGGGGCGGCGTGCGCCCAGCCGGCGGCGAGAGCCAAAGCGAGGAACATCCCGATGGACGGAACGGTTCGAAGGACGCGCGTTTTGATCGATCTAATGTCGCTCATGAGCCGTTGATCGGGCTGGCCGGCGTTTCCGATCCTCTGTCGCCTGGCAGGACATGCACAAGTCTTGTGGCCGCAATGGGACCCCCGACCGCTCAATTTGGCGTCGTGGCCACGCTCGTACCGGCGGTCGGTCCGAGGGTGGTGATGCCGGTCGGCGTATCCGGTCCGCTGAGCGTCCTCAGGCTGATGCGCGCCATGAACCTGTTGTCCGGTTTCTGGATAAGGAAGTTCGTATTGTCGTACGTGTAGGTGGCCATGAGCGCGAAGCACTCGTCAAGATAGTTTATTCCGACCGTGTAAAGGTCGACGCGGTTGAGGTCGACATCGTAGCGAACACCGCCCGTCACGCTCCAGTGTTTTTCGAAATTGTATGTGGCCGTCTGGTAAAGGCCGTCACGGCGGGTAAGGAATCCGATCGCCGGCTGGGCCTGATAGCTCGCGTAAATCGTCGATAGACTGAGCCTGTCCCACTTGGTCGTCGCTTCCGCTTCGAAGCGATTCAGAGAGAATGTGTTTCGATCGAACAGATAGCGCGTCGTGAAGGACAGATTGTTGGTGGGCTGATAGTAGAGGCGCCCGACATAATCGGAGACGCTGTTTTCGAGTCCGGATTGCAAGCCGACATTGGTCGCGTCGGTGAGGCCGAACGAGTTCTTGCCCATGATGTTATAGGATTGTCCGAACAACGCATTGACCGTGCCGAACCGGTTGATGTTCATCGAGTACTGGATGCCGGCATTGACGCGCGTGCCGCCTTCGACCCGGTCGAAACCGGAATATTTGTCGATCGCGAACAGATTGGCGTCGCTGAAGACGAGGCTCTGGGCGTCTTCGTTGGGGAACTTGCCGATTTGCGTCTCGTTCGGCCGCACGATCAGCTGCACGATCGGCTCCAGAATTTGCGTGCCCCATTCGTGCACCGACAAGAACGGCCAGCGCCCTTCGAAGCCGATCGTGGGCATCGCGCGCACCAGCGTCTCGCTGCCGGTGTTGATGAACTGCGAAACGACCCCTCCGTCATTGTTGATGTTGGTATAGGCCGCGTCCATGCGCAGCCGCACGAACGGCGTGAACATCTGGCCGAGACTGTTGGTGATCGTCCGCTTCCAGTCGAGCTGGTAGGACGCGCGCGTGGAGTTGCCCGGCGCGCCGCGCATGATGCAGTTTGACGGATTGGTACCCGCGACGATGGCCCGGCTGTCGCACAGCGGAGCCGCTGGATTGGCGGCGGTCTGATTGGTCGCGTCGAACTCCGCTTCCTGCCGCGTGACGCTCGCGAAGTTCACGTTGAAACCGAGTTGCCCCCCCATGACCGGCTGGCCGTAGATGTAGGAATAATCCAGCACCGGATGGATGATGGGCTGTTCATTGTTGCGGTCGACCAATGACATGCCGAGAAAGCTCATTCCGCGCACGTCGAAGTAGCTGCGATCGCCCTGGCCGACGAGGTAAAGCTGCGTAACTTTTTCGTTCTGGCGGAACTGCGTGAGCGTGTTGTAGTCGTTGAGATAGGCGCGATCACTGACGAGCACTCCGTCCCAGCCCCACACCCATTGCTTGTTGATGTTGAATTGACCTGCGGTTTCGATCGCGCCGCGGTCCTTTCGCGTTCCCGGACCCGGCGTTCCATTGACGAGATTGAAGACGTCGGGGTCCTGCTGAATGATGCCCGAGGCCTTGATCGTGTAAGCGCCCGTCAAAAACCGCTGCCGGTATTCGGCCTTCACGATAAGCACCCTGGCGGGTGAGCGGCACGGCGGCGAAAGTCAGATCCTTGTCCGGCGCGATCTCCCAGATAATAGGGAAATTCCGCGCCGACACCGAGCCTGGTCGTCGAGAAGAGGTGCGGCACCAGGAATCCCGATTTCCGTTTCACGGTCGGATCGGGGTGCGAGAAGAAAGGTATGCTGAGGACCGGCTGCGCCGAGCAACTCGAAAACCGCGTTTTCGTAATAGATGACGCGCTCGTTTTCGTTGTGAATGATGCGCTGGGCCTTCACCTGCCACAGCGGCGGCTTTTTCGGATCGTCCTTGCAGGCTTCGCATGCGGTGTAGATGCCGCTTTGGAACACGGTGATGTTGCCTTCGGTGCGGTCGACGCGCGCCGCGGCGAAGCGGGTCTTTTGCGGCGTCTCTAACAGCAACGAATTGGCGAAGCCCTCGCGGAAATTCTTGTCGAGCTCGAGCACCTCGCCGTACAGGACCCTGCCCTCTTTCGTCTTGTAGCGGACGTTGCCTTGCGCATGCACGCGATTGGTATTGCGGTCGTAGGTCACGCGGTCGGCCTCCAGCACCGCGCCCTCGTAGTAGATCTGCACGTGACCGACGGCCGAAACGAGATTGTCGTGATAATTGTGAACGAGCTCGTCCGCATTCACGAGCATGGTCGCGTTGGGGTTCGATTGTTTCTTCTCCAGCGCCCCTTGCAGCAGCGTCGGTCTTTTTCTTGGCCTGCTGCGGCTGCGGTCTGGGCTTGGGCGAGTCTGGGCTCTGCGGCGGAGCCTGGTCCGATTGCGCATTCGCCGGAGCCGCGAACAGCACGAGCGGCGCGAGAAGAAGCGCGCGCGCGAGCACGCGCGCGGAGTGCTCGCCACGATCGGTGCCGGAGCTGGTCGGGGCTACGCCAAACCATCAGCCGTCCTCTTGCTGCAACAATACCCAGCAGCCCATCGCCCCTCCGACGACGACGGGCAGCCATCCGGCGACCATGGGATGCAGAATGCCGTTCTCGCCGAGTTCGCCCGCGAGCTTTTGCGCCACGTAAAGCAGAAAGCCCGCGAGTACGCCGCTGAGAATCATTTTTCCCACGCCGCCGAGCCGGAAGATCCGCAAGCTCACGGCGGCGGCAATCAGCACCATCGTCGCGAACAACAACGGTCGCGCGAGCAAGGTTTGGTATTGCAATTTGTAGCGCTCGGCCTTGATGCCGGCGCGCTCCGACGATCTGATCGCGCTCGGGCAGATCCCAAAACGAAAGGGAATCGGGGCTGCCGAGGCTGCCCTGCACCTGCTCGGGCGTGAGGTTGGTGCTGACGAGATAGGAATTGTAATCCTGCGGCTCGGCGCCGGCGGCAAATACGCGCGCCTTGCGCAATCGCCAAATTCCGTTCTCGAGCGTGGCCGATTGCGCCTCGACGCGTTCCACGAACTTGTCGTCCCGGCCAAACGAGAAAATTCGAACGCCCGTGAGCGTACGCCCCTTGTCCGAGGTCGCTTGCGCCTGCAGGATCGCCTGGCCGTCGACGCTCTGCTGCCGCACCCAGATTCCGTCCGTGCTCTGCTGAAAGAGTCCGCCGCGGTTATTGAACAGCGATGCTTCGATCTTGTTCGCGCGTTCTTTCAGCGCTGGCGGAAATCGGGTTGTAGACGGTCGTCAGGAAGACGCCGAGCAGGACCGCGAGCGCAAGCGTGGAAAGCGTGAATTGCCACACCGAAGCGCCTACCGTGCGGGCAATGACGAGTTCGAGTCGGCGCGACAGCGTGAGAAAGCTCGCCATTGCCCCGAGCAAGACGGCGAACGGAAACATCTGCTCGCTGTAAGCGGGCAGGCGCAAAAGCACGAGATAGCCGATATCGGCGACCGAGATGTCGGCGCGCTCGCCGAGCCGCCGGCTGAACTCGAAGAAATCGACGATGCCGATCAACAAGGCGCAATTGATGAACACGAGCATCACCGCGCCGACAAAACGGCGACCGAAATAACGCCCGAGCTTACCAAACGCGACCATCACTAATTTCCTACGCCGGCTGCAGACGCTCGAGCCGCGCCGTGACCGTGGCCGCGAGCCGTTGCACGAAGGCGGGCATTCGCAAGTCGATGAGTCCGGCGACCACCAGCAGTCCCGGCATGATCGCGGCAAGCGGCATGAGATAGGGAAGGAACCAGGCGTATTCGTTGCGCTGGACGAACCCCCAAGTGCCGAAGCCCGCGATCTCGATCGCCATGAAGATGACGGCCGCGGTCCCGATCGCCGCGTTGCGGTTTTGCCGCGTGGTTTGCGGCGCGCCGAGAAACGCGAAGGGGATCACGAACGCGGCCACCGGATAGAACGGAGTCGAAAGCCGCTTGTGAAACTCGACCCGGATGCGGCTGTCGTCGATCTTGAAATCGGGATTGTCCTTCGGCGGCCACAAGAGCTCGTAGAACGGTCGGTCGGCGGCGCCCGCTTGCGTCGTTTTTTCGCCGGCGTTGAATTGCGACATGTCGAAGGCGTAGTTCTTGAACTCGACCATCGAGGCGCCGCTTGCTTTCTCCGACGAGCGGTGCAGGGTGCCGTCTTCGAGGACGAGGAAAAGCCCGGTGTCCGAGGAAACGATTTGGCCGCGATCGGCGATGTAGGTTGTCACGCCCTTCGGGTCGCGCGAGTCGTGCACGAAAATGCCGCGCAATGCGCCGCCGGGCGCGCGTTCGCGGATGTGAAACGTCAAGCCGCGGTCGAGGGCGGCGAATCGGCCGGGCTGTGCAACATTGCTGATGATGTCGGCATTCACCCTCGCCAGCTGCTCGCGCAGAACCCGGACGCTGAGCGGACCGGCGTCGATGCTGAGGAAGGCGGAAATCGCCGTCACCATCAGCGAGAACAGGAAGAGCGGCCGGAACAGTTGCCACTGGCTGAAACCCGCGGCGCTCATCACGATCAATTCGGAGTTGCTGCTGAGTTTGTTGAGCGTGTAGGTGATCGCGAGGAAGAGCGCCATCGGCGCCGTGAGCAGAATGAGCGTAGGAAGTGCGAGACCCGTCACCGTGAAGAACATGAGAATGGTTTGGCCTTGGCTCGTCACCAAATCGAAGCGGCGCAGAATCTGGGTGAGCCAGACCATGCCAGTGAGCGTCGAAAGCGCGGCGATGAACGCCCCGCCCGCCGTCAACAGAATGTATCGGTCGAGCCGCCCCATCGATTGCGTCCCCACGCCGCCTCGCGCTAAGCGAGCAGCTAACCCACGTCCCCACTGTCTAAAGACTTGGAAGATTTGGCGATATTACGGCTTTGGGGTGCATCTCGCTCCTTTTGGCCCAATCGGTTAACACTTCGTGCGATGCCTTGAATTGACAGGGAAAACGAATGTCCGGAACCCCCAAAATCTCCTTTTCCGAGCCGAAACCATCCTCCGGAGGCACATTTGTGATCCTTGTGGACGAGAATTTGCGCTTCGGCCGACTTACCCGAAAGGCTCTTGCGCCGCCCGGGAACCTGGTTTCCCGCGCCGCGCGTACCGAGGGGTTCAAGGGCAAAAAGGGCAAGGTCCTCGACCTCATCGCCCCAACCAGCCTCAAAGCCGATCGGTTGATCGTGCTCGGCCTCGGCAAGTTGAAGGAGATCGGGCCGAGAGAGTGGGCGAAACTGGGCGGCGGCGTCATGGGCAAGATCCCCGCCGCCAAAAATGTCACCGTGTTGTTCGAATTTCCGGAAGGCGCGGCACCGGCGGAAGCGGCAGCCGATTTTGCCTTCGGCATGCGGCTGCGTGCCTATCGCTTCGACCGGTACAAAACCAAGAAGAAGGACGGCGAGGCCAAGAAGGGACCCGCGCCAGCGAACATCACGCTCGCGCTTACCAATTCCGCGGCGGCGCGCAAGCAATGGAGCGCATACGAAGCGGTGGCCGAGGGGGTGGCGCTCGCGCGCGATCTCGTCAACGAGCCGCCGAACGTGCTTTTTCCGCTCGAATTCGCGCGCCGCGCCGCCGCCTTGACGAAGCTCGGCGTGGCGGTGGACGTTCTCGACGTCAAGCGAATGAAGAAGCTCGGCATGGGCGCGCTTGCTCGGCGTCGGCCAAGGCTCCGCGCACGAGCCGCGGCTCGTCGTCATGCGCTGGAACGGCGGCAAGCGAGGAGACAAGCCCGTCGCGATCGTCGGCAAGGGCGTGTGCTTCGACACCGGCGGCATCTCGATCAAGCCGGCGGGCGGCATGGAAGACATGAAGGGCGACATGGCGGGCGCGGCTTGCGTCGTCGGCCTGATGCGTGCGCTGGCCGCGCGCAAGGCACGCGCCAATGTCGTCGGCGTCATCGGGCTCGTCGAGAACATGCCCGACGGTGCCGCGCAACGGCCCGGCGACATCGTGAAGTCGATGTCGGGCCAGACCATCGAGATCATCAACACCGATGCCGAGGGCCGCTTGGTGCTCGCTGACGCGCTTTGGTACACGAAGGAGCGCTTCAAGCCGAAGTTCATGATCGATCTCGCGACGCTGACCGGCGCGATCGTGGTTTCGCTCGGCCACGAATATGGTGGTCTGTTCACGAATGACGACAAACTCGCCAAGCATCTGATCGAGGCCGGCGGCGAGACCGGCGAGCGCGTGTGGCGGCTACCGCTCGGCCCCGAATACGACAAGCTGATCGATTCAAAATTCGCCGATATGAAGAACACCGGCGGCCGCAATGCCGGCTCGATCACCGCCGCGCAATTTCTTCAGCGCTTTGTCGACAAGACGCCCTGGGCGCATCTCGATATCGCCGGCACCGGCTTGGGTGCGGCGGCCTCCGAAATCAACACGAGTTGGGGACCGGGCTGGGGCGTGCGGCTCCTCGACCGGCTTGTGCGCCAGCGCCACGAGAGCTGAATGACCGAGGTTCATTTCTATCATCTGCAATCGCAGCCGCTCGAGCGCGCGCTGCCGCTTTTGATCGAGAAGTGCCTCGAGCGCGGCTGGCGTTGCGTGGTGCAGGCGGCGTCCGACGAGCGCGTCGACGCGCTCGATTCGCTCTTGTGGACCTATCGCGACGACAGTTTTCTCGCGCACGGCACCGACCGCGACGAAGAGGCGGCCGCGCAGCCGGTGGTGTTGACCACGAAACCGGAAAACCCGAACGGCTCCGACGTGCGCTTTCTGGTTGACGGCGCCGCCGCCGATCTTTCGGCCTACCGGCGCGCGATCGTTCTGTTCGACGGCAACGATCCCGACGCCGTCGATACCGCGCGCGATCAATGGAAGGAAGCGCAGGGCGAGGGCTTCGAGGTGGTCTATTGGCAGCAGGACAAGGAAGGCCGCTGGCAGAAAAAAACCTAGGCGCCGCAAGCGCTTATCAAGACAGCGCGCGGACCGCGATTTCGCGTAACGCAATCACAATCAAAATTCCCGCGAGCGGCCCGAAGCGCAGCCAAACCGGAGCCTCGCGTCGCATGACGACGCGCGCCGCCACGGCAGGCGTCGCGATCAACGCGCAGAGCATCGTCCAATAGATGTAGCGATAGTCGCTCGCGATCCCGATCACCGCGAAGGCCAGTGCGTAGAGCGCACCGGACGCCGCGATCGTCAACGTGATGCGCCGCGTGATCGGATCGGGAATCGCGAATGCCGCGAGCGACCAGGCAAGACAAATCAGGAGCCACACATAGGGCCGGCCGAATGGAGAGTCGTTGATCGCTTCCGATGCCCAGTCGATCGCCTCGTACAGGAAGGTCGGCGTGAAGGCGAACTCATTCTGATTTGTCGACTGCGCGCCAGTATAGATCATCTCTTTGCAGTCGCGGCAGATGAATTGCAGAAAGCGGTTGATGTGGGCGGCGCGGTGCGTGAGGTAGGAGACAGGATCGGCGGCGAGCGCTTCGAGCCACATCTTCGACAGTGGCCATCCGAATTGCGGCTTCAAATTCTCGTAGACTTCTTCGCACCCGCCCCAGCCGTAAACGTCCCATGCTTTCGGCGAGTAGCAGATGCGATTCTTCGCCACGAAGCCCGGTCCGAAAAATCCCTGGAAGCGGTCGATGCCCGAGAAATAGCTGATGCCGCCGATGTCGAGGATTTGCAGCTGCGACAATGGGTAAACGTCGCGCACGTGGAAGACGTGGCGGTCGGCGAGAATATGTCCGGGCGCGAAGGCGAGCGAGATCAGGCACACGGCCATCGTCCGCTTGATCCATCCGGTTTTCGCCCAGGAGAGGCTCGTGGCGCTGCCGGCAAGATCGAGAAGCGGCGGCAATGCGAACAGCGCGTTCGCGCGCATGAACGCGCCCATGATGAGAAACAGCCACATCGCCCCGACGGTCGCTCGCCGTTTCTTGATCGCGCCGCGCACGAGCCCCGCCGCGATGCCCACCGCGAGCAGCAAACACACCGCCATGCTCACGTCCTTCACCAGCTGGCCGTTGAAGTTGAGCGCGAACGGAAAAAATCCGGCGGCGAAGGTGCAGGCGGCGAGCTTGCCGCTTTCCGCTTCGAAGGCGCGCGCGAGCAGGACGAAGCCGGACCAATAGCCGGCCATGAACAGGACAAGCATCGGCTGCGGGCCGTTCCAGATCGCCTGCAACGGAATCCACATCTTGCCCAGGAGCGGCGGCTGCCAATTGGTGAAATCGCCGTTGCGCGCGGCGACGAAATAGGCCCAGGCATCGTGGTGCAGGATGCCCGGATAGAAAGCGATGAAATTGAGGGCCGCCGCGAGGAGCGCGGCGAGAAAAAGATTGCGATGAAAGAAAAGGGAAATGCCGGGCTGTTTCATTTTGTGTATCAGCGTTTTCTACCTTGTCCTCTCTCCTCCGTCATCGCCAGGCATTTCTTTATCTTGGACGAAGGCGAGGGCGAACAGAAAAAGCCGGGCCGCATACCCGTGGCCCGGTCTCCAAAACGTCGGCTATGAGCGAGCTATGCGGCCGCTCAGTAGCAAATCGGACGCCGCACGAGCGTCCAGCCGCCGGGCGTCCAGACCCAGCGCTTGCCCACGTAGCAGCCCGTCCCATAGCCGTAATAGGCGGGGTAGTAGTAGGCGGGGCTCGCATAGAGGCCCCACCAGCCGTGGTGACGATGATGCCAGTGCGCGGACGCCGCGGTCGGCACGAGCGCGGCGGCAGCGAAGGCTGCGGCGGTAGCGATACCCAGAACGCTCTTTTTCAACATGGCGCGATCTCCTTCCAAGAGCTCACGGTCTTTTCGAACGTGATCGCGCCTGTCTTATGCGGAGGGTGCTGAACCGAAGCTGAGGCCAGCGTTTTTCGCGCGTTCAGCTAGCTGAACCGCGCCTGCGGCCGCCATTCATCGGGCGCTCATCAAGCCGGCGAAAAGCGGCCGATCTCGGGTAAACCCGAGATCGATAATTAGTTGCCCAAGTCGGCTTTAGCCGACTTGGGTGGAGTGGCGATGACTTTGCGGTGCGGCGGATTGGTTCAGCGCTAATGAGCGTGATGGTTATAGCCGTGCGAATGATCGTGCCGGATCAGATGGAATTTTCGGGCAATCATCGGGCCGCTGGCGAAGCCGGCGACGAACAGGACGGCGACGACCGTCAGGAAGGCCATGGTCTCGATCGACATGGCAGTCACCATTTGCATCCCGCCGCTCCCGCGGGGCCCGCTTGCCCCTTCTTTCCAGTGACAGTAAAACGCCGCCATACGAAAAAAGTTCCCTCTCAACCGGACCCGCATGGACCCCGCCATGGCGCGCGAGCGCACTTTTTCGATCATCAAGCCCGACGCCACGCGCCGCAATCTCACCGGCGCCATCAATGATCGGCTCGAGAAAGCCGGGCTCAGGATCGTCGCGCAAAGGCGACTGAAGATGACCAAGCAACAGGCCGAGAGCTTCTACGCCGTCCACCGCGAACGGCCGTTCTTCGCGGGCCTCGTCGCTTTCATGACCTCCGGGCCGGTCGTGGTGCAGGTGCTGGAAGGCGAAAATGCCGTCGCGAAATATCGCGAAGTGATGGGCGCGACCGATCCCGCCAAGGCCGCGGCCGGCACCATCCGCAAGGACTTCGCCGAATCGATCGAAGCCAATTCCGTCCATGGTTCCGACAGCCCCGAGAATGCGGCGGCGGAAATCGCTTTTTTCTTCAAAGATCACGAGATCGTCGGCTAAACCCGAAAAACCGAGGACGACGATTTGATGAGCATCGACCAGCCGGTTTTTTGGCTTGCCGTCCTCCAGATCATCTGGGTGAACGTCTTGCTGTCGGGCGACAACGCGGTCGTCATCGCGCTCGCCTGCCGGCAACTGCCGCCGCGAACGCGCAACTGGGGCATCGCGCTCGGCGCCGCCGTGGCCGTCGTTCTGCGCATTCTCTTCACCGGCATCGTGGCGACGCTGCTCGTACTGCCCTGGCTGAAATTCGTCGGCGGCCTCGCGCTGCTCTACATCGCGGTCGACCTCGTCAAGACCGACGACGGCGACGACGGGGCCAAGGTGAAGGCCCATGACAGCCTGTGGCGGGCGGTCGGCACCGTCGCGGTCGCCGACATCGTGATGAGCCTCGACAACGTCGTCGCCATCGCCGCCGTCGCGCGGGGAAACTGGATGCTCTTGTCCCTCGGCCTTGCGATCTCGATTCCGTTGATCGTGGTGGGGGCGGCGCTCATCACCATGGTCTTCGAGCGCTGGCCGATCCTCATCTGGGCCGGTGCCGGCCTTCTCGGTTGGCTCGCGGGCGATCTGATGATCAGCGATCCGGCGATCGTCGAGCGCATCGGCGAAGAGGCGGCCGAGCGCTACGATCTGTGGGCCGCCGCGGCGGGTGCGGCGATCGTGATCGGGATCGGATATTGGCGGAAAAGAATGCAGGCGAGAAAAGTGCAGGAGAGTGCGGCAAAGCCGGCACCCAAGCCGAAGCGGATCGCGAAGACGACGCGGGTGACAGTGTCGCGCCGCCCGCGCGTGCGAGCGAAGGCCGGCCGGCGCTGAGGCGAGCTAGATTCTCGCGGCGAAAAGAGCGCGCGATCCGAATCGCCGTTCGCGCCCGCGACCACGACCCGCTCGCCCTCGATCGTGAGCTTGCCTTCGGCCAGCAGTCGCAGCGCTTCCGGATAGATGCGATGCTCGGCGGCGAGTACGCGCATCGCAAGCTCCTCTTCGTCGTCGCCCTCCAGCACCGGCACCGCCGCCTGCATCACGATCGGACCGGAATCGAGTTCCGGCACCACGAAATGCACGGTGCAACCATGCACCTTTACCCCGGCGTCGAGCGCGCGCACATGCGTATCGATGCCCTTGAAGGCGGGCAGCAGCGAGGGGTGGATGTTGAGGAGGCGTCCCTCCCATTGTTTCACGAAGCCCGCGGTCAAGACGCGCATGAAGCCCGCGAGGCAGATGATGTCGATCTTCGCGCTAGCGAGTTGCTTCGCGAGTTCCACTTCGAATTCCTCGCGCGATTTGTAGACAGTATGATCGATCGTCGTGGTGGGTATGGATTTCGACTTCGCGAGTTCCAGCCCCTTGGCCGCGGCCCGGTTCGAAACGATGAGCGCGATTTCGGCGGGATAGTTGCGGCGCGTTCGCGGCCTCGATCAGCGCGCTCATATTGGAGCCGCGGCCCGAGATCAAAATGGCCACGCGCTTGCGCGCCACGTCAGGCTCCAAGATCGAGGTGGCCGGAATAGGCGACGACCGGCGCGCCGTCCGCGGCCACGATCTCACCGATCCGCGCGACCGTCTCTCCGGTTTTTGCGAAGACGGCGGCCACCGCCTCGGCTTCGTTCTTGGCGGCGATCACGATCATGCCGGCGCCGCAGTTGAACGTGCGAAGCATTTCGGCTTCCGCGATTCGGCCCGTGCGCGCGAGCCACTGAAAGACCGGCGGCGCGTGAACCTTGGCGAGATCGATCCTGGCGGCCGTGTTCTTCGGCAACACGCGCGGAACATTGTCGGTGAAGCCGCCGCCGGTGATGTGGGCGAGCGCCTTGATGCCGCCGGCTTTCAGCGCGGCGAGCACCGGCTTCACGTAAATTCGTGTCGGCGCGAGCAGCGCCTCGCCGAGCGGCTTCTCCTTGTCGAAAGGCGCCGCATCGCCGAGCTTGGCGCCGGACGCTTCGATTACTTTTCGCACCAGTGAAAATCCGTTGGAATGAACGCCGGATGCGGCAAGCGCGAGGATCTGGTCGCCTGCTTCGATATTCTTCTTCGGCAACAGATTCTTGCGCTCGACCGCACCGAGCGCGAAGCCCGCGAGGTCGTAATCGCCGGCGGCGTAAAGCCCCGGCATCTCGGCGGTCTCGCCGCCGATGAGCGCACAGCCCGCCTGCTTGCAGCCCGCGGCGATCCCCTTGACGACTTCGGCGGCTTGTTCCGGATCGAGCTTGCCGCAGGCGAAATAATCGAGAAACAACAGCGGTTCCGCGCCCTGCACCACGAGGTCGTTCACGTTCATGGCGACGAGATCGATGCCGATCGTGTCGTGACGGCCGCACTCGATCGCGAGCTTGAGCTTGGTGCCGACCCCGTCGGTCGCGGCCACGAGCAGCGGATCGCGATAGCCCGCGCGCTTCAGAGTCGAACACCCCGCCGAAGCCGCCGATCTCGGCATCGGCGCCGGCGCGCGCGGTCGCTTTCAGCAGCGGCTTGATCAGATCGACGAGCCGGTTGCCGGCATCGATGTCGACGCCGGCGTCGCGGTAGCTGAGCCCCTTCGCGTTCATGGATTCTCCGGAATGCGAATGCTTACGAAAGGCTTCCGGCTCTCGTCCCGAGCCACTCCTTACCGACTGGTGCGTCGTCGCTCCGGCGCATGGCCCTTATCTTAAGAACCAGGCGTGCGCAACGCGAACCGCGCGATCTTCGCTCGCTGGGGCGAATTGCTCGGCGCGGCTCCGCGCGCGAAGAAATAGAAGCGTAATTCCGCCGCCGTTTTACCGCTTAACTTGGCAATAGCCCGCCATAGAGGTTATGTCGCGGGCGCAAACCGGGGCGATCAAAGCGTGAACCTTCCCAACGCCATTACCATCGGCCGTTTTCTTCTGGTGCCGGTCGTCATCTGGGCGATCGCGTCGGGGCATATGCTCTTTGCGTTTTGGCTGTTCGTGGCGGCGGCGGTCTCCGATTCCGTCGACGGCTTCCTCGCCAAGCAACTCGGAATGACCAGCGAATTCGGCGCCTATCTCGACCCGCTCGCCGATAAGGCGATGCTGATGTCGATCTACGTCTCGCTGTCGATCGCGGGATTGCTGCCGCTCTGGGTCGTGATCGCGGTCGTTTCGCGCGACGTCATGATTCTCGGCGCCATCGTCGTGTCCTGGCTCGTCGAGCAGCCGATCGAGATTCATCCCTTGCTCGTGTCGAAGCTCAATACCGGGGCTCAGTTCATTCTTGCCGCGCTGGTGCTGGCGACGAACGCCTTCGGTTTCGATTCGGGCTACGCCTACACGGTCGCGCTGGCCGTCGTCGGCGTCTTGACGGGCCTTTCGGCGGCTGCCTATCTCGTCGCCTGGATGCGCCATATGGCGTCCTGAGCGCGAAGAATGACCCTGCAACGCCAACTCATGTTCTGGCTGGGCGCGCTCGCGGCCTTTATTCTGATCATCTGGCTGCTGCACGAGATGCTGTTGCCTTTCGTCGCCGGCACCGCGATCGCCTATCTCTTGAACCCTGCGGCCGATCGCCTCGAGCGGCTGGGGATTCCCCGCATCGTCGCGACGCTGATCGTGGTCGGGCTGTTTATACTGTTCTTCGTGTTGGCCGGCGTCATGCTGTTTCCGATTCTCGGCAGCCAGTTGTTCGCCTTCCTTCAGCGCCTGCCGGAATACATCACGCGGCTGCAGGAGCTGATTACGCAGGAGAACAAGGAGTGGCTGCAACACCTGATCGGCGACAAATTGCCGGACATTCAGAAATCGATCGGCGATCTGATGGGCGAGGGCGTGACTTGGCTCGTCGCCTTCCTGAAGTCGCTGTGGTCCGGCGGCCGCGCGATCATCTCGGTGTTCTCGCTCATCATCATCACGCCGGTCGTCGCCTTCTACGTGCTCTATGACTGGCACGCGGTCGTCGACAAGGTCGATTCATGGCTGCCGCTGCGCTACCGCGATACGATCCGCATGCTGGCGAGCGAAATCGACCGGGCGATCGCGGGCTTCCTGCGCGGGCAGGCGCTGGTATGCGTGATCCTCGGCCTTTATTACGCGATCGGCCTCACGTTCGCCGGCCTGAATTTCGGGTTGCTGATCGGCTCCGCCTCCGGCGTCTTGACCTTCATTCCCTATGTCGGCTCGCTTCGCCGGCCTCGTCATCGGCATGATCGTCGCGATCGTGCAGTTCTGGCCGGATTTGGTTTTCGATCATTGTCGTGCTGACGATCTTCATCATCGGCCAGTTCCTCGAAGGCTATGTGCTGTCGCCGAAGCTCGTCGGCGAAAGCGTCGGCCTGCATCCGGTCTGGTTGATGTTCTCGCTGTTCGCCTTCGGCTATCTGTTCGGCTTCGTCGGCCTCCTGATCGCGATTCCGCTCGCCGCCGCGGTGGGCGTGCTGCTGCGCTTCGCGCTTGCGCAATATCTTGCGAGTCCTCTTTACACCGGCAGGCCGCGCGGCGGCGCGTGACCATGCAGGGGTCCGGCGTCTTCGCTCGTCAGCTTGCGCTCGATCTTCCGCACGCCGAGAGTTTTCGCCGCGACGATTTCCTCGCAAGCTCCGCCAACGAAGCGGCCCTTTCGCTTGTCGAGCGCTGGCCCGAATGGCCGGGCCGTATGGCGGCGATCGTCGGCCCGCGCGGCGCCGGCAAAAGTCATCTTGCCGCCATCTGGGCCGAGCGCACGGGCGCCCGCATTGTCGCGGCCTCGGCCCTCGTGCGTGCCGAAGTGCCGGCGGCGCTCGCCACCGGCGCGCTGGTGGTCGAGGATGTCGCGCCGGGTGCTGCCGACGAGGCGGCGCTCTTTCATCTTTTGAATCTTGCGCGTGAGGACGGCGCCTGGCTTTTGTTCACCGCTTCGCAGCGTCTCGACGGCCCCGGCTTCTTGCTGCCCGACCTCGTGTCGCGGCTGCGCGCGGTGCCGTCGGTGACGCTCGCGGCGCCGGACGACGCGCTATTGTCCGCCGTGCTCGTCAAGTTGTTCGCCGACCGTCAGCTCGCGGTCGGCGAGGGCGTGATCGCTTATCTCTTGCCGCGCATGGAGCGCTCGCTCGCGGCCGCCCGCGAGACGGTGGCGAAGCTCGATGCCGCGGCTGCTCTCGCGGGGCCGCGCC
The DNA here is from genome assembly GCA_963751685.1 of uncultured Alphaproteobacteria bacterium. Taxonomy (GTDB): domain Bacteria; phylum Pseudomonadota; class Alphaproteobacteria; order Rhizobiales; family Xanthobacteraceae; genus Palsa-892. The sequence continues at coordinate 4,201 of CAVVVV010000016.1, read as the reverse complement.
GTGAACCGCCAGCTTGCCGCGGAGATCTTGCGACGAGAGTAAAGCCGCCTTTATTTTCAATGACTTGTCCTGTGGCCAAAATTGCCGTCCGGCGCCAAACTGTCATCCAGCGTTAATGTGAGTTGGCGATAATGGGGCGCAGGAAGGCGTCGATGTCAGCCGAAATCAAGATCGTGCAGGGCGAGCCGGCCAAGGGCCAGCTCAAGGCTCATGTCGCCGAATTCGCGCTGCCCGCCAGCGAACTCGCCACGAGCCCCCAGCGGTTCGTGAACCGCGAGCTTTCGTGGCTTCGCTTCAATCGCCGCGTCGTCGAGGAAGCTGCCAATCCAAAGCACCCGCTCCTGGAGCAACTCCGCTTTCTCTCGATCTCCGCCGGCAACCTCGACGAATTCTTCATGGTGCGTGCCGCCGGCCTCAAGGGCCAGGTGCGCGCCGGCTTGGCGGCGCCGAGCCCCGACGGCTTGACGCCCAGCGAGCAGCTCGCGCGCATCTCGACCGAAGTGGGAACGCTTGCCTCCGATCAGCAGACGCGCTGGCGCGAATTGCGCCACGAGCTTGCGGCCGCGGGCGTCGTGCTGGTGGAGAGCGGCGAACTCACCAAAAGCGAGCGCGCCTGGCTCGAACTCGCACTTCTTGCACCACATCTTCCCGGTGATCACGCCGCTTTCGATCGATCCCGCGCATCCGTTTCCGTTCATTCCCAACCGCAGTTTTTCGCTCGCGCTTGAACTCGCCGCGCGTGAGCGACGGGCGCGGCATGAAAGCGCTGATCCGCGTGCCGGCGCAAATCGACCGCTTCATTCGTCTTCCCGAGGCGAAGCAGGACGAGATGCGCTTCATCGCGTTGGAGACCGCAATCCTATTGTTCATCGGCGCGCCTGTTTCCTGGCTACCAGGTGCGCGGGCAGGGCGCCTTTCGCATCATCCGCGACAGCGACATCATGGTCGAGGAAGAGGCCGAGGATCTCGTGCGGCTGTTCGAGACGGCGCTGAAGCGCCGCCGCCGCGGCTCGGTGATCCGGCTCGAAATCGAAGCGGCGATGCCCGAGAGCCTGCGCACCTTCGTCGCGCGACGCGCTCGCCGCGACGGGCGACGAAATTTTCCTCGTCGACGGCATGATCGCGCTCGCACGAGCTCGACCAGCTCGTCGCCATCGACCGGCCCGATCTCAAATTCACGCCCTACGAGCCGCGCTTTCCCGAACGCGTGCGCGAGCAGAACGGCGATTGCTTCGCCGCCATCCGCCAGAAGGACATGGTGATCCACCACCCCTACGAATCGTTCGACGTGGTGGTGCAGTTCCTGAACCAAGCGGCGCGCGATCCCGACGTCATCGCGATCAAGCAGACGCTCTATCGAACCTCCTCCCAGAGCCCGATCGTGCACGCGCTGGCCGAGGCCGCGGAAGCCGGCAAGTCGGTGACGGCGCTGGTGGAATTGAAGGCGCGCTTCGACGAGGAGGCGAATATCCGCTGGGCGCGGGATCTGGAGCGCGCCGGCGTGCAGGTCGTGTTCGGATTCCTCGAGCTCAAGACCCACGCCAAGCTTTCGCTCGTCGTGCGCCGCGAAGGCGATGCGCTCGTCAATTACGTCCACGTCGGCACCGGCAACTATCATCCGATCACGGCGCGCATCTATACGGATCTGTCCTTCTTCACCACCGACCCGACGATCGCGCGCGACGTCGCCCGTATTTTCAATTTCATCACCGGCTATGCCGAGCCGACCGAACTCGAACAGATCGCGGTCTCGCCCGGGGGCGTGCGCAAGCGCATCCTCGACCATATCGAAGCCGAAATCGCGCACGCCAAGGCGGGCCGTCCGGCGGCGATCTGGGCGAAGATGAATGCGCTGGTCGATCCGGAAATTATCGATGCGCTTTATGCCGCGAGCCGCGCCGGCGTCGAGATCGACCTCGTCGTGCGGGGCATTTGCTGCCTGCGGCCCGGCGTCCCGGGTCTTTCCGAAAAAATTCGCGTGAAGTCGATCGTTGGCCGCTTCCTCGAGCACGGCCGCATCTATTGCTTCGGCGCCGGTCACGGCCTGCCGCATCGCGGACGCCGCCGTCTACATTTCATCGGCCGATCTCATGCCGCGCAACCTCGACCGCCGCGTCGAGGTTCTCTGCCCCATCCTCACTCCGACCGTGCATCGAGCAAGTGCTTGATCAGATCATGGTCGCGAATCTGAAGGACAACGAGCAGAGCTATAGGGTCTTGCCCGACGGCACCAGCGCAGCGCATCGTGCCGGCGGAGGGCGAAGAATCGTTCAACGCCCACCGTTACTTCATGACCAACCCGAGTTTGTCAGGCCGTGGAAAATCTCTCCAAGCTTCTTCGCCGCAGAGTCTCGTCCGTCGAAACGCCCGCGGCTGAATCGCATGCGACGAAGCGCCAGGACGCCTACCGCTCGGGCGGCCGATCGCGGTCATCGATATCGGCTCGAACTCGGTGCGGCTCGTCGTCTATGAAGGGCTCGTCCGCAGCCCGACGCCCATCTTCAACGAAAAAGTGTTGTGCGGCCTGGGCCGCGAGGTCGCGAGCAAAGGCATCCTCGCCAAGGATGCGATCGAGGAAGCGCTTTCGGCGCTCGCCCGCTTCCACGCGCTATGCAAGGTAATGCAGGTCGAGCGCGTGCACGCGATCGCGACCGCGGCGGTGCGCGAAGCGAAAAACGGCCCGGCCTTTATCAAGGACGCGGCGTCGGCCTGCGGCGTTGCGATCGATGTTTTGCCGGGACCGCGGGAGGCGCAGCTTGCCGCCGCCGGCGTTGTCGCCGGTTTCTACAAGCCCGACGGCATCGTCGGCGATCTCGGCGGCGGCTCGCTCGAACTCGTGGAAGTCGCGGGCGATCGCAGCAAGAACGGCCAGACCTTGCCCTTGGGCGGGCTCTCGCTCGTCGACAGCGCCGATCACTCGCTCGACAAGGCGAAGAAAATCGTCCGCAACGCGCTGGCCGATAGTCCCGCGCTTGCCAATTTGAAGGACCGCACTTTTTACGCCGTCGGCGGAACTTGGCGCGCGCTCGCGCGCCTGCATATGCATCAGATCGGCTATCCGCTGCACGTGACGCACGGCTATTCGATCGAAACCGATGCCGCGCTCGAATTCTGCGACTACGTGCAGCGCGTCGACCCCGATACCCTGTCCGACATCGAAGAGATCTCCTCCGGCCGCCGCCCGCTGCTCGCCTATGGCGCGCTGGTGCTGCGCGAGGCGTTGAAGGCCGGCAAGCCCTCCCGGCTCGTCATCTCCGCCTTCGGCGTGCGCGAGGGCCTGTTGCACGAGCAGCTTCCGCCGGAAGAGCGTGCCCGCGATCCGCTGATGGCGGCGGCGGGCGCCCTCAATTTGCTGCGCTCGCGCTCGCCGCGCCACGGCGAGGAGTTGATCGGCTGGACCGATCGCTTCATGGAATCGATCGAGATCGACGAGACCGCCGAGGAGACGCGGCTGCGCCACGCCGCATGCCTTCTCGCCGACATCGGCTGGCGCGCGCATCCCGATTACCGCGGCGAGCAATCGCTCAACATCATCGCCAATGCCGCCTTCGCCGGCATCGATCATCCCGGCCGCGCGTTTCTGGCGCTCGCGGTGTTCTATCGCCACGTCGGGTGGAAAGAGGAGCCGTCCGACCGGCTGCGCGAGCTTGCGACGGAGAGGCTCCTCGACCGCGCCCGCATTCTCGGCGGCGCGATGCGCGTCGCCTATCTGGCCTCGGCCTCGATGCCGGGCGTCTTGCCGCGCGCGCCGATGCGGGTGGAGAAGGGTCAGTTGGTACTGCAGCTCAAAGGCGAACTCGCGGCGCTGTCAGGCGACCGCCTGAAGAAGCGTCTCAACCAGCTCGGCAAGCTGATCGGCTGTAAGAGCGAGATCGCGACAAACTAGGGCGCGAATACATAAACAGATCCATGGCTAAACGGCCCGCAAAGCACGAGAGACTTTTTTTCGTTTACGTGCTGGGAAGCCGAAGCAGGAATGATTGCCGAACCTATGTCGGTTGGACGACTGACCTGGAAAGACGCCTCCGGCAACACAATGCGGGAATCGGCGCCAAGTCGTCTCGAGGGCGGAAATGGATTCTGCTCTATTCCGAAAATTGCAAAACCCGCAGCGAAGCCATGAGTTGCGAGTGGTACATCAAACGTGACAGAAAGTTTCGCACCACACTGCGCGCAATCATTCGAGCCTGACGAGGCAAGC
>CAVVVV010000015.1:0-75575 GCA_963751685.1 uncultured Alphaproteobacteria bacterium | reverse complement strand
GTGCTGGGAGAATTATGCAGGACCTATAAGTACTTGCCCTTACCGACGTGAGGGCCGACGCTTGCAAATAATAATAAAAAGACGGGCTGCGTTTTTGTATCCCGCCGGCACGAGCCGCCGCCGCTTCGCGCAACTGAAGCGCGAACTCTTATTAATGCCGCAGGCTGGTCTTTAGGCGAGGAACATGGCGTCAGGATTGTCAGGGCGCGATCGGCGCACTTGGCCGTAATGCTCCGCGCTCCGTTGGCCGAGCGCGCGACGGATACGCTTCAACGGCAACTTCGTCGGCGGCGCTGAAATTCGTGGGTAGTTGATCTTCCATAAAAAAGTCGGCGTTTTTTAGCGCCAAGTCGCCTGATCAGTGAAATTTTTTCGTCGCCTTAAATTGGTTGTCGCGCGCACGATCGATTAGAAATGCCACACAGGTATCGAGTGGTTGCCGCGCATTTTGCAGAGCCGAAAACCGGTCGGCCTCGGTCTCGCATACATGAACATGCGCAATACCGCCGGCAAGCTGGCTTGTTGATCGTCGATTGTCGGCGAGACTTCCGATGGGAATGCCGGGCCGAGGACGCAAACAAGCTGGGCTTTGAGGGAAGGGGAGATAGAGCCGCTAATTCCACGGCGTCCACAATCAATTGCTGGAAGCCGCGGATGCTATTTTCTCCCTCGCTAGTGGTCGAAATCGTAAGCATAGGCTCCCCGAAAACGCATCGTTGCCCCAAGGGAACCACTACGCTGATACAAACTGGGAAACCCCCTTGGAATGGATTTCCGGTTTAACGTTCAACCTGGATCGCTCAGAAAAGGGGTCGCCCCGACGTCCCCCGTGGTCCCTCTTGCCCCTCTCGGCCTTCTCAAAAAGGCTACTGCGCGCCGCCCTGTTCTGTATGTACGCGGTAATGGAAAGGGGCGTTCCACTGTCGGAACAGATTGACGACGAAGCCTATGGAGCGCCGTCGGAAGCCAATTTATCGGCTTATCGGCGCACCGGGAATTGTCCTCGCGCGACGTTTGGCTGCCGGCTTTTCAAAAATCCGAGGGTCGCTGAAAAAGTCGGAGGGATGTAAAAGCGGGGTACGTACGTTCCGTTTTGCGGAACAAAATCAACGCAGAGTATGGCGGCTATGGTGTTTTTCCGGGGCAAGGCGGATACCTCGTCCGCATGAATGAATCCCTCGAAAAGATTGACCAGGGTTCGCCCCGGTAGGATTCCACCAGATCGTTGGGATGAATGAACTCGTCGCGGAACCAAGGGAATTTTCGCGGATCGAAGGCCTCGATAATCGATTCAATTATACGCCGCACGCGCGGAATTCGGCCGGCATCGGGATGATAGGTCAGCCAGATATCGAACGGAAAATTCGCGTCCAGTTCAAGCGGAACAAATCTTCCGCCGATGGCGTGAATATAGGTCGGCACCCAGCCGATACCCGCCCCTTTTGCGATCACCCAGGAATGAGCCGTGCTCGTATTATTGATCATCGAGACATTACCGCTCCCAGGGAATGCCGGCGAATAACTCGATCGAAGCAGCTTGTGTGTTTTCGTTTGCTCGGCAAGCTGGAGGACCATCGGTGGTTCGCCATGTCCTGGAGGGATCTTCGGTGTTCCGTAGTTTCGATATAGGATCGTCCGGCAAACGGCATCGAATCAGCCGCCCGAGTTTGACCACCTTGATGTCGGGAGTTGTGGGTTTGATGAGCTGAATTGGCGACGTCGGCCTCAAGCCGCAACACGTCGGCCGATTGCATCGCGCACATCAAGTTCACCATCAGTCCGGGATGTGCGCGTTGGAATTCAACGAGTTTCGGGGCTATCCAGAATGTTCCCAGGCCCTCCGTTACCGCGAACTTCACTTCTCCCGAGAGGGTCGGGAGCGAACGGTCGCGAGCACGCACGATTCCAAAAGACGCGATTTCCATCCTCTTGGCGGCATCGAGAATGTGCTCGCCTTCGGTCGTTGTGCGCACGCCATCAACGTGACGCGTCAATAGCTTGACCGCCAATTGCTGCTCTAGTTCGTCAATCTGTCTGCGTAACGTATTGATGGAAACGCCAAGCGCGTCGGCGGCCGCCCGAAAGCTGCCGCGGCGAGCCACTTCAAGAAAAAGACGAACGGCTTCCCAATCGGCAGTCTGGTTGGCGGCGCGGATTCCTGACGTTCCAGAATCGGAACACCGCTGTTCCGTTGTTGCCACATACGCTCCCCCTAACTGAGCCTAAGCTTTGCAGACTCTTCGTCGGGATACAACCTGGGGCAAAGGCCATGACGGCTCACGACCACCGCATTACCCGCGCTGCAGGAACTGTCGACTCACGTGCCAAGGCGGCGGCCCACCCTCTTCCCGGAGCTTGACCCGCAAGTTCTCGCCAAGCGCTTGGTCGTCTTTACGCCTAATGGTTTAGAGGCAGCGAGACTTTGGGAAAATGCCCGAAGAGATATAGCCGGGCTTACCACCACCGAAATCGTTCAGCGCGTGATGACGCATAATCCGGATAGCTTCTGGGCCATCGCGCACCGGGATCGTTAAACGACCGCCCCGGCCGGCGACGGTTTTCTGGCCTTCCTGATGCTCAATGAAGCCGGGATGAAAGGTCTCGTCGACGGAACGCTGAACACCAAGGATCCGGACTTAAAATTCCTGGCGCGGCAAAGCGAGAAACCGGCGGGCATTTACATTTGGGGTGTTCACGCCCGGGGATATCTCGCAGGCGGCATGGCGCTGGCACTTGAGAAAATCTGGACACCGCAATACCGCGACGTCGACCTTTACGGACGGGCGGTCACCACGGACGGGCATCGAATTGCAAGGTACTGGGTCTCTGCCGTGGCGCCTCATACGGAGGTGTCACCACTTCCCATCTGTATATGTATCGCCGTTCCGGTGGTTCGTCGGGAAGCTGCCGCCAGCGCAAGAACTATTCGCCCGCCGTTGAAAAGCAAAAGCTCACCGTGAGGGTTGCACGAACGATCGAAGATTTCATGCGAATTGTGACGGTTCGCGGCGCCGTTTACATGGCGGAACAGGAATGCCCATACGAGGAAGAGTTCGACGGCAATGATTTCTCGGCGACGATCTTCTCGGTTACGTGGGCGATGAGCCCGCAGGCTGCATGCGTATCCGCTATTTCGCCGATTTCGCCAAGGTAGAACGGCTCGCGGTTCGGAAGGAATTTCGCAGTGCGGGCCTGGCGCCGCATCTCGTGCGAACCAGCGTCGAGCTCTGCGAAATGGAGGGCTATCAACGGCTTTACGTACATTCGCAAAAACGCTTGGTAAAATTCTGGACAAAATGCGGCTTCAAGACATTCGAGGGCGGCCAGGAGCTGGTTTTCTCGGATTTCGATTATGTGGAAATGATCCTGGATACGGTTCGTCATCCGCACACGATCTCAATCGGAATGGATCCTTATGTGATCATCAGGCCGGAGGGCGAATGGCACTCGCCCGGAATATTGGAGCGTTCCAGGGTTCGCCCGCTTAAGTCGGTCGAAAAGGTGTCGGCATGAGTTCGATAATCGACATTCGAGCCTTTGTTGATCCCTCGACGATCCCGATTCTAGTATTCGTTGATCTTCAGCAAGAATACATTGCGAGTCCGCGTGCTCTCGCCATCCCGACGGCTGCCGACGCGCTCGTTCATTGCCGTGCCGCGCTCGTCCATGCGCGCAGAATGGGGTGGCCGATTGCCTTTATCCGATGGACCGGACAATCTTCGTTTTTCAATCAAGCGACGAAGTTCTCCCACTGGATTGAGGGGTTCGAGCCGACGAAAGCGGATATGATTTTCGAACGTAACCGGCCCTCCTGCTATGCCTCGCAGCAATTTAGCGAAGTCATCGCTTCCAGCAGCGGCAATTACGTTCTTGCCGGTTTTGCGGGCGAGGCCGCCTGCCTTTCAACGGCTATCGACGCGTTCCATCGCGGCCATCGCATCACTTACCTCGCGGATGCATCGGCAAGTCACGGTCTGGATGACATGAATTCAAGCGAGGTGCATCAGGCCATCGGCAAAATCATCGGGCTTTATGGAGATGTCATGTCGACCAAATCGTGGATTTCCGCGACATCCAGAGGCCGGCCAGCCTATGAAAAACCTCGTCTGGTCAACCCTGGGTGAGGAAAAGTCCGGATTTAATTTCCGCAGGAATTAAGGGATTATCCCAAATCGGAAAGGGGTTTTCCGTCCAACGCGGATCGGTATGGTTGAAATCGCTTGCCCAATCGACAATCGGTGGACGCTCATTCATGGGCCGGTCCCCTCAATCCTCGATAACATCGATCGCAAATTCCGGGCAATTGGCCTTCGCAAGCCACGCCTTCTCCTCCAGGCTGCCGGCACTTTGCCGTCACCGATCTCGTGGACGTTTCCGAATTCATCGAGTTGGAACAGGTCCGGCGCAATCTGATGGCAACGATTATGTCCTTGGCATTTCTTTTGATCAACACGGACCCTGAGAATTCCTGGTTGATGTCATCGGCCTTCCTCCGTGCATGACCGCGCGGGCATCTCATCTCATGCGTTCTTGGCCCGCGTTTCTGATACCTGGCATATAGCTTGGGGTTGGATTATTGAACAATAGGGATGTTCTCGAAGATCGTCTCTTTTTCCGGTTGAAGCCCCCAGAGGAGTAAGCCGATGTCTTCGTTGCCGGGCCCGCTTCAGGGGCTTCGCGTGATCGATCTGACTTCGCTGGTCATGGGTCCCTACGCGACACAAATGCTCGCCGATTACGGGGCCGACGTCATCAAGATCGAAGCGCCCGGCGGCGACATCATGCGCAAGACCGGCCCGATGCGTCACGCCGACATGGGCGCGATGTACCTGCAGATGAATCGCAACAAGCGAAGCATCGTGCTCGACTTGAAGCAGACCGCCGCGCGGGATGCGTTGTTAAAGCTTTGTAAAACCGCCGACATATTTCTGCACAACGTGCGTTTGCGCTCGATGCGCCGGCTGAAACTCGGCCCGGAAGATTTAGCCGCCGTCAATCCGCGCCTCATTTACGCAAGTTTGATCGGCTTCGGCGAAACAGGACCCTACGCCGGCCGTCCGGCCTATGATGATTTGATGCAGGGTCTTTGCGCGCTGCCGACGCTCTCCATGCGGGTGGGCGCGAAAGAGCCGCGCTATGTGCCGCTTGCGCTCATCGACCGGCTTGTCGGAATGAGCGCGGTTCCGGCCGTGCTCGCCGCGGTCATTCATCGCGAGCGGACGGGAGAGGGGCAATCCATCGAGCTTCCGATGTTCGAGACGATGGCGCAATTCGTCTTGAGCGATCATCTGGGCGGCAGCTCGTTCGAGCCGCCGAACGGCGAAATGGGATATGGCCGAATTCTCAGCGTCCATCGCGGTCCCTATCGCACGCGTGACGGCTATCTTTGTCTCCTGGTCTACAACGATAAGCAATGGAGGGGATTCTTCGAGGCGATCGGACGCGCGGACGAGTTCGCGGCCGATCCCCGGTTTTCAAATCAAACAGCGCGCGCACAGCGTTATGACGAAATCTACGGCTTCGTTGCGGACGTTCTGCGCGCAAAAACCACCGACCAATGGATCGAGATTTTCCAACGGCATGATTTGCCTTGCGCTCCTTTGAACGATTTGGAGCGCTTGAAAAACGATCCGCATCTCGAGGCGGTCGGATTTTTCAGATCGAGCGATCATCCGAGCGAAGGAAAAGTGCGTTATCTCGGTGTTCCCAGCCGCTGGAGCCGCTCGCAGCCCGATATTCGTCGCGACGCGCCGCGGCTCGGCCAGCATAGTGTCGAAATCCTGCGGGAAACGGGCATCCCAGAGAAGGAGATCAAGTCTCTGATCGCCAGCGGCGCGTGTTTCAGCGCCGATACCGAAATGCAACCGGCAAAAGAGAACCGCTCTTCGAAATAGCTGGGATCGTGGCTGGGACGCGAGATGCGGCTGCGTGGAACAAGGCGCAGGTTTACGCGCGGACAATCGCGTATTTTGCCGAGCGCTTGGAAGGTGCGCGATAGAACCGCCTCACCGATTTTATCGTCCAAAAAGCTCCGGCCGAGCGCTTGATGGCGCTCGGCCAGCGTTCTTCCCTAGATCGCTATGGCTAATGGCTATGGGACGCTCAGTCCCACGGATCCCAGTCCCACCACCACCGGCCACCACGGTAGCGACGGCGGCGTCTACGACGACGCCACGCGTCTGCGGGCGTTGATGAAGTAGTGAGTACGAAACTGGATATCCCGGCGGCACTGAGGAGACTGGTTACCCCAGGGACGCTGAGAACGCTGGCTGTGAGGCTGCCCCACACATAAGTGAGGACCACGACAACCACGGCCAAGCCACGAATCAAGAAGGATCGTGCTTGAGCGAAGACATCGCTTGTCATGCTTTCACCCTTCTCATGCTAGACAAGTGAAGCCTAGGGCCTATGCAGTAGCGGGGTCAAGTGCGGACCGTATTTTCGTATGAACGGCTGTTCAGCTACGCAGCTTTTTGGATGAACAGTTGTTCAGCTAAGTAGTCAGAGCATTCATTCTCACAAGAAATACGATGTCAAAATCACACGTCTATATACTTGGGATAAATGCATACGACCATGACGTCAGCGCCTGCCTGCTTCGTGATGGCGAGATTGCGTTTGCGATCGCAAAAGAACGGATTACGCGCAAAAAACACGATACTGGATTTTATCAGGAAGTCGTCGACTACTGTCTCAAGGCCGAAGGCATCTCACTCGATGACGTCGATCTGGTCGTCCGCAACTGCTACGTCTTGCCGGTCGAAGAACTCGAAACGCGCATGGTCTCGCAAGACGAGCCGACATGCTGGACGACAAGGAGCGGACGCAGGCGGAAAAGAATCCGCTCTATCTTTCAAATTCGAATAAGGTTGTAACGGTATCGCATCATCTGGCGCACGCCTATAGCGCCTTTGCCGCCTGCCCTTTCGAGGATGGCGTCGTCATGGTCGTGGATGGCGTGGGCAACTACGCTGCGGATGTCGCCGAACCGGACCAGCTGACTGACAGACGTCAATCCGCTCGCGCGCGAATCGGAGAGCTATTACAGATTCGACGGCTCCAAACTCGAAACGCTGAAGAAGGTCTGGCTGAATCCGGTTCGCGGATTTTTGAGCGATGAATTCTACTACATGCCGGGCCTCGGCGCGCTTTACAGCCGGGTCTCGAGCTACGTTTTCGCCGACTGGAACAAGTGCGGCGAGTGATGGGCCTCGCTCCCTACGGCCGCCCCGAAGCGGCAAAGCCGCTGCTCGAGATGAAGAACGGAGAGTTGGATGTTCCCGAGTGGGGCGCGAATTCAACAAGCCATGGCTGGTGGATCGCGAGCCAAACTGGGAAGCAAGCGCCTCCATGCGGCATTGGGAGGATCTGGCCTGGCGGATGCAAGATGACACGGAGAACGTGCTGCTTGCGCGCGCCGTTGGCTGCGCGAAACGACGGGCGCCAAGAACCTGTGCATGGCGGGCGGTGTCGCGCTCAATTGCGTCGCCAACGGCCGGATCGCGCGGGAGGCGGGATTCGAAAATGTATGGATCCAGCCGGCGGCGGGCGACGACGGAATTGCGATCGGCTGCGCCTATTACGGTCACCTGGCGATTCTGAAAAAGCAGCGCTCGTTCGTGATGAATCACGCTTATCTGGGGTGAACTACGAGGATGAAGCGGTGCGGGCCGCCACGGACAAATGGCTCGTTCGTCTCGCAACCAAGCGGACGGTCAGCAAGAATATCTGCGCCGATACGGCGAAACTGCTTGCCGAGGGCAATGTGTTCGGCTGGTTTCAAGGCCGCTCCGAATTCGGCCCGCGCGCGCTCGGCAATCGCAGCATCCTGGCGGATCCGCGCACGGCCGAAATGAAAGATATGCTGAACAAGCGGGTCAAGTTCAGGCAGGCCTTCCGCCCCTTCGCGCCGATCGTCCTCTTCGAACGGGCAACGGAAATTTTCGAGGGCGACGAAGACTCGCCCTTCATGCTGCTGGCCAAACGCGTGCGGCCGGAATGGCGCGACAAGATCCCGGCCATCGTCCACGTCGACGGCACGGCGCGCGTGCAAACGGTTCGGCAAGAGACACAATGAACGTCTGTATCGACTGCTCAAGGAATTCGACGCGATTACCGGCGTTCCGGTGTTGATGAACACCTCGTTCAACGTGAAGGGCGAACCCATCGTCGAAACGCCCGAGGATGCGATGCGATGTTTCCTTACCACGGGAATGGACTATCTCGTCCTGCATGACATCTTGATCGCCAAGAAGCGCGTTCCACGGCGTTCTTTCTGCGGTCTTCAAATTCGTTTCGGAAGTGGCCGCGCTTGTTCGGACAGCGATGACGGCCGAGATGAAAGATTGATGCGTTAACCGATGGATGAGCGCGTCGCGAAACGCATTGTCCTCGATCGCTGTTGGGCGCCGATTATCGACGTTCAAGAGTTTTTCCTGTCGCAGGTCGAACAAGCGCCTTCGTTCCAAGCTCAGGACGAATACGAAGAATTTTGCTCGCCTGCTCGGCTATTTCAGAATTCCCCTTGTCGTGACCCTCGAGAGGCCCGTCGAACAAAAGGGTTCCTTGCCGCAAGAGATCAACAAGCACTTGGGCGATCTGACGCAAACTTTCGAAAAAGATTTCTTCGACCTGACCAAGGAGAAGAAAATCAGGGATCACCTTAGACGGCTGAGAAAGAAGCAGGTCATCGTAGCCGGGTGCGAAACCGATGTCTGTGTCCTTCAGTCCTGCCTCGGCCTTCTCGAGTCTTGGCTATGAGGTCTACGTGGTGGAGGATCTCCTGTTTTCCTCCGCGCGCAACGTCGAGTCGGCGATCGCGAGAATGAAAACCGAAGGCGCCGTTTTCCTGACGTATAAGAGCCTCTACTACGAGCTGATCGAAGCCGTGGAGGGCGGTCGGCATACAGAGAAAATGCTTGCGACATTCGGGGCTTTCCCCGACGACCTTCCCAGATTCGGCGATTCAATAACCCCTCGATGAAGGGGGCGGATTAGAACTGTCAGATTGACAGCCATGTCTGCCACGGCTCCGCTCGCGCCCCTCGGAAAATTAGGGGCTTTGTCGAGGAAACAGCGGTCCGGCCGTGCTATAAAAAGCTTAAATTATGCACGCAAGATGCTGACCGACCCGAAGCGTCATCGGGAACGCCGGACGCGGGGAGGAAAAATGCAAGCGGGGTCGGGCCGAAGAGCGGGGGTCGTCGTCTTCCTCCTCTTCGCCTTCATGCTGATCAACTTCATCGACAAGACCGTCATCGGTCTCGCCGGCGTGTCGATCATGCAGGAGCTCGGCCTCACGCCGAGCCAATTCGGTCTCGTCGGCGCCGCCTTTTTCCCCGTTTTGCATCGAGGAGGTTCATATGGATGAATTCGATTACGTCGTCGTCGGGGGCGGATCCGCGGGTTGTGTCGTCGCGAGCCGGCTGTCGGAAAATCCGGACACCAAGGTTTGCTTGCTGGAGGCCGGCAAGACCGGCGAAGGCTGGATCGTCAACACGCCCGTTGCGACCGCGCTGATGCTGCCCTCGACCATCAACAATTGGGCGTTCGAAACGGTGCCGCAACCCGGGCTTAACGGCAGAAAGGGATATCAGCCGCGCGGCAAGGCCCTCGGCGGATCGAGCGCGATCAACGCGATGATTTATATCCGCGGGCACAAATGGGACTACGACCACTGGGCCTCGCTCGGGAACAAAGGCTGGTCGTACGAAGACGTGCTGCCGTATTTCAAGCGCTCTGAGAACAACGAGGATCTTCGCGACGGCATTTCACGGTGCCGGCGGCCCATTGAACGTCGCCGGGCTTCGCACCGACAATCCCGTTCCCTCATATTTTCGTTGAGGCGGCAAGCCAGTGCCAACTTCCGCTCAACGAACGATTTCAACGGCGCCGAGCAGGAAGGCGTCGGCCTCTATCAGGTCACGCAAAAGAACGGCGAGCGCTGGAGCGCCGCCCGCGCCTACATGCATACCGCACCGCGCGCGGCCGAACCTGTCGGTGATCACCCAGCGCGATGGCGAGCAAGATCGTTTTCGAGCCAAGCCGCGCGGCCGGCGTGCGATATCGGCGAAGGCAGATCGCGCGACGGTGAAGGCGCCGCGCGCGAAGTGATCGTGGCGAGCGGCGCCCTTCAGTCACCGCAACTCTTGATGCTGTCAGGCATTGGCGAGGGCGATCGATCTTGCGCAAATTTGGCATCGAGGTCGTGCACGATCTTCCGTCGTCGGCCGTAATCTTCAAGACCATCTCGATTTCGTCTTTGCGTATAATTGCCGGCAAGCCGCGATCTTTTCGGCCTCTCGTTCGGCGGTATCGCGCGTCTCATCCAGGAAATCGGCCGCTACCGAAAGGAAGGGCGCGGCATGATCGCTTCGAATTTCGCCGAAGCCGGCGGCTTTCTGAAGACGAGCCCGCGAGCGGAAGTTCCCGACATTCAGCTGCATTTCGTCGTCGGCAAGGTCATCGATCACGCCGCAGCCTAGTCTCGGCCACGGCTTTTCCTGCCACGTTTGCCTGTTGCGCCCGAAGAGCCGCGGCTTCGTCGCGCTGCAAAGCGCGGAAGCGTCGCGCGCCGCCGCTGATCGACCCGAAATTCTTTGACGACCGCCGAAGACCTCGAAGCAATGGTCAAGGGATTTCGCGCTTACCAAGCGAATTCTCGAGGCGCCGGCGCTCGCGAAAGTGCGGGGCAAGGATTTGCTGACCGGCGGCATCGAAACCGACGAAGCGATCGCGCGCTGTGCTGCGCAATCGATCCGATACGGTTTATCACCCCGTCGGCACCTGCGCATGGGCACCGACGATGAAGCCGTGGTCGACCCGCAGTTGCGCGTGCGCGGCGTCGAGGGGCTGCGGGTGGTCGATGCTTCGATCATGCCGACGCTGATCGGCGGCAACACCAACGCGCCCACGATCATGATCGCCGAGAAAGCGGCCGATCTCATCCGGGCCATGCACTGAGCCGACGATGTGCAGAAGGGTCTCGTCAAGATCGACGGCCAGCCCATGAAGCTCCTAGAGCTTTTCGGCTTGTTCGAGAATTTCAACCCGATGTTCGAGATCGTGACGCCCAAAGGCGTCTAGACGCCTGTACTCGTCTGCGCCTGCGGCGGCCGGGCTTCTTGATGATCCCAAAGAATATGATTGATGAACGAGGCGATGGCTTCGAGCGTCAATTCCGGCTGCTCGTGATGCGGCGCGTGCCGGGCGTTCGGCACAATGATGGAACTCGACCGGACAATAGCACTCGGTTTCCGCCGCTCGAATTTGCTCGATCGTGCCGTAAGGATCGTTTTCGCCCTTCACGATGAGGATGGGAACGCGGATGTGGCGCAGTTCCTCTCGTATATCGAAAGCCTTGAATTGGGGATGCAGCCAAAAATCGAGCCAACCCTGCACCGTATCGTCGGCGTTGGCGTGGTGCCGCTGAAGGCGCGCCCTCAAGTCGGTCGTCTTGTAATCGTTAGCCGTCTTGCGAATGGCGGCGATGTTCATGTCCTCGACGAAGAAATGCGGCTCGATGAGAACGAGGCCGCGGACGCGGTGATCCTGAATGCTGCCGGCGTAGATCGCCGCGATCGATCCGCCGTCGCTGTGGCCGAGCAGGATGCCGCGCTCGAAACCGATCGCGTCGAGCAGCTTCGGCAGCACGTCGATCGCTTCGCGATGCAGGTAATCCACGCGGCCGCGGCAATTGCGCGGGGGACGAGCGTCCATAGCCCGCTCTTGAAAACACGAAAACGCCCGTCTCGTCGCCTTCGCCACGCGCTCGGGGAAATTCCGCCAAGTGGAGACCGAGCCCAAACCCTCATGCATCATGACGATGGTCGGCGCCTCGGGTGGCCTTGGGCCGAACCAGGCGCATTCGAGCGACATTTCGCCGACGGTGATTGTTGTCTGCATTGGGGCGGTCCCGGCCAAGCCTTTGGAAATCTATCCGAGTTTAGCGCTAGGCGAAAATTGCCCGTTACGCCATAATGCTTTGGGGTCGTCTCGATCGGGTCAAGGGAGCCAATCCATGCTGCAACGCGTCTTCATGCCCGGCTTGTTCGCGGCAATCCTTTTCAATGCATCGGCGTTTGCGATCACTCCGCAGGAGAAGATGAAGACCTGCGAGTTCGGCGCCGAGGATCAGAAGCTCACGGGGGCTGCGCGCAAGACATTCATGTCGAAGTGCATGGCGAGCGAGGACAAGCCGGCCGGGGAAAACAGCTTCCAAAAAACCGAAGCAACAGCCATGCACAACCGCAATAGCCCATTTTAACCGCCCATACACACAACGGTTATCCGCCATCGCCGGTTCTTCCTATTTGAACGGTTGCATTTACCGCGCATGTGATTTTCGACGCTCGCGCTGCATCAGATGAAGCGAACGCGACTTGTAACCGTCACATCGCGACGTTATCGTTTTTTCGGGCCGGGCGAACGTGAGAGGAGACGAACATGGGTTTGATGGACGTTCTCAACGGCATGCAGAATGGGCCGCGCGGGCAGCGCGGACCCGCCGGCAGCGGCGGCATGTCGCCGATCACCATGGCGCTCCTGGGCCTCCTCGCCTACAAGGCGATAAAAGGTCTCAGCAGCAGCCAACCGGGCGCGAAGCCCGCAAGCGCGGATAACAATCCCGGCAGCGGCCTTGGCGATTTGCTGCCGGGCGGATTGGGCGGCCTGCTCGCGGGCGGAGCGGCCGGAAGCATCCTCAGTGGCGAAAAAAAAAAAAAAAAAAAAAAATCAGCGGCGGCTTGAACGATCTTTTGAAGCAGTTTCAGCAAAGCGGCCAGGGCGACGTCGCCAATTCCTGGATCGGCACCGGGCCGAACAAGGCGATTTCACCGGCCGATTCTGGCGAAGGTGCTCGACAACGAACAGATCAAGGCGCTGATGGCGCAGGCCGGAATTCCTCGCGCGATCAATTGCTGGCCGGCCTCAGCGAGCAATTGCCGGAGTTGATCGACAAGCTGACGCCGAACGGGCGCTTGCCCACCGCGCAGGAATTGTCGCATTGAACCTGACGCGCGACGGGTTCATCACGTTGAACGGGAAAGGGTGGCTAGCATGAGCGGCTTTCTCTGGATCGTTCTGGTCGGTTTTGTCGCCGGGCATCATCGCGCGCATCTTGTCGCCCGGCCCGAACAATCCTTCGGGTTTCATCCTCACCACCGTGATCGGTATCGCCGGCGCGTTTCTCGCGACCTTTATCGGCCAGGCGATCGGCTGGTATAGCCCGAGATCAAGGCGCAGATCATCGCCGCCATTGCTCGGTCAGCGCTGATCGTCCTGTTCATTTGGCATCGGCTGGTCGCGAGGGGCGTGATCTCCTATCTCGGCATCGTGCTCGTGGCCTCAAGCTTGAGCGTCGTATTCCGGGCGCGGGGCGGTCTTTGGTGACGGATGCTCCCTCGTTGGCGGACCGAGCTAACCATTGTTCATGCGCGCACGCCGGCCGGCTTCCTATATAATGACATGGCGATCCCTTGAGGTGGCGTCATGCAGGAATTCCGCATCCGCGTCGTCCGCATCCCGCGCTGGCAGATCATGCTCGGCGCGGGGCTTATCCTGGCGCTAATCGTCGCGTTTTTCGTGCTGGCGCTCGGCATCTTCCTGTTGTTGCTGCCGGCGCTGGCGATCGCCGCGGCGATTTTTTATTTGTTCGGCGGACGGCGCTCGCCGGTCGGCCGCGACACCGCGGCAAATGACCGCATCATCGACGGGGAATACCGGATCTTAGAACAGGACCGGCTCGACCACCGCCGCGACTGATCGCATTGACCGGGAGATCTGCTTGTCGAACGAAGTGCGCGACAACGAGCAGCGGCACCGCTTCGAGCTTGCGGTCGACGGCCGCACCGCATTCTCGCAATACAAGCTCGCGCCCGGCATCATCACCTTCCTGCACACCGAAGTGCCGAAGGAGCTCGAAGGCCACGGCATCGGCTCGAGGCTCGTGCGTGGCGAGTTGGAAGCGGCACGCGCGCGAGGGCTGAAGGTGGTGGCGAAATGCCCCTTCGTCGCCGCCTATATCAAGAAGCACCCGGAATTCCAGGATTTGCTGGCCTGAGCTTGGACGGGCTATTGATTGCGCGGAGAAGCTCGATGACGGATATGAAGCCGGCAACCGACGTGGAAGGACCGCAAGGCGAGCTTTCGATCCGCACGCTCGCCATGCCCGCCGATACCAACCAGAACGGCGACATTTTCGGCGGCTGGCTGTTGGGCCAGATGGATGTCGGTGGCGGAATCTTCTCGTCGAAGATCGCCGAGGGCCGCACGGTCACCGTCGCCATCGACGCCATGAGTTTCCGTAAGCCCGTCTATGTCGGCGACGTGGTGTCCGTTTACGCCGATCTCATCCGCGTCGGGACGACGTCGATCACCGTGCATGTGGAGGCTTGGGTCACGCGCCGCGACGAGTTCGGACCTCGTCCATGTCACCGAGGGGAATTTCACCTATGTCGCCGTCGACGATAACAACCGCCCGCGACCGGTGAAGGGCGCCGCCAAGGCGTGAGGCTTGCCGCTCAGTTCGTGAAGGCCAAGGGCCCTGCGATTTGCCGGGTTCGAACGTTGCGAGGCTTGCCGCCATGAAGGCGATGGTGTTGCACGAAATCGGAGCTCCGCTCCGGCTCGAGGAGCGCTCGCTCCCCAAGCCGGGTCGCGGCGAAATTCGGCTGCGCGTCGAGGCCTGCGCCGTCTGTCGCACCGACCTGCACGTCGTGGACGGCGATCTGCCGCAGCCCACATTGCCGCTCGTGCCCGGCCACGAAATCGTCGGCCGCGTCGATGCGATCGGCGAAGGCGTCGGCGCATTTAAAATCGATCAACGGGTCGGCGTTCCCTGGCTCGGCCACACCTGCGGCCATTGTCCTTATTGCCTGTCGGACCGCGAGAACCTGTGCGACCGGCCGCAATTCACCGGCTACACGCGCGACGGCGGCTTTGCGACCCACGTCGTCGCCGACGCCGCCTATGCGTTCGATCTCGCGAATTTCGGCGACCCGGTCGCAGCGGCACCGCTGATGTGCGCGGGCTTGATCGGCTGGCGCTCGCTCGCCGCCGCGGGTCCGGGCAAATCGATCGGCCTTTACGGCTTCGGCGCTGCCGCCCACATCATCGCGCAAGTCTGCGCATGGCAGGGGCGCCGCGTCTTTGCATTTACGCGCAAAGGCGACGAAGCCGCGCAGGAATTCGCGCGTTCGCTCGGCGCGGCCTGGGCCGGCGGCTCGGAAGAAACGCCGCCCGAGCCGCTCGATGCCGCGATCATCTTCGCGCCGGTGGGCGCGCTGGTGCCGGCCGCGTTGAAAAACGTAAAGAAGGGAGGCCGTGTCGTCTGCGGCGGCATTCACATGAGCGACATACCGGGCTTTCCCTATCGGCTCCTGTGGGAGGAGCGGCAGGTTGTCTCGGTCGCCAACCTCACGCGCAAGGATGCGACGGATTTTCTGGCCATTGCCCCAAAGGCGGGCGTGAAAACGACGACCGTTCGCTATCCGTTGTCGGCGGCGAATGAAGCGCTTTCAGACTTGCGCCAGGGAAGGTTGCAAGGCGCCGCCGTCTTGGTTCCGTGAATGGGCGAGATCGCGTAATTTGACCGGCTGCGCGGTTCGATTGACACTGCCGTTTCACCAAACGTCCGCCG
This sequence comes from uncultured Alphaproteobacteria bacterium, assembly GCA_963751685.1. Taxonomy (GTDB): domain Bacteria; phylum Pseudomonadota; class Alphaproteobacteria; order Rhizobiales; family Xanthobacteraceae; genus Palsa-892. The sequence goes on along the minus strand of CAVVVV010000015.1, from coordinate 59,938 downwards.
TCTGCGGCAGGCGGCGCGAGATAAAGGGCAGGGATGGAATCGCGAATTTTTGAAGGACTGAAAGTAATCGATTGCGCGACCTTCATCGCGGCGCCCGCCGCCGCGACGGTGCTCTCCGATTTCGGCGCCGAGGTGATCAAGATCGAGCAACCGGGCGCCGGCGACCCTTACCGCCGGTTGCCCGAGCTTCCCGGTTATCCGCTGAGCCCGCACAACTACGTGTGGCTGCTTGATTCGCGGAACAAGAAAAGCCTCGCGCTCGATCTTTCCAAGCCCGAGGGGCAGGCGGTGATCCACCGGCTCGCGGTGGCGGCCGACGTCTTCATCACCAATTATCCGCCCGAGGTGCGCGCGCGCCTGGGGGTGGCCTATGAGAAGCTCGCGCCGCTGAACGCGCGGCTGATCTACGCCTCCTTCACGGGCTACGGCGAGACCGGCGAGGAGGCGAACAAGCCGGGCTTCGACTCGAACGCTTGGTGGGGCCGCTCGGGAATGATGGATCTCGTGCGCCCCGACGTGAACGGGCCGCCCGCGCGCTCGCTGCCCGGCATGGGCGACCACGCCTCCGCGATGTCGCTGTTCGGCGGCATCGTCGCCGCGCTCTATCGCCGCGAGCGTACCGGCAAAGGCGGCAAGGTCACGACCTCGTTGATGGCCAACGGCGTATGGTCGAATGGCTGCTTCGTGCAGGCCCGGCTCTGCGGCGCCGAAGTCAAGCCGCGGCCGCCGCGCGAGGATTCCCCCAACGCGCTCGCAAATCATTATCGCTGCCGCGACGGGCGCTGGCTCATTTTGTCGGTTCTGAACGAAGAGCGGCAATGGCCGCGCTTCGCCGCGTGCGTCGGGCGCGAGGACCTCGTGAACGACCCGCGTTTCGCCGACAAGAAAAGCCGCTATGCCAACGCGCGCACGCTCGTCGAAATCTTCGACGAAGCGTTCCTCAAGAAGGATCTCGCAGAGTGGCGAAAGATCCTCGACGCGGCAAACCTCGTCTTCGGCGTGGTCGCGACCGTCGACGACGTGCCGGACGACAAGCAGATGCGGATGAGCGAGGTGCTGGTGCCGTTCGAGAACGACACCATGCTCACCGTCAACAGTCCGGTATGGGTCGAGGGCGAAGCGAAAGTAACCCCGCGCCGCGCGCCGGAGGTCGGTGAGCACACCGACGAGGTGCTGCGCGCGGCGGGCTATAAGCCCGCGGAGATCGAGCAATTGAAAGCGCAGGGCGTGGTCGCTTGAAAGCAGGGAAAATTCGATGATCGACATTTCGGAACAGGGCGAGATCGCCGTCGTCACCCTCCGGCACGGCAAGGCGAACGCGATGGATGTCGAATTTTGCGAGGCCATCGCCGCGCGCTTCGAAGAACTGAAGAAATCGAAGGCGAAGGCGGTGGTGTTGACCGGAGAGGGAAAGATTTTCTCCGCCGGGGTCGACCTCGTGCGCGCGCTCGACGGCGGGGCGGGCTATTTCCACAAGTTCCTGCCGGCGCTGAGCAAGGCATTCGTGACGGTGTTCTTCTTCCCGAGGCCGGTCGTCGCCGCGGTCAACGGCCACGCGATCGCCGGCGGCTGCGTGCTCGCCTGCTGCGCCGACCGCCGCCTGATGGCGAAGGGCGCAAGCCGCATCGGCATTCCCGAGCTTCTTGTCGGCGTGCCGTTTCCCACCATCGCGCTCGAAGTGATGCGCTTCACCACCGCTTCGCGCTTCATTCAGGACGTGTTCTTGACCGGCGCCACCTATCTGCCGGAGGAAGCGCTGCCGCGCGGGCTCGTCGACGAGATCGTCGAGCCCGGCGATCTCATGCAACGCGCGGTCGCGGCCGCCGAGCATTTTGCCGCCATCCGCACCGACGCCTTCGCGATCGCGAAATTGCAGCTCCGCCAGCCCGTCGCCGACCGCTGCGCGAGCGAGGCGAAGCGCTTCGAAGCCGCGGTCAATGAGCTGTGGTGCGCGCCGGAAGCTTTCGAGCGCATTCGCGCCTATGTCTCGCGCACCTTCAAGAAGGTGTGAGAGCGAGGCTAGGCGTCTACCCCAGCCCCACCGTCACGAGCGATTTGCGCAAGCCCTCGCTGTCATAGGGCTTGGAAAGCAGCGCCAGCGCTACGCTCTTCTTCAGATTGCCGGCGAGCGGCTCGTTGGCAGCCCCCGTGGCGATCACGATCGGCAAGTCGGGCTTGAGCGCCCTGAGCTCGTTCGCGAGTTCGTCACCCTTGCCGTCCGGTAGGTTGATGTCGACGATGGCCGCCGAGATTTTCTCGATTTGATCCGTGGCGAAGGCGCGCGCTGCCGCCGCGGTCGCCGCTTCCTCGACCTCAAAGCCGAAATCGCGGAGCGTCTCCGCCGTCGCCGCCGCGATCAGAACCTCGTCTTCCACCAGAAGGATCGTTCCCTTGCCGGTCATCTCGAATTCCTAGCGTTTCGTCGGCGAGTACGCGGCGATTACAGCCGCTCGGTGAACGACTGCCGAAAATAACCTTAAGTCCTGCGGCGCTAAATCTTTATCGCAACGAAGCGACGCCCGAGGTCGGCTTGAGCTCGACGATGCAGCGGTCCTTGGCGACCGGAAAGGTCGGGGAGATATCGGGGCTCAGGCCCAATTCGCAACCCTGCGCCAGCGGTTGCCTGTCGCCGCTCGGGGCTCGCGTTTTTTCGACCGGGACGCGCTCGACTTGCAATTCAGCGGTTTCGCGAACCGTTACTTCTGGCAGCAAGAGATTTTTCGTCACCACGGTCATGTTCGCAACCGGGTCGGTGCTGAACAGCATCCGGCCGTCGCGGTCGCGATAGACGATCGCCGCATCGCGTACGCCGACCACTTCGACGACGGCGATACGCTTTTCGCCGGACGGCGCGGAAGCGCTCGCGGGCAAGCGGTCGGCCTTAACGCCTTTGTTGACGGCATGGGTGGCGGTAACGGCGGTGAAAATCGTCGCGACGGCGGCAGCTACGCCGATTGCAAGCCCGCCCGCGACGCCGGGGGTGAAGCGCAACATTGGGGGCTCTCCAGAATGGTCGACGGCCTTTAAAGCCTTGCATTCGGCTGGGGCCGTCTTCTCACGCCGATAACGCTCCCCGCAGCGGTTAGGTTCCAGTGGCTGGTTCCAGCCTAGGCTGCGGCTGCTTGCCCTGAGGAACCGAGTAGCCGCCCGCAGCGTTACCTTGGTAACCGGCCTCCTTTCCCCTCCCCCGCAAGGGCCGGTATTTCGGGTGTGGCCGGCGCTTGCTGGTCACACCCGATCTCTTTCAACTTCGACGAAAATTTATTGCGGCTTTTAGCTGGCGGCTCGCTGCTCGCGCCGTCTGGCATTGCGCTCGAAGAACAACGCCTGACTGATCACGGCGGAAACGGTCGCCGGCTGGAACGGCTTGGGGATGAGGAAAGCCGGCTCCGGACGCTCGCCGGTGAGGAAACGCTCGGGATAGGCCGTGATGAAAATGACCGGCACTTCAAACGATTTCAAAAGCTCGTTCACGGCATCGAGACCGGAACTGCCGTCGGCAAGTTGGATGTCGGCGAGGATGAGCCCGGGCGCCTTGGTCTTGGCGAGCCGTACCGCCTCGCGGTGTGTGCGCGCGATGCCGAGAACGTTATGTCCGAGATTTTCGACGAGTCCCTCGATGTCGACAGCAATCAGCGGCTCGTCTTCGATGATCAGCACCTCGGTTGCGATCTCGGCCGCCAATTCCTTTCCCGCTTCGTCGAGATAATCGCGGAGCGTCGGCACGTCGACGTTCAAAATCTCGGCCGCTTCCTTCTCGGAAAAGCCTTCCAGCGCCACCAGCAAGAAAGCCTGCCGCATGCGGGGCGTAAGCTGCGTCAAGCGCTTTTCGACGGGCAGGCGCGAGGTGTCCGGAGGGGGAGCGTTTTTCTCGGCGAGCGAGTCCCAAACCTTCGTAAACGCGCGGTAGAGGGCCACCCGTGGTTCGCGGCCGCCGGGGAAACTTTCCGGCTCCTCCAGCATGGCCTCGAGGACCGCCGTCACATAGGCATCGCCCGACTTTTGGCTGCCGGTCAAAGCTCGCGCATAACGGCGCAGAAAAGGCAAATGCTGGGCAACAATTTCCGATTTCGACACGAAAGACCCCCTCCGCTGAGAGATCGAGTATATGCCTAATCCCGCCTCCGGAAAAAAAGTTCCCATGGGGGAACCCGATTGGGGGTCATAACGTTAGAAACTGGATGTTAGGCCGTATAGCCTTTGGGGGGAGGAATCCCGTTGGATGGGCTGCGGGAGGGTGAGGGTTGAAGCATGAAACATAAGCAGGGCAAGACGGGATCGGCCTCGTCTTCTTCCGGTTCTGACGACGGCAGCGGAAGGAGCGGGTCCAAGGGGGCCATCGACCGGGAAGGTCAGATCAAGCTCGGTATCCTGATCCGCCGAATGTACGAAGCGGACTTGCAGAAGCAGGCCCCCGACAACATCACCGATCTGGTGAAACAATTCGATAAAGAAAAGCGACCCGACGAGGACTCGCGCTCATGAGCCTCGACGACCAGACCCGCGATTTGATCCTGGCGGCGATACCCAATTTGCGGGCATTCGCCATATCGCTGTCTGGGAACGTCGATCGCGCGGACGATCTCGTCCAGGAGACCATCCTGCGAGCGCTTGCCAACATCGATTCGTTTCAGCCGGGCACCAACATGCCGGCTTGGCTTTTTACCATCCTGCGCAATTTGTTCCGCTCCGAATATCGCAAGCGCCGGCGCGAGGTCGAAGACGCGACGGGCATGTATGCCGAAAGCATGAAGTCGCAGCCGGAGCAGGGAAGTCGGCTCGAATTCGAGGAACTGCGCACGGCGCTCGCGCAGCTGCCTGATGATCAGCGCGAAGCGGTGATTTTGGTGGGCGCGTCCGGATTTTCCTACGAGGAAGCAGCCGCGATTTGCGGATGCGCGGTCGGGACCATCAAGAGCCGCGTCAACCGCGCGCGCAACCGGCTTGCCGAATTGATGTCGATCGAGGGTCTCGAGGATTTCGGCCCCGATCAGGAAACGCGCGCGGTGCTGACGGCGGACAATTAGCCGGCGCGGTTGATTCAAATCGTCGATAAGTCGGGAATCCTGATGGAACCGCAGCCAAGGGCGGGGCGTTATTTCATTACCTACAACAATGGTTTGGAGGTTCCTATGAAAAGTCTCAAGAGCGCATTCATCGGCTCGGCTGCCTTATCCCTCGCTGCGGCGTTAGCTGTGTCCGGTGCGACGGCTGCGCCCGAGCGCATCAAAGCCGGGACGCTCGATTGCGATGTTTCCGGCGGCGTCGGACTGATCGTCGGTTCGCAGAAGCAGATGACCTGCATGTTTACGCCCGCGAGCGGCGGACGGCGCGAGGTCTATCTCGGCACCATTCACAAGTTCGGCCTCGATATTGGCGCGACCACGGGCGGCAGAATGGCCTGGGCCGTGTATGCGCCGACCAATCAGCGCTTCGCGGCGCTTGCCGGCACGTATGGCGGGGCGAGCGGCGAAGCGACCGTCGGCGCCGGTGTCGGCGCCAACGTGCTGGTCGGCGGTTCGGAGCAGACCGTGACCCTGCAGCCGCTTTCGGTGCAAGGCCAAACCGGTCTCAACCTCGCGGCGGGGGTTGCCAGTCTCGAACTGCGCCCCGCGCGCTGAATGCTCGACGGACGGCCGCCTTTGGCGGCCGTCTCTTTATCCACGATATCCACAGCACGGCGATCAAGTGGAACTCACGGGCGCATATCCGCGTTAGAATCCCGCAAGTCCGTGTTTGAGCGGAGAGCAAAATGCAAACCCTATTTGGAATCATCATCGGCATCTTCTTCACGATCGGCGTGGCTTATGTCCACGACGCCACCATAAATCCAAATCCGCCGGCAGGCTCTGTGAAGGTCGAGCGGCCCATGGTCAATTGGGACGTGGTGACGGTGAATTGGCAGGATCTCAAGGCGCGCATGAACGCGGGATGGCGCAAGTTCCAGTCGATCGGCTGAACGACCCCGCCCCGCGGGATGCAAATAAAAATGGGCTAATGTGGGTGCGCCCGTTTTTATGTTCGCGTTAAGGGGAGGAGGTTGCCTCCGCCAAACGATCGATCTTGGCGGCCATGATGAAATCGTTCTCGTGCAAGCCCTTTATTTTGTGGGTGTGCAGCGAGACGATCACGTAGCCCCAGCCGAAATGGATATCCGGATGATGGCCCTCGGCTTCGGCGAGCTCGCCGATCTTCGTGACGAATGCCATCGCTCCCTTGAAGTCCGGGAAGCGAAAGGTGCGCTCGATACGGCGCGCGTCGTCGACGAGCGTCCAGGAGGGCGCTTGCGAAAGAAGCTGTTTTGCCGCGGAAGCATCGAGCGGCGGAGTTCCGCCGCGGCAGGGAATGCAGGTCTTCTCGGCGAGGTTTGCGGCCATTCAGGGACCCTCTCGACAGAGCTCAGACCTTAACCGGACGCGGTGCGCCTCCCGGCGGCCCCTCCGCCTCGTGTTCCAACTCCTCCAGCGGCCTTTGGTTCGGCTCGACGCCCCAGAAATAGACGGCGACGATCTGAATGACGACAAGCGTGACCATCAAGGCCATCACGCCCGGCATTTTGTAGTTGGTCGCGAGATACAGCACGATGAACGGCACGACGATTTGCGCGGCGCGACCCAACGTGTTGCAGATGCCGTTACCGCGGAGCCGCACCTCGGTCGGGAACAATTCGGGCGTATAGACGCCGAACAGAATCGCGACCTGAATGTAGATCGCGAGGATGAGCGCGAAACCGATCGACAGGATAATCGCCGCCGGCGTCGTCGCCGTGAAGGTTGCGTAGACGACACCGAGAAGGATGGTCGCAATCGAGGCGCCGATGATGCTCCAGCGCCGCCCGATGAAGTCGGCGCAGAAGGCGCCGACCGCGCATCCGAGCGGGGATGCGACGGCGAGCACCAGGATGTAGTCGAACGAGCGCGAGATCGTGAGCCCTTGCTGCAGAAAGAAGGTCGGCAGCCACTGCACGAAGCCGAAAATCAGTGTGTTGATCGTGATCAGCACCCAGCAGCCGACGAGTAGCCGCTGCAACAGCGGCGGCTTGAACAGCGATGCGAGATCGGCATGCACCATGGGTGCCGTAGCGGCAGGCGCCGGTAGCGCACCCGCGGTCGCGGCCTCCTTCTCGATTTCGGCCATCAAGGCTTCCGCTTCCTCGATACGTCCTTTCGATTCCAGCCAGCGCGGCGATTCCGGCAGGTTCTTGCGCAGATACCAGACGATCAACGCGCCGATCCCGGCGACGATGAACATCGGGCGCCAGCCGAAATTCGGAATGACAAAATATGCAATCAGCGCGGTGGCCGGCAGCCCGCAAACGACGAGAAAGGCCATGAACGACAGCCAGCGCCCGCGCGATTTCGGCGGCACGAATTCCGTGAGCGTCGAATAGCCGACGACGATTTCGGCGCCGAGTCCCAGGCCCATCACGAAACGCGCCCAGTTGAGCTGCGTCATATCTTGTGCCGCGGCCGCCGCCAGCGAAGCGAGCCCGAAGATGAGGAGGTTCACCTGATAGGTGAAACGGCGGCCGTATTTGTCGCCGAGAAAGCCGGTGACGAGCGCGCCGATGGTCATGCCGATAAAGGTCTTCGAAATGAAATCGGCGACGAGGGGCGGCGTCGAAAAACCGGACTGCAGCAGCGCCGGCAGCACGTTGGTGCCGACATAGAGGTCGTAGCCGTCGAAGAACATGCCGGCGCCGACGAGCCAGAAGATGCGTTTGTGAAAAGACGAAATCGGCAACCGGTCGAGTCGTGCGCCGGCGTTCACGGTACGAGCCATCGAATTCCTCCCCCATTGGGCAACGGTTATGTTTGATCCGAAGCCGTCATGGCAGCACTTATTCCGCTGTTGACATGACGGCGGCTGTTGCCGCCTTTGCTTGTCAGCATAGGGTCGGTGGGGAAGCCCGGCAAGGCAGACGCGAAAAATCGACCCCGATATTTATTTCGCATCGCAACTTATTTCTTCGCCGCATGGACTGGATCGCCGATTGAACGGAGAATAGGCAAAAGGAAGTCTCTGATCCGAAACGGGGGCAACCGCCGATGAACATGGAGCCGCTTACCGCGGCGAAAACGACCGCGGCTCGCGCCGGCGCCGGGCGTGATTTGGTCGTCATTCATTCCCTGCTGACCGATCGGCATGCCTTCGATCCGGTGCTTCCCGATTTATCGGCGCGTTTTCGCGTGACCTTGCTCAATCTTCCGGGCTTTCACGGCTCGAAGCCGGTCGCGGCGTCGATCGATGCCTATGGGACGTGGGTGCGCGAGGCTTTCGATGCCTTCGAGATCGGCCGCGACGCGATCCTGTTGGGAAACGGCTTCGGCGGCACCGTTGCGCTCGCCTTCGCGCTCGCGCATGGCGACCGGCTGGCGAAGCTCGTTCTTTGCGACGTGGCGCCGGGTTTTCCCGAGGAAGGGAAACAAGTTTTTCGCGTCATGGCCGCCAAAGTCGCGGAAGGCGGCATGGGGGCGATCGCGGAAATCGCGGCGAACCGGGTGTTTCATGCGGCTTATCTCGCCGCGCATCCCGAAGCGGTGAACGAACGCAAGGCTGTTCTCCTGCAAATCGATCCCGCGGCTTTCCGCGCCGCTTGCGCGAGCCTGGTCGATGCCGATCTTGTTCCGTCGCTACAAAAGCTGAAGGTTCCGGCGCTCGTTGTTTATGGCGAACTCGACCAAGCGACGCCGCCGGCGTTGAACAAGCTGATCGCCGCGCGCGCGCCCGGTGCACGTTTCATCGAACTCCCCGATTGCGGGCATTGCCCGCCGCTCGAACAACCGCAGGCGTTCCTGGCGGCGATCCGCGAATTCTCGAGCGGCGTTTAACGGGGAGGCCAGGCGAGAAAATCATCGTGGCGGACGAGGCAGGAAACGCCGGCGGCCTTGCGCGCTGCCAACCAATCCGCGATTTCCGCAGCCGGCACGTCGCCGGTTTCGCCGACGGCACCCGCCCAGCCTTCGGCGAGCATCGCGATCAATTTCGAATCCGCGGCCCCAAGCCGCCAATCGCTGCGGCCCCGCTCGATGGCATAGCCCGCCGCGGCGAGACGCTCGGTCATCAGTTTCGAGGCGCGTAATCCGGCCGAAGGGCCGAAGCCTTTGTCACGGCCGAAATGCCGCTCGAACGCGGCTTGCATCCGGCGGTCGGCGGGATGCGGCGGAACCCATTCGGCGACGCCGTCGTGATTAAGCGCCGTGTAGAGCGGAAGCCCGGCGCGCAAGAGCGCGGCGACAAAGCGCTCAATCCATACCTCGGACACGAGATCGAACAGGGCGGCCGCCGTCACTAGGTCCGGCGAGGCGTCGCCCCAGGCCGCGGGATTGGCCGCGAGATCCGTCTCGGCGGAATTCGATCAGCAGCGATTTTCCGTCCTTGGAGATTTCCAGTCCGCTCGCTACGGCATGCGAGGAATCGGCCCATTCCGCGATGGTCTCGAAGGCAACGACCAGCAGCGCCGGATCGTGGTCGACCAAAATCCACTGCTGATGGGCGGGCAGCACGGGCGCGACCGCGCGTAAATTGGAGCCGGCACCCGCGCCGAGATCGACGACGAGGACGTCTTCGCGGTCGACGAAATGGGCGGCGAGTTTCGCAAGCAACGCCGGATTGCGCGAGCGATGATCGACGGCTTCACGCGACGCCAACCAGTCGGGCGAGAAGCCGCTCATGCCGTCGCCTTTTCAAGCACGTCGGCGATCTTGGCGGCAGTGTCCTGCCAGCGCGGGAGGTTCTTTGCATGTTCCCACGCCGCATCCGCCCGCCTCGCGATCTCGGCCGGGTCCAAGAGCAGTCGGCGCAAGGCGGCGGCAAGCCGTTCGGCATCGCCGGCGGGTACGAAGATTCCTGCGGCCGCGGGCACGGTGGCGCTGGCGGCGCTTCCGCCGCAGGCCACGATCGGCAGTCCACGCGCCAGCGCCTCGGCGAAGGCCATGCCGTAGCCTTCGAAATGCGAAGGCAAGACGAAGAGCGTCGCGCGATCGTACTCGGCCTCGAGACGGTCCTCGTCGAGGCGTACCGAGCAGGATGACGCGTTCCTCGAGCGCTACCTCCGCGATGCGCGCGCGCAGCGCCGCCGTTTCATCCGGGTCGCGATCGAGGCTGCCAGCGATGCGGCAGATCCAATCGAGTTCGGCGATTGCGGCAAGCGCCTCGACGAGAACGCGGAAACCCTTGCGCGGCGAGACGGCGCCGACGCTCAACAGCCGCGGCGCGTCCTGCTGCCGCGCTGCGCGCGGAGCGGGCTCGGTGCCGGGCTCGGCGACGGTAATGCACTCGACCGTCACGCCGAAATCCGACACGAGCAAATCCCTCGTCGCCGCGCTCGTCACCACGACACTCACCGCATGCACGAGCGCCGCACGTTCGCTCTGCCGGAAATAGGAAACGCGCTCGGGCGATAACCCGGTCTCGAAGGCGAGCGGATGGTGCACCAGCGCCACATAGCGCCGCGGCACGCGAACGAGGATTTCCGAAGGGATCGCGCCGAAGGCAAGACCGTCGAAAAAAACGGGGGCTTCTTCCGGAAGTCGCGGCGAGCAGCTCCTCGGTTTTCCGCAGGCTCGCTCCGGAGGGCGACGGGAAAATCGCCCGGCAACGCGAGCACGCCGCACGTTCCAGCCGAGTTGCTCGCAGCTCTTCAATGACGCGGCGATCGTAGCGATAGCCGCCGGTCGGAGTTGCAAGATCGCCGGGAATCGCAAAGACGGCTTCACGCACGAGCGACCGGTCCCTCGTACCAGGCGCGCGCGACGTGCGATTCGTGCAGCGTGACGCGAATGCGCGTGACCGTTTCCGAATCCGCGCCGAGCTCGCCCTTGCGCACCGCCTCGTGCAGCCGGTCGAAGATGTGGCGGCGAAAGCGCTTCGGTCGTGCTGCGCTTGCCCGCGAACTCCGGCACATCGTCGAGATTGCGGTAATTGAGCGGGCCGAGCACGGCCTTCAGCGCGTCGTGGGCGGCGCCGATATCGACGACGACGTCGTGCGCGCCCGAGCTTCTCGCAGAAGAACGCGACATCGACGATGAAGGTCGCGCCGTGAAGCTTCTGCGCCGGGCCGAAGAATTCGCCCTTCAAGCTGTGGGCGATCATGATGTGGTCGCGGACCTCGACGGCGTACATGGCAAGTGACCTCGATCGGCTTGGCTATTTCAATAGCGCACGAGCGCGCCGATCCCGGCGGCGCCGCGCGCGAACAAGCGGGGAAGATGCTTGCGGCAATTCGGCGAACGGAATTTCCTCTCCGAGCAGTGCGTCGAGCCGCTCGTCGACGAGAAGTCGCGCGGCGGTCTCCAGCCGCCGGCGCCGCGTCCAGCGCGGCCGCCGCGCGCAGGCGATATCGCCGACCTGGCTCGAAATGAGTTTCAGGCGCCGGGAATGAAACGCGCCGCCCAGCGATACTTTGCAAGCATCCTCGCCGTGCCAGCTCGCTTCGACGATCGTCGCCTCGTCGCCGGCGCATTCGAGGGCGAGCGACAAGCCCGGCTTCGGTGGCGCTGGTGTGAATCACGAGATCGGCTCCGCGCGGAGCGGATGCCCGGATCGGCGAAGGCGACGCCAAGCCGTTCGGCGATTGGTCGCCGCGCGGAATCGACGTCGACGGCGGTCACCTCCGCGCCCGGCAGCCGCGCGGCCAGCGCCGCCACCAGCAGGCCGACAATGCCGCTGCCGATGATCACGATGCGGTCGCCGGGCGCGGCATTACCGTCCCACAAAATATTCAACGCCGTTTCCAAATTGGCCGTGAGCACCGCCCGCCTTGCGGGCACGCCTTGCCGGAATCGCGACCACGCTCGTCCGCGGGAACCACAAAACGATCCTGGTGCGGATACAAGCGCGAATACGTGTTGCTTGAGGAGCTGCTTGCGGACCGGCCTCGACCTCGCCGACCGCCGCGTAGCCGTATTTGACCGGGAAAGGGAAAATCGCCCGCCTGCGCCGGCGCCCGCATCCGCTCCCATTCGCTTTTCGGCACCCGCCCCTCGAAGACGAGCCGCTCGGTCCCCCGGCTCAATCCCGAATAAAGGGTGCGCACCTGCACGTCGCCGGGACCGGGCAGGGGATGGGTGACCGTGCGAAGCTCGGCCGCCCCCGGCGCGACGTACCAGAGGGCGCGGGCTTCCACGGTATCGAGCCGATGGTCGGATGCCTTCACGGGACGCTCTCTTGGCATGGCGGGGCGGCCTACGCCAAGCCGCACCGCAATTGGGCCACGGTCGGGCTTATTCTGCGCCATAAGACCGCTTGGCCTATGGGCGGAACGGGGAAAATCTGCTTTAGACGGCGCAACTTTGTCTTTTGCCCGCGGTTGAATAGCCGCGAAACACGCATGGGCTGGAAAGGCCAATTCCTTGTCTCTCGAACCGACGATCGAGAATGCGCCCGAAACGCTCGCCGCGCAGACCGGCGAACTGACCCCGACCGCCACGCAAAGGTTCGCGGTGCTTGGCCGCCGGCGGCGGATTTTCAGCGGGCTCTGCGTCGCGACACTCGTTTTGATGGGAATTTGGCTCGGCTCAATTCTCGCCGCCGATGGTTTCGGCTTGCTCGGCTGGCTGATGCTCGCGGCGTTCCTCATTACCGCGCCCTGGTTCGTGATCGGGTTCTGGAATTCCGCGATCGGTTTCGCGATCCTGCAATTCGCGCGCGACCCGAACGAGATCATTCTGCCTGCCGCGGTGAAGGCGCGGGACAACGATCCGATCTTCGCGCGGGTCGCGGTTCTGGTGACGCTTCGCAACGAAGATCCGAAACGCGCATTTCGGCGTCTCCGCACGGTCAAGGCGAGCCTCGACGCCACCGGATTCGGCGATCAATTCGATTATTTCGTGCTGAGCGATTCCTCGCGCGCCGATGTCATCGCCGCCGAGCGCGCCGCCTTCGAAGCGTTGGCGCGCGGAATTTTCCGACCCCGACCGGCTTGTCTACCGCACGGCGCGAAAACAACGCCGGCTTCAAGGCCGGCAATCTGCGCGATTTCTGCGAGCGCTGGGGCAAGAACTACGAAATCATGGTGCCGCTCGACGCCGACAGCCTGATGACGGGCGCCGCGATCGTACGGCTCGTGCGCATCATGCAGGCGAACCCGCAGCTCGGAATCCTGCAGAGCCTCGTCGTCGGCATGCCGAGCCCGAGCTTCTTCGCGCGCGTCTTTCAATTCGGCATGCGGCACGGCATGCGCTCGTTCACCTCGGGCAGCGCCTGGTGGCATGCCGATTGCGGGCCGTTCTGGGGGCATAACGCGGCGGTGCGGATCGCGCCGTTCACCGATTATTGCCGTCTGCCCGAGCTTTCGGGCCGTCCGCCCTTCGGCGGACCCATCATGTCGCACGACCAGATCGAGGCGGTGCTGATGCGCCGCGCCGGCTTCGAGGTGCGCGTGCTCACGGAGGAAGGCGGCAGCTACGAGGAAAATCCGCCGGCGCTGCCGGATTTCGCGCGGCGCGACCTGCGCTGGTGCCAAGGCAACCTTCAGTATCTGAAGCTCGTCGGGTTGCCCGCGCTGTTTCCGACGAGCCGCATGCAGATCGCGATGGCGATCCAGATGTTTCTCGTCTCGCCCGCGATCATCCTGTTTCTGATTTGCGCGGCGCTCGCCGCCGCGTTGTTCCCGCCCGGCGCCGCCTTTCCGGCGGCATCGGCGCTCGCCTTCTATCTCGCCTTCGTCGCGATGTATCTGTCGCCGAAATTATTCGGCATTGCCGACGCGCTTCTTCGCGCGCCGCGGCGGTACGGCGGCGTCGGGAGAATCCTCGTCGGAAGCCTGGTCGAGACGATCTTCACGTTTCTGCTCCTGCCGGTGTCGATGTTCAATCAGACCCTGTTCATGACGGGCTTGCTGTTCGGGCGCAACGCAGGTTGGGACGCGCAGCAGCGCGACGGCTATCGCGTGGCGTGGGCGGACGCTGCCCGCGGGCTGTGGCCCGCGACCCTGTTCGGACTTGTTGTGCTCGGCTTCCTCGTATTCACGGCGCCCGCGGCCATTCCCTGGTTTCTGCCTTTCCTCGGCGGACTTGTGCTTGCGGTTCCGTTCGCCGTCTTTACGTCCTTGCCCGAGGTCGGCGCCGCCGCGGTGCATTGGCGGCTTTGCGCGATCCCCGAGGAATTCGAAACGCCGGCCGAAATCTCGGCGCTGCTCGCCCCCGACGCGGAACATTGAGCCTGCGCGATGCGTGAGGCGTTTCGCACCTTCTCCGGGGTCCTGCGCTCGCTTCGCATCTACTATGGCAACCGCGCGCGGCGGCGCGCGATGGACACGCTCTATCGCCGCTTTCTCGGGCCCGGCGGCCTTGCCTTCGATGTCGGAGCCCATGTCGGCGACCGCGTCGCTTCGTTTCGCCGCCTGGGCGCCCGCGTCGTCGCGGTCGAGCCGCAACCCGCGCTCGTGTTGACGCTCCGCCTGCTCTACGGCCTCGACCCGAAGGTTGTGATCGAACCCGCGGCGTTGGGGCGCGAAACCGGAACGATCGAACTCAAGCTCAATCCGCCGAACCCCACGGTCGCGACCGCGTCGAAAGAATTCGTCGCCGCGGCGGAAGGCGCGGTCGGATGGGAAGATCAGCATTGGACGAAAACCGCGATCGTGCCGTTGACCACGCTCGACGCGTTGATCGAGCGCCACGGCTTGCCGCGTTTCGTAAAGATCGACGTCGAAGGGTTCGAGGACGAAGTGCTCGCCGGCCTTACCCGGCCGCTGCCGGCGCTTTCCTTCGAGTTCACCACGATCCAGCGCGAGGTCGCTTATGCCGCGATCGAGCGCCTGGTTCGCGGTGCGCCCTACGCGTTCAACGCCGTGCTCGGCGAGAGCCAGGAACTCGTTCATGCCGAGCCGCTCGATGCGCAGGGAATTTCCCGCTGGATCGAAAGCCTGCCGCCGGAGGCCAATTCCGGCGACATTTATGCCTGCATCGACCCGGTGCCGCTCCGGCTCGCGGCGGCGAAGTCCGCGTGAGCCGAACGCAACAAAAGGTTCCAGCCGATCCAGCGAAGGGGTATAGGCCGCGAAAGCGAGCCAGCCTATATTTGCGCAAAACAACGGAGGCCGCTTTGCCCGATCCGATTCCCTACCGCCGTGAGCAAAAGGACGCCCAACCGCCGAGCCTCTATCCCCCTTATGTTTCGACGCAAAAACGCGCGCCACGGCAGCCGCTCGTTCTCATGCCGCACACGCTTTCGGAAGTGACGGGACCGGTCTACGGGCACGACAAACTCGTACCCGAGGATTCGGATCTCACGCGCCAGCACAAGGGCGAGCCGCTGGGCGAGCGGATCATCGTCGCGGGCCGCGTGCTCGATGAGTTCGGCCGTCCGCTGCCGCACACCCTGGTCGAGATCTGGCAAGCGAACGCCGCCGGCCGTTACATCCATCACGGCGACCGGCATCCGGCGCCGCTCGACCCGAACTTCTCCGGCGCCGGCCGCGCCATGACCGATGCCGAGGGCCGCTACAAGTTCGTCACCGTGAAACCCGGCGCCTATCCGTGGCGCAATCAACCGAACGCCTGGCGCCCCGCGCATATTCATTTTTCTCTGTTCGGGCCGAGCTTCCTCACCCGGCTCGTGACGCAGATGTATTTTCCCGGCGACCCGCTGATCCCCACCGATCCGATCTACAACAGCGTTTTCGACAAGAAAGCCGCCGCGCGCATGGTTTCCCGCTTCGATCCCGAAACGGCCGTGCCCGAATGGGCGCTCGGTTTCCGCTTCGACATCGTGCTCCGCGGCCGCGAAGCGACCCCGATGGAGCGCTGAACGTGTCCGGCCAAACTCCCTCGCAGACGGTCGGCCCCTTTTTCGGCTTCGCGCTTCCCGGCGAAGGCCGCGAGGTGCTCTTCACCGATGCCACGGTCGGCGAACGGATCGTGATCGAGGGCAGGGTGCTCGACGGCGACGGCGCGCCCTTGAACGACGCCTTGATCGAAATCTGGCAGGCGAACGCGGCCGGCCGCTACGATCATCCGGATGACCGGCAGGAGAAGCCGCTCGATCCCGCCTTCCACGGCTTTGGCCGCTGCCCCACCGACGAAAGCGGCCGATTCCGCTTCCGCACCATCCGGCCGGGCCCGGTTCCAGGACCCGGCAACACGCTGCAGGCGCCGCACATCAACGTAGCAGTGTTCGCGCGCGGCATGTTGAAGCAGCTGGTGACCCGCATCTATTTCGAGGGCGAGCCGTTGAACGCCGACGATCCGATCCTCGGCCTCGTCGGCGAGCCGGAACGCCGCCAGACCTTGATCGCGAAGCGCGGAAACGGCAAGAACGATACTTATAGTTTCGACATCAGGCTGCAAGGGCCGGGCGAAACCGTCTTCTTCGAAGTCTGACCGGTCCGCGCGAGAACTATGGAAATGAACGATTTGCGCTTGATCGAGAAATCGGGCTTGAATTCCTAAATCCTTCAGCGCGCGGCGGCGATCAAGGCCAAGAGTATCTCCTCGCCCGCGCGGTTCAAAGTCGGAACCGATGGCAGCCGCTTCTTTCGCGCCCGCGGCTTGCGGGGATGCCGTCCGCGCGGCCACGGAATATGCACGAACGCGACCCATTTCGGCGTAGCCGTTCTGCGCGCGGCGTCGAGGGCAAGAAAAAACGCGGCATTGCAGATGTAGCGGCCGGCATCGGCGGATAATTTTGCGCTCACGCCAGCTCTGCGCGCGGCCACAAGCAGGCGGTGCACTGGCGCCCGCGCCTTCAGGATTTTGGGCGCGTCGGCGACCAACGAATGGCCTACGGGCTTTTTGCCGGCGGCGTCCGGATGAATGCTCGCGACATTCGTCGCGCGCGTCTCGATGCGCAGGAATGACGTACTCCCGGCGAGGCCGAACATCAGAACGGCGTCGGGTTTTTCCGCCTTCAGCACGTCGGAGAGCGTCGAGAATACTTCTTGATAGACCGTTGGAACGACGGCGCCGATGATCTTCGCGCCGCTCGCCGCGGCCCTTTTCGAATGCGCGACCGCGAGCGCGAGTTCTCCGCTCGGGTTTTTCGCGGCGCCCGGAAACGGCCCGAACCCCGCGACGAGAACCTTCAGCCGTTTCATCAGATCCCGAGCAGCTTCGCGATCTCATCGGCGGCGAGCGCGGGCGGAAGTTTTCCCTCCTTCACCGCGTTCTCCAGCGCCGGCAATTTTGCCTTGAGCTTGGGATCGCTTCGCAGGCTTTCCTGAATCCGCGTCTCGATCAAGGACCACATCCAGCGCACCTGCTGCTCGCGGCGCTTGGCCTCGAGCCCGCCGCTCTTCGCGAGCTTTTGGCGGTGGGCTTCGATCGCTTGCCAGAGCTCGCGAATGCCTTCGCCCGCGCGCGCGGAATAGGTCAAGACCGGGGGTGCCTCCGTTCCCGCGCTGCTCGCGCGAGAATATGGAGCGCGGATTTCAGCGACGAAGCAGCGACGCTGCGCGCGCGCGCGATTGTCGCCATCGGCCTTGTTCACCGCCACCACATCGACGAGTTCGAGAAGACCCTTCTTGATGCCTTGCAGCTCGTCGCCCGCCCCGGGCAGCATCAGCGCGAGGAACGTGTCGGTCATGCTGGCGACCGCCATTTCCGACTGGCCGATGCCGACGGTCTCCACCAGCACGACGTCGTAGCCCGCCGCTTCGCACAGAAGCATCGTCTCGCGCGTGCGCGCGGCGACGCCGCCGAGCGTGCCGGCGGCGGGCGAGGGGCGCACGAAAGCGCGCTCGCTCGGCGGCAAGCTTCTGCATGCGCGTCTTGTCGCCGAGGATCGAGCCGCCGGTGCGCACGGAAGAAGGATCGACCGCGAGCACCGCGACCCGGTGGCCGTTCTCGGTGAGATACAGTTCCGAGCGCGTCGATGGTCGTGGATTTGCCGACGCCGGGCGCCCCGGTGATGCCGACGCGCGATGCCTTGCCCGTGACGGGCAACAATAGCTTCAACAGCTCTTGCGCCTCGGCGCGGTGCGCGGGCTTTTTCGATTCGACCAGCGTGATCGCGCGCGCGAGCGCGGCGCGGTCTCCGGCGCGGAGCTTCTTGGCAATCGGGTCGTCGGTCTTGTTCATCGAGTGGCGAATTCGTCGCCGTCGGAGGTCCTCTTACTTCTCGATCGCGCGCGCGGTCAGGGCGGCGCAAGTCCTATTCGTCCTCGCTCGGCATTTCGGGCGCTCGCCGCGCGAAAGTCCTCCTCGCCTCGTCGGTCAGATACGGCGTCGATCGTGGCAAACGGACGAAGCCGTGTAGGACCCCTCGGCATAGGGGCCGACGGCGTAGGGCGAAAAATAAACGTGATCCCGGAGGCTGTCGGCCGGCGACGGTCGAGGGCGCGAGGCTCGGCGCGCCGAGCTCGAAAAGTCGGGCTTGATCGGCTTGAGCCAATGATCGTCGCGGTCTTCCACCGGGAACGTCGCGCTTCTTCTTCTCGGCGACACGCGTCCTTCACGAGCTTCGGGCGAGCGCGGTCATCGTCGGGCCGTTCTTCGCCGTCTCGAGGAAAAGCGTTTGCATTCCGCGCGGCGGTTGGGCCCGCTGATCCCACAGACAGCGTATCCGTCTCGCTGGTTGGGGTGCGCGCCGCCGGTGATATTGCCACTGGTCGATCAAGACGCTGACATATTGTCCGGCGGCCGCCTGCAGGCGATAGCCGCGGTCGAAGAGTGCGCAATGTCGCGGAAGAAAATCCTTCTGCCTGCGCCATCGTGCAGGCGGTGTCTTCTCGCGGTTTCGCTCGCCGTAATTTCTTGCCTTCGGCGACGAGCTGGTCGTAGAGCTTCGGATAGGCTCGAGCAATTCTTTCGCGACGATGACTTCGACTTCGACGTAGGGTTGTCTTGCGGAAAGATCGCGGTTTTCGCTCTTCGCCTCGCGCGAATGCGACCAGAGAAAAACGACTGCGGCCGCAAGCGCCGGACAGCAAAATCGTCTTGAAATTGCAACCACCGCAGATTTATTCCGCCGCCGCGCGTCGATGGCCGAGGCGCGCGCGAGCTTGCGCAGCAAATCTTCGGCGGCTTCCGCGATCACGGTGCCGGGCGGGAAGATCGCCTCCGCGCCGGCCTTCTTCAGCGCCTCGTAATCCTGCGGCGGCACCACGCCGCCGACCACGATCATGATGTCGCCGCGGCCTTGCTTCGTCGAGCGCGCGCTTTGATTTCCGGCACGAGCGTGAGATGCCCCGCCGCGAGCGAGGAAACGCCGACGATGTGCACGTCGTTCTCGACCGCCTGCCGCGCGGCCTCCGCCGGGGTCGCGAACAGCGGCCCGATATCGACGTCGAAGCCGAGATCGGCGAAGGCGGAGGCGATCACCTTCTGGCCGCGATCGTGGCCGTCCTGGCCGATCTTGGCGACGAGGATGCGCGGCCGGCGGCCTTCCTCGGCCTCGAACGCCTCGACCAGATGCTGCACGCGCTGCACGGCGTCAGCCATGGCTCCGACCTCCCGCTTGTAGACGCCCGATATAGCACGGGTTTCGGCGCGGTGGCGGCCCCAGACCTTTTCCAGCGCGCCGGAGATTTCGCCGACGGTCGCCTTGGCGCGCGCGGCATCGACCGCGAGCGCGAGGAGATTGCCGTTGCCGCGCTTCGGCGGCGCTGCGGTGAGCGCGGCGAGCGCCGCTTCGCAGCTTCTTCGGATCGCGCTCGGCCTTCAGCGCGCGCCAACTTGTCGATCTGCAGCGTGCGCACGGCCGAATTGTCGACTTTCAGGATTTCGATCTCGCTCTCGATCCTGCGGCCTGTAGCGGTTGACGCCGACGACGATCTGCTGGCCGGAATCGATGCGCGCCTGCGTCTTCGGGCGGCGGCCTCCTCGATGCGGAGTTTCGGAATGCCGGCCTCGATCGCCTTCGCCATGCCGCCGAGGGATTCGACCTCCTCGATATGCGCCCAGGCTTTGTTCGCGAGATCGTAGGTGAGCCGCTCGACGAAAAACGAGCCGCCCCAGGGATCGACGACCCGCGTCGGTGCCGGTTTCCTGCTGCAGGAAGAGCTGCGTGTTGCGCGCGATGCGCGCGGAGAAATCGGTCGGCAGCGCCAGCGCCTCGTCGAGCGAATTGGTGTGCAGCGATTGCGTGTGGCCTTGCGTCGCCGCCATCGCCTCGATCGCGGTGCGGACCACGTTGTTGAAGACGTCCTGCGCGGTCAGCGACCAGCCGGAAGTCTGGCAATGCGTGCGCAGCGACAGCGAGCGCGCGTCCTTCGGATTGAACGGCTTCATCAGCTTCGCCCACAGCAGGCGCGCGGCGCGCATCTTGGCGACTTCCATGAAGAAATTCATGCCGATCGCCCAGAAGAACGAGAGGCGCGGCGCGAAGCGTCGATGTCGAGCCCGGCCGCGATTCCGGCGCGCACATATTCGACGCCGTCGGCGAGCGTGTAGGCGAGCTCGAGATCCTGCGTCGCGCCCGCTTCCTGCATGTGATAGCCGGAGATCGAGATCGAATTGAACTTCGGCATGTGCTGCGAGGTGTAGGCGAAGATGTCCGAGACGATCCGCATCGAGGGCGCGGGCGGATAGATATAGGTGTTGCGCACCATGAATTCTTTCAGAATGTCGTTCTGGATCGTGCCCGAAAGTTTTTCGGGCGGTACGCCCTGCTCCTCGCCGGCGACGATATAGAGCGCGAGCACCGGCAGCACCGCGCCGTTCATGGTCATCGACACCGACATCTCGTCGAGCGGAATGCCCGCGAACAGCGTGCGCATGTCGTAGATCGAATCGATCGCGACCCCCGCCATGCCGACGTCGCCGGAGACGCGCGGATGATCGGAATCGTAGCCGCGATGGGTGGCGAGATCGAAGGCGACCGAAAGGCCCTTTTGGCCGGCGGCGAGATTGCGCCGGTAGAAGGCGTTGGAGTCTTCGGCGGTGGAGAAGCCGGCATATTGCCGGATCGTCCACGGCTGGGTGACATACATCGTCGGATAGGGCCCGCGCAGATAAGGCGGCAGGCCCGGCCACGTATCGAGAAAGTCGATGCCCTTGAGATCAGTCTCGCCGTAGACGGGCTTCACCGCGATTTCTTCGGGCGTGAGCCACGGCTCGCCCGCCACGCGCAACGCGGTCGCAGCCTTCGGCTCTTGCCAATCGAGTTTGGTGAAATCGGGTAGCCGGCTCATCGCTGCGACCTTCGCTCCGATTACTTAAGTCCCAGTGTAGCATGAACTTGCTGCAATGCAGCGAGCACATTGCAGCCGGCGATAGATGAAGTCGTCGATGCCCGCCTTGCGCCAGGCCGCTTCGTGTTTGCCGGCGTGGCCCGCGAGAAACACCGCCTTGGCACCGGCTCTTTTCAAGGCGGCGGTGGCGGCCTCCGCTTCCCGCGCATAAATATCATTCGACGAACAGAGGCAAGCGATCGGCGCGCCCGAGGCCTTGAATGCGTCGGGCAACGCGGAGGATCTTCAAAAATCCTTCGTTCGAGCGCGCTTCGATGCCGCCCGCCTCGAAGAAATTCTTGGCGAAGGCCGCGCGCGCCGTGAAATCGCGGATGCGGGCCCGAGATTGGCGAGAAACACCGCCGGGCGTTTTTCCTTGCCCGCCGCCCCGGTCGGCGGCATCGCGCAGCGCCTCGAACGGCTCGGCAAGGCGGATGACGCGGCAGCGGCTCGCTTCGCATTGTCGCGTCGATCTCGCGGCCGCGCGGGCTTCGGCGGCATTGAGCACGGCAATCGCGGCCTCGCTGACGTTCGGGAATTCGCTGGTGCCGGTGAGCGGATCCTTGCGGGTCGCGACGTTCGCTCTCGCGCGACCTTTCGGACTTCCGCCACCTTGCGCTGGATGAGGCAGGAAGTGAGCGCGTCCGCGGCGCCGCCCGCCGCCTCGATTTCCTGAAAAAGCGTCCAGGCGCCGGCGCAGAGCTCTGCGGTCAGCTCCTCGATCGCGCCGGAGCCTGCGGCGGGATCGGTGACGCGATGAACGTTGGATTCCTCCATCAAGATGAGCTGGATGTTGCGCGCGACCCGCCGCGCGAAACGGTCGGGCAATCCGAGCGCCGCCGTATGCGGCAACACCGTACGCTGTCGGCGCCGCCGGTGCCCGCGGCGAACGCGGCGATGGTCGTCCGCAGCCAGTTCACCGAGGGCTCGCGCTGCGTCGTCATCCGCCACGCGGTCTCGGCGTCGAGCTGGACCGGCGCAGGCAGAAGTCCGCAGGCTTCCTCGATGCGCGCCCACAGCTTCCGCAGCGCGCGGAATTTGGCGGTGGTGAGGAATTGATCGGCGTCGGCGGAGAGCAGGAAGGCGATCTGCCTCCGCGCGGCGTCGAGCGCGAGGCCCGCCGTCTTCCAGCGCGCGCCAATATGCAACGCGCAGTAGCGAGCGACATAGGCGAGTTCCTGCGCCTCCGATCCGCCGGCGTCGTGAATGGGGCGGCCGTCGGCGATGAAGGCTTGCCCGCGAAATCCGCGCCGGACGAGATCGGCGGCGAATTTTGCACGCCGCTCGATCGCCGCCTTCGGGGTCGCGTCGAGCATTGCCGCGCGTCGCGAGCGTGCCCAAGGGATCGAGGCCGAGCGCGACATCGAGCTTTGCGAGATCGATCTTCTGCTCGGCGCGATCGCAGTCAGCGCCTCCGCCGCTTCCAGATCGCGCGAGATCCCGCGTCGAGCCGGAGCGCCACCGCGTCGAGCCAGACATTGTCCAGCGCGCGGGCGAGCGTTTGTTGCGAAGCGTCGCGCAAGCCATAGCCGTTCGTCGAAGGCGCGCCGGCGACGAGAACCGCGAGCCCCGTCGCACCGTTTTCGAGATCGTGCAGCGCTTCGACGTTGGCGGCCGCAGGATCCGGATGATCGAGACGTTGAATGACGCCCCAACGAGCCGAAGGCGTCCTTCCTGCGACGGGCTCGAGCATGCTCGGCTCGCTTGTAAAGCGGCTCGATCCTGAGCCCGTCATAGGTCTTGGCGACGAGCTTCTTGTCGAAAGGCGTGCCCTTCAGCGATTTTTCCACGAGCGCGAGCCATTCCTCGCGGCTCGCGGGCGGAAACTCGGCGGCAAGCGGCAGTTCGGGCATGGGGTTCGACCCTGACTTTGCCGAACTTGCCATGCCCGCGGTAAAATCTCCAATGGCGCAATGTATTAGGCGCGGGCCTGATCGTCGGGGCAACGGCACGACGCCTTTTGCTTCCGATTTCAGCCGCGCCAGCGCATCGCCGATTCTGATCCCTTTCACCACGAGCCGGGAGCGATCTCGGCGAGCGGCACCAGCACGAAGGCGCGGTTCAACATCAGCCGGTGCGGAATTTCGAGGTCGGCGGTCTTCAGCCGCAGCCGGTCGTAAAGCAGAATGTCGAGATCGATCGTGCGCGGGCCGTAGCGGATTTCGCGCGTGCGGTTGCGGCCGAGCCTCGCCTCGATCTTGTTGAGTTCGCGCAGAAGCGCGTGCGGCGGGAGCGAGGTTTTGCCCGTACACGACGCAGTCGTAATATCGTCCCTGCGGCACCGGCCCCCAGGACTCCGCCTCGTAAATGCGCGAGCATGCGACGATGCGAACCGGGCCCTTCGCCGAGCGCGCGCCAGCGCCGCTCCATGTTTTTTCGCCGGTCGCCGACATTGCCGCCGAGCGCGATGAAAACCTCAGCCATCGCGCTTTCGTTCCACCGTCGCCGCGACATAGTCGATCGCCGCCGCGACCGGGGCCGACGGCTTCTTGACCTTCACGCGCACGCTCTTCACGCGCGAGAAATGCGCGAGCAGCGTGTTGGCGACGTGCGCGGCGGCCGCCTCGATCAGGTAAAAACGCTTGGCGCGGAAACGCGGCGTCGGCGACCGCGATCACCTCGCCATAATCGACGGTCGCGTCCAGGCGGTCGCTTTTCACCGCTTCCGTTGACGTCGACCTCGAGTTCGAGATCGAGCGAGAAGCGTTGGCCTAAGCTTCGCCTCCTCGTCGGCCACGCCGTGCTTCGCGAACAGCACAAGCCCCGCGATTTCGATCATTGCCCTTCATCAGGATGCGCCTCCTGATCGCCTCGGCGATCTTCAGCGCCTGCACATGCGCGGCGACATCGTGAACGCGAATGATCGAAACGCCGGCCAGCACGCCGATGATGTTCGCGGCGATCGTCGCGGGCAGCCGCTCGCCGGGGCCGCTCGGCAAAAGCTTGCCGATGAAGGACTTGCGGGAAACGCCGAGCAGGACGGGAAATCCCAGTCCGACGATTTCCTCGAGATGTGCCAGGATCGGCGAGATTCTGTTCGAGCGTCTTGCCGAAGCCGATGCCGGGATCGAGCACGATGCGGTTATTGCGGATGCCGGCCGCCGCCGCGCGCTCGAGCGCTTTGCCGAAGAACGCCTTGAGCTCGTCGACGATGTCGAGCGAGGGGTCGGCTTTTTCACGGTTGTGCATGATGATGACGGCGGCATCGTGGGCGGCGACGGTCGCCGCCATGTCCGGATCGCGCGAAAGACCCCATACGTCGTTGACGATCTGGGCGCCGGCGGCAGCGCCTGTTCTGCGACCTTGGCCTTATAGGTATCGATGGAAATGGGCACCGCGTCTTCGGGAAAGTTCCTTCATGACGGGCAATGCGCGGTTGAGTTCCTCGTCGGCGTCACCGGCACATGGCCGGGACGGGTCGATTCGCCGCCGACATCGACGATGTCGGCGCCCTCCGGCGACCAGCGCGCAAGCCGTTGCGACCGCGTCGGCGCCTTCGGATGTCGGCTCCTTCGAAAAAGGAATCCGGCGTGACGTTGATGACACCCATGATCAACGGGCGCTTGCCGAGCGGCAGCGCCTTGCCGCGCGCGTCAAGGACCCGATCAGCGAAAGATCGAGCATTGCGTGCCGCCCCGGCTTGCGTCTGATCGATTGCGCGCCGCTTTAAGCCCCTAAAATAAGGAAAAAATAGAGCTTCACGCAATGGTTTAAAAAGTCGGCCCGGTCAGTAGGAAATCTTCAGCGGCAAGCCTTGGCGCGTTCGACCCATTTTTTCGACGGCTTTCTCGCTCGGCAACAAGTGAACGAGCTTGCGTTTGGCGTTCTCGCCGCCATGGTCTGCTGCGAGATTTTTCGGATTTCGGTATTTGAGTTCCCTCACCGTATCGACGCCGACGGCAGCGAGGAGAAGCGCATAGTCTTCGCCGACCCCTTTGATCCGCATGCGGTCGGCCATGTTCGCCCATTTCAAGACGTCGTTTCCGGAACGCCGATTTTCGCGGCGAGGTTCTGGCGGCCGCGCACTCTTGGCGTTTCTCCAGGAGTTTCGCGGTCGTGCGGATGCGTTGCGATTTCAACTTCGTCGGCCATTGCAGGATCGATTTCCTGGAATCTCGCTGATCGGATAGGACATGAAATTTCCTCGCGCAATTGCAGATTGCCACACGTCGGAGCGGCGAACGCGAAACGCCCAGCTATTTACGCTATACCCGAACGGAGCGGTCGAGACGTTGGAACCGTTCGACCCGCAATCGACCGCAGCCGGGCCGGGCAAAGATTATGGCGCATCATTTTTCGGAATCACAAGCCCGAGGAAAAAATATTTTTTCAACACCTTCATAGTGGCCCTGGCGCAACAGTTGCATCCTATTGGTGGAAAGCGGCGCCGGGAACCCCTATAACTGCACGACGGGGGAAACGCGATGGTGAGCCGAACGAGCAAGGAAGCAAAACGAGCGCAAGTACAAGCGCCAACGCAGGCGTCGATGCCGACGGCAAGATTTTTGTCGGCAAGAGCGTTCAAGCCCGAATACCTGACGCTGAAATTCGCCAACCGGCACGGGCTCGTCACCGGCGCGACCGGCACCGGCAAGACCGTGACGCTGCAGGTGCTCGCCGAAGGCTTGTCGCGCGCCGGCGTGCCGGTATTCGCCGCCGACATCAAGGGCGATCTCTCCGGCATCGCCGCAGCGGGTGAGAAGAAGGATTTCATTCTCGCGCGCGCCAAGGATGTCGGCATTGAATACAAGCCGGACGCAATTCCCGGTCATCTTCTGGGATCTGTTCGGCGAGCAGGGCCATCCGATCCGCGCCACCGTCTCGGAGATGGGCCCGCTGTGTTTGCGCGCATGATGGAACTGAACGACACGCAGGAAGGCGTCCTCAATATCGCCTTCCGCATCGCCGACGAGCAAGGCCTTCTGTTGCTCGATCTGAAAGACCTGCATTCGCTTCTGGCGTTTGTCGCGGAAAATGCAGCCGACGCTCACGACCAATACGGCAACGTCTCCGCGGCGACCATCGGCACGATCCAGCGCGCCGCTTCTCGTTCTCGAAAACCAAGGCGCGGCCAAATTCCTCGGCGAGCCCGCGCTCGACATCAACGACTTGATGCGTACCGACCGCGACGGGCGCGGCTACATCAACATCCTTGCCGCCGACAAGTTGATGCAAAATCCGCGGCTCTACGCGACGTTTCTGCTGTGGATCCTGTCCGAGTTGTTCGAGCAACTTCCCGAATCGGCGATCCCGACAAGCCGAAGCTCGTCTTCTTCTTCGACGAAGCGCATCTTCTGTTCGACGAGGCGCCGAAGGCGCTGCTCGAGAAAATCGAGCAGGTGGTGCGGCTCATCCGTTCGAAGGGCGTCGGCGTCTATTTCGTCACGCAGAACCCGATCGACGTGCCGGAAACCGTGCTCGCGCAGCTCGGCAATCGCGTTCAGCATGCGCTCCGCGCCTATACCCCGCGCGAGCAGAAGGCTGTGAAGGCGGCGGCATCGACACTTTCGGCCCAATCCCAAGATCAATACCGAGCGGGTCATCACCGAGCTCGGCAAAGGCGAGGCTCTGGTCTCCTTCCTGGAAGGAAACGGCGTGCCCGCAATGGTGCAGCGTACGCTGATCCGGCCGCCTTCGCGCGCATGGGCCCGGTCACGGCGGCCGAGCGTAAAGCGGTTATCTCGGCGAGCCCGGTCAAAGGCAGGTACGATTCCACGATCGATCGGGAATCGGCCTATGAAATATTGCAGAAACGCGCCGCAGCAAAGACAGCGACCGATGAGGCTACGGCCGGATAGCGGGTCCGGCGGTCTGGGCGGTATCCTCGGCGGTATTTTCGGCCGCGGAAATTCGCGGCGTATGTCGACGGGCGAAGTCGTTGTGAAGCAGGTAGCGCGTTCGGTAGCGATCAGGTAGGATCGCAGCTTGGTAAGGCGCTAATCCGTGGCGTGCTCGGAGGTCTGAAACGGTAGTCAATCGATAGGCGCGTCGCGTAATCAATCAGTTTAGAACGGCAAATTTTTCATTTTGGTTTTTTGTCCTCGTTTCATTCTCGGCATAAGATTTTCAAGTAGCGATTTTAAAGCAAGTCTTTTCATCAAATTGTGTCGGAAGACTGATACCGCTATTTCTTCCATAATACGGTCGGATTGCTAGCCTCTAGTTGAAAACGAGAGAAGCATGTCGCTCGACAAGTACTCGGGTCATCGATCGCGACCTGAAGAGCCTCGAGCGGCTCTACGCGCTTCTTCGCATCCCGAGCGTTTCGACCGACCCCGCGTATCGCAACGAATGCCGTAAGGCGGCCGATTGGCTCGCGCACGAACTCGACGCACTCGATTTCAAGGCGGATGTGCGGGAGACCGAGGGTCATCCGATGGTGGTCGGGCATAGCCGGCGCCGGCAAATCGGCTAAGACCGCACGTTCTGTTCTACGGCCACTACGACGTGCAGCCGCCCGATCCGCTCGATCAGTGGGAGACGCCGCCCTTCGAGCCGCGTCTTGCCGATGCCAATGGCGCAAAGATGCATCGTCGCCCGCGGTGTCGCCGACGACAAAGGCCAGCTGATGACCTTCGTCGAAGCCTGCCGCGCCTTCATCGCGGTGGAAGGCGAGCTGCCGCTTCCGGTGACCGTATCTGTTCGAAGGCGAGGAAGAAACCGGCAGTCCGTCGCTCAAGCCCTTCCTCGAGGCCAACAAGAAGGAGCTCTCGGCCGACTCGCGCTCGTCTGCGACACCGACATGTGGGATGCGAACACGCCCGCGGTCACCACGATGCTGCGCGGGCTTGTGATTGAGGAAGTAATCGATCACCGGCGCCGACCGCGATCTTCATTCCGGACTGTTCGGCGGTGCCGCGATCAATCCGATCCGCGTGCTGGCGCATATCCTCGCCGACATGCACGACGACAACGGGCGGATCGCCATCCCCGGCTTTTACGACGGCGCTGCGCGATCTCGCCGGACGCAGTTCGCGCGCAATGGCAAGGCGCTCGATTTCGACGAGAAGAACTTCCTTGGCGATTTCGGCTTGAAGCGTCCGGCCGGCGA
This sequence comes from uncultured Alphaproteobacteria bacterium, assembly GCA_963751685.1. Lineage (GTDB taxonomy): Bacteria > Pseudomonadota > Alphaproteobacteria > Rhizobiales > Xanthobacteraceae > Palsa-892. The sequence continues at coordinate 31,775 of CAVVVV010000015.1, read as the reverse complement.
GAGCAGGACCGCAATGTGCTCGAGCAGATTTGGGCGCGGCCGACCTGCGATGTGAACGGCATCATCGGCGGCTATACCGGCGTCGGTGCGAAAACCGTGATCCCGGCGAAAGCTTCCGCCAAGCTTTCGTTTCGGCTCGTCGGCGAGCAGGATCCCGGCAGAATCCGCGCCGCATTCCGCGCCTTCGTGAAGCGCGCGTCTGCCGGCCGATTGCAAGGCGGAATTTCATTCGCATGGCGCGAGCCCGGCGCTGCAGTTGCCGCTCGCATCGCCCTATCTCACGAAAGCGCGGGAAGCGCTGGAGGAGGAGTGGGGACGCCGGCGGTACTCAAGGGCTCGGGCGGCTCGATCCCGATCGTCGGCGCCTTCAAGCGCGATCTCGGTATGGATTCGCTGCTTGATCGGCTTCGGGCTCGACGACGACCGCATCCATTCGCCGAACGAGAAATACAATCTCAGCCTCGTTTCACAAGGGAACGCGAAGCTGGGCGCGCATCCTCGCCGAACTTGCGGCGTAACTAGAGCTGCAATTCCGACGAGCTTGGCGAGATCGCTCACGGTCTCGACCGGGTCGAGACCCCGGATATTCGTTCGGATTTCCGGCGCGATTGACCCAGACCGGCTTCAAGCCGGCGTTCGACGCGCCCGCCACATCCCATCGGTTTGAGGAGACGAAGACGATCTCATTCGGCTCGACGCCAAGCGCGTTGATCGCAAGGTCATATACCGGAAGTGCGGGCTTGAAGATCCTTACGGCGTCGACCGAGATCACATGATCGAGCACGTCATGGAGTGCGGCACCTTTGACCGCGCTTTCCAGCATTTCGGTCGAGCCGTTCGACAGGATTGCCGTGGCCATGCCCGCAGCCTTCAATTTCGCGAGCGTCGGACGCGCGTCGGGATAGGCATCGAGCTCCGTGTAGGCATCGAGCAGCGAATTTCTGAGATTTCGGTCCACCTTCGGAAAACGAGCGAACGCGAAATCCAGCGCACGCCCGGTCAACTCCCAAAAGCTCTCGTATCGGCCCATTAATGTAAGCGTCCAACTGTATTCGAGTTGTTTCGTCCGCCAGATTTCCGAAAAGCGATCGGCATCCGCGCCGACGGCTGCGCGATGGCGGCCGATCGCCGCATGGACATCGAACAGTGTTCCGTAGGCGTCGAAGACGTAGGCTTTCACGGGCATGGGTCGGTTCCCGGTTTTTCATCCCGAAGCCTGACGATGACGACAAGACCGCAATTTACGAGGACCGCGCGCCTACTGCCAGAACGTATTGACCGGATGGTCCGCCTTGGAAATGTCCTTCGGCGTCTCGCCGAGCGGCGGATAGGCGTAGGTGGTGACATATGAGTTTCCGCGCAGATCATAGGCGCGCGCGAACACGACGCCCTCGCGCTCGGATTCGGCAAGCACCGGCGCGTCGAGCTGGGCGCAGTAGAACGTGCCGAGCGAGAGCGCGAAGTCGGCGCCCTTGGCGTTGTAGGTGGTCTCGAAATTGGGGCCGAGCTCGATCGAGGCGGTGTGCGCCGGCCCGCAGACGACGACCTTCCATTTGTCGCCCCGGCGGCGGCGCGATGTTGTGCTCGTTGAGTTGGTCGACGAGCGCCTCGCTGGTTTCCTTGAAGGCGAGACCCCAATAATCGGTCATGTAGCGCTGCGCCGCACCCCGCACGCCGCCGGCGGTGTGGTTGAAGAGCGCGTACTGATAGGGATGGATGCGGACAGAGGTCCACGGTCGTCCACGCAATCAGAAGCGCGAAGGCGCCGACGGCCGCCATCGCGAAGCGAGGGCGGTAGGATTCGAGCCGGCGATAGATGTAGACCGCGGCGAGCCCGCCGAGGATCGCGAACGGCGGCGTCACGAACACGAAATGACGGATGCCGTTGTACATCACGGGCTTGGTGATGACGGTGAGCGCGATCGGCAATACGGCCGCCGTGACCAACAGCATCAGCGAGGCCCGCCGCTTCGGTTCGACCTTGCCGCCCACCGAAGCGACCACGGCGCCGGCGGTGCCGGCAATCGCGAGGCCGAGGAAAATCTCGGGGAATTTCAGCAGGCAAAGTTTCGGCACGTAGCTTCGCGGCATGTTCGGAATGAGCATGGCGATGCCGTCGTACATTTCCTTCCAGGGGTTTTCCCAGAAGTGCGAGTAATATTCGATCGCCCGGATCGGATTGAGCGGCGCCAATACCGACCACGGCCAGATGATGCCCATGACGACATAAGCGAGCGGAAGCGCGAGCGCCATTTTCCCGACGAAGATCGCCATGCGGGCGACGCTCTCGCGCCAATTCGTCGCATAGATTTCACCGGCGAGGAGAAAGAGGGCGCCGACCCCGGCGAAGGCGAGCGCAATGCCGCCGATCACGCGGGTGCCGATGGTGAGACCGAGCGCAAGCCCGAACAGAAGGATGGTCGAGGTCCGCGGCCGCGGATACTCGTCGAACGCGCGGACGAGCGTATACAAGAGAAACACCATCGCCACGGCAAAGGGCGCATCCTTCGCGTTGATGAACATGTGCCCGTAATAGAGCGGCGTGGTCGCGAGCAGCGCGAGCGCGGCGACGCCCGCGATGGACCGCCCATGCGGCGCCCCGTGCGCCAGACGATCGCAAGACCGGCGATGCCGATGAGCGCGCCGAGCAGCCGGCGGGTGTCGAATATGTCGAAGGGAAGAATTTTTCCGAGCGTATGCGCCGTCAGATCGAAACCGCCGCCGTAATAGAAGAGATTGACGAAAGAGAAGGCGCGAAGATCCTTGAAGCCCGAGGCGTAATAGGAGAACAGCATTTCGCCGTATTGCGAATGCGTGTAGTCGTCCCAGCCGAGCCCGTAATCGTCGAAGGTGAAGAACGCGACGATCAACAGCGCCACGAGAATGGCGAGCGCCAAGATATCACTGGGCGCGAAACGAGAGCGCGCGAGAGTAATAATGCGTTGCATGAAGATAACGGAGTCGACAGGTCCTATGGATGTGCTGGTCGGACTTGCTGATTGGTGAATTCCGCCGCACCCCGTTGCACTTTATCTAGTCAACATTTGTGGCCGGATTTCGCAGTTTCAATGCGCCTTCCGCAAGAGGGTTCCCATGCAGCGCAATAGCAGGGTTGCGCCGCAATATCTCGATTTTGCGGGGAAATACTTGCTTAACGGCGCTGCTGCGCCGATAGGCATGCGGATTGATTGCCGCTTATTTAGCCTTCGCCGCCAGCTCGGCGACGTAATCCCAATTCACCAGATTTTCGACAAAAGCCTTCAGGTAATCCGGGCGGCGGTTGCGGTAGTCGATGTAATAGGAATGCTCCCACACATCGCAGCCGAGGATCGGGGTCGCGCCGTGCACGAGCGGACTCTCGCCGTTTTGCGTCTTCATCACCGTGATCTTGCCGCCTTTGACGGCAAGCCAACACCAGCCGGAGCCGAATTGGGTCACGCCAGCCTGGATGAACTCTTCCTTCATCTTATCGACCGAGCCTAGGTCGGAGGCGATCCGCTTCTCCAGCTCGCCGGGAATTTTTCCGCCGCCCTTGGGTTTCATCCATTTCCAGAAGTGAAGGTGATTGTAATGCTGGCCGGCATTGTTGAAGAGCCCGGCATTCTTGCCAAAGGAAGCCTTCACGACTTCTTCCAGCGGCTTGTCCTCGAGGCCGCTGCCTTTCAGAAGATTGTTGCCGTTATTGACATAGGCGAGGTGATGTTTGTCGTGGTGATATTCCAGCGTTTCGCGCGACATATAAGGCGCGAGCGCGTCATGCGGATAAGGCAAGTCGGGCAATGAGAAAGACATAGTTGGCTCCTTTGACCAATCAACGTTCGCAGGCGCCAAAACCTAAAGGGGTGCCTTATGAACGGCGAAAAACACCGGTAAAACTAAGCTCGCAGACCCAATCATACAAGGTGCGTAGTTTATGCTAGGCTTGCATGGAACGAAAACACCTATAAGGCGTTGTGCAGCTTGGGTCTGGAAGTAACGCGTGGGTAGAGTTGGCTGGGAAGCGAACCTTTAATGTATCAAGCCATCGTCGTTATGGGCATCTTGCTCGCGTTGATCGGGATCGGCGCGATCGCCGCCGGTGCGCCGTCATGGGCGCTTGGGCTCGGACTCGGCAGTTCTCTCATTCAGAGCGGCTCGATCGGCTTGGTCGGCGGATTTTTGCTCGTCGGGAATCGGTTTTGTGCTGCGCGCGCTGCAGGATCTGTCACGCCGCATCGACATGGTTGCATCCGGCCCCGTTGCTTCTCGTCCCGCCGCGCCCGCGCCGGCAGGCCGCCCGCTGGCGAAGCGCGAGCCGCCTCCGCCTCGCCGCGAGCCTCCCTTGGTGTCGCAGCGCGACGATTTTGACGATCAGGCGTTTACGGAGGAAGCGGACGACGGCGCGTTCGAGGAACGTCCGCGCGGCCGTTCCTGGCCTCCGGCAACCGATACAAGGCCGCCCGCCGAGGTAAGAGAACGCCCGCGCGCTCCCGCGGTCGAGCCGCGCCTGAACGAACGCCCGCGCGCCCCCGCAAGACCGCAACCCCCCGATCTCAACCGGCCGCAAGACGCGGGAAGGGCGAGAGCGAGCAGCGATGCGTCGGCCACGGTCGTCCGCTCCGGCATTATTCACGGCATGGCCTATACGCTCTATGCCGACGGCTCGATCGAGGCCGAGCTGCCGATCGGCACCGTGCGTTTCGCCTCGATCGACGAGTTGCAAGATCACGTCAACCGCACCGGCGACGAGGCCGACGTCGATTTTGCCGGAAAGTCTAGCTAACGCCGCGCCGCCGCGGGCGATTGACCAGCCAAATGCCGCAGGCGACGAAAGCAAGCGCCGCCGCAAGCGCCCAGCTCATCCGCTCGCCGAGCAAGGTTGCGCCGAAGAACATCGCAAAAACCGGCGTGAGGAACGTGAACGCCGAAAGCGTCGAAGCGGGATACGTGCGCATCAGCGCGAACCAGGCGAGATAGGACGCGAAGGCGACGGCGACAGTTTGATAGGCCATGGCGGCCAGCACCAAGGGCGTGAGCGCGACGATCCCCCTTTCTCCGAACAGGGGCGCGAGCGCGGTCAGCGCCACGCCCGAGACCGCGAGCTGATAGGCAAGCGTCTTGGCGGGATCGATGCGCGCAAGCACGCTTCCCTTGATCAAGACGGTGGTCGCGGCCCAGAGCACGGCCGCGAGCAGCATCATGATGTCGCCGATGAGCGCGTGCGAGGAAGGCAAGGAAAGCCCGTCGGAGAGTGCAAGCGCGACGCCGGCGAAAGCGCACAAGAGCCCCGCGATTTGCAGGCTCCAGAGCCGCTCGCCCGGCACGAAATAATGGGCGCCCAGCGCCACGAAAAAAGGCGCCGTATACAGAAAGATGATGCTGCGCGCGACTTCGGTGAAGACGAGGCTCCAATAGATCAGCGCGAATTCGGCCGCGAACATGACGCCGGCCGCCAAACCCGCGATCAACGTGCCGTCGCGCGCGAACAGCGGAATGCCGCGAGCGGCGCACCACAGCACGAGAAGAAGCAACGCTCCGAGCGAGCGCAATCCGCTTTGAAAAGCCGGCGAGATGGCGCTGTTCGCGATCTTGATGGTGACCTGCTGAAATCCCCATGAAGCGCATAAGACGGCGGTCGTTGCCGCCGCCAGCGGATCGAGCCGGTCCCGTAGGTTCATTTCAAGCGAGCCCGACTGTTTCGAGCGCGAACGCATAGACGAGCGCGACTTCGTCGAGCCGGTCGAAACGCCCCGCGGCGCCGCCATGCCCGGCATCCATGTTGGTGCGGAGCAACAGCGGATTTTGATCCGTCTTCAGCGCGCGCAACTTCGCGGCCCACTTCGCCGGTTCCCAATAGGTCACGCGCGGATCGGTGAGGCCGGCCAGCACCAATATCGCCGGATAATCCTGCGCCCGCACGTTATCATAAGGCGAATAGGCCCGGATCCAATGGAATGCATCGATGTCCTGGATCGGATTTCCCCACTCCGGCCATTCCGGCGGCGTCAGCGGCAGCGTGTCGTCGAGCATCGTGTTGAGCGCATCGACGAAAGGCACTTCGGCGACGATCGCCTTGAACAGCTCCGGCCGTCGATTGGCGATCGCTCCCATCAAGAGGCCGCCGGCCGAGCCTCCCTGCGCGACGATCCCGTCCGCGGACGTGAACCGCTCGCGAACGAGATATTCCGCCGCCGCGATGAAGTCCGAAAACGTATTCTGTTTCTTGCCGAGCTTGCCTTCCCGATACCAGCGCCAGCCCTTTTCTGTTCCGCCGCGGATATGCGCGATGGCAACGACGAATCCGCGATCCACCAAGGAGAGGCGGTTGGTGCTGAACGATGCCGGCATCGCCATGCCGTAGGCGCCGTATCCGTAGAGAAGGCAAGGGGCCTTGCCGTCGATCTTGAGACCGCGCCATAGAGCAGCGAAATCGGCATCGATTCGCCGTCTTTCGCCGGCGCCTGCATGCGGCGCGTCACATAACGCGAAGGATCATGACCCGAAGGCACTTCCTGCCGCTTGCGCAAGCCGCGCGCGCGGGTCCGCATATCGTAGTCCCAGACCTGGCCGGCGTGGTCATGGAGGAATAATTGAAACGCAACGTATCTGTGTACGAATTCGAGCCGGCACTGATGCCGAGCGAATAGGCCTCTTCAGCGAAGGCGATCCCGTGTTCGTCGTGATCCGAAAGCTGGCGGACGACGATCCGCGGCAAACCTTCCGCGCGCTCAAGGCGAACCAGCCAGTCGCGAAAATCCGGCGCGTCCAGCAATCATTGTGCCGGGCCGGTGCGGGACGAGATCGCGCCAGTGCTCGCGTGCAGGAGTATCGAGCGGGGCGAAACGATCTTGTAGTCTTCGGCGTCGTCGGCGTTGGTTTGAATGATCAGGACCGGCTTGCCGTCGATCGAAGGATGATGCTCGACGCTGTCGCACGCCCGCTTTCGGGCTCGACGAGACGAAGCGGTGCCGTCGGATCGCGCGAGATCGATGAGCCTGGACTTCGAGGTTTCGTGATCGCCGCATCGATCGACGCCGTAAACGCCCGCTTGCAGTCGGCCGACGCTGACGAAAAATCCCTTGTCGGGCTCTCTCATAGATCGAGCGTGTCGGCTTCTTGCGAGGTGCCGATCCGGTGGAAGAATACGCGCGAGGGCCGGTGATCGAATTCAGCCGCACGTATAAAGAAGCCGCGGCTATCGGCGGCCCAAGAACGGCTCCGGTCGTATCCGGAATGATTCGGCGAGATCTTCTCCGGAAGCAAGATCCCGGACGCGAATTTTGTTGAACTCGGAGCCGGCGTCGTCGACCGACCAGGCCAGCAGCCGGTGGTCCGGCGAATGATCGGGCCCCCCCAGCTGGAAATAAGCCTTGCCCTTAGCGAGCGCGTCGCCGTCGAGCAGCATTTGCTCGCCGCCGCCTGGAAGGAACGCGGCGCAATCAGCGGATGCTGGCCGCCCTTCACGGTAGCTCGAAATATGCGTAGGCGTCCGTCGCGCGACGGCACGGTCGAATCGTCTTCCTTGATGCGGCCGCGCATTTCGGCGATCAGCCGTTTTCTGAGCTTTGCCGTCTTCGCGAATGCTGTCTTCCGTATAGTCGTTCTCCGCTTCGAGATATTCCCGGATTTCGGGGTCGAGCCGGCAGGATCGCGCATGACCTCGCGCCAGTTGGCGGCGCGCAGCCAAGCGTAATCGTCGATCAGGCGCTCGCCGTGAACGATCCGCTCGACGGGATGCGGCCTTGCGCATCGGGCGGACGCTTTGGAAGCGGCTTCTTGGAGCTTGCGCTTTCTGTGAGCGCGCCTTACGCGCCATCCTTTTCCTCTTTGGGCATCGAGTTTCAGCGCGCATCCGTTCATGCAATAGCGCAGCCCCGTCGGTTTCGGCCCGTCGTCGAAGACATGACCGAGATGCGCTTCGCAAGCCGCGCAACGGACTTCGGTGCGGCGCATGAACATCGAACGATCCTCGTGCTCGCTACGGCATCCTTCGACGCCGGCGCGTAAAAGCTCGGCCAGCCGCTGCCGGACTCATATTTCGTGTCGGACGCGAACAGCGGATTTCCGCAACTCACGCAGACATACATGCCCTTGCGCTTTTCGTTGAGATAGGGACCGGTGAAGGGGCGCTCCGTGCCGTGCTCGCGCGTGACCTGATATTGCTCAGGCGTCAGCTCGGCGCGCCATTCGGCGTCGGTCTTTGCGATCTTGGGGCGGGAAGTATCGGCCATCAACTTCCTCCGTTGGATTTTTTCCGCGTTTCACTTAAGCAAACAGAAGACATGCCGCAAGATGCGCGCGTTACACAAAGGCGCGAGGTAAGGGCGCGCGCGATGTCCACGATCGATGGCGCGTGAGGTCAGGCCGCCTGCGCAAGCGCGGTCCGGGCATCGGTTCTGATCCGCTCGACCATCGAGCGGAAGCCGTTCGACCGCTGCGGGGTGAGATGCTCGCGCAAGCCCAGCCGTTCGAAAAGAGCGACGGCATCGGTATCGAGAATTTTCTTCGCGGCCTGGCCCGAATAAAGAGAAGAGAAAATGGCGATCAGCCCCTTCACGATATGGGCATCGCTGTCGCCGATGAATTCGAGCACGGGGCCGCCGCCGTTTTTCGCCGGATGGTTTCGCTGACGAGCCAGACTTGGCTGGCGCAACCCTGCACCTTGTTCTTCTCGTTTCGCGCGGCATCGGGACAGCGGCGCGAGCTTGCGGCCGAGCTCGATCACATAGCGATAGCGGTCATCCCAGCTGTCGAGAACTTCGAAATCGTCCAGTATTTGCTCGATCGTCATGCTTGCCCACGGCCTGTTCCGGTACAAATCATATAGGAACGGAGCCGCAGCTGATCGTGGCGCAACCGCCGAATTTCGAATAATTAGGCCGGGCGCCGCGGCGGCAACGGCACGCGCCGGTTCGGGGCCGCGCCAGGCCCGGCGCCATTTCGGCGGTTTCAGCGTATTCCGGCCGGGGCGTGCATCGACCCGGTTTCTTCCCGGCCTTGTGCGACTTGCGGCGTTTCGCCGAAATGCTCGGACAGAAATTCGTACAGGAACTTGCTGCCGTACTGGGCCTTCTGGCCGAACGTTTGGAGGCCTGCGAGCCGGTCTGGCACGCTCGCGGGTCGGCGGGCGCAAAAGCCGGCGCGTCCTGAACCGCCGCTTGCGCGGCGCCGAGCGCTTCGATTGGCTCCGATTTGCGGCATGGCCGTTCTCGCTTCCTTGCCCTCGGTTCCGACGGCAACAGGATCACGACGATCGAAAGCCAGAACGCGACCCGCAACAGGAAGAACATAACGCCCGCCTTCAACCTTCCGACGCGGCTTATCAGCTGCCGCGTTCAGGATCAGAGGCTAGACCATCCCCCTTGAAAAAAACGTTCGGCCTTATCGACGAATTCGGCGCGAATTTTCCGAAAATTTGAATGATTGGTTTTCGATCTTTTTCAGCAATCGATTTGCCTCCGCATTGGGTTCCTGCCGGAGCCGCCCCATTTGCTTCGATCGAAGGCCGTTTGGGAAAGGAATTATTCACCATAAGCGCCGGTTCCCCCGTCAGAGCGCCACGGAGCGTTGCAAAGGGGCGGTTCCCCTGCTGCGAAACCCGCTTACTTAGGCTTCGTTTAAGCGACATTTGCCACGATGGGCTGACAGGTGAGGGGGCGGCGAGCCAGCAGACAACGCCGCGGTTCAATTGCATACGACGGGTTTCCTGAAATCGCTTCGCGTCTATGTGGAGGCGCTGGTTCATCCATCGGCGCGCGCGGATTCGCGCGCGTTCGCGCGCCATTTTTTCTTCATCGCCACGCGGCTATTCGTCGGACTGATCGCGTTCTGCGGCGCTGCCGCTCTTTCTCGCCGCGCGCGGCGTCCCGTCGATGCCCGAAGCCGTTGCCTATTGCTGGTTTCTGCTCCCGCTGTTTGTCGCGCTTTACGTTTCGCGAACGGGCGCATTTGAGCGGGCGCATGTTCTGTCGGCGGTGACTTTCGCGGCACCCCTCGGGCTCTTCGCCGGGTTGATGGGCACCGGCTCCCTCGCATTGTGGGTCGTCCTCGTGCCCATCGAAGCGATTTTATTCTGCTCGCGATCCGGCGCCATCGCTGCGGGCGCCGGCGTAATTGCCGTCTTTGGCGCCTGCTGGGCTGTTGCGGCATTCGGGTTGCCGATCATCTCGCCGTCGCTCTCGATCCCGTTTCGCTCGGCCTTACCGGCGGGCTGGTTGTCGCGCTGTACATGGTTTTCGTCGCTTTCGGCGCGCGGGCGATTGCCGACAGCGAAGCGCGCCTGCAGCAGGCGAGCGAAGCGCGGTATCGCTCGATCGCTCAAAATACCGGCGAGCTGATCACCGTCCATGGCCGCAACGGCGCCGTCACGTTTGCGTCTCCCGCGGCCGAAAAATTGCTCGAAATACCCGCTTTCCGACTCATGGGACATGGATTGTTCGACCGCGTGCACGTCGCCGACCGGCCGGCTTTTCTGACGGCGATCAGCGAGTCGGCGAGCAAGAAGAAGACCGCCGTGATCGAGTATCGTCTGCGCCGCGAGACGCCCGAGGCCGATCAACGATCGTCGGCGGAGCCGTCATTCATCTGGGTCGAGACGCGCTGCCATCCGGACGATTCCGAAACGGACGAGGCGTGCAAATCGTCGAAGCCGCACACCGTCGCCGTGACGAAAGACATCTCGGGCCGTAAAGCCGCCGAGCTCGCGCTGGAAGCGGCGCGCAAGCAGGCGGAACAGGCGAATGACGCAAAGTACCGCTTTCTCGCCACCGTCAGCCATGAATTGCGCACGCCCCTCAATGCGATCATCGGCTTCTCCGAGATTTTGGCGAACGCACCGAGGCGCGATCAACGCCCAGCATCAAACGAACTATGCGCGATTGATCCGCGACAGCGGCGAGCATCTCCTTGCCGTCGTCAACAGCATCCTCGACGTGTCGCGGATCGAATCCGGCCAGTTCATGATCCGGCCGCGGGCTTTTTCGATCGCCGCGCTGATCGAAATCCTCGTCGAGATCATGACGCTCGATGCCGGGCAAAAAGGCGTTCGCCTCTCGGTCGAACTTGCCGCGGCACTTCCGGAAATTGTCGCCGACGAGCGGGCGGTGAGGCAGATCGTGCTGAACCTTCTCTCGAACGCGATCAAGTTTAGCGGCGAGGGCGGCCGCGTTATCGTCGGCGGCCGCGTCGAACGCGACGAATTCCTGCTCAGCGTCGCCGATAGCGAAATCGGCATCGCCGAAGGCGACCTGAAGCAACTCGGCAATCCGTTCTTTCAAGCGCATGCTTCCTACGATCGGCCTTACGAAGGCAGCGGCCTTGGCCTGTCGGTCGTGAAAGGTTTGATCGAGCTGCATGGCGGGCGGATCGATATCGCGAGCCGGCTCGGCCAGGGCACCAAAGTCACCATGCGGCTGCCGCTCGATTGCAGGCCCGATGCGGCCGGCCGTCACGCCGTCATCGACGGTCCGGCGAAGCCAGTCATTGTCAACGAGCCCGAAGAAAAGGTGAGACGCCGTGCGTGATCCGGTTCGAAATCATCGCAGTCTCCTTGGCCGCGCGCCAGGAGCCGAATTTTGACGATCTTTTCAAGGCGGCGCGGCGCAAGAGAAAGTCGGCGCGCGCGGGCTTCTTCGCGCGTTTCAGCGCCCGCGGGACGGTCGATTTCCTGGCCGTCTTCGTTGCGGTGGCCGCGATCCTCCTGGTTTTCGTGAATGCGCTCGGGCTGCAGAAAGCCCCGAATGCCGCGCGGATTTCGCCGCCGGCGACGCAGAAATCCACCGCGCCATCCCTGCCGGCGGCCACTCCGCTTCCGCAACCTCGTCCCGACGGAGGCAATAGCCGCGGCCGAACGGATCTCTTGCGCGATCTGCAGCAGGAACTCGCGAGCCGCGGCTATTATGACGGCGCCGCCGACGGCGCCGCGGGCCCGCGGATCAGCCAGGCCATTCGCGATTTCGAACTCGTGCAGGGGCTGCGGGTGACGGGCGAGGCGAGCGAAGCCTTGCTCGGGCAAATCCGCAAGGCCGGCAACAAATCCGACATCACCGGCTCGATTCGACCCTCGCAGCCCGCCGCGGGAAATCCGCAGGTACTTTTCGCGCAGAGGCAGCTTGCCCGTTACGGCTATGGTCCGATCCATATGAGCGGAGCGGCGGACCAGGAAACGCGCGCGGCGATCGCGCGCTTCGAGCGCGACCGTAATATGTCACCATCGGGCGAAATTTCCGAGCGCTTGCTCCGCGAGCTCGCGGCCTTCAGCGGCGGCGCGCTCGATTGAGCGCCGAGGCCCGCCGCCCGTGCGTTTGAAGAGCGCGATCTGGGTCGCGGCCTATGTGCGGCGCTGCTACGTCGAAGGCGCACCCGCCGTCGTGCGCCGCCGCGGCGCCGAAGAAGCGGGCGCGATCTTCGTCAAGATTTCGCGCCTCGACGGCACCGCCGCCCTGTTCGCGCCGGCGCCGCAGGCGGCGTTCGACGAAGCGCGCCCGGTGGAGCGCCGTTTCGTTTCCTGCCTCAAGGGCGGATTTGTCGGCGACCAGGACGTCGAGGCGCGCATTCTGCGCGAGATCGAATTCGATTCGGACCTCTGGCTCATCGAGGTCGAGGACCGGCAAGGCCGCGATTTTCTCGACCTGATTTGATCGCGCATCCCGCCGACCGCGCGGTTCACGCAAGCCCTTGCCGTCTCGCTGCGCCGTTGGCGGCTTTTCGCCGTTAGCAAACTGTTAACCTTGGCGGAATCTTAATTGGCGGGGGCCGCCGATTTGACGGAACCCGATGAGCTGGAGAGCGACATGGGCTTGGTCCTCAGATTTCCCATCGAGCGGGCGCGAACGGCGTCGGCGGAGATGTTTGCGGAGGAGCCGGCGAAGATCCTGATCTTGCCGGCGGTGCGGATCGAACGGAAGGGCGAACTCGAATTGGTCCTGCCCGAGTTCGACCATCAATCCCCGGGCGAGCCGAATTCGGCGGGCGGCCGCGGCCGCCGGCGCACGCCGCGGAACTAGCTTTCGGAAGCGATGCAGGCTCGTGCGCAAAACCGCGAAACTCGTGACGCTTCTCTGCGCGACTCTCTGCTGCGGAACGAAGCTTGCGGCCGAACCCGGTGATTTCGGCCGGCCGCGCGAAAGCATCTTCGCCGACGATTACTACCCCTGGCTTTGGGACGAATACTATTGGCTCACGAAACGGCCGCCCGAAGCAGTAGGCCCCTATACCGACGACGAGCGCACGCTCCGCAATCTTGCTTACGCCATCCTCCTGCCGGCCGAAGACGAGCACCACTACTCATTTCTTACGATTGCCGGCGTCGACTTTGTCGAACTATGGCACCGCTGGTTCGCCGAGCCACGCCCCTTCGACGTCCAGTGCTACGCCAAATATTTAGTCGCCAAGCACTTATCGATCGAGCACGGGGCGCTATGGGCAATTGATCGACGACATTCGCGCCGATGTCGGGCGGGTCGAGCCCTTCTTCTCGATGGCCAATCGCGTGCTGGAAGCCGATGCCGTTCGCCGCCGCAGTGCCCAATTCGTCTCGCGTTTGCCCGGCGACGTCATTAGCCGCGGCGGGGGCGCGCATTGTTGAAAATCGCCAGTTGATTGACCGGGTCTACGACGGTTTCCGCCAGCGGATCGCGAGTTATCGTTATGCGCTCGAAACTCTGCTGCTGCTGACGCCTTCGCCGATAGCCGTCGAGGCGGAACGCGCGATTTTCGCGCTGGAAGAACGGCTGAAGCGTATGACAGCCCCGCCCCGGTGGGAGTTGCCGCCGGCTCGTGATCAGCAAATAGGATCAGCCGGTCGGCGAGCAGCTCGCCTCCGCAAGCCGCGCGCGGATCTCCTCGCGCAAGCCGCGCTCGCGCACCAGAACGCGGATCATGACCATTCCCTCGCGCGTCGGCGACTCGACGATCAGCCGGTCGGCGGCGGTGATTTCCTCGTCTTCGGGAAGCGCCGCGCGTTGCGCCGCCGTCATCAGATCGAGCTCGATCGTGCGGGCGCCGGCGGCATGGTCGTTCAGCGCGTAATAGGCGAGCCCGTAGCGCGTATAGAACGAGATCGAGGTGTAATCGGGGGTCGTCGGCACGCGCACCTTGAGCGCCGCCGATGCGAGATCGTAGACGCAGACCGCGGACAGAAACGCCGGATCCATTCGCGGCAGAACCGCTCTGCGTCGGCGTCGGGTCTCGGGAATGAGCTGCACGAATTCGGCGGCCCCAGCCGCGCGAGCCGCGCGAAGGCGTCCTCGGAGGCCACTCTCGGCATGGTCAAGGTCGTCACGATATGGACGAGGCCGCCGAGCACGAGGCCGGCGATGAGGGGGAGCGTGTATGTCCTCACGGGCAGAACTCCTGCCGGATCGCGGGCAGGTCGGCGTTGTCGCCGGAACGGCTGCCGAATCCGACCGGCGCATCGTAGAGCCGGAGAATCGCGACCAGGCGATCGCGCCCCCCGGTCGGAATCCAATTGCCGCCGCGCGCGCGCGGCGCCAGCACCACTTCCATCGTCGCGTCCGGCCGCCAGACGACTTCGGCGCTGTTGTAGCCGTAACGCTCGGCGACGTTGTCGATGAGCCGGCCGCGCGGATCGTAAACCGTGAGCGTCCAGAAGCGCGCCAGCGGCAAGCGGCCCTCGATGTGGATGTCGCAGCGTCCGTCGAGCTGCGCGCCGGCATCGTCGGCGGTGGCGACGAAGGCGATGCCGTCGCCGAGCCCGAGCGGCAATTCGCCGGCGCGGGCGAAGGTCGCGCGCGCGTAGGGATCGGCGTCGACGGTGCCGCTTTTCGGCCAGGCCGTCCACGCGCCGATTCGGATCGCGCCGAAATCGCTGCCGCGCGCGGACGCCAGCCACGTCAGGCCGAGGCCGCTGACGATCCCGACGGCGAGCGCGATGAGGACGAAGATGACGCGCACGGGATCAAAATCTCGGCATGGTCGAGGACCGCATCAATTGCCTCGAACGAATTGCAGGGGACTCGGAAGCGGGCGCCGCGAGCGCGCGTCCGGTCTGCCAGTTGTCGTCCGGCAGCGCCGAATGTCGGCGCGGCATCGCGCATGATTTTCTCGAGCCGCATCAGTCGCTCGGAAGTGCGTTGCGGCAGCGTCATCGGGCGCGGCGCTTCGATGAAGTTCGGGCCGGACCGCGACCTTCGGTTCTTCCAGGCGCGGCGCCGGCGTTCCCTTCAGCCCGATCAGCGGTTTGATCTCAACGCCCTGATGCGCGTAGGCCATCACTTTGTGCCACGTCATCGCCGGCAGCGTTCCGCCGGTCATGTTGCGGGTCGGCGTGTAGTCGTCGTTGCCCAGCCAGATGCCGCAAACGAAGTTGCCGGTGTAGCCCATGAACCAGGCGTCGCGCCAGGCGCTGGTGGTGCCGGTCTTGCCGGCGGTTTTGATCCCGTCGAGTTGCGCGCGCCGGCCGGTGCCGTTTTCCACCGCGTTGTTCATCATCATCACCATGTCCGCGGCGACTTGCGGCGGCAGCACCTGCACGGGCTTCTTGCCGTCGCGGTCGAAACTCCAGATGAGCTGGCCGCCGTTGAGGCGCGGATATCGATGACCGCATGCCGCTCCACCGCCTTGCCGCCGTTGGGGAAGGCGGCATAGGCGACGGTGTGGTCGAGAAGCGCGATGCCGTCGGCGCCGAGCGGCAGCGAGGGCGTATCCGGCATCGGCGAGCGCTCGCCCATCTTGCGCACCGTCTCGACGATCTTGGCGCGTCCGATCTTGGCTTCCGTTGCCGAGCGCGATCGAAGCTTCACCGGAATGATGTTGATCGAGTGGGTCATGGCTTGCATGAGCGTCACCGCGCCGGAATAGCCGCCGGAATAATTTTGCGGGCACCAATTGCCGATGCAGACCGGGCCGTCGAGCACGACCGATGTCGGCTTGAAGCCGTTCATCAAGGCGGTGGCATAGACGTACGGCTTGAACGAGGAGCCCGGCTGGCGCGGCGCGTCGGTCGCGCGGTTGAACTGGCTCTCGCCGTAATCGCGCCCGCCGGTCATCGCGCGCACGATGCCGTTCGGCTCCATCAACACCATCGCGCCCTGGGTCACATTATAGTCTCGCCCGAATTGCCGGAGCGACTCGTTCAACGCCGTATCCATCGCGCGCTGAATGTTGATGTCGAGTCCCGTGCGCACGACGAAAACGCGCTCGGTGACCCTCTTCGGCAATTTATCGACGATGCCCTGCACTTCCCGGTACGCCCAATCGAGAAAATAGTTCGGCGTCTCCTCGTCGCGCCGGTCGACGGTCTTTGCGGGATTCCGCCGCGCGCCGAACACTTGGCCCTCGGTCATCATCCCGGCTTCGACGAGATTGTCGAGCACCGTGTTCGCCCGCGCGCGCGCCGCCGCCAAATTCACGTGCGGCGCAAAGCGCGTCGGCGCCTTGAACAGCCCGGCGAGCATCGCCGATTCCGCCAAATTCACGTCGCGCACGGATTTGTTGAAGTAATACTGCGCCGCGGCGTCGACCCCATACGAGCCGCCGCCGAGATAGGCGCGGTCGAGATAAAGCTTCAGGATTTCTTTTTTGGTGAGCCGCGTCTCGAGCCACACCGCGAGAAACGCCTCTTTCACCTTGCGCTCGATCGTGCGCTCGTTGTTCAAAAACAGATTCTTCGCGAGCTGCTGGGTGATCGACGATCCGCCCTGCACGACGCCGCCCGCGCGCGCATTTGCGCCGATTGCGCGGAACGTGCCGGCGAAATCGATTCCGAAATGCTCGTAGAAGCGCCGGTCTTCGGTCGCGAGCGCGGCCTTGATCAGATGATCCGGAAATTCCTCGAGCGGCACCGTGTCGTTGATGCGCGTGCCGCGGTCGCCGATATGGTTGCCGTAGCGGTCGAGGAACGTGACCGAGAGCTCGGTTTTCTTCAGCCAGTCTTCGTCGGTGGTTTCGCGGAAGGCGGGGACGGCGAGCGCGAGCATCAGGACTGCGCCGGCGGTGCCGAGCGTCATGCCCTCGGAGGTGCTCTCGACCAGGACGCGCTTGACGCCCGCGACGTGGAAGCGGTCCATGAAGGCGGAGAAGCGGTCCCAGCGCGCGCGCAGCGACGCCGAGGGAGAAGAAGGAGTGGCCGAGCCGGGCGTCGAGGTCGAGGAAGCAGCGCGCAGGCCGCGGACCTTCTCGACCTTGAGCGGGATTTTTGGCTTCTTGATCGGTTCTTGTCGGCCACGGGCGGAGACCTCGGGACGGAAGCGGCTATGCCGCCGAATTTAGCGGGCGAATCTAGGGCGAAGCGGGCGAGTTTACCCGCACTATTGCGGCGCGGGAGGAGAGAAATGGCCTGAAATGAGGGGTGGGGCAAGGGGCGAGTTCGCAGACGCAAATCGTGTATTGTCGAGCTAGGATCGAATAACCTTGGCCAAACCCTTCTACCTGACCAAACCCCTCTCCGCGATGTCCCGCGCCGAATGGGAATCGCTCTGCGACGGCTGCGGCCGCTGTTGTCTGATGAAGCTCGAAGACGAGAACACCGGCCGGATCTACTACACCGACATCGCCTGCCGGCTGCTCGATTGCCAAACCTGCCGCTGCACCGATTATGCCCACCGCAAGCAGCGCGTGCCCGATTGCCTCAAGCTCACGCCGAAGCGCGCCGCCGAATACGGTTGGCTGCCGCACTCCTGCGCCTATCGCCGCCTCGCCGAGGGGCGCGGGCTCGCCTGGTGGCATCCGCTCGTCTCGGGCTCCGGAAACCGTGCACGAGGCCGGCATCTCCGTGCGCGGGCGGATCGGCGCGCGCGAGCGGGAAGTGCCGACGCAGGAATACGAGGACCACGTGGTCGATTGGCCGCTCAAGGAGCCGAAGGCGAAAAGGCGGAAGCGGCGGTCCGCGAAGGCGAAACGCTAGTTATTGTCATTATTGGGCCGCTTTTTTTCCTGTCATGGCCGGGCTTGTCCCGGCCATCCACGTCTTTGCAGCGAAGAAAGGCGTGGATGCCGGCACGAGGCCGGGCATGACGAAAAAAAGGACGCTACCTCACTCCCCGATCGTCGTTCCCAGCGCGCGCGCGGTCGCAACGATCCAGTCGCGCTGCAGCGCCACGAGCGTCGCACCCGTGACCGAGCCGCAGTTGCGGCCCGCGGGCGTGTTGATCCAGCCGATCACGGCGGCGAGCACGTCGCCGCGAAATGCGGGCCCGCCGGAATCGCCAGTGCAGGCGCCGGCCGAGCTGCCGCCGCCGGCGGAGACGCGCACCATGATGCCGCCCGTGGTTCCGACCGTCGGCAGCGTAACGATGCGCACTTTCCCGACGCTCGCGGGAGCGCCGTCGATGCTGAAGCCGTAGCCCGCGAGCGTGAAGGCGTCCCCCGCTTTCGGCAGCGCGCGCTCGGTCGCGAGCTTTGCTGCCTGGAAACGCGCGGGCAGGGGCTCGGCAATCTTCAGGATCGCCATGTCTGGCGAGGGCCGCCGCGTCTCGAACTGATGCGAGTCGTAGTTCGGATGCAGCACGATGCGCGCGACCGGCACCACGCGCGGGCTCCAGGCTTCGTTGATCGCAATCGCGTAGTTCGCCTTCGGCTGCACGCAATGGCCGGCGGTGAGCAGTAGATCGCGCGCGATCACCGCTGCCGAACAGATCGAGCCCCGCGTCGACACGATCTGCACCGTTTGGGCGGCGATCTCGGCCGGCGCGCTCTGGCCGCCATTGATGGCGTGCGCGGGCGCGAGCCCCGCCAAGGCGGCGGCGAGCGCGCCCGCGATGAAGAAGCCGATGAGACGCCGGCGCATCCTCCCCTCCCGCGGAAAAGGGGTGCAATTGGCTGCGCGGCCTGTCAACTGATGTACTTTTTTGTCATTGCCGGACTTGATCGGCAATCCACGTCTTTCTTCGCCGCAAAGACGTGGATGGCCGGGAAACGAGGGAATTTTACCGAACCCGCATGCTTGGCTGCGAGCCCGGCCATGACGAAGAAGAGTAGGTCTCGCCGCGCGTTAACCAACGCCCCCGGCAACGCGTTTACTTTATTCCGCCGCTTTCGGTCCGTTATGCTGACACCTCGCCGGCAAACGGCATACTGCCGCCGGAGCGGGGAGTAGTTTTCAGCCCATGCGCCTTCTGGTCGTCGAGGACGATCCCGATCTCAACCGCCAGCTTTGCACGGCGCTGACCGATGCGGGCTATGCCGTCGATCGCGCCTTCGACGGCGAGGAAGGTCATTTTCTCGGCGAGAGCGAGCCTTACGACGCGGTCGTGCTCGATCTCGGCCTTCCCAAGATGGACGGCATCTCGGTGCTGGAGTCCTGGCGCCGCACCGGGCAAGAAAATGCCGGTCATCGTCCTCACGGCGCGCGATCGCTGGTCCGACAAGGTCCAAGGCTTCGACGTCGGCGCCGACGATTACGTGGCGAAACCCTTTCACATGGAAGAAGTGCTCGCGCGGCTGCGCGCGCTGCTGCGCCGCGCGAGCGGCCACGCGACGAGCGAATTAAGTTGCGGGCCCATCCGGCTCGATACTCGCTCGGGCCGCGTTTCCGTCGACGGCAATCCCATCCGCCTGACCTCGCACGAATACCGACTGCTCGCCTATCTCATGCACCATATGGGGCGGGTCGTCTCGCGCACCGAACTCGTCGAGCATTTCTACGATCAGGATTTCGATCGCGATTCCAATACCATTGAGGTGTTTGTCGGCCGCCTGCGAAAAAAACTCGGCGTCGATCTGATCCAGACCGTTCGCGGTCTCGGTTACCTGCTCAATCCGCCCGCGAATGCACGCTAGCTCCCTCGCGCAGCGGCTGTTTATTACGGCCACGGCGGTGAGTGCCGTCGTCCTGATCGTCGTCGGGATTCTGCTCTCGACGCTTTATCGCGGCTCCTGTCGAACGATCTTTCGATCGGCGACTGAATGTTTATCTCAAGACCATCGTCGCCGATGTTGCGACTCGCCTCGAAGGGCACCATGCCCGAGCCCGCGGCGCTTGGCGAGCCACTATTCGAACAGCCTCTGTCCGGCTGGTATTGGCAAATCACCCGCATCAGCGGCGACAAGATCGAAATCAAAGCCTCGCGCTCAACGCCTGCAAACCGGACTGCCGTCCTGTCGGATGCGAGCGCTCGCGGAAACCCTCGGCGGATTTCGCGAGGGCTATTCGACGGGCCCGAAGGCCAGCGGCTTCGCGTGGTCGAACGGATCGTCGATCTCGGAGAAGATGGCCGCTATCTCGTTGCGGTAGCGGGCGACGCCTACGAAATCGACGACGACAGCGACGACTTTAACGATGCGCTGTTCGTTACGTTCGGCTCTCTTGGGCGTCGCCTTTCTGTTGATCGTCTGGTTCCAGGTTCGCTTTGGCCTACGGCCGCTTGCGCGCATATCAGGCGCGCTTGTCGGCGATTCGCTCGGGCCGCGCCGAAAGGCTGGAAGGAAATTTCCCGACGAAATCGCGCCGCTCGCGCGCGAAGTCAACGCGCTGCTGGATTCGAACCGCGAAATCGTCGATCGCGCGCGCACGCATGTCGGCAATCTCGCGCACGCGCTGAAAACGCCGCTTTCGGTTCTGCTCAATGAAGCGGCCGGCCGCGACGATCCCGCCGCCGAAAAAGTGCGCGAGCAGGTCTCGGTCATGCGAGATCAGGTACAACATCATCTCGAACGGGCGCGGCTCGCGGCCCGCGTCGCGGTCGTAGGAACCGTCAGCGAGGTTTCGCCGTCGTCGACCGGCTCGCGCGCACCATGTCGAAAATTCATCAGGATCGCGGGCTGGCGATCGAAACGCGCATGATCGATGAGGTGAAATTCGGCGGCGAGGGACAGGATTTCGAGGAGATGATGGGCAATCTCGTCGACAACGCCTGCAAATGGGCGAACTCGCGCGTCGAGATCGAGGTCTTTGCCGAGCCAGCCGCAGACGAGCGCTAGATCGCGCGTTCTTTCATGTCTTGATCGACGATGACGGCCCGGGCTTGCCGCCAGAAATGCGCGAGCAAATTCCGATGCCGCGGACGCAAGCTCGATGAAAGCAAGCCGGGCTCGGGTCTCGGGCTTTCGATCGTCACGGATCTTGGCGGCGCTCTATGGCGGCAAGCTTGCTCGGCAATGCGCCGATCGGGGGCCTGCGCGCGGAACTCGTCTTGCCCGCCGCCTAGGCGCTAGCCTAGCTTTCGCCCTAATCGTCGGCACGTTATCGATCTGCACGTCAGAGCATTGCCGCTATCGACTGGATGAGAGGGGCATCATGCAATCTCGTAGCCCAGAAATCACGATCATTGATGAGCCCTTGCCGCTGCTGCTCGCCGGCTGCGCCGGACGAGCCCGGCCCGAAAACGGGCGCCGGCGTCGCGACTGGAGCATTGGCGGGCGGGTCTGATCGGCGCCGCGACCGGGCGCAGTCCAGGCGCCGCCGTTGCCGGCGCGGTCATCGGCGGGGTCGTTGGCGGCTCGATCGGCAATGCGCTTGACGAACGAAGATCGCCGCCGCGCATACATGGCCGAGATGCAGGCGCTCGAATATGGCGGACCGGGCGCGCCCGTAAGCTGGCGCGGCGAGCATGGCGCATACGGGACCATCGTCGCCGGACCCGCTTATCCGCAAGGCAATTACGAACGTTGCCGCGAATACACTCATACGATCTATATTCAGGGCCGGCCGCAGGCCGCCCGCGGCGTTGCCTGCCGCAATCCCGACGGCAGTTGGTCCCCGATCAGCTGAGCTGAAACCGGCGGTTGCGCAAACCTAAACGATCTCTTAACGCCGCCATCCTATCTTCGCCCCCGCGGGTGAATGGCATTTCGGCCGGGGATCGGGATGAGCGGCGGGACTTCGCCGGCCGAGCGGCTGCAGCGATATCTTCGGGAAATTTCGCCGGAAGCGCGCGCGCTGCTGCTGCGCGAGCTCGATCGGGGCGCGCTCGCGGGCGAACAATTTCCCGGCCTCGAGCTCATCCTCGATGAATTGCGCGCGGAACAGCGCGCCGCGGGCCAGACGCACGAGCGCTTAGATGCCCCCGATCGGCGCTTCTTCCTGCCCATCGAGCCGTTTCTGGTCGACGAGGAGATTCCCGAACGGATTGCGGGCCGGATCGCGCGCGCTCCTTGCCGCGAATTTGGACCTGGCTCGAGCGCGACCTCTTGCCCGCGGAAACGGAGGCTTTCCTCCGCGAGGCGATGACGGCCATCGGGGCCGGAGATAGCGCGAGGGCCGGTCGGCTGACCCACGATTTCCAGACCCGCGCGCTTGCGGCCATTGAGACCACGCTGGCGGCGATTGCCGACGACGGCAAGAGCCGGCAAAAGCTCGTCTCGCAACTCGGCGGCGAGCGCGTCCTCGATGCGCTGTTGGAAATTGCCTCGATCTTCCGCATTCGCGGAACGCTGATGGAGCTCGCGTCGCGCCTGCCGGCGGAAATCAACAATCTCGCGAACGGCGAGCTTGATTTCGATGCGCGCGCTCTTCGAGCACCCCGCGCTCCGGCGGCCGGACTTTTTCGCCTATGCCGCTGGTTCTCTTGTTCTCCCGCTTGAGCGCGCCCATCCATCTCTTGCGGCTTGCGGTGGCGAGCCTGGAGACCGATTCGGCCAAGAAGATCGCGGAGACGCCGTTCGCCTTTGCCATCGATCTCGTCGTCGATGAAGCGACGCGCGCATCCATGTGGCTCGCGCGCGACATGCGCGCGAACTCCGCTGCCGATATC
Source organism: uncultured Alphaproteobacteria bacterium (assembly GCA_963751685.1). Taxonomy (GTDB): domain Bacteria; phylum Pseudomonadota; class Alphaproteobacteria; order Rhizobiales; family Xanthobacteraceae; genus Palsa-892. The sequence goes on along the minus strand of CAVVVV010000015.1, from coordinate 9,147 downwards.
TGCATCGGCGTCAAGCGATTCCACGATCTCGCGCACGGATTGGCGACCGAAATCGACATGTCCGAGGAAACGCGCTGGGCGAAGCGACTTTCTCATTTGCGTGCCGACACGGCCGCCTTGTTGCGATCGAAGCTCGATGGCCTGCCCGGCCAGGTTCGCCGACTTCTGCGGCCGCGCCCGAAAGAAGAGATCGCCCCGGGCGCCGTTGTCGACATCCACGCGGTCGCCGACGTCGAGGCTTCCCTCGAAATATTGCGGACGTGCCGCCTGTATGCGGCGGAAGTGGCGGTCAGCGAGATCACCTTGCGGCTCGGTTCGGAGCTGGAGACTTGCCTGGACACGGCGACGCGGGCGCTCCTCGATTTCGGTCCGCAACTCCTCGCCCGAGGACCGTCCCTTCCGGCTCTCGCAATTGGACGCCGCGGTCCGCTTTTCGAGCAAGATATTCGGCCGGCGCTATGCGGAGCTGCTGGCCAAGGCCGCCGAAGTCGCGATCCACAGCGAACGCCGTGCGGCGCAAGGCTGATCGCCGCGCCGTCCCGTCTCCGGAGATCACGTTTTTGTTAGCTTCTCATTGCAAAAACAGGCTCGCCGAAAGTCCGCTTTCCGCCGAGGAAAAGCGGCGATAGACGCGGCCTTTCGGCTCCATATTAAAAAAATGTAATTTATCCGCCACTGCGTTTTAAGGTGGCGTCTCATAACTATCTCCGTGAACAAAGAGACACGGAGACCGTAATGTCCATCGAAATACCGACCGCGCGCACTCTCAAGCGCCGCCGTTCCCTTCTGCTCGCCAGCGTTTTCGGCTTCGCGCTGACGGGGCTTGCAGTGGGCCAGATCGTCCTTCCCAATGTCTCCACCCCGGCCTTTGCCCAAATCAGCACCGAACGTCCGGCGAGCCAATATTCATTCGCCGACATCGTCGACCGCGTCCGCCCGGCGGTCGTGAGTGTCAAGGTTAAGGTCGACGAGCCGCGAACGACGCTTTTCGACGGCGAAGGGCTCGGCAAAAATGAAGATGTTCCGCCGAATATCGAACGTTTCATGCGCCGCTTCTTCGGCAATCGCCCGGGCGGCATGCCGCACCACCGGCGCGTCATGGGCCAGGGCTCCGGGCTTCTTCATCTCGTCTGACGGCTATGTCGTCACCAACAACCATGTCGTCGAAAAGGCGACCGAGGTCGACATGTGACCACCGATGAGGGCAAGACCCTCACGCCAAGGTCATCGGCACCGATCAAGAGCACCGACCTCGCGCTGCTCAAGATCGAGGGCCGCAAGGACTTTCCCTTCGTCAAGTTCGCCGGCGACGTCGCCGCGCGTCGGCGACTGGGTGCATCGCCGTCGGCAATCCGTTCGGCCTCGGCGGCACGGTGACGGCCGGCATCGTTTCGGCGCGCGGCCGCGACATCGGCGCCGGCCCCTACGACGACTTCCTGCAGATCGACGCGCCGGTGAACCGCGGCAATTCCGGCGGGCCGACCTTCAACCTTGCCGGCGAAGTCGATCGGCGTGAACACGGCGATCGTCTCGCCCTCGGGCGGCAGCGTCGGCATCGCCTTCGCCATCCCGTCCGAGACGTGCACGACAGATCGTCGCGAGCTGAAGGACAACGGGCACGGTCGACCCGCGGCTATCTCGGCGTGCAACATTCAGCCGGTGACGCAGGAAATCGCCGACGGCATCGGCCTGAAAGAGCAGAGGGTGCGCTCGTCGCCCGACGTCGCAGGACGACACGCCCGCCGGCCAGGCCGGCATCAAGTCCGGCGACGTGGTCCTCGGCGGTCAACGGCGAGCCCGTGAAGGATGCCCGCGACCTTCGCGCGACATCGCCGCGCTGCAGCCGGGCGCGAAGGTGAACTCACGCTCGTGGCGCGACGGCAAGGAGCAGACCGTCGATGTGAAGCTCGGCCACCTGCCGGACAGCGAGCGGACCGCCCGCGCGAGCGCGGCGGCGCAAGTCGAGGACAGGCACCGATCTTGCCGGTCTCGGCCTGTCGCTCGCCCCCGCGGCACGCGTGGCGGCGCCGACAGCGAAGGCGTCGTCGTCACCGAGCGTCGACCCCGGCGCCCGGCCGCGGAGAAGGGCTTGAAGTCCGGCGACGTGATTCTCGAAGCCGGCGGCCAAGCGGTCTACAACGCCGCGGATGTCCGCAGATGCCATCGCCGACGCCGCAAGGACGGCAAAAGCGCGTTCTGCTCCGGGTCAAGGGCGAGCGAGGGCTACCGTTTCGTCGCCCTGCCGGTCGACGGCAAGGCTAGAGCTGCAGGTTGAGCCGGCGGCGGCTTCCCCGTCGCCCCCGCCACGCCGGCGACTCCCAGGGGCGGGAGGCCGGAGGCCTCCCGTCCGGCCTGTTCGTACCATGTTGGAAGTCGACTTGCTATTGACGAAGGAGACTATTCAGGCGGGGAGCACGAACGCGATGCGCCTCTTGGTCGTCGAAGATGACCGCGAAGCCGCGACCTATCTGGCAAGGCCTTGCGCGAGGCCGGCCACGTCGCCGATCATGTCGCCAGACGGCGAGCGAAGGCTACGCGCTGCGCGCGCGACGGGCGAATACGACGTTCTCGTCGTCGACCGCATGCTGCCGAAGCTCGACGGGCTTTCGCTGATCGCGGACGCTGCGCAAACGCAGGCAATCGAGACGCCCGTTCTGATTCTCTCGGCGCTCGGCCAGGTCGACGACCGCGTGACGGGCTTGCGCGCGGGCGGCGACGACTATCTCGCCAAAGCCCTACGCTTTTTCCGAACTGCTCGCCCGCGTCGAGGTGCTCGCCCGGCGCAGTGGCGCCGGCGAGCCGCGGACGACGGTCTATAAGGTCGGCGATCTCGAGCTCGACCGGCTGGCGCACCGCGTCACCCGCGCCGGCAGGAAATCCTGCTTGCAGCCGCGCGAATTCCGCCTGCTCGAATATCTGATGCAGCATGCCGGGCAGGTGGTGACGCGCACCATGCTGCTCGAAAACGTCTGGGACTATCATTTCGATCCGCAGACCAACGTCATCGACGTGCATGTGTCGCGCCTGCGCGCGCAAGATCGACAAGGGCTTCGAGCGGCCGCTGCTCCATACCGTGCGCGGCGCGGGATACATGATCCGTGACGGCGCTCGCTAAGCTCTTCCGCACGACGGCGTTCAAGATCGTCGCGGCCTATCTTTCTGATCTTCGCGCTGTTCGCCGTCGTCGTGGTCGGCTATCGTCGCCCGGCACACGCAACAGCTCGTCGATCTCGCAGATCACCGAAACCGTCGATGCCGAAGTCGCGGGCCTGGCCGAGCAATATCGGGATCGGCGGCATCCGGCGGCTGGTCGAACGCATCGAGCAGCGGGCGCGCGCAGCCGGGCATCGAACCTCTATTTGGTCACCACCTATTCCGGCGACGCGCTCGCCGGCAACATCGATCGATATGCCCGTCAGCGTCCTGCGACAACGCAGGGCTGGTCGGAGATCACCTACCGGCACTCGGAAGCCGGAAACGCCGCCAAGGCAAGCCGCGCGCTGGTGCACGTCTTCTCGCTGCCGGGCGGCTTTCGCCTGCTCGTCGGCCGCGACTTCGAGGAGCGCGATCGCCTGCGCGCAAATCCTCGCGCAGCCCGCGCGCTGGGCGGTCGTGCTGATCGTCGTCATGGGCATCGCCGGCGGCATCGTTCGTCGCCCGCCGCGTGTTGAAACGCGATCGATGCGATGACCGCGACCAACGAGCGCATCATGGCCGGCGATCTTTCCGGCCGGCTTGCGGTGACGGGATCGGGCGACGAGTTCGACCGCTTGGCGAACAGCCTCAACGCCATGCTCGAGCGCATCGAAGCGCTGATGGCCGGGCTGAAACAGGTCTCCGACAATATCGCGCACGACCTCAAGACGCCGCTCACGCGCCTTCGCAACCGCGCGGAGGAGGCGCTGCGCACGGCGAAAAGCGAGACCGATTATCGCGCGCGCGCTGGAAGCGACGATCGAGGAATCGGACGGCCTGATCCGCACCTTCAACGCGCTGCTGATGATCGCGCGCGCGGAAGCGGGCGAGGCGCGTCACGGCATGACCGATTTCGACGCCGATCGAGTGGCGCAAGAGCGTCGCCGAGCTCTACGAGCCGCTCGCCGAGGAAAAGGGCTTGCGGCTGGCCGCCGATATCGACGGCGCCGCTGCCGTTCACGGCAGCCGCGAGCTGGTCGGCCAGGCGCTCGCCAACCTCGTCGACAACGCCATCAAATATGGCGCCGCCGAGCCGGCCGGCGGAGAAGAACGAGATCCGCGTCGCCACCCATCGCGAAAACGGCAGCGCGTTGTTGACCGTGGCGGATCACGGCCGCGGCATTCCCGCCGAAGACCGCGGCCGCGCGATCGAGCGCTTCGTGCGCCTGGAGCCGAGCCGCTCGCGCCCCGGCGTCGGCCTCGGCCTTTCGCCTGCCTCCGCCGTCGCCCGCCTGCATGGCGGCGAATTGCGCCTCGAGGACAATTCGCCGGGCCTGCGCGTGACGCTGGCGCTGCCGGCGCAGCGGGACGAGGGGGCTTGACGCGGGACGCGCGGCGCGCAGTTTGCGGGGATGTTTTGGCGCAAGAACAAACCCGCGGCCGACAAATCTTTCTCGCTTGCGGAACGCGTTCGAAAAACGCCGCGCCTGTCGGCGCCGAAGGCGGCAAAGCGGGCCGTCGCGGAGCTGCTGGCGTAGCTCCGAAAGCCCGGCCGCGAATTCGCTACAGCGTCTTTTCGAACAAAATCCGGTACGCCGGCTGATCGAAGGCATCGCCGACGGCTCGCCCTTCCTCTGGGGGCTCATTCGCGAAGACCCGAAGCGTTTTGCCGAACTCCTCGATTCCAATCCCGAGCGGCATTTTGCCGATCTGATCGCGCGCCGAACGGAGGCGGCGCGTGCGGCCGCCGATCAAGAAACGATCGCCCGCGAGCTGCGGCTGATGAAACGGGAGGCGGCGCTGTTGATCGCGCTCGCCGACATTGGCGGCGCCTGGTCCTTCGCCGAAGTGACGCAATCCCTGACTTCGGTCGCCGAGGCGGCGGTCCAAGCGGCGGCTGATTTTCTGCTGTCGAAAGCGCGCGCGGCAGGCCAAATTCGTCTTCCCAAGCCCGACGTTCCCGGCCAAGGCGCGGGCTTCATCGTGCTCGGCATGGGAAAGCTCGGCGCGAGCGAGCTGAATTATTCCAGCGATATCGATCTCATCGTTCTGTTCGATCCGAGTGCGCCGCTTGCGGACGGCGTCGAGCCGGCGTCCGTTTTTCGTGAAGCTCACGCGCGACCTCGTGCGGCTTCTGCAGGAGCGCACGCCCGACGGATATGTATTTCGCGTCGATCTTCGTCTCCGCCCCGATCCCGGCTCGACGCAAGCCGCGATCGCGACCGACGCCGCGCTCGCCTATTACGAGCACAGTGGGGCAGACCTGGGAGCGGGCCGTCTTCATCAAGGCGCGTGCCGATCGCCGGCGACATCGCCGCCGGCGAAAGTTTCCTTCGCGAGCTCGCCCCTTTCGTCTGGCGGCGCTATCTCGACCATGCCGCCATCGCCGACATTCAAGCGATGAAGCGGCAGATCCACGCCTTTCGCGGTCATGGCGAGATCGCGGTCGAGGGCCACAACATCAAGTTCGGGCGCGGCGGCATCCGCGAGATCGAATTTTTCGTGCAAACGCAACAGCTGATCGCGGGCGGCCGGGCGCCGGAGCTGCGCGGGCGGCAAACGCTCGCGGCTCTCGATGCGCTCGCCGCCGGCGGCTGGATCGACGGCAGCGCGCGCGACGAACTCTCGCGCGGCCTACGTATTCCTGCGCGAGGTCGAACACCGGCTGCAGATGGTGGCCGACGAGCAGACGCATACGCTGCCGCAAGATCCCGACGCGCTCGTCCGCTTCGCGCGATTTTTCGGCAGCCGCGGCCGCGATGATTTCGCCGCCCTTCTCGAAGGCCATCTCGGCCGCGTGCAAGCGCATTACTCGCGACTTTTCGAGGACGCGCCGCGCCTTGCTCCGGAAGCAAGCCGACTCGTTTTCTCCCCGATAAGGACGATCGCGAGACGCTCGATACGCTCGCGGCGATGGGCTTTCGCAATCCCTTGGCGGCAAGCGCGATCGTGCGCGACTGGCTGGCGGGCCGTTACCGGGCGCTGCGGTCGGAGGCGGCGCGCGCCGATCTCGCCGTCATTATGCCGTTGCTCCTCGCGCGATCTCGCGCGCTCCGGCGACCCTGAGGCGGCACTCGTCGCATGCGACCGGTTCTTTTCGGAGCTGCCCGGCGGCGAACGGTTGCTGGCGGCGCTACGCACGCACCCCGATCTCGTTCGTCTTCTCGCCGTGATTCTCGGCACGGCGCCGCGGCTCGGAGAAATCGTCGCGCGTTCGCCGTCCTTGCTCGACGGCCTGCTCGATCCCGGTTTCTTCGGCGCTTCGCCGAGCGAAGAGATCCTGACCGAGCGCCTGGATGCCTTCCTTTCCGAAGCCAAGAGCGAGGAGGAAGTTTTCGACCGCGCCCGCCGATTCGGGCGCGAGCAGATGGTTCTCATCGGCGTTCGAATTCTCTCCGGCGTCTTGTCGGCGGGTCAGGCGGGGGAAGCCTATGCGACGCTCGCCGACGTCGTCATCCGCGCGCTGCATCGCGAGGTCGAGCAAAGATTTAGCGAGGTCCACGGCCGCCTGCGCGGCGCCGAAACGGCGGTGCTCGCGCTCGGAAAGCTGGGCGGCCGCGAAATGACCGCGGGCTCCGACCTCGATCTTATTCTGCTTTACGATTTCGATCCGCGCTTCCCGCGCTCCGACGGCGCGCGGCCGCTCGACGGCCGCGCAATATTTCGCCCGCCTCACCAAGCGCCTGATCAGCGCGCTGACGACGCCGACCAACGAGGGAAAGCTCTACGACGTCGACTTGCGCCTTCGCCCGTCCGGCCGCTCGGGACCCGTTGCGACGGGGCTCGAGAGCTTTGCGACTTATCAGCGCGAGAAAGCCTGGACCTGGGAGCACATGGCGCTCACGCGCGCCCGCGTGGTTTCGGCGGTGCCCGATTTTCGCGCGCGCATCGAAGCGCTGATCCGCGAAATTCTATGCTTGCAGCGGGATCCGCGAAAGATCGCCGCTGACGTGCGCGAAATGCGGCGCATGATCGCGACCGAGAAAGGCGAGGACGACCGCTGGGACCTGAAATACGTCAAGGGCGGCCTCGTCGATATCGAGTTCATCGCGCAATATCTCTCGCTCGTGCATGCGCGCGGAGCATCCGGAAATTCTCGACACCAATACCGTCCGCGCGCTCGAACGCGCGCAATCGCTCGGACATTTTGAGCGCGGCCGACGGCGAATTGCTGCGCTCGGCGGCGCGCGCTTTATCACGATCTCACGCAGATTGCTGCGCCTTTGCCTGCACGGGGCGTTTCGAGCCGGCAGGCGCCGGGCCCTGCGCTGCTCGCGCTGCTCGCGCGCGCGCGGCGGCCTGCCGGATTTTCCGACGCTGAAGCGCATCTCGCGGACACGCAGGCGCGCGTGCGGCGCACTTTTCGATGAGATCGTCGGCGGATCAGGCTTGAGGCGCTTCGCCGCTTCGCTATCCGCGGCCTCGACCGCAATCTGGCCGGGGTCGTGGGCAAGCGCAGGATGACGGTCGTGCCCATCCCCTCGATGGAGCGCGATCTCATCGCGCCGCCGTGCAATTCGGTCAGCGACTTTGCGATGGCGAGGCCGAGGCCCGAGCCGGTAGGTCTTGTTGAACTGGTCTCGACCTGCTCGAACGGGCGGCCCAGCCGCTTCGAATTGATCCTTCGCAATTCCGATGCCGAAGTCCTCGATCAAGAGCAGGACGGCGCTCCGCGACATGCGCGCGCGCACCGCGACCCGTGCCGCCGTCCGGCGTGAACTTGACGGCATTGGACAACAGGTTCAGCAAGATCTGCTTCAGCGCCCTGCGGTCGCGCGAACAGTCGAACGCCCGGCGGCACTTCGGTGTGACGGTCAGCTTTTTTCGCGCGGCCATGATCGCACATCACGACGCATCGCTTCCCGACGCTGATCGAGCCGCAGGTCGTCTATGTCGAGCGCGCATGCGGCCGGCCTCGATTTGCGACATGTCGAGGATGTCGGTGATGACGGCGAGAAGATATTCGCCGCTCTCGCGAATGTCGCTGGAATATTCGACGTATTTGTCGGAGCCGAGCGCGCCGAACATTGCCCGATTCCATGATCTCGGAAAATCCGATGATGGCGTTGAGCGGCGTGCGCAATTCGTGGCTCATGTTGGCGAGAAAATCCGACTTCGCCTTGTTGGCCTTTCGGCCGCGCGTTTTTTGTTCGAGTATTTTTCGGCCAGTTCGGCGAGTTGCTGCGCCTGATATTCGAGCGTCTGCCGGGATCGGCGAAGATCGGCGACGTGGCGATCAGCCGTTTTTCGCATCTCGATCAGTTGTTCTTCGTGGCGCTTCATCGCCGTGATGTCGGTGCCGACCGACACATAGCCGCCGTCCTTGGTGCGCCGCTCGTTGATCTTCAGCCAGCGCCCGTCGTCAGCCGCGCCTCGTAGGTGCGCGCTCCGTCAGGTCTTCGCCGATCCTCGGATTTCAGCGGCGTGCGGATTTGCGGCGGGCGCCCGACGAGCAATGACCTCCGCGTAAGGCGGTCCCTGTTGGGTGACGGCATCGGCGGAGATTGTGCAGCTGCTGGAATTTCGTTGCACATCACAAGCCGGTTTTCCTAGTCCCAGAGCACGAAGGCCTCCGAAATCGTTTCGATCGCATCGCGCAGCCGCATATCAGCGGTCGCCGACGCTCGGCAAGGCGCTGTTCCTCGGTGATGTCGACGGCAATCCCGATCAGATGCGGGTCCGGTATCGGCGCTTCGCCGCACGATTTCGGCGCGCGCGCGCAGCCAGATCCATCTCGCCCTTGGCGTGGCGCAGGCGAAACGCGTGGTCGATCGTCGCGTCGTTTGCTTCGGCGAGCTATGCGGCGATCTCGTAGAGGTCGCCGTCGTCGGGATGGACGAGGCGTCGACGTCGCCGAAGGACAAAGTTCCTCGCGCGGCTCGAAGCCCAGAATTTCGATACATTGAATCCGACCAGTAGATGCGGCCGCGCGCGATATCCCAGTCCCACAGGCCGCAGCGGCCGCGGTTGAGCGCCGTGTCGATGCGGGCCCGGACCATCTCGTAGATCGAA
>CAVVVV010000014.1:0-89890 GCA_963751685.1 uncultured Alphaproteobacteria bacterium | reverse complement strand
CGCCAATCGGGCCCCCATCGCAGTTCGTTGTCGGTGAACCAGCCCAGGATGGAAGGATCATTTTTCTGCGCGGCGCAGCATTTGATCGCGTGACGACGCGCGAAACTTTTGAAAGAAGGATCGAATACATCCGGAAATATGCGAGCAGCGTCGCTTGCATTGGATTCCGGGCGAAGCAAGAAAGAAACGCCGATATCGATGACGGGCGCTAGCGCAAGCGGCGACGGGCCGGCTTTCGCCACGGCGTCATCTGACCAGGCGCCGAGAGAGTTAAAGCCGCAGGAGAGGAGTTGTTGGGCCGCTGCCCTACGCCATGTCTCCTTGCCACCGTATTTGCGCTGGCATGCTTCGGCGTAAGGAATTCGATCGCTGTTGCCGACGCGATCTTGATCGAATTGTACGGTGTTTACGCCCTTTGAGAAGAATTGGCCGCCGTCGGGATCGATCAGCCACCAGACATCCTCGATCAGCTCGGGATGGAAAAATCCGCTGGTTGGGCGAGATTGATCACCGATGCCGCCCCAACGCGTATGCAACTTGGATGATGTCGCAGGATTGCTCGTCTTGGTCATGAATGCAGCCGCTAAAATAAAAGATACCTTTAGTACATGCCGCTAGACGTTGATCTGCCTCAATGCGATGCGCGGAAAGTTGCCGATCCTGCTAACATGCAAGAAGCGATGGATAATCCGGCGGCTTCTCAACGAGTTACGCCAAAAGCACGTTTGGCTCATGCGGCGCTCGCTGCATTGCCGGAACGCTTTGTGTGGGGGGTGTCGACCTCGAGTTACCAAATCGAGGGCGCTACGCGCGAGGACGGCCGCGGCCCAAGCGTGTGGGACACCATTGTCGCCCAAAAAGGCAGTATCGCGAATGGCGAAACCGGTGACGTGGCCTGCGATCATTACCATCGCTACGCCGAAGACGTCGCGCTCATGCGCGATCTCGGCGTTCAGGCCTATCGCTTTTCAGTGGCCTGGCCGCGCGTGCTTCCCCAGGGGCGCGGCGAAATCAACGAGAAGGGGCTCGCCTTCTACGACCGTTTGATCGATGCGCTGCTCGCCGCAGGAATAGAACCTTGGCTCTGCCTCTATCACTGGGATTTGCCGCAGGCGCTTGACGATCTTGGTGGCTGGCTCAATCGAGATAGCGCGGGATGGTTTGCCGATTACGCAACATTGATCGGGCGCCGCTGCGGCGACCGGGTCAAACGTTATGCGACCTTCAACGAACCTTCCGTTTTCACATTTTTCGGTTATGGCCGTCGTGCGGATGCGCGTTCAGCCTCGGATGCTCCTTCGCTGGCGCGCGCGATCCATCACGTCAATCTCGCGCACGGCGCGGCCATCGACGCGCTGCGCACGATGGTACCGGCGGCGTCGCTCGGAGCCATCCACAATTGGCAACCTTGTCATGTAACCGATGGCGATGAGGCGGCCTGCGAGTTACTCGATGCTTATTGGAATCGCGCTTTTCCCGATCCGCAGCTACACGGCGTTTATCCGAATAAGATCGTTCGCGCGATTGAACCCTACATTCAGCCTGGCGATCTCGCGCGCATTTGCCGGCCGGTCGACTGGTTCGGACTGAATCATTACGGCCCGATATATGCCAAAACCAATACGAGTTCGCCGTTGGGATTGGAGATGGTGGGCGGCCCTGCAGATGCGCCCCGCTCGCCGATGGGCTGGGTCATCGATCCATCCGCATTTCGCGACACGCTCATCGCCGTGCATAAGCGGTATCAGTTACCCATCTATGTCATGGAAAATGGGCTCGGCGGCCATGACAAACCCAACGAGGCCGGCGAAATCGTCGACGACGAGCGCATCGATTATCTTAATGACTATACCGAAGCTTTAACTGCCGCCGTATCCGCCGGGGCGGATGTTCGCGGTTATTTTGTCTGGTCGCTACTCGACAATTTCGAATGGAATAGTGGTTACAACACGCGCTTTGGGCTTGTTTATATCGATTACGCAACGCTGCGACGGATTCCAAAGGCTTCGTATCGCTGGTATGCGCAGTTAATCAAAGATGCGCGGCGACGCGGATGACTGCGGATTTCAGTGGCAGCGCATTCAGCCGTGTCGAGCAAACGCCTTCGAATGGCCGCGAAAGGCGATTTCTACTCGCGGATATCGGCGGCACCAATGCAAGATTTGCGCTTTTGACGGGCGGCCGGCTCGGCGAGGTCGAGCATATTGCGGTTGCCGACTATCCGAATGTTGGCGATGCCATCGCCGCGTTTCTCTCTCGGCAAACTCCACAGCCGGCGATCACCGCGGCAATCCTGGCGATCGCTGCGACCGTGGCCGGTGACCGTTGCGCGATTACCAATAGCCGTTGGGTTATCGATGGCGCCGAATTGCGCGCGGCATTTCAATTTTCGACGGTGCGCTTGATCAATGATTTCGAGGCAGTTGCGTTATCATTGCCGCAATTGATCGAGGCTGACCTTTTCTCGATTGGTGGCGGCAAGGCTCAATTCGGCGAGCCGATGCTCGTGCTCGGGCCAGGGACCGGTTTCGGCGCGGCCGCGCTGGTTTGGCGCGATGGCCGGGCGTTCCCGATCGCCACGGAAGGCGGCCACAGCACCTTGCCGAGCAGCTCTCGGCGAGAAGACGCGATTATCGAGCATTTGCGGCAGCGCTTTGGGCACGTGTCAATAGAGCGCGCTGTTTCAGGTCCGGGGCTGGAAAATCTCTATCGGGCGGTCGCCGCCTTGGACGGCCTTAGCGTTCCCATGCGCAACCCAATCGAGATCACTCACGCGGGCTTCCAAGGAGATTGCGCTGCCAGCCGAATGGCACTTGAGACGTTTTGCGCCATGCTGGGGACGGTCGCCGGCAATTTCGCTCTTACCTTCCGTACTTGCGGCGGCGTTTACATTGCCGGCGGCATCGCGCCGCGCATTAGTGACTTTCTTGCACGGTCGGAATTTCGCGCTCGCTTCGAGGCGAAGGGACGATTTCGCAGCTATTTGGAGCGTATCCCGACACGCATCATCATCCATCCTGACGTCACCTTTCTCGGGCTGAAAGCGCTAGCCGAAAACATGGAAAAGGATGCTCATTGACGTTGGAGTTTGTCAGACGTAGTCCGTCCCTTGGGAGCCAGTGACCGTTGCGCGGGTGCGTTTTTTTTCAATGGGTGCAGGGTTCACCCGCTTCGACCCCGCCGGGCGGCAGCGGTCAACTTCATCAAGCGCGATTAGAAATGTCGCTACCCGGTTGACCGACGAGATCCAATCGGCCGAACGCTGGTAATTATCCACCAGCCAGTTGAACGCTCCCTGTACCGTCACGAACGCCACGGCTGCTTGCGTGAGTTCGCCAAGCGTCATCGCGCCCAAAAGATATTTCGGAGCACACAAGAGCCAGGCGGCAATGGGAGCCAAAATAAAATTGCTTTGCGAAACCAACGTCAGTCGAGTCAGTTGTGTCATCAAATCCCGCCAGCGCACCAACACCCCGCGCAACGCGATCCAAACTGCACGCCGCCTTCGCGTGTCGCTGCCCGGGGGCGCAAAACCTTCGCCGACTTCGCGTAATAAATCGGCGTTTGCCCTCAACTCCGCTTCCGCCTGGTTTTTGGCCTGAATGACCTCTGTGAGAGGCCGGCCGGTGAGAATCATCGCGCCGGTAAAAACGACGGAATAGAGCGTCACTCCGAAGACCAGGTAACCCGGCAGGAAAAACGTCACACCGAACGCCGAGATCATATAGCCGCCACCGACGTTCCACAGGATTTCCAAGAACGTGATCGCGACCAGAATTGACGACAGCAGCCCGAGAGCGAGATCGACCGGAACGTCGGTGGCCACGCGCGCGTCTTCGGCAATGCGATATTCCGGATTTTGACGACCGGCCACGGTGTAATCGAGCTTGCGATAATTATCCTTGGCGAGCCAGCAATCGATCAGACATGTCGTTAAATTCTGGCGCCAAAGTCTCTGGGCCGTCATGCGCCCCCAGACCGAGATCGCGGCGAGGGCGACGGTTACGACGAGAAGCGGAACGAGCAACTGAGTCTGAAACCAGAGCTGATGACCGTCGCGTAATTCCAGGGCGTTAAAGAAATCGCGGTTCCAGAAGTTCATCAAATATTGCGTGAATAGTTGCAGCAGGACGACCGCCACCAGGAAAATCGTCAGGCTCCAGGCCGGCCAGCGTTTACGGCCGAACCAGAACAAGGAGGCCGTTTGCCAGTAGCGGGCAAGAAGTACCCTTTGGTTAGTTGCCGCGTTGTTCGGATCTCGCATTTCGACCGGATTTATACGTCTCGCCTCGTAATGGCGGGCTTTTTGAATGGCTCAAATTCCAGAAATTCGCTTTGCGCCAGGTCAATTCCTTGCGGCGACGAATGGGCCATATTTGTCCATAAAGCAGCGGGATCGCCATGAAAAATGAAAGTTACACTCGCTGGTTCAAGGATATCCGGTTGAAGGACGTGCCGCTGGTCGGCGGCAAGACTGCATCCTTGGGCGAGCTTTATACGGCGCTGACAGGCAAGGGAATCAAAGTTCCGAACGGTTTCGCGATCACCGCGCAAGCTTATCGCGACGCGCTAACTGAAGCCGGCCAGTGGGAAACCTTGCATCACCTGCTCGACGGGCTCGATAAGCGCAATATTAGAACGCTCATCAGCGTCGCCGCCAAGGCGCGCAAGCTCGTATACAAGGCAACCGACATGCCGCGCATCCGCGATGAAATCGCTGTCGCTTATCGACAGCTCGAGCGGGAATATGGAGCCAATGTTGCAGTCGCCGTGCGCAGCTCGGCGACGGCCGAGGATCTGCCAACGGCAAGCTTTGCAGGTCAACATGAAAGCTTCCTCAACATTCGCGGCGCAGTGAATGTCTTCGAAGCGTGCCGGCGTTGTTTTGCGTCAATCTTCACGGATCGAGCGATCTCCTACCGGATCGATAAGAACTTTGACCATTTCAAAGTTGGGTTATCGGTCGGCGTGATGAAAATGGTCCGCTCCGATCTCGCAGCGAGCGGAGTGATCTTTACGCTCGATACTGAAACCGGATTCCGCGACGTCGTCTTGGTGACGGGCGCCTATGGCCTCGGTGAGAACATCGTGCAAGGCAAGATCAACCCCGATGAGTTTTATGTCCATAAGCCGACCTTGCGCCAAGGCTACCGCGCGGTGCTTTCGCGCTCGCTCGGGCTAAAACAGCTGCGGATGGTCTACGCGGGCGGCGCGAGCACGACAACGCGCAACGTGGCCGTCCGCCCTAAAGAACGTGAACGCTTTTGCCTCACCGACAACGAGGTCATCAAGCTTGCAGAATATGCAATCGCCATCGAAGATCACTATTCGCAACAGGCCGGCCAGCCGATGCCTATGGACATCGAATGGGCGAAGGATGGTGTCGACGGGGATTTGTTTATCATTCAAGCGCGGCCGGAAACCGTCGCCTCACAACGGGCCGCGGGCTCATTTGAGACTTACTCGCTGAAAGAGAAAGGCCGGGTTCTCGTTACCGGCCGCGCCGTCGGCGAGAAAATTGCCAGTGGCCGGGTCCGGGCAATCTCGAAGGCGCGCGATCTTGCTGCCTTCCAGGCGGGAGAAGTTCTGGTCGCGGTGTCGACAAGCCCCGATTGGGAGCCGGTCATGAAGACCGCGGCCGCGATCGTGACCGATCGCGGCGGACGGACCTGCCACGCCGCCATCGTCGCTCGGGAACTCGGCGTGCCGGCCGTCGTTGGAGCTGCGGGAGCGACGGCGAAGCTGAAGAAAGGCGCTCTGGTTACCGTGTCCTGCGCCGACGGCGAGATTGGCCGCATTTATGAGGGCCGGCTGGCATTTGACGTTGCTCAAATCACCGCGGCGGCGATCGAGAAGCCACGCACGAAAATCATGGTCAATCTCGGCAATCCCGATATAGCCTTTCACACGGCAATGTTGCCGAGCGACGGCGTCGGCTTGGCGCGGATGGAGTTCATCATCAGCGAACATATCGGCATTCATCCTATGGCGCTTGCCGAGCCAAAAAAGGTGAAGTCTATGCGTGAGCGTGCCGCGATCCGACGCTTGACCCGGAACTTCGCGAAGCCAACGGAATTTTTTATCTCAAGACTCGCGGAAGGAATCGGAATTATTGCCGCCGCCTTTTATCCGCGGCCCGTGATTGTGCGGTTGTCGGATTTCAAAACGAACGAATATGCGAGCCTTCTCGGCGGCTCGCATTTTGAGCCGCATGAGGCCAACCCGATGCTCGGTTTTCGGGGAGCGGCACGCTATGCGCATCCCGCGTATGCCGCCGGTTTCGCACTCGAATGCGCGGCGCTCGCGAAAGTTCGCAATGACATGGGCTTGACCAATCTGCGCGTCATGGTGCCGTTCTGCCGTCGGGTTAACGAAGCGCGCAGCGTCATCGCAGCCATGGCGGAGCATGGGCTCAAAAAAGGTGAAAACGGCCTTGAAATTTACGTGATGTGCGAGATACCCAATAATGTCATCGAAATCGACGCCTTTGCGCAGTTGTTCGACGGGTTTTCGATCGGCTCCAATGATTTGACTCAACTGACGCTGGGCGTGGATCGAGATTCGGATATCGTTGCATTCGATTTTGATGAACGCGATCCCGGCATGTTGGAAATGTTTCGGTTGGCGATAACGGGAGCCAAGCGCAATCGGAGGCATATTGGAATTTGCGGCGAAGCGCCGGCGAATTACCCGGAGATCGCACGGTTTTTGACCAGGCTCGGCATTGATTCGATCAGCGTCAATCCAGCGAGCTTGCTGCGAACGATTGCCACAGTCCGCGATGCCGAGGCGCAGGGCTCCCAGGTCGCTGCATAGATTTGCGTAAAATTGGGCGCAGCCAATAGCGGCAAAGCCCGTGATGAACGCTATCGTGGCGTGCCTTGGCGCGTTAAGGCTTGGCGTTCCAGTTCGGTTATCCGGGCCGTAACCTGCACGGTTGAATTAGCAGCCTTGCGAGCCGCGCGCACAAGCGCGCGCACGAGATCAGCGCGAGCGATGATACCCACGACCTTGCCGCCGCGCACGACGGGAACGCGCTTGATATCGTGCCGGCCCATGAGATGGGCGACACCTTCGAGCGGCGTATTCTCGTTCACAGAAGCCGGCTCGGGTGTCATCACTTTCGCGACCTTCACTCGCTGCAATCGCTGGATTTCGTCGGCAAGGCGCTTCTCTCCCGTTAGAAGTTGTAGCCAGCGCGGCCTGCTAATGTCCTTATCGGTGCCACCGCTTCGGAGAAAATCTCTTTCTGTAACGATTCCGAGAAGCTTTCCATCGTCGTCGACAACGGGCAAACCGCTGATTTTATTTTGTAACATCAGCTGTGCCGCATCCAAAATCGAAGCATCCGCTCGCACGCAGACCGCGGGACAAGTCATTACGTTCTCGGCTTTCATGATTGCCTCCAGCTTCAAACTAATGACAAACGGGCCTATGCTTTTTGATCTACCTCAAATGCTCTTCTACGCTTGAATGTTCCATATGGATCGATAGTTCCAGCGGTGCCTGATCTCTTGACTTAAATCAAAGAATCCCATGGAGGGATCGGCTTTATTGAAGTGAGAGGGGGGAGAGCAGACATGAAATCGATTCATCCAATGAAGGCGGCGGCAACGCTGGCCGTTTTGGTTGGGGGTTGGCATTTATGTTGGTCCGTGCTCGTCGCGCTGGGCTGGGCTCAAGCGCTCATCAATTTCATTTTCTGGATTCACTTCATCCAACCCGTCTATGTGATTCAGCCCTTCAGCCTCGGTCTGGCCGCCGGTTTAGTCGCACTCACCTCATTCCTTGGATTCACGATCGGATTAGTGTTTGCGACCATTTGGAATCGTCTGCATCTTGAATAAGCCCTGACTGGCTACGGGTAACATCGCTAGGGCGGGGTGCTCAGTGACGTTTCTAAGCTGAACGCATCTGCCCCAAAGTCGAAGCGGGCAGCAAATTGCAATTTATTTCGTGCGTCGCTTGGGAACCTTCTTGCCCTTCTTACGGGCCTCCGAAAGGCCAATCGCGATTGCCTGTTTCCGACTCTTTACCTTTCCGGCGCGACCACCTTTCCCACTCTTTAGTTTTCCATGTTTGAACTTACGCATCTCGCGCTCTACATCCTTCGATGCCGCGCGTGAATATTTTCTCGCCATCATGGCCTCCCAAGTCTCGTTGAGAAAATTCAGGCGGTATTCACAGCGACTAAAGATTAAGCTTTCTTTTTGTCACTTGCTTTGACTTCGATCAATTCAGCCTGGTCTATGCTTGGCGTGACACGGAAAAATGCCGATGCCCATCACTGCATCCATGCTTTACGATCTTGTGGAATGTCCGCACCGGGTCACGATGGACCTGTTTGGGAATCCCAGCGACGGGGATCAAATCAGCCGTTTCGTTCAGCTTTTCTGGGATCGCGGATCGCTTTACGAAAAAGAGGTGATTGCAAGGTTGAACCTGCCGTATACCGACTTGTCTCGATATGCAGAAGACGAAAAAGAGCACGAGACCTATGTAGCGATGAAGCGTGGCGACCCGCTGATTTACGGCGGTCGAATTCGAGCCGACGATCTCCTGGGAGTCCCTGACCTCCTCCGCAAGGACGATGGTGGCTACATCGCGGGTGATATTAAATCTGGTGCGGGGGAGGAAGGGGAGGAAGACCGGGAAGAAAAGAAGCCGAAGAAACACTATGCGGTTCAACTCGCCCTCTACACCGACATACTTCGCCGATTGGGCTTTTCAGCGGGGCCATCCGCCTTTATCTGGGATGTTCACGGCAGAGAAGCGCCATACAGTTTTACGGCATTACATGGAAAGCCGAACCCAAGAACGCTCTGGCTAGACTATGAAGAGGTATTGGCAAAAGCTCGAGCCATTCGCGCTCGCACATCGCCAACACTGCCAGCTTACGTCGCCAGCAAGTGCAGGAACTGTGTTTGGTACACGGCGTGCTTGAAATCTCTGCAGGCAGCGGACGATCTGACGCTCATTCCGGAATTCGGCCGCTCAAGGCGCGATGCGATTATCGGTCAAATTCCGACGATCGCCGCTCTCGCCGCGGTTGACCCGAAGGCGTTTGTGCAAGGAAAAGAGGAGGCGATATTTGAAAAGATTGATCCCAAAACCCTGGAAAAATTTATCGCGCGCGCAAAATTAGTCAAAACGCAAGGCGCCGCTTACTTGCGGGCTCCAGTAAGGCTTCCGATCGCTGATAAAGAATTGTTTTTCGATATTGAAGTCGATCCCATGCGCGATATTTGCTATCTGCACGGGTTCATCGAAAGGCGAGGCGGCGATAACGGAACAGAAAGGTTCATCGCATTCTTGGCGGATGAGCCAACGATAGAAAAAGAGGCAAGGGCATTCGACGAGGCTTGGCGGTTCATCAGAGCGGCCATGCCCGCAACTATTTATTTTTATTCGAAATATGAGCGCACGATTTATCGCAAGCTGAGGGCAAAATACCCGCATGTCTGCTCGGAGACGGAAATCGAAGAGCTGTTCGCTCGACCCACCACGGTCGATCTTTATGGCGATGTTGTCGAGAAGGCCACCGAGTGGCCGACACGCGACTATTCGCTGAAGACCCTCGCGAAGTATTTGGGGTTCAATTGGCGAGACGCGCATCCATCAGGCTCAGCGTCAATCGAATGGTTCGACCGCTGGGTTACGAGCGGAAATGAATTGATTAAACAGCGAATTCTCGATTACAATGAAGACGACTGTCGAGCGACGAGGTGGCTATTGGACGGAATACGGGCCTTGCATCAAACGGAGTACGACAGTGCCCTATAGCACCATCAACGAATTACCAGCGTCGGTTCGGAAGAATTTGCCGGTTCACGCACAAGAAATCTATCGGGAAGCCTTCAATCATGCCTTTGCGGCCCACGCGGGCGAGCAAGACCAAGAAGCACGATCACATCGGATCGCATGGGCCGCGGTGAAACGGACGTACGTCAAGGACGGAGGCAAATGGGTTGCGAAATAGAAATTGAAGAGCATACAGGTCTCAGCTATGTCGGATGAATTCACCCGGAAAATGCGAAGTGCACGCCATAACGTGAGTGATGGCATCGGTATCGTATTGATCGCCTGAGCGATACTTGGAAAAGAACGAATTCAAACGTGTAACACGCTCCGGAAAGGCTTTAGCCGCTTGCAGGCCGAGCGATACACCATAATTGGTGAAAGCGAATTTTATTCGAGACGACCCCGGCGCGCGGCAGAAATATCCCGGGGGATCGATCCACATTCGATCGAGATTGGCTAGCGAGCGTGCAGACTGGATTTGAGCCCAGCGCTCCTCGGGAAAGAAATGCGCGAGCCATAACATCATGCCCAGACCAAGATCCTGATCGATGTTGATCCGCTCATAATCTTGGTTGATGAGGCGAGCCATATCCGCGATTTCGGTTGCAAGCGCGCCTTCGTCCAGCAGGCGATAAGCCACATAACCGTTGAAGGGGTCGAGAGCTCCCAAACCATAGCCGGGGTAGGGTCCGCTTAGATCCTCGGTCATTTTCCACACAACCCCGGCGCCAGGAATGACAAAAGCCGAATGAATATCGCGCGCTAGCGCAATGCCCTGATGGCGATATTCCGGCCGTACTTCGCTGAGGCAGCGCAACGCGAAAAGCCACATTGCAAGATAATGAAAATATTGCCCGTCGCGGTCAGCCGCTTCGCCGATACGAATGCCGCGCCGACGCCCCAATACCCTCTTTACTTCGGCGACGAGCCATTCCGCTTCGTCGATGTACTTGCCGTCGTTGAGATGCCGATAGAGAGAAACCAAGAGAACCAATCCGAACGCATCCGTCCAGAGATAGCGTTTGCCATTGGGCCAAATTTGATGCTCTCGCATCCACTGGCGTTTTTTCAGAACAAAATCGAGATCGTGCGGCATGAAAGGAACGGGGTTGTGGCGCGTCTCCTCAACGACCATAGGAGGATCCTCACCAACGAGAAGTTCGAAATTTAGAACACTACTCACGAGAGTTGCTATTGATTTGCATCAAAGCCGATTTTGTAAGATCGACGATATTATAAATGAAAGAAAAAATGTGATAGCGTTCGGCGTCGAGGAGCAACAAGTCTGCATTACTAATAATTCTTTTTGATTTCGCGGAAGTGTGGTTGCGGCTGCCCTATGGTATTCATTCTGACTCTAACCGCCAACCCGGCTATCGATATTTCGGCTTCTACCGAACGCGTCGTTCCGATCAGAAAGTTGCGCTGTTCGGCTATGCGTCGGGATGCGGGAGGCGGTGGCATCAACGTCGCTCGTGTCGCTCGCCGGCTGGGGAGCGAGGTCACTGCGATTTTTCCAATCGGCGGATCGACGGGGGAGCTGCTTCTCCGCCTCGTGGAACGTGAAAACGTTCGAAGCATAACCATCAAGGTTGCGGAAGAAACGCGCGAGGACTTCACAATTCTTGAGACAGCAAGTAAAAATCAGTATCGGTTTGTTCTGCCCGGACCGACGCTCGCGGAGCGAGAATGGCGCGAATGTCTCGAAACGCTAGAGCAAACTGACAAGTTATCGCCGTTCATCGTTGCCAGCGGCAGCCTACCGCCCGGCGTCCCGGATGATTTCTATGCCGAATTAGCCCGCATCGCGAAGGCGCGCGGATCGAAGCTGATTCTTGATACTTCAGGAAAGCCCTTGGCGGCGGCGCTCAAGGAGGGTGTTTATCTGATCAAGCCAAACTTGCGGGAATTACAGGAACTTGTGAATGCTGGGCTCGCCGATCAAAACGCATGGCTCGGAGCATGCCGCCAACTCGTGGAGACTGGCCGCGCGGAAGTGGTTGTCCTTACACTGGGGGAAAAAGGCGCGCTTCTCGTCACGAAGAAATTGGCCCATCGTGCCTACGCACCGGATATTCGACCGATCAGCGCGGTCGGAGCAGGCGACAGTTTTGTCGGCGGAATGGTGTGGTGCCTCGCCGCGGGCGGCAATCTTCTCGAAGCATTCCGATATGGGGTGGCAGCCGGGTCGGCTGCGGTGCTCAATCCCGGCACCGAGCTCTGTCATGCGCCGGACGTTATGCGGCTCTACGAACGGATCGAATTGATCCCTGTCTGATGCTAACTTGACAGTCTCACAATCGAGCCGACCATGATCAAATCAGAACAGCCGTTTGTCCTTCCCGCGAATGGTTGAGAGATTAATCATTAAAGAAAACGCGGCCCGTGCGGTCCGGAAAAATCATGAAGCGCCGTACTATGTCAGGTTTGATATTGAAGCCTATGCTTGCGACGTTAATCGATTCCCCCTTTGACGACGCGGGTTGGGTTTTCGAAATAAAATGGGATGGGTTTAGAATTATTGCGAGAATTGCCGATGGGGCGGTGACTCTCTTTTCCCGGGGCGGAAAAGATGTGACCAAAACGTACCCTCGCGTCGCAACCGCTCTCGAAAAGATAAATCGGGCGGCAATCCTGGACGGCGAACTGGTCGCGCTCGACGAAAAAGGCCGATCCCGATTCCAGCTCCTGCAAAATGCTCAAAAGGAAAAAACGAGACTGCGCTATTGTGTTTTTGACCTGCTGTTTTTTGACGGCGAGGATCTGCGTTCGCGGCCGCTCATTGAAAGAAAGCGTCTCTTGAAGAAAGTTTTTCCGAGAGATTCTCTTCTGAGATACAGCGAGCATATATCCGAAAAAGGAAAACGATTTTTTCAAAGGGCGGAACGATCCAGTCTCGAAGGAATTATGGCGAAGCGTGCTCAGAGTTTTTACTATTCGGGGAAACGAACGCGCGAATGGCTAAAAATAAAGACGACTTTGCGTCAGGAAGTGGCCATTGTCGGATTTACTCCGCCGGAAGGGTCGCGCCGCTATTTTGGTTCACTCGTTCTCGCTCTGCGCGATAAGGGGCATTGGTCGTATGCCGGACGTGCGGGCACGGGCTTTGATTCCGAAACTCTTAAGATGATTTACGACAAAATGAAGCCGATCATTCGGCACGAGAAGCCGTTCGATCAAAAAGTGCCCGAGGAAAACGCAACAACCTGGCTCAAGCCGAAACTGGTGTGCGAGGTGAAATTCACGGAATGGACGCGTAAAGGCCAGATGCGCCATCCGGCTTTTGTCGGCTTGCGCGATGACAAACGGGCGGAGGATGTTACTCGAGAAAAGGCGATTGCATCGAAGAGATAGCCGGATGAGGGACTTGATATAGGTCAATGTGGGCGGAAGGAAGTTGCGTTGTACTTGTACGGAGCTCGAGGGAGACAAGGCCAAACAAGGCTTCCGCTTTCGGGTCCTCACATGGAGGAACTCATGAAACTCAAATCGCTCATTCCGGTCAGCCGTGATCGGAACATCGCCAGTGCGTTTAATCCCTTCTTGTCGTTGCAGCGCGAGGTCGAACAGCTGTTCGATGACTTCACGCGTGGTTGGCCCACCGTAGGCGCCGGCGAGCTGGTGCCGAGCACCGACGTGACCGAAAACGATAAGGAAATTCAGATCACGGCCGAATTGCCGAGTCTCGAGGAAAAGGACGTGCAGATCAACGTCGCCGACAACGTCCTGACCATCAAGGGCGAGAAAAAGTCGGAAAAGGAAGAGAAGGATAAGAACTACCGTCTCGTGGAGAGAAGCTATGGCTCCTTCTCCCGCTCGATCGAGTTGCCTGCGGGCGTTAATCCCGATTCGATCAAAGCCACGATCGCGAAAGGTGTACTCACCGTCGTCGTGCCCAAGCCGGCACCGGCGCAAGTCAAGAAGATCGACGTGAAAGCGGCCGCCTAGTTCAGGTACCGACAAGAGCGCGTTGCGCAGTCATGTGGTGCGCGCGCGCTCTTCTCTCGTAATGCACGATTACATGATGATGAGCAACGGCTCGCAACGAGGAAAAAACCATGATCGCGCGTGACGTAATGAAAAGACCCGTGATTACGGTCAAGCCGAACATTTCGGTTGGCGAGGCGGCAAAGTGCTTGCTCGAAAACCATATCAGCGCGACGCCTGTCGTCGATGCCGGAGGGAAGCTCGTCGGAATGATCAGCGAAGGAGACCTCATGCGGCGTTATGAAACCGCAACCGAACGCCGGCACTCATGGTGGCTCAGAATGATGAGCGGCGACCACATTCTCGCAAGCGAGTATGTGAAAGCACATGCGCAAAAGGTCCACGAAGTGATGACCCGAGATGTCATCACCGCCGGACCGAAAACCTCGCTAGGGGAGATCGCGGATCTATTGGAAAGCCATTCCATCAAGCGCGTACCGATTGTTGAGAACGGCGCTCTCGTCGGAATCGTGACTCGCGCCGATCTTGTTCGCGCCTTTGCGCGCGATCGTCCGCGCTTGGAAATACCGATGCCGGATTCAGCCATCCGGGACAGGATTGTGGACCATTTGGAAAAGCAACCATGGGCTCATACGCAATTATTGAACATCTCGGTCGAAGGGGGCGTCGTCGATTTGTCCGGCTTCGTCCATTCGGAAGCGGAGAAAGAGGCGGTTCGCGTGGCGGCCGAAAGCATGAGAGGCGTCAAAGCCGTGAACGATCGTCTAATCAAACGCCCGATCGGAGCCTTGGAATAGACTCATATTGAACGCGACTGGAGACGACGGCCTACGTTTGGATCGCCTTGAGAGCCTGGGCCAAGGTATCATTCTTGTCATGCGTGGCATCGATACGTTGCCAGTCGACGGGCCCGATCTTGATCTCTTGCTGACGCGCGGCAATCGCGGCATCGGCATCGGAGGCATCATGAACTCGGGCCGTCACGCGATCGAGACGAGTTTTCAGATCGGCCTCTAGAAAAAGCCCGACGAATTCGACGCTGCAATCGTCCGCAATCGCCCGGATCGCGCGACGTTCCTCCATGGAGGCGAACACCGCATCGACGATGGCGGAATGACCGGCCAAGATTACGCGTTGCGCCTTCCGACGAAGGATCTCGTAGATCTGGACGCTGACCGGAGGCGCATAGGCATCCGGAGGAAGAGGTCGGTTTTCTCGCGCTCCAAACATGATTTTTCGTTCGATATCCGAACGAATAACGATGGCTCCGGGAGCCGGCATGATCTTCGGTGCGATTGCCCGAGCGAGCGCCGATTTGCCCGTTCCAGAAAGCCCCCCAACAGCCACCAATCTGGGCTTTGCGGGCGAAAGAAATCCAACCGCATGAGCAAAATAGGCCCGGGCTTGGTCCGCTACTGCGGAGCGGTCTTTCGATGCCGCCTGAACAAGGCGAGCGAGTGCAACCTTGGCTCGGATAGCTGCTCGAAGAGACAAAAATAGCGGCAGCATCGCCATTCCATCCAGATTTTCTTCGCGCTTGGTCTCAATGAGATAACGATTGAGGACGATATTTGCGATCGCGGGAAGGTCGCGATCAATCAAGTCCATCAGCAGAAAGGCAAGGTCATACAACACGTCGCCCGCGGCGATCAGCGGATCAAATTCAATTGCGTCAAACGCGATCGGCTTGCCGTCGATCAACGCGATGTTTCCGAGATGCAGGTCGCCGTGGCCCTGACGGATAAACCCCGATCGACCGCGGGATTCGAGCAGCGGCGTGATGCGTTTCAAGGCGGATATCGATCGATCCCGAAGAAAGTCGACATCCGCGGTTGCGAACAGTTCGGCTCTTTGGCGAAGCGCGTCATCGTTATCGGCAATTATCTCGGGAAGAAATTTCAGCCATACGTCGGAAGAAAAAGTTGGGGCTTCTGCGTGCAGTTCCGCGACCTTTCGCCCCAATTGCTCCGCAAGCTCTTCCGTGATCAAGGCGCTTTCAGCAAGATGGTCGAGGGTTTTGCACTCAACGAAGCGCTTCATGACAACGGCCCATTCGATGGGTTCTCCTCCGCCGTCGAGGGCGAATTGACCGCTGGGTTCTTGCGTGATCGGGATAACTTTCAAATAAAGATCGGGAGCAAACCTGCGGTTTATTTCCAATTCTTTCGCGCAAGCGGCCTTTCGCTTTTCCAGCGTCGAGTAGTCGAGATACGGATATTTGACCGCGCGCTTGATCTTGTATGCGTAGTCACCGGCCAGAAATACGGAAGCGGCATGCGTATCGATGCGCTCGACACGAATACCGCCATGCGTATCCGGGTTCAACAAATGCGCAAAAACCATTTCCTGAAGTTCGGGTGCGTTCATGGTTTTGCATTACTTTCGAAAGAATTCGATCCAATCCATGCGCCTTTAAAATCCTGCCCTGCGCGACGGGTGATATAAGAAATTTTTCGCGAGCGCTTTGACTGTCTCAGCGGCGAGGAGATAGGCGGCGACAATTCCGCTGATGCAAAGCAACAAAGTCATCGGCATCGGCACAAATCCGAACGTCGTACCGGCCGGCGACAGCGCGATAAAGAGCGAGATTGATAGAGCGCCGATCGAAGTAACGAGAAGAATTCCGGCAGGCCGGCTGCTCAGCGTGCGGCTCGAAGTTCGAATAACGAAAATGACCAGGAGCTGGGTTGCGATCGATTCCACAAACCAGGCGGTTCGAAAGACGTCGGGGATGGCTTCGAAGAAGCGAAGTAGAGCCGCGAAGGTAAGAAAATCAAAGCATGACGATAAGGCGCCCATCACCAGGGTAAATCGGAATATATTGGGGAAATCCCAGGCACGCGGCCGCTTCAGCTCTTCTTTGTCGACACTGTCGAAGGGAATGCCCACCTCGGACAGGTCATACAACAAATTGTTCAAGAGAATTTGCACCGGAAGCAGCGGCAAAAAAGGAATGAAGAGCGAGGCCATCGCCATCGACAACATGTTTCCGAAATTGGAACTTGTCCCCATACGGATATACTTCAGGATATTTGCAAATGTAGTGCGGCCTTCATCGACGCCATCCGCGAGGACTGCGAGATCCCTGTCCAGCATGATCATGTCCGCTGCGGCGCGGGCTATATCCGTGGCGCCTTCGACCGAGATTCCGACTTCGGCCGCACGGATGGCCGGTGCATCGTTGACGCCGTCGCCGATGAAACCAACGGTAAATCCGTTTGATTGCAATGCGCGGATGATTCTCGACTTTTGATCGGGGGAAACCCGGGCGAATAGATCCGTCGTTCTGACGAGACCGACTAGGGCCGAATCCGTCAATTCCGAAATCTTCGCTCCGGTCAGAAGCCCCTGCGAAGGAATTTCCAGTACTTTCGCAATATGCCGGACGACCATCTCGTTGTCGCCGGATAGAACTTTCGTTCGCACGCCTGAATTCATCAGCCGTTTGATGGCCGCCGAAGCGCTTGTCTTGGGCGGGTCCGCGAATACGCAATACCCGGCGATCGCCAAGGCATTTTCGTCATCGAGTTCCAACCTAACGCAGGTATCGGGCATCTCTTTCCACGCGACCGCCAACAGACGATATCCTTGGGCCGCGTAGTCATCATGGATCTTGGAAAAGGCAAGGCGCGCGCCATCGTCGAGCTCCTTGAGCAGGTTTCGATCGGCATCGTATCTTTCGCTGCGCTGAAAAATTTCTTCAGGCGCGCCTTTCATGATCAGGAATTTCTTTCCATTTTTTTCGACCAGCACCGAGATGCTTCGTCGTTCGGGATCGAACGGGATTTCGTCGATTTTCTTCCATCCTTCGAATAGCGCGGGAGAACTGCTCTCGATGACGGCGGCATCGATCGGGCTTCTTATGCCCGTCTCGAAATAACTGTTGACCGCCGCGAGCAATTTGACGCGCTCGTTGTCCTTCCCGCCGATATCGGGGTAGCCGACCAGTGAAATTTTTGCCTCCGTCAGCGTTCCGGTTTTATCGGTGCACAATATATCCATTGCCCCGAAGTCGTGGATTGCAGCGAGACGTTTGACGATTATTTTCTTTTGCGCCATTCGCATCGCGCCGCGCGATAACGTTACGGTCATCACCATGGGAAGCAATTCCGGCGTTAGCCCGACGGCGATGGCGATCGCGAACAGGAACGACTCGATGACCGGCCGGCCGAAGGAAAGATGCACGAGAAGAACAAATAATGTGAGAAATGCCGTCAGACGGATAATCATGAGGCCGAGGCGATGTACCCCGCGTTCCAATGCGCTCGGTCCTTCCATCGAAGTGAGGGCCGCGGCAATTCCGCCAAATCGAGTTCTTTGACCCGTGGTCGTGACGAGCATCGTAGCGGTGCCGTTCACCACCGAAGTGCCCGCGAACAACGCATTGAAGGCGTCGACGGCATCCGTGGCGGTACACATTCCCGCGCGTTTTTCGGACGGATAGGATTCGCCCGTCATCAGCGATTGGTTGACGTGCGCGCCGCGACTTTCAATGACGACGCCGTCTCCGGGCACAAGGTCGCCCGCCCGAAGCTCGACGATGTCGCCGGGAACCAGCCGCTCCTCCGGCAAGGATTGCAGTATGCCATCACGCCGGACATCGGCGTGGATCGCGACGGATCTTTTTAGCGCATCCGCTGCATTCTCGGCGCGATGCTCCTGAAAAACATCAAGCGTTATCGAAAGCAAAATGACGGCCACGATGATCGTGAAGCTCGCCACGTCGCCCGTGATCCCGGAACTTGCCGCAGCGATCAGGAGAATTGCGACAAGCGGTTCCGCCAGACGTTTGCCGATCTTGATCAGGATTGAAGGGCGCTTGACGCTGGATACGGTATTCGCACCGTATAATGCGAGCCGTGCGTCGGCTTGGGCGCTGCTCAAGCCCGCGAGATTCGTTTCATTTTTCTGAAGGAGCTGAGCGAGCGGGACGCACCAAAAAGGCTCCATTGAGCCGAGATCGGGACGGGCCGTAGGCAGTTTATCGCCCCGCGTCCGAATATCGAGTATCTGTTTCGGCAACTTTCCGATCGACCTAAAATCCTCTGGGAGGCGCCATCCAGATGAGTGACGCCGTCAAGATTATGCCGAAAAGAATGATGAGCTCATCATTCTCGCGGCCCGCGCGTCAAATTATCATGTTTGCTCACCGTGTGTTTTGACCTGGCCTTGCATTTTCCGCACATGGTCCTGCAGGCGGCGGCGAGCGCGGTGAAATGCATCGTTGATGGCAAACGAGAGATCGGAATATCGCTCGTCGGCTTTGGCCGTACGAGCCACATTCACTTCGCGGCCGTTTGGCAGTGCCAGTCGAATACTGACTTCATAGAGCCCGCCAGTTCGATGGTGTTTGCCTGGCGCCTTAAGAACGACGCGGCAAGCCGTTACACGACTGAACCGCCGTTCGAGATCGGCAATATGGTCCGCGATAGCGCTGCGTATGTGTTCGCTAGCCTCCATTCCGCGAAAATCAACTTGAGCCGGTGTTTGCATTGAAATGCTGCTTTCCCTCTACTCGAACCTAAATTGAGCGCCTACAGGAACATCCTTGGCCGTTCTCTCAGAAACGGCGGAATTGTGAAAACCCGACGATACTTATACCTAAATTTGAAGGCCGCTGCTTTGAGCCATATCAAATCGGTCAGGCGCATTTAGGAGGATACTTTTTTTGTATTCCGAACACGGTGGTGCGAGACCGCTTTGATGGATGGAGTTCTTAAAAGGGATTTTGCTAAACTTCGTCGCGAGATGGTCGATGATGCCATCATCTCGCGAGGCGTTCGCTCGGAATTGGTGCTCAATGCCATGCGCAGCGTCCCGCGCGAGGACTTTCTGCCCGAGCGGCTTCGCGAATTTGCCTATGAGGATTCCCCGCTACCGATCGAAGAAGGGCAGACTATTTCGCAACCCTATATCGTTGCGTTTATGACCGAGGCTCTGGCGCTGCAAGGTGGCGAAAGAGTATTGGAGATCGGAACCGGATCAGGTTACGCGGCAGCGGTTCTCTCGGAGATCGTCGGCGATGTCTATACTGTCGAGCGCATCGCTCAGCTTGCGGAAAAGGCGGCATCGACGCTGGCGGATCTCGGCTACGACAACGTACACGTGCTGCACGGCGATGGAACCAAAGGGTGGCCGGATCACGCGCCCTTTGACGGAATTATTGTTGCCGCCGGCGGCCCGAAAGTCCCTGAATCTTTGAAAGGGCAGCTCAAAATCGGCGGCCGGCTGGTCATTCCGGTGGGACGCGATCCCAGGGCGCAAGAACTTGTTCGCATTACCCGAATATCGGAAAAAGAATTTAAACGGGA
This sequence comes from uncultured Alphaproteobacteria bacterium, assembly GCA_963751685.1. Taxonomy (GTDB): domain Bacteria; phylum Pseudomonadota; class Alphaproteobacteria; order Rhizobiales; family Xanthobacteraceae; genus Palsa-892. Next base: position 69,830 of record CAVVVV010000014.1, on the reverse strand, counting down.
GGATTTGGCCGACGTTCGATTTGTGCCTCTGGTGGGGCAGGAGGGATGGGCGCCAACTGAACGCGAGCGGATGCGGCCGTCCACCACAAAACCAGTCACAAGATCGTCGCAAAAGAGCCTGGCGCAAGCGATCGCGGCTGGCTGCGAAGCATTTGACTCGCTCGAAACCGCTAACCTTGACCGTTTGCTCGCGCGCATCGGCGACGCAAGGATCGTGTTGCTCGGCGAGGCAACGCACGGAACTTCGGAGTTTTACCGAATGCGCGAGCGAATCTCGCGCGAGCTGATCTTGAAAAAGGGCTTTCGCTTCGTCGCCATCGAAGGGGATTGGCCAGACGCTGCGCGCGTCGACCATTATGTGCGGCACCTGGAATACCCGCCTTCCGAATGGACCGCCTTCGCGCGTTTCCCGACCTGGATGTGGAGAAACAATGAAGTACGAGCATTCGTCGATTGGCTACGCGCGCACAACGCGCCGCTGAAGCCGGACAACCGCGTGGCTTTTCACGGACTCGATCTCTATAGCCTTTATGATTTAATCCGCGCTGTCCTGAAATATCTCGATGAGGTTGATCCCGTGACCGCACGCGTAGCGCGCGAAAGGTATGGTTGCCTGACTCCGTGGCAGTCCGATCCCGCAACTTATGGTCATGCCGCCCTTACCGGCACTTATCAGACTTGCGAATCGGAAGTCGCGGTCGTCCTCACTGACCTCTTGCAAAAGCGCAACGCTTATGCCGAGCGCGACGGCGAGCGGTTCATGGATGCCGTGCAGAACGCGCGGCTCATTGCCGACGCCGAGCAATATTATCGGATCATGTATTACGGCTCTCGGGCATCGTGGAATCTGCGCGATGGCCACATGTTCGAGACGTTGAAAACCTTGTTCGCTTTCTATGGCGCTCAAAGCAAGGCAATCATTTGGGCGCATAATTCACATGTCGGCGATGCCTCCGCCACCGAGATGTTCTCGCGCGGCGAATACAATCTCGGTCATCTTTGCCGAAAGGAATTCGGCGACCGAGCCTATATAATCGGCTTTGGCACCAATGACGGCACCGTGGCGGCGGCGTCCGATTGGGATGGGCCGATGGAGATCAAGAAGGTCGTTCCCGCGATGCGCGAAAGCTACGAATACGCATGTCACGAAGCCGCCATCCCTTCCTTCTGTCTCGATCTGCGCGATATAGAACGCAAGGGTCTGGAAGGCTTGAGCACGCCGCGGCTGGAGCGTGCCATCGGGGTGATCTATCGGCCGCAATCGGAACTCGCGAGCCATTATTTCCAAGCGGTGCTGCCGAAGCAATTCGACGAGTATATTTGGTTCGATAAAACGAAGGCGATCACGCCTTTCGAAACCAAGATGCTCGAAGAAATGCCCGACACATATCCTTTTGGGTTATGATTTGCGTTTGCATGGCCGAGGTTGTGCGAGGTTGTGAATGACGATGCCTTTGAGACCTCAACAGCACGCGGTTCTTCCAGTGAGGAAAGTTGTTGCTGGAGCGGTCGTTCTTTTTGCGCTCTTGGCCAGCAAGCCGACTTATTTGCGAGCCCAGGATTTGTCGGAGCTGGAAAGCCGCGGGTTTGCGATTGTCTCAAGACAGTGCGGCTCCTGCCACGCGGTCGCTCGCTCGGACATTTCTGCGCATCCGAAAGCGCCCCCATTTCGGCTTCTCAGCCGCCACTATCCCGTCGAGTTGCTTGCGGAAACGTTTGCTGAAGGAATTATTGTTGGCCACGTTGATATGCCGGAGGTCAAGTTTCGTCCGGAGGAAATTGATGCAGTAATTGCTTATCTGAAGTACGTGCAGGAGCCAGGTCAGCGCTGAGCTGATCGAAGTACGAAGAGTTAGGAAGTTGGCCTCCCCAACGCAAATAGAAAGGCAGGCATCGCTGCCGAAATTCAATCGCTACGATCCGATCCAGTGAATTTCCGGCTTTTTCCGGGGAACCGGCAGTGGTGCAGATTTCGGATGCCCTACGATAATAGGAGCAACCGGTACATAGGCTCCTGGAAGGTTGAGTGCCGCTTTTCCCTCGGACGTTCCCAGCCAGGTCTGCGCAAATCCGATCCAACATGTTCCCAATCCGAAGGCGCGCGCCGCCAGCATCAGGTTTTCGGCCGCCAGAGAACAGTCTTCCACCGCCCACGGACTTTGTGCCACGGCCGCGATCAGAACGAGCGCCGGCGCATGATAGAAAATATCGAAATTGGGATTGCTCAATAATTCCTGGAAATGATGCGACGCCAATCCCATGGGCGTGGTTCTGAGTGTATGGGCTTTGGCTTCGTGCGATATTCGAGCGAGCAACGCCTTATCCCGCACGACCGAGAACGACCAAGGTTGCTGATTTACTGCGCTAGGTGCTTGGACCGCCGCGTCGATCAATTGCCGCAACATCTTCTCGTCCACCGGTTCGGCGTTAAATTCGCGCACGGCCCGTCGGTTATAGATCGCTTCGATGAGATCCATTGTTTTCTCCGCACTTTGCCGATCGCCCCGGCAAAATTCTCGACTGATGCAATTTGATTAACAGCTACACGCGGTCAGTAGTTTGATTTCGATCAAACGGTGTTGAATGGATTGAAAAGGCTCAGAAGCGCTTGCTCGGTTGGTGTCGCGCGAAATGCTCGCGCCAAGTTTCACCGCATTGGAACGGGCGCAAATACAAAGGCTAGTTTTGAACTAGGCTCGGCGTAACGATGCGTCCGTCGACGACCTCGACAATCCGGTGACAGCGCTGGGCCAAATCCATGTTGTGGGTTACGAGCAGAAACGTGGTCCCGTTCGTCTGGTTGACGCGTTGCATCATCTCGAAGACCGTGTTGGCGGATTTCGTATCGAGGTTGCCGGTCGGCTCATCGGCAAGGATCAGCGCGGGATTCATGGCGATCGCGCGCGCGATCGCCACCCGCTGTTGCTGGCCGCCTGACATGTTGTTGGCGAGGTTGTTCTCCCATTGCGTCAGTCCGACCTGCGCGAGCAAATCGCGTGCTCTGTGCTGCATTTCGTCGGTCGGGAAGGCATGGTCGACGAGCAACGGCATCATGACATTCTCGAGCGCGGTGAATGCCGAGATCAGATAATGATATTGGAACACGAAACCGATGCTATGACCTCGGAGTTCCGTGATCGCGGTATCATTCAGCTTGCTCGTTTCGTGACCTTCGATGAAGAGACGCCCCTTTGTCGGCCGATCGAGCAATCCGATGATGTTGAGCAACGTGCTCTTGCCCGATCCGGACGGTCCGATCAGCGCGACGAACTCTCCGCGCTGCAGCACAAGATCAATATCATGCAGCACCTCGACCTCGACCGGCATGCCTATGTTGTAGGACTTGCAGACCTTATCAAGACGCAAGACGGGTGTGTTCTCAGCCACGGATTGCCACCACCGGATCGAGTTTTGCGGCTCTGAGCGCCGGCACCGCCGCCGCCGCGACGCCTGTCACCGCGGCCATCAGAACAGTGTTGATGAAAAGCGAGGGCTCGAGGATGAGCGGGAACAGCTCCTTACCGTCCACCTGGCGCATGAAGGTGTGCCATAAAACGACGGCGGATCCGCCGGCCGCCGCTCCGATGAGCGATCCGAGGAAGCCGAGCAGCCCGCCCTGCAGCAGAAACACGCGCAGGATCTGTCCCTGGGACGTGCCCATGGCGCGCAGGATCCCAATATCCTTGGAGCGCTGGATGACTGAGACGATGAGCACGCTGGCGATGCCGAAAGCGACTGAAAGACCCACGAACACGCGGATGAGCGTATTCGAGGTCTGCTGGGCGTTCACGGCTGTGAAGAACTGCGCGTTGGTTTTGATCCAGCTATCGGCCTCGATTCCGGTGGCCGCTTGCACGGATTGTGCGATCTCTTCGGCCGCGTAGATGTCGGTGACCGTGAGATCGATCGTTGTCACGCCGCCGACGAGATTGGACAGGGCCTGCGCGGTACGTAGGGCGACGTAGGTCGTGCGCTGGTTGGCGCCCTTGCTGCCGAAATCGAAAATTCCGGTGATGGTGAGAACGCGGGATGAGCCGGTCGCCGCCGTGACGTTGAGCTTATCGCCAAGCGTCACGCCGAGGTCCTTAGCCAATTCTATCCCAATAATAATGTCATCGGTCAGCACACGCGGCTGGCCGCTGACGATGTAATCGGGTACGTGCACGATCTTGAAATAGACCTCGGGATCAATTCCGATCAGGCTGATCGAACGGCTGGCATCGCCTCTCACTGCGAGGGCGGAGGAAGTCATGGTCGGCGACACGGTCACGATGGCCGGCCATTCACTCAATTGAGTCCTGATCTTCTGCCACTGGTCGATCGAGCGGATACGCTGGGCTGGGCGCTGAACGATGGGCGCCAGGATGCGGCCGGGCACAGGCTCACGCAGCGGCCGCGCTAACTCATCCGGTGGAATGAGCTGGATATGCGGCTGCGTCGTCAGCACGCGCTTGATGAAATTGGCCTGCAGGCTCAACAGCAGGGCCGACATGAAGACGATGACCGCGACGCCGATCGCCACGGCCGTGACGATGAATATCGTTTGCATCCGCCCCTCTTTGAGGAAACGGAGCGCGGTGATCCACTCGAATGGCGCCCATCGGTTCACGGTGCGGGAGCCGGCTCGACCCTTGCTCTGATCCTCGCGCCGTCCTTGATGGTCGCGGTCGCCGGAAGAACAAGATCTCCCTCCTGGAGACCGTCGAGGATCTCAGCCTTGCCGGCGCTGACGAGTCCGATTTTGACCGGCTGGCGCCTCGCGTGCCAGCCGTTGGCTTTCATGACCCATGGCTTGTCACTCTTCATTCCTCGAAGGCTTGCCGCCGGCACGACCAGCGTGTCGGAACGCTTCGCCACTTCGATGTCGACCGAGATGGTCATATCCTGGGACAGATAAGCGGGAGGTTCGGGCACGCGCAGCTTCACCTCGACCGAAGCGCGCTGCAGGTCGATACCCGGATTGATGTAGACGACTTCGGCCGCGACGGTTTCCTTGGGGAACGCATCGGCCGAAGCCAGTGCTTTCTGACCGATCGCGATCAGCCCGAGGTTCTTCTCGTCGATCTGAACGACGAGCTGGGTGTCGCCCATGGGCGATAGCTTCATCAGTACATTCGAGGGCTGCACGATATTGCCGCGCTCGACGTCCCTTGAAATCAGTCTTCCGTCCCGGGGAGCCGTGACGACCGTGTAGCTCAACCGCGACTGGGCCGTTACGAGACTGGCGGCGTCCTGTTTGACGGTCGCTGTCAGCATATCGACATTCGTGCGCGCATCATCGAGCGTCACTTTCGCTGTTGAACCTTTAGCAAAAAGTGCAGATAGGCGCTCGGCATCCCGATTTGCTTTTGCGAGCGAGGCCTGGTCGCGGGCAAGTGTCGCCTCGGCTTGGACGACGGCGGCCCGCGCCTCGCGGTCATCGAGCACGATCAACGTATCGCCGGCCTTGACCGATTGTCCTTCATCGACAGGAATGCTGGCGACAACACCGGTGATTTGACTGCCGATGTTGACGCGAAAAGGCGCTTCGACATGTCCGCTCGCCACGACACTCTGCACGAAATCGGCGCGGATGACGGCATCGGCTTTAATCACGGGGCCAAACAGAACCAACGCGCCGAAATACCAAAGTGCGGCGAGCGCTACGAGAAGCGCCGGCGCGCGATAGCGCCAGCGCCATAGATGAGAGGCCGCTGCGCGCAGACTTGTTCGCCGTGACGGCGGAATTTTGAGTGAGCGTAGCCAATCAACGCGGCGCTGCACCCAAGTCTCATCTTTCTGATGTTGGGGTACGTCGAGCATCTTGTTCGTTCCAGCCTGCCAACTAACGTCCCTTGGAATTGCGCGCTATGATCTAGATCAAATACTCTCATTGGACAAAATTGGCGAAGATCACGCGTGGTGCTCAAGAAGGGGGCTGCGAAGCGCTCGGCGGTGCAATGACACGCTCGCCAAGTCCAGTGACCTGATAGCTTGACGGTCACGGTGAGCGCCAAAGGCGATTGTGATGGCTAGTGAACCATCATGGGATGGAGGTTGTTCACTCGCGCATTGGTCATGGCAGCTTCCCATGTCGCTGCGAGCATCGTCGGTTTTCCGTTGGCGGAATGCACCGAGAATAACTTTACTTCAATAGGCACAATCCCGAGGGGAAAGTTTTTTACTTCCGAATAAATTCAAATTTGTAGCCTAGCGGCGACCTAAGACCTTCTTTGCGTTTTCCGGTCGCTGTAAATAGCGGCGATAACTCCATCATACCGTCAGATGAATTGACCGATAAAATCGAATTGCCGTCTCCGTCATTTGACCCTACGATCGACGAAAGAGGAGACGCTCCATGAAGCTCTTGGCCGCTATCGGTGCCCTCACTATCGTCGTCGCTATCGCGGGGGCGGTCTATTTCTTGGGGGGTTTTTACAGTGTCGCCGCGACCGAGCCGCATTTTGACATTGTCGCCTGGGGTCTCGAGCGTGTGCGAGAAGCTTCGATCAAGCGCCATTCGGTCGGCGCGCCGCCGATCTCACTGGAGGATCCCGCCATTGTGCAGGCCGGAGCGCGCGCCTTTTCCGAGCGCGGCTGCGTCACTTGCCATGGAGCGCCGGGCGCGCCTTGGGCAAAATTCTCAGAAGCCTTGCGTCCCGATCCGGCCGATCTCGTTGAAATGGGAAAAGAACACGCGCCCGGAGAGCTCTTCTGGGTCATCAAGAACGGCCTCAAGTTCACCGGCATGCCGGGCTTCGGACTCATCGGGACCGAGGACAAAGAAATCTGGGCGATCGTGGCGTTTGTGAAAAAGCTGCCCACCGTTTCGGAGACGGATTTCAAGCTCTGGACGGCGCCTGCACGCTAGTCAAAACACGGCGTGAAAATTCGGCAGGCATGCGCAGCGTGGGGGTCGCTCTATGCGGCCTGTTCGTTGCCGATGTAACAGCGGCGCATCTCGCGGAATGAAATCAGCCGCTGGCGGCTTTCATCCCAAAGCACCAGCCGCACGCAGCGCAAACTTTCGCCCAGCGTGAGCCGGCCTACGCGACCCAATTCAGGGTAATCGCGGAGCACGCTGGGCAGCCGGTAATACGGAATCTTGCTGCATAGATGATGGACGTGATGGACGCCGATATTGGCCGTGAACCAGCGCAGGATTTTCGGCAAGTCATAATACGAGCTGCCGTGAAGGGCGGCCTCATGCAAGTTCCAACTGCGGTCATCGGCCCAGAACGTGTCCTCGAATTGGTGCTGGACATAGAAGAGCCAAACCCCGGCCGAGGCTCCGAGCAATATGATCGGCAGGTGCACGAGCAGAAACGGGCCGATGCCGACGAGCCACATCATCGCCGCGACGACGATCGCGATGGCGACATTGGTCGCCATGGTGCTCAACCAAGGCATCCAGCCACCGCGCATCAAGCCCACCGGCAACCGATACTGCAGAATGAACAGATAGGCGGGCCCCACTCCGAACATAACGAGCGGATGACGGTACAGGCGATAGCCAAGCCGGCGCCAGCGGGGAAGGGCCAGATATTCGCGCACGGTCAGCGTTTCGATATCGCCGATTCCGCGGCGCTCGAGATTGCCGGAACTTGCATGATGAAGGGCGTGCGTGCGCCGCCAGAAGTCATATGGAGTAAATGTCAGCACGCCGAGCGCGCGTCCGAGCCAATCATTCGCGGGCCGATAGCGGAAGAAGGCGCCGTGTCCGCAATCGTGCTGGATCATAAAGAGCCGCACGAGGAAGCCGGCGGTGGGGACGGCGAGCAGGAGGCACAACCAATAGCCGACATCGAGAGCCTTCCACATCAGAAACCACGACAGCGCCAGCGCGCCGGCCGTGATCACGAGCTCGATCACGCTGCGCCCGCGGCTCGGCTCGCGATAGCGCGCGAGGATGCGCGTCCATGCGCTCGCTTCGGGTGGGTTCAGAAAAGACAGATCTTTGTTGTGCATTTGGACAAGCCGATCGGTGACATTCTCGAATCAGGGGTTTACCGACCTTACTGCCGATTGGGTCGATATCGTTTTAAATTCGTTCGTATCCGATCGACCTGGAACGTTCAGAATGCGATCGTTGTATAGCTATCTGCTTGATATGATTGATCGAGCGAATAGCGGTCTCAACTCTTATCACATCTAATATTTCTTCCGGCATCCTTGCAACAAAGGCGCGGCGAGGGCGATGCGCTCGGCTCGAACGCGCTCTTTGAAGATCGTCGCCGTTATTTCTTCGGGTCGCCTTTTTTGACCCCGGCTTCGGGGAAGATCCACATCGCGATCACCATGAAGATCGCCGTGCCGACGATGAAGTGGCCGAATTCCGGCCGCACCGGCGAATGGCCCCAATAGGCGAGCACGCCCGCGACGATAAAAACGGCGATTGAAACGACAGCCTTGACGTCGTTTGGCATGGCGAACTCCGATCCGAACCGCTCAGTCGGCGCCGATGGGGGCGGCGGCGGCGATGTCGGGCCGCTTGGGCGCGCCGCGCAGGTTCTTCCGAAGATAGCGCGTGTCGTAGCCGTTCAGGAGCGTCCCGATCAGCCCGCGATCGACATCGGAGGTGCCGAACAGCCAGTCGGCGATGGGGAAGGTGAGATTCATGTTCACCTCCATCATCAGCCGCGCATTGTGGTGCGCGGTGTGGTGGCGGCGCAGCGTGTTCACGAAGGGGAAGTTGCGCACGAACCAGTTCTCGTCGACGTGACAGCAAAAGTGCATGAATTCGTAAATGAGGTACATGCCCGTATTCACGCTCATGAAGAGCCAGCCGACATTGGGCGAGAACAAGAGGCCGAGAACGATCGCCGCCGGCAGCGACATCAGGATGAACACGACGAGCGCATAGGGCGGAAACACGGTCACGCGCCAATCCTTGTGGTCGCGGAAACGCATCTCGTCGTCGGTGAAGAACTGATGGTGGTTGAGCGTGTGGCGCTCGTAGACGGCGCGCAGCCCTTTGATGTTCACCGGCCGGTGCATGATGTATTTGTGCACGGCCCACTCGAACAGATTGGTGAAGAGAAAGGCGATCGGCACGGTCAGCCATTCGAGCGGCGTCACGTTATGGATGTGCTGGACGTAGATGTAGAACGCCGCGGCGCCCATCGCGTAAATGATCAAGATGTGGATGTAGCCGTCGTACCAGCCGATGATGCGGGAGCGGTATTCCTGGCGGAACGCCTTTTGCCGTTCGCTGATCATGTCACCCTCCGTCTTCGCGCTTTCGATCGGGGCTATTTTCGCCGCAGATACCCCTGATTCTAGCCGGGCGGGGCGGCCATTATCTGATATATTACTAATCTATCACCATCGAAGGCGGCGTCAACCGGCGCTGGAAACCGCGTCGAGGGCGCCGGCAATCTTGGCCACGGCGGGATTTTTCGCGGCCTCCGCCGGGCTGCCCGCAAAGATCACCTCGCCGCGCTCGACCACGTAAAGGCGGTCGGCGAAGTCCGGCACATGGTGCATGTTGGATTCCGCGATCAAGACCGCGTGCCCCATCGAGCGGATCGAGGCGATGCCGTCGATGATCGAGGGGACGATCGCCGGCGAAAGCCCTTCGGTCGGCTCGTCGAGCAGCAGCAACTTCGGGTCGGAAGCGAGCGCGCGCGCAATCGACACCATCTTGCGCTCGCCGCCCGACAATTGCTGACCGCCGCGCTCGCGATAGCGCAGGAGCCCGGGAAAAACCTGATAGGCAAGCGCGATGCGCTCGGTTTGATTTCTGCCGCCCGCCTGCGGCCAGGTTGGCAGCGCGATATTCTCGGCGACGGTGAGTTCGCCGAAGACTTCGCTTTCCTCCGGCGCAAAGCCGATCCCGCGGCGGGCGATCTCGAAGGGCTTGCGGCCGACAAGGCTCGTGCCTGCGAAGTCGACGGCGCCGGAGACGGGCGCGAGAAAACCCATGATGGTGCGGAAGATCGTCGTCTTGCCGGCACCGTTGCGGCCGACGAGGCAGACGAGCTCGCCCGCGCGCACGTCGAGCGAAATGCCGCGCAGAATGCGGCTTCCTTGAATGTCCACCACGAGGTCGCGCACCGAGAGCATCAGGCTTTCCTCCGCTTGCCGACGACGATTTCGATCACGGCGGGATTTTCGAAAAAAGGTTCCGGCGGAAGATCGGCGAGCACCTTTCCCTCCGCGATCGCCACGATGCGGGTGGAATAGGCGGCGACGAGGTCCATGTCGTGCTCGACGAGGATGAGGGCCTTGACGCCCGCGCGTTCGGCGGCGGCGAGCAGGGTTTTCATGATGCCGTGCTTCTCGGCGGTGGAAATTCCCGAGGTCGGCTCGTCGAGCAGGATCACTTCCGGATCGAGGGCGAAGGCGGAGGCGACGTCGAGGAGCTTTTTCTCCCCCTGCGAAAGAAGTTGCGAGACGGTGTCGAGGCGCGGCCCGAGCCCAAAAATTCGCGCGACCTCGGCGACGCGCTCGGCGACATCCCGGTCGGCCGCAAGATCGGAAAAGAAGCGCCAGCGTTTCTTTTGGCGGGTGACGACGGCCGCCGCGATTGTCTCGGCAACCGTGAGCTTGGGGAAAATATGCACGAGCTGGAAGGCGCGGGCGAGGCCGCGCTCGGCCAGCACCACCGGGCCGCGGCCGCGGATGTTCTCGTTCTTGAAGTACACCTCGCCCTCGCTCGGCACGAGCAGGCCGGTCAAGAGATTGACGAGTGTCGTCTTGCCGGCGCCGTTCGGCCCGACGATCGAGAGCCGCTCGCCGGCCGCGATCGAGAGGCTGACATCGGTGAGCGCTCGAAAAGGGCCGTAGGCCTTGCCGACGCCGCGTGTTTCCAACAGCGCGCTCATGCCGCGGCCTTGCGGCTCTTTGGCCGCCAGCTCGCGAGATCCGCCCATCCGGCGATACCGGCCGGAAAGCCAATCACGAGCAATGCCAGGATCGCGCCGAGCACGAACCGCCAATATTGCGTGAGCGACTGCAATTGATCCTGGAGGAAGGTGAAAGCGAGCGCCCCGATCACCGGCCCGAGGAAATGATGAAAACCGCCGAGCACGGTCATGAACACGAGCTGGCCGGAATGCGTCCAATACACAAGCTCGGGATCGGCAAGCCCGATGCGGAAGCCGAGAATGGCGCCGCCGGCGGCGCCGAAGGCCGCCGGAGATCACGAAGGCGGCAAGCCGGAAGCGGCGCACATGCACGCCGAGATACTCGGCCTTGCGCGGATTTTCGCGCAGCGCCCGCAGGTGCAGGCCGAATGGCGAGTGCACGATCCGCCACATCACGAAGGCGGCGATCACGAGCAGTGTCAGGCAATAGTAATAGAAAGGGCCGGTGAGGAAGGTGATCTTGTTGTACTGCGCGAACTCCAGGCCGAGAATGTTCATGCGCGGGATGCGCATGCCGCTGTCGCCGCCGGTAACGTAGTAGAATTTGAACAGGAACGAATGAAACAGCATGCCGAAAGCGAGCGTCAGCATGCCGAAGAAAATGCCGGTGTAGCGCACGCACAGAATCCCGATCGGGATTGACGCGATGGCGGAGCCGATTACGACGGCGACGAGCACGAGCTCGAAGCTTTTCACGCCGAAAACGCCCGCCATCACCGCCGTGCCGTAGGCGCCGAAGCCGATGAACATCGCGTGCCCGAACGAAAGCAGGCCGCCATAGCCGAATAGAAGATTGAATCCGAGAAGCGCAATGGCGTAGGCGAAAAACGGAATCATCAGGCCGGCATAGTAGGTCGGCGCGAAAAGCGGAAAGATCGCGAGCGCCGCTACGCCGAGGACTGCCGCAATAATTTTCGCCGGCGGTTTCATGTCGCGGGTTTTCCGAAGAGACCGGCCGGCCGCAACAACAACACGCCGATCACGATGAGATAGGTCGCGAGCAATTCGAGCTCGGGATAGGCGTAAATGGCGTAGGCGTGAATGAGGCCGACGATGATCGCGCCCGCGAGCGCTCCGGGCATGGAGCCGAGCCCGCCGATGACGACGACGGCGAAAGCTTCGACGACGAATTCAACCGCCATGTCGAGGGAAGCCGCCGCGGTCGGCACCACGAGCGCGCCCGCGACCGTGCCGAGCATGGTGCCGGCGGTAAAGACCGCGGCGTAAACGCGGGAGACGTTGACGCCGAGCGCCGCGGCCATGGTGCGGTTTTCGGCGGTGGCGCGCAGCACGCGCCCGTAATTCGTCTTTTGCAAAAAGAGGCCGAATCCCGCCGCGACCAGGATCGCCGCCGCGATCACCAGCAAATTGTAGACGGGCACGCGTGAAATCGCCGGTCGCAAGCTTGCCGTAGACGAGATAGTTCGCGTCGATCGAGCGCGGGTTGGCGCCCCACAGGAAGCGAAAGACGTCCTGGAACATCAGGAGCAGCGCGAAGGTGAGCAGCAATTGGAAGCTTTCGTCGCGGTCGTAGACCGTGCGCAGCATTCGCTCGATCGGCAGGCCGACGAGGCCGAGAAGGAGGCCCGCGAGAACAAGCGTCGGCAAGAGCGCCCAAGCCGGCATTCCCAACGTTATCGCGATGCCGACAAAGGTGATGCCGAAATAGGCGCCGAGCGCATAGAACGAGCCGCAGGCGAGGTTCAGGATTTTCTGCACGCCGAAGACGAGTTGCAGCCCGGCGGCGACCAGAAAAAGAACGGCGGCGTGAAACACGCCGCCGAGCAAGATGTTGGCGAAGGCGGACATTTACCTAGTGTCCCGATTCCGAAGTTCGTAAGCACTCGCGGTATACTCTCATACGAACTTCGGAATCATAGGGGACACTGAGCAACTTTTATGATTCTAGTGCCCCTTTGAACCCGAAGTTCGCAATCGTCCTTGCGGCATGGTGTGTACGAACTTCGGGTTCGGGGCACTAGTTTGCGCCCGCGATCAGACCTTGAAGTTCGCGGTCTTGATCCATTCCCAAAAGTTAGCGCCGGCCGGTTTCTGCAGCTCGGTCGAATAGATGGTGTCGAACTTGCCGAGCGTCACGAAGTCGTACTTGTTCTTGTGGGTCGTGAAGCCCTGGATGAAAGTCTGGTCGGCGATGTGATCCTTGCGCCAGCCGCCCTTGCCGCCGAGGCTTTCGACGCTGAGGCCTTCCATGGCGGCGATGATATCGTCGACGGCGGGCCAGCCGCCCTTCGCCTTGGCGGCTTTTTCGACCGCGTTCTTGTAGGAGATCAACGAGAAATAGGCGCGGTCGGCTTCCCAGTTTGGATAATCTTTTTCCTTAGTCGCGTACCAGGCGACGAATTCCTTGGCGAGCGGGCTGGCGTTGGGATTGTCGAAATAGAGCGTGTTGTGGCCAAACCACATACCCTCGGGCGTGAATTCTTTCTTCATCGCCGTGTGCTGCCAACCGGCCGCGGGGAAGACGAGCTTCGCGCTCTTGGTGAGGCCGGCGGCGTCCGCCTGCTTCATGAACACCGGAAGATCGGCGAAGAGCAACGATGAGAAGATGAGATCGGGCTTCGCCGCCTGTAGTGCTGCGACGTGGCTGGTGAGGTCCATGGTGCCGACCTTCGGCCATTGCTCGGTGACGACCTCGTGCTCGATGTTGAAGCGCTTGAGCAACGCGATGAAGGCGGCCTGATTGTTGCGCCCGTAGGAATAATCCGGGTTGATGCCGGCGATTTTCTTGAACTGGCCTTTCCAGTATTTAATCGCCGAGAGCGAGGCCATCACCGCTTCGCATTCGTTATCGGTGCTCTTGAAGAGGTATTTCGCATTCGGCAGCTTTTCTTCGACGCCGTCCTGCGTGGTGCCGTCCCAGAAGATGGTGAGCACGCGCGATTCCTCGACCACCGGCCCGAGAGCGAGCGCAACACCGGTGGAAACGATGCCTTGCACGTGATCGACGTTTTCCTGCTGCACGAGCTTGGAAAAGCGCTCGATCGTGTCCTTGGGCGAGGTTTCCTCTTCGAACACGACCTCGACCTTGCGGCCGGCGATGCCGCCGGCGGCGTTGAATTTTTCCACCGCCCATTCGGTGGCGCGAATGCCGGAAATGCCCGGGCTCGCGGCGAGCCCCGCGCGCGGGGCGAGAACCCCGATCTTGAGCGGCTTGTTTTGCGCGATCGCCGGCGCGAATACGCCGGTCGGCGCGACCAAGGCGCTCACGGCGGCGGACTTCAATAGAGTGCGGCGTGAAAGTTTCATTTGGCTCCCCCTTTTCGTTTTTAGAATGCGGCGTTTTGCCGATGATATATCAGCGGCATGTCACTGAACAAGCGAGCTTTCGGCAGCCCGCGGTCGGCGGCGAAACGGGTCATCGCTTTTCGATGGCTCCGATCGCCCGGTCGATCTCGTCGCCCTTCAGCATCCAATCATTGTCGAAATTGGCGACGGTCGATTTCATGAACGGCTGCGAAAGGCGGAGCGCGCGTTCCTTGTCGCCGAGATGATCGACGAGGATCGCGAGCGCGAGCTGCTGCGGGCTTTCGCCTTCATAGGTCCATTCGAAGCCGTATTTGGTGAAGCGCTTGACCTCATAATGTTCGTCGAGGCGCTTGCCGTCGGCGGTGACGACGAGGCCGTTGATGGTGCGCTTTCCTTCGTAGGTCTTCATCGCGACCTCAGACGTTCACCGTCGCGCGCGTGAAGCTCGCGATGTAATCGAGAAGGTTGTCGGACGCTTTCGCCGCGCGGGCCGGGCTCGCCTTTGACGATCGCGCGCGCCTGCTCGGCATGCAGCCGCGCGCAAAGCGGCAAGTCGGCCGCCTCCTTGTAGTGCAGGTACCAAAATCGCCGCGACAGGCCCTGCAGGAGCTTCATCGCGCGCGCGGCATAGTCGTTATGCGCGGCCTCGATCATCAGTTGATTCAGGTCGCGGTCGAGCCGCATGAAGGCGATGTCGTCATTGGCCTTGCCCGCCTGGTCCATGGCGCGCGCGGTTTCCAGGAGCCGGGCGCGCTCTTCCTTGGTGGCGCGTTCGGCGCCGGTGCGGCTCAGGAGGCGCTCGAGCTCGCGGCGGACTTCGAGCACGAGCAATTGCTGGCGCGGATTGATCTCGGAAACGAGGATGCCCTTGCGCGGCAGGATGCGGACGAGGCCTTCGAGCGCGAGACGCTGCAGCGCTTCGCGGATCGGCGTCCGCCCGATCTTGAGTGTGGCGGAAAGCGATTGCTCCGACAAAACCTCGCCGGGCTTGAGCCGCAAGGTGACGATGCGCTCTTCGATCTGCCGATAGGCGAGATCGGTCAAGGTCTCGACTGGCCGGAGCGGTCTCTCTTTGGGGATCGTCATGTGTTTGGTCATCGCTCGTTTCCCCGCGGACACGGTCAAATCTGCCGGCGCTTTTGTACGAGCGCGGCGAACTTCTCGTATTCGGCGTCGTTCACCGTATAGGAGTGGTCGTCGTCGGGAAACGCGCCTTCCTTCACCTCTTTCACGTAGCGCTTGATGCCGTCGACCGCGACTTCGGTGAGCTTGGTGTAGCGCTTGGTGAATTTCGGCTTGAAATCGGTGAACACGCCCAAGAGGTCGTAGCAGAGCAGAATTTGCCCGTCGGTGCCGACGCCGGCGCCGATGCCGATCGTCGGAATCGTCAATTGCTCGGAAATGAGCTTGGCGATTTTCGCCGGCACCGCCTCGAATTCGAGCATGAAGCAGCCGGCGTCTTCGATCGCGAGTGCGTCCTCCAGAATCTTCATCGCCGCTTCCGCCGTGCGGCCTTGAATCTTGAAGCCGCCGAACATCGCGATCGTGTGCGGCGTCAAGCCGATGTGGGAGGCGGTGGGAATGCCGGCATCGACGAGCGCGCGCAGAATGTGCGCCTGCGATTTGCCGCCTTGCGGCTTCACGGCGTCGGAGAGCGCTTCTTGCATGAAGCGCGAGGCATTGCTCAGCGCGCGCTCGACGGTGTTGTAGCTCTGATAAGGCATGCAGCCGAGCACGAAGGTGTTCGGGGCGCCGCGCCGCACCGCCTGCGAATGCAGGATCATCATGTCCATCGTCGCCGGGATCGTGCTCGGATGTCCGTGGGCGACCATGGCGAGGCTGTCGCCGACGACCGCGACGTCAACGCCCGCCATCTCCGCCCATTTCGCCGAGGTGTAGTCGGGCACCGACATATAGACCATCTTCTCGCCGGTCTTCTTCGACTCGCGAATTTCGGCGATGGTGCGCTTTTCGCGCTTCGTCTCGCCGCCCGCGGGCTCGCTCTTCTTGCTCGGCGGGGATGCGGGCTCGCCCGTCTTCGATTTCGCCTCGATTGGCTTCGACATCGATTTTCCTCGCGGCGCTTGCGATGGCCGCTGATATATGTCTCGTATGTTAGGGAATTGCCTTTCGTTCGGTCAAGCATGTCGTTTTACGCCTGGGTCGATCTCCTTCTGTTCATGGCCCTTCTTGCCGCGGCGAGCTTGCACGGGCTTGCCGCCAGCGGCCAGTTTCCGCGCGAGCATCGTGCCGAACCTCTGCGATCGGCGGCGGGCGCCGCGATCCTGTTCGGCTCGATTATCGTGACGCTTCTGTCGCTACTCGTCGGCCTTTTCTTCGCCTGGCAAACCATTCCGTGGTATGCGGCGGTGATCGGGGGCGGCGCGCCGGTGTTGTTCGCGCCGTTATTGTTGCGGCCTCTGCCCGACAAATTCGTCAACGGTCGCGCCGTGCTTCTCTCCCTTTCCGCCATCGCCGCCGCGATCGCACTCGTGATGCTGAAGCTTTGGTGACGGATCGCCACCCATGAGCGTCGATCAAGAAGGTGTTCGCGGAGAAAGCAATCGCGCCGCGAGCGGGATTGCCGGCAATCCCTACATCTTGCTCGCGTTCGCTTCGCTGTTCTGGTCCGGCAATCACATCGTCGGGCGCGCGATCGCCGGCCTCGTGCCGCCGATCGGCATCTCGGCGGCACGCTGGCTGCTGCCCGCGATCGTGTTGTGGCCGTTCGCGCGACCGCATCTGGAGCGCGACTGGCCGCTGATCAAGTCGCATTGGCGGCTTTTGCTGTTCCTCGGCGTCAGCGGCGGCGCCATCTTCACCGTCGGGCAATATGTCGGCCTGCAATACACGACGGCGCTCAACGTCTCGGTGCTGAATTCGCTCTCTCCGGTCGTCATCGTCGCCTGCGGCGCGCTGATCTTTCGCGACCGCCTGAAGTGGCTGCAAATCGTCGGTATCGCGACATCGTTATGCGGCGTGCTGGCGATCGTGACGAAGCTCGAGCCGCGCACGCTCCTTGATCTCAGCTTCAACCGCGGTGACATCATCATCGTCGCCAACATGGCGCTGATCGGCGTCTACTCCTCTTATCTTCGCCGCCTGCCGCCGCTGCACTGGCTCTCTTTTATTTTCGTGCTGGCGCTCGTTTCCGCCGTCTGCACGCTGCCGTTCGCGCTGTGGGAGCATCTTTCGGGCTTCGTCTTTCAGCCGACCTGGCCCACCGTTTTCGCCGTGCTCTACGTCGCGATTTTCCCGAGCGTGATTGCCTACGCGGCCTGGACGCGCGGCATAGAGCTGATCGGCTCCAATCACGCCGGGCCTTTCCTGCATCTCATCCCACTCTATAGCGCGCTGTTTGCGAGCGTCTTCCTGGGCGAACGGCTGATGGCCTATCACGCGGTGGGCTTTGCCCTGATTTTAACCGGCGTTTGGCTCGCCGCCCGCAAATGATTGTAAAGGGGATTTCGCCGAGCGGAATAGTGTAATAATCTCCTTCAATCCCATAATAAAATTTGGGATGGGAGGAAGTCATGAACGTCAACAAATTGTGCTGGCTCGTAGCCGCGGCCTTGCTGGCGGCGGGTTCGGCCTCGGCGCAGGAAACGCTCACGATCGGGTTCACGGTTTCGCAGACCGGCAAGCTTAACAACGACTTGATCGCGCAGATGCGCGGCTTCGAGCTTTGGCGCGATCAGGTGAACGCCGCCGGCGGCATCAAGGCCGGCGGCAAGAAATATCAGGTCAATTTCGTCAGCTATGACGACGAGTCGCAGAATACGCGCGTTCAGCAGCTCTATACGCGCCTGATCTCCGAGGACAACGCGCAGTTCCTGTTCAGCCCCTATTCGTCCGGCCTCGTCGCCACCGCCGCGATCATCTCCGAGCAGTACGGAAAGGTGATGTTGACGACCGGCGGCGCCGAGGAAAAAACCTACCGGCTCGGCAACAAGAACCTGTTCCAGGTCTATTCGCCCGCGGGGCAATATCTCGCCGGCGCCGTGCAGGTCTTGAAGCAAATCAATCCGAACGCGCAGGTCGCTTTCGTCTACAAGGACGATCCGTTCTCCAAGGCGGTCGCGATCGCGACCCGCGACCTCGCCGCCAAGCAGGGCTTCAAGCTCGCGCTCGACGAATCCTACAGCCCCGACACCACCGATTTCGGGCCGATCATCAATAAGGTGATTTCGGCGGGCGCGACCGCGCTGATCGGCGGCGGCCATTATCCCGACGGCGCGACACTGACGCGCCAGCTCTTCGATCAGAAGGCCGGGCTGAAGTGGGTGACGTTGCTGGTGGCGCCGGACAGCCCGAATTTCGCGACGCTGGGCGAGGCGGCGGTCGGCATTTCGGTGCCTTCGCAATGGGAGCCGCAAGTCGCTTTCAAGCCGGACTTCGGCCCCACCGCCGCGGAATTCACCAAGGCCTTCACCGCCAAATATTCGATCGAGCCCGGCTATCACGCCGCCGGCGGCTTTACCGCCGGGCTTCTGTTGCAGCACGCGATCGAAAAGGCGGGCAGCATCGACCAAGCGAAGGTCGCCGACGTCCTCAACAAAATGGACGTCACCACGCTGTTCGGCCGCACCAAATTCTCGACCGAGGCGAAGGAGCACGGCCTGCAGCTCGGCCACGAAATGGTGCTGGCGCAGTGGCAGATGAAGGCCGGCAAGCTCTTGAAAGAAGTGATCTGGCCGAAATCGGCGAAAACCGCCGACATTCTGTATTGAAGCGGGATGAACGAGCGCGATAGAGCGGCTCACGAGCCGCTCTATTCCTTTCGGCGGCTTCATGATCGGCGTTCTCGCTTCCATCATCGACGGCGTTCTGGTCGGCGCGGTCTATGGCCTTGCCGCCATGGGCCTCACGCTAATCTGGGGCGTGATGCGCGTGATCAACCTCACGCATGGCGCCATCATCGTCTTCGGCATGTTCGCGCTTTATTTTTTCGTCTCCACGCTCGGGCTTCCGGCCTATGCGGCAATTCCGTTTTCGCTCGTCGCCGGATTCGGCGTCGGCGTCGCGCTCTACTGGATCGCCGCCCACCGGGTGATCGGCCGCCCGATCTTGATGAGCCTCTTGGCGACGTTCTCGATGAACATGGTGCTGATCGGGCTCGGCACCGCGCTCTTCAGCACGAGCCCCTATAACGTGCCGGTGTCGCTGCCGGGTGTGAGATGGCAGGCCTATACCTTCACCGGCACGCATATCGTGGCGGCGGTGATCGCGGTCGCGATCGCGGGCCTCCTTTATCTGCTGCTCTATCGCACGCGCATCGGCAAGGCGATCCGCGCGGTCGCCGGCAACCGCGACGCCGCCGAGCTTTGCGGCATTCCCGACGACGCAGGTGCTTTCGTTCGCGTTCGGGCTCGGCATCGCGCTCGCCTTCGTTTCGGGAACGCTGATCGCGACGCTGTTTCCCTTCACCGTACTGTCGGGGCAGGCCTATCAGGTGAAGAGCTTCGTCGTGACGGTGCTCGGCGGCCTCGGCAATCCAGCCGGCGCGCTGCTCGGCGGCATCACGCTCGGGCTGATCGAAGGCGCGGCGACGCCGTTCATGCCCACGAGCTGGATTCCGATCCTCGAATTCGTCCTGTTCGTGATCGCGCTGCTCGCTTTCCCGCGCGGAATTTTCTCGTTCTCGAGGTCTTGATCCGCATGTGGCGCCGCCCGTTCCCCTGGCTGATCGCGCTCGCGACGGCGCTGTTCGTGATCCTGCCGCTGTGGCGCGGCAGCGTGCAGGTGCGCGAAAGCCTGTTGCTCGCCGCCGTCTACATCACGCTCGCGAGCAATCTCAACTTGATGATCGGCTACGCCGGCTACGTGAATTTCGGCAATATCGTTTTCTTCGGGCTCGGCGGCTATTTCTGCATTTATCTCGTGAACGACTGGAACTGGAACCTGGTGCTGGCGGCGCTTACGGCGGGCTGCATCGTCAGCGCGCTCGCCTTCCTGTTCGGGCTCGGAATTCTGCGCCTGCGCGGCGCCTTCTTCGCGCTCGCCACCATCGGCGTGAACGAGGCGATCAAGCAATTTGTCATCAATTTCGAGCCGTGGGGCGGCGCGACGGGCATTTATCTGTCGCTCGACGCCTATACGCCGCTCGGCGGGCCGCGGCAGGCGCTGTGGATCGTCTACTTTATGCTGGTGGCCGTGATGGCGCTTTCGCTCGCGCTCAGCTACGCGATGAAGAATTCGAAGTTCGGTCTCGGGCTCTTGGCGATCGGCGAGAACGAGGACGCGGCGGCGATCCTCGGCGTGCCGACGCCGCGCTACAAGGCGATCGTCTACAGCACCTCCGCTTTCCTGCCGGCGGTGGCGGGCGGCCTCTATTTCTTCAAGAGCGGGATCATCGAGCCCGGCGGTGCCTTCGATCTCGCGCTTTCGATCGAGGTGATCGTGATGGTCATGCTCGGCGGCAACGGCACGATCATGGGCCCCGCGCTCGGCGCGCTCCTTTATGAAGAGATGCGCGGCACCTTGCTCACGCTTCCGACCTTCTCGCATTTCCAGCTCGTGATCGCCGGATTGCTGCTGCTTCTCATCGTGCTGTTCGCGCCCGGCGGGCTGATGGGGTTCATCCACCGGCGCTTTCCGGCGACACGGAAGTTTTTCGAATGAGCGCGCTGCTCGAACTCGCGAACGTAAGCAGGCGCTTCGGCGGCGTGCAGGCCGTGGAGGCGTTGAGCTTCGCGGTGGGCGAGGGCGAAATCCTCGGCCTGATCGGGCCGAACGGCGCCGGCAAATCGACGGTCTTCAACCTCATCAACGGCGTCTTCGCGCCGGATGCGGGAAGGATCGCGTTCGCGGGCGCCGAGATCGGCGGCAAGCCGCCCTACGAGATCGCGCGGCTCGGACTCGCGCGCGCGCACCAGATCGTGCAACCGCTCGCAGGCATGAGCGTGCTCGACAATTGCACGGTCGGCGCCTGTTTCGGCCGCGAAAATCTTTCGCTCGCGGCGGGCCGCGAGACGGTGCGGGAGGTGGCGGAACTGGTCGGTCTTCCCGGGCGGCTCGAGGAGCCCGCCTCGCAACTCACCACCGGCGGCAAGAAGCGGCTCGAGCTTGCGCGGGCGCTGTCGGCGCGGCCGCGCCTTCTTCTCCTCGACGAAGTGCTCGCCGGGCTCAATCCGACCGAGGTCCATCACATGATCGGGGTCATCCGCAAGATCCGCGAGCGCGGGGTCACCATCCTGATCATCGAGCATGTGATGCGCGCGATCATGAGCCTGTCGGACCGCATCGTGGTGCTGAACAGCGGCAAAAAGCTCGCGGAGGGCCCGCCGGCGGAGGTCGCCAACAATCCCGAAGTGATCGCCGCCTATCTCGGCGATCCGGATCACGTGAGGCATTGAGGCGGAGATGAGCGAGTCCTTGCTCACGGTCGAAGCGCTGGAAGCGGGCTACGACGAAGTGCAGGTGCTGTGGGGCATCTCGCTCACCGCGCGCCGCGGGGCGGTGACGACGCTTCTCGGCGCGAACGGCGCCGGCAAGACCACGACCTTGCGCGCGATCACCGGCGCGATCCGGCCGCATGCCGGCCGCGTGATTTTCCAAGGCGAGGATGTGACGGCGCTGCCGCCGCACCGCAAAGCCGCGCGCGGACTGGTGCTGGTGCCGGAAGGCCGCCAGCTCTTCGACGAGATGAGCGTGGAGGAGAATTTGGAGATGGGCGCCTTCTCCGCCCGTGGGCGCAAAGCCTTCGCGCAAAATCTCGAGCGGGTATTCGCGCTGTTCCCGCGCCTCGCCGACCGCCGCCATCAGAAGGCCGGCACCTTCTCGGGCGGCGAGCAGCAAATGCTCGCGGTCGCCCGCGGGCTGATGTCGGATCCCGAAATTTTGGTTATCGACGAGCTATCGCTCGGGCTGGCGCCCGTCGTGGTGCAGCAATTGGTCGCCTCACTCGACGCGCTCAAGGCCGCGGGCCTCACCATCCTCCTCGTCGAGCAGAACGTGCATCTCGCGCTCTCCTTCAGCGATTATGCTTATGTCATCGCCGAGGGTCGTCCGTTCATGCAGGGCGCGGCGCAGGAAATCGCCGGCAAGCCGGAGATCAAAGAGGCTTATCTGGGCCTGTGAAATATTGCAGGCTGGCGCGACGAAGGAGTTCGATATGGCGAAGAACACGCTAAAGATCGGCTGGATCGGCATGGGTCGCATGGGATTCCCCATGGCCGAGCGGCTGTTAGCCGCGGGCCACGACGTTTCGATCTGGAACCGCACGCGCGCCAAAGCCGAGCCGCTGGCGAAGGAAGGCGGAAAGATCGTCGGCAAGGTCTCCGAACTCGCGCATGTCGACGTCGTGTTCTCCATCGTTTCCACCGGCAAGGACCTCGACGAAATCTATTTCGGCAAGGACGGTCTCGCCGCCGACGGCGGCAAGCTGCCGGGCATCTTCGTCGATTGCTCGACGATCGCGGTCGAGGAGTTCGGCGAGCATTCGCGAGAAGCTCGCCGCGCGCGGCGTCGATTTCGTCGCCGCCCCCGTTTCCGGCAACGGCAAATGCGTTGCGGCCGGCAAGCTCTCGGCGGTGACCTCGGGGCCCGAAAAGGCGGCGCGCGCCGTCGAGCCGATCATCGAGGTGTTCGCGCCGCGCGGCGTTTCCTATGTGGGCGAGGGCGATCTCGCGCGCATCTGCAAGATCGCGCACAATGTGATGCTCGGCGTGGTGATCGAGAATCTGTGCGAGATCACGCTGCTCGCCGAAAAAGCGGGCGTGCCGCGCCACGCCTTTCTCGCCTTCATGAACAATTCGGTGATGGGCTCGATTTTCACGCGCTACAAGTCGCTGGCGCTGGTCAATCTCGACTGGACCACGACCTTCACGCCGGAACTCCTGCGCAAGGATTTGGATCTCGGCCTAAAGCTGTCCCGCGAATTCGGCGTGCCGATGCCGGTGACATCGACGACGCGCGAGGTGCTGCAAACGCATTTCGGCGCGGCGACGCTCAAGCCAGATCCGCAGAAATATCTCGCCGGCGATTTCGCGGCGCTTCTGGAGACGCTGGCGCTCGCGGCCGGCATGAAGCTCACGAGCGAGAACAAAAAAATACCGACGGGCCTGGAGACGTAAATTACTGTCATGCCCGCGCTTGTCGCGGGCATCCACGTCTTTATGCGTCGCCGCGTTGGCAGACGTGGATGGCCGGGACAAGCCCGGCCATGACGGAATGGTTCATTATTGTTCTCGGATTTATTGAAAGGTGCGAAAAAGCGCGCGCCGGGAGGGGCGGGGAGGGCCATGCCTCACTGATGCGGCCCGAGAGCCGCTCCCGGCGTGGCGTTCGTGAAGCGCCGCTGCGCTCGAGGCCCGAACGGTTGCCTCAGGCGGTCATCGCGGCAAGCTGACCCGGTGGCGTCATTCAAACCTCCGTTTCGCTTGCACGCCGTGGAGCGTTCTCCGCCACGGCTGCCGGCTGTTTCCCGGCCGACAAATTTAAGCTTGGACCTGATCTCGTCGATGTCAAGACGCGTCGCGCCGCGCGTTTCAGAGATCGTCACTTTTCTCTTTCGCTCAAGGGGAGAAGTGGAATAAGACGGCGAGTTTTCGAAGTGGATGCAATGCGGGGCGCGCGGGTGAGGAATTATGGCGGCGACATAGTCCTCGCCATCCGGTATGCGTCACCGCCGCGACGTCTTGTCTTGTCTGATATGGTTATGGTCAAATTCGGATACGCAAAAAACCGATGACAACCGGGGGGAAATCATTGGGTTGGGCCAGTAAACGCGACTTTTATGCCGGCGGCCTGATGATCCTGTTGGGACTCGGCGCCGCGCTCGAAGGGCAGAATTACAATATCGGCACCATGCGCCAGATGGGCCCGGGGTTTATGCCGGTCGCGCTCGGCGTCTTGCTCGTGCTGATCGGAATTGCGATCGCGGGGGCTTCCTTGGCGGGGGCTTCGGATGATGGGGAAGGCGTGCTGCCGGCGCAGCCGGATTGGCGCGGCTGGCTTTGCATCATCGCCGGGCCGCTCCTCTTCATCGTGTTCGGAAAGTTTGGCGGGCTGGCGCCCGCGACCTTCGCCTGCGTGTTCGTCTCGGCGATGGGCGACCGTAGCGCCACCTGGAAAAGCGCGTTCGCGCTCGCACTCGGCATCACCATCTTCGGCGTGGCGTTGTTTTCCTACGTTCTGAAAGTGCCGTTTCCGGTCTTCAAGTTCTTTAATCTGGTGTCGCCGTGATCGAAACCGCGCTCAGTGGTCTGTGGTACGGCTTCGGCGTCGCGCTCGAGCCGCACAACATCATGTGGTGTTTTATCGGCGTCTTGATCGGCAACATGGTCGGCGTGCTGCCCGGCATGGGCGTGCTCGCCACCATTTCGATCCTGCTGCCGCTTACTTTCGCGATGAAACCGGTCGCCGCGATCCTGATGCTCGCGGGCGTTTATTACGGCGCGCAATATGGCGGCGCCATCTGCTCGATCCTCTTGAACCTGCCGTGCCATCCGCCGCACGCGGTGACCTGCCTCGACGGCTATCCGATGACGCAGCAGGGCCGCGGCGGGGCGGCGCTCGGCATCACCATGCTCAGCTCTTTCGTCGGCGCTTCGTTCGGCATCAGCGAGATGATCTTTCTCGCGCCCGTGCTGGTGCAAGTGGCGCTGCAATTCGGGCCGGCGGAAATCTGCTCGCTGATGCTCTTGGGATTGTTGGCAGGATCGACGCTGGCGCGCGGCTCGCCCTTGAAGGGCGTGGCGATGACGGTGTTCGGCTTGCTGCTCGGCATCGTCGGCTCCGACGTCAACACCGGCGTGCCGCGCTTCACCTTCGGCATCACCGAGCTTTACGACGGCGTCGAGATCGTGGCGCTGGCGCTCGGTCTCTTCGGCATCGCCGAGTTTCTCAAGAGCATCAATCAGAAGATGGAGATCAACCTGCAATACACGAAAGTGCGTCTGCGCGACTTGCGGCCGAGCGGGGTCGACCTGAAGCAGGCGGCGTTTCCGATGATCCGCGGCACGCTGATCGGGAGCCTCTGCGCGCTGATCCCCGGCACCGGCCCGACCATCGCTTCGTTCGTCTCCTACGCTGCCGAAAAGAAGATCTCGAAGACGCCGGAGCGCTTCGGCCGCGGCGCCATCGAGGGCGTCGCCTGCCCCGAGGCCTCGACGCACTCCTCGGTGCAGGGCGACTTCATTCCCACCATGAGCCTCGGCATTCCCGGCGACTCGGTGATGGCGCTCCTGCTCGGCGCGCTCATCATCCAGGGCATCGTGCCGGGCCCGCAGCTCATCCGCGAGCATCCGGATATTTTCTGGGGGCTGATCGCGAGCTTCTGGATCGGCAATATCATGCTGGTGGTGCTGAACGTGCCGATGATCGGGATCTGGGTGAAGCTCCTCACCATCCCGTACCGCTATCTCTATCCGAGCGCGTTGTTTTTCGTCTGCATCGGCGTCTATAGCGCCCAAAACGATCTGTTCGCGGTGGGCGAGACGCTGGCGATCGGCATTTTCGGCTATCTACTGTTGCTCCTGGGTTTTCATCCGGCGCCGATCTTGCTCGGCTTCGTGCTCGGCCCGCGCTTCGAGGAAAACTTCCGCCGCGCCATGCTGCTCTCGCGCGGCGACATCCTTACCTTCGTCGATCGGTGGATCAGCGCCATCTTCATCGGCCTCTGCGTCGTCTTGATCCTGGGCCAGATCTATGTGCGCTTGCGGCGGCCGAAGGCAGTAGCGATCTTCACGCCGGCCGAAGCGGAAGCAGAATAAGATAACGGCGTTTAATACCGATTCGCGATCGGCAATTCTTCCGCCGGGAAGAGCGAGATCACCCGGCAGCCCTTGTCGGTGACCACCAATTCTTCCTCGATGCGCGCGGCCGAGAAGCCGTCCTTCGCCGGGCAATAGGTCTCGAGCGCGAACACCATGCCCTCCTTGATCTCCATCGGGTGGGTGAGGGAGATGACGCGCGAAATGATCGGCCGCTCGTGCAGCGCCAGTCCAAGGCCGTGGCCGAATTGCAGGCCGAAAGCCGATAGCTCGTCGGGGAAGCCGAATTCCTCGGCCTTCGGCCACACGCTCGCGACCCTGTCGGTGGAGACGCCCGGCTTGATCAACTCGATCGCCATGTCGAGCCATTCGCGCGATTTCTTGTAGGCGTCGTGCTGCGCGGGGGTGGCGCGGCCGACATTGAAGGTGCGGTAGTAGCAGGTGCGGTAGCCCATATAGCTCTGCAACACGTCGAAGAAAGCCTGGTCGCCGGGGCGGATCATGCGATCGGTGAAATTGTGCGGGTGCGGGTTGCAGCGCTCGCCGGAAATGGCGTTGATCGCCTCCACGTCGTCGGAGCCGTGGGCGTAGAGGAAGCGGTTGGCATTCGCGACGATGTCGGCCTCGCGCACGCCGGGCTTCAATTCCTCGTAAATTTGCTGATAGACGCCGTCGACCATGGCGGCGGCGCGGTTCAACAGCGCGATCTCGTCGACGTTCTTGATTTCGCGCGCCTCCAGCATCGTCTGCTGGCCGTCCTGGATTTTGAGGCCGGCCTTTTCCAATTCGACCATCATCGGCGGCTCGATGATGTCGACGCCGACCGGCTCCTTCGCCACCCCCGCCTCGCGCAGGAGCGAGGCGATTTCCTCGGCGTAGTGCTTCATCAGGCCGAAGGCGGGCGGGATGGTGCCGCGCATGCCGATGACGCCGGCGCGGCAATGCTCCTTCAGGAGCCACGGCGAATAGAGCCGGTGGTGGACCGCGGCCGAGCCGAAGTCCCACAGAATCGGCTCGCCGCCCTTCGGCAACAGCGCGAAGCGGCAGAGCTTGTCGCGCTCCCACTCGCCGATCTTGGTGGAGGTGACGTAGCGGATGTTGTTGACGTCGAAGAGCAGCAGCGCGCCGAGCTTGGAATTTTCCAGCGCCTGCTTGGCGCGGCCGATGCGGTAGCGCCGGAGCCGGTCGAAATCGACGCGAAGCTCGAAGTCGACGCCCATCGTGCCCCAGGCCGGGAGCGCGCGGCCCCAGCCGTAATGCGGATCGAGATCGTCGTCGGAGGGCTCGACGGGCTTGCGCAGTATTTTGTCCATGACTTGCTCCCGGAAGGATTTCGATTTTCGGCGATCCTAAACTTTTCGCGGCGTCGATGCTTGTCCTTCTTACCTCCCCCTTGACGGGGGAGGTCGCCGGGCGAAGCCCGGCGGGTGGGGGTGACACCGGGACTTGGTGCGTGAGGCTTCACCCCACCCCGGACCGCTTTCAGCGGTCCGACCCTCCCCGTCAAGGGGAGGGAAGCGCGCGTGCAATTGTTGTCGTTTACTCCGCGGCCTTGCGTCCTTTGCCGCGCTCGGCGAGATACCAATCGAGAATCTCGGCGCCGTTCCAGTGCAAAACGCCCTTGTGGCGGTTGGCGAAGTCGTAAATCTGCTCGAGATATTTCATGCGGTGCGGCTGGCCGGAAATATAGGGGTGGATCGCGAGCGCCAAGATTTTCGCGCGCTTCTCGCCCTCGGCATAAAGCCGCTCGAACTGATCGATGGTGCGGCGGAGCAGATAATCGCTCTCGTGATGCTGCACGATCATCATCGGGATGTCGTTCAGCTCCACCGAATAGGGCAGCGTGATCAGCGGTCCTTTGGCGGTGGCGATTTCGGTCGGCTCGTCGTCGTAGACGTAGTCGCCGATGTATTTGACGCCGGCGGTGGCGAGCAATTCGGGCGTTTCAAGGGTTTGGGTCAGACCGGGACCGAGCCAGCCGACCGGGCGCTTGCCGGTAAAGCGCTCCAGAATGTCCATGGAGCGGTTGATCATACCCGCCTGGTCTTCGTGCTTGTGCATGGGCAATTGGTCGTAGGCGTGGCCCATGAACTCCCAATCGGCGTCGCGCGCTGCTTCCGCCACCCGCCGATAGTCCTCGCAGACGCGCGCGTTGATCGAGAGCGTCGGGCAGATGTTCAGGCGCTCGAACAATTCGAAGAAGCGCCAGACGCCGACGCGCATGCCGTATTCGTGCCAGGCCCAGTTCGGCACGTCGGGGAGCAGCGGAACGCCGGTGGGCGGCGGCAGCGCCTGGCGCGGCATCGGGCGGGCAATATCCCATACTTCCAGATTGACGATGGTCCAGAACACCAGCCGCGCGCCGCCGGGCAATTTCAGCGGCGGGCGATCGACGATCGCCGAATACTCGGCGCGCTCGCGCGGCAGCATGGGAGTGCTCATCTGCGCAGTATAGCAGTAATTTTTTCGCGCGGCCGAAAGCGCGTTCTTGCCGCAGTGCAAGATGGCGCGCGAAGCATACCCGCCCTAACATTCGCCGGCGTCAGGGTGGTGCGGTGAAGCCTCGCAGTTTCGAATATGTGCGCGTGAAGTCGCTCGCGGAAGCAATCGCCGCGCTTTCGCGCGTCGGCGCCGACGCCAAGATCATCGCCGGCGGCCAGAGCCTGGTGCCGCTGCTCAACATGCGCATGGCCTCGCCTTCGCTCCTCGTCGATATCGGCGTGCTCACGGAGTTGCGGGGAATTTCGCTCGATGGCGGCGGGCTCAAGATCGGCGCGCTCGTGCGCCAGGCCGAGGCCGAGCGCTCGCCGGAAATCGCAAAACACGCGCCGCTCTTCGCCAAGGCGCTGCCGCATATCGGGCATTTCGCCATCCGCAATCGCGGCACCATCGGCGGCTCGATCGCGCTCGCCGATCCCGCGGCGGAGTTGCCCGCCTGCTTGCTCGCGCTCGGCGGCGAGGTGGAGATCGAGGGTGCCAAGGGCGCGCGCCGGGTCAAGGCCGACGATTTCTTCAAGGATTTGTACGAGACGGCGCTTGAGCCCTCCGACGTGCTCACCGCCATCCGCATTCCGGCGCCTGCGAAGGATATGCGCGTCGGTTTCGGCGAACTCGCGCGCCGCCACGGCGATTTCGCCATGGCCGGGCTCGCCGCCTGCCGCGACGGCAAAAGTGCCAGGCTCGCCTTTTTCGGCGTCGGCTCGACGCCTACGCGCGCACGCCAAGCGGAAACAGCGCTTGCCGCCGGCTCGATCGAGGAGGCGGTGGCGGCGCTCGATCGCGACCTCGATCCGCCCGACGACATTCATTCGAGCGGCGCCGTGAAGCGGCATCTCGCGAAGACGCTCTTGCGCCGTCTGGCGCCGGAACTCGCGGCATGAGCGCCGCTCATACCATCTCGCTCACCGTCAACGGCGAGGCTGTGCGCGAAGCCGTCGAGCCGCGGAAGACGCTCGTCGATTTCCTGCGCGAGGATCTTGGCCTCACCGGCAGCCATGTCGGCTGCGAGCATGGCGTGTGCGGGGCCTGCACCGTGAGGGTGGACGGTGCCGTGGTGCGCGGCTGCCTGGTACTCGCCGTGCAATGCGACGGCGCGCGCGTGGAAACCATCGAAGGCGTTTCCGATTCCGGCAAGATCGCCGATCTTCAGGACGCCTTCGCCAAGCGCAACGCTTTGCAATGCGGCTATTGCACGCCCGGCATGCTGCTTGCGGCGGAAGAATTGCTCGCGGCGGGCGGGCGGCCGAGCCGCGAGAAAATCCGTGCGCATATTTCCGGCAATTACTGCCGCTGCACCGGCTACGAAGCGATCGTCGACGCGATCGAAGCGACTTCGCGGGCGCGCGCGGGAGGCAAGACATGAAAATCGCCGGCGATCTTCCTTCCGCCCTGACGGCGCTCGACCGGCCGAACAGCTATATCGGCCGTTCGGTGCCGCGGCCGAATCTGGCGCGGCTGATGCAGGGCCGCGGACAATATGTCAGCGATCTCGTGCTGCCGCGCATGGCGCATGTGGCGTTTGCGCGCTCGCCGCACGCGCATGCACGCATCAAAAAGATCGACGCCGCCGCCGCGAAATTGGCAGCGGGGGTCATCGCCGTCGTCACCGGCCCGGAGCTTGCCAAGGTGATTACACCCTGGGTCGGAGTGCTGTCGCACCTCAAAGGCATCAAGTCGGCGCCGCAGCACGCGATCGCGATCGATCGCGCCTGCTGGCAGGGCGAGGCGGTTTGCGCCGTGGTCGCGCGGACGCGCGCCGAGGCCGAGGACGCGATCGAGCTCCTGGACATCGAATACGAGGAATTGCCCGCGGTCACCGACGCCGAAACCGCGCTCGATGCGAAGACGCCGGTGATTCATCCGGAGCTCGGCGACAATCTCACTTTCGAGCGCAGGCACGAGGCGGGCGAAGTCGACAAGGGTTTCAAGGAAGCCGACGCGGTGGTGGAGGCGACCTTCGTGTTCGGCCGCCATACCGGCGTCACCAACGAGCCGCGCGCGATCGTCGCCGATTGGAACGCGGGCGAGGAGCGCCTCACCGTCTATCAAGGCACGCAAGCGCCGCACATGATGCAGAATTTGTTCGCCAAGCACCTTTCGCTGGCCGAGCATCAGGTGCGCGTCGTCACCAAGGACGTCGGCGGCTCGTTCGGCATCAAGGTCCACACCTATGCCGACGAGATGGCGACGGTGGCGCTGTCGAAGCTTTTGCGGCGGCCGGTGAAATTCGTCGCCGACCGGTTGGAGAGCTTCGTCACCGACATTCACGCCCGCGATCATCGCGTGAAAGGGAAGATCGGCGTCAAGAAAGACGGCACCATCACCGCTTTCGAGATCGACGATTTGACCGGCATCGGGCCCTATTCGGTCTATCCGCGCACGAGCGGGATCGAAGCGAACCAGGTGGTGAATCTCGTCGGCGGCCCGTACAAATGCCCGAACTATCGGGCGCTGGCCCGCGTCGTGTTCCAGAATAAAAATGTGATGTGCCAATACCGCGCGGTCGGCCATCCGATCGCCACCGCGGTGACGGAGGGGCTCGTGGAGCTCGCGGCGGCGAAGATCGGCATCGATCCCTTGGACATGCGGCGCAAGAATCTCATTCCCGACGACGGCTATCCGTGCGCGGGAGCCTCGGGCATCAAGTTCGAGAAGCTTTCACATCACGCCGCGCTCGAAAAGCTCGTCGCGATGATGGGCTACGACAAGCTGCGGGCCGAGCAGGCGACGCTGCGCCAGAAAAAAAATTATCGCGGCCTGGGCTTCGCCTCCTTCATCGAGGTGACGAATCCTTCCGCCGCTTTTTACGGGGTCGGCGGTGCCAAGATTTCGGCGCAGGACGGCGCCACCGTCCGCCTCGACGCAGAGGGCGCGCTGATCGTGCATTCCGGCGTCACCGAGCAGGGGCAGGGCGCGGAAGCGGTGCTGGCGCAGGTCGCGGCCTCCGCCTTTGGCGTGCCGATCGAGCGCGTGCGCGTCGTCACCGGCGACACCGACAACACTCCCTATGGCGGCGGCACCTGGGCTTCGCGCGCCGCGGGAATTGGCGGTGAAGCCGCTTGGCAGGCGGGGAAGGCATTGCGGCAGAACGTGCTCGCGGTCGCCGCCTCCATCTTGCAGGCGGAGCCGAAGGCGCTCGACATCCGCAACGGCCTGGTCGTCGACGCCGATACCGGACGCGAGCGCGTCGGTTTGGACGAGGTCGCGCGCATCGCCTATTTCCGGCCGGACACGCTGCCGCCGGGCTTCCAGGCCGAGCTCGTCGCCACGCGCCATTACGTGCCGCGCGCCTGGCCGTTCGCCTTCACCAACGGCATTCAGGCGTCCTATCTCGAAGTCGATGTCGACACCGGTTTCGTGAAGCTCCTGCGCCATTGGTGCGTGGAGGATTGCGGCACCGTCATTAACCCCCAGCTCGTCGACGAGCAGATTCGCGGCGGCATCGTGCAGGGCATCGGTGCGGCGCTCTACGAGCACTGCCTCTATGACGAGCGTGGGCAATTGTTGAACGGCAACATGGCCGACTATCTCGTGCCGATGGCGGGCGAAATGCCCGATATCGAAGTGGGCCATGTGGTATCGCCGACCGCGGATTCGGAGCTCGGCGCCAAGGGCGCGGGCGAGGCGGGCACCGCTGGTGCGCCCGCCGTGGTGATGAACGCGATCAACGACGCGCTTGCCCCGCTCGGCGCCAAGACCATTACCGAAATGCCGGCCACGCCCGGCGTCGTGCTGGCGGCGCTGGGAAAGGTGTGATGATGATGAAACTTATTAATTCGTCATGCCCGGCCTTGTGCCGGGCATCCACGCCTTACTGTTCCAGCGTATTAAAGACGTGGATGGCATTTGAACTCGGGTTTACCCGAGTTCAACAAGTTTTATCGCCACAAGTCGGGTAGACCCGACTTGTGGAGACAAGCCCGGCCATGACCACAGGAATTTCAGAGGAGTTGGCATGAACATCAGCGTCGGCCGCAAGGCGATCGAGGAGGCATCGAAGAAGCTTTCCAACTGGGGCCGCTGGGGCAAGGGCGATCAAATCGGCACGCTCAACCACGTTGGCCCGGCGGAAATCGTCAAGGCAGCACAGCTCATTCGAACGGGCCGGGTATTCGCGCTCGGCATTCCGCTCGACACCAGCGGCCCGCAGACGGGCCTCTTCGGCGGCCGCTTCAATCCGATCCATCAGATGCTCGCCACCGGCACCGACGCCATCGCCGGCCGGCAGGACTGGAACAAGATTCGCTACGCCGACGACACGCTGAATCTTTGCGTGCAAGGCGCGACGCATTGGGACGCGCTCGGGCACATCTTCTACGAGGACAAGGCCTATAACGGTTTCGACGCCAAGCTGATCGACGCGCGGGGGCTCTCCGTGCTTGGCATCGAGCATTCCAAGAGCAAGATGGTCGGGCGCGGCGCGCTGTTGGATATCGCGCGCCACCGCGGTGTCGATTGGCTGAAGGACGGCGAGAGCATTTCCAACGACGAGACTCGACCAATGCGCGAGAGAACAGAAGGTCGAAATTCGCAAGGGCGATTTCGTCATTCTGCGCACCGGGCAGATGGAGCGCTGCCTCGCCGAGAAGAAATGGGGCGGCTATGCCGGCGGCGACGCGCCGGGCGTCAAGTTCGAGAATTGCTACTGGTGCCAGGAAAAGGAGATCGCCGCCATTTGCTCCGACACCTGGGGCGTCGAGGTGCGGCCGAACGAGACGAAGGAGGCGAACCAACCCTGGCATTGGGTGGTGATCCCGGCCATGGGTCTTTGCATGGGCGAAATCTTTTATCTGAAGGAGCTCGCCGAGGATTGCGCCAAGGACAAAATCTACGAATTTTTCTTCTGCGGCCCGCCGCTGGTGATCACCGGCGGCACCGGCTCGCCGATCAATCCGCAAGCGATCAAGTGAAGGCATAGGAGGCAGGTCATGGCTCGCCATCTCAAACGCGGCCTCGATGCGAGCGCGATCAAGGCGGCCGACGCCAAAGTGCGCGAGACGGTCGAGCAAATTCTCGCCGACGTGGAGGCGCGCCGCGACGCCGCCGTGCGGGAGCTGTCGCAGAAATTCGATCACTGGTCGCCCGCTTCCTTCAAGCTCACGCTAGCCGAGACCGAGCGCGTGATCGCGCAAGTTTCGAAGCGCGATCTCGCCGACATCAAATTCGCCCAGGCGCAGGTGCGAAACTTCGCCGAGAAACAGAAGGCGACGATGCGCGATCTCGAAGTGGAGACGCTTCCGGGCGTCGTGCTCGGGCACCGGCACATTCCGGTCGCGAGCATCGGCTGCTACGTGCCGGGCGGGCGCTACCCGATGGTCGCGTCGGCGCACATGTCGATCGTCACCGCCAAGGTCGCGGGGGTGAAGCGGATCATCGCCTGCGCGCCGCCGTTCAAGGGCGGGCCCGCATCCGGCGATCGTCGCGGCGATGCATTTCGGCGGCGCCGACGAAATCTTCGTGCTCGGCGGCGTGCAGGCGGTGGCGGGTATGGCGCTCGGCACCGAGACGATCGCCGCGGTCGACATGATCGTGGGGCCGGGCAATGCCTATGTCGCGGAAGCGAAGCGCCAGCTGTTCGGCCGCGTCGGCATCGATCTTCTAGCCGGGCCGACCGAAACCCTGATCATCGCCGACGATTCGGTCGATGCCGAAATCTGCGCCACCGATCTTCTCGGCCAGGCCGAGCACGGGCCGACTTCGCCGGCAATTTTCTTGACGACGTCGGAGAAGCTCGCGCGCGCGACCATGGGCGAGGTCGAGCGGCTGCTCGCGATCCTCCCCACCGCCGACGCCGCCGGCAAGGCATGGGAGGATTACGGCGAGGTGATCGTTTGCGACAGCGACGAGGAGATGGTCGTCGAAGCCGACCGCATCGCCTCGGAGCACGTGCAGGTGATGACCCAGGATCCGGATTATTTCCTCGCCCGCATGCAGAATTACGGCTCGCTGTTTCTCGGGCCGCGCACCAATGTCGCCTATGGCGACAAGGTGATCGGCACCAATCACACGCTGCCGACGCGTAAAGCCGCGCGCTACACCGGCGGGCTGTGGGTCGGAAAATTTCTAAAGACCTGCACCTATCAGAAAGTGCTCACCGACGAGGCGAGCGCCTTGATCGGCGAATATTGCTCGCGGCTTTGCATTCTCGAGGGCTTCTCCGGCCACGCCGAGCAGGCGAATGTGCGCGTGCGCCGCTATGGCGGCCGCAACGTCGCCTACGCGCAGGCGGCGGAGTGAGCATTCTCACCGTCATGGCCGGGCTCGCAGTCAACTTTAGGCAGGCTGCGCAAGCTTGCCTGCCCGGCCATCCACGTCTTTGATGATATCAAGAGGTAAGGCGTGGATGCCCGGCACAAGGCCGGGCATGACGGATAAAAGTATGTCGATTGATCTTCCTAAAACGCCTTCCTTCCGCCTCGACGGCAGGCGCGCGCTTGTCTCCGGCGCCGGTCGCGGTATCGGGCTTGCCGCCGCGTCGGCGCTGGCGGAAGCGGGCGCGGAGGTGACGCTCGCCGCGCGCAGCCGCGAGGAAGTCGAAGCGGCGGCGGCGGCGATTCGCGCGCGCGGGCAGCAGGCGACCGCGCTCGTGCTCGACGTGACCGATTGCGAGGCGGCGCGGCAGGCGATCGAAAAGGCGCCGCCCTTCGACATTCTCGTGAACAACGCCGGCACCAACCGCCCGGCGCCGTTTGTCGAGGTGAAGATCGAGGACTTCGACGCCATCTTCGCGATCAACGTGCGCGCCGCCTTCTTCGTGGCGCAGGCGGTGGCGCGGCGGCTCGTCGCGGCCAAGCGCGCGGGCTCGATCATCCACATCTCCTCGCAGATGGGTCACATCGGTGCAGCGCGCCGCACCGTCTATTGCGCGAGCAAGCACGCGATCGAGGGATTGACCAAGGCGATGGCGATCGAGCTCGGGCCGCACGGCATCCGCGTGAATTCGCTCGCCCCCACCTTCATCGAGACGCCGTTGACGCGGCCGTTTTTCGAGGACGAGAATTTTCGGAACGACGTGCTCGCCAAGATCAAGCTCGGGCGGCTCGGCAAGGTGGAGGACTTGATGGGCGCCATCGTGTTTCTCGCCTCCGACGCCTCGCTGTTGATGACCGGCACGTCGTTGGTCGTCGACGGCGGCTGGACGGCGGAGTGAATTTCTAACCGATGTCCTGCCACGCTCCGTTTGCGGCGGTGGAGCGGAAGAGCGCGTCGAGCGCCGCCACCGTGTGCAGGATTCCTTCGTCGTCGATCTGATACGCGCCTTGCCCGAGGGCGGCGCGCGCGAAGGATTTGAGATTGAGGCCGACGTGGTTGGTCTTATCGAGCTCGATCGTTTCCATCCCCCGGCCGGAGCGCCGCGTGGCGATCTTGGTCTCGGTCAGGCTGGCGGCCCACAAATCCGAGCCGTAGATCGCGAGCCGCCAGAGATAAGGCGTCTTGAGGGTGGTCGCGAGGGTGCCGGTGGCGCCGTTCGCAAATTCGAACAGCGCCGCGGTCGTGTCGCCCGATTCGAGCGGCAGCGTGCGGCGCGTCGAGCGCGCGCTGATGCGCCGCATCGGCCCGACCAGAAAGCCGAAGCAGTCGATGAGATGGATGCCCATGCCGGTGACGGCGCCCGCTTTCGTCTCTTCCGGCGCCGAGCGCCAATCTCCGGCGGGCTGGTTGGCGAGCCAGTCGTGGCTGAAATGGCCTTCGGCGTGCATGACGGTGCCGAAGCGGCCCGCGTCCATCAGTTCGCGCATTCGTCGGATCGACGGCCAGAGGCGGCGGTTGTGGCCGACGCCGAGCGCAACGCCGGCCGCGCGGCAAGCGGCAAGCGCCGCCTTGGCGTCGGCGAGCGAAAGGGCGAAGGGTTTTTCGCAGAATACGTGCTTTCCCGCCGCCGCCGCGGCCTCGACCTGGCGGCGGTGCTGGGAGTGGGGCGTCGCCAGCACCACGGCGTCGATCTTCGGATCGGCGAGCACGTCGTCATAGGATCGACCGAGCGCAAGCCCGGCTTTGGCGGCGAATTCTCGAGCCTGCTCCGGCTCTAAGGTGACGGCGCGTGAAAAGCGGATGAACTTGCTGGTATCCTGAACGGAGCGGACGAGCTCCTTTCCCCACCAGCCAAGGCCGATCACCGCCGCATTCAACATTTGCGAATTCTCCTCGCCGATCGTCCCCGGATGCGATAAGCGGAAATTCAGCCACCATGCAAGCGAGGTTTCGATGCGAATTCCCGACTGGAAACCCGAAGAGCTCACACCGGCGCAACGCAAGGTGCACGATGCGATCGTCGCCGGACCGCGCGGGCGGGTGGTGGGGCCGCTGCGCGTGTGGCTCATGAGCCCCGAACTGGCGGAGCGAGCGCAGGAACTCGGGGCGTTCTGTCGCTACGGCACCAGCCTGCCGCCGCGGCTCTCGGAGCTTGCGATCTTGGTGACGGGCGCGTTCTGGCAAGCGGGTTTCGAATGGCACGCTCACGCTCCCATCGCCCTTGCGGCCGGCATTGCCGCCGACGCGATCGAAGCGATCCGCCTCGGTAGGGCACCGAAATTCGCGCGCGAGGACGAGCAGGCGGTCTATCAATTTTCCCGCGAGCTATGGAATAAGCGGCGGGTATCGGATGCGGCCTATCGTCGCCTGGCTGGATTGCTGGGGGCGAATACTGTAGTCGAACTCGTTGCAATCCTGGGTTACTATGGCCTGATCTCGATGACCATCAATGCGTTCGAGGTTCCGCTGCCAGAAGGCGCGGATCAACCCTTCACTTAAAGAGATATTGGCGGGAGAGATTTGGAATGAGAAATAGCAAGAAAGGTGCCGTGGGAATTATCGGTCTCGGCATCATGGGCAGCGCGTTCGCGCGCAATCTCGCGGCGGCCGGCTGGCAGGTAAAGGGCCTCGACATCGATCCGGCGCGCTCCTCCGAATTGTCGGAGGCCGGCGTCGAGATCGCGCCGAGTATAGCCGCGATGGCGCAGTCGGTGCCGACGATCATCACGAGCCTGCCCTCGCCGAAGGCGCTCGATCAAGTCGTGCGCGAGATCGCCGCGGTCAAAGCGAAAAAGCTCGTCGTCGTCGAAATGAGCACCTTCACGCTCGAGGATAAGGCCAAGGCCGAAAAAATCCTGGCCGATGCCGGTCACACTTTCCTCGATTGCCCGGCCAGCGGCACCGGCGGGCAGGCCAAGCACAAGGATATCGTCATCTATGCGAGCGGCGAGCGCGCGAGTATCGCCGCACTCCGCCCGCTGTTCGCGGATTTCTCCCGCCAGGTTCACGACCTTGGCGCCTTCGGCAATGGCAGCCGGATGAAATACATCGCCAATCTCTTGGTCGCGATCCACAATGTCGCCTCCGCCGAAGCGATGGTGCTCGGCATGAAGGCGGGCCTCAACGCGCAAAAGGTCTTCGACGTGATCTCGACGAGCGCCGGCACCTCGCGCATGTTCGAAGTGCGGGGGCCGATGATGGTGGCGGGCGAATACGACGAGGCGACGATGCGGATCTCGACGTGGCAGAAGGATCTCGAAATCATCGGCGCGTTCGCGAAGTCTCTGGGCTCTCCCACGCCGACCTTCGATGCGACGCTTCCGGTCTATGCCGAGGCGCTCGCCGCGGGCTACGGCGCGCAGGACACAGGCGCGGTTTGCGCCGTGCTGGAGCAAAAGGCGGGCGTGAAGCGGCCCTGATCAACGCCGCAGGAAATCCCAAGCGCAGCGACTTAGCTGCGCAGAAAATCCCCAGCGCAGCTACTTAGCTGCGCAAGAAGTCCCAAGCGCAGCCTCTTAGCTGCGCAAAAAATCCATCGTCGCGGTCTCGCGCATGACCGCTTCCGGCGTGCGGTAGCGCTCCGCGAAGCGGCGCTCATCCTCGGTGCGGAAGCGCGCCTGCATGTAGGCGCCGAGGTGGCGGGCGCGCTCGATGATCCGCTTTGCCGATCCCGATGCGCGCGCGCTCGAAAGCCTGCAGGGCGGCTTCGACTTTCGCATTCGCTTCAAGTGCGACAACGAGGGCGATCGCGTCGAGGGCGGCCTTGGCGACGCCGGCGCCCACATGCGGGCGCGCGACGAAAGCGGCGTCGCCCAGGATCGCCGTCCGGCCGAACGCCATCTTCGGCGATTCGAGATCGTAGATCGGCTGCAGGAAAGGCTGCGGGGTGAGCGCCACCATTTCCTGAAATTGCGGCGCCAGCACCCGCGCCGATGCGGTGCGCAGCGTGCGGATGTTTTCCGCCCGCACCAAGGGCGGCGGGATCGAGCCCAGATGCGTGTGACCGCTGTCGTCGGTGAGCAGGCGGTGGAGCTTTTGCTCCTCGTCGGCGGGGCGGTACCAGACGAAATTGTAGCGGCGTTCGCCGCGGCTGAGTTCGTTATTGGGCCCAGCGACCGGATAGCCGAGCATTTGCTCGCCTTCCGGCAAGCAGAAAGAGAAATACTCGAAGAGGTCCGCATGCGTGCGCGGACTGATTTCGCGCTCGGGCACGAGGCCGCGCCAGGCGACGTAGCCGGCGTAAAGCGGTTTCGCCTCGGGAAGAACTTGCGCCCGCACCGTCGAGCGAATGCCGTCGGCGCCGATCAGGAGATCGCCTTCGATCTCGCTTCCGTCGGCAAAATGCGTCGTGACGCGTTCGCCGCGTTCTTCGTAACGGAGGAATTCCTTGCCGAGATGGTAGCTCGCCGCCGGGAACGCGTTTTTCAGCAGGCGAAACATGCGGTCCCACGAGGTGACGATTTGCGGGAACGGCTGCTCGGCGATCACCTTGCCATCGCGATCGAAAATCCGGCGGATTTCGACGTCGATGCCAAGGTCATCGTCGGGGTCGATCCCCGCCATGCGCAAGGCATCGCGCAGTTCCGCGTGGGTAACGATGCCCGCACCGCGGCCGGCAAGCTCGGCGCCGGAGCGCTCGAAAATTTCCGCCTGCCAGCCGGCGCGGCGCAGCAACAGCCCCGCGAACAGGCCGCTGATCGAGCCGCCGATGATGAGGGCGCGGCCGCGCTTGGTCACGTCGCCTTCCTTGCCGTTTCGTTCCGGTCTATCATAACCGCGAGAGCACGGGAGAACGCCATGGTCCTCAGCATGAAGGCGAAGAAAGCCGAACGCTCGGAAACGGCCTGGCCCCAATCGATCGCCGACGAATTCGAGAAAAACCAGCAAAACGGTTGCGTCGGCACAACTCTGTTGTCGGAGGACGAGCGCGTGCGGGTGTGGGACATTCGCCTG
This sequence comes from uncultured Alphaproteobacteria bacterium, assembly GCA_963751685.1. Classification (GTDB taxonomy): domain Bacteria; phylum Pseudomonadota; class Alphaproteobacteria; order Rhizobiales; family Xanthobacteraceae; genus Palsa-892. Next base: position 30,298 of record CAVVVV010000014.1, on the reverse strand, counting down.
AAACCCGGCGAGCGCATCGGCTTCCACCGCCACCAGCTCGATTATTTCTGGACCGCGGTCACGCCGGGCCGCGCACGCTCGCACCAGCAGGACGGCTCCACGGTCGAAGCGGAATACTATCCCGGCGAGACGCGGCACGAGAGCTATCGCGCCGGCGAGTTCAAGATCCACGATCTCGAGAACATCGGCGATCATGAACTCGTCTTCACCACGGTCGAGTTCCTGAAGAGCGCCAATCCGCCGCTCGCCGTTCCCGACAAGGTCCGCCTGGTCGCGGCCTGAGATTGCAGCTTCCTTAGGCTAGCCAGACGCGAAGCTTCGTTTACACTGGCGCCCGCTGAGGGGACGGTACGCCGCGAGCCTTAGAACCGCGGGGACCGAGGGGAGGGGCGAGGCCGTGAATATTCCGCTCGATCTGTTGGTGGGGGCGCTGGTCTCAGGCCTCTTGCTCGGCGGATTCTACGCCGCGGTCACGGTCGGCGTTTCGATCTCCTTCGGCATCCTCGACATCGTCAACATCGCGCATCCAGCCTTCATCATTCTCGGCGCCTATATCGCCTATATCGTCAATCAGCGGCTCGGCATCGATCCGATCGTCGTGAGCATCGTCGTGCTGCCGGCTTTTTATGCGCTCGGCGCGCTCATCTATCAGGTCTATCACCTGTCGTTCGAGAAACGCGGCCAGGATGCGCTGCGCGGATTGGCATTCTTCTTCGGTATTCTGTTTATCACCGAGGTCGGGCTGATTTTGGTTTTCGGCGTCGACTTCCGCTACGTCGAGGCTTCCTATATCGGGCCGACGCTACACTTCGGCATCATCGATTTGCCGCTGCGCTTGCTCGTGCCCTGCATGGTCTCGCTCGTTCTGTTCGCCGGCCTGCAGCTGTTCCTGACGAAAACCTTCACCGGGCGGGCGATCATGGCGGTGGCGCAGGATCAGCTGGCGCTGCAACTGATGGGCGCGGATCCCGTTCACATCAAGCGCATCGCGTTCGCGATTTCGATTGCGACCTGCTCGATCGCCGGCGCTTGCCTGATCATCATTCAGCCGGTCGAGCCTTCGGTCGGCCGCGAATATATCGGCCGTATCTTCGCGATCTGCGTACTCGGCGGGCTCGGCAGCCTTCCCGGCGCGCTGATCGCGGCGATGCTGCTGGGGATCATCGAGAGCATCACCTCGACGTTTTACGGGCCGTCCTGGGCGCCCGCCGTCGCCTTCGGGCTTTTGCTGCTCACGCTGGCGTTAAGGCCGGCGGGTCTCTTGGGAAGGTAGGCGCCTTGCGTTCCTCCGTTTTTTTCCTCATTGCGGTCTGCGTGGGCGCGGCGGCCTATTTCGGCGCCCGCTTCGTGCACAACGAATATATCTTTTTCGCGGGCTTCGTCATTTTGCAGTTCATCGTTCTTGCCACCGCCTGGAACATCCTCGGCGGCTATACCGGCTACGTGAATTTCGGCACCGCCGCCTTCTTCGCCATGGGCGCCTACGCGACCGTCTTCATCCATAAAGTCCATCCGCTGCCGATCCCCGTTCTGATCCTGATCGGCGGCGGCGTTTCCGGCATCGTCGGCTTCGGCATGGGATATCTGACGCTGCGGCTGCGCGGCGCGTTCTTCTCGATCGCGACGCTGGCGCTCGCGGTCGTGTTGCAGACCTTGGTCGTCAACTGGACTTTTGTCGGCGGCTCGCGCGGCGCCTATATCATCCATCCGGCGACGTCGCCGCTGATCGGCAGTTACGTCGAATATCTGTTCCTGATCATGCTCGTGCTCGCGATCGCCGCCATTACGACGGCGCGTATCATCGAGCGCTCGCAGCTCGGCTACGGCTTCGCCACCATCCGCGACGACGAGGTGGCGGCGGAAGCCTCGGGCGTGCCGACGCTGCGGCTGAAGCTCGTCGCGACGACGATTTCCGGGGCGCTGATGGGCATGGCCGGCGCGCCGTTTCCCTATTACATCGGCTATGTGGAGCCTTCCTCCACCTTCGGCCTCGCCTACGCCGTGAATTCGATCGCGATGCCGATGATCGGCGGCACCACGAGCTGGGCCGGGCCGCTGATCGGCGCGATTCTGCTCGGCACGGTCCAACAGGTGGCGACGGTGACAATCTCCTCGGAGGTCAATCTCCTGATTGTCGGCGTGCTCCTGGTCGCCTTCGTGATCGTCGCGCCGAAGGGGATCATGGGCTTCTTTCAGGACCGGCTGCGCGCGCGGAGAGACGGATGACGGCGCTCTTGGAGATCGGCGGTCTTTCCAAGCGCTTCGGCGGCTTCGTCGCGCTCGACGGCATCGATCTCGCGGTCAAGCAGGGCGAGTGCCTCGGCCTGATCGGGCCGAACGGCTCGGGCAAAAGCACGCTGGTGAACTGCATCTGCGGCACACTGCACAACGAAACGGGATCCGTCCTATTCGACGGCAAACCGCTCGACGGGCTGCTCGCGCATCAGCGCACGCGGCTCGGGCTGGCGCGTTCCTTTCAGCTGCCGCGCCCGTTCGTGAGCCTTTCGATCGCCGATAATCTGCGGGTGCCGCTCCTCTATACGGTGCACGCCCGCGAGGGACGAAGGTTCACGCGCGCCGAAATGGAGGACCATTGCGGCGAGTTCCTGCGGCTCGTCGGGCTTGCGGACAAGGCGAAAAAACTACCGCGCGATCTCTCGATGGTCGAGATGCGCAAGCTCGAGCTCGCGCGCGCCATGGCGGCGGAACCGAAATTGCTGATCGCCGACGAAGCGATGGCGGGGCTGTCGCATTCTGAAATCGACGATATTCTGGCGCTCCTGGCGCGGCTCAACGAGCGCGGCATCACCATCATCCTGATCGAGCACATCATGCGCGCGGTGATGGCGTTCTCGCATCGCGTCGCGGTGCTGGTGTCGGGTAAGAAGATCGCCGACGGCCTGCCGCAGGACGTCATGCGCGATCCCGAAGTCGTGAGGGCGTATCTTGGCCAATAGCATTTTCATCGAAGGCATTCACGCCGCCTACGGCGCGGTGCGCGTGATCGAGGACGTCTCATTGTCGGCCGCCGACGGCGAGACGGTGGTGCTGCTTGGCACCAACGGCAACGGCAAGAGCACGCTGATGAAGTGCATCATGGGTATTCTGCGCCCGAGCGCCGGCACGATCGTCGCCGAGATTGACGGCATACGCCACGATCTCGTCGGCCGCACCACCGAGCAGATCGTCGATCTTGGGATTGCGCTGGTGCCCGAGGGGCGCCGGCTGTTTCCGCGGCTCAGCGTCGAGGAAAATCTCTTGCTTGGCGCCTTCCGACCCAAGGCGCGGGCGAAGATCAACTCCAATCTCGATTTTTGTTACGAGGCGTTTCCGCGTCTCGCCGACCGGCGCCGGCAGCTCGCGGGCTCCATGAGCGGCGGCGAGCAGCAGATGCTCGCGCTCGGGCGCGCGCTGATGTTGGACCCGAAAATCCTCCTCGTTGACGAGCCTTCGGTGGGGCTCGCCCCCATTCTGGTCAGCCGCACCATCGACAAGATCAAGGAGCTGAAGGAGCGCTATCAGCTGACGGTATTGATGGCCGAGCAGAACTTCCCGCAGGCGCTTCGCATCGCCGACCGCGGTTACGTGATCGTGCACGGCAAGATCGCCTTCGAGGGCCGCTCGGCCGACGAGTTGAACAACAACGACCTCATCCGCAAATTCTACATGGGGCTGTAATTACTCCCTCTCCCCAGCCGAAGTCGGATGTTTCCTACTTCGGCCGCTTGAAAATACCCGAACTCGGGTAAACCCGAGTTCGGGTGGGGAGAGGGGGCTATAGCGAAACGCCGCGCGAAACTTTCGCGCGGCGTTCTTTTTGGATCGCGAAGGCTTACTTCGTCTTTTCGAAGGGATAGATCACTTTGCCTGAAGTAAATCCTGAGGGCGAGATGACGACCTGTGTAGCAGCATTCCTGAACTGCTCGATGTCGTTGCCTTTCACCGTCTGGAACTGCGTCTGCACCACGCGCGCCTCGGCCCATTCGCCGTCTCTACCGAACTTCACGTAGCCGACAACGGTCTGGAACGTGTTATTGCGGATGTAATCGGCGAGCTTCTGGTCGTCGAGGCTTTTGGTGGCGGTGATCGCCTGCTCCAGCACCTGGAACTGTGCGTAGGCCTGCGGCGCCATGTAGTAGCCAAGCGGGTCGACGCCTTCGGCTGCGGCGCGCGCCTGATATCTCTTCATGAACTCATCGTTGCCGGGAAACATCATCTTCGGCACCGGCAGCCAGAAGTCGTAATTGGTGAAGCCGTTCAGCAGCGGGCCGAGCCTCATCTTGATCGCGGTATTCTGCAGCCCGACCATAGCGCCGCCAACCATCTTCGGCTTGAAGCCGAGCTCGTTGATCGCGAGCACCATGCCGACCGAATCCGGCGGATAGGAGCAGATGATCAGGAGGTCCGGATTGGTCGCCTGGATCGCGCGCACGATCGGAGCGAAGTCCGTGGTCGCCGGCGGGTAACGCTGGTCGTAGACGATCTTGAGGCCGGCTTTCTTGGCGTTTTCGCGGGCGCCGTCGGAAGCGTTGACCGAGAACTCGGCGTCGGCGGCAACGATCGCAATGGTCGTCGGTTTCGGGTTCTGCTCCATGGCGACGTCAATGAAGCCCTTGGTGAAGGACGGCTTCGGATCCGGACCCGATGGAATCATCACGAAATAATTCGGATAGTGGAACTCGCTATTCACGCCGAGCCCCAGCAATCCGATGAACAACTTGTTGCGCTGCATCGCAACCGGCATCGCCGGCGCCAGCATGTTGGTGCCGTAGCCGCCCATGATGATGTCGACCTTATCGACATCGAGAAGCTTGGTATAAATTCCGGGCACCGTCGCTGGCTGCGTCTGATCGTCGTAGTAGATGAGCTTGACCGGACGTCCGAGCAGGCCGCCCTTGGCGTTGACGTCTTCCTCCCAAATCTTCTCGGCGAGCAGCGCCGACTTGCCGTTGGGACCGAGGCCGCCGGTCTGCGCCATGCTGAAGCCGATCTTGATCGGCTCGCCGGATTGCGCGGCGGCGCTATTGACCCACGCGAACGCCGCGCAGGCCGCGAACAGAACCGTCGCAAGCATCTTGTGCTTGAGTTGAGCAAGCATTTGGTCTCCTCCCCCATGACGTTATTTTTGAATATCTTAGGCGTAATCGGCGCGCTGGCGCTAGAGGGTCGTTGGGAAGCGTTTGTTGCGCCGCGCTCAGCGGGGCGTGGCGTCGCCGCCTTCGACAATGATGGTTTCGACCTCGCCGGCGCCGCTCCGCCGAAAGGCCGCCGCCTCGTCGTATTCCTTCGAAGTAAAGCAAGCCACGGCTTGGTCGAAAGTCGGAAATTCGATGACGATGAAGCGATGAAACTTGTGCGGCCCTTCCATGATCTGGAAGCGGCCGCCGCGCGCGAGCGCTTTGCCTCCAAATTGGGCGATGAGCTTGGGCATGCGGTCGGTGTATTTCTTGTATTCGACCGGATCGTTGATCTTCGCGCGGGCAACCCAGTAGGCGGGCATTGCTGGCTCCTGGACAGAATCTTCGGTTGGGCCGAAACTCCCCTCCGAAAAGGCTTCAATCGCGGGTAAAAAAACCGCGAAGCGCACAACAACGAATGCAAGAGGAGGATACCATGCCGCTTTCCTTCATGGAGCATTTCCTGATCCAGGCGGAGGACATCGAGGCGACCAAGGAGTGGTACGTGAAGGTGTTGGGCTTTCGCGTCGGACCGCATCCCGACTTCAAGTTTCCGGTCTACTGGCTTTATCTCGGCGACCAGGACGTGCTGCATCTCACCACCGGCGGCGGCAAGGTTTCCGACAACCGGATGAAGTATCTCGGCCAGGAATTGCAGGCGACCAAGGGCTCGGGCGTGATCGACCACGTCGCGTTCCGCGCCAGCGGCCTCGACGAGCTGATCGCGCACCTGAAAAAACTGAACATCGAATTCAAGGAGCGTCGTGTCGACGACCAGAGCCTTTACCAACTCTTCCTGTTCGATCCGAACGGGGTGAAGGTCGAGCTTAATTTCGCCGCCGCCGAAGCCAAGGGCCGCAAGGCGACGGTGACGGCGTCGGAAATGACCGCGCCCAATTGAGTGGCCAAAAAACGCGAGCGGGGAGCGAACCATGTCTTATGTGACGGAAACCAATCTCACCGAGATTGCGACGGAGCGGTGGAAGAATATTCCCGACCCGCGGCTGCGGCGGATCATGACCTCGCTGATCAAGCACCTCCACGGCTTCGTGCGCGAGGTCGAACTCACCGAGGCAGAATGGGCGACCGCGATCGATTGGCTGACGCGCACCGGCAAAATGTGCAGCGAGAAGCGGCAGGAGTTCATTTTGGCCTCCGATGTGCTCGGCGTCTCGATGCTGGTGGACGCGATCAATCATCGGCTCGCCACCGGCGCGACGCCGACGACGGTGACCGGGCCGTTCCACGTGCACGATTCGCCGGAGCTCGCGAGCGGCGGCAACATGGCGGACGGCGCGCCGGGAATTCCGTGCTTCGTGAGCGGCTTCGTGCGCGGCCTCGACGGCAAGCCGATCAAGGGCGCCATCCTCGACGTGTGGCAAACCGACGGCGAGGGGCTTTACGAGGCGCAACGCGACACGGACGGCCCGTGGCTGCGCGCGATCTACCGCTCAGCCGCCGACGGCTCCTATGTCATCCGGACGGTGGCGCCGATCGGCTACACGATTCCGATCGACGGCACCGTCGGCGAGTTGATGACACGCACCAAGATCAGCCACATGCGTCCCGCCCACATCCATTTTCTCGTCGAGGCGCCGGGCTATCACCGCATCATCACCCACATTTTCCAGGCGGGCGATCGCTACATCGACACCGACGTCGTATTCGGCGTGAAGGAGCCTTTGATCGTCGATTTCAAGAAAAAGCCCGCCGGCCGCACGCCGAGCGGCGAAACGAGCGACAAGCCGTTCTATGAAGTGAAATACGATTTCACGCTGCAATCGGCCGCCTGATCAATCTTCGGAGTTCCGCGATGAAATTCTTTTCGTTCTGGCGCTCGCTCGCCTCGTTCCGGGTGCGGATCGCGCTCAATCTCAAGGGCATCGAGACCGAGGTGGTGCATGTCAACATTCTGAAGGGCGAGCAGGGCACCGACGCCTTCCGCAAGGTCAATCCGCAAATGCTCCTCCCGGCGCTCGACGACGGCAAGGGACCGATCCTGTTTCAGTCGCTCGCCATCATGGAATATCTCAACGAGGTTCACCCGAAGCCGCCGCTGTTGCCGAAGGATGCGCGCGCGCGGGCGTGGGTGAGGGGGCTCGCCGAAATCGTCGCCTGCGACGCGCATCCTTTGATCGTCCCGCGCGTTCGCAACTTTCTCGAACACGAATTGAAGCTCGACGAGCCGGCGCGGCTGCGATGGATCCGGCACTGGTTCGTCGAGGGCTACAAGGCGCTCGAATCGCATCTGGCGAATGACGGGCAGACGGGGCGCTATTGCTGCGGCGACGCGATCACGCTCGCCGACATCTGCCTCGTCAGCCATTCGGTCGGCGGGCAATTTTTCGATCGCGGGCCCGAGCCCTACCCCAACGTCGCGCGCATCGCCGCGGCCTGTCTCAAGGAAGACGCCTTCGCGCGGGCGCATCCGTTGCAGCAGCCGGGCGCACCCGCCGGTTCTTCGCACTAACGCGCGGCCGAGCCGTTACTGCGGCATCTTATCGAAGTTGGGAATATTCGTTGATGTCGTGTCCCAGGAGGGACGGGACTTCGCATACACCACGCGCTGGGGCGAAAACCAACTTTGGTTATCGATGCAACCGATCGAAACATTGATCAATCCGGGATGAGCCGAGTTCTCGCCATAGATGCGGCTCCCGCAGGTCGGGCAAAAATGGCGGGTGTTGATGTTGCCGCTATCGGCCGTCGATGCATAATGGCTGGTCTTTCCCTCGATCGCCACATCGTCCTTCTTGAAGCGGGCGATAGACATGTGGCCGGTGCCGGATGCTCTCTGACAATCTTTGCAATGACATTGGCCCATGCCCACCGGTTCGGCTTTGATTGTGAGGCTCACGGCGCCGCAGAGACATCGACCGGTTGCAAAAGGTTCATGTGACATCGTTGATGTTCCTAAGGACGGAGAAGTCTCGAGCAATGAGAGACGCGGCTATCCTAGGGCACATTGCTCATCGCCTCAACGTGGAGAAGCCTTGCGGGCGCGCGAGCGAAATTTTTCCTTCCAGCTCGCGCGAATTTTCGCGATCTCGCCTTCGATGCGGTCGAGAAAACGCCGCGCCTCGCCGCCGAGCGGCCGCCGCGCGGGCGAAATCACCACGAATTCGGCGAACAACGGCGGATCGACGATCGGATTGACGACGAGATCGCCGCGGCCCACGTCGTTGATGCAGATGATGCTCGGCAGCACCGCGACCCAGTCGGAGCGCGCGACGAATTCGAGCGTGCCGATCATCGCGTCCATCTCGATCCTGTCCTCGATCGGAATGCCGTTGGTCTGGAAGTAGGTCTCGAGATTACGCCGGCGGATGTTGTGGGTGCCGGGCACGACGATCTTCAACGGCTCGCAATCGGCGAGACGCATGGGCGCGAGCGCCTTGAAGCCGCGCGCCTGGCCCGAAATCAGCATCTCGCGGTCGCGCGCGAGGAGCCGCGACTTCAAGCCGACACGGCCCTCGAAGGTGGGCACCACCGCGAAATCGAGCTCCTCGGCGAGCACCATGTCGGTGAGCATGGCGCTGTAGCCTTCGACGATCTGCAGCTTCACGTCGGGGTAGTCCCGCACGTAACCCAAGAGCGCGGGGGCGAGCGCGGCGCGCGTGAAGGTCGGCATCAGCCCGATGCGGAGGTTGCCGCTGACGCGGCCCGCGAGCGCGCGCATTTCCTCGCCCGCCGCCTGCAGCGTGCCGATCGCCTCGATGCAACGCCGGTAATAGCGGGCGCCCGCCGGCGTCGGCCGCACGCCCTTGGCGGAGCGATCGAAGAGCCGCACGCCGACTTCGCGCTCGACGGCGGATATGTGTTGCGAGATGCCGGATTGCGTCGCGTTTTCGCGCGCCGCCGCGCGCGTGAACGAGCCTTCCTCGCAGACGGCGATCACGGCGCGGACCTGGTGCAGGCTCAGTTTATCGCTCATTAGAAATTCTAATCCTAATGTTCAGAACATATTATTTCATTTGAAGGCGCTCTGCAGCTAGATTTTTTGAACCGGCAGGGGGATTGCCGGACAACAAAAGCCAGCCAAAACCGGGGACATTCATGCAATTGGGCTTTTTCACCATGCCGATCCATCCGCTCGGCAAGGACTGGCGGCAGTCGCTGCGGGAGGACCGCGAGGCGTTCATTCTCGCGGACGAGCTCGGCTTCAACGAAGGCTATGTCGGCGAGCATGCCACGGATCGCGCGGAAAACATCACGTCGTGCGCGATGTTCATCGCCACGCTCGCGCACGCGACCAAGCAGATCAAGCTCGGCACCGGCACGGTGAACTTGCCGAACACGCATCCGGCGGCGGTCGCTTCGCAGATCGCCATGCTCGATCATCTGCTCGACGGCCGCTTCATCTTCGGCATCAGCCCGGGCGGGCTGTTGTCCGACGCCGAGGCGTTCGGCAATCTCGACGCCGATCGCAACGCCATGTTTCTCGAGGCGATCAATCAGGTGCTCGCGATCTGGGCCGGCGAGCCGCCCTACAATCTCGCGGGCAAGTACTGGAATATTTCGGTCGAGCGCCAGTTGATCCCGGAACTCGGGCAGGGCTTCCTGCCAAAACCGTTGCAGAAGCCGCACCCGCCGATCGTGGTGACGGCGGTGGCGCCGTTCTCCAAGGGCGTCACCGAAGCCGCGGCGCGCGGCTGGGATCCGATCTCGGCGAACTTTCTGATGCCGGCCTGGGTCAAGAGCCACTGGCCGAAATACGTCGAGGGCTGCGCGCGCGCCGGGCGCAAGGCCGATGCCGCCAACTGGCGCGTCGCGAAAAGCATCTTCGTCGCCGACGACGACAAGACGGCGCGGGAATACGCGACCTCGGCGCAGAGTCCCTATCGCTACTATTACAGCCAGCTCGCGACGAAGCTCATCAAGAACGGCCGCATCGAATTGTTCAAGACTTCGCGCGAGCAGCCGGACGATGCCGTGACGATCGACGGCATTTGCGACGAGCTGGTCATTCACGGCTCGCCGCAGAAGGTGGCCGATGAATTGCTCGCCTTCCGCGAGAAAGTCGGCGATTTCGGCACGCTGCTTTATGCCGGCAAGGACTGGGGCGACCGCAAGCTCGCTCGCCGCTCGATGGTCTTGATGGCGGAGAAAGTATTGCCGGCGATCAATGCCGCGACGAGCAGCGTTCCCAAGCGGGCGGCGGCGCGTTGATTTGATGTCGGGCTTCTCGCAGCGGACGAAGCCGCAAAAATTCCGCGACAAGGTAAAAGCGCGGCAGTTCGTCATCACGGCGGAAATCACGCCGCCGGTTTCCTGCGCGCGCGAGGATCTCGTTGCGCTGGCGCGTCCGCTGATCGGATCGGCCGACGCCATCAACGTGACCGACGGCGCCGGGGCGCAGCCGCACGTGTCGGCGCTCGCCGCCGCCTCGATCCTCGCGGCGGAAGGGGCGGAGCCGATCGTGCAGTTCGTCTGCCGCGACAAGAACCGGATCGCGCTGCAAAGCGACCTGATGGCCGCGGCGACGCTCAATCTGCACAATCTCCTGATTCTGCGCGGCGACGATCCGTCGGCCGGCGACCAGCCGGAGACGAAGCCCGTCTTCGATCTCGATCCCGTCGGCTTGATGAAAACCGCGCGCGCGTTGAGCGAGCGCGGCGAGTTTCCCAACGGGCGCAAGGTCAAGGGCCGCGCCGATTTTTTCATCGGCGCCGCCGACGCGCCGATCGATCCGCCCGCCGGCTGGAAGCCCGAAGGGCTGCTCGCGAAAATGAACGCGGGCGCGGAATTCGTGCAGACCCAGTTCTGCATGGATGCCGCGATCCTGGCGCGCTACATGCAGCGGCTCGCCGAGCACGGCATTCCCGAAAAGATGTATTTTCTGGTCGGTATCGCGGCGCTGAAATCCGCGCGCTCCGCGCGCTGGATGCGCGAGCGGCTATTCGGGACGGTGATGCCGGAGCGCGTGATCGAGCGCATGGAGCGCGCCGCCGATCCGCAGGCGGAAGGCCGCCGCATCGCGCTCGAATTGATCGAGCAGTATTCGAAAATTTCGGGCGTTGCCGGGGTCCACATCATGGGCCCCTCGAGCGGCGAGATGATCCCCGAAATCATTTCGCGGGCGAGGCGGAAGCAACCCGCCTAGAGTATTGTCGCTTGAAGCTGAATCAGCGCGGCCAGCCCGCGAGCAGGCCGCGTAGCGCCGCGACGAAGGCGAGCGGCTGGTCGATCATCACGTGATGCTCGGCGTCGGGAATCTCGATCTTCGGCGTTTCTTTTGGCGCCACCTGCAGCACGTATTCGAGTAGCTTCCCCGACATCAGCTTCGAGCGGCTGCCCCACATCAGCGCCACCGGACACTTCATCTTGGCGAGTTCGAGCGCGAGGTTCGGCAGCTCGAATTGGTGCCACATGAAGGGATCGAACTTCCAGGTCCAGCCTTCGCCGCCCTCGCCCGCGACGCGCTTGAGCGAGTGACGGGCGATGTAGTCGACGATGAAATAATTGTCGCAAGGCTGGATCGGCGCCAGCCGAAAGCGCGCCAGCGCCGCGTTGAAGGTCGGGTAGATGCGGTTCGGGCGCGGCTCGCGGCCTGATTTCCGCTTTTCGCGGCGCGCTTTTCGTTCCGCCGGCGACCACAGCGGCGTGTCGACGACGACCGCCGCGCGCAACCGCTCGCCATGCGTCATGCCGCAAGCGATGGTCGGCACGCCGCCGAAGGAATGGCCGACGACGATGGGCTTCTCATCGGCCTCGAACAGGCCGGTGTGGCCCGCCACCGCCAGCATCTCGTCGACGAAGGCCTCGAGCGTGTAGTGCTCGCGCCAATCGGAATCGCCCATGCCCGACCACGACAGCGCCGCCACCCGGTAGTCGGCGGCGAAGAAGGGGGCGATGTAGCTCCACCAATCGGCGTGGGCGCCGTTACCGTGCATGAGCAGGATGCCCGGCTTGCCGCGCTCGCCCCAGGCGAGCGTTTCGATCTTGGCGCCTCTGACCTCGACGAAGCCTCGCTCCGGCTTTTGTTCGATCGCGTGGCGGAACCAGCCGGGCGCGGGCGGTTCCTTGCCCGCGAACGAAGCCAGCGGGACGTAAAGCCTCGGATCCTTGGTTTCCTGGTCCACGGGCGTCTTCTTTTCAGCCCGCTTTTGTCTGGGCGTTGGTGATTTCGATGCGGCCTTGGTCCATGGCGCTGGCGGGGACGATGTCGCTCTTGCGGCTGGAGATCGCTTCGATGTTCGCCGCGACCTGGTCGGCGGCATCCTTGCCGGTGCCGATGAAGGCGCCGGGCGTCAGCGTAATGTAGGCGCGCTCGAAGGAGCCGGCGCCCGCGCATAGAATGGCGCGCGTGGGCGCCGCGTCCGAGGCGAGAAAAACGACGGCGGGCGATACCGCCTCGGGCTTGAGGCGCGCCAGCACTTCCGCCGGCATCACGCCCTCGGTCATGCGCGTCGCGGCGGTGGGCGCGAGGCAGTTGACGCGGATGTCGTGCTTGGCGCCTTCGAGCGAAAGCGTCTGCATCAGACCGACGAGCGCCATCTTGGCGGCGCCGTAATTCGACTGGCCGAAATTGCCGTAGAGCCCGGTCGACGACGTGGTCAATACGATGCGGCCGTAATTCTGCGCCCGCATGATCTCCCACACCGCTTTGGTGCAATGCACGGCGCCCATGAGATGGACGTCGAGCACGGCGCGGAAGTCGGCGATCTCCATTTTGGCGAAGGTCTTGTCGCGCAAAATGCCGGCATTGTTGACGAGAATGTCGACGCGGCCCCATTTTTTCATCGCGGCGGCGACCATGGCTTCGACGGCGGCGAAGTCGGTGACGGATGCGCCGTTGGCCATCGCCTCGCCGCCGCCGGCGCGGATTTCCTCGACCACTTTCTCCGCCGCGGTCGCCGAGCCGCCGCTGCCGTCGCGCGCGCCGCCGAGATCGTTGACGACGACCTTGGCGCCGCGCGCGGCGAGCGCCAGCGCGTGCTCGCGCCCCAGCCCGCCGCCGGCGCCGGTGACGATCGCGACTTTTCCCTTGAATTCGATGGCCATGCCCGAATCCGCCCCTGATCAGCGCGTTGCTCGCGCGCCCTTGTAAGGGAAGCACGGGTTCCTGCAAAGCGGGCTTTCGGCGCGGGTCTTGGCCCGGCTTCTGCCGGTGTGCGAAACTTGTCAAAGCCCACTCAGGTCTCAAGACCAAGCCATTGTTCAACGCTATGAGCCGCTTATTTCTCTCCGCCTTGAGCTGTGAGCTGGATCGCGGTGATCGCCCTTGCCGCGGCCGGCGAAGCGGCGGCCCAGCGCTTGGCGGAAAAGCGCGTCGCTCACGTGATCGGTATCGGGGATTACGCCTCCGCGCGAAAGCTCGCCAATCCGGTATCCGATGCGCGCGCGGTGGAGGCGGCGCTGAAGGCGCTCGGCTTCAGGGTCGTCGTCGAAACCGACCGCAACAACCGCCGCCTGTCGACGGCACTCGACGCTGAGAGCCCCCGTCTCACTTGAGGCTACTTGCGGCAGAACTTTTGTTTGTGACGATTTGAGCGACGACCATGATCCACGGCAAGAGCAGTTCTGGCAGAAGATAGCCGAGCCATACGGCGTTGGGTTGCGGCAACCCAACCTGGCTGATGGACACCAGCCGTCCGGTCCCGGCCAGGAATACGCTGAGCGCGATCAGGAAAACGAGCGTTCTCTGCTGACGAATGGTGAGAGCGGCCCACAAGCCAATAAGCCCGGAGCCGAAATACACGCCGGCCATGAAGCGATGCACGTTGTCCAGCCGCGGCGCGGTTTCCGGCTCCCCCAAATACATTTGCAGCGCTCCGCCGAATAAGGCAATCGCCGCCACCAGCAACAGGCAAACTTGAACTATCCGCTGACTTGCGAGAAGAGGAGTTTTCGCATCCATGCAAGCACCTTCCATGATTTCAACTTCGGGTAAACGAATGTTGCCCGTTAGGTGGTAGGCAGCGCTGGCCGCAAGGCCGCAGGTCGAGCCTATTTGAACAATTGTGGGTCAGGCCGCTGATGTCTGCAACGGGTCAAAAGCGGAAGTGACGGTCTAATTTTGTCATGGCTGCTCTGAGACATAGAGCGGACACTGATAGAAGTGAGCGAAAACCTATACAGTCCTGCGAACCGAGTGAGAAATCGACAGAGTCAACCGAGAGCGTGAACGTGAACGACAAAGGATCGAACGAAACGCGCTGGTGGTGGATCCGGCACGCGCCGGTGCCGAATTCCGTTCGCATCTACGGCCAATCCGACGTCGATTGCGATTGCTCGTCGACGGAGCCGTGTTCGCGGCGCTCGCGAACGAGCTTCCGCGCGACGCCGTGTGGCTCACGAGCAACCTTTCCCGCACGCGGCAGACGGCGGCGGCGATTCTCGCCGCCATGAATCACGCGGCGGAGCCGGTGGCGATTCCCGGAATTCGCCGAGCAGCATTTGGGAGAATGGCAGGGGCAGGTGCGCGCCGATTTCTTCGCGAGCCGCGACCGCACGCGCTATCCGTTCTGGTTCGGCCCCGCCGACGAGCGGCCGCCGGGCGGCGAGAGTTTCGCCGAGATTGTGCGCGCGGGTGGCGGCGGCGATCGAGCGGCTGAGCGGCGAATATGCGGGGCGGAATATCATCGCCGTTGCGCACGGCGGCAGCATCCGCGCGGCGATCGGCCATTCGCTCGGGTCTCGACCCGGATGCGGCACTTGCCTTCGTCGTCGACAATTGCTCGATCAGCCGGATCGACCGCATGGAAATGAATGGCTTCTCGCGCGTCGTGACCGTCAACCACCGGCCGTGGCTGGGCAGTGCGGTCAAGGAAACGCAAAGTCGCAGCCTCGCCTGAAATCAGCGCGGCTTGGCGGGCGCGGGTTTTGGCGGCGCGGCTCGCGAAAATCCGGGCACGCGCGAAAGCAACATCTTGAGCGGATCGCCGGCCCAGGCCCTTGTCACGAAATCGTTGTGTACGGCATCTTCGCCGGTGGCGATAAAGGTACGCTGCCTTCGGCGAGACGCGGCGGCAGTGAAGTCTGGACTTTAATCTTCTGCTCGCCGAGCATTTTTTGCAGCGCGTCGTTTTCCTCGCGCGCGGAGCGCGTGTAGGCGCTGACGAAAAATGCCGGTGGCCTTGCCGCAAGCCAAGCGGCAACCTTGTCGCTCTCCGCGAACAGCGCGTCGAGCAAGATCATGCCGCGCACGCGTTCATTGGCGCCGCCGGCATAGACCGACCAGACGGCGGGAAGATAACCGCCGCTATAGGCGACGAGGACGACCGGCGCGTGAGCGAAAGTCGCGCGCGCATTCTCATTGCCATAGAGTTTCGCCAGGCGCGCCGCCGCTTCGTCGAGAAAGCGCGCGAAAAATCCCGGCTCCCAAAATCGTCCGGCGCTGGAATCGAGGGCATCGACGGCCAATTGCGGCGCGACCAGCACCGCGTTCAAGCCGGATTCCGCGACCTGGCGCGGCACCTGCTGGCGGTCGCGCACGTCGCGCGCGAGCTTCGCGAGATTGCCGTGGAAATAGAGCACGATCAGCGTCGGCTTCTTCGGGTCGAAGCCCCTCGGGATCGACAACAACACATGGCGGTCGCTGTAGGTCTCTTCCCAATAGACGCCGCCGCGCGGCGAGGTGTGGCCGCGGCGGTTGCCGTCGGCGGCATCGAGAAACGGCAGGTTTTTTTCCGGAATTTCGCCGCGTATAGGGAAAGGCCGAGTTGTCGAATTCGACGAGAGTGGTTTTCGCATGGGGCAGGGGCTCGGCTGCGAGCGGCGAGAGTGCCGCGGCTTGCAAGAGCACGAAGGCGCCCACCGAAAATCGAAGCAAGCTCGGTTGCAGCAAGCGCCCGCATCGCGATCATGCCGCCGCTTCGATCGGGCTTGGCGCTTGCAGCGGCAACAGCACGGCGAAGAAGACCGCCATCGCCAAGAGATAAGCGCAGCCGCTGACGATCAAGACGGTGGAGAGGCCGTAGGACGTGGCGATGATAGGAACCAGCGCCGCGCCGATCACCGAGAAGCAGCCGTTGATGCCCCAGGCCCACAGGAACATGTGGCTCCTTGCCGAGCCGCGCGAGCGAGGTCATGGCGGTCGGCATCGGAAAGCCCATGAGAAAGGCGGGCGGCGAAATCAGCGCGAAGCAGAAGACGAGGCGGAGCGCATAGGGGAATGTGCCGATGAAATCGAGCACGCGGTCGAGGAAGAGGCCGTAGCCGATCAGCAGCGCGCCGATGGCGAGGAAGATCGACCGGCATGACGTTGCGGGCGCGGTCGAGGAAGCGCTCGGAAACGAGG
This sequence comes from uncultured Alphaproteobacteria bacterium, assembly GCA_963751685.1. Taxonomy (GTDB): domain Bacteria; phylum Pseudomonadota; class Alphaproteobacteria; order Rhizobiales; family Xanthobacteraceae; genus Palsa-892. The sequence continues at coordinate 13,879 of CAVVVV010000014.1, read as the reverse complement.
CTGCCGAGGCCGGAGAAGACGAGCATCCCGGTGATCAGCACCGAGGCGGAAACGATGGGGTTGCTGAGCGCGAGAATAAATTCGGCGATGAATCCGACCTCGACCATGATGTAGCCGAGCCCGAGGCAGGCGAAATAGACGATGGTGCGGAACTTGCCGGGATAGCGGCTGAAGATCGTGCGCCAGCCGAAAATCACCGGCAGCGCGACCAGCGAAGTCGCCGCGATGCAGGCGATGCCGAGCGTCGCCCACAGGAGAATATATCCCCATTCGTCCTGAAACAGCTCTAGCCGGTCGGTGATGCGGGGCAAATCGACGGGCCGCACATAGGCGGCGAAATAGGGCCGCGCATTGGTGAGCATGCGGGAGTCGAAGACGTAGCGCTCGGCGATCTGTCCCAGCCGCCGTTCATCGAGGTGGTGCCAGGTCAATTGCCCCATCGTCGTCGCCGGCACGGTGGAAGCGGGTTGGTTGGGATCGTCGCCGCCGGCGGGCGCCTCGGGCGGCGGCTCGTCCTTCGGCTCCTCTCCCGGCTCGCCGCGCGTCGAAGAAGATCTGGTTCTTGTAGCCGTCGAGAACCTCCGCCGTCTTCGCCTCGTCGTAGCGCAGGCCCGGCGAGTAGATTTCGTCGAAGGACATGGCGCGGGTGTGCGCGCGCAGCTTCTCGATTTCGTCGGCGGAAAAACCGTTGCGCTTGTAGAGCACCGTCGCGGTGGAGAGATAACTCGCGGCGACGAAGAAGCGGCCGGCGATGTCGGCGTCGAGGTCGCGCGCGGCGGCCGCCATCGTCGTGTAGAGCTTGAGCACCGATTTCGGCGGCTCCTCCTTGTTCCACAGCGTCACCGATAAGACGCCGCCGTCCTTCAGCGCGCGCATGTAGCTCCGCATCGCTTCGCGCGTGTAGGAGAATTTCTCGACGATGGCGAAGCCGCCGGGTTGGAAAGACCCGCCGAGTTGGCAAGGCTCAAATCGATCACGTCGTAGCGGTTGTCGGTGTAGGCGAGATAGAGCCGGCCGTCGTAATCGATCACGCGCACTTTCGGGTTGTGCAGAATATCGCCGGTGAAGTTGCGAAGGCCTTGATCCTCCTGGAAGGCGGCGAGCACCGCCGGATTGCCCTCGGCGACGGTGACGGTTTTCGAATTATTCAGCGCGACCGAGGTCGAAAGGCCGCCGCCGAACTGCACCACGAAAGTGTCGGGCGCGCTCTTGATCAAATACGGATAGTACATCGACAGGAAGCGAAAATAGGCGGTTTCGTTCGGCGGCAGGTCGCGGATGATTCCGCTGGGGCCGTCGCCATCGATGTACATGCCCAGATACGCGTTCGCCGGCATCGTCGGCAGATTGAAGGCGGCGTTGTCGGAAAGTCCCGGCGCGAAATGCAGGTACGAACTGGAATAAACCTCCAGATAGCCGAACGGCGAGGCGCGCTCGTAGACGCGGTTGCTATCGGGAAATTTGCGGGCATAGGCGACGCCCTTGTAGTCGGAGACGGCGAGCTTTCGAATATCGAGGAGCTGCGGCAGCGTGAAGTGCGCGGCGACCGCGAGCGCCGCGCAGGCGACGAGCCAAAAATTTCCGCGCCGATGATCGACCGCCTCGAACCACAGCACCGTGCCGATGAACCACAAGAGAAGCGGCACGACGATCAGATTGTCGGGATTGATCACAAACATCGCGCCGAGAAACAGCAAGCCCCCGACGCCGGCGCCGGTGAGATCGGCGAAGTAAACGCGGCCGAAGATTTTCTGGGCTTTCAGAAAAACGGTGCCGAGAAACACCGCGCCCGCCAGAAACGGCAGCATGTAAAGCATGAAATTCCCGAACAGCCGCCATTTCTGCGTTGGATCGGAAATCAGGAAGATGGCGTTGAACGGGATTTGCTGGGCGAGGAGGTTCGCCGCCACCATCAAGGGCCCGAACAAGAGCAGCGAGGCCGCGGCGACGCCGTGCCAGTGGCGCTCGAACCAATCCTTGGCGATGCACATCACGGCGCTGGTGAGCCCGAAGCCGAGCATGGCAAGGCTGACGACGAGGGAGCCGAAATGCGCCCAGCTCCCGACCGAGAAGATCCGCATGATGCAGATTTGCAGCGCGATCACGGCGCCGGCGACGAGCCCGACCGAAAGATAAAGATAGAGCCGCGGCCGCAGATCGAGGCCGAATCCGGCGACGGGCGGCCGATCGAGGCTCATCGGCGGTTTCCCGGCCCCGTCGCTTGTCGTGTCACTGGTTATGCGTGCCCTTGATCACGTCGCCTTCGAGCTTGGTGAAGGCCACGAAGGGAACGATCTTGCCGCCGTAAATGTCGGAGCGCGCGACGGTGACCGAGCCGTCGGGGCCCCGCTCCTTCACCACCTTGAGCACGCGCTGCGCGCCGGGCGGGCCGACGGGGATCACCATGACGCCGCCGGGCTTCAATTGTTGCAGGAGCGGGGGCGGAATGTGGTCGATGCCGCAGGTGACGATGATCTTGTCGAAGGGGGCGGCTTCTTCCCAGCCGTAATAGCCGTCGGCGTTCTTGGAGTTGACCGACTTGAACTCGACATAGCCGCGCTCGATCAGCGCGTCGTAAATTGAGCGCGTGCGCTGCGCCAGCGGGCGGATGATCTCGATGGTCCATACCCTGTCGGTGAGGTTGGCGAGATACGCGGACTGATAGCCCGAGCCGGTGCCGATCTCGAGCACCTTCTCGCCGAGCTTGACGTCGATCGTCGAGGTCATGCGGCTCACGAGATGCGGGCCCGAAATCGTGACGCCAAAGCCGATATCGAGGAAGTCGTGCTCGTAGGCGCGTCCGAGATTCTGCTTCAACACGAATTCCTCGCGCGGCGTCATCAGGAAGGCGCGCATGTTGCGCTTTTCCCACAAATCCCGGTTGCGCAGGAGCGCTTCGTAGCGGCCCCAGCGCTGAGCGAGGAAATTCGGAGCTCTCGCCGCGGTTCGCCTGCATCCAGCCGACGAAGGCATCGCGGCTGTTGGTCGGGGGAAAGGTATCGAAGCTCGCGGGCTTGGGGACGGTCGCCGTGGCGTAACGCGGGAGAACGGCGCCGGCGAGTACCGCCGCCGACGAAAAAAGAAAAGTCCGTCTTTGCAAAATATTCCTCCCATCCGCGCTCTCCAGCCGGGTACGGCGCTGGAATCGGCGGCGATACTAATCGAGCGAGAATGTAGGCGCCATCATGACGCGAAGCGTCGTCCCGAACCCCTTATCATAAATTCCGGCCTCGCCAGCGTTTGAAATCGGCCGGCGGATTCCGCACGCCGAACAACCCTCCGCGCGAATTCCGCCATAGTCGAACTTTCATATGGGCGGCTTCGGGGTGCGACGTCGCAGACTCCGTCAAGCTTTCCGCCACCCGGCCTGGCCTTGACGCTAAGAGACCTTCAATGGTGAGCTAACCGCCAAGTCGGGGAGAGGAAAATTCATGAACACGAAAATATCCGGTTTGGCGCTCGCCGCGGGCGCACTCACGCTTGCGGTCGCCTTCGCGGTATCGGTTAGCGCCGAAGGGATGAAGGGGCCGAAGACCCCCCTCGATCTCGCCAAGGAGCGCGCCGGCGCGATCGATCCGAGCCACAAGAAGCTCTATGGCGGCCAGGACGCGCCGCCCGGCGCGTTCCCGTTCCAGGTCTCGTTGATTCTGGCCGAGGCGAAAAAAGGCGAGGAGTTCAGCTACCACTTTTGCGGCGGCTCGCTGATCGCGGATACCTGGGTGCTGACGGCGGGCCATTGCGTGACGTCGGAAGGCGAGCTTGTCGATCCGAAGGGCATCAATGTTTACGTCGGCTCGAACGATTTCAAGAACGGCGACCGGATCGCGGTGAAATCGGTTTACCGGCATCCTCAGTACAATGTCGATTTCACCGACAATGACGTGGCGCTCCTGAAGCTCGAACGCGCGCCGCGGAAGGAAGTCAAAGTCGGAAAAATCAATTTGATGGATGCGACGAAGGATTCCTCGCTCGAGACGCCGGGCACGGATCTGACGATCGTGGGCTGGGGCACCACCGAAAAAGGGTCGCTCTCCAAGAACCTGCGCTACACCTCGGTCAAGATGGTCGATCGCACGGAGTGCAACGGCAACATCTTGCAGAACCGGGCGGCGAGCCTCGACGACAGCCTGTCGGGTATCGTTCGCAGCTTCCGGATCGACGAGAGCAAGGTCAAGAACGTCCGCGACGCCATCCTGGGCAATGCGGGCCAGATCGTAAACGAGAATATGATTTGCGCCGGCGATCCTAATCCGGCGCCCGGCGCGGAGTTCGTGCACGACACCTGCCAGGGCGACAGCGGCGGGCCGCTGGTCGCGAAGGTGGGCGGTAAGGCGACGCAGGTCGGAATCGTCAGCTGGGGCGAGGGCTGCGGCATCCCCAAGCTGCACGGCGTCTACACGCGGCTCGGCAAGTTCGTCGAGTGGGTTAAGTCGACCGCGACCAACTGAGGCGATAGACTTAAGGCAATAGACTTGGACGCCGCGCCTTACTTCTTGGCGCGGTGATCCAGGTCCCATTCCACCAAGGTGACGCTCGCGGCATTCTTGTCGGCGGACCTTCGTCCCTCGGCGCCATCCGTCAATCCGTCATCGAAGGCGAGTTGATCGATGGCCGCCCTCGACGCGCCGGCCTCCACATTGTTCAGATTCATGATGTCGTCGAAGTTGCGCGCCGCCACGTTCTGCCGCTGCGGCGTCGAAAGGATCGCCAGCGTATAGCGGGCGAAGTCGGACCCGCCGGGGAGTGCCGCGCCGTAATTAAAGTTGCAAGTTCTGACCGCGCGCGGCGCCAGCGTGGTGTCCTTTCCGCGCTGGTCGCAAATGTCGTGAAAATTCCAATTGTGATCGATCAGGAAGAGGTTCACGAAGCGCGATGCAGGGCCATCGTTGGTGACGTTGATCCGTACGCTCGTGCAGGGGCTGGCGACGAGCGCGCCTTCCACCGGCTTCATTTCCGATTGCGGGCCGGGCGTGCATTTCTTCTGTCCGTCGTCGTAGCGCAACTGCATGAGGCCGAGGTTCACCTTGAGGCGCGGCCGGTCTTCAATTCTTTCGGCGTCCTTGGCCCCGAGCCGCCGCAGCCGCTCGACTCGGTAGGCGCGCAGCAGAATCCGCGCGGTCTTGGATTTCACGTCGTCGAGCGGCTCGGAGCCCGTGAGATCGACGGCCGCGCCGGTATCGAGCCTCAATGGATCGCTGCCGGCGGGGGCGATGCGGAATCCTTCGCCGGTGACCCACCAGACGAAGTCGGGCTTAGAATCGTCGAAGCGCACGCGCCCGCGCAGTTGTTTGTTTTGCGGACCGGATGCGCTGAGCGCGTCGAACACTTCCTTCGCCCGCGCGCGCAAATTTTCCGGAGCCGGTTCCAGGAAACGCGGCGGCGATACGTCGAAAGCGAAGTCGAGCGGCGTCTCCAACAGCCGCGCATAGTGCGCACGGGAAACAATCTCCGAGCCTCCCATGCGGCAGGCGGGGTTGCCGTCGACGAGCGGGCAGGGATATTCGCGCAGCGGGGAAATCTTTGCTTCGGTGGCGTTCGCCTCGGTCACGAGCGCGTAGCCGGTGGGCTCGCTCTCCTTCGCGTTGGGCTTGTCGTAAAGCGCGAGGATCGCGCCTTTTTCGACGCCGTCGGCGACGCCGGCGTCGATCCCGGAATCGCGCCGCACCGGCCACTGCAGAGCCGCGCTCGGGGCCGTGTCATGGCCGAAGGCGGGACGATCGAGGAGATCGCCTTCGCGGCCGGCGGTCTGGGTGATGCGGGAGCCCGGCTCTCCCATGACGCGGTTCACTTCGTCGATGATTTGGCCGTAGGTCAGTTTGGGCGTGCGGCTCATCACCGTGACCAGCGTATGGGTGAAGGCCGAGCGCCAGGTCGCGTCTTTCGCCGGCACCGATCCGGGCACCGGAATTTCCTTCGACGGCTCGTTTGCCCGCGAGGCCGAAAAAAAGACGTAGCGTCCGCGCCGCTCGGTCGAGCGGCTGGCGGAAGCGGATTTTCCGCGAATGACGATTTCCTTCTTGGGGGCGGGAACCTTGTCCGCTTGCACGCCGAGTTCCGACGGCTCGATCAGTTTCTCGTGGAATTGCCCGCTCGCCCTGAGGCCGGTGCCCGAATAGCAGCTGTCCAGCATGAACCACAGGTCGACGCCCTTGTCGCGGATGGCGTCGGAGAATTCCCCGAGCTCGTCGTCGATGATCGCGTTCTTGATCGCCTTGGAGTTCAACTGTAGCGGCGTGGGTTCGACGTCGTAGGGAAGGAAAACCTCATCGTAGCCGTCCTCCTCGTCGTGGCGGGGGTCGCCCTCCGGCTGGTCGGGCTGATACGAGCCGTGCCCGGAAAAATAGACGATGGCGAAATCGCCCCGCTTTGAGCGCTCGTTGAGCGCGCGCAAGGCGTCCATGATATTTTGCCGCGTCGGGTTCTGCGGCGAAATGCCGTCGGCGATCAACGTCATGTTGCTTTTCTTGACGCCGCGCTTGAGCAGGAGCTTCTCGATCTCCTTCACGTCGTTCTTCGGCGCCCACAGATGCTTGCTCGGATCGAGATGCTGGTAGCTCGAAACGCCGACGATCAGCGCGCGCGTTTCGGCGGCGGCCGGGCCGGCCGTGACGAGGGCGAGGAGCGCGAACAGGGCGAGGAGGCTGCCGGTCTTCATAGAAGCGCCGTTATCCTGAGCTTGACGGGAAGCGCGGGCGACACGGAAGATAAGCACAACTATGTGCGAATTGCGGTGTCGGGAGGGAAGGTATGGATGACCTGCGCGCAGGGAGTGCCCGCTCGTCTACCATTACCATCGCCATGAAGCCCGCCCGTCCATTTCGAGGTCTTTTTCTCGCCGGCGCGTTGTGGCTGTGCGCGTCGCCGAGTATGGCCGCCAATCACGCGCTGCTGATCGGCGCCGCCGATTACCAGAACCCCAACATTAACAAGCTGAAGGGCCCGCCCAACGACGTCACGCTGATGTGGCGGCTGTTGACCGAAAAGCGCGGCTTCGATGCGGCGAATATCATCGTGCTTGCCGATGGGCTGAAGGATAAAGCCGGTCAGCCGCGCTTCCCGAATATCAACGGCGAGCCGAAGCGAGACGCCATCTTGAAAGCCTTCGCCGCGCTCGCCGAGAAGGCGAAGAGCGGCGATCTCGTCATGGTATTTTACTCCGGCCACGGCACCGAGCAGCCGGTGAAGGACGCGAGCCAGGATCCGGAGCGCAACAATCTCGATCAGGTCATGCTGCCGACCGATGCGGGCGACTACGATTCCAAGACCAAGACGGTGCTCCGCGGCATCGTCGACGACGAAATCGGGGCCGCCCTCGACAAGATCCGCGACAAGAACGCCGATGTCTGGGTCGTGATCGACGCCTGCCACGCGGGCTCGATGACGCGCGGGGTGGTCGACGGCACGGCGGTGCGCGGCGTCGAGCCCGCAAGGCTGGGAATTCCACCGGCGCCGCCCCGTGCGGCCGCGGCGAATGCGTCGATGCCGGAATCGTGGTCGTTGCAATCAAAATCGGCGCGCGGATCGCTCGTCGGCTTCTTCGCGGTCGACAGCTCGCGCGAGGCGATCGAGCGCGCCTATGAGGAATTCGACGCGCCGATGATCGGCAAGGGGGCGGACCTGCGCGCCGGCGTGTTCACCTATTTCCTCTACCGCGCGCTCAGCGACGGCAAGCATAAGATTTCTCGCTATCAGGATCTCGCGCGCCTCATCGTTTCGGAAATGCGCAAATCCGAGAATCCGCCTTCCGCCATGCCCACCTTCGACGGCGATCTCAACCGGCCGTTCCTGGCGGGCGGCGTTGCGCCAGCCAGTCCGATATGGCGGGTGGAAATCGAGGGCGACAAGGTGGCGATTCCCGCCGGCACGCTGCATGGGCTGGCGGCGAACACCGTGCTCAAGCTTTCGTCGACGCCGGACGGGCCGCAATGGGCGAGAGCGACGATCGCCAAGGCGGAAGCAATCCGCTCCACCGCGCTCCTCGAGAAGCCCGCCGCGGGCGAGCGGCCGGCGACCGTCTGGGCGAGCGTCGCGCAGCCGAGCGTGTCGTTTCGGCTGACTGTGGCGGAGCCGCCGGCCGACGAACTCGCCGACCCGCTGGCGCGTAAATTCATCGAGGGCATGAAAGCCGCGGCAAAGGAGGGCGCGATCGAATGGGTCCCGGCGCAAGCGACCGCCGAGCTGCGCCTGCGCGTCTATGACGGAAAAGTCTGGATTTTGCCCGCCGACGGCGAATGGATTCGCAAAGATCTGCAAGAGAAGGATTCGAGGCTGAAAATTTACCCGCTCACCCCGGCGGTCGCGATTTGGGCGGAGCCGGCCGAAGACGGCATGCGCGATGTCGCGGGAAAGCTTTATAGCCGCGCGCGCGCCGCCAATCTCGTGCGGGTGGCGCAAAGCTGGAACGACGCGCTTGCGGATCAAGGGGCGGGCAAGAACATTCGCGTGACGGCCGAGCGCTTGGCCGAGGCCCGCTCGAGCGGCGACCCTCACCGGGAATGTCCGAAGTTTTCGCAAGACTACAAAGCGGTTTCGTCCTTCGAAGAAAAAAGCGTTCCGCCCGTTTTTCATTGCGATGTCATCAAGGTGACGATCAAGAATACCGGCCCGCGCGCTCTCGACGTGAATGTTTCCTACGTCGATGCGGGCGGCGGCATTAAAGATATTGTTAAGCAATGGGGAGATCCCTGCACGTTTATCTTGCCGGCAGGCACCGGCGAAGCGGTTCGCTATGCGACGGTGCGTACGTGGCGGCGCAATGAAAACGCGCCCGATACGGTCGGCCGCGAGCATATCGTCGTCACCGCGATCGAGCAGAAGGACGGCATTCAGTCGGACCTCTGTTTCAATCAGGAGACGGTGAGGAGCGTGGGTGACGGGCAACGCGGACCCACGCGCGGGATGGCGGGCTCGCTCCTGAAGACGCTGCGGGAGGCTTCGCTGGCGCCAGCGGCGACGCGGGGCGGCGGGGCCATGATCGAGAAAGACACCGACGACGCGCCGGAAGCGAGCGCCGCCGTGTTCAGCTTCGAGGTCACGCCGCCGCGAATTCAATAAGCATTCAGGCCAGCTCGCCGCGCGCGAGTTCGGATTCCGAAGGGAAATTGCATGATCGAGAAACTGACCGGCCACCGTCTTCTTCTCGCGACCGCGGCGCTGGCCTTGGCCGCTTTTGCGGCAAACGCGGATTCCGCGATGGAGAAAGGCCAGCCCGGCAATAAAGGCATGAGCGTCGAAAATAAAATGCCGGAGGCGGCGGCGCGGCCGTCCGAGAGCCGCCAGGCTTCGCAGCCCGAACAGAAGCGGGGGGGCGGCGACGTATTCGACAATCGCGACCGCTTGGCGCCGCCGTCAAAACTTTCGCAGGCGGGAAAATCAACCGACAAGAGCCTTCGCCATGGCGGCGATATTCGCGGATTGCTGCAGACAAAATCGGTAACGCCCGATGGCACCGTTCGCACCGAAGCCGTCTCGCCCGAGCTTGAGAAAAGCATTTTCGACGGCATTCGCCGGCTCGAGCAGGGAAAGGCCGAGAAGGGATCGAAGGCCGGAGGCGGGGACCGCGATTCCCCCCGCGACGAGCATTTGAAAAACGTCATCGGCATCGACGAGCGCGTGCAGGTGAGCGCGACCGAGGATTATCCGTACCGCGCGGTCGGGAGGGTCGCCATCGGATGCACCGGAACGCTGGTCGGGCCGCATCACGTGCTGACGGCGGGGCACTGCGTATACAACGTCGACAATAACAAATGGTACAAGCGCATCGAATTTTCGCCGGGCCGGAACGGCGACCAATTCCCCTACGGAACGGTCGCCTGGAAAAAGGCGCTCACCGTCAACGGTTGGACCGAAAATCACGACGAGCGCTTCGACTACGCGTTGATCATTCTCGATCGCGATATCGGAAACCAAACCGGCTGGCTCGGTTTCGCCTATCAGGAACCGATGCCCCCCTACCTGATCAATATCAACGGCTATCCGGGCGACAAGCCGGAGGGCACGATGTGGCATGCGGAATGCCAAATCGACGAGGTGCGAGTGGAAAAAATCTATTATCCGTGCGACACGGCCGGCGGCATGAGCGGCTCGAGCATCTATGTCTACGACAAGGGCAAGGACAGCCGCACCGTCTATGGCGTTCACGCCTACGGCGCCAACGACCGCAATAGCGGCACGCGGATCGACCAGGCCAAGTATGAAGTCATTTCGAATTGGAAGAGCAAAAACTGAGGCGGCACAGGCCGTAACGGCGGCCGCCCGTCAACCCCATTCCGCACCGCGATCCGCCTTACCCAAGTCGGCTTTAGCCGACTTGGGCACTCATGCTGCCGATCTCGGGTAAACCCGAGACACCCAAAGTCGGCTTTAGCCGACTTGGGCACTCATGCTGCCGATCTCGGGTAAACCCGAGATCGGGGCGCTGGTATACACGAATGTACCGGCTGCCAAGGGTAGGCGGTCTTGTAAAAAAATGTTTCCGCACCGGCATTTGCGGCTTCTTGACCCGGGAGCTTGTTTCGCTGAAGGTTCGACCCACCAAGTCTAACAACAAGAACGGCGAATAAGGCCGCATCTTTCATCATTTTTGCTCGGACAAGGGTCCGAAACAGGGAGGTTTCCATGAAATTCGGGTGGCGTGCAAAGCTCGCGGGCGCGGTCGCGCTCGTAGCGGTTCCATTCGCAATGCCGGTTTCCGGCGCCGACGACACTATCAAGATCGCCTATGTCGATCCGCTCTCGGGCGGCATGGCGAGCATCGGCGAAGTCGGGCTGAAGACGTTTCAATTTCTCGCCGACGAGCTCAACGCCAAGGGCGGCGCGCTCGGCAAGAAGTTCGAAATCGTCGGCTACGACAACAAGCTGAACGCGCAGGAAACGCTCGTCCAGGTGCAGAAGGCGATCGATTCCGGCATCCGCATCATCACGCAGGGCAACGGCTCGGCTTTCGCCGCACGCGATCAACGACTTTGTCGCGAAGTACAACGAGCGCAACCCCGGCAAGGAAGTCATCTTTTTCAACTATGCCGCGGTCGATCCGGCGTTGACGAACGAGAAGTGCAGCTTCTGGCACTTCCGCTGGGACGCCAATTCCGACCAGAAAATGGAAGCGCTCACCAACTACATGAAGGACCGCAAGAACATCAAAAAGATCTACCTGATCAATCAGGATTATTCCTTCGGTCAGGCGGTGCGTTCGGCGGCGGTCGCAATGGTCAAGGCCAAGCTTCCGGACGTGCAGATCGTCGGCGACGAGCTGCATCCCTTGGCCAAGATCACCGACTTCTCGCCCTACATCGCCAAGATCAAGGCGTCGGGCGCCGATAGCGTGATCACCGGCAATTGGGGCCAGGACTTCGCGCTCCTGTTGAAGGCAGCGGCCGACGCCGGCCTGCAGACCGACTGGTATACCTACTATGCCGGCGGCAGCGGCGGTCCGACGGCGATCAAGCAGGCGGGCCTCAATCACCGCGTCTTCGCGATCGGCGAGGGCTTCGCCAATGGCGGCTATGCGCCGGCGGATGAATTCGAGAAAGCATTTCGCGCGAAATACAAGACCGACGGGGCGGGAGGGTCCAACCTCAGCCTGTTCTATCCGCGTGCCGTCAACGAGATGCGCATGCTCAAGGCCGCGATCGATAAGGCGAAGTCGATCGAACCGGCGAAGATCGGCGCCGCGCTCGAAGGCATGAAGGTCACCGTCTTTGACGGCGGCGAAGGCTATATGCGGGAGGACGACCATCAATTCATGCAGCCCATCTATATCGCTTCGTTCGGCGACCGCGGCGCGAAGGAGCCGTTCGACGAGGAAGGCACCGGTTGGGGTTGGAGGCAGGCGGCCAGGATCGATACCGCCAATACCGTGCTTCCGACCACCTGCAAGATGAGCCGACCGGCCAGCTGACGTCGATGCATCGACCGCCCGGCCGCCGCGCGCGGCCGGGCGGATTCCTTCAAGAATAAGAACAACAAGTCGCCTTCGCGTATTGGGGTGGGCCGCCTTGCTCGAACTCGTCCTCGTTTCGACCCTGAACGGCGTGCTCTACGGCATGCTGCTCTTCCTCATGGCGAGCGGACTGACGCTGATTTTCAGCATGATGGGCGTGTTGAATTTCGCGCATGCGAGCTTCTACATGCTCGGCGCCTTTTTCGGATTTCAGATCAGCCAGTTCGCCGGCTTCTGGCCGGGCTTGATTCTCGCGCCGCTGCTTGCCGGCGTCATCGGCGCGCTGATCGAGCGCTACGGCCTGCGCAACGTCCATCGCCACGGGCATGTCGCCGAGCTTCTGTTCACCTTCGGGCTTGCCTTCGTGATCGAGGAAGTCGTGCAGATGATCTGGGGCAAACTGCCGGTCGACTATCGCGTTCCGCCCTCGCTCGATTTCAGCGCCTTTACGATCTTTTCGACCAACTACCCCGCCTACAAGATGTTCATGCTGCTGTCCGCGATCGGCATTTTCGTCGGCGCTGCTGCTGGTGCTGACGCGCACGCGCATCGGGCTCATCATCCAGGCCTCGCTCACGCATCCGCACATGGTGGGCGATGCTCGGCCATAACGTGCAGCGCGTCTTCATGCTGGTGTTCGGCCTCGGCTGCGCGCTGGCGGCGGTCGCCGGCGTGATCGCGGGGCCCGCGCTCGTCACGCAATCGAACATGGCGGCGCTGCTCGGCCCGATCCTGTTCGTCGTCGTCGTCATCGGCGGGCTCGGTTCGCTCTCCGGCGCCTTCGTCGCCTCGCTCCTGATCGGGCTCCTGCAGACCTTCGCGGTGGCGGTCAACCTTTCGATCGCCGATGTGTTCGGATGGTTCGGCATCCACGCCAATCCCGTGCCTTTCCTTTCGGATATCTGGTTCGTGACCGTGGCGCAGATCGGGCCGATCCTGCCGTACCTGTTGCTCGTCCTGATCCTCATCTTCCGGCCGACCGGGTTGATGGGAACCCGCGACACATGAGCGAAAGCGCGCAAACCGCGCGCCTCGGGCGCTCCGCAAGCGGCCTGCTCGCGACCGCCGTGCGCTACGGCGCCTGGGTCGCGCTGGCGGCGTTCGTGTTGCTGCTGCCGAAGCTGTTCACATCGAGTTTCGCTTTCACGATGCTGAGCCTGATGGGCATCTCCATCATCTTCGCGCTTTCCTACAACATGCTCCTGGGCCAGACCGGAATGCTGTCGTTCGGACACGCGGTCTATTACGGGCTCGGCGGTTTCCTCGTCGTGCACGCGATGAACGCGATCACCAGGAATTCGCTCCCGATCCCGCTGCCGCTCATGCCGCTGGTCGGCGGATTCGCCGGGCTCGCTTTTCGGCATCGTGTTCGGATCGGTTTCGACCCGGCGCGGCGGCACCGCATTTGCGATGATTTCGCTCGGGCTCGGCGAACTCGTCGCCTCGTCGCGCGCTCATCCTGCGCACCTTCTTCGGCGGCGAGGAGGGAATCACCACCAACCGCACGAAGCTCTTGCGCGTTCTTCGACTTGAACTTCGGCCCGCAAACCCAGGTTTATTACCTGATCGCGATCTGGTGCTTCATTTGCGTCATCGCGATGTACGCGCTGACCCGCACGCCGTTCGGGCGGATGTGCAACGCGGTGCGCGACAATTTCGAGCGCGCCGAGTTCGTCGGCTACAATCCGCAATTCGTCCGTTTCATCGCGTTTTGTCTGGCGGGGTTCTTCGCCGGGATCGCGGGCGGGCTTGCCGCGATCAACTTCGAAATCGTGAATTCGAGTTACGTCGGCGCCGAGCAATCGGGCACCGTGCTGCTCGCGGCCTATATCGGCGGCGTCGGCTTCTTCAGCGGGCCGATCATCGGCGCGATCCTCGTCAGTTGGCTGCAGGTCATGCTCAGCGATATCACCGAGATCTGGCAGCTCTATTTCGGCC
>CAVVVV010000013.1:0-118515 GCA_963751685.1 uncultured Alphaproteobacteria bacterium | reverse complement strand
CTCCTGGGGAATCTCGATCACCTCGAGCATCTCGCATTCGGCGGGAACAAGATGAGCGGCGCGGCGCTACCGTCGCTGAAGTTATTGCCCGCGCTCAAGGAGTTGAGTGTCTCCGGCCGCCAGAGGACGGACTCCGGCCTCTGGAGCGTCTCCGTGACGGACTTCAACGTCGGCCACATCGCGCAACTTCCCCGGCTGGAAGTCCTCGACCTGGGCGAGACCAGCGTCTCGGATCGGGGCATCGCCGAGCTGGCACGCCTGGCGAATCTGCACACGCTGGACCTCCGGGAGACCCGGGTGACCGGCAAGGGCCTCGCGGCCCTGAGCGGCCTGACCAGGCTGCGGCATCTGAAGCTCTGGAAGGCCAGGGGCATCGACGACGCGGCAGTCCCGGTCTTCCTGCGGATGGAGAACCTGGAGGTCCTCGAACTGCCGGAGACGAGCATCACTGCGAAGGGGCTGACGCAGCTTTCGGCGAAGCGGGGCTTGAAACAGCTCTTCATCGGCGGCATCGACATCACGCCGGAGCAAGCCGAGGCGCTCCGAGAGGCCCTGCCGGGTTGCCTGGTGAGCTGGTGGAGGAGCCGCGATCCGACCCCGATCGGCGCAGCGGCAATTGAGAGGCGTCGTCCGCGGCGGCCGGCGGGGCGATGTGAGCTCAGACGATCGCGGTCAGCTTCTTGTCGCCGGTGGGGAAGCCGCCGATCGGCGCACCGACCACCTCTTCCGCCAGGGTCAGATACAGGTCGCCCACCGTCCCGGTCACCCGCGTGTGGAGCCCGGTCTTCATCCCGCCCGCATGCCCCGCGGCGATCATGGCCAGGCCGGCGTTCTTGTGCGAATTCGCCTCGGCGTGCTCGTGGACGTACAGCGCGCAGGTGTGGTCGAGCAGCGTCCCGTCGCCCTCCGGGATCGACTTCAGCTTGGCGATGAAGTAGGCGAACTCCTCGACGTGCCACCGGCAGATGTCCCGCATGATCCGCTGCCCTTCGGGCGTCTCCACCCGGCCGTGCGTGTACTCGTGGTGTCGCTCGTAGGTGTAGCCCAGCCAGGGGAAGCGCGAGAGTCCCTGGCACTTGGTCAGCATGTAGGAGGCCACCCGGGTCTGGCGCGAGGCCAGGGCGTGGACCAGGAGGTCGGTCTGCAATTTCGCGATCCGCGGCCAGTCCTTCAGGTCGCCGCCTTCCGGCGGCTGCTCCACGACCCGGGCATACTCGGGCGGCAGGCTCGCGACCGAACGCTCCAGGCTGCGCACCGAGGTCAGGTATTCGTCGAGTCGTTGCTGGTCGCCGTATCCCAGCGCCGACTTGAGCGACTTCGCCTCGTCGCTCACGGCGTCGAGGATGCTCTTCTTGCGCTCGATCCAGTAGGGCTCCCGCGAGCCGAACAGGCGATCGAACAGCCGTTGCGGGATCATCTCCGGCGGCAGCGGGCGGTCCCGCCCGGCCCAGCTCATGTTGCGCTGGATGCTCTCGCCGAACGACTCCTGGCAGACGCCGATCTGCAGCGAGCGGAAGCGGCTTCGATCGCCGATCCGCCGGGCGATCACCTGGTCGATGGAGGGGCCGCCGGCCCCTCGGCCCGAGAACATCTCTCCCGAGACGAGGCCGCTCATCGAGTTGTGGTGCCCGTTCCCCGGCCCGGGCAGGCGGGCCGCCGGATTGTCGATCCCGCTGAGCACGTGGATGTCCCGGCGGTACCGGGCCAGCGGCTGGAGACAGGGGGTCATCTCATAATCGGGGCCGTCCTCGCGCGGGATCCAGTACTTCTCGACGATCCCGTTGCCGTTGAACCAGAACACGAACCGAGTCTCGATCGGCCGGGCGGCGGCGCCCGCCCCGGCCGCATAGGCGGTCCCGCTGGCATTGAACAGCGCCTCGAACGCCGGCAGCCCGATGCGAATCGCGGCCCCCGACAGGCCCACGCCCCTGCAAGAACGTGCGGCGGGACAGCTCGTTTCGTGTGGCCATGAGTTAACCCGAGCCTTTCTGGAGGAAGAGGTCCGAGGTCGCCAGGGCGACGATCAGCTCGCGGAAGCGGAAGCCGGAGTCGCGGAACCTCGCGAGCAGCGCGTCGATCACGGGTTGGTCATTCACGGTCTCTTGCCGACCGAACGCATACCGGAACAATTGCTTCACGATGGCCCTCTGGCAAGTCCTGCTCCCGGCGAGCAAGCGCCCCAGCTCGCGGGGCGTCGAGAACGCCGAGTCCTCCATCCCCTGGATATACCCGGATGGGTCGACGTCCAGTTCCTTGATCGTCCGCCTGCGCCCGCTTGCCCCATCATTCCGGTCTGCCGGGAACTGGAGCAACATCTTCTTCTGGAACGCGCCGATCGCGTTATATTGCTCGAAACCCAGCCCGATGGGGTCGATCAGGCGATGACAACCCGCGCACGACTCGCTGTTCAGGTGGACGGCCAGTCGCTGCCGGTTCGTCATCGGCGCATCTTCCGTGATATTCGGCAGCACGGTGTTCACTCCGGCCGGAGGCGGCGGGATTTCCTGGCCGAGGAAATGGTTCCGGACGAACAACCCCCGCGCCGTCGGGGACGTCTCGGCGGGCTTGCTCGTCAGCACCAGGAAGCTGCCGTGTCCCAGCACGCCCGAACGGCCGGAATCCGCCGGATACTCCACCTTCGCGAATTCCTCGCCGGGCGCCGGCAGCCCGTAGAGCCGGGCGAGGTCCGGATTCACGAAAGTATAGTCGGCCGTGAAGAACTCCATGAAGTTCCGGTCGTCCCAGACCAGGTGATTGAACAATCGCCGCGTCTCCTCCACCATCGCCGCGGCGACCTCGGCGTTGAATTCGCGAAATCTGCGGCGATCGCGTGTGGCCTCCAGGACCCGGTCGAATCGCATCCACTGCGCCAGGAACTCGTCCATCGCACCCGGGCGCGGGGATCCTCGAGCATGCGCCGCGCCGTGGTTTCGACCTGCTCCGCCGTCGCCAGCTCCCCCTCCCCGGCGGTGCGCAGCAGCTCGTCGTCGGGCATCGTGTCCCAGAGGAAATACGAGAGGCGGCTGGCGAGCTCGAACCGGCGCGTCGGGGCCGTCCGCGCCCCGCTCGACGCGGAACAGGAAATGCGGCGACTGGAGCATGGCCTCGATCACCATCGAGGCCCCGGCGTGGAAGTCGCTCGTGCGGCCGGCCTCCTCGAGGAACAGGCCGGAATATCGGCGCACCTCGCCGTCCGTCAGGGGGCGTCGGAACGCCCGGAGGCCGAACCGCCGGACGAACGCGTCGGCGGCCGCGGCATCGGTCGGCGACTCCGGCCGACGGGGGACCAATCCGTGCTGGTCGCCGCCGCGAAAGGCCGCGCGGGCGAGTCGCTCGGCCGCCTTGCCGTAGGCATCCGCCTGGAGAGGCGAGATCCCCTGCCCCTCGAGCTGGTTCTTGAACCCGTTGACGAAGTCCTCTTTCGGGAATCCGCCGGCGGGCTGGCTCTGCTCGCCGAGCAGGTCCCGCACGGTGTGGTTGTACTGGCTGTGCGTCAGGCGACGCACGGCCAGTGCCTCCAGGCCGCGCCGATCGGACCGGGCGATCCGCTCCCGGGCCCGGCGGACCTGCTCGTCGGACAGGCCGGCCAGGTAGTTGATCCAGCCCCGCAACACGGCCTCGTCGCCGCTGCCCGGCTTGATCCGCTGGCCGCCGGAGTGCTTCGATTCGCCTCGTCGGCTTCCGCAGCAACAACGATTGCTCGGGGTTCCTCCGATCGACCAGATCCATCAGCGAGAGGCCGAACGCCGTGATCCGGTCATGGCCCGCGTCGGGTTCGGGGAATTCGAGCCGTGTCTCGGAGGCCACGCCATTGTCGCTATGACACCGCTCGCACTGGGCGGCGTGCAGCACGGGGTACACCTTCTCGGCGAAGAACGACTCATCGACGGCGCGAGGGGCCTGCGCGAAGACGCCCGGTCCGAATGCAGTGAGCACGGCGGCGAGGATGAAGGCAGGAACCAGCACCGGCGCAGGCCATCGACTGACCATCGACTTTCTCCCACTCCGCCCGTCGGCGGATTGCCATCGTTTCGGGGAGAGGACCCTCGGGGCCCCCTCGGGACTGCAAACCCGCGGGCGGCATTCATGGCCTTCCACGCCCGGCAGGTCGATTGGCCTGACGGGAGTTTGCTCTCGTCGGCCGCTCTTGCTCGGGTTCGCGAGCTTCGGCGTGACAGTTCAACCCAGCAGCCGATCGACCTCCGGCAAGAGCTGGGCGAAGTCGAGCTTGGACGGGCAAGCGGCACGGGCGGCGTCGAGGTCGGCTCCGTGCCAGTTTCGCTCTTCCTCCGTGAGCTGGGCATAGGCTTCGCGGGCCCAGCGGCGGGCGCCATGATGCTCGTGGTAGGTCAGGAACCGGGTCAGATCGCCCAGGCGCGCGTCGGTCCCCGCGGCGCGTCCGCACCGGCCGTCGCAGGCCGCGCACATGATCGGACCGGCATCCAGGAGGGCGGCACGCAACTCCTGAATCTCGGTCGGATTCATAGGCTGAAAAAGGCGGGCGGCATCGGTGTTCTGGTTAACCTGATCGGTGTTGGCCATGGCCACACAGGCGGAGGCGATTCGCTCATCTGACCAGATCGCCTGCAAGACCCCCTGATAAGGGTTCAGCCCCCGCTGCTTGAGCGTCGGGGCTTGGGACCGCACCCGCTTCGACAGGTTGCCGGCCACCAGCTTCATGGCCACCAGGCCGATGTTCTTCTTGTGACAGGCATCGATGGCCCGATTGAGTCGAGAATCCTTCTCCAGCCACGGATTCATGGCGACCATGACCACGTCCATCAAGCCCCCCTCGGCGGCGATCTCGAGCTGCTCGGCCCGGCGCTGGTCATGGGTCGCGAACCCGACGAACCGCACCTTGCCGGTCTTCTTGATGGCGGCGATCGTCTCTTTCATCTCCTGGCTCTTGGGCCAGTCCATCTCGTTGCCGGTCAGCCCGTAGTCGTGCCGCTTTTCCGGACAGCGCATGGAAGTAAAGCAGGTCGATGTAATCGGTCCCCAGCGCCTCGAGCCGGAGATCGATTCGTTTGATCATGTCGCGGGGCCGGGCGACGCCATCCTTGGTGGCCAGAAAGATCTGGGGACGAACCTCCGGCATGGCCGCGAACCATTTCTTGAATGCCTCCTCGGTTCCATAGGAGGCGGCCGTGTCGAAGAAGCGGACGCCACGGCTGTACTGGAAGCGCAGCAACCGGTCGAGGGCGCCGGGGGCGCGCGGTTCCCCCGTTGAGGATCGTCACCTCCACCCCTGTCTTGCCCAGCACGCGCCTGGGGACCTCGAGCGGCTTACGGGTCCCCGGCGTGTTGTCCTGAGCCGCGGACTCCGCTTGCGTCAGGGCTGTGGCCGCAACCGTCGCGGCAGCGCCGTTCTGAATAAACTCCCGACGGCGCATCGAGTTCGAACCGGAGTCGGCCATCGATTGGTCCTCCAGATTGAGGCGGGACGGCAGTGATCCCGGAACGGAACCCAGCCTTCATTAAGCTAACCCTCCGGCAGCAGGGTGTCCAGCAGAGCAGCAGGGCGTTCGGATCGGGTCTCCTGCACGCATCTCACGAACGGCTCGAGAGCACCTCGATCACCTCGTCGAGGCAATCGACAAGGAAATCGGCGTCGTCGGGTGTCAGGCACATCGGCGGCTTGATCCGCAGGACGTTCCCGAAGAGACCGCCCTTGCCGAGCAGGAGCCCGCGCTCCTTGCACAGCTCCAGGACGTCGGCCGTCTCCTCCGTGGCCGGTTCCTTCGATCCTCGGTCGCGGACCAGCTCGATGCCGAGCATGAGGCCCATCCCGCGGACCTCGCCGATCAAGGGGCGACGCTCCTGGAGTTCGAGCAGACGGGACTTCAGGTGGGCGCCGACCCGTCGGGCATTCTGCTGGACGCCCTCGGCGTCGATGACCTCGAGCGTCGCCAGTCCCTGGGTCATCGAGACGGGATTGCCGCCGAAGGTGTTGAAGTGGATGCGGCGTGTCATCGCCCCGGCGATCTCGGGGCGGGTGACGCACGCCCCGAGCGGGACGCCGTTGCCGATCCCCTTGGCCATCGTCACGAGGTCGGGGATCACGCCCCAGTTCTCGAATCCCCAGAAATGCTCGCCCGTGCGGCCGAAGCCCGTCTGCACCTCGTCGGCGATGCAGAGCCCGCCATGCCTGCGGACGATCTCATAGACGATCGAGAAGTACTCCGGCGGCGGCGTCACCACCCCGCCGACCCCCTGAATCGGCTCGCCGATCAGGGCGGCGACCACGCCCGGGGTCTGATACCGGATCACGTCTTCGACGTCGCGGGCGCACCTCAATTCGCAACTGGGGTAGGTCAGCCCGAACGGGCAACGGTAGCAGTAGCCGGGCGTGGCGTACTCGACCCCGAAGGTGGGACTGCTCGGGAACTTCCAGGTGCCGTGGGCGCTCAGCGCCATCGCGGCCTGGGTCCCGCCGTGGTAGCCGTTGCGGAGGGCGATGATCTCGGAATGCCCGGTGTGTTCCCGCGCCATCAGGACGGCGACCTCGGTCGCCTCGCTCCCCGAGTTGGTGAAATAGCTGACCGAGAGACCGCTGCCCTGGGGCATGTGCTCGGCCAGCCTCTTCGCGAACAGTGCCGCGGTCGGGTGGAGATAGATCGTCGTCACGTGCTGGAGCGTCCCGACCTTCTGGCCCGTCGCCCGCAACGCCTGGGCATAGGCGATCGCCATCTCGGGATTGGCAGGGCTCGTGCGATAACGCTCGCGGAGGTAGTCGGCGCGTTGCCGCCAGTCGATGTCGCTCATCTTGGCGGAAGCCGCCGGGATCGAGCCCGTGACGTCGCCGCGATTCGCCGCGCAGCCACCGAGCGTGGCGGCAAGCACGGCGGCGATCGCCAGGGAGGAAGAGCTGAGGAATTTCGGCTTGCCCGCGCGACGCTGATACGAGGCCATTGGACGCTCCACGACGCCGGCTCGGGATTTCCGGCCTCGCGGTAATAGACGATTAACCCTAATGTCTGGTTAAACGTCGATTC
Source organism: uncultured Alphaproteobacteria bacterium (assembly GCA_963751685.1). GTDB lineage: Bacteria > Pseudomonadota > Alphaproteobacteria > Rhizobiales > Xanthobacteraceae > Palsa-892. Next base: position 111,520 of record CAVVVV010000013.1, on the reverse strand, counting down.
CACGGCCCTCGCACGCATTTCCGGGCAATTCCGCCCGGGTCAGAGCGTGGGGCGACTTCGAATAGGCCCTTGTTTTGAGCGTTTCCCTTCATCCCGCCTTCGTTCCCCATGGTTCCGCTCCCGATGCGAAACCCGTCTGGTGCCTCGACGCCGATTCCTGGCCGGGGGTGCGTGCGGCGCTGCCGCCGCCGGCCGCCGCCTTCGCGCAAGCAAGCGGCTTCGAGCCGCAGGCAGGAAACTTCCTCTTGCTTCCCGGCGAGGGCGGCATCGTCGGCGCCTTGTTTGCCTGCGACCGGCCGGCCGTCCGCGCGCGCGACCCGTTTCTGCCGGGCAAGCTCGCGACCCTTCTTCCGGCAGGCGATTGGCGTTTCGCCTCGCCGCCCGCTGATTTAAGGCTCGCATCGCTCGCTTTTGCGCTCGGCGGCTATCGCTTCTCGCGCTACCGCGCGGCGGAGGAAAAAGAAAAGATTCCGCGGCTCGAATTGCCGCAAGGCGTCGATGGCGCCGATCTTTCCCGCATCGTCGAGGCGGTCTTTCTCGCGCGCGATCTCATCAACACGCCGGCGAACGATCTCGGTCCCGCCGAGATCGAAGAAGCCGCGCGTGATCTCGCTAAGCGCTTCGGCGCCGTCATGCGCTCCATCGTCGGCGACGATTTGCTCAAGGAGAATTTCCCCCTCGTGCACGCGGTGGGGAATGCATCGGTGCGGGCGCCGCGCCTGATCGATCTGCGCTGGGGCGACGCGAAACATCCCAAGGTCGCGCTCGTCGGCAAGGGCGTCGTCTTCGACACCGGCGGCCTCGATATCAAGCCTTTCTCGGCGATGCTCTTGATGAAGAAGGACATGGGGGGCGCCGCCTGCGCGCTTGGCCTCGCTGCGATGATCATGGGCGCAAAATTGCCCGTGCATTTGCGCCTCGTCATCCCCGCGGTCGAAAACGCCGTGTCCGGCGGCGCCTTCCGGCCGGGTGACGTGTTCAAGAGCCGCAAGGGCGCGAGCGTCGAAATCGGTAACACCGATGCCGAGGGAAGACTCGTTCTCGCCGATGCGCTTGCGCTCGCCGACGAGGAAGCGCCCGATTTGATCGTCGATTTTTCGACACTCACCGGTGCTGCGCGCGTGGCGCTCGGGCCCGATCTGCCGGCGGCTTTCACCGACGACGAAAAACTCGCCGCGGAGCTATCCAGCTTCGCCGCCCGCGAGGCCGACCCGTTTTGGCGTCTGCCGCTGTGGCGGCCGTATCAGTCGATGCTCGATTCCAAGATCGCCGACACGAATAATGTCTCCTCCAGCGCCTTCGCCGGTGCGATCACCGCGGCGTTGTTCCTGTCGCGCTTCGTCGAGCGTGCGAAAAGCTGGCTGCATTTCGATTTGTTCGCTTGGAACCCCTTGTCGAAGCCCGGACGCCCCGAAGGCGGCGAGGCACAGACGATTCGCGCCCTCTACGCGCTATTGCAGGAGCGCTACCGCTAGCGGCTTGCGGAGGCTTGACGGGCGGGGAACAATACGCCTCCGTAACGAATTCGTGGAGGCCCTCTTGCCCTTCGAATTGCGCGCCTCGCAGTCACTGAAGCTCCTGCACGATTTCGCTTTTGGCCTCGTGCATGACCAGGCGCCCGACCTTTCGTTGCGCCAGATCGCGGTGTTGTTGACGGTTTATCTCGAAAGCCCGCCGCACACGGTGCGCGGGCTCGCCGCCAAGCTGAGGGTGACCAAGCCCGTGATCACCCGCGCGCTCGACACCATGGGAAGGTTTGAATTGCTCACGCGCCGCCGCGACCCCGCCGATCGCCGCAATGTCATCGTGCAACGAACGGTCAAGGGCGCGCTGTATGTCGAGCGGCTCGGCGATCTGATCGCGGCGAAGGCGAGAGACTTGCCGCGATGAGCGCCTTCGATCCACGCACGACGCCGGCGCGGGCGGATATTGCCGCCGCACATCTCAAGGGCAAGGTGGAAGCCGCGCGCTATGTCGAGGCTACTTTGCGTCTCGTGTCGGATTCGAGCGTGCCGCTTCACACGGCGCCACGGCCCGACGCCCCGCTCGCCACCGAAGCGCTCTATGGCGAGCGCGTCAGCGTTTACGAGACGACGGACGAAGGCTGGGCTTGGGGCCAGCTCGAGATCGACGGCTATGTCGGCTGGCTGCCGGCGCGCGCGCTCGGCGCACCCGGTCCCGCCCGCACCCATCGCGTGTCGGCGCTGCGCACGTTTGTCTTTGCTTCGCCCGATATCAAGCTGCCGCCGCTGATGCCGCTGCCGTTTGCAAGCCGGCTGGCGGTCACGCATTTCGACGGCGACTTCGCCGTGATCGGCGGCCCCGGCTATGTCCCGGCGCGGCATCTGGCGCCGCTCGCCGCGGTCGAGCACGACTTTGTCGCGACCGCGCGGCGCTTCCTCGGCGTGCCATATCTGTGGGGCGGGCGCACGAGTCTCGGCCTCGACTGCTCGGGGCTGGTGCAGCTTTCATTGCAGGCGGCCGGGATCGAGTGCCCGCGCGACAGCGACATGCAAGCGAAGCTCGGCGTCGAAATTCCGTTTTCCGGCGATCTCAAGGCGCTCGCGCGCGGCGACTTGATCTCTTGGAAAGGCCATATCGGTTTCGTCGCGGAGGGCGCGCGGCTTCTACACGCCAACGCGTTTCACATGCAAACGGTGGAGGAGCCGCTCGCCGAAGCGATCGAGCGGATCAAGCAAGGCGGCTCGGAAGTACTCGCGGTGCGGCGCTTGCGGGGGGCCTAATATCCGAGCTTGCGGTCAATGACATGTTCGAGCGCGAGCCCGCGCTCGAAGCGCTCGATCTGGTTCATGACGTTTTTGACGAGCGCCGTCGGGTCGCTCGACGCCGCGTTGTGCGGGGTCACGTAGACTTTCGGGTGGTCCCAGAACGGGCTCGTTTGCGGCAGCGGCTCGCGCTCGAACACGTCGAGGCTCGCGCCCGCAAGCGTGCCGTCATCGAGCGCGCGCAGGATGTCGGCCTCGATCTGCAAGTCGCCGCGCCCGGCATTGATCAGCACCGGACCGCCGAGCGCGCCTTCGCGCGCGAGACGTCGGAAGAGATCGTAGCGAAGGATGCCACGCGTTTCCGCCGTCAGCGGCAACAGGCAAACGAGAATGTCGCTGCGGCCGAGGAAAGCGCCCATTTCCGCTTTGTCGGCGAAGGTTTCGATGCCGGGAATTGTTTTCGGCGAGCGGCTAAAGCCCGCGACCTGAAAACCGAGCTGGCGAAGCGTTTCTGCGGCGGCTTGGCCGAGCACGCCCATTCCCATGATGCCGACGCGCACTTCGCCGGGCGGCGCCTCGAAATGATCGCGCCACGCGCGCTGGCGCCGCTCTGCCTCGTAGAGTTTCATCTTCCGTTGGTGCAGGAGAACGTGCAGCGCGACATAACCCGTCATCCGGCGGGTCAAATCCGCATCGACGATGCGGACGATCGGCATGTCGGGGAGCGTCGGATCGCTCAACAGATGATCGACGCCGGCACCGAGCGAGAAGATCGCTTTCAAGTTCGGCAAGCTCGCAAGCAGCCCCGCAGGCTGCTTCCACACGCAGGCGTAATCGATCGCCACCGGATCGCCGCTCGCGGGCCAGAGCCTGATTTCACGCCCTTCCGCCTCGGCGCGGAAGCGCTCAAGCCAGGCTTCCGGTTCCCAGCCCGAAATGGCGAGCAGAATGGAGGACATTTATTGCGCGCTGGCGCCTTCCGCTGCGGTCTCGATCTCGAACGCGGCCTTGAAGAGGGCGCGCGTATAGTCGGATTGCGGACGCGCGAACAATTCGGCCGCCGGCCCCTGCTCGACGATTTGTCCATCGCGCATCACGACCATGTTGCTCGCGAGCGCCGCCACCACCTTGAGGTCGTGGCTGATGAACATGTAGGTGAGGTCGTGCCGCCGCTGCAGGTCGCGCAACAGATCGACGATCTGTGCCTGGATCATCATGTCGAGCGCGCTCGTCGGCTCGTCGAGCACGACGAAGGAGGGCTCCAGCACCATTGCGCGCGCGACCGCCACGCGCTGACGCTGGCCGCCGGAAAACTCATGCGGGTAACGATGCCGCGTTTCGGGATCGAGGCCAACATCCTTCAGCGCCCCGATCACTTTCGCCTCGCGCTCGGCCGCGGAAAGCCGCGGCTGATGAACGCGCAAGCCTTCGCCGACGACTTCGGCGATCGACATGCGCGGCGACAGCGAGCCGTAAGGATCCTGAAAGACGATCTGCATGTCGCGGCGGATCGGACGCAGCGCGCGAAAATTCAGCCCCGCCAGAGGCATGCCGAGAAATACGATCGGGCCGTCACTGGAAATCAGCCGCAGTAGCGCGAGCCCGAGCGTCGTCTTGCCCGAGCCCGATTCGCCGACGACGCCGAGCGTCTCGCCGCGTCGAATCGCGAGCGAAACCCCGTCGACCGCCTTGATGTGGCCGACCGTGCGCCGCAAGAAGCCGCGGCGGATCGGAAACCAGACGCGGAGATTGTCCGTCTTCATCACGATCGGCGCGTCGGGCCGCGCGGGTGCGGGCTCTCCCTTCGGCTCCGCCGCCATCAGCGCCTTGGTGTAGGGATGCTGCGGCCGCGCGAACAATTCGGCGACGTCGCCGTGCTCGACGATTTCACCCTCCTTCATCACGCACACGCGCTGGGCGATTTTGCGCACGATGCCGAGATCGTGAGTGATGAACAGCATCGCCATGTCGTAGCGCGCCTGCAGGTTTTTCAGGAGCCGTAGGATTTGCGCTTGTACCGTGACGTCGAGCGCGGTGGTCGGCTCGTCGGCGATGAAGAGGTCGGGCTCGTTCGCGAGCGCCAACGCAATCATAACGCGCTGGCGCTGTCCGCCGGAAAGCTGGTGCGGATAGGACGCCAGTCTCGATTGCGGATCGGGAATTCCGACTTCGGCGAGCAATTCGATGATGCGTTTGCGCGCGGCGGTCGCCGATAGCCCGCGATGGATTTCAAGCACCTCGGCGATCTGCCGTTCGATCGTGTGCAGCGGGTTGAGCGAGGTCATCGGCTCCTGAAACACCATGGTGATGTCGTCGCCGCGCACCGCGCGCATTTCGCGCTCCGACAGCGCGAGGAGATCGCGGCCCTTGAACAGCACGCGGCCGGAGGGATGCGAAGCCGCCGGATAAGGCAGAAGCTTCAGGATCGAGAGCGCAGTCACCGATTTGCCGGAGCCGGATTCGCCGACGAGCGCCAGCGTCTCCCCCTTCTTGATGTCGAACGAGACGCGGTTGACCGCGAGCGTTTCCTGCCCGCCCTGGCGGAAGGCGACCGACAAATCCTCGACTTTCAGCAGCGGCGGCGCTTCGCTCATGTGAAGGTCTTTCGCGGATCGAAGGCGTCGCGCACCGCCTCGCCGACGAAGATAAGAAGCGAAAGCAGGGTCGCGACGGCGAAGAAGCTGGTGATGCCGAGCCATGGCGCCTGCACGTTGGCCTTGCCCTGCGCCAAGAGCTCGCCGAGCGAGGGCGATCCGGGCGGCAGCCCGAAGCCGAGAAAATCGAGCGCGGTCAGCGTCATCACCGAACTTGAGAGGATGAACGGGATGTAGGTGAGGGTCGCCACCATCGCGTTCGGCAACAGATGCCGAAACATCAACACGATGTTGGAGACACCCAGCGCGCGCGCGGCGAGCACGTATTCGAAGTTGCGCGCGCGCAGAAATTCCGCGCGCACGAGGCCGACGAGCGAGACCCAGGAGAACAGCAGCAAGATGCCCAGAAGGATGAAAAACCCCGGCACCAGTATGGAAGAGATAATGAGCAAGAGATAGAGCGAGGGCACCGACGTCCAGATCTCGATGAAACGCTGGAACAGGAGATCGGTCCAGCCGCCGAAATATCCCTGCACCGCGCCGGCGGCAACGCCGATCGCGGACGAGATCACCGTGAGCGCCAGCCCGAACAGCACCGAGATACGGAATCCGTAGATCAGCCGCGCCGCCACGTCGCGGCCCTGGTCGTCGGTGCCGAACCAATTCTTTTCGAGCGCGGCGCAGCCGGCGACGCCCTTCTTCGTGGCGACGGTGCGGCACTGCTCTTCCGTGAGCATCCAGGTCGGCGGCGAGGGCGCGGGCGTAGGCAAGTCTAGATTGTGCGTGGAATAGTTGTAGTGAATCGGCGGGAAGATCATGTAGCCGCCCTTAGCGGCGATCAGCTTCGCCAGATACGGATCGCGATAATCGGCCTCGGTCTCGAAGTCGCCGCCGAATTTCGTTTCGGGATAGTGCGCGAACACCGGGTAATACCAATGGCCTTCGAAGGAGACGACGAGCGGTTTGTCGTTGGCGATGAACTCGGCGCACAGGGTGAGCCCAAACAGCACGAGAAAAATCCAGAACGACCACCAGCCGCGCCGGTTTCGCTGGAAGTTCTGCCAGCGGCGTTTGTTGATCGGCGATAGCGCCGGCATGTCGAGCCGCGGCGCCGCGATCACGCCCATCGGTTCGGGCGCGGCCGCTTCCGGCGGCTTCAGGGGCGTCGCCGCGTCCATCACGCCTCCCGCGTCTCGAAATCGATGCGCGGATCGACCCAGGTATAGGTGAGGTCGGAAATCAGGTTCACCACGAGCCCGACGAGGGAGAAGATGTAGAGCGTGGCGAACACCACCGGATAGTCGCGGTTGAGCACGCTTTCGAAGCCGAGAAGGCCGAGCCCGTCGAGCGAGAAGATCGTTTCGATCAGGAGCGAGCCGGTGAAGAAAGCGTGGATGAAGGCGCCGGGAAATCCGGCGATGATGATGAGCATGGCGTTGCGGAAAATGTGGCCGTAGAGCACGCGTCGCTCCGACAGCCCCTTCATGCGCGCGGTAATCACGTACTGCTTGCGGATCTCGTCGAGGAATGAGTTTTTCGTGAGCAGCGTCATCGTCGCGAAGGCGCCGAGCGCCATGGAGACGATCGGCAGGGTCATATGCCAAGCATAATCCAAAATCTTCTGCCACCACGGCAATAGCGCGAAATTGTCGGAGGTGAGCCCGCGCAGCGGGAAGATCGAATAGAACGAGCCGCCGGCGAACAGCACGATCAAGAGGATCGCGAACAGAAATCCCGGCACCGCGTAGCCGATGATGACCACCGTCGAGGACCAAACGTCGAAGCGCGAGCCGTCGCGCATGGCCTTGGCGATGCCGAGCGGAATTGAAATGAGATAGGCGAGAAGCGTCATCCAGATTCCGAGCGAGATCGAAACCGGCATTTTCTCCCTGATCAGGTCGATCACCTTGGCGTCGCGGAAATAGCTCTTGCCGAAATCGAAGCGGACGAAATTCCACAGCATCAGGGCAAAGCGCTCGTGCGCCGGTTTGTCGAAGCCGAACTGACGCTCCAGCTCCTTGATGAACTCGGGATCGAGTCCCTGCGCGCCGCGGTATTTCGAGGCGACGGGATCGATCGCGCCGCCTTGTCCGCCGCCGGGGCGGATGATGTCGGAGCCGCCGCCCGATACGCGCGCGGTCGCCGACACGTCCTCGCCGGTGAGTTGCGCGATCACGCGCTCCACCGGCCCACCCGGCGCGAATTGGATGACGACAAAGGAAACGAACAGGATCCCGAGCAAGGTCGGGATCATGAGGAGAAGCCGTCGCAGGATATAGGCGCCCATCGTTCACACCGTGCGGATGTTTGCCGGAGCGGTCAACGCCGCCTCCCGCGGGTTAGGGGGAGGGTTCATCCGGCGCGCCCGGCTTTCGCCGGATCGCTCCACCAACTTTCCGGAAAACCACGGCCAAAGCGGGGCTTTTCTGCGGGCCGCGCGAATACATCCCAATAGGCGAGCCAGTGGGTCGGTTTGTACCAGTGCGGTATCCAGTAGCGGCCCGCGCGCAGCACGCGATCGAGCGCGCGGCAGGCGACAGTCAGTTCCGCGCGGCTTTTCGCCTCCACGATCTTCTCCACCAGCGCGTCGACCGCCGGGTCGGCGATGCCCGAGAGGTTTTGCGTGCCCTTGGTGGCGGCGGCCTGCGAGGTGAAATAGCCCCGCAGCGACTCGCCCGGCGTCGAGGAAAAGCTGAAGCGCTGGATGGTGATGTCGAAATCGAAGTCGTCCTCGCGCGCGCGATATTGCACCGGATCGACGAGGCGCACGCCGGCCTCGATGCCGAGAATGCCAAGATTCTTGATGAAGGGCGCGTGATGCGCCTGTAGCGCGGGTTCCTCGATCAGGAACTCGATCGCGATCTTCTCGCCCCGAGCGTTGACGCGGCGGTTGTCCTTGATCTCGTAGCCCGCCGCCTGCAACAGCTGCACGGCGCGGCGAAGGAGCGCCCGGTCCTGTCCCGAGCCGTCGGAAACCGGCGGCACGAACGGCTCGTCGAACGCGTCGTCCGGAACCTTGCCCCGGAACGGCTCGAGCAGCGCGAGTTCCTCGGGCGAGGGCTTGTCTTGCGCCATCATGTCCGAATTCTGGAAATAGGAGTGCGTGCGGTCGTAGGAGCCGTACATGACGTTTTTATTGGTCCACTCGAAGTCGAAGGCGAGCCCGATCGCCTCGCGCACGCGCGGATCCTTGAACTTTTCCCGCCGCGTGTTGATGAACCAGCCCTGCGCGCCGGAAGGCGTGAGATCGGAGAGCACCTCGCGCTTCACGCGGCCGTCGCGCAGCGCCGGAAAGTCGTAGCGCGTCGCCCAAATGCGCGAAGTGAACTCTTCACGGAAGAGATAGTTGCGCGCGGTGAAGCCCTCGAAGGCGACGTCGCGGTCGCGGTAATATTCGTAGCGCATGATGTCGAAATTATTCTGGCCGCGGGCGACCGGAAGGCCCGCGCCCCACCAGTCCTTTACCCGTTCGTATTCGATGAAGCGGCCGGGCTCGAAACGGCCGACGCGATAGGGGCCGGAGCCGAGCGGCGTTTCCAGCGTCGAATCCTCGAAGTTCTTTGTTGCGTAGTAGGCGCGCGAGAAGATCGGCAGGCCCGCGACGAACAGCGGAATTTCCCGCCCGCGCTTGGGCGAGAATTTCACCGCGAGCGTCGTCGTCGTTTTCCGCCACGATCGTTTCCACGTCGCGCATCAATTGCCGGATGATCGGATGGCCCTTCTCTTTGAGGATGTTGAAGGAGAAGGCCGCGTCCTCCGCGGTCAATTTGCTGCCGTCGTGAAAGCGCGCCTGCGGACGGATAATAAAGCGGTAGGTCAGGCCGTCGGCGGAAATCCTCACCGCGCGCGCAGCGAGCCCGTACATCGCGTCGGGCTCGTCGAGCGCGCGCACCATCAAAACGGCGAAGGTGAGCTCCATGCCTTGGGCGGCGTCTCCTCGCAGCACGTAGCTGTTCAGCGAGTTGAAGGTGAGGAAGGACTGGTTGTAGGCGCGGTAGGCGCCGACATGCGAGAAACTGCCGCCTTTCGGTGCCTCTGCGTTCACGTAGTCGAAACGGGAAAAGCCGTCGGGATATTTCAGGTCGCCGAAGGCGGAGATTCCGTGGGCTTCTTTTTCCTCGGCCGCCGCGACGGCGCGCGAGAACCAAGCGGCCGCGGCTGTCGAACCGCCGATCACGAGCAAGGAGCGCCGCGTGAGCCCGCGCGGCTCGCTCACTGCCTGACCCCGACCTTGGCGGCCCGCTCCTTGTCGTACCACCAGATCTCCGGAAAGCCGTAGGAATAAGCGGGCAATTTCTCCGGCCGCGCGATAGCGGTCCCAACGCGCGGTGCGCGCGTAGTCGATCGTCCAGCCGGGCACCACGTAGTGGTTCCACAACAGCACGCGATCGAGCGCCTTGGTGGCGGCGACCAATTCGTTTCGGTCCTTGGTGAAGATCACACGATCGATCAGCGCGTCGACGCCAGCGTTTTTGATGCCGCCAAAGTTGCGCGAGCCCTCGCGGTCGGCGGCTTCCGTTCCGAAGAAGTCGCGCTGCTCGTTGCCCGGCGACAGCGATTGGCCCCAGCCGGCGACGATGATGTCGAACTCGCGCGCGCGGGTGCGGTTGATGTATTGCGAACTGTCGACGACGCGCGAGGAGACCTCGATGCCGAGCCGTTCGAGCGCGGGCTTATAGAACAGGACGACGCGTTCGAAAGCTGGACTGACGAGCAGGAAGTTGACCTTGAACGGCTCCCCGGTCTTGGCGTTGACGAGCTTGCCGTCGCGGACCTCGTAGCCGGCCTCGCGCAGGAGCCGGATCGCTTCGCGCAAATTGGCGCGGCGCGCTTCCTCGCTGTCGGTGGCGGGATTCTGGAACGGCTTGGTGAAAACCTCGGCCGGGATTTTATCGCGCACGGATTCGAGAATCTCAAGCTCCTTGCCCGTCGGCAGGCCGGAGGAGGCAAGCTCGGTGCCGGTGAAATAGCTGTCGCAGCGCCGGTACTGGCCGTAGAACAGCGTCTTGTTCATTTCCTCGAAATCGAGCGCGTAGCTGAAGGCGAGCCGCACACGCGGATCCTTGAACTTGTCGCGGCGAAGATTGAAAACGAAGCCCTGCATTAGGCCGCGGGCGCGCTCGGAAAAAGTCTCGAGGATCACCTTGTTCTCGCGCCGCGCCGGAAAGTCGTAGGCGGTGGCCCAATTCTTGGCGACCGCTTCGGCGCGGAAATCGTACTGGTCGGCCTTGAAGGCTTCGATCTCGACGGTGTCGTCGCGGTAATATTCGTAGCGGATCTCGTCGAAGTTATCGCGTCCCACATTCACCGGCACGTTGCCGCCCCAGTAATCCTTCACGCGCTCATAGCCGACGGTGCGTCCCGGCACGAAGGCCTTGATCTTGTAGGCGCCGTCGCCGAGCGGGGCTTCGAGCGTGCCGCTGGCGATATCGCGCGGCTTGCCGGCGGCGTCCTTGCCGGTCCACCAGTGCTTCGGCAAGACGTTGATCTGGCCGACGATCTGCGGCAGTTCGCGATTGCCGGGTCCGTCGAAGGTGAAGGTGACCTCGCGCTCGCCGGTCTGCTCCGCCTTGGTCACGTGGCGATAGTAGAACGCCTGGTTTGGGTTCAGCTTCTTCAACTGCTCGAACGTCCACACCACGTCCTCGACCGTCACCGGCTTGCCGTCGTGCCAGCGTGCTTCGGATCGGAGCCGGTACGACACCCAGGAATAATCCGCCGGGTAGCGCACGGCTTCGGCGAGCAAGCCGTATTCGGTCGCTACTTCGTCGAGGGAAGGCGCCATCAGCGTGTCGTAGATGAGCGTGATGCCGGCGGCCGGCGTACCGCGCGGGATGATGAAGTTGAAGCTGTCGAAGGTGCCATCCTGGCCGAGCCGCACCAGCCCCCCTTTCGGCGCGTTCAGATTGACGTAATCGAAGCGCTTGAAATCGGCGGGATATCTCGGCGTGCCGAGGAGCGACAAACCATGCCGCCATTCCGGCGATTGCGCCTGCGAAACGGCGGCCGAGGCCGCGAGTGCGATCGCGAGAATCGCGAGGACTTTCGACAGTTTCAAAATGCACTCCGTCAGCGTCGGGATCGAAACTCGACGGCAATTATGACGCTTTTCCGTCGCCGCGCCACTTGCGCGGCCGGACTAACGGGAACGTGAAGCGAAGCTATTGCTTCGGCGCGGGGGTGACGGGTTGGGCGTTCGGTGCCGGCGGCGCGGTCTTCGCCGCGCCCTTCGGCGCCAGTGCGGGATTGGCGGGTTGGGGGTTCGGCGCCGGCTGTGCGTTCTTCGGCTCGCCCTTCGGCGCTGCCGGAGTGTCCTGAGGCGGCGGAGCGGCACCTTGCTGATTACTTGCGGGCGCTGTCGGCAGCGGCGCCGGATTGTCGGCGAGCGTGTTGAGATAGGCGAGGAGGTCGGCGCGATCCGAGCCCTTGGAGATTCCGGCGAAGGCCATCGAGGTGCCCGGCACGAAAGTGCGCGGGCTCACGAAATAGGTGTTGAGGTCCTGGATCGTCCACTTGCCGCCTTTGGCCTTCATCGCGGCGGTGTAGGAAAAGCCCTCATGCGAGGCGCGGTCGCGGTTGACGATGCCGTAAAGATTGGGACCGACCTTGTTGGGACCGCCCTTGGTGAAATCGTGACAGGCAAGACATTTCTTGGCGACGCTCGCCCCCTTTTCGGGGCTCGCCTTCGCCAGCAACTGCTCGATCGGCTCTTCTTGCACCGCCGCGCCGCCGCCGGCCGTGGGCTGCTCGTTGACGACGATGTCGTAGCCCGGCTTATCCAGCTTATGGGGAGAAAAAATCGCGCCGGTGAGAATGTTCAGCGCGAGGGTAACGAGGAGTGTGCCGAGCACCGCTCCCAAAATCTTGTTGATCTCGAAACTGTCGGTCATTCGCCGGAGGCTCCCCGCCGCCATAAAGACGGGGAGCCGCTCGCGCGCTCCCCACTTTTGCGGAATTGCTAACGCTTTGCGCGGTGCGATGCAACCCGTATAACCCCTTGCGCGCTGCTACTTTCTGCCACTTTCGGGGAACGGAACCGCCGCGATGGCCCGTCTGCAATCCGTCTCCGATATTGTCGTGCTGGTGCCCGCGCGCATGGCGGCGACGCGGCTGCCGGGCAAGCCGCTCGTCGATATCGCCGGTCTGCCGATGATCGTGCAGGTGATTCGGCGCGCCGAGGAAGCGGGCGTCGGCCCGGTGTGGGTGGCGACCGATTCGCCGGAGGTCGTTGGCGCGGTGGAGACGGCGGGCGGCCACGCGGTGATGACGCGCGCCGACCACCAATCCGGCTCCGACCGCATTTTCGAGGCGCTTCTCAAGGTCGATCCCGAGGGACGAGCGAAAATCGTCGTCAACGTGCAGGGTGATTTGCCGACCATCGAGCCGCGGGCGATCCGCGCCGCCCTTCTTCCGCTCGCCGATCCCGCGGTCGACATCGCCACCATCGCTGCCGTCATCACCGAGGCGAGCGAGCGCACCGATCCGAATGTCGTCAAGCTCGTTGGCACCGAGAGCGCGCCGCGACGCCTGCGCGCGCTTTACTTCACGCGGGCGAGCGCGCCCACGGGCGAGGGGCCGCTATACCATCACATCGGCCTCTATGCCTATCGCCGCGCGGCGTTGGAGCGATTCGTGAAGCTCAAACCCTCGCCGCTCGAGAAACGCGAGCGGCTCGAACAGTTGCGCGCGCTCGAAGCCGGCATGCGCATCGATGCCGCAATCGTTGACGGCGTTCCGCTCGGCGTCGATACTCCCGCCGACCTCGAAAAAGCACGTGCGATCTTGCAGGTAGGACGGCCGGCCGCCGGAAATTCGCGATGACGAAAAAGAAAAAAACCGTCGTCTTCCAGGGCGAGCCCGGCGCCAACTCGCATATCGCCTGCCGCGAGGCCTATCCCGATTACGATCCCAAGCCCTGCGCCACCTTCGAGGACTGCTTCGCCGCCGTCTCCGCGGGCGAGGCGGAACTTGCGATGATTCCGATCGAGAATTCGGTCGCCGGCCGCGTCGCCGATATTCACCATCTGATGCCGACCTCGGGCCTCCACATCGTCGCCGAGTATTTTCTTCCGATCAGCCATCAGCTGTTGGGCATCAAGGGCGCGAAGCTTTCGGACCTGAAGACGGTGCAGAGCCATGTCATGGCGCTCGGTCAGTGCCGCAACATGATCAAGAAGCTTGGCCTGAAGCCCGTCATCGGCGCCGACACGGCGGGCGCGGCGCATCACGTGGCGAAAGTGGGCGACAAGAGCCAAGCGGCCATCGCCTCGAAGCTCGCCGCCGAAATCTACGGCCTCGACATTCTTTCCGCCGACATCGAGGACGAGGCGCACAACACCACGCGCTTCATCGTGCTCTCGCGCGAGCCGAAATGGGCGGCCAAGGGCGACGGGCTGACGGTGACCACTTTCGTCTTCCGCGTGCGCAACGTGCCGGCCGCGCTATACAAGGCGCTCGGCGGCTTCGCCACCAACGGCGTCAACATGACGAAGCTGGAATCCTACCAGCTCGAGGGCAATTTCTTCGCGACGCAATTCTATTCCGACGTCGAGGGTCATCCCGAGGACCGGCTGGTCAAGCTCGCGCTCGAGGAGCTCGCCTTCTTCTCGCGCGAGATGAAGATTCTCGGCGTCTACCCGGCACATCCCTACCGGATCGCCACCGCCGAGAAGCAGAACTAGCCGAAAAGTTTCCCGCCGCCTTCGACGAAGGCGCGGATGAGGTGATGCGCGATCGCGACCGGCGGCGGCGCGAAAACCCGCTCGGGATGGCGGCGCATAAGCATCTCGGCGATTTCCGCGCGCTCGATCCAGCGCGCCCCTTCAAGCTCGTTCTGATCAAGGGTAAGGCTGGTCGTCTCGGCTTCGGCGTGGAATCCGATCATCACCGACATCGGAAACGGCCAGGGCTGCGAGGCATAATAGGAGACGCGGCCGATCTTGATGCCGGCTTCCTCGAACATTTCGCGCCGCACAGCCTCTTCGAAGGTCTCCCCCGGCTCGACGAAACCCGCGAGGCACGACCACATGCCGGGCGGAAATCGCGATTGCCGCCCGAGGAGACAGCGCTCGCCGTCGATCGCGAGCATGATCACGCAGGGATCCGTGCGCGGGAAATGATGCGCCCCGCAAGCCGGGCAATCGCGGCGCCAGCCGGCCTCGGCGCTTTTCGTCTCGTGGCCGCATTTGGCGCAGAAGCGGTGCGTCGCGTGCCAGGTCAAGAGCGCCTTGGCGGTGGCCAGTCCCGGCAGATGCTCAGGCGCGAGGCCCTGCATCGCGATCGAGCGAAGATCGAGAATCAACAAATCGCCGCGCGCCTTGAGCGCCTCGGCGGTCGCGTGCGCGAGCGAAACGCCGGTGCGCGCCGCGCCCTGGGCAAGTCCGACGAGCACCCGCTCGAAGACGGGGCCGAGGCTCTGCGCTTCTTCGGGCGAAAGCAGCGGATCGAGATTCTCGTCGCGACGCGCAAGCACGACGACTTCGCCGCTGATCGCGTAGACGCCGGCGTCGCGATGGCGCTCCGCCGCTTCGACGAACGCCGCATCGCCGCGCCGCTCGCTCGCGCGATCGAGCGGAGCGCCCACATAGCCGAGCGGCGGCCACGGCCCAAGATCGAAATGAGGTCTGTCCATGCAGTCGGGCTCCCGGTGCTTTCATTACAGCATGGCGTAAGCGCCGTCAGCGCAAAGCCATCGCCGCCTTCATCTGTTGCGCGACCTTCGCCGCTGCCTGCGGCTCGTAAGGCACGCGCGCACCGCGGCCCCAGACAGGATTTGGCCAGGCGTCGTCGTTTTCGAAGCGCGCGATCACGTGCAGGTGCAATTGCCGCACCTGATTGCCGAGCGCCGCGACATTGAGCTTATGGCAATTTGTAACGGCCTTGAGCGCTAGGGCGGCGGTCGCGGCTTCTTGCATCAGAATTTGCCGGCCGGCCTCGTCGAGGTCGACGATCTCCACGAGGCCGGCGCGCGCCGGCACCAGAATGAGCCAGGGGAACCGCACGTCGTTGAAGAGGCGCGCTTCGCAAAGTGTGAAGCGGCCGAGCGGAAACAATTCGGCTTCGAGGCGGGGATCGAGCGTGAAGGCGTCGGACATCGATATTGGCTCGAATGGTTTCGGGTTCCCGCATTTAACCCGTCACGGCTAGCCTTGTCCCCGGCTTCCAAATCAGGAGGGCTGTTTCATCAACAAGCGGGAATGGCGCGGCTTGCCATCGACGGCGCAACAGCCGATATAAAGAGCGGGAGGTTGGCGGTGGACGAGCCACTCGCCAACCGGGTCAGGTCCGGAAGGAAGCAGCCCTAACGAGACCGGTTCGGGTTATCGGTCCAACCTCCCACCCTCGCTTCGCTCGAAACCGAGCCCATGGCTGACACAGAGCGACCGCAGCGAATTTTAGAGGCCATGAGCGAAGCAGCCGAAAAAACCGCGAAGAACAAGGCGCGCGAAAGCGCCGGCCCCGCGCGCACGGAAGTCGCGACCGGCTATCGCGTGCTCGCGCGCAAGTACCGGCCTTCGCGCTTCGAGGATCTGATCGGCCAGGACGCGATGGTGCGCACGCTCCGGAACGCCTTCGACAGCGGGCGGATCGCGCAGGCCTACATCCTCACCGGGGTGCGCGGCGTCGGCAAGACGACGACGGCGCGCATTCTCGCCCGCGCCCTCAACTACGAGCCGCCCGAGGGCGGCGGCGGGCCGACGCTGAACATGCCCGTCTTCGGCCGCCACTGCGAAGCGATCATGGAGAGCCGTCATCCCGACGTTCTCGAAATGGACGCGGCCTCCCACACCGGCATCGACGACGTGCGCGAAATTCTCGAAGGCGTGCGCTACGCGCCGATCCTTGCCCGCTACAAGGTCTACATCATCGACGAAGTGCACATGCTGTCCGAGAAAGCGTTTAACGCTTTCTTGAAGACGCTCGAGGAACCGCCGCCGCATGTGAAGTTCATCTTCGCCACCACCGAGATCCGCAAGGTGCCGGTGACCGTGCTTTCGCGCTGCCAGCGCTTCGATCTCCGGCGCGTCGATGCCGGTCTCTTGACCCAGCATCTCGCCTCGATTTGCGAAAAAGAAAAAGTGCCGATCGAGCCCGAGGCGCTCGCCATGATCGCGCGCGCGGCGGAGGGCTCGGTGCGCGACGCGCTCTCGATCCTCGATCAGGCGATTGCCCACGGCGAGGCCAAGGTCACGGCGGAAGAGGTGCGTGGGCTTTTGGGCCTCGCCGACCGCACGCGCATCATCGATCTCTTCGAGGCGTTGATGAAGGGCGACATTGCCGCGGCGCTTCTAGAGCTGCGCGCGCAATACGACACCGGCGCCGAGCCCGCGGTGGTCATCGCGGATCTTGCCGAATTCACCCATCTCGTCACTCGCTTCAAGCTCGTGCCCTCGGCGGCGGAGGATCAGAGCCTCGTCGAGGCGGAGAAAAAGCGCGGCAGCGCTTTCGCCGCTTCACTTTCGATCCGCGTGCTCGCGCGTGCCTGGCAAATTCTGACCAAGGGCTTCGCCGAAGTGCAGTCGGCGGCAAAGCCCGTGCAGGCGGCGGAAATGGTGCTCGTGCGCCTTGCCTTCGCCGCCGATCTGCCGACGCCCGATGAGGCGCTACGCGCGCTCGGCGAGGGCGGTGCGGTGGGCGGCGGTGCCGGCGCGCCGTCGAAAACGGGTCCTAGCTCGGCGCCGCGGCTTTCGCTCGCCGCCGAGGGCGGCAGCCGTGCGCGGCCATCGATGCAGGCGGAGCCCGCACTGGAAACGGTGGCATCGCCCGCCCCACGGCTCGCCTCGCTCGAAGACATTGCCGCCCTTGCGGTGGCCAAGCGCGATTTGAAAGTAAAGCACGCGATCGAAAATCTGGTGCGGCTGGTGCGGATGCAGGAGGGCCGTCTCGAAATCGCGCTCGTATCCGGCACGCCCGCGGGCATCACCAGCGAGCTTTCCACCAAGCTCACCGAATGGACCGGTAATCGCTGGTTCGTAGCGATTTCCGATTCTGAAGGCGCGCCGACGCTCGCGGAAAACGCGGCGGCGAAAAAAGTCGCGATGGTGCACGACATGCGCTCCGACCCGCTGGTGAAAGCGGTGCTGGAGCGCTTTCCCGGCGCCGAGATCGTCGACGTGCGGCGGCGCGAGGAATCGGCGATCGAGACGGATGCCGGCGAGGGCGCGATCGACGAGCGGCCTTCCGACGAGCGCGGGGAACCGTGATGAGTGACTTCATGGGCATGATGGGCAAGATGCGGGAGCTGCAGGGCCGCATGGAGAAGATGCAGGCGGAGCTGGAGGCGACCGAGGTCACCGGCACCGCCGGCGGCGGGCTTGTCTCGGTCATCCTCTCCGCCAAGGGCACGCTGAAAAAGGTTTCGCTCGATGCGAGCCTGATGAAGCCCGCCGAAAAGGAAATCGTCGAGGATTTGATTTCGGCGGCCCACGCCGATGCGCGCGCCAAGGCCGAGCGCGCGATGGAAGAAAAAATGCGCGAACTGACCGGCGGCCTGCCGCTGCCGCCGGGACTGAAATTGTTCTAAAGCATGATCCCGAAAAGTGGAAACCGGTTTTCGGAAAAGATCATGCTTCAGCAAAAAGTTCTCTGATGCCTCGCGCCGTCGCCGGTCCTGAAATCGAGCGCCTTATTCAGTTGCTGGCTCGCCTGCCGGGGCTCGGCCCCCGCTCGGCGCGGCGCGCGGCGCTGCATCTCGTCAAGCGCCGCGAGGAACTGATGCAGCCCTTGGCTGCGGCGATCGCCGACGCCAACGCCAAGATCGAGATCTGCCATGTCTGCGGCAATGTCGACACGCGCGATCCCTGCACCGTTTGCGCGGATCAGACGCGCGATCCCTCGATCCTCGTCGTCGTGGAGAACGTCGCGGATTTGTGGGCGCTCGAGCGCGCGGGCGCCATTGCCGGCCGCTATCACGTGCTCGGCGGCACGCTGTCGCCGCTCGACGGTATCGGTCCCGGCGACCTCAATCTCGCGAGCTTGATCGCGCGCGTGCGCGGCTCCGAGATCAAGGAAGTGGTGCTGGCGGTGAACGCGACGGTCGACGGCCAGACCACCGCCCACTACATCACCGACTTATTGCGCGATGCGAATGTGAAGGCGACGCGGCTCGCGCACGGCGTGCCGGTCGGCGGCGAGCTCGATTATCTCGACGAGGGCACGCTGTCGGCGGCGGTTCGCGCGCGCACGCCGCTCTAGCTCTTACGATCCAGCGCACTGAAATGTCCGCGCGCCTGCAGCCAGGCGAGCAGCAAAAGCCCCGGGAGGGCGGCGAGTGCGCAAATCGCGAAGAAGGCGGTCCAGCCCGTCGCCGCCGCGACGAAGCCCGCGCCCGCGGAGAGATACGTCCGCCCGACCGCCGCGAGCGCCGTCAAAAGCGCGAACTGCGTCGCGGTGTGCAGCGGATTGCGGCAGAGCGCCGAGAGGTAAGCGACGAAGATCACCGTGCCGATGGCGCTGGTGAAATTCTCCGCCACGATGGCGAAGGTGAGCCAGCCGATGTCGTGGCCCCGGGTCGCCTGCCAGGAAAAGGCGAGATTGGCGACCGCCTGCAGGATGCCGCCGATCCACAGGCTCGCGGAAAGCGGATAGGCGCGCGCGACCATGCCGCCGGCGAAGCCGCCGATCAGCGTTGCCGCCAGCCCCACGCCCTTGATGATCGCCGCGTATTCGTTGCGCGAAAATCCGAGGTCGATCACGAACGGCGCGGTCATGACGCCGGCCAGCGCGTCGGTGAACTTGAACAGCACGACGAAGGCGAGGATGACGAATGCCATATGGCGCGTGAGGAATTCGGAGAAGGCGCCGAACGCGGCCTCCGCCACGCGCTGGAGTGGATTTTCGCCCGCGTGCGCCGCGTTCGCGGCCGCCGATTTTTCGGGCTCGGTGGCGACGAGCGTCGCGAGGATGCCGACAACGACAAATGCGCCCGTGACGATATAGCCAGAGGTCCAGGCCGCTTGCCTGTCGAAGCCAAAGCCCTCGAAGCCGCTCACCAGGAACAGCGCGCCCGCGGTCGAAGCCAGCATGCCGATGCGGTAGGCGGCGACATAGGAGGCCATGCCCGCCGCCTGCTCGCTTTCCTCGAGGCTCTCGACGCGGAAGGCGTCGATGACGATGTCCTGCGTCGCCGAAGCCGTGGCGACGAGGAGGGCGCCGGCCGCGACGAAGCGAAGCGACGTCACCGGATCGCAAAGGCCGAGGAACACGATCGCCGCGATCAGGAGGAACTGCGAGAAGATGAGCCAGCCGCGCCGCCGGCCAAGGAGGCGCGACAGCAGCGGCACATCGAGCGCATCGACAAGCGGCGCCCACAGGAACTTGATCGTGTAGGGGGTGCCTACGGCCGCGAACAGGCCGATGGTGCCGAGATCGATTCCGGATTCCCGCATCCACACGAGCAACGTCGAGCCCGAGAGCGCGAGCGGCAGCCCCGACGAAAAGCCGAGGAACATCACCACGAGGACGCGCGGGCGGAGATACACGCTCCAGGCGCTGAAAAATCCCTCGGGTGCGGCGCGGACGCTTTCGGCCATCGGCCGCTTGATCACTCGGCGGCGCCGAGCTTGAGGCCGAGCGGCGCCGGGATCTCGGGACGCTTGCCGCGCGCGGCCGCATCCTCTTCGAACTCCAGCGCTTCGATGCGGGCGCCGCGCTTGGCGAGCTTGTCGGCGGAAATCAGCACCTGCTCGATATCTTCGGAAGCCTGTCCGAAATGCTTTTGCAGATTGAACGCGCGGTCGCGGAGCCGGCCGATATCTTCCATGAGCTTGCCGACTTCGCTGCGGATGATCTCGGTCTGCTCCTGCATGCGCGCGTCCTTGACGATGACTTGCAGCACTTGGATCGCGAGCATCAGGAGCGAAGGCGACACCAACATCACGCGGGCGCGAAACGCTTTTTGCATTACGTCGTCGAAATTCTCGTGGATCTCTGCGTAGAGCGATTCCGACGGCACGAACATCAAGGCGATGTCCTGCGTCTCGCCGGGCAGGAAATAGCGCTCGGCGATATCGCTGACGTGCTTGGTGATGTCCTGTCGCAGCCGTTGCGCGCACACGCGCTGCTCCGCCTCGCCCTTCGCCTCGCGAAAAGCGGTGATGGATTCGAGTGGGAACTTGGCGTCGATCACCAGCGGCCGCTGGTCGCCCGGCAGGAACACGACGCAATCCGGCCGCTTGCCGTTCGACAGCGTATATTGAAAGGCGAAGGCGTCCTTCGGCAGACCGTCGGTGACGATCGCTTCCATGCGACCTTGCCCGAACGCCCCGCGCGATTGCTTGTTGGCGAGCACGTCCTTCAGCGTAACGAGATGGGACGATAGCTCCGCGAGCCGGTTTTGCGCGGCATCGACGACGGCGAGACGCTCGTGCAACTGGCCGAGGCTTTCGGTCGTCGCGCGCGTGGCGTTGGTCATGCCTTCGCCGAGCCGGTGCGAGACCGAGTCGAGCCGCTCCGTCACCGTGCGCGCGAGCTCCGCCTGGCGGCCGCCCAACAGTTCGGCGAAGGACTGGATACGCCCGGTCAATTCCGTCTGCGAGCGAACGAGCTCGCCGATTCTTGTCTCGAGCTCGTCGGCGCGCCCGGTCTGCTCGTCCGCCTCCAGCGCCCGCTTTCTGCCCGCGCGCCAAGCGCCGATCGCGAGCGCGAGCAACAACAAGAGCGCGATACCGCCGATGGAGAGCAGAGTTTCCGCGACGGTCACGGGCTTCGTGCCGAGCATGAAGAAGACATCGGACATGTGAGCCTTCTTAGCGTGATTCGGAGGCGGTGAGAACGAAGAGCGAACGATAGCCCCCCGCTCTTGGAGAAGCCAGTTTCAAGCTAAACTTGCGAAAGCGCGCGGTTTCGGGAGCCGTCCATGAAATATGTCGAGGAAGTTCTGCAACCGGGCGAAACCGTTTTGTTCGCGAGCACCATTCACTGGCTGACTTACGCGCCGGCGTTCCTGTTACTGATCGTCGCGATCGCCGCGACATTCCAGACCGTCGGCGGCAGCGAATTCGTCTGGCGGTCAATTTCGCTGCTTTGTTTCGCGGCCGCCTTGTTGAGTGCCGCCCGCGCCTGGTTCAAGCGCTGGACGACCGAGATCGCCGTCACCGACCGGCGTATCATCTACAAGCGCGGCTTCATCCGCCGCCATACCATCGAGATGAACATGGAAAAAGTGGAAAGCGTCGACGTCAATCAGTCGTTGCTCGGACGCATTTTCGATTACGGCGACGTGCTGGTGCGCGGGACGGGTGTCGGCTTCGAGCCGTTGCAAATGATCGAGTCGCCGATCGCGCTCCGCAACGCCGTAACCGCCCGATGAGAGCTTGGCTGCCGCATTGACGCTCCGAGTTCCATCCCTTATCTCGCCCCCATGCCCCTTCGCCCGATCATCCAGCTTCCCGACAAGCGCCTGCGGCTCGTTTCCGATCCCGTCGCCCAGATCGATGCCGAGGTGAAGAAGCTCGTCGCCGACATGTTCGAGACGATGTACGAGGCGCCCGGCGTCGGGCTTGCGGCGGTCCAGGTCGGCGTGCCGCAGCGGGTCGTCACCATCGATGCCACGCGCGGCGAGGAGGCAAAGCAGCCTTTCGCGCTGATCAACCCGGAAATTCTCTGGGCCTCGGACGAGAAATCGGTCCTCGAGGAAGGCTGCCTTTCGATCCCGGATTACATCGACGAGGTGGAGCGGCCCGCGAAAATCAAGGCGCGCTTCCTCGACCTCGAGGGCCGCACGATCGAGGTCGAGGCCGAGGGCCTGTTCGCCCGCGTGATGCAGCACGAGATCGATCATATCAACGGCATCCTCTTCATCGACCATCTTTCGAAATTGAAGCGCGATCGGGTCGAGAAAAAAATCACCAAGTTTGCCAAGCGCGAAGCCGCCGAGTAGTCGTTCGGCCGTCCGCATTCGAGGAACGATTGTGCGCATCGTCTTCATGGGCACGCCCGATTTCGCCGTGCCGACGCTGGTCAAGCTAGCGGGCGGCGGCGGCGAAATCGCCGCCGTCTATACCCGCGCGCCGAAGACGGCGGGCCGCGGCATGGCCGAGCGCCGCTCGCCCGTGCATGCAGCGGCGGAACGGCTGCGCCTGCCGGTTCTGCATCCCGCCACGCTCAAGGGCGGGGCGGCGGCGGAAGTTTTCCGCGCGCACGAGGCCGATGTCGCGGTCGTCGTCGCCTACGGGCTTCTGTTGCCGAGGTCGATTCTCGAAGCCCCCAAGCGGGGTTGCCTCAATCTCCACGCTTCGCTGCTTCCCCGCTGGCGCGGCGCCGCGCCCATCGCGCGCGCCATCATGGCGGGCGATGCCGAGACCGGCGTTTCCATCATGCGCATGGAAGAGGGCCTCGACACGGGTCCGGTCGCGCTCGTCGAGCGCGTGCCGATCGCGGACGATTCGACCGCCGGCGATGTGCACGACCGGCTTGCGAAACTCGGCGCCGATCTGATGGCGCGGGCGCTGGCGGCGCTCGCGCGCGGCGCGCTCGAATTCACGCCGCAGCCGCAGGCGGGCGCGACCTACGCCAACAAGATCGACAAGGGCGAGACGCGTATCGACTGGTCGCGACCTTGGAAAGAGGTGCACGACCGCATCCGGGGCCTCTCGCCGTTTCCCGGCGCCTGGTTCGAAATCGGCAAGGACAAGGCGCGGCAGCGGGTGCGCGCATTGCGCTCGGCGCGCGGCGAAGGTGCGGGCAAGCCGGGCACGGTGCTCGACGATCGTTTGACGATCGCCTGTGGCGAGGGCGCCGTGCGTCTGAGCGAGGTTCAGCGCGCCGGCGCCCGCGCGCTATCCGCCGAGGAATTTTTGCGCGGCACTTCGGTCCCCGCCGGTACTGTGCTGGCGTGATCTGACCCGATGCCCCGCTACAAGCTCACCCTCGAATATGACGGCACGCCGTTCGTCGGCTGGCAGCTGCAGGAGAACGGGCCCTCGGTCGCCGGCGCTCTCGCCGATGCGATCGAGCGCTTTGCCGGCGAGCGGCCGGAGGTGACCGGCGCCGGCCGCACCGATGCCGGCGTCCACGCGCTCGGCCAGGTCGCCCATGTCGATCTCGAAAAAGAATGGGACACCGACACGGTGCGCGATGCGTTGAACGCGCATCTGCGGCCGCAACCGATCGCGGTGATCGCGGCCGAGCGCGTGGCCGATGATTTTCATGCGCGCTTCTCGGCGACGGCGCGGCATTATCGCTATCGCATCGTCAACCGCCGCGCGGATCTTGCGATCGAGCGCGAGCGCGCCTGGCGGATCGCAAAGCCACTCGACGCCCACGCCATGCACGCGGCGGCGCAAAAACTCGTCGGCCACCACGACTTCACCACCTTTCGCTCCGCCGAATGCCAGGCGAAGTCGCCGCAAAAGACGCTCGACCGCCTCGACGTCGCGCGCGCGGGCGAGGAAATCCGCATCGAAGCCTCCGCGCGCTCGTTCCTGCATCATCAGGTGCGCTCGATGGTGGGCTCGCTCGCGCTCGTGGGCGAGGGGCGCTGGAGCGCCGACGATCTTGCCAAAGCGCTCGCTGCCAAGGACCGCGCAGCCTGCGGCCCGGTCGCGCCTGCTCACGGACTATATCTCGTGCGCGTCGATTACGAAGGCACGCGCTCGAAGTAGCGCTCCAGAATTCGCCGATAGAGCGCAACGAGCGCGCGCAGATCGGCGAGCGGCACATGCTCGTCGATTTGATGCATGGTGTTGCCGATGAGCCCGAGATCGACCACCGGGCAGTAATTCTTGATGAAGCGCGCGTCCGAAGTGCCGCCGGCGGTGGAAAGCGCGGCCTTCACGCCGCTCTCGGCCACCGCCTTCACCACGAGATCGACGAAAGAGCCGCGGCGGGTGAGATAGGATTCGCTCGGCGGTTCGTAGTCGATCCTGTAGCGCGCGCCCTTCGCGGCGCTTTTCAATCGCTTCTCGATCGATTTCTTGAGGCTTGCGATCGTGTGCTTGTCGTTGAAGCGCACATTGAAGCGCGCCTTCGCCTCGCCCGGAATGACGTTGAAAACCGCATTGCCGCTTTCGACCGAAGTCACTTCGAGGTTGGAGGGCGGAAAATCCTTCGTGCCCTTGTCGAACGGCTTCTCCGTGAGGGCGTTGAGCATCGCGACCAGCGGCCGCATCGGGTTTTGCGCGCGGTCGGGGAATGCGACATGGCCCTGCTTGCCGAAGATCGTCAGCGTCGCGGATACGCTGCCGCGGCGGCCGGTCTTGATCGTATCGCCGATGCGTTTTGCGCTGGTCGGCTCGCCGACGATCGCGTGATCGAATTTCTCACCGCGCGCCTTCGCCCATTGCAACAGCTTTACCGTACCGTTGACCGCCGGGCCTTCTTCGTCGCCGGTGATGAGAAACGAGATCGCGCCCTTCGGCTTTCCCTTGGCGGTGAAATCAAGCACGGCGGCGGTGAAGGCCGCGATCGCCCCCTTCATGTCAGCGGCGCCCCGCCCGAACAGTTTTCCGTCCGCGATTTCGCCGCCGAATGGAGGATGGCGCCAGCTCAATTCGTTTCCCGGCGGCACCACGTCGGTATGGCCGGCAAAGGCGAGGTGCGGCTTGCCGGCTCCGATCTTGGCGAACAGATTGTCGACATCCGGCATGCCGGGTGAGGAAAATTTCTGCCGGTGAATTTCGAAGCCCGCGCGTTTCAGCAGATCGCCGAGATAAACTTGCGCGCCGCCTTCTTCCGGCGTCACCGAGCGGCAGCGGATCAGCGCCTGAGCGATTTCGACGACGTCGGCCATCGCGATCGCTAGTCCCGCAGCAATTCGTTGATACTCGTCTTCGCGCGCGTCTTCTCGTCGACGCGCTTCACGATCACCGCGCAATAAAGCGAGGGACTGGGTTCGTTGCCGGTCGGCTTTCCCGGCAGCGAGCCCGGCACCACGACGGAATAGGGCGGCACCTCGCCCATGAAAATCTTGCCGCTCGCGCGGTCGACGATCTTGGTGGAGGCGCCGAGATAGACGCCCATCGACAGCACCGAGCCCTTGCGCATGACGACGCCCTCGGCGACCTCGGAGCGGGCGCCGATGAAGCAGTCGTCCTCGATCACCACCGGCCCCGCCTGCAGCGGCTCAAGCACGCCGCCGATGCCGACGCCGCCGGAGATGTGAACGTTCTTGCCGATCTGCGCGCAGGAGCCGACGGTCGCCCAAGTGTCGACCATCGTGTTCTCGCCGACATAGGCGCCGAGATTGACGAAGGAGGGCATCAACACAACGCCTGGCGCGATGAAGGCGCCGCGCCGGACGATGGCGCCCGGTACCGCGCGGAAGCCCGCCTTCTTGAATCGCGCCGCCTTCCAGCCCTCGAACTTCGAGGGCACCTTGTCCCACCACGCACCGCCGCCGGGGCCGCCCTTCATCGCGCGCATGTCCTCGAGGCGGAAGGACAACAGCACCGCCTTCTTCAGCCATTGATGGACGTGCCAGCTGCCGTCGGCCCGGCGCTCGGCGACACGGGCACGGCCGCTGTCGAGGAGTTCGATCGCCGCCTTCACCGCCTTGCGCAGCGGACCCTTTGTCTTCGGTCCGATCTCGGCTCGCCGTTCGAAGGCTTCGTCGATGATAGGGGCGAGTTCGGCGGACATCTCAGAGGCTCCTGGGCGCGGGGGATTTGTCCGGGGGCGGGGAGGAAAGTCAACGGTCGGTTTCGCGAAACCTGATCGTCGTCCCCGTGCGCGCGCCAATCTCGACGACGGCGAAGCCGTGCGCCGAAAGTCCGCGCACCGCGCACCGTCCGTGCTCGCGAATCTCGAATTTCGTGTTGCGCGTGCAGAATTCAGTACTGCCGCCCCAGCTGAGCGCGCGGCCGGCTTTTTCGACCGGCGCGCCGTTCTCATCGATCGCCTCGGCGAAGCTGTAGACCTGCCGAATCCCGCGCGGGGGAAGTTCCGGCCGCACGCAGGCGCCGGGCTCCACGCGCCACCAGCCGCGCACGGCGACCGCGTTCGGCTCGTCGACACCGAGCGCGGCCATGACCGTGTGCGTGGTCTCGTTGCACCACAAAAGCCCGCGGCTCGCATTTTCGCGCACGGCGTCGATCAGGAGATCGAGGAAAGCGGACGAGGTCGCCGCGTCCGGTGCCAGCCCCCGCTCGCGCAAGAAAGTCGCGAGCGCCGTGTCGGAGCGGGGCCCCGCAAGTCCGTCGATCGGCTCGACGCCATAGCCCGCGAGCGCGAGCAAGCGCTGCACCGCCGCGAGCCGCGCCTGATCGGCGGCATAGTCGGCGGGCTCGGCGAGAAATATCGTCGATATACCCTCGGCGTCGCGCGGCCGCACTTCGGCGAACGGTACGATCTTCTCGCCGGCCTTGGTGCAGTGCGCGCCGGCGACGAGAAAATCGCGCTCGCCGACGCAAAGCTCGACTTGGGCGGCGTTCAACGGCTTCACCGGGCCGTAGACGGCGAGCGCGCGGGCATGAATGTAAAGATGGTCGGCTTCGATTTTACCGCGCAGCACGAGACGGCATTGACCGGGATCGACGCGGAACCAGCCGCGTGTCGCGTGCGCGCCGCCGCTCTCGACCCCGAGTGCTGTCTCCGCGGCGAAGCTCGTGCGGTTGCACAGCTGAAGATCGGCGTGGCTCGGGGAGGCGAGCGTGACGAGCGCCGCCGCGAAAAAAATTCGCTTAACGTTGAATGAGCGTGCCCGCGCCATGATCGGTGAGAAGTTCGAGAAGCACCGCGTGCGGCACCTTGCCGTCGAGGATGACGACGCCCTCGACGCCCTGGTCGAGGGCCTCGATGCAGGTTTCGACTTTCGGAATCATGCCGCCCGAAATCGTGCCGTCGGCAATCAGCCTGCGCGCGTCGGTGAGCGTGAGCTGCTTGATGAGCTTCTTCGACTTGTCGAGAACGCCGGGCACGTCGGTGAGTAAGAGGAGCCGCTTCGCCTTCAGCGCGCCGGCGATGGCGCCCGCGAAGGTGTCGGCATTGACGTTGAACGTGCCGCCTTCGAGGCCGGCGGCGACCGGCGCCAGCACCGGGATTAGCTCGCGGCCCAAAATCTGAGCGAGCACGGTAATGTCGACCTTGGCGGGCTCGCCGACGAAGCCGAGGTCGACGATCTTTTCGATGTGCGAGCTCGGGTCCGCCACGGCGCGCGAGAGCTTCCGCGCCAGCACCATGTTGCCGTCCTTGCCGCACAGGCCCACCGCGCGGCCGCCCGCCTCGTTGATGAAACCGACGATCTGCTTGTTGATCGAGCCCGCGAGCACCATCTCGACGATCTCGACGGTGGCGGCGTCGGTGACGCGCAATCCGGCGGCGAATTCGGACTTGATGCCGAGCCGCTTCAGCATGTCGCCGATCTGCGGTCCGCCGCCGTGGACGACGACGGGGTTCACGCCCGACTGCTCCAGGAGAACGATGTCGCGCGCGAAATCGCGGGCGACCGGCTCGTCGCCCATGGCGTGGCCGCCATATTTCACCACGACGATCTCGTCGTCGTAATGCTGCATGTGCGGCAGCGCCTGCGCCAGAACGCGCGCCTGCTGGTGCGCGTCGGCGGGGATATCCGCGGCTGTTTTGGGTGTTTTGGTGTTCATTTGGCGTTCAGACGCAATCTTCTAGAGGCTATGTGGAGGGAACGGAAGAGGAAGTAAAAAGCCGTTAAGGAAAGGAATATCCGGCTGCACCGCGGACAGGCCGCGAGAAGCGCCGGGTGGCCGTCTTCCAAGGGCTCCGCGCCATCCCTGAAGGAAAGCTCGCTTGCGTCGTCGGAATGAGCCCGGCGCTTGAGGAAGTTTGCGTCATGTTGTTTCCGAAGTCCGCCGCCCATTTTCCCCGCAGTCACGGAGACTTTCGGCCCGCGCACATTCTGGCGCTGTTCGCGCTTCTGATCGGCGCCGTCTCGATTCCGGTGCTTACCCACCGGCTGCCGCCGCTCTCCGACTACGTGAACCATCTGGCGCGGATGTACGTCATCGACGCCATTGATTCCGATCCCTACCTCGCCAAGTTCTACGAGATTCAGTGGCAGATCATACCTAATCTCGTGATGGACGTCATCGTCCCCGTGCTCGCGCGTGTGATCAACGTCTACCACGCGGGGCAGCTTTTCCTGATTTCGATTTTCGTGGTCATTCTTTCGGGCACCCTCGCGCTCAATCGTGCGCTGTCCTGCCGCTGGTCGGCGCTGCCCTTGGCCGCGACGCCGCTTCTCTACAATGCCGTCCTGCTCGTCGGCGTGATGAATTATCTTTTCGGTGTCGGCGTGGCACTTTGGGCGCTTGCGGCCTGGATCGCGTTGCGCGAACGCGCGTGGTACGTCCGTCTCAGCGTGGCGGCCGTCTTCGTGATCGTGCTGTTCTTTTGCCATCTGTTCGCGGTCGGCCTCTTCGGGATCGGGGTCCTCGCCTTCGAGTTGCAGCGGCTCTGGATCGAGCGCGAGCAGCCGCTCCTTCCGCGGCTCGCCGATTTTTGCGCAAGCGGCCTGCCGTTCCTGCCGGCGATCCCGCTTCTCCTGGCAAGCCCCACCATGGGCCTCGTGCACGAATTCACCTGGGAGCCGACCGGCAAGATCGACGGCCTCGTCTTCGTGTTCGATGTCTATAACGACGCCGTCGCCCTCGTCCTCGCCGGCATTGCGGCGCTCGCCTTCGCCTGGGCGGTGCGTCACCGCATCATCCGCTTCCACTTGACGGGATGGCTGTTGCTGGCGATCGGCGCCGTCGTCTATCTCGCGCTGCCGCGCGTCCTGTTTTCCACCTACATGGCGGACCAGCGCCTGCCCATTGGCCTGGTGTTCATGATCATCGCCTGTCTCGATCTCGAGCTCAGGCATCGGCTCGTGCAGCGCGGTTTCGCCGCCATGCTCCTCGTGCTCGTCGCCGCGCGCGTCACCGAGGTGCAGATTTCATGGAACAAGCTCTCGAAGTCCGGTCGAATCGGTCTACAAGTCCGTTCACGACATCGAGCGCGGCGCCACCGTGCTCGTCGCCTATGCCGATCCTTCCTCCGGCGACGACGTGCGCGATTTCGGCCTCGTGCACGCGGCCTGCCTCGCCATGATCGAGCGCTCGGCGCTGGTGACCACCGCCTTCACGGTCTCCGGCAAGCAGATCATGCACATGCGCGAGGAATATGCCGACCGCGCCGACACCGAAGACGGCACGCCGCCCTCGGTCGAGCAGCTTGTGCTCGCCGCCGACAGGGTGCAGAGCGAGCACCCGGCCTATTGGGACTTCTGGCCGAAGCACTACGACTACGTCTACGTGCTCTTCACCAAGCGCGGCGCCGAGAACCCCGACCCGGTTCATCTGCGGCTTGTCGCCGAAGGCGAGCGCTTCCAGCTCTATCGCTCGGCGCAATCGGCCACCACCACCTCCGCCACCGCGGCGGTCGGCAAGCATCTCCCCAGCGCCGCCGACCCGGAAGAAGACAAGGCCGAGGACGATCACGAGGATTGATCGCGCGCGAGCCTAAGTGCCGGCGCCGCGTTCGGCGAGCAGCCGCGCGATCGCGCCGCGAAGCTCCGCAATGCCGCTCGATTCGAGCGAAGAAACCGGAAACACGATCGGAAACGCGGCTGGCCGCTTTTTGATCGCGGCTTCCATGTCGGCGACGGCGGATTCGATATTGGGCGCTGGGATCGTATCGATCTTCGTCAACACGATTGCGTAGCTGACGGCGGTGCGGTCCAAGAGGCTGAAGACCTCCAGATCGAGCGGCTTCAAGCCGTGACGCGAATCGATCAGCACGAAAACGCGGGCGAGATTGGCCCTTCCGCCGAGATAGACGCGCACGAGGCCGGTCCACTGATTGATTTTCTGGCGCGGCGCCGACGCAAAGCCATAGCCGGGGAGATCCGCGATCACGAGATCGCTCCCGCCGGTGAAAAAATTGATCTGTTGCGTTCGCCCCGGCGTCTTGGACACGCGCGCGAGTGCGCGCCGCCCGGTGAGCGCGTTGAGCAGGCTCGATTTTCCGACATTCGACCGCCCGGCAAAGGCGATCTCGATTCCCTTGGGCAGTGGCAGCGATTGCACCGAGCCCGCGCCCGCCACGAATTGCCATTCGCCGGCGAACAGCTTGCGGCCGGCCTCGATTTCGCTGCGACTGAGCTCGTTATTTTTCACGGTCTGGGACGTCATCCTGCGGTGCCTCGGGATGACGGACCACGATGTAGGAACGCTCGTCAACTCGCCGGCGTTCGCTTGAACATCTCCTTCAGATTGTCGAACAGCTCGATCTTGGCGCCGTTCTTGCGCATGATCACGCCCTGCTGCAGCACCGAGAGCGTGTTGTTCCAGGCCCAGTAGATCACCAGGCCCGCGGCAAAGCTGCCGAGCATGAAGGTAAAGAAGAACGGCATCCAGGCGAAGATCATCTTCTGCGTCGGATCGGGCGGCGCCGGGTTCATCTTCATCTGCACCCACATCGTGATCCCCATGATGATCGGCCACACGCCGAGATGCAGGTACTGGCCGAGCACGGGCAGCAATGTCGGATCGACCGGGATCAAGCCGAACAGATTGAAGATATTAGTCGGGTCGGGCGCGCTGAGGTCCTTGATCCAGCCGTAGAACGGCGCGTGCCGCATTTCGATGGTGACGAAGAGCACCTTATAGAGGGCGAAGAACACCGGAATCTGGATCGCGATCGGCAGGCAGCCGGCGAGCGGATTGATCTTTTCGCGCTTATAGAGGTCCATCAGCTCCTGCTGCTGCTTGACCTTGTCGTCGGGATATTTCTCCCGCAGCTCCTGCATTTGCGGCTGCACCATCTTCATCTTCGCCATCGAGGCGTAGGACTTGTTGGCGAGCGGAAAGAATACAAGCTTGATGATCACGGTCACGAGTAGGATCGCAAGCCCGAAATTGCCGAGCAGCCGATAGAAATAGTCGATCACTTTAAAGAGCGGCTTGGTGATGAAATAGAACCAGCCCCAGTCGATCAAGAGATCGAAGCGCTTGATGCCAAGGCCGTGTTCATAGCCGTCGACGACCACGACTTCCTTGGCGCCGGCGAACAACCGGGTTTGCATTGACGCCTTGGCGCCGGGGGCGATCGTTGTCGCATCCTCGTTCAGAAAACTGGCCTGATAGGCGCGAACCTTGCCGATCATGCTGGAAGAAAAGCTTCCGCTGAAATTCGTGCCCTGATCGGGAACGAGTGTGGCGGCCCAGTATTTGTCGGTAATGCCGAGCCAACCGCCTTGCGATTTCACCGGCTCCATCGGCTTTTCGAGGTCTTTATAAGCATGCTCGGCGAGCTTGCCGTCGAACACGCCGACGGGGCCTTCGTGCAGGACGTAATAACCCTGCACTGGCGGCAGGCCGTGGCGCGAAGCGAGCCCGTAGCCGTGGATTGTCACCAGGCTGGCGCCCGTGTTCTCCACTTCGTCCATGATCGTGAACATGTAGACGCGGTCGACGGCGATCGTGCGCTTGAAGCGAAGCCCTTCGCCGTTGTCCCAGCTGAGCACGAGCGGCCGGTCGGGCGTGAGCGGCGCCGTGCTCGCCGCGCTCCACACCGTATCGGCGTCCGGAAGTTTTGCCTGGCCGCCGGTGCCGTTCACCCAGCCGAACTCGGCGTAGAAGGGATCCTGGCTGCCCGAGGGCGAAAGCAGAACGATGTTCGGGCTCTTCGGGTCGACGGTCTCGTGGAAGTCGAGGAGCGAAACGTCGTCGATGCGCGCGCCCTTGAGCGCGATCGAGCCCTTGAGGCGCGGCGTTTCGATTGGAACGCGAGGAGACGTGGCAAGCGCCTGCTCACGCGTGAAGCTGCCGGGTTGCGCGGCGCCGGACGCACCCTGCGGGCCGCCGGGCATGGCTTGCCCGCCTGGGGCCGGCTGCGCAGTCTGGCTTTGCGGCTGTTGCTGTTGCAGCTTCTGCGCCTCGCGCTGCTTTTCCAATTGCGGCATGCCGACGAAAAACTGCCAGCCGACGAGGACGGCGACCGAGAGGCCGATCGCGAGCATCATGTTGCGATTGTCATCCATCGCCTTCTCCGTCAGCCACGCTTCGCGTGGACTTTTTTCAGCGCCCGTTCGAGATCCTCGACCAGTGCCGCGAAGGGCGCTGCGAGTGCCTCTCGGCGCGCCACCAGCACATAGTCAAATCCCGGCTTACCGGCGCCGGACATCACGTTCTTTGCCGCCGCGCGCAGCCGCCGGCGAATGCGATTACGCTCGACCGCGCTACCGGTCTTCTTCGTGACCGTGAAGCCGACGCGCGGCTCGGCGGCGTCATGCCGATTACGCGCCTGCACGAAAAAGGCACTCGCCGGCGCGCGCGCTCCGTCGCGGGCGGCTAGGAAATCCGCGCGGCGCTTGAGGCGCTGCATGATCGTTTTCGAAGTCCGGCCGCAATGCCTTCAGGCCGAAAGCCGCTTACGGCCGCGCGAGCGTCGCGCGGCGATGACCCTGCGGCCGCCCTTCGTCGCCATGCGCGTACGAAAGCCGTGCCGGCGCTTGCGCACGAGCTTGCTCGGTTGATAGGTGCGTTTCACGTTTCGATCTCCGGAACTCGCGCGGCTTATAGGGGTCGCAAGCCCCGTCCGTCAATGCGAGGCGGACGGTTCCCGCATTCATGTCTTCGCCGCAAATATGGTCTTCGCATGGTTTGACGATCCTGGCCGCGGGGCGCATGATTCTTAATTCTTAACACCATGTTCTCGACCGGCCGGCCCACAGAGAATTGATCGGATGCCATCGAAATCGAATGAAGCGCTAACCGGCGCGCCCAGAACGGGCTGGCGGCTCGGCCTTTCCGGCAAGCTTCTCTTGCTCACCATTGTCTTCGTGACGGTGGCGGAAATCCTGATCTCTGTGCCGCTGATCGGGAACTACCGGTTGATGTGGCTCTCCGACAGGCTTGCTTCCGCGCGCACGGCGGCGCTCGTGCTCTACGCCGCGCCCAACCGGATGATCCCCGAAGACTTGAAGCGCAAGCTCTTGGAAAGCGTCGGCGCCAAGACCGTGGCGCTCAAGATAGAGAACATGCGCCTGCTGCTCGCCTTTTCCGACATGCCGCCGGAGGTCGATCATCAGATCGACATGCGCGACGTCTCGATGATGAGCACGATCGTGGACGGATTCCGCACCATGTTCAGCCGCGACAATGATGTGTTGCTTGTCGTCGGCTCCGCGCCGATGGGCGGCGAGTTCGTCGAGATCGTCATCGACGAGCAGCCCCTGCGCGAGGCGATGTGGAAATATTCGAAGACGATCTTGCTGATTTCGCTTGCCATCTCCGCGATCAGCGGGACGCTGGTTTATCTCAGCCTATTGTGGCTGTTTGTGCGGCCGATGCGCCGGCTCACCGATCACATGGTCGCCTTCGGCGCCGATCCGGAGAATCCCGCGCGCATCGTCGTGCCTTCCGGCCGCGCCGACGAAATCGGCGTCGCCGAGCGCGAGCTTGCGGTGATGGAGCGGGAGTTCGCGCAGACCCTGCAACAGAAGAGCCGCTTGGCCGCGCTCGGTCTTGCGGTATCCAAGATCAACCATGATTTGCGAAATCTGCTCGCCTCGGCACAACTCTTGTCCGATCGCTTGGCCAAGATCGCCGACCCCAGCGTGCGCAGCCTCGCGCCGAGGTTGATGGCCGCGCTCGATCGCGCGATTGCCTACTGTCAGCAGACGCTCGCTTACGGCAAAGCGCAAGAGGCGCCGCCGGAGCGGCGCGCCGTCGACGTCGCGCAGCTTTTGGAGGACGTGCGCGAGACGCTCGGACTGGAACCCGGCTCGCCGATCGGCTGGGTGCCTTCCGTCGAGCGCGGGCTCGTCGTCGATGCTGACCCCGACCAGCTTCTACGTGCGCTGCTCAACCTTGCGCGCAACAGCAAGCAGGCGATCGAATCGCGCGCGCCGAACGATCCCAAGCGCGATCAGATCCGTATCATTGGCCGCCGCGAAGGTAGCGTCGTGGTGCTGCAGGTCGCCGACACCGGCCCCGGCATTCCAGAGCGCGCCCGCGCCCATCTCTTCGAGCCGTTTCAATCTTCGGCGCGGCGCGGGGGCACCGGTCTTGGGCTCGCGATCGCGGCCGAACTCATTCAGGCGCAGGGCGGCGAGATCCGTCTCCTCGACGGCACGATCGGTGCGACATTTCGCATCACGATTCCCGACCGGCCAGTTGCGCTCGACGAAAAACGCGCCGAACGCGCCCGCGCCTGATTTCGGAACAAGCGAGGGACGGGCAGGGTTCTCCACTCATGCATGACGTTTCCCTCCTTTCCATCGCTACGGCAGTGCCCGACAACGTCATCGAGCAGAGCAAGGTTGAGTCGCTCGCCGCCGACGTCTTTCCGGAATTGTTCAATCGCTATCCGGTGATGATCGACATCTTTCACAATTCAGGCATCGAGCGGCGCCGCACCGTACGGCCGCTGGAGTGGTATCTGCAGCCGCGCGACTGGAGCGACCGCTCGAAGGTCTTCCACGAGGATGGTCTTGCGCTGTTCGAGCGGGTGGCGAAGAAGGCAATCGCGCGCGCGAAGATCGATCCCGATGAAATCGATTGCGTCGTCACCGTCTGTTCGAGCGGCATTGCGACACCGACGCTGGAGGCGCGGGCGGCGGAAAATCTCGGGCTGCGCGCCGACGTGCGGCGCGTGCCGGTGTTCGGCCTCGGCTGCGCCGGCGGCGTGAGCGGATTGTCGCTGGCGGCACGGCTCGCATCCGTGGAGGCGGACACGACCGTGCTCGTCGTTGTGATCGAGCTTTGCTCGCTCGCCTTTCGCATCGACCGGCGCACCAAGGAGGACGCGGTGGCGAGCGCGCTGTTCGCCGACGGCGCCGCCGCCATCGTCTTGCGTGCGAACGGGGATGCGGGCCTCGCGCAAGTGCGCGGCTCGGCGGAGCATATGTGGCCCGACACCACCGACGTGATGGGCTGGATCTTCGATCCGATCGGCTTCGGCGTCGTGCTGTCGCGCTCGGTTCCGATCTTCGTCGAGCGCCGCTTCCCGCCGATCGCGAAAAAATTGCTCGCCGCCGTTGGCCTCACCAACGAGGATGTTGGGCGCTATATTTGCCATCCCGGCGGCGGCAAGGTCGTCGACGCGGTCGAAATGGCGCTCAAGCTCAAGCGTGGCTCGCTCGATCACGAGCGCGACGTCCTGCGCGAGTTCGGCAACATGTCGGCGCCGACCGTTCTGTTCGCGCTCGAGCGCGTTCTGCACGCGCCCCGCAAGGGCATGCTCGCGCTTTCGGCGCTGGGGCCGGGCTTCACGGCGAGCTTGCTCGCGCTCGATCCCGCCTGTGCCTGACGCCTTGCCGGTCCTCGGCTTCGTCACCATCCAGCGCCTGGCGGAACTGTGGTTGTCCTCCCGCAACGAAAAACGCCTGCGCGTTCGCGGCGCCCACGAGATCGGCGCCCGGCATTACCCGCTCATGGTCGCCCTGCACGCGCTCTGGCTTGCGGGTCTTTGGATCTGGGCATGGCCGCGGCCGGCGAATTGGTGGCTGGTCGCCGCCTATGCGACGCTGCAGCTGGTTCGGGTTTGGGTGATCGCGACACTCGGCGGGCGCTGGACGACGCGCATTATCGTGCTGCCCGGCGCTCCGCTTGTGCGCGCCGGTCCCTATCGCTTCCTCAAGCACCCGAACTATCTCGTGGTGGCGATCGAGATCGTGCTCTTGCCGCTCGCATTCGGGCTTTTTCTCTATGCCGCGCTTTTCTCGCTTGCGAACGCGGCCATGCTCGCGTGGCGCATCCGCGCCGAGGATCGCGCGCTTGCAAATCAAGAACGGCCTGTGTAGTCCTCCGCCTTCCCTTGAGGGCGCCCGTAGCTCAGCTGGATAGAGCACCAGACTACGAATTTGGGGGTCGGGAGTTCGAATCTCTCCGGGCGCGCCATCTTTCTCTCGCGGGCGTTCGTCGGCGATCGAATTTCCGGCAGGGATTTGCTTTATTTTCCGTTTCCGTTTCGGCGCGAACTATGGGTAATCTGCGGCAAAACGCCAACCCGTTTCACGCCACATCAACATCGCCGCGAACAGAAGAACCATGAACCCGCGAGCGATCGTTCGATTTCTGCAGGAAAAAATTAGCTGGCAAGCCGTCGGCATCGCGCTCAGCATTCTCATCATCGCGGGCGCGTCTTACGTTCTCTACCGCCTCCTGAGCGATATCGAGCCGCGCGAGGTTTACGCCGCCCTTCGCCGCACGCCCACCCATGCGCTCGTGCTCGCCGGCATTTTCGTCGCTTTGGGCTACCTCACGCTCACCTGCTACGACTACTTCGCGCTTCGCACGATCGGCCGCACCGAGATCCCTTACCGCACCGCCGCGCTCGGCGGTTTCACCAGCTATTCCATCGGCCACAATGTCGGCTTCTCGGTCTTCTCCGGCGGCGCCGTGCGCTACCGCATTTATTCGGTGAGTGGCCTCGATGTCGTCGAGGTCGCGAAAATCTGCTTCATCGCCGGACTTACCTTTTGGCTCGGCAACGTCGCCTTCCTGGGTCTGGGGCTGATCGTCGACCCGGATGCCGCGAATGCGATCGACAAGCTGCCGACTTTCGCCAACCGCTGGCTTGGCGCCGCGGGGCTGCTGGCGCTCCTGGTCTATGTGATCTGGGTCAGCGCCGCGCCGCGCTCGATCGGTATCGGCCGCGAGCGCTGGCACGTCACCTTGCCGGGCGGGCGGCTAACGCTGATCCAGATCGGGCTCGGCATCGTCGATCTCAGCTGCGCCTCCGCGGCGATGTACATGCTGATGCCGGCCGCGCCGCAGATCGATTTTGTCTCGCTCGCGGTAATTTTCGTCACCGCCACGTTGCTCGGCTTCGCCAGCCACTCGCCCGGCGGGCTCGGTGTGTTCGACGCCGCCATGTTGATCGCGCTCATGCACTTCGACCGGCAGTCGCTACTACGCTTCGGCAAGGAGAACATCCTCGGCGCACTGCTCCTCTTCCGGCTTTTTTATTACATCGCCCCCTTCGCGCTTTCGCTCGCCATTCTCGGCGTGCGCGAATTCATTCTCGACCTGAAACCGGTGGCGCAGAAAATTCGCGAGCGAAAGGTGTTCGCGCGGCGCGCGAAGCGTCCCGCCAACGGCTTCCGTCGAAAAAAATAGCGGTCCTATTGCTTTCCGGGCGTGCCGGTTTCCGGCATTACGCCCTTCGGCAATTTCAGTAGCTGGATGTTTGAAGGCAGAACGAACAGCGCCGGATCTTGGCGAGCGCGCTGCAACTCGGTCACTTCCATGACCGCGCGGCGCTTGCCCTCGAACGTTGCTTCCGTGCGTAGCGGGATGTTGTCGTGCGAAATGCAGGTGGTGATCGGCCCGGAACTCAAGCCGACCTTGCTTTCGACTTCCCAAAGCTCGCAGTTCTCGCCCGCGACCGTCGCGGTGCCGACGCGTTTGCCTTCCCCCATCACCTGTCCGTAGCTCGCGTCCTTGCCGATATCGATTTCCATCGCCATGTTGCTCATGCCGGGTACGGCGCCGATCATGATCATCTTGTGCGCCGAAAGATCCATGATGCCGGTGATCTGCGGTAGGCCGCGCGGCTGGATTTCCATGCGCGTCTTGCCGCCGGAATGATGGATCGTGACGGCCGAGCCGCCCATCATTGTCGCCTTGGCCTGGTAATCGACGTTGGGCAGCGGGATAGGCTCGGCCCGGGCCGCGGCGAGGCCGACAGTCAGGATCGGACATAGAGAAAAAACGATCGCGCCCGCACGCAGGAAATATCGCATCTCAGATGGCTCCGGTTGCCCCGCCCCGGAGCCGAAATGTCATGCTTTGGGGCGGCTGACAAGAACGGCGCACGGATTGTGCTGGAGAAGAATTCCGATTCGCCCTCTTCTTCCGCTCGCGCTAGAGGATCGGCATGAACGCCGCCCCCGAACAGGCGCCGGAGAGCGCTTCCCTCGCGGCATCGCGCGCAAGACGCGTGAGGCGCTGGTGGTTCGCGGCCCTCGCGATGTTCGCGATCATCCTGCTCACGGCATTCGGCTGGCTCCCCTCCTACATCGCGCTTCCCGCCATCACCGCCGTCGCGACCTTGATGGCGGTCGAAATACGCTTTGCCTCGCGCAGGATGGCCGATGCA
Organism: uncultured Alphaproteobacteria bacterium; assembly: GCA_963751685.1. GTDB lineage: Bacteria > Pseudomonadota > Alphaproteobacteria > Rhizobiales > Xanthobacteraceae > Palsa-892. The sequence continues at coordinate 73,203 of CAVVVV010000013.1, read as the reverse complement.
GCACCCCGCCTCGTTCCGGCGGCGACCGATCCGACGGCGGGGCTCACGGCACTCATTAACGCGTTGCCGGAGCCGGCGCTCCTCGTCGACCGCGCGAGCACCGTGATCGCGGGCAATGTGCCGGCCGCCGCCGCCTTCGGCCGCATCCGCATCGGCGAGCCGATTTCCTTCACCGTTCGCAACCCGCAGATCATCGAGGCCATTCGCGCCGCTGCCGGCGGCCGGACGCAGCGCTTCGAGATCAATGAACGCTTTCCAGCCGAGCGCGCGCTCGAGGCATACGTGGCGCCGGTCGTTTTCGCCCACGAATTGCCGGAGCTGTTCCTGCTCTCGTTCCGCGATCTCACCCAGGAGCAGCGGCTCGCCCAGATGCGCACCGATTTCGTCGCCAATGCGAGTCATGAATTGCGCACGCCGCTCGCCTCGGTCCTGGGCTTCATCGATACCTTGCAGGGTCCGGCGCGCGACGATGCGAAAGCACGCGAGAAATTCCTGAAGATCATGGGCGAGCAAGCCCGCCGCATGTCGCGGCTGATCAACGATTTGATGTCGCTCTCGCGCATCGAACTCGGCCTTCATTTGCAGCCGCAGACGCGCGTCGATCTCGCGGGGGTCGTCGCCCAGGTGTGCGACACGATGACCCCGCTCGCAGAGGAGCGGGGCGTCGTGCTCACGCTGAAGCGCGAGACCGCGGAAGCTTTCGTGCTCGGCGACCGCGATGAATTGATCCGCGTGTTCGAGAATCTGGTGGAGAACGCGTTAAAATACGGCGCCGTAGGCAAGCGCGTAGAAGTCACGCTGTCGGCGGCCGCGGGCGAGGCCGCGGTCTCCGTGCGCGACTTCGGCCCCGGGATCGCGCCCGAGCACCTGCCGCGGCTGACCGAGCGCTTCTATCGGGTCGACGTGGAAAAAAGCCGGGGGCAGGGGGGCACCGGCCTCGGACTTTCGCTGGTCAAACATATCCTTGCCCGTCACCGCGGCACGCTATTGATCGAGAGCGAGCCAGGCAAGGGCGCGACCTTTAGGGTTCAAGTGCCGCTTGCCGAATCTCAGTAATGAATACACGCGAAGATCAAAGAATTCTCATTTTAGAAGCAGCAATTAAAGCCAGGCCGAAGATGCCCAATGGAACTAAAATAAATTCGATGATGAATTGATGGAATGCTTCTAAGCCCGGCATTGTAGCGACGACCATAGCACCCATTACTGCGAGGTATGAAAACACAAACCCCGTATTCAGGGTTCTTTGCATGGTTCGTCCCCATATTTGATGAGAATAGTACAGACAGCAATTTCATCAAAATTGTTTGGTTGGCTTGCAGAAGGGCGATATTCACAGCCCGCATTCCACTGGCCGATTCCGGAATCCCGAAAACGGGAGACCATCCAGCCTCTTGATCTGTCATCCAACTGTCATCTCTCTTTCATAGAACCGTGACCGGAGAGCCCTACGAGTCTCGGCAACAAAAACAGAGAAGACAGGAAAACGATCATGAGGCTCGCATCCATTCTCCTATCCACCGCTTTCGTAATCGCGGGCTCCGCGCTCGCGGGTGAGACACGCGCTGCCGACATCTCGGGTGCCGGCGCGACCTTCCCCTATCCGATCTACGCCAAATGGGCCGACGCCTATAAGAAGGAAACCGGCAACGGCTTGAACTACCAGTCGATCGGCTCCGGCGGCGGCATCAAGCAGATTCAGCAAAAGACCGTCACCTTCGGCGCCTCCGACATGCCGGTCAAACCCGCCGATCTTGCGCAATGGGGCCTGGTCCAGTTCCCGACCGTGATCGGCGGCGATCGTGCCGGTGGTCAATCTCGAAGGCGTGAAAGCCGGAGACCTCAAACTCGACGGCAAGACGCTCGCCGACATCTTCCTCGGCAAGATCGCCAAGTGGGATGATCCGGCGATCAAGAAGCTCAATCCGAACGCGAAGCTTCCGAGCCAGGCGATCGTGGTCGTGCATCGCTCCGACGGCTCCGGCACGACGTTCATTTGGACTGACTACCTGTCGAAGGTCAGCGCCGAATGGAAGGACAAGGTCGGCGCTAACACCTCGGTCGAGTGGCCGGCGGGCATCGGCGCCAAGGGTAACGAAGGCGTTGCCAACAACGTGCTGCAGACTAAGGGCTCGATTGGCTATGTCGAGTACGCCTATGCGAAGCAGAATAAGCTTTCGACCGTCGACATGATCAACAAGGACGGCAAAACCGTATCGGGCAACGCGGAGGCTTTTCAAGCCGCTGGTGCGAACGCTGATTGGGAAAAATCGCCAGAACTATTATGTCATCTTGACTGATCAGCCTGGTGCGAAAAGCTGGCCGATCGCGGGCGCTACTTTCATTTTGATGTACAAGGCGCCGGAAAATCCGGCGGCTTCGGCCGAAGCCCTCAAGTTCTTCGACTGGGCCTACAAGAACGGCAGCCAGATGGCGGCGGATCTCGACTATGTGCCGTTGCCTTCGAATGTCACTGCCCTGATCCGGAAAACTTGGAAAGAAGAGATCAAGGGTTCGGATGGCAAGCCGGTTTTCGCAAGCACGATGTAACACGCGGAAAGCCGTAAGTAGCGTTCGCCTAGCGTAGCGTTCGCGTAGCGCAGGAGGCCGGACCCGCCGCCGGCCTCCTTTCCGCGTGAACAGTTCGGGCTTTGCGCGTACGCGTAACAGTCGGGTAGGCAAGCCAATGGCCGAGTTGACGATGGGAGCGGTGCAATTCGCGGAGCGCTCGAAGCTTAAACGCTTCATCGCCACCGATACCTTTTTCAAATACCTCACCCACGCCGCGGCGATTACTGTTCTGGCAATCCTCTTCGGCGTCTTCCTCTCGCTCGCGCTCGGCGCCTGGCCCGCTTTCCGCGCCTTCGGCTTCGATTTTCTCACGGCGCAAAGCTGGAACCCGGTGACCGAGAAATTCGGCGCGCTTGCCCCAGTCTACGGCACCATACGTCACTTCGCTGATCGCCATGGTGATCGCGGTCCCGGTCGGAATCGGCGTCGCGATCTTCTTGACCGAACTCTGTCCGCGCCTGCTGCGGCAACCGATCGGCATCGCCATCGAATTGCTCGCCGGCATCCCCAGCATCATCTACGGAATTTGGGGTCTTTTCGTTTTCGCGCCATTCATGCAGCAGCACATTCAGCCCGCGGTGATCGATCTCTTTGGTAACGTGCCGGTGTTCAATCAGATCTTCGCCGGGCCGCCTTATGGCATCGGCATGTTCACGGCGGGACTCATTCTGGCGATCATGGTCATTCCCTTCGTCAGCTCGATATCGCGAGACGTGTTCGAGACGACGCCCGCCGTGTTGAAGGAATCCGCCTACGCCCTCGGCTGCACCAAATGGGAAGTCATCTCCAGCGTCGTCGTGCCCTATGGCCGCTCGGGCGTCCTCGGCGGCGTCATGCTCGGTCTTGGCCGCGCGCTCGGCGAGACGATGGCGGTCACCTTCGTCATCGGCAACGCGCACAGAATCAGCGTTTCCATTCTCGCGCCCGGCACCACGATCTCGGCGACCATCGCCAACGAATTCACCGAAGCGGTCGGTGATATTTACTTCTCCTCCCTGATCGCGCTCGGTTTCATCCTGTTCGTGATCACCTTTATCGTGCTTGCGATCGCCCGCTACATGCTGTCTCGCCTCGAACTGAAAACCCGATGATGCGATGATGAGTCTCTATTCACGCCGTCTCGCCCGCAACAAAGTGTGGCTCACCCTATCGGTCGGCGCCGCGCTCTTCGGCCTGTTGTGGCTGGTGCTCATTTTGTCGACGCTCGTCTGGAACGGCGTCGCCGGCTTAAGCTTCAGCGTCTTCACCGAAATGACGCCGCCGCCGGGCAGTACCGGCGGCTTGCTCAATCCGATCGTCGGTAGCCTGATCATGACAGTGCTGGCGGTCCTGATCGGAACGCCGATCGGCATCCTCGCCGGGACCCATATGGCCGAATACGGCCGCTACGACCGCATTACCTACGTGATCCGCTTCATCAACGATATTCTGCTTTCCGCCCCCTCGATCATCGTCGGTCTCTTCATCTACGAAATTCTGGTCGTCACGGTCGGGCATTTCTCCGGCTTTGCCGGCGCGGTCTCGCTCGCCGTGATCGTGATTCCCGTCGTGGTGCGCACCACCGAGGACATGCTTTTGCTCGTGCCCAATCAGATGCGGGAGGCCGCCTCCGCACTCGGCGCGCCGCAATGGTTCGTGATTTCGCGCGTCGCCTATCGCGCGGCGCAGGCGGGGATGGTCACCGGCGTGCTTCTTGCGGTCGCGCGCATCTCGGGCGAAACGGCGCCGCTATTGTTCACCGCGCTCAACAATCAGTTCTGGAGCGTCAATCTGAATGCGCCGATGCCGAGCTTGCCGGTGGTGATCTTCCAGTTTGCGCTGAGCCCCTATGAGGATTGGCAGCGCCTTGCCTGGACCGGTGCGCTGCTCATTACCGTCTCGGTGCTGAGCTTGAGCATTATCGCGCGCGTGTTGTCATCGAAGGGAGTGGAGCGATGAACTCGATTGCGGTACGCGCGGTGGCCGACGAAAATATCCCGAATACGCGCGAAAAACTCTCGATCCGCGGGCTCTCTTTCTATTACGGAGACAGCAAGGCGCTGAACAGCATCGATCTTAAGATGCATGAGCGCCAGGTTTCCGCGTTGATCGGGCCGTCGGGCTGCGGAAAGTCGACGCTGCTGCGGATCTTGAACCGCATCTACGCGCTCTATCCCAACCAGCGCGCGGAAGGCGAAGTTTGGCTCGACGGCGAAAACATCCTGCGCCCCGACCAGGACCCGAATTTACTGCGCGCGAAGGTCGGCATGGTGTTTCAGAAGCCGACGCCGTTCCCGATGTCGATCTACGAGAACATCGCTTTCGGCGTCCGGCTCTACGAGAAGCTTTCGCGCAGCGAAATGGACGATCGCGTCGAACGCGCGCTGACCAAGGCGGCGTTGTGGGAAGAGGCCAAGGATCGGCTAAGCACTTCCGCGCTCGGCCTTTCCGGCGGCCAGCAGCAGCGTCTTTGCATCGCGCGCACAATCGCCGTGAAGCCGGAAGTGATTCTTCTCGACGAGCCGACTTCGGCGCTCGATCCGATTTCCACCGCCAAGGTCGAGGATTTGATCGACGAATTGAAGCGCGACTTCACCATCGTGATCGTCACCCACAACATGCAACAGGCGGCGCGCGTCGCCGACCGCACGGCTTTCCTCTATCTCGGCAATTTGATCGAGGAAGGCCCGACGAGCACGATGTTCAACAATCCGAAAGACCGCCGCACACTTGATTACATCACGGGCCGCTTCGGCTAAGGTATGAAGCCATGAAAGAACATATTGTTACTTCGTACGAAAACGAACTTCGCGATCTTACCCGCAAGATCACCGAAATGGGCGGGCGCGCCGAGCGGCTCGTCGCCGATTCGGTCGCCGCGCTCCTGAAGCGGGATACCGAGCTCGCCGAGCGCGTGATCGTACAGGATAAGATCGTGGACACCCTCCAGCGCGAGATCGAGGAGGCGGCGATCGCGATGATCGCGCGCCGCCAGCCGCTGGCGACGGACCTGCGCGAGATCGTCTCGGCGCTGCGCGTCGCGGGAGATCTCGAGCGCATCGGCGATCTCGCCAAGAACACGGCCAAGCGCGCGCTCGCGCTCGAGGGCGAGTATCGGGCGCAGAAGCAATTGCGCGGCGTCGAGCACATGAGCGAGATCGCGATCGAACAGCTGAAATCCGTGCTTGACGCCTACAGCAATCATGACGACGCCCGCGCGCTCGCGGTCTGGAAGCGCGACGGCGAGATCGACGCCATCTATACCTCGCTCTTTCGCGAGCTTCTGACCTACATGATGGAAGACCCCCGCCACATCACGCTCTGCACCCATCTTCTGTTCGCCGCGAAAAACATCGAGCGGATCGGCGATCACGCCACCAACATCGCCGAAACCGTGCATTATCTCGTGGTCGGCGAGCCGCTTTCCGACGAGCGCCCGAAGTCCGATACTTCGAGTCTGACCAAGATGAGTGTCTCACGCTGAGAAAAACGCTCGCATGAAGCCGCGGATCATGATCGTTGAGGACGAGGAAGCGCTGGCGACGCTTCTTCGCTATAACCTCGAAAGAGAGGGCTTCGAGGTCGAGACCGTCGTGAGCGGCGACGAGGCCGACACGCGGCTGAAGGAACAGGCGCCGGATCTCGCGATTCTCGACTGGATGCTGCCGGGTCTCTCGGGCATCGAGCTCACGCGTCGGCTCCGCACGCGGCCTGAAACCGCGCGGCTGCCGGTACTCATCCTCACCGCGCGCGGCGAGGAGGCCGAGCGCGTGCGCGGTCTCTCGACGGGCGCCGACGACTATGTGGTGAAGCCCTTCTCGGTGCCGGAGCTGGTCGCGCGCGTGCATGCGCTGTTGCGCCGCGCCAAGCCCGAGCAAGTCGCGAAATCGCTGAAAGCGGGCGAAATCGAGATCGATCGCGAAAAGCGGCGCGTGCATCGCTCCGGACGCGAGATCGAACTCGGTCCGACCGAGTTCCGGCTGCTCGAATTCTTGATGATGAGTCCCGGCCGCGTTTTCTCCCGCGAGCAACTGCTCGACGGCGTCTGGGGCCGCGACGTCTATATCGACGAGCGCACGGTCGACGTGCATGTCGGCCGCCTGCGCAAAGCGCTCTCGCGCGGGCGCGAGGCCGATCCGATCCGCACCGTGCGCGGCACTGGCTATTCCTTCAACGAGCGCTTCGTCTCCGGCCGCTAACCCCGCATCGCCCGCCGTTCACGGCGGCGATCGGCGAGCGGCTGGTAAGCGATGCGCGCGTGATAGGGGCAGTAAGGCAGCGCCGTCTTGGTCTGCGAGCCGCAATAGGCGAAATCTTCCGCGCCCGGATCGCCGATTGGCCAGCGGCAGGTCGCTTCCGAAAGTTCGGTGATCGAAACGCGCGGGCCCATCGGCACCACATGCGCGAGCGGGTCGGCATCGGACTCGTATTCCGCCTCGTAGGAGGGCATCAGCGCCGTGTTGCCGTTGAAGCGCATGCGCGGGCGCATCGAGGCCGGCCGCGCCTTGCGGACGCGCGGCACCGCCGAGGAAGGGCTTTTCGCCCGGCCCGAAAGCCCGAGCCGGTGAACCTTGCCGATCACGGCATTGCGCGTGACGCCGCCGAGTTCGGCCGCGATCTGGCTCGCCGACAGCCCGTCGGCCCAGAGCTTCTTCAGCAATTCGACCCGTTCTTCCGTCCAATTCATCGTCGATTCCCCCGCGGGACTTTCTGCGCGGCCGCCGCCGCCCTGACCGGCGGAATCCCTTCAGGTCGCCGGAATCGGGTATTCCCCGCTCCGACTGGTTGCCGTCACGCCACGCCTGAAGAACGTCCGCCGCACGAGATGTCGTATTCGACGGGGCTCACGCTACTATAGGCAGACTCGCCGCGACAAGAGTCCCGGGGACGTCAGCGCCTCTTTCCCCCAGGATGTATGCGGTTGTCCCCAAAAACTGCGGTGTTTGCGGGGGCAAAACGCATCGACCGCGGCGAGTTGACAGGGTCGGCGGCTCCAATAAATTGCCCGCAGTGCCGCTCGTACCGCCGGGCGGCACCTTTCGTTTAGGCATTTCCGGTTTTGCCGGTCTTTGGAGGCGGTCTTGATCGCTCCGTTGTTACCGACCTATGCGCGCGCCGACCTCGCCTTCGAGCGGGGCGAGGGCGTTTGGCTGTTCGGCATCGACGGCAAGCGCTACCTCGATTTTTCCGGCGGCGTCGCCGTGAACGCGCTCGGGCACGCGCATCCGGCACTGGTGAAGGCGCTCACCGAGCAGGCGCAGAAGGTCTGGCACGTCTCGAACCTCTTCCGTATTCCCGAGGCCGAGCGGCTGGCGAAGCGCCTCGCCGACGCGAGCTTCGCCGACACCGTGTTCTTCGCGAATTCCGGCGCTGAAGCCATGGAGTGCGCGATCAAGATGGCGCGCAAATACCAAGCCGTCTCCGGCAAGCCGGAGAGGAGCCGCTTCGTCACCTTCGACGGCGCCTTCCATGGCCGCACGCTGGCAACGCTCGCCGCCGCCGGCAATCAAAAATATCTCGAAGGCTTCGGCGAGCCGATGGCGGGCTTCGATCAGGTGCGCTTCGGCGATCTCGAAGCCGCCAAGAAAGCGATCACGCCGGCGACCGGCGCGATTCTGGTCGAGCCGATAGAGGGCGAGGGCGGCATTCGCGTGCCGCCGGCTTCTTTCCTCCGCGGGCTGCGCGAGCTTTGCGACAGGAACGGCCTCTTGCTCGTGCTCGACGAAGTGCAGAGCGGCATGGGCCGCACCGGCAAGCTCTTCGCGTATGAATGGGCGGGGATCGAGCCCGACATTTTGGCCACCGCCAAGGGAATCGGCGGCGGCTTTCCCCTCGGCGCGTGTCTCGCGACGGCGGAAGCGGCGAAGGGCATGACCGCGGGCACCCACGGCTCGACCTTCGGCGGCAATCCGCTCGCCATGGCCGTCGGTAATGCCGTGCTCGACGTGATTCTGGCGCCTGGCTTTCTCGATCATGTTCGGAATAGCGGCCTCCTGATCAAGCAGCGGCTTGCGGAGTTGCGCGACCAGCATCCGGCGGTGATTGCCGAGGTGCGCGGCGAAGGCTTGCTCATTGGCCTCCGCACCGTTGTCCCGCAAGGGGACTTGATCGCGGCGGCGCGCGAGGAAGGCTTGCTCACGGCCGCGGCCGGCGAGAACGTCGTGCGCTTGTTGCCGCCCTTGATCGTCGGGGACGCGGAAATTTCGGAGGCGGTGAACAAGCTCGATGCCGCCTGCAAGAAAATCGAAGTTTCGCTTGCCGCCGCGACACGGGGAGCCGCCGAATGAATGCGCCCGTAAAGCATTTCCTCGATCTTTCCGAGATTCCGCCGAAGGAATTGCGCCGGATGATCGAGCTTGCGCGCACTTTCAAGAAGAGCCGCCGCTCGCTCATCGCGAAGAAGCCGCTCGAGGGCCGCACGCTCGCAATGGTTTTCGACAAGCCCTCCACGCGCACGCGCGTCTCCTTCTATGTCGCCATGCGCGAGCTCGGCGGCAACGTCATCACCCTCACCGGCGAGGAGATGCAGCTCGGCCGCGGCGAAACCGTCGCCGACACCGCGCGCGTGCTTTCGCGCTATGTCGACCTGATCATGATCCGCACCCTCGACCACGCCATGGTGGCGGAGCTCGCGGCGCACGCGACCGTTCCCGTCATCAACGGCCTCACCAAGCTTTCGCATCCCTGCCAGGTGATGGCGGATGTCTTCACCTTCGAGGAGAAGAAGGGCTCGATCCGCGGCAAGACGGTCGCCTGGAGCGGCGACGCCAACAACGTGCTCGCCTCCTGGGTGCATGCCGCCGCGCGCTTCGATTTCGGTCTGAAGGTCGCCACCCCCAAGGAGCACGGTCCGCGCCCGGTGTTGCGCGATTGGGCGCGGCAGTCGGGGGCCGCGGTCACCTTCCTGCGCGATCCCGAGGAAGCGGTCGCCGGCGCCGACTGCATCGTCACCGACACCTGGGTCTCGATGGGCGACCGCGACGGCAAGAAGCGGCACAACGTCTTCAAGCCCTATCAGGTGAACGGCGCGCTGATGAAACTCGCCAAGCGCGACGCGATCTTCATGCATTGCCTGCCGGCGCATCGCGGCGAGGAAGTCACCGACGAGGTGATCGACGGGCCGCAATCGGTCGTCTTCGACGAGGCGGAAAACCGCCTGCACGCGCAAAAGGGCATTCTCGCCTGGTGCCTGGAAGCGGAGGCGGTGTGACTGCCGCGGTGCCCGTCCGCCGTCCTCGTATCGAGGCCGAGGACGACTGCGTGCTGCCCTTCGCGGTCGAGCCCCTCGATGTGCGCGGGCGCGTGGTGCGGCTCGGGCCCGCGCTCGACGAATTGCTCGCGAACCATGGCTATCCCAATCCGGTGGCCCGCCTTGTTGCCGACGCCTCGGCGCTCGGTCTGCTGCTTTCCTCGACCTTGAAGTTTTCCGGCCGCTTCACGCTGCAAACCCAGACCGACGGCCCCGTCGACATGCTTGTCGTCGACATCGCCGCCCCCGATCGCGTGCGCGCCTATGCGCGTTTCGACGAGAAGCGCGTGGCGGCGCTGCCGGGCGTCTATGACGCCGGCGCGCTCACCGGCAACGGCCATCTCGCCATGACCATCGAGCGTGCCGACGATCCCAATCGCTATCAGGGGATCGTCGCGCTCGAAGGCCACAGCTTGGAGGACGCGGCGCATCAGTATTTCGCCCGCTCCGAGCAGATTCCGACGCGCGTTCGTCTCGCCGTCGCCGAGGAAATCCGTCCCGGCCGCGCTTCCGGCTGGCGCGCGGGCGGGTTGCTCGCACAATTCCTGCCGCGCGAGCCCGTGCGCGCCCGCGTCGCCGATCTCGATCCCGGCGACGCGCCGCGAGGAACGCCGCGCCACGAAGTCGCCGGCGACGATGCTTGGCTGGAGGCGCAGGCGCTGGTGGAAACCGTCGAGGATCACGAGCTGGTCGATCCCGATCTCTCCAGCGAGCGCTTGCTCTACCGGCTCTTCAACGAGCGCGGGGTGAAGGTTTTCCGCTCGCAGCCGGTTATCGCCCGTTGCCGCTGCTCGCGCGAGCGGATCGCGGAGCTGCTCAACACTTTCGACCCGGCCCAGCGCGCCGGCATGGTTGAGAATGGCCGCGTCAGCGTGAAGTGCGAATTCTGCGGCCGCAGCTACGGCTTCGATCCGAGAGAGATTGGCGTCGATCCATCGTCATCATGATCAATGCAGCACCCGCTTGCCGTGCGGGCTGTCGAGCGAAAAGACCGGAATCTCCACGTCGAAATTCTCGCCGCTCTCGCTCACCATCTGATAGCTGCCGCCCATCAGGCCGGTGGGCGTGGTGAGCGGCACGCCGCTCGTATATTCGAAGCGCTCGCCGGGTTTCAGCACCGGCTGCTCGCCGACGACGCCGGGCCCGCGCACCTCCTGCATGTTTCCGTGCGCGTCGGTGATCTTCCAGTGGCGCGACTTGAGCTGTACCGTCACCGTGCCGAGGTTCACGATCTCGATGGTGTAGGCCCAGAAAAAGCGCCCGTCCTCCGCCGACGAGCGGTCGGGGAGATATTGCGGCGTGGCGGTGACCCGAATGTCACGGGTGACGGCGCGGTACATGCCGACAAGTCAATCCGGTTCACGTCGCGCGCGCAACCGCCGGCCGGCTCAAATCGCCTTCAGCCCGCGCGCAAGATCCTCGACAAGATCGTCGGGATGCTCGAGGCCGACCGACAGGCGCAACAGCCCGTCGCCGATGCCCATCCCTGCGCGGGCCTCCGGCGTGAAGCGCTGATGCGTGGTGGTTGAAGGATGCGTGAGCAGGCTTTTCGCATCGCCGAGATTGTTGGAGATGCGGATCAAGCGCAGCGCATTGGCGAAGCGGAAGGCCGCCGCCTTGCCGCCCGGCGTCTCGAAGGAGACGAGCGTGCCGCCGCCCTTCATTTGCTGCTTCGCGAGCTTCACCTGCGGGTGATCGGCGCGGAACGGATAGAGCACCTTGGTGATTTTTTTCTCGCCGGCGAGAAAGTCGGCGAGCTTCACGGCGCTCGCCTGCATCTTCTCGACGCGGAGCGGCAGCGTCTCGATGCCTTTCAGCAAGACCCAGGCGTTGAAGGGCGAAAGTGCGGGCCCCGTCTGGCGCAGAAACGTGTGCAAATGATCGGCGATAAATTTCTCCGAGGCGAGAATCACGCCGCCGAGACAGCGGCCCTGGCCGTCGATGTGCTTGGTGGCGGAGTAGACGACGACATCGGCCCCGAGCTCGAACGGGCTCTGCAACAAGGGCGTGGCGAACACGTTGTCGACGATGAGCCGTGCTCCCGTTTGTTTCGCGAGCTTCGCCACCGCCGCGATGTCGATGATGTCGAGCGTGGGATTGGTGGGGCTTTCGAGAAAGAAAACCTTTGTCGCCGGCCGCACCGCCGCCTTCCAAGCATTCAAATCGGTGCCTTCGACGAGCGTCGATTGGATCCCGAAGCGCGGCAACAACTCCTCGATCACATAGCGGCAGGAGCCGAACAGCGCGCGGGCCGCCACCACATGGTCGCCGGCCTTGAGCTGGCACAGGAGCGAGGCGGTGACCGCCGCCATGCCGGTGGCGGTGGCGCGCGAAGCTTCCGCGCCCTCGACCGCGCACATGCGCGCCTCGAACATCGCCACGGTGGGGTTCGAGAAGCGCGAATAGATGTAACCCGGCTCCTCGCCCGCGAAGCGCGCCGCGCAGCTTTCCGCCGTGTCGTAGACGAAGCTCTGAGTGAGAAAGAGCGCCTCGGCGTTTTCGCCGAACGGCGTGCGGGAAATGCCTGCATGCACGAGCCGCGTTTCGGGACGCAGCCCCTTGATGTCGAGAATGGGACGGGGAACGGAATTCATAGCGTGCCTCCAGAAAACAAAAAACCCGGTACCGGGGGATACCCGGCCGAGTTTCGGCACGTCTCCCCGGCCTTTTAGCGACTTGTTTAACGTGGCTGCAAGCCGGCCGGCTCAAATGACCACGAACGACAAGGGGATTAACGCGCGAGATAGCTTGGCGTCAAGATGGCGCACGGCTAAGCCTTTTTTCCAGGGCAGGAGCGCATGATGGCGATGGCGGCGCCGAAGGAAATGCCGGCGGCAGCGGGGATTTTGCCGGGACAGGCGATTCTCGCGCTCTATGAGCGCGGCACGATCCAAGGCCCCGCTTTCGAGCCGGGCCAGGTACAGCCCGCGAGCCTCGATCTGCGTCTCGGGCGCCACGCCTGGCGCGTCCGCGCGAGCTTCCTGCCCTCGACGCAGACAAGCATCGACGAGCGGCTCGCTAACCTGTCGCTGCACCGCTTCGAGCTCGACGCCGAAGGCGAGGTGCTGGAGCAGGGCTGCGTCTATCTCGTCGAGCTCGAGGAGCGCTTCAAATTGCCGGGCGACCTCGTCGCCTCCACCAACCCGAAAAGCTCCACCGGCCGGCTCGACGTCTTCACGCGCGTGATCGGCGACCGTGTCGCCGCCTTTGACGCGGTGCCGGCGGGCTACGACGGTCCGCTCTATCTCGAAGTCAGCCCGCGCACCTTCCCGATCCTGGTGCGGCGCGGCTCGAAGCTGGCGCAGATCCGCTTCCGCCGCGGCGATGCGCGCCTCGACGGCAAGGCGCTCGCGGCGTTGCAGGCGCGCGAGCGGCTCGTCGATGCGGCCGACGCCAATCTGAGTTCCGGCGCAGTCGCGGTATCGGTCGATCTTTCCGGCACGAGCTCCGCCGGTCTTGCCGGCTTTCGCGCCAAGAAACACACGGGCCTCATCGACGTCGACAGGCGCGGGGCCTACGACGTCGCCGATTTCTGGGAACCGCTGCCGGCGCGCGGCGGGCGCGGCCTCGTGCTCGACCCCGACGCCTTCTACATTCTCGCCTCGAAGGAAGCGGTGCACGTGCCGCCCGATCACGCCGCCGAGATGGTGCCGTTCGATCCCTTGGTCGGCGAATTCCGCGTGCATTACGCGGGCTTCTTCGATCCCGGCTTCGGCCATGCCGCCGCCGGCGGCAGCGGTGCGCGCGCCGTCTTGGAAGTGCGCTCGCGCGAGGTGCCGTTTATTCTCGAACACGGCCAGATCGTCGGCCGGCTCGTCTATGAGCGCATGACCGAGCGCCCAAAGACGCTTTACGGTGAGGTGCCCGGCTCCAACTATCAGGCGCAGGGCCTGAAATTGTCGAAGCATTTCAAGCCGTTCGCGCGCTAAACCGCGCGAATTCAGCCTGACGTTTAAACGCGGCGCGGTTTAGCGGCTTGCGGCGATCGCGAGGTTGGAGAATTTTTTGACGCCGGCATTCTGCGTCGCCGCGCTGAAAAGCGTATCCATGGCCTTGCTGATCTCCTGGGAGCGGTGCGCCAGATCCCCGGAAAAGCTCAATACGAGTTTCGTCGTCTCTTGCGTGCGTCGAATCGTGTCTTCCACCGTCTTCAAGGCATCGGCTACGGTTGTAGCGTTGGCGGCGGCGCCATTGATGTTTTTGGCGATTTCATTGGTGGTATTGGCCTGCTCGCTCGCGGTCGTGGCCACCGCCTCCGCGACCGCGGAAATATTTGTGATCGTCTCCCCAGTCGATGCGATCTCGCCGATGGAGCGGCGCATCGCCTCTTGAATGAGGCTGATCTGTTGCCCGATGTCTGCGGTGGCCTTTGCGGTCTGAACGGCCAGCGACTTCACTTCCGATGCGACCACCGCAAATCCCTTGCCCATCTCGCCGGCGCGCGCCGCCTCGATCGTCGCGTTCAGCGCCAGCAGGTTCGTCTGCGCCGCGATTTCCGAAATGAGGCCGACGACGGAGCCGATCTTTTCCACCGCCTGAGAAAGCACGTGGATATTGGCGTTCGTCTGTTTGGAGTGAGAAACGGCTTCATAGGTCATCTTGGCGCTGGCGGCCGTTTGCGTATGCATTTCTTCGATGGCCGCACTCAGTTGTTCCGTCGCCGCGGCGATCGTGCTGATCTTGAAGGCCGTGTCTTCGGCGGCCTGGCTCGCCATATTGGCCTGGCTCGCCGCCACGTTCGCGAGCTCGGCAAGCTGGTCGGAGGTCGAGCCCAGGGATTTCACCGCCAATTCTACCGGCCAAACGAACGCCGTCGACTGCCTGGCCGAATTCTTGAATGGCGGCTCCCAGCTCCTCCGCGCGCGTTTTGGCCTGCTGAACTTCCAAGCTGTTGTGGCAGGCGATGGCGTTGGCCGCGTCGAGCATGAAGACGCGGCTCGCCGCATCGGAAAGACGAATGGCTTTTTGCGCCGAGAAGCGGTGCCGCGCCAAAATGTACTTGTTCAAATGCGTTAGAATTGATGTTGCGATCGCCGCGCGAGATCGCATATCGAAACCGTTTTCGATTTCGAATTTAGTCCGTTCGTAGGCGTTCTCGACCCATTGCTCGTCGAACGGATCGAGCAGGAGCCTTTTCGTTTCGGAGAATGTTTTTTGTATGAGAACCGCGCGGTCCCTTTTTATTTTGTCTTCGAAAAAAGGCGCGTGTTTGATCACATTGTCGTAGTGCGCCTCGATGATTGCATTGAGATGCGGGGCGAGCACCGTCCAAATATCGCGGCGCATAGCGTCGACTTCGGAATCGATTCTGTAGATCCCCAAACGAACCTGAAATCCGGACTCGATCGCCATGGGTTGTTTTTCATTCTAGGTAGATCGAAGGACCAAGGGCTATCGGGGCAATCTTAACGAGTTGTTAACGATCTGATCGCGCCGCCGCCGCCCTTCAAAGGCGGGTTTACTGCGGCTTCGCCCGGGCGACGCAGGCATTGAGCCGCTCCGTCAGCCGCTCGCCGCCGCTTCCAGCGCGCCAGCTCCTCGCGCCCGATCGCCTCGATATTTTCGCGCGAATAGTTTCCGCTCAATCGCTTCTTGGTGCCGCCGAGCACGAGAATGGCGAGTGTAGCGTTTTCGCTTTTGAGAAAGGCGCTGTCGATGTCGAGCGCATTGACGTCTTTCACGTTCATCACCGGCTCGCGCGGCTTTCCGCGCAGGATCTGGTTGAAGGCGATCGAGCCCTCGCCGAATTGCTCGATCGGTCCCGCGTCGGCGGCAATGCCGAAGGCGATACGCTCGACACGATCGCTCTTGAAGTGGCCGATCACGATGTCGCCGATTTCGGTGTGGCCGAAATCTCCGCCCGGCAGCACGAAGAACGGAATTTCCAACGCATCGATGTAGCGCGAAGGCGTGCAGCCGTCCGCCCGCGCCGCGCCTGGCCGCGTGAGCGTGGTCGCGGCGACGAAGTAGCCGGGGTGGCGCGACTCGGCTCCGCGCACGCAGGGATAGCCGTCGCGCGTGCTCGGAATGATCGCGCGCTTGGTGAGAGCGGTGAGCTTCTTCTCCTTCCAGTAGAACATGTGATAACCCTCGGGCGCGCCCGGCGCGACCGCTTTCAAGTCGTGGGATTTTAACTTGCGGTCGCGGATCAGCGGCCAGACGTCTTTCCAGGCATCGGCAAGGCTCGGCACGCCTTCTTTCGACGGCTTGCTTGGGTTGAGAAGCTGCGCGCGCTTGTCTTCGAGAAAAACGCGGATGCCGCTCGGGGCAAAATCGTCGAGGGCACAGACGCCGCTCAACGCGACCTTGCCGCCGGCATCCTTCTGCCGCTCGCACACGCCTTTGCCGTAAGGATCTTCGGGATGATAGGCGCGCTCGCTGCCGTCGGCATCGACCGCGAGCCGCGTGATCACCGCCAAAAGCTGTCTCGGTGCCGCGGCTGCGCCGTCGGGCTGGGGGTTGAGCAGCACGGAATATTTGTTCGGCGCGGCGGCGTCCTCGCGCTCGAGCACCATTTCGAAATTCTGCATCCGGCAGCGCTCGTCGGCGCCCGCACCCGATAGCGGTCGAAACGAAATCTTCGCCGGCGCCAGCGGCGGCGGCAGCTGGGGAATGATTTTCTCGAGCAATTCGCGCGGCGGGATATCCTGCGCGCTCGCCTGCACCGGCACCAAACATAGCGCCGTAAACGTACTGAGCGCGGGCGATAGGCGCATGCTGATTTCCCCGAATCATGAGCAAACTTAATTTCTCATCGATCCGTCCATGATATAAAGGCAGAAATGGGCGTCTCTGAGGAGTGCCCGCGCGGGAGTAGTTCAGTGGTAGAACGACAGCTTCCCAAGCTGTATGTCGTGGGTTCGATTCCCATCTCCCGCTCCAAACTTCCATCAACCGCCGCCCGCCGGCCTTCGCCGATCAGCGCGAAGTGAACGCGCGCTTGATTGACGGGCACGGGAGCGAGGACTAGCTAAAGCCCATGGCCCAGCTCGTCGAACGCAAAGCCTTCAGCAGGAGCGCACTCTATATCGTGGCCGCGCTTTTCGGCCTCGCGCTCGCTGCGAGCATTGTGCTCTGGGCAAGGCTCGGAACGGCCGTGTTCTTCGAGTCGATCCGCACCGGCCTTGCCTATTGCTTCGGATGATTGCCCGAACGCCCGGCGCCAGAGCGCGCGTCTTCGCCGTGCTTGCCGCCTTTTTCGCCGGCGCGCTGGCGCTGTTCGCGGCCGTGTGGCTCACTCTGCCGAATGGGGCGACGCGGCCTTCCAGCGTCGGCGGCCCGTTCCAACTCATTGATCAGAATGGCCGCGCGGTGAGCGATCGGGATTTCAGGGGCGAGCCGTTCATCGTCTTCTTCGGCTTCACCAATTGCCCCGACATTTGCCCCACCACGCTGTTCGAAATGTCCGAGGTCCTGAAGCGGCTCGGCCCCGACGCCGACAAAACGGCAGCACTCTTTGTCAGCGTCGACCCCGAGCGCGACACGCCTGCGAAGCTCAAGGATTATCTCTCGAGCTTCCATCCGCGCATTTTCGGCCTCACAGGCACGCCCGAAGAAATCGCCACGGTCGAAAAAGAATATCGCGTCTACGCGAAAAAGGTTCCGCTCAAGGACGGCGACTACACCATGGACCACACGGCCGTCGTCTATTTGATGGATAAGGACGGCCGCTTCGTCGCGCCCTTCAACCTGAAGAAAAGCGCCGACGAAGCTGCGGCCGATCTGCGGCGGCGGCTGTAATCTTTCCGGCGGCCGCAAAAAGCCGACCTCCAGGCGCGCCCTTGCGGCCATCGGAGCGCCAAAATTTACTCATTACTGGACCTGCCCGCCGCTAAACACTTGCCCCTCATATATTTACAAAGCCGCGTCGCGCGGCGAAAGTCGCCCGCATGAAGAGCCTTGAGATGAACCGCAAACCGCGATCGGCGCGGGCGAAGAAGGCGTCGGCTTTGGCGCTCGCGGGGCTCGCCCTGCTTGCCACCGCGGTTTCCTTCGCCGCCTTCGAGCCGACGCTGCCGCCGGCGCTGGCGCAGCAGGCCGCCGGCGTCTTCGTGCCGGGATTTTGGGACCCGAAGCGCCGGCCGGAACGGCCGGAAAGCGGGCGGCTCACCACCATCCGCTTCCTCACGGAAGAGGACTATCCGCCCTTCAACTTCAAGGGGCCGAACGGCCAGCCGGCCGGCTTCAATGTCGATCTCGCGCGCGCGATCTGCGCCGAGCTCAATCTCGTCTGCACCATCCAAGTGCGCCGCTTCAATACGCTCCTCGATTCGCTGAACGACAATCGCGGCGACGCGGTGATCGCCTCGCTCGCCATCACTGCGCAAAATCGCGCGCGCGCCGATTTCACCGATCGCTATTACCGCACCCCCGCGCGCTTCATCGCGCGCAAGGAAGTGCTTCTCGACCAGATCACGCCGGAGGCGATCGCCGGCCGGCGCGTCGCCGTCGCCGCCGGCACCGCGCACGAAGCTTATTTGCGCGATTTCTTCCCGGAGACCGTGATCCGTTCCTATCCGAACGTCGAGACGGCGCTTGCCGCCCTGAAGCGGGCCGAGGTCGAACTCATGTTCGGCGACGGTGTCGCGCTCGCCTACTGGCTGAACGGCACGGGCTCGGCGAATTGCTGCGTTTTCCGCGGCGGACCCTTCACCGAGAGCCGTTACTTCGGCGAAGGCGTCGGCATCGCGGTCAAGCGCGGCAACGAGAATTTGCGCCGAGCGCTCGATTACGCGCTGTTCCGGGTGTGGGAAAAAGGCGCCTACACCGATCTTTACTTGCGCTATTTCCCCATCAGCTTCTATTGAGCGGCGTCAGGAGCGAAATGATGCCGGCCGACGCCGCGAGCGCGATGAATTTGAAGGAAGCGGCGGAGAATTCCGCCGCTTGGCCGTTCGAGGAGGCGCGCAAGATCGTCGCCCGGCTGAAGCGCAAGCCCAAGGACGAAGTGATTTTCGAGACCGGCTACGGTCCTTCGGGCCTGCCGCATATCGGCACCTTCGGCGAGGTCGCGCGCACGACGATGGTGCGCCATGCCTTCCGCGTGCTCACCGACGACAAGGTGAAGACCCGCCTGATCGCCTTTTCCGACGACATGGACGGCCTGCGCAAGGTGCCGGACAACGTGCCGAACAAGGAGTTGCTCGAGGCGCATCTCGGCAAGCCTTTGACGGCGGTGCCCGATCCCTTCGGCACGCACAAGAGCTTCGGCGAGCACAACAACGCGCGACTTCGCGCCTTTCTCGACCATTTCGGCTTCGACTACGAGTTTCTTTCCTCGACCGAATGCTACAAATCCGGCCGCTTCGACGAAGCTCTCCTGAAAGTGCTCGCGCGCTACGACGAGGTGATGGCGATCATGCTGCCCTCGCTCCGCGAAGAGCGGGCGCAGAGCTATTCACCGTTCCTGCCGATCAGCCCGCGCACCGGAATCGTCTTGCAAGTGCCGGTGATCGCCCATGACGCCAAGGCCGGTACCATTACCTATGAAGACCCCGATACGATGAAACCGGAGACGACACCGGTCACCGGCGGCCGCTGCAAGCTGCAATGGAAGCCCGACTGGGCCATGCGCTGGATCGCGCTCAACGTCGACTACGAAATGGCCGGCAAGGATTTAATCGATTCGGTGAAGCTATCGGGCGAGATTTGCCGCGCGCTCGGCGGCATGCCGCCGGAAGGATTCAACTACGAGCTCTTCCTCGACGAAAAAGGGCAGAAGATATCGAAGTCGAAAGGCAACGGCCTCACGATCGATGAATGGTTGCGCTATGCGAGCCCCGAAAGTCTTTCGCTCTTTATGTACCGGGAGCCGAAGGCGGCGAAGCGGCTCTATTTCGACGTGATCCCGCGCAACGTCGACGAGTATCAGCAATTTCTCCAGGGCTACGAGCGCCAAGAAGTGAAGCAACGGCTTGGCAATCCGGTTTGGCACATCCATTCGGGCCGCCCGCCGAAACCGGAAATGCCCGTCCCGTTCTCGATGCTGTTGAGCTTGGTGACCGCCTCGAACGCGGAAAACGCCGATACGCTCTGGGGTTTCATCGGCCGCTACCGGCCGGGCGTCACGCGCGAGACGCATCCGAAGCTGCACCAGCTTGTCGAATACGCGATCCATTATTTTCGCGATTTTGTGCTGCCGGCCAAAAAATTTCGCGAGCCGACGGATACGGAACGCGCGGCTCTCGCCGATTTGCGCGATGCGCTCTCGCAATTGCCGGCCGATGCGCCGGCCGAGAAGATTCAGGATGCCATCTACGAAGTCGGACGCCGCGAGCCGTTTCTCGACAAGACCGGCAAGGTCAAAACCAAGGACGGCAAGCCCGGCGTCTCGCTCGAGTGGTTCAACATGCTCTACCAGGTGCTGCTCGGCCAGGAGAAGGGGCCGCGCTTCGGCTCCTTCGTCGAAGCCTACGGGCTGCAGAACACGGTCGACATGATCGACGGCGCGCTCGCGCGCTCGCAGTCCACAGCGTCCCGCCAGCGCGCGCACTGATCAAGCGGGGCGCCGCCTAAACTTCTTTCGTTATTGGCTCGACCAGACGATGCGGGCGATCCAGAGAATGTCGGAGGTCGGCAACGTGTGGTCCCTGTGACCGGGCGTGAGCGAGACGATCTGCACGCTTTTCGACGATTTCCGTTTCAGCTCCGTGGCGAACACTTGGCCGTCCTCGGTTTTCACTACCACCCGGTCGCCCTTGCGGACGGGCGCTGCCGGCGAGACGATGATGATGTCGCCCTTGCGATAGAGCGGCCCCATCGAATGGCCGGAAACCTCGAGCGCGTAAGCATGTTCGTCATTGATGCTCGGGAACGGGATTTCGCCCCAGTCCGATCCGGCCGGAAAACCGCGCTTATCGAAATATCCTTCGTAACCCGCTTCGGCGAAACCGATCATGGGCAACGGCCTCAACGGCCGGCGGCCCTTTTTCTGGCTCAACAGCGCGACGAATTCGTCGATGCTGGCGCCGGTTGCCTGCAGCACCTTCGCGATCAACTCCGTCGACGGCCAGCGCGGACGGCCCTCCGGGGTGATGCGTTTGGAGCGGTTGAAGCTCGTGGGATCGAGCCCCGCCTTTTTCGCGAGCCCCGACGCTGAAAACCCATAGCGCGAGGCGAGGCGGTCGATCGCGCCCCAAACTTGCGGGTGGGTGAGCATGGTTGCCATTGGATCGCCGCCGCTGACTTCGCAGCCATAGGAATAATCACCTGTAGGGCCGTCGTCCAGATATTTCGCGCGCGCTGCGAAAAATTGAGCCGTGCGGGCGCTTGCGGTGCCGGATCAAGGCCGATAGCGTCGGCACGGCACTCGCAAGATCGCCCTTCTGTGGAAAGCCGAACGTGATTCGTTTGATCGATTATGCGCGGCCCTTAGCCGCGCTCATCGACCCCGAGGAAGCCCACCGGCTCGCCATCCATGCTCTCAAGCTCCTGCCCTCGCTTTCGATCGGCCGCGACGACCCTATTCTCGGCCTTTCAGTGTTTGGGCTCGATTTTCCCAATCCGGTCGGCTTGGCGGCGGGCTTCGACAAGAACGCGGAAGTGACGGATGCGATCCTTCGTCTCGGCTTCGGCTTTACCGAGGTCGGCACGCTGACGCCGGCGCCGCAGGGGGGGAACCCGCGGCCGCGCCTGTTTCGGTTACGGGCACCGCAAGGCATCATCAATCGGCTCGGCTTCAACAATGAGGGCTTCGCGGCGGCGGTCGGTCGGCTCGCCGAGCGCGCGCATCATGACGGCGTCATCGGCGTCAATATCGGCGCCAACCGCGATTCACGCGATCGTGCCGCCGATTATGTCGCCGGGGTCGAGACCTTCGCCCCATTCGCGAGCTACCTTGTCGTTAACATATCCTCGCCCAATACGCCGGGCTTGCGCGATTTGCAGGCGGCACCCGCGCTCGACGATTTGCTCGCGCGCGTGATCGAGGCGCGCGACCGCGTCGCCGAGCGAACCGGCCGCAAGGCGCTGTTATTGAAAATCTCGCCGGATCTGTCGCTGGCCGAGCTCGACGACCTAATTGCGGTCGCGAAGAAGCGCGGCACCGACGGGCTCATCGTCTCCAACACGACGGTGACGAGGCCGGCGCTCTTGCGCGATCCCGCCGCGCGCGAGGAGGGCGGCCTGTCGGGAAGGCCGCTGTTCTCGTTGTCGACCTGGATGCTGGCGGAAACATTCCGCCGCGTGGGTCACGAAATACCGCTCGTCGGCGTCGGCGGCGTCAATTCGACGGAGGCCGCCTGGACGAAAATTCTTGCCGGCGCCTCGCTCGTGCAACTGTATTCGGGGTTGGTTTTTCAGGGCTTCGGGCTCGTCGGCAAAATCAAGAACGGTCTCAAAGAACGTCTGCGGCGCTCGGGCTATGCTTCGATCGTCGACGCGATCGGCGCCGAAGCGCGCGCGATCGCGGCCGAACCGTGGCCGACCTGATTACGGGCGGCGCGAGCCCGCGCGCGCGAGCCGCGCGATCGCCCAGATCGGGAACACCAGCACCGCGCCAAGGATGAAATAGCGCCAAACGGAATCGATCGCATCCCAGCCGAGATTGATGATGCGGCGGACGAGGCGCTCCAAGCTCGACCAAATATTCCAGGGATCGAAACCGAGCACCGATAGAAGCACGCCGATCACGACGGATAAAAGGGCGAGCCGCACCACCACCCAGAAAGGCGAGCCTCCGAAAAACCGCTCCAGTTGGTTATCGGCCATGATCTCCTCCATCCCGCGCGCCCCGTCTAGCACGGGCGCTTGCAGGTAGGCGAGACGAGGCTTGACCGCAAGTGGCCGCGCGGCGCTTGTTTCCTTATTCGGGAACGCCCATGCGCTCGCCATCGCTTTTCATTTCTTCCGGCGATCCGCTGCTCGATCGCCGCTTCGAGTGGGCGGACGGTTTGCTCGGACGCGGGGAGCCGCATGCCGCCGCGGAATTGCTCGAGGACACCCTTGCGCGCGCGCCCGGGTTCATCGCCGGATGGTTCTTGCTAGGCCACGCGCGCGAGGAGATAGGCGAGCGCCGCGACGCGATCGAAGCCTATCGCCGCGCGCTCGTGCTCGACCCCGACGACCGGCTGGGAGCGGCTTTGCGGCTCGCCCGTCTGGGCGCGCGCGAAGCATCCGGCGCGATGCCGCGAGCCTATGTCCGCACCTTGTTCGATCAATACGCCGCGCGCTTCGACGGCGAGCTCCGCGACGCGCTTCGCTATCGCGCGCCCGATCTTTTGCGCACCGTCCTCGACGAGGTTTTCGGCGCCGATCGGCGCTTCCAGCGCGCGCTCGATCTCGGCTGCGGCACCGGACTCATGGGCGAGGCGATCCGGGGAAGGGTGGACGAGCTTGTCGGCGTCGATCTTTCGCCCGCCATGCTCGCGGCGGCGGAACAAAAACGCATCTATGACCGGCTGGCCGCGGACGACCTCGTCTCGTTTCTCGCAACGGAAGACCGGCCGTTCGATCTGATCGTCGCGGCCGATGTATTCGTTTATCTCGACGATCTTGCGCCGGTTTTGCATCTCGCGGCCCGGCGGCTTGCCGCTTCCGGCGCCATCGCCTTCAGCGTCGAGACGCATGCGGAGAACGGCGTGATCCTGCGCGACACGTTGCGCTTTGCGCATAGCGAGCCGCATTTGCGCGCGGCGGCGGTTGATGCCACCCTCGATGTCGCTTATCTCGCCAAGGCCTCGACCCGGACCGAAAAAAATTCGCCGGTGGAGGGGCTCCTCGCCGTGCTGCGCGCGGCCGCCGTTTAATCGTGGCGGAAGAGAAGGGTCGCGATCAGCCCCGTCATGAGCGCCAAGAGCGCCGTCCCGAGGCCGTAAAAGAAGCGGTGGTTGCGCGCTTCCTGCGCGATCACCGCCTCGAAGCCCGTCTTCACCACTTCGATCGCGGTTTGTTGCTGCGCGAGCACGGCCCCCTTCGCGATCAACAAGGTTTCCACCTGATAACTTCCGGTCTGCGCGGTGCCGGGAACCGGCACGGCTGCGCGAAAAAAGCGCGAAGTGAGGAACGTCACTCCCTTGGGATCGGCCGTATAGGCGCCTTCGTTTGTCTTCACGCGCAAGAACGCCCCGCGGAAAGAATCTTCCGGCGGCACGTCGATGATGTCGCTCCGCGGCCGGCGGCGGAGCACGTTATTGACGAGCCCGATCCGGTACCGGCGCAACATCTCGGGCGGTGCCGATTTCGGTGATCGGCTTGTTGCTCATCACCGCGAGATAGGAAGGCACCTGGCTGAACTCGCGCGAATCCGTGTTCACCCAAAGGCCGAGCATGCGCTCCTTGCGCCGCGTGACGAAGGATCGCGCCGGCCCGCGCACGCTGACGACGACGTCGTAGGCGCCGATCTGCGTGCCCGCGGGCGCCTCGTCGATGGCGCCGAACAAGACGAGTTCGGTGCCGGCGAAGTTCGAAGTGATGAGCACACGATGCGTGGAAACCGAAGTCACCAGCCGCTCGGCGACCGCAGGCGGCGCGAAGCATGCCGCGCCCAACAAGGTGGCCGCCGCACCATCCGATCCTTGCCGCTCTCGCCTCATTCCCAGATCTCCTTGGGAACCACCGAGAAGATCTCGACCGGCGGACTGACGAGGTCGGCGGCGACGCGCACGCCGACGGCGATAATGATCAATCCCAACAGCAGGCGAAGCTGTTCGGCGCGGATCGCCTGGCCCGCGCGCGCGCCGAACTGGGCGCCGAACACGCCGCCCACCATGAGCACGAGCGCGAGCATGGCATCGACCGTGCGGTTTTCGACCGCATGCAGCACCGTCGCCACCAGCATCGTCATCAGGGTGAGAAACAGCGACGTTCCCACCGAAACGGTCGTCGGCACGCGCATGAGATAGATGAGCGCGGGAACGAGCAAGAAGCCGCCGCCGACGCCCATCACGGCGCCGATGAAGCCGGCGGCGAATCCGATCACCGTGATGGGAATTGCCGAGACATAAATGCGCGACTGGCGGAAGCGCAGCTTCAAGGGAAGGCCGTGGAACCAGGCATGCGTTCCGGGGCGCCGCAGGATCGGCGGCGTGCCGCGCCAGGCACGCACGATCGCCCGCATGCTTTCCGCCGTCATCAGCGACGCCGACGATGCTGAGGAGCATGATGTAGGCAAGGGCAATGAAAGAGATCGAGTTGGCCGGCGCGCCGCAGAAGCGCGAAGAACCACACGCCGGAAGCCGTGCCCAGGATCGCGCCCGAAAGCAGCACGAGCCCGAGCCCGAGATCGACGAGCCGCTTCCGCCAGTAGCTGAACGTGCCCGAGAATGAGGACGCCGCCATGTGGCTCGGCACGCTCGCGACGGCGACCGCGGGCGGGATGCCGATGAGGATCAACAGCGGCGTCATCAGGAAGCCGCCGCCGATGCCGAACATGCCGGAGATAAATCCGATCGCGACGCCGAGGCCGAGAATCAGGAAGATATTGACCGGCAGCTCGGCGATCGGAAGATAAATGGGCACTGGCGGTATCCGCGGGGCTCAAGCGGCCGCCTTTTTCGGGCGGCGATCCTGCATCAAAGACCGCCCGGCGCGCTTGTCAATAAAAGTCGCGGGCGAAGGTTAGTTCTTGACCGTTCGTTTGCGCGGCGTGCGCCGCCTCGGCCTTCTCCCATTCGGGCTTCAGCCGGGTATTGTTGGCGGCATCGTCGAGCGGGATCGCCGACCAAGTCTGCACCGCGAGCTTTGCTGCGGTCAAACTCTGCGCATCGAGGCGGCCCGCGACGTCGTCGCGTTTCTTGCCGGCATCCGCGTCGCCTTGGTTGGCGGCGAGCGCGAACCAGCGGAACGATTCGGCCATATTCTGTGTCGACCCCGAAGCCGCGCGCGTAGAGCACGCCGAGATTATATTGGCTGTCGCGCACGTTGCGATCGGCCGCCATGCGGAACCAGCGGGCGGCGGTCTTGTAGTCGGGCTTGCCGTCGATTCCTTCGGAATAGAGCACGGCGAGATTGTGCATCGCCTTGGCATGTCCCGCCTCGGCCGCGATCGTATAGTAGCGGCGGGCTTCGGCGCTGTTCTTTGCGGTGCCATAGCCTTTTTCGTAGATATTGCCGAGCCGGTAAGCGGCCTGCGCCGAGCCGTGCGCCAAAGCGATCTCGAACCAGCGCCGGGCCTCGACCGTATTGGTTTGCACGCCGCGGCCTTCGAACCAGCGCGAGCCGATTTCATAGGCGGCGGTGGGGTCGGCGGCCATCGCCGCCGTTCGCAAGGCGGCCGTGCCGATCGAGCTCGGAAGCTCGGCGGGCGTTGCGCACGGGAGCGATGGCGCTTTCCACGAGCGTGTTCGCGGGTTTCGCGTTCTTGATCGAGCCGGTCGGCTCGGGATCGGTTTCGGGCTTCGCCAGCAGACTCGACGCAGGGCGCGGCGCCCACGACGCCGGATGGCGGCGCGCTGGCGATGGCGGGATCCTGATCGGACGGGCATGGCGGATTGCTTTTCCACCGGCTCAGGCTCCGCCTGCGGAGATCCGGCGGGCGGCGCCGGCGGCTCGGCGTGAAAGAAGATCGGCATCCACACGGCGCTGAAGCGCATGGCGCCGAATAGAAGGAGCATCGCCATCAGGCCGATGAACAACGCCCGCTTGCGGCCGGGCTTGCCCGCCACCTTTGCCTGCGGCGTCTTTTTGCGCGGCGGCGGGAACACCCTGCTCGGCCGCGGCCGCTTGCGCGGCGCGCCGGGCGGCGGCGATGAAATCGGAGGTTCGCGTCGAACTTTCCGGCAGTTTCGAAGCGATCCCGCCGAGGGCCGCTTCCGATTGCGCGATGCGCTGTGCCGCACTTTGCGGCCCGCGCGGTGCGGAGAGCCGGATCCGGGCTCCAGCGGATAATCGCCGCCTTCTTCGCTGGCGCTGGTGACCGATGCGGTTTCCGGGTCGCCTGCGATCGGGCGCGGCACGGCGCGGACGGCGGGCGCCAGCGGTGGCGAAGCGATCTCCGGCCTTGCCTCCACCGGGCGCGGCGAGGGCGCCGGTTTCGCTTCGGGTTCCGCCGAGCCGCCGCTCCTCGATCTCGGCGAATCGCGTGGCCGCGGCCGAGGGCGAAGGCGGGAAGCGCGCATGGCGCGCTCGGCGACGTCGATCGCATTGGCGCGCACTTCGTGGATCTGGTCGAAGAGATCGTTCAAGCCGCGCTCGAGATTGCCGATGCTGGCAAGCTTCATCTCGGCGGCCGCGAGCTTCTCGACGAGGCTTTTCATCGTCGCCTCTAAGCCGCCGGGCTCGCCGCGGTCGCCGCGTTCGAGCGCGCCTTCGATTTGCTCGAGCCGGCTCCGGATATCGTCGAGCACCGCCGTGCCTGCCGGCTGGCGTGCCGCCGATTCCGACGCGCTCGGCGAAGGTGTCGATGCGCCGCTCCAGCGCGTTCACCACGTCGAGCACGGCGCCTTCGCCCGGCGAGGCGGCGTGCTCGAACTTGTGCACGAGCATTTCGATCTGGCCGACGAGCGCCTTCAGCGCGTCGCTCGGAAGCGCGTTCGCCAACAATTCGCGGATCTCGCCGGTCTGCGCCTGCAGGCGGTCGACGGTGGCGCCGTCGATGCCGCGCGCGTTCAGCTGATCGAGCTTGCTCGAGAGCGCCTGCAGGTCGCGCTCGACGGCGGAAAAATTCTCGGCCGGGCGCACGTCGGCGAGCGCGCCGCGAATTTCCTTCAGTGCCTCGATGATTTCGCCCGCGCTCTCGTCCGGGCCCGCGGGCGAAGCCTGGTCGATGCGGCGCGCAAGCGCCTCGATCGTCCGCTCCAAGGTCTCGATCGAGCGCCGGGGCGCGAGCTCGGAAAGCGTGCGCGCGAGTTCGGCGACTTCGCGCCGCACCGTCTCGATGGATTCGGCCTGCACGCTGGCGCGGCGAAGCGCCTGCATTTCGTCGGCCATCGTTTTCAGTTGATGTTCGAGTCCCGGCGAGATCGGTGCCGCCGCGACGGCCGAGGCCGAAACGCGCGTCGATCGCGGCCAAGCGCCGCTCGAGATCGCCGCCGCGCATGCCCTGGTCGAGCGCCGCCTGCCGCACCGTGATCTCGGCGATCGCGGCATCGAGCTCGGCGATCGAGGGCGAAGCGGTGGGCGCGACATAGCGCGTATTTTCCTGTTCGATTCGGCGGCTCATCGCCTCGATGGCGCCGGCGATATCGGAAAGCTTGCGCTCGATCTCGGGCTCGCGCGCGCCGGCGGTCGAGCGGTTCTGCGAAAACAGCGTCTCTAACCGATGGTCGAGCCGGTCGATCGCCGTCTTGATTTGATGCGGCGCGCCCTGATCGTTGGCGCGGACGTCGCCGATCAGCGTTTCGATCCGCTGCGTCAGGGCTTCGAGGGAATGAACGAGAACGTTTTCTTCTCGCCCGCCGCGTTTGTCGCGCGCGCGCGGCTCGTGCTGCATGAAGTGATCGAGCTGCTCGGAAAGGTCATCGAGCCGCTGCTCGATGCGGTCGCGGTCCGGGCGGCGGCGTCCCGCGGCCGCGCGCCGCATCCCGCTCGCCGGCGGTTTCGCGGATCGCGGCCTCCAGCCATTCGCCGACCGAAACGCCCGAACGGCGCGCCGCCTCCCGGGCCGTGGCCCAGGTGTCGGGCTCCACCGCATTGACGCTCCAGGGGACGCTCGCGGTCATGGCCGATCCGTTCGAGGACTCGGAGCCCAAGGTTTGGCGAACGATGACGCTCCTTTCGCAACCCTTTCATTCACAGGGTAAATGGGGGGTTAATTCGCGCCTTGGCGGGCAGGAAAAGACGCCGTAACCGTCCTCTCGAAAGAAGTTGACGTTTACGTAAACTGTAGTATGGAGGCTTCCTGCTTGGGAGGAAGAGCCATGCGCGGCGATATCGACTCCTGCCGGCGACAGCAAGCGGCGCAAGGAAATGCCGAATCTGGCGGAGGGCTTCGACCCCGACGTTTGGGGCGCGCGCGCCGACCGCGACACCTTCAGCATTCGCGACCTTACGCGGGAATTCGACGTCACCGCCCGCACCCTTCGCTTCTATGAAGAGCGGGGGCTGCTTTCGCCCCGCCGCGAGGGCCAGGAGCGAATCTACGGCCGGCGCGACCGGGCGCGGCTCAAGCTCGCTCTGATGGGCAAATGCGTCGGCTTTTCTCTCGACGAAATTCGCGCAATGCTCGATCTTTACGACCTCGGCGACGGCCAGGCCACGCAGCTCAAGGTCGCCCTCGAGCGCTTCAACGATCAAATCGCGCGCCTGAAATCCCAGCGGCAGCATCTCGACCGGGCGATCGCCGAGCTGCAACGCGCGAGCGACCACATCGCGAAGAAGATCGCCGTGCGCTAGCGCGCCGGAAACGAAGAGGCCGGAGGAAAAAATGCCAAGCTATAAAGCGCCTGTCGACGACGTGCTCTTTCTCTTGAAGGATGTCTTTCACATCGAGCGCTACGACAATTTGCCGGGCTTTGCCGATGCCGGCATCGAAACGCTCGCGGCGATCCTCGGCGAAGGCGCGAAATTCTGCGAGGAAGTGTTGCAGCCGCTCAACCGCGTGGGCGACAAGGAAGGCTGCAAGCGCAACGCCGACGGCTCGGTGACGACGCCGAAGGGCTTCAAGGAAGCCTACCGGCAAATGGCCGAAGGCGGCTGGATCGGCCTTTCCGCCGAAACCGAATATGGCGGCCAGGGTCTCCCGCACACGGTCGACGCCGCGATGAACGAATTCGTTTCCGCCGCCAACATGGCCTTCGGCATGTATCCGGGCCTTTCGAAGGGCGCCTATCGCGCGCTTGCGATCCACGGCAACGACGAACAGAAGAAGAAATATCTCCCCAAGCTCGCCTCCGGCGAGTGGTCGGGCACGATGAACCTGACCGAGCCGCAATGCGGCACCGATCTCGGCCTCATCCGCGCCAAGGCCGCGCCGCAGAAGGACGGCAGCTACAAGATTTCCGGCACCAAGATTTTCATTTCGGCCGGCGAGCACGATCTTGCGAAGAACATCGTGCACCTCGTGCTCGCGCGCATCGAAGGCGCGCCCGAGGGCGTGAAGGGCATTTCGCTGTTCGTGACGCCGAAGCTGAAAATCAATGCCGACGGCAGCGTCGGCGGTCCCAACGGCGTCACCTGCGGCTCGATCGAAGAGAAGATGGGCATTCACGGCAACTCCACCTGCGTCATCAACTACGACGAGGCGACCGGCTGGCTCGTGGGCGAGGCGAACCGCGGCCTGAACGCGATGTTCGTGATGATGAACGAGGCCCGGCTCGGCGTCGGCATTCAGGGCCTCGCGCTCTCCGAGGTCGCCTATCAGAACGCCGCGCAATACGCCAAGGACCGCCTGCAGGGCCGCGCGATCTCGGGCGTGAAGTCGCCCGACAAGCCCGCCGATCCGATCATCGTGCACCCCGACATCCGCCGCATGCTGATGACGATGCGCGCCTTCAACGAGGCGGCGCGCGCGCTGATGCTGTGGACGGCGCTCAAGGGCGATGTCGCGCTTGCAGTCCGACGACGAAAAGACCCGCCAGGCCGCCGACGATCACATGGGCCTGATGACGCCCGTCATCAAAGGCGTCTTCACCGACAAGGGCTTCGAGAACGCCGTGATGGCGCAGCAGGTGTTCGGCGGCCACGGCTACATTCAAGAGCACGGCATGGAGCAGTTCGTGCGCGACGCCCGCATCGCCATGATCTACGAGGGCGCCAACGGCATCCAGGCGCTCGATCTCGTCGGCCGCAAATTGCCGAAGGACGGCGGCCGCGCGCTGATGACCTTCTTCAACGAGGTGTCCGCCTTCGCCAAGGAGAATGCGGGCGACGAGATGAAGCCCTATGTCGCGCCGCTTCAAAACGCGCTCGGCCACCTGCAGCAGGCCTCGATGTGGTTCATGCAGAACGCCGTCGGCAAGCCCGACAATGCCGGCGCCGGCTCCTACGACTTCATGCACCTCTTCGGCCTGGTTGCGCTCGGCTATATGTGGGCCCACATAGCTAAGGCGGCGCTGGCGCAGAAGAAGAACGGCAACGGCGCCGGGCCCGCGCATGGATAGCAAGCTCGTCACCGGCAAATTCTTCATGGAACGCATGTTGCCCGAAACCGCCGCCCATCTCGCCCGCATCCAGGCGGGCGCCGGCAGCGTCATGGAACTCCCAGCGGAGGCATTCTGATATGGCAAAGTCGAAGAAAAAACCCGCCCAGGCGAAAGCCAAATCGACCGCTCGACAAGTCGCTCGAACGGCGGACCGCTGCGACCAGGCTCGCGCGCGACGCCTTCGTCTACGATCACGTGCGCACCCCGCGCGGCCGCGGCAAGAACGACGGCGCGCTGCACGAATGCACGACGCTTGAGCTCGCGCGCCAGGCGCTGGTCGCGATCAAGGAGCGCAACAAGTTCGACCCCAAGCTCGTCGAGGACGTCATCCTCGGCTGCGTCGATCCGGTCGGCGAGGCCGGCAGCGACATCGCCCGCGTCGCGGCGATCGCCGCCGATTACGGCAAGGAAGTGCCGGGCATTCAGATCAACCGCTTCTGCGCCTCCGGCCTCGAGGCGGTGAATTTCGCCGCCGGCGCAGGTCATGTCCGGCGCCAAGGAGCTCGTCATCGGCGGCGGCGTCGAATCGATGTCGCGCGTCGGCATCGGCGCCTCGGGCGGCGCCTGGCCGGTGGATCCCTCGATCGCGATCAAATCCTACTTCATGCCGCAAGGCGTCTCGGCCGACCTGATCGCGACCAAATACGGCTTCTCGCGCGACGACGTCGACGAATACGCGGTGATGAGCCAGAAGCGCGCGGCGAAAGCCTGGGACGAAAAGCGTTTCGCCAACTCCGTCATCGCGGTCAACGACGTGCAACGGCCTGCCGATCCTGCGTCAAGGACGAGCACATGCGGCCGGAGACCAACATGCAGTCGCTCGGCGAGCCTGAAGCCGTCCTTCGTGCAGATGGGCGAGTTCGGCGGCTTCGACGCGGTGGCCACCCAAGCGCATCCCGACGTCGAATACGTCAAGCACGTGCATCATCCCGGCAATTCGTCGGGCATCGTCGACGGCGCCGCCGCCGTGCTGATCGGCTCGAAGGAAGCGGGCAAGGCGCTCGGCAAGAAGCCGCGCGCGCGCATCCGCCAGTTCGCCTCGATCGGCTCCGATCCGGCGCTGATGCTGACCGGCCCGATCGACGTCACCGAGCGCCTGCTCGAAAAGGCCAAGATGAAGCTCTCGGACATCGATCTCGTTCGAGCTGAACGAGGCCTTCGCCGCGGTGGTGCTGCGCTTCATGCAGCACTTCGACATCGACAAGGACAAGCATCAACGTCAATGGCGGCGCGATCGCCATGGGCCATCCGCTCGGCGCCACCGGCGCGATGATTCTCGGCACCGTGCTCGACGAGCTGGAGCGCACCAACAAGGAAACCGCGCTCGTCACCCTTTGCATCGGCGCCGGCATGGGCACGGCGACGATCATCGAACGCGTTTAATGCGCCGCCGTCCTGCGAGCGCCCGCGCGCCAGCGCGGGCCTCGACGGATGACGAAACAGGAACGGGGAGAGCAATGAGCTACAAGAACTTCAAGTTCGACGTCGACGCCGACGGGATTGCGCTCGTCACCTGGGACATGCCCGGCAAGTCGATGAACGTCATCGACCAGAGCGTCACCGAGGAACTGTCGGCAGATCGTCGACAAGGTCGCGAGCGACGGCGCCATCAAGGGCGCGGTCGTCACCTCCGGCAAGGACACCTTCTCCGGCGGCGCCGACCTCACCGTGTTGGAAGGTCTCGGCAAGGCCTTCGCCGAAATCTCGAAGTCGAAGGGCGAACAGGCCGCGATGCAGCTTTTCTTCGACGAATCGCGCAAGCTTTCGCTCACCTTCCGCAAGCTGGAAAAATCCGGCAAGCCGTGGGTCGCGGCGATCAACGGCACCTGCATGGGCGGCGCCTTCGAGCTCGCGCTCGCCTGTCACCGCCGCTTCGCCGCCGACAATCCGAAGTCGCGCCTCGGCCTGCCGGAAGTGAAGGTCGGCCTGTTTCCCGGCGGCGGCGGCACCCAGCGCGTGCCGCGCATGATGCAGACCACCGACGCGCTGCAGTTCCTGTTCCGCGGCGAGCAGCTTCGCGTCTCCAAGGCGAAGGACATGAAACTGATCGACGAGGTCGTGCCCGCCGACAAGCTGATCGAGAGCGCCAAGGCCTGGATCAAGAACGGCGGCAAGGGCGTGCAGCCCTGGGATGTCGATGGCTTCAAGCTGCCGAGCGGCCCCGTCTTCTCCAAGGGCGGCATGATGACCTGGCCGCCCGCGAACGCCATCTATCGCCGCGAGACCTACGACAACTATCCGGCGGTGAAGGCGATCCTGAAATGCGTGTTCGAGGGCCTGCAATTGCCGATGGACACCGCGCTCAAGGTCGAGTCGCGCTATTTCGCGAACATCCTGCGCTCGAAGGAAGCGAAGGCGATGATCCGCACGCTGTTCCTCTCGATGCAGGAATTGAACAAAGGCGCCCGGCGGCCGCCCGACGTGCCCGCGAAGACGATCAGCAAGATCGCGATCCTCGGCGCCGGCTTCATGGGCGCGGGCATCGCCTATGTCAGCGCGCAGGCGGGCATCGACGTCGTGCTTCTCGACCGCGACAAGGAGGCGGCCGAGCGGGGCAAGCAGCTTTCGCAGAAGCTGATTTCCGACCAGATCGCCAAGGGCCGCGCCAAGGCGGAGGACCGCGACGCGTTGCTCGCGCGCATCCACACCACGGCGGACTTCGCCGACATCAAGGGCGTCGATCTCGTCGTCGAGGCGGTGTTCGAGGATCGCAAGATCAAGGCCGACGTGATCAGCGAAATCGGAAGCGGTGATCGGCCCCGACGTGATCTTCGGCTCCAACACCTCCACGCTGCCGATCACCTCGCTCGCCGAGCTCTCGAAGCGGCCCGATCAGTTTCGTCGGCATTCATTTCTTCTCGCCGGTCGACAAGATGATGCTGGTCGAGGTGATCAAGGGCAAGAAGACCGGCGACGAGGCGATCGCGATGGCGCTCGATTTCGTCCGCGCGATCAAGAAAACGCCGATCGTCGTCAACGACTCGCGCGGCTTCTACACCTCGCGCGTGGTCGGCACCTATATCCGCGAGGGCCATCTGATGCTGACCGAAGGCGTGCCGGCGGCGATGGTCGAGAACGTCGGCCGCATGGCGGGCATGCCCGTCGGCCCGCTCTCGCTCAACGACGAGGTGGCCGTCGATCTCGCCTGGAAAATCCTGCAGGCGACCAAGAACGATTTGGGCGCCGCGGTCATCGACCCGCGCCAGGAAAAACTCCTGGAGGAAATGGTCGTGAAGCGCGGCCGCTATGGCCGCAAGAACGGCAAGGGCTTCTACGACTATCCGGAGAACCAGCCGAAGCGCCTGTGGCCCGGCATTCCCGAGATCGTCGGCAAGCCGAAGCCCGGCGAGGCCTTCGATGTCGCGGAACTGAAGGCGCGCTTCCTCGCGATCCAGGCGCTGGAGACCGCGCGCTGCGTCGAGGAAGGCGTCATCACCGACATGCGCGATGCCGATGTCGGCGGCATTCTCGGCTTCGGCTATGCGCCGTTCACCGGCGGCCCGCTGTCCTACATCGACTTCATGGGCACCAAGGAGTTCGTGAAGCTTTGCGACAAGCTCGCCGGCAAATACGGCGAGCGCTTCAAGCCGAACGCGCTCCTGAAGGACATGGCGGCGCGCAGCGAAACCTTCTACGGCCGCTTCCAGAAGCCGGCGGAGAAGCAGAAGGCGGCGTGAGCCGCCGGCTATCCCGCCACCGCTGCCGCGGCGTATAGGATGACGGCCCGCTAGCGCGGAGGGCGGATCATGGCGCGATTTCGGTTCTTGCTTCTATTCGTGCTCGCTTGCAGCGTGCGCGCCCGCCGCGCTGGCGCAGACGCCGGCGTCCGAAGGCCGCGCCGGAGAGCGAAAACGGCCGCTACAGCATGAGCCCGGTCGCCGACGGCGTGTTGCGGCTCGATACCCGCACCGGCCAGGTCTCGCTCTGCCGCCAGAAGAGCGACAGCTGGGTTTGCGAGACCACCGCCGACGACCGCGCCGCTTACGATAAAGGAAATCGCCCGCCTGCAGGAAAAAGTCGCCGAGCCTCGAGGCCGAACTCGGGCGGCGGCCGGGAGGCAGCGATCTCAAATTGCCGAGCGATGCCGAGGTGGATCGCGTGATGAAATTTTTCGAATCCGTCTTCCGCCGCTTCATCGGCATGATCGAAGGGCTGCAGCGGGAAAACGAGCAGAAACGCACGTGAGTTGATGGCCCGGGCTCTGTCCGGGGTTCGATGGCTTGCAATCATGTTCCGAAGGGCGGAACATCGGCCATGACCTTGCTGCAGCCGGGCGACGTTTCCGAGAGAGATGCCGTGGAATCATCCGCGTCCTACCGCTTCGTGATTGCCGACGATCATCCGCTCTTTCGCGGCGCGCTGAAGGAAGCCGTGGGCAACCAATTCAGCGGCGCGCGGGTGTTCGAAGCCGGCGGCTTCGAGGACCTGCAAACGCTGTTGGAGCGCGAAGGCGACATCGATCTCGTGCTCTTGGATCTCGCCATGCCCGGCGTCCGCGGCTTCTCGGGGCTTCTTTATCTCCGCGCGCAGTTCCCCGGCGTGCCGGTGGTGATCGTATCGGCGACCGAGGAAGCCGACGTGATCCGCCGCTGCATGGAATTCGGCGCCTCCGGCTTTCTGCCGAAGACGCTCGGCATCGATATGATGCGCGCCGCGATCCAGCCGGGTGCTCGAAGGCGGCGTATGGACGCCGCCCGATGTCGATCTTACGGCCGGCCCCGACGACGACACCCGCGACCTTGTCACCAAGCTCTCGACGCTCACGCCGCAGCAGGTGCGCGTGCTCATGATGCTGTCCGGCGGCTTGCTCAACAAGCAGATCGCCTACGAGCTCGGCGTCTCGGAGGCGACCGTGAAGGCGCACGTCTCGGCGATTCTGCAAAAGCTCGGGGTCGAAAGCCGCACGCAAGCCGTGATCGCCGCCTCCAAGATCGAGGCCGGCCAATGGTCGCGGCCGGTTAACTAGAGCATGACCCCGGAAAGTGGGAGCCGGTTTTCGAAAAAGATCATGCTCCAGCAAACGTTAGGGACGCGCGCCCGTTCAACTTAAAACGATAGTGCTCCAACAAACATCGAAGGGGTTACTCGGCGGCCGGGCGCGAGACGCGCCACTGGGCAAGAAATGCTCGCAGCGCCGCGGGCTTCAGCGGCTTGTGCATTACCTGAATGTTTTTTGAACGCGCCTCGTCGCGCACCTGCGGGCTGCGGTCGGCGGTGATCAGCGCCGCCGGCATTTCGTCGCCGAGCGTCGCGCGAAGCGCCACGATCGCGTCGATGCCGTTTCCCTCGTCGAGATGGTAGTCCACGAGCAGAACGTCCGGCCGCTGCCGCCGCTCGTGCATCGTCGCCATCGCGCTCTCTAAGATCGGATGCCGCGAGCACGTGGCAGCCCCAGCCGCCGAGCAGCGCCTTCATGCCGTCGAGCACCTGCGGCTCGTTCTCGATGCAAAGCACGATGGTCGT
The DNA here is from genome assembly GCA_963751685.1 of uncultured Alphaproteobacteria bacterium. Taxonomy (GTDB): domain Bacteria; phylum Pseudomonadota; class Alphaproteobacteria; order Rhizobiales; family Xanthobacteraceae; genus Palsa-892. Next base: position 36,924 of record CAVVVV010000013.1, on the reverse strand, counting down.
GTCGAGCGGCGCGGCGGGCATGGCGGCAGTCTTCGGCGCCACGTTCGTCCGCGCGGCGGCGCTGGCAGTCGCGATTTCGACCGAGAACGTCGAGCCTTTTCCGCTTGCCGAGCGCAGCCTGATCTTGTGGTCGAGAACGCGGGCGATGCGCTCGACGATGGAAAGTCCGAGCCCGAGGCCGCGCGCGGCGCGCGCCCCCTGATCGAGGCGCTGAAATTCCTTGAAAATGACCTTCTGCTTTCCGGCGAGGGATGCCGAGGCCCTTGTCGACGACGTCGATGCGCAATTTTCCGCGCTTGCGTCGGCAACCGACCAGTACCCGTCCGCGCGGCGTATATTTGATGGCGTTCGAGACCAGATTTTGCAGAAGCCGGCGCAATAGCCTGCGGTCGGATCGAACGGCGAGCGAGCAGGGCAGGAAAGTGAGCGCTCAACCCTTTCTCGGCGGCGAGCGGCGCGAATTCGAGCTCGAGCTGGCTTAGAATTTCGTCGATGCGGAAATTGCTGAAGTCGGGCTGCAGCGCGCCGGTATCGAGGCGGGAAATTTCGAGCAGCGTGATCAGGATCTCCTCGACCGCTTCGAGCGAGGCGTCGACATTGGCGGCGAGCCTTGCTTCCTCGCCGCCGCGTTCTCGCTCGACGAGGCTCGTTGCATAAAGCCGCGCGGCGTTCAGCGGCTGCAGAATGTCGTGGCTCGCGGCGGCGAGGAAGCGTGTCTTCGAGATGTTGGCTTCATCGGCCTCGGCCTTCGCACGCGCGAGTTCCTCGGTCCGCTCTCGCGACGCGGCGCTCGAGATTTTCGTTGACGCGCTCGAGCGTTTCCGCGGCTTCGACCGCGGGCGTGATGTCCGTATAGGTGACGACGATGCCGTCGTCCGGCATCCGGTTCGATCGCACTTCCACGACGGTGCCGCTCGGCAGCCGCTCCTGAAACGTTCCCGTGCGGGTGACGTAGCGCTCCAGCCGGTCGCTCACGAGCTCGCCCGCGGCACCTTGGCCGAAATCGCCGCGTTCGGCGTTGCGGCGCAGGATTTCATCGAGCCCGACGCCGACCCGCACGAGATCGAGCGAGAGATCCGAGCATCTCGCCGAAATGGCGGTTCCAGCACACGAGTTGCAGGTCCTTGTCGAACACCGCGATGCCCTGGCGAACGTGGTCGAGCGCGGTCTGCAGGATTTCGCGGTTGTATTGGATCGCCGCCGAAGCCTCGTCGAGCAACCTCAGCGCCGCCTTGTTGGAAACGTTCTGCTTGCGCAACAGGAGCGAAAGCACGAGCCGCGACGACGCCGCTCCGATCGCGGAGGCGAGCAAATGCTCCGCGAAGCGGAGTACATGGGCATCGGCCTCGCGCTTTGGGTCGAGCGGGATCCCGCGCGATTGCGCGAAATTCTCGAACGATCGCCGCGTTCGCTCCTCGCCGAGATAGCGCGCGACCGTCGAGATCAATTCCTCGACCGCGACCGTGGATTGCCACAGCCGAAAGGACGGCGCGATGGAAGTGCCATCCGCCCGGACGAAAATGCTCGCCTGCAGCCGCTCGATCGGCGTCGCGGAGGTAAGCAGCGAAACGGTGATGAAGGCGAAAATATTGAGGCTGAGACTCCAGAATACGCCGTGGGCGAGGGGGGCCGCCTCCAGCCCGAAAAGCGCCTGTGGCTTCAACGCGTCGATGCCGAATAGGCCGAGATCGAGGATCGAACGATCCAAAAGACCCGAGGCGACGAAGCTCGGCAGGAGCAGCGTATAGGCCCAGACCGCGGCGCCGATCGCCAGTCCCGTGATCGCCCCGCGCGCATTCGCCTGTCTCCAGAACAATCCGCCGAAGAAGGCCGGGCCGAACTGCGCCACCGCCGCGAAAGAAAGGAGGCCGATCTGGGCGAGCTGCCCTTCGCCCGCGAGATGATAATAAAGATAGGCAAGCAACAGGATGGCGAAGATGCAAAAACGGCGCGCCGTGAGCAGCACCGCGCCCATGTCGCCGCGCGCACCTGGCCCCGCGCCGCGGAGCCGCAAGGTGAGCGGCACGATGATGTCGTTCGAGACCATGATCGCGACCGCGACACTCTCGACGATGACCATCGCGGTCGCGGCCGAAAGTCCGCCGATGAAGGTGAAGAGCGCCAGCGAATCCGCCTTCGCGCTCAAGGGAAGCGCGAGCACGAACATGTCGCTGTCGACGGAGCCTTGCGGGAAGAGATAAAGGCCCGCGATCGCGATCGGCACCACGAACAGATTGATCAGGAGAAGATAGAGCGGAAACAGCCAGCTCGCGCGCCGCAGCTCGCTCTCGCCGTTGTTTTCGACGACGGCCACGTGAAATTGCCGCGGCAGCAGAAGAAAGCAGAGCGACGACAATACCGTCATCGTGATCCAGTTGGCGGGATCGAATCCGGTCGTGAAAATCGGAAGCACGCCGCCAAGGCTCGCTGCCTTGGTCCAAAGATCGCGCGGGCCGCCGAACAGAAAGAAGGTGATGTAGATGCCGACGACCAGAAACGCGACGAGTTTGATGACGGATTCGGTCGCGATCGCGAGCATCAAACCTTTCTGATGCTCGGTCGCGTCGATCTGGCGGGTGCCGAACAGGACGGCGAATACCGCCATTGTGACGGCGACGAGAAACGCGAGGTCGCCGACCACGGGTACCTCGCCCGCGAACTCGGCGAGCGCGAAGTGATCGTGGCCGAGAATCGTGACCAGGGATGCCGAAACCGCCTTGAGCTGCAGCGCGATATAGGGGACCGCGCCGATGACGGCGACGATCGTCACCATCACCGCGACGGCCTGACTCTTGCCGTAGCGTGCGGCGATGAAGTCGGCGATCGAGGTGATGTTCTGCGCCTTCGCCAGCCGCACGATCTTCAAGATCAGCGGATAGCCCAGCCCGATCATGAGGACCGGCCCGATATAGATCGTGAGAAAATCGAATCCCTGCTTGGACGCGAGGCCGACCGAGCCGAAGAAGGTCCACGACGTGCAGTAGACGGCGAGCGACAGCGGATAAATCAGCGGGCGGCTGCCGCGCTGGCCGGCGCGGGGGCGCGCGCGATCGCCATAGCTCGCAACGGCGAACAGGAAGCCGATATAGGCGAGCGCGATGCCGACGACGGCCCAGCCTTGCAACATCTCTACACCAGAACCATAGCGTTTTCGGGCAGTGGTCCGCGGAAAGGGACCATAGCGGGCCCGCCTTGTCCATGCTGGCGCGGCGACGCTTTTCGTCGCCTATTTTCCGCTCGGCAGGGGGGTGGCCGCTCCCTGTGGCCCTTTCAATTCGGAGAAATTGTCCCGACAAGGCAGGGTCAAGCCCGCTCGATGCCGGGCGCCGTTCTTCGTCGTGAAGGGGATCAATTATTTGAAGCGCATGGAAGCGGCGAAGGGGCCCAAGCCCGCGCCGCCGTCAAAGCAAGAAGTGCGCCCATGAAAAAAAGCGGCCGGCTGCTCGCCGGCCGCTCGTCGAGCGAAACGATATCGTCGGCGGGCGCGATTTAGTTCTTATTCATTTTGCTTTTGTCATCCATCTTGCTCTTATCGTCCATCTTGCTTTTGTCGCCCATTTTCCCTTTGTCATCCATCTTGCTCTTGTCGTCCATCTTGCCCGCTTGGGCGAGATAGAGTTCGCGAACCTCGGAAGGAGCCTTGGAATCGGCGGCGAGCCCGTAGGAAGCCGAGCCGATGAGTGCGGTCGAAACGAGAAGTGCAACGAGTTTCATATTGTGCCCCTGTTGATGCGGGCCGCGCGCGTCGGCGCCGGCCGGAACGTCCGCTTCCTGCGGACGGGCCACCCTAGGTGACTTCCGCGATCCTGAAGCTTCACTTCTCGAACAAAGGCCCTAACGGTCCGGTGATGGTTTTTCAGTGAAAGATCACGAAGCCGCGAGCCTGCGACTTTTGCAACGCAAACAAAAAAGCGGCCGGTAAAAACCGGCCGCTTCGATTGTCGGTCCGCGGCGTTATTGCGTATCGAGCTTGTCGTAATACTTCTTCACAAGTTCGATATTGCCCGGAAACTTGATTCGACTCCGCCGTCTTCAGTTGCTCGGCGAGGTCCGCGAGCATTTCCTTTTTCTGCGGCTCGGGGATCGTCTTATCGGCCTTGAGCTCGTCGATCTGCTTTTGAATGGCGACCTTCGGCTCGCTGAAGGCCTTGGTCTTCGGATCGATGCAGGACATGAGCAGCGAGACGTTTTCCGACACCGAGTCGAATTCGGCGATACTCGCAAACCCATATTTCTTGGCGACGGCTTCGAGTTCGCTCTGCAGCTTCGGGTCGGGCTTATCGCCCTGCATCTTCTGCATGATCGCCCCCATCTCCTTCTGCGAGGCGATGAGACTTTCGACCTGCTTTTCGGTGAGTTGAACTTGCTTGATGGCATCCGCCATCGCTCCGCCGGAGAGATGGACGAGCGCGACGGCGGCGATGGTCGCGATGATGAATCGGAAGGCGCGCATGGACGTGATCCTCGCTGACTTAGGGGTTTTGGTCGCTGGAAGAGCGGGAAGAAACCTCATACCGGCTACAGAAGACAAAATTGGGGTGCGGCTCGTGCGTCAATCAACTCCCTTGGCGGCGAATGCCGCATAATTCACAAAAAACGCACGTATATTGAAGTGGTGCTGCCGGTGTGGATTGAACACACGACCTCTCCCTTACCAAGGGAGTGCTCTACCACTGAGCTACGGCAGCAAGCCGGGGATTGAACGAGCCGCCGGCCAACACGCGGGGCCTTTTTGCGCGCTGTAAGTGCCATGCGGACCAAAACCCTGCAAGCCGCATTCCGGCTTGCGGTTCGATGGAGGCGGCGCTACCGCTTGCCGATGGGCGAACAGGACACCGCAAGGACGAGCGGTAAAGATCGCGCCCGCCGCGAGCGGCTCGCGAAAGCGCTGCGCGAGAATCTCAAGCGCCGCAAGGCGCAGAGCCGCAATCGTGACGAAGAAACGGGCACTCCCGCGCTCGGCGCGCGAGTTCCATTCGACGATGATTCAAAGCAGCCATGAAGTTTCGCGCCTTTATTTGGTCCTGGCTTGCCGGTTAAAGAGAGAGTAGCGAGGGCCCGCGCTGCTTTGCGCGAGGGGAAACGATGGATCGCATTCGGGTTCTGGGCGGACGGCCGCTGAAGGGATCGATTCCGATCTCCGGCGCGAAGAACGCGGCCCTTCCCTTGATGATCGCGAGCTTGCTTTCCGAGGAAACGCTTGTCCTCGATAACGTGCCGCGGCTCGCCGATGTCGCCCTCTTGCAACATATTCTCAGCAATCACGGCGTCGACATCATGGTGAGCGGCAAACGCGCCGGCGACAACGAGAACGCCGGCCAAACCCTGCAGCTTTCCGCAAAAAACATCGTCGACACGACGGCGCCCTATCATCTCGTTTCGAAAATGCGCGCGAGCTTCTGGGTCATCGGGCCCCTGCTCGCGCGCATGGGCGAGGCGAAGGTTTCGATGCCGGGCGGCTGCGCGATCGGCACGCGGCCCGTGGATTTTCATCTCGACGTGCTGCGCGCGCTCGGCGCCGAGATCGATATCGAGCAGGGCTATGTGCTCGCGCGCGCGCCGCGGGGATTGAAGGGCGCGCGTATCTCCTTTCCCAAAGTCTCGGTCGGCGCGACGCATACCGCGCTGATGTCGGCTTCGCTCGCTTCTGGCGAGACCGTCATCGAGAACGCGGCCTGCGAGCCGGAGGTCGCCGACGTCGCCGCTTGTCTTGAAAAAATGGGCGCTCAGATCGAAGGCGCCGGCACCGGCACGATCCATGTACAGGGCGCGAAAAAGCTGCACGCGGCGTGTCACGCGGTCCTGCCCGATCGCATCGAGACCGGCACCTACGCCATCGCGGTGGCGATGGCCGGCGGCGACGTGGTTCTCGCCGGCGCGCGGCCCGAGCTGCTGCAAACGGCGCTCGACGTTCTCAAGAAAACGGGCGTCGAAATCAGCGTCACCAACGAAGGCATCCGCGTGAAACGCGACGGCACCGGGCTGGCGCCGATCGAGATCGAAACGGCGCCTTTCCCCGGCTTCCCGACCGACTTGCAGGCCCAACTCATGGCGCTGATGACGCGCGCGCGCGGGACATCGAAAATCGTCGAGACCATCTTCGAGAACCGCTTCATGCACGTCCAAGAACTCGCCCGCCTCGGAGCCCGCATTCAACTCGACGGCGACGTCGCCACCATCGAAGGCGTCGAGCGCCTGAAGGGCGCCCCGGTGATGGCGACCGACCTCAGGGCGTCGGTTTCGCTGGTGATCGCGGGGCTCGCGTCCGAGGGCGAGACCATGGTCCACCGCGTCTATCACCTCGACCGCGGCTTCGAGCGCCTCGAGGAGAAGCTTGCCCGTTGCGGCGCTGCCATCGAGCGCGTCGCCGGCTGAGCCGTTTCCAAGAAGCGCTTGCGAAGGCCGTCCCGCGCCGCTATGCCGCGCGGGCAAAAAGGTATCTCGCCGATGGCGCCGAATAACCAGACCACGCTCAAGCTCGTCGCGCTTCGATCTCGAGGATCTCGCGGTCCTTTCGGCGCATCTGCAGGACGCCGTCGCCAAGGTCGGCGATATCGCCTACCTGCCGAAGGAGAAACGCTTCGCGATGGTCTTGAATCGTTTCGATTGGACCGGATCCGAACGCGATTCGCCCGCACGCCGCCGCACCGGCGTTCATTTCGAGCGCGTGCTCGCAGCCCAAACCCGCGGCATCGATCTCGCCGCGCAGAATGCGATCGTCAATCTTCTGGCGGTCGAATTCGAGGAGAAGGAGCCGCCTTCGGGCATCGTCACGCTGCTCTTTTCGGGAGACGCGGCGATCAAGCTCGAGGTCGAGTGTCTGGAGGCGGCGCTTTCCGATCTCGGCCCGCAATGGCCGGCGCAGAAGCGCCCGCGTCACCACGAAGTGTGAGGCCGCGAATGCCGTTCGGCTCGATACCACGGAGAAGGACTTTAGCGCTCGCTTCGACGCCTTTCTCGCCACCAAGCGCGAGGCGGCCGAGGAGGTTGAGGCGGCCGTGCGCGCGATCATCGCCGACGTCGTGGCGCGCGGCGACCGCGCGCTTGTCGATCTTTCGAAGAAATTCGACCGAACTGATCTGCAAAAGATCGGCATGAAGGTCTTGCCGGCCGAGATCGACTCGGCCTTCGCCTCGGTCGACGCAAAAATCGCGCGCCGCGCTCGAATTCGCCAAGGAGCGCATCGAAGCCCATCACCGCCGCCAGCGGCCGGAAGATTTGCACTATGCCGACGCTCTCGGCGTCGAGCTCGGCCACCGTTGGACGCCGATCGAAGCGGTCGGTCTCTATGTTCCGGGCGGCACCGCCGCCTATCCCTCGTCGGTCTTGATGAACGCGCTGCCGGCGAAAATCGCCGGCGTCGAGCGGCTCGTCATGGTCGTGCCGGCGCCCGACGGCAAGCTTTCGCCGCTGGTGCTTGCCGCCGCCAAGCTCGCGGGCGTGAGCGAAATTTATCGGGTCGGCGGCGCGCAGGCGATCGCCGCACTTGCCTATGGCACCGAGACGATCGCCCCTGTCGCCAAGATCGTCGGGCCCGGCAACGCCTATGTGGCGGCGGCGAAGCGGCTCGTCTTCGGCAAAGTCGGAATCGATTCGATCGCCGGACCGTCGGAAGTGCTCGTGCTCGCCGATGCCGCGGCCGATCCCGACTGGATCGCCGCCGATCTTCTGGCGCAGGCCGAGCACGATCCGGCGGCGCAATCGATCCTCGTCACGCCGGACGCAAAACTCGCCGAGGCCGTCGAGCGCGCCATTTCGCGGCAGTTGCAGTCGCTGCCGCGGGCGGAGATCGCGAGCGCGAGCTGGCGCGATTTCGGCGCCGTCATTCTCGTGCGCGAGTTGAACGAAGCGCCGGCGCTCATCGATCGCATCGCGCCCGAGCACTGCGAGATTATCGCGGCCGACGCCGACCGCTTCGCGGCCCGCGATTCGCAACGCCGGCGCGATCTTCATCGGCGCGCATACGCCGGAGGCGATCGGCGATTATGTCGGCGGCTCGAACCACGTGCTGCCGACCGCGCGCGCCGCGCGTTACGCCTCGGGCTTGAGCGTGCTTGATTTCATGAAGCGCACCTCGACCCTGAAATGCGGGCCGGCGCAACTCGAGAAGCTCGCGCCCGCCGCGATCGCGCTTGGCCGCGCCGAAGGGTTGGAGGCGCACGCCCGCTCGCTCGAAATTCGCCTGAAGCGCGACTGACGATGAGCGCCGACAAGCGCCTCGTTTCCGTCATCCTCGACGAAGCCTCGATCGGCCGCGCCAATCCCGACGTCGAGCACGAGCGCACGATCGCGATCTACGATCTTCTGGAAGAAAACAGCTTCGCCCCCATGGGCGACGACGGCGGGCCCTATGCGCTCAAAATCGCGATCGCCGACCGGCGGCTCGTTTTTGAGGTGACGAGCGCGGACGGCGCGCCGGTCATCGCCCATTTTCTCTCGCTCACGCCCTTTCGACGCGTGGTGAAAGACTACTTCACCATGTGTGAAAGCTACTATTCGGCGATTCGCACCGAATCGCCGGCGAAGATCGAGGCGATCGACATGGGCCGGCGCGGTCTTCACAACGAGGGTTCCGAGCTTTTGGTCGAGCGCCTGAAGGACAAGATTGCCATCGATTTCGATACCGCGCGCCGGCTGTTCACGCTGATCTGCGCGCTGCATTGGAAGGGCTGAGCACGAAATGCCGGATGCGGCGCCGGAAAGTCCGCAGGCCGTTCTGTTTCTTTGCGGGCATAACCAGGTGCGCTCGCCGATCGCTGCGGCGCTTGCCAAGCATCTTCTCGGCGGCGCGCTGTATGTAGCCTCGGCGGGCGTATTGAAGGGGGAGACGGATCCGTTCGTCACCGCCGTGATGGACGAGATCGGCATCGATCTCTCCCGGCACAAATCCGTGACCCTCGACGAAATCGAGGAATATGAAGGGCTCAATTTCGATCTCGTCGTGAGCCTTTCACCCGAGGCCCATCACCGGGCGCTCGATCTCACACGCACGCTCGCCTTTCGATGTCGAATACTGGCCGATCCCCGATCCCACCGCCGTCGAAGGAAGCCGCGAGCAGCGGCTCGAATGCCTATCGCGCCGTCCGCGATGATCTGATGAAGCGCATCAAAGCACGCTTCGCGTGGCGTCCCGCCGGGTCTGTTTAGACCGCCGGGCCGGGAGTTCCCTTTCGCGCCGGGTTCGGTTATCGAGATGACGCGATCCCTCCAAGGGCCGCATCACCTACCGCTTTAAATGTGAAACGCGGTCATTCGTGCCGCTATTCTAGGAAAATCCGCCGATGATGGGCCGGCCCAAACTCGTTCTTGCCTCCGGTTCGCCGCGGCGGTTGTCGCTGATCAACCAGGCGGGGGTGGAGCCCGATTCGCTCGAGCCCGCCGAGATCGACGAGACGCCCGAGCGCGGCGAGCTGCCGCGCACGCTGGCGGTGCGGCTCGCGCGCGAAAAAGGCGCTGAAGGCGCAGGAACGCGTCCGCGCGCGCGAGGATTTGAAGGGCGCTTTCATTCTTGCCGCCGATACGGTGGTCGCGGTCGGCCGCCGCATCATGCCGAAGCCGGAACTCTTGGAGGAAGCCGCCTCCTGCTTGCGGCATGCTCTCGGGCCGCACGCATCGCGTCTATTCGGGCGTGTGCCTGATCACGCCGAACGATTCGGTGAAGACGCGGCTCGTGGAGACGCGCGTCCGCTTCAAGCGGCTCTCCGACCAGGACATCGAAAGCTATCTCGCCTCGGGCGAATGGCGGAACAAGGCGGGCGGCTACGCCATCCAGGGGCTCGCCGGCACCTTCGTCGTCAAGCTCGTCGGCTCCTATTCGAACGTGGTCGGGCTGCCGCTCTACGAATCGGTCGCGCTCTTGGCGGGCGAGGGTTATCCGGTACATTTCGGCTGGCTCAATCCGCCCTAAAGCCTAACGCCGACGGAGGGCGCATGAATCTCGCGCTATGGCTCGAGCGTGCGGGCCGCTCGCATCCCGCGGCGCCCGCGGTCGGATACGGCCAGCGCCTCGTGATGGATTACCGCGCGCTCGCGCTTCGCGCGGCGCGCTTCGCCGGCGCCTTGCGCCAAGCGGGTCTTCGCGCCGGGCGATCGCGTGGCGATCGCCGCCAAGAACCACCCCGATTATCTCGCGATCCTGTTCGGCATCTGGCATGCGGGGCTCGCGGCGGTGCCCGCCAACGCCAAGCTGCATGGCGCCGAGCTCGGCTACATTCTCGATCACTCCGGCGCCCGCATATCTGTTTTGCCTCGAAGGATCTCGCAAGGTGAAATCGCCGCGCACGCGCCGACGAGCCTGCAACGCCTGATCGCGATCGGCGGGCGCGAATATGAAAATTTTCTCTCCGCCGATCCGGTGCGCTCGAGCCGCGCGCGGGCGAGGATCTCGCCTGGCTCTTCTATACTTCCGGCACCACCGGCAAGCCGAAGGGCGCGATGCTGACGCACCGCAATCTCGCTTGGGCAAGCCACGCCTATGCCGCCGAAGTCGATGCGGTCGCGCCGGGGGATGCGATCATTGCATGCGGCACCGCTCAGCCACGGCTCCGGGCTCTATGCCCTCCCGCATGTCGCACGCTTGGGCGTGAATGTCGTGCCGGAGTCGGGCGCCTTCGAGCCCGACGAGATTTTCGCGCTGTTCTCGCACTGGACGCGGCCCTCGATGTTCGCGGCGCCCACCATGATCAAGCGCCTCGTCGAGAGCAGCGGCGTTTGCGATCCGGCCGCGCTCCGCACGCTGATCTGGGGCGGCGCGCCGATGTATGTCGAGGACGCGCTGAAGGCGATCGACCGCTTCGGCTATCGCCTGGCGCAAATTTACGGCCAGGGCGAAAGTCCGATGACGATCACGTATCTCTCCAAGCACGAAATCGCCGATCGCGATCATCCGCGCTGGGCAGAAAAGCTCGGCTCCGCCGGCCGGCCCTATGCTTGCGTCGAAGTGAAGGTCGCCGATCACGAGGATCGCGCGCTTCCCGCCGGTCGAGCCCGGCGAAATTCTCTGCAAGGGCGACGTGGTGATGGCGGGCTACTGGAACAATCCGCAATCGAGCGAGACCGCGCTCAAAGGCGGCTGGCTGCACACCGGCGACGTCGGCGTCTTCGACGCCGAGGGCTATCTCACGCTGAAGGACCGCTCCAAGGACATGATCATTTCCGGCGGCTCCAATATCTATCCGCGCGAGGTCGAGGAAATTCTGCTCGCGCACGAAAAAATCCGCGAAGCGTCGGTGATCGGCCGGCCGGATCCCCGAGTGGGGCGAGGTCGTCGTCGCTTACGTTGTGGGCGAGGCGAGCGCCAACGAGCTCGATGCGCTGTGTCTTGCGCGCATCGCGCGCTTCAAGCGGCCAAAGGATTACGTCTTCGTCGATGCGCTTCCGAAGAACAACTACGGCAAGATCCTGAAGACGGAGCTGCGCGAGCGCGACGCGCGGCGCGAGAAAAAACATGCCTGAGCGGCTGAAAGATAAGATTGCGCTCGTCGTCGGCGCCGGCTCCATCGGCCCCGGCTGGGGCAACGGCAAGGCGACGGCGGTGGCGTTCGCGCGCGAGGGCGCGAAGGTTTTCTGTGCCGACGTCAATCTCGCCGCGGCGGAGGAAACGGCCGCCATCATCAAGCAAGAAGGCGGCGAAGCGCGCGCCCACAAGGTCGACGTGACGAAAGCGGCCGAAGTCGCCGCCATGGTCGCGGCCTGCCGCAAGGCTTACGGGCCGCATCGACATCCTCGACAATAATGTCGGCATTGCCGAAGTCGGCGGCGTCGTCGAGGTGTCCGAGAAAGACTGGGACCGCGTGATGGCGGTGAATCTGAAAAGCGCCTTTCTCACGATGAAGCACGTGATCCCGCTGATGCTGGAGAGCGGCGGCGGCTCGATCATCAACATCTCGTCGATCGCGGCGATCCGCTACACGGGTGTCCCGTACTCGACCTATTACGCGAGCAAGGCCGCACTCAGCCATCTCACCCGCACGACCGCGGTCGAATACGCGGCGAAGAAAATCCGCGTCAATGCCATCCTGCCCGGCCTGATGCAGACGCCGATGGTGGAGAAGGCGGCGGGCCTGGCGCAATCCTATGCCGGCGGCGATATCGAGGAGATGTGGCGCGTGCGCGCGAAGCAAGTGCCGATGGGCTTCGGCGGCGACGCCTGGGACGTGGCCTGGGCGGCCGTCTATCTCGCCAGCGACGAGGCGCGCTACGTCACCGGCATCGAACTTGTCGTCGACGGCGGCGTGACCCTGAAATATGCCTGACGTTCCGCAAGCCCCCGAGCATTCGATCGCGCCGGCAGCGCCTTGCCCGGTCTGCGGCAAGCCCGCGGTCTATGAGTTTCGCCCGTTCTGCTCCAAGCGCTGCGCCGATATTGATCTGCATCGCTGGCTTGCGGGCGTCTACGCGATTCCGGTGAAGGAGGATGACGAGGGGGACGGCGAAAAGCCGCGCGACGACACCGCTCCATCCGAGGATTGAAGTGTTTTAGAGCATGATCCCGAAAAGTGGGAACCGGTTTTCGGAAAAGATCATGCTCCCGTAAAATATTAGGGGCGCGCTGATTGAGCCCAAAGCGATAGTATTCTGGCGCCTTGTTCTAGACAGGCGAGCGTCGGCTTTCTATAAACGCCGCGCCAACACGGCCCAGCTATAGGGCCCGGCGCCCAGGTAGCTCAGTTGGTAGAGCACGTGACTGAAAATCACGGTGTCGGCAGTTCGATTCTGTCCCTGGGCACCACACCATGTTCGCAGACGTTCGCGGACGTCCGGAAACCCCGATAAAATCGGCATTCCTCTAATGACACGGCTGCGGTTGGTCGGCATTGTATGCGGGGACAACACTAAAGCCCTGACGCGGCGGCGACCCAAGTCGCTACCGTGCAGTAGCAAGCCCAATCATAAGCATGCAGGAGGGGGCATGTGATGGGCAGATACCTCGGGGCCGAGAAACGGCCGTGTATCATGAGTTGCCAAGAGGCGAGGGAGGGAGGAGTGCGGCGTTCCGATGTTGAAAATTCATCGGTTCAATCCATCACTTTTTTCCTGTGGCGGACGGACCAAGAGATTCTAGAACAATTCAGAAAGATAAGTGAGCCGAGCACAATAGAAGGCCCAAAAAAGGGGAGCCATCGTGTATAGGTCGATTTTTCGACCCGATTTATTTTCTGAGAAGCACGTGATTGTGACCGGCAGCGGCAGCGGAATTGGCCGCTGCACCGCGCATGAGCTCGCTTCACTCGGCGCCGAAGTCGCGCTGGTGGGGCGCAAGCAGGAGAAACTCGCCGCCGTTCAGAAAGAAATCGTTTCCGCCGGTGCGAAAAAGCCTACGGTGCACACTTGCGACATCCGCGAGGAAGAAGAGGTCAAGGTAACCATTGCCGCGATCCTGCAAGCGCACGGCCGGATCGACGCCCTCGTCAACAATGCCGGCGGCCAGTTTGCCGCACCCTTGAAGGACATTTCGCAAAAAGGCTGGGAGACGGTCGTGCGCACCAATCTCACCGGCGGCTTCCTGATGGCGCGCGAATGCTTCGTCCAGTCGATGGAAAAGAACGGCGGCGCTATCGTCAACGTGATCGCCGACATGTGGAACTCGATGCCCGGCATGGGTCATTCGGGCGCCGCGCGCGCCGGCATGCTGAACTTCACCATGACGGCGGCACTGGAATGGGCCTATGCCGGCGTGCGGGTGAACGCGGTCGCTCCCGGCGTCATCGCTTCCTCCGGCCTTTCAACCTATCCCGAAGCGATGCGCGAAGGGATTGCGAACGCTTGGCGGCACATTCCGCTGAAGCGGCTCGGCACCGAGTCCGAATGCTCGGCGGCGATCGTTTTTCTCCTGTCGCCGGCCGCCGCTTTCATCTCGGGCTCCTGCATCCGCGTCGATGGAGCGCTTCCGAACGCGAAGTCGCGTTGGCCCATGCCCGATCACGACCGCTCCGTTCCCTATTACGGCTTCCCGCTCGAATTGCCGCCCGACTTCCTGCGGCGCGAAAAAAGCGGCGGGTGATCCGATGCCCGCGATCGAATCTCGCATCACCACTTCCAGTGACGGCTATCGCGCCAACCGTACGGCGATGCTCGCTTTGATCGATGGCTTTCGCGCGCTCGAGGAAAAGGTGCGCCAGACTTCGAGTTCGAAGAAGGAGCAATTCGCCAAGCGCGGCCAGCTCCTGCCGCGCGAGCGCGTGGCGCTTCTGCTCGATCGCGGAAGTCCTTTTCTCGAGCTTTCCACGCTCGCCGGCCTCGGCATGCATGACGATGACGGCAAGGAAAACGTGTTCGGCGGCGGCATCATTTGCGGCATCGGCTATGTCTCCGGCGTGCGCTGCCTGATTTCCGCCTCCGATAGTGCCATCAAAGGCGGCACCACGACGCCGATGGGGCTGAAGAAAAAACTCCGCGTGCAGGACATCGCGCTGAAAAACAAGTTGCCGGTCGTGCATCTGGTGGAGTTGGGCGGCGCCAATCTCAATTACCAGGCCGAGACCTTCGTCGAGGGCGGCCGCACCTTTCGCAACCAGGCGCGGCTTTCCGCCGCCGGCGTTCCGCAGATCAACGTGGTGCACGGCTCTTCGACCGCGGGCGGCGCGTACCTCCCCGGCCTTTCCGATTATGTCGTGATGGTGCAGGGCCGCGCGAAGGTCTTCCTCGCCGGTCCCCCGCTGCTGCGCGCGGCGACTGGCGAGATCGCGACCGACGAGGAGCTGGGTGGGGCCGAGATGCACTCCACCGTTTCCGGCGTCTCGGATTATCTCGCTTCCGACGACGCCGACGGCATCCGGATCGCGCGCGAGATCTTGGCGAAGCTCGATTGGAACGGTGCGCTGCCGCTGCGAGAAAAGCGCGATTATCGCGAACCGCGCTACGACGCGGATGAACTCTGCGGTGTCGTCCCGATCGACTATCGCAAGCCCTATGACGCCCGCGAGGTGATCGCACGCATCGTTGACGATTCCGATTTTCTCGACTTCAAGCCGCTCTACGGTATCCATACCGTTTGCGGTCAGGCGGAGATCGCCGACCATGCCTGCGCCATCATCGCCAATAATGGCCCCATAGATGCCGATGGCGCGGTGAAGGCGGCACAATTCATCCAGCTCATGTGCCAAGCCGGCACGCCCATCGTCTATCTGCAAAACACCACAGGCTACATGGTCGGTCCCGAAGCCGAGCGGCGCGGCATCGTCAAGCACGGCTCGAAAATGATCCAGGCCGTCTCCAACGCCACCGTGCCGCAGGTGACGCTGCATATCGGTGCGAGCTTCGGCGCCGGCAATTACGGCATGTGCGGCCGCGCCTTCGATCCGCGCTTCATTTTCTCGTGGCCCAACAACCGCATCGCGGTAATGGGCGGCGAGCAGGCCGCACGCGTCTTGTCCATCGTCGGTGAGGAGAGCGCCAAGCGCGCCGGCCGCGCGGTCGACAACGTGGCGCTGAAAACGCAAGAAGAGCGCGTGGTCAAGCAGTTCGAGCGCGAGTTGACGGCGCTGTTCGCGACCGCGCGGATTTACGACGACGGCCTGATCGATCCGCGCGACTTGCGCAAGGTGCTTGCGCTCTGCCTTTCGATCTGCCGCGAGGCGGAAATCCGCCCGCTCAACCGCACGACCTTCGGCGTCGCGAGAATGTGAGAGGAACCATGCTCTACACCGAACAACACCGCGAATTGATGCGCTCGGTCCGCAAATTCGTCGAGGCCGAAATCGATCCGTATGCCGAGGAGTGGGAGAAAGAAGGCATCTTCCCGGCGCATGAGCTGTTCAAGAAGATGGGCAATCAGGGCTTGTTGGGAATTCACAAGCCGGAAAAATTCGGCGGCCTCGGCCTCGACTATTCCTACGAGGTCGCCTTTTGCGAGGCGCTCTCCGCCACCAAGTGCCGCTCGGTTGTGATGGCGGTCGGCGTGCAGACTGACATGGCCACCCCTGCGCTCATGCGCAACGGCTCCGACGAATTGCGCGAGGAATTCCTGCGCCCCAGCATCTCCGGCGATTATGTCGCCTGCCTCGGTGTTTCCGAGGTCGGCGCGGGCTCGGATGTCGCGAACATCAAGACGACCGCGCGCAAGGACGGCAGCGACTATGTCATCGACGGCGGCAAGATGTGGACGACGAATGGCACGCAGGCCGACTGGATGTGTCTGCTCGCTAACACCGGCGACGGTCCATCGCATCGGAACAAGACGCTGATTTGCCTGCCGATGAAGACCAAGGGCGTCGAGATCGCGCGCAAGCTCGACAAGCTCGGCATGCGTGCCTCCGACACCGCGCAAATCTTCTTCGACGCCGTGCGCGTTCCGCAGCGCTACCGCATCGGCGAGGAAGGCATGGGTTTTATCTACCAGATGCAGCAATTCCAGGAGGAGCGCATCTGGGCGGCGGCGAGTACGCTCGGCGGCATGGAGCGGGCGATCGCCATGACCATCGAATACACCGCCGGTCGCCAAGCCTTCGGCAAGAGCATCCTCGACAATCAGGTGGTCCATTTCCGCATGGCCGAGCTGCAGACCAAAGTCGAGCTGCTGCGCTCGCTCACCTATCGCGCGGTCGAGGGCTACCTCGGCGGCGAGGACATGACGCAGCTCGCCTCGATGGCGAAGCTCACCGCCGGGCGCCTGGGGCGCGAGATCACCGACAGCTGCCTGCAATATTGGGGCGGCATGGGATTTATGACCGAGAGCGAAATCTCGCGCATGTATCGCGACTCGCGCCTCACCTCGATCGGCGGCGGTGCCGACGAGGTGATGCTCGGCATCATCTGCAAGGGAATGGGCATTCTTCCGGGCCAGAAGAAAAACCATTGAGGCACTGGTGGGCGATGGCGAAGCTGCCGAAATTCGAGAATTTGCGGGTCGAGCGGCGAGGGTCGCGGCTCTACGTCACGCTCAACCGGCCGGAGGCGCGAAATGCGCTCTCGCGTGAGATGGTGGCGGAGTTGCTCGTGGTCGCGGAGTATTTGGAGAAGGATCGCGAGATCGGCACCGTCGTCCTGCGCGGCGCCGGCGGTGTTTTCTGCGCCGGCGGCGACATCAAGGGCTTCAAGGCATCCTTCGAGGCGCCAAAACCGAAGCGCGGCAAGTCCGATCCGATCGCCGTCAATAACCGCCGCTTCGGAAAATTTCTCAGCGTGTTCGGCGCGCTGCCGCAAACCCTGGTGGCGGCGGTCGAGGGCGCGGCGATCGCCGGTGGCCTCGGCCTGATGTCCGTTGCCGATGTCGTGATTGCCACGGCGGACGCGAAATTCGCGTTGACGGAAACGAGCCTCGGCATTCCGCCGGCACAGATCGCGCCCTTCGTTGCAGCCCGCATCGGTGTTCCGAAAGCGCGCTTTCTGGCGCTTACTGGCGCCCGCTTCGACGCACGCGAGGCGGCGCGGATCGGCCTCGTCGACCTCGTTTGCGACGACGTGGCGGCGTTTGAAACCGCGCTCAAGAAAATCCTCGCCGATATCGGCCGCTGCGCTCCCGGCGCCAACTCCGCCACCAAGCGACTCTTGCTCGCAAGCTTGACGATGCCGCGCGAGAAGCTGCTCGACCGGGCGGCGAAGGATTTCGCCGCCTGTCTGCGCGGCGAGGAAGGGCGCGAGGGCGTTTCCGCTTTTCTCGAAAAGCGGCCCACGCGCTGGGCGGAGAAGTCCCGGGAGGGGCTCTGATGGCATTCGAAAAAATCCTGATCGCCAATCGTGGTGAGATCGCGCTCAGGATTGCGCGCACGGCGCGCGCCATGGGCTATCGCACCGTCGCGGTCTATTCCGACGCTGATCGCGGAATACCGCATGTGGTCTTCGCTGATGAGGCGGTGCCGATCGGACCCGCGCCGGCGGCGGAATTCGTATCTTGCGATCGAAAAGATCATTGCCGCCGCGAAGAGCACGGGCGCCGATGCGGTCCACCCCGGCTACGGATTTCTCTCCGAGAACGCCGATTTCGCGGAGGCTTGTATTGCCGCCAATCTCGTCTTCATCGGTCCGCCCGCGGCCGCGATCCGCCTGATGAGCAACAAGGCCGCCGCCAAGCGCCGCATGAACGAAGCGGGCGTTCCTTGTGTCCCCGGCTACGACGGCAAGGATCAGACGGATGAAGCCTTCGCGCGCGCCGCGGCGAAGATCGGATTTCCGGTCATGGTGAAGGCGGCTGCCGGCGGCGGCGGCCGCGGCATGCGGCTCGTCGCGGATGTGGCGCGTCTAGCCGAGGCCCTTCGTGCGGCGCGCGCGGAAGCTTTGAAATCTTTTGGATCCGGCGAGCTGATCCTCGAACAGGCCCTCGCCCATGCGCGCCACGTGGAAATTCAGGTCTTCGGCGACCAGCGCGGCTACGTCGTGCATCTCGGCGAGCGCGATTGCTCGATCCAGCGCCGCCACCAGAAGCTGATCGAGGAAGCGCTTAGCCCCGCGCTTTCCCCGGCGCTGCGTAGAGCGATGGGCGAGGCGGCAGTCGCCGCCTGCAAGACGATCGATTACGAGAGCGCGGGAACGGTGGAATTCCTGCTCACGTCGAAAAATGAATTCTATTTTCTCGAAATGAACACGCGCCTCCAGGTCGAGCATCCGGTGACGGAAATGGTCACCGGCCTCGATCTTGTCGAATGGCAACTTCGTGTCGCCGCGGGCGAAGCGCTGCCGCTCGCGCAGGAAGCGATTGCCTTCCACGGCCACGCCATCGAAGCGCGGCTGTGCGCCGAGGATCCCGGCCGCGATTTTTTGCCCGTCTCCGGGAAACTGCTCGTCTGGGAGCCGCCTTCCGGTGCCGGTATCCGCGTCGATCACGGCCTCGCACCGGGCGTGACCGTTTCGCCTTATTACGATTCGATGCTCGCGAAGATCGTCGCTTATGGCGCGACGCGAGAAGAGGCGCGCCGCCGGCTCGTGGCGGCGCTCACCGACACGGTCGCGCTCGGGATACCTATCAACCGCGATTTCCTCGTCGATTGTCTCTCGCAGCCGGCCTTCGTCGCGGGCGAAGCGAATACCGGCTTTATCGAGAAGCATTTTTCGACATTGAATCCGCCGAAGCCGGATCTGCGCATGGTTGCGCTGGCGGCGGCGCTGATGGCGGAGCACACGCAATATGACGAGATCCCGATGCTCCGTAATTGGCGAAGCACCGGCATCTCCTCGACCTTCGTGCTCGTTGGCTGCGGCGAGGAGCGGATCGCGGTGGAAGTGTTCGTGCGGGACTCGCGCGCTTACGAAGTGAAATGCGCGAACGACAGCCATAGGATCGAAATTCGCGGCGAGGAGGGCGCGCGGCTGCGCTTCCTCTTCGCTGGCGTCGAGCAGGCGGCGCAGTTCGCGTGGGGCGACGGTGTCTTGCATCTTTCCGCCTTCGGGCGCACTGCCGCCTTTGAGGATATCCAGATCACCGGCACGAGCGCGGCGATCGGCGGCGGTGACGCGGCGCTTGCGCCGATGGCGGGACGGATTTCCGCGATCCGCGTGAAACCGGGCGACGAGGTCGGCAAAGGCGAGTGCCTCCTGGTGCTGGAGGCGATGAAGATGGAGCACGAGGTGGCGGCGCCCCGGCAGGGGATCATCGCCGCCGTTCTGGTCAAGGCTGGTGAGCAGGTCACGCCGCGCGCGCGGCTCGTCGAGCTTGCGCCGCTGAATTAGGTCAATGAGTTAGGTGAGCGATGCAGTCGGCGAGCCCGTTCTACAGCGAAGAGCACGAAGCGTTCCGGGCAACGGTACGCCGCTTCGTCGCCGCCGAGATCGAGCCTTACGCGGCGGAATGGGACGAGGCCGAGACCTTTCCGCGCGAGCTTTACCAAAAGGCCGCCGCCATCGGTCTTTTGCAGATGGGCTTTCCCGCCGCCTATGGCGGCATTAATGCCGACGTCTTCTATCGCATCATTGCCGCGCAGGAGCTTGCGCGCGCGGGCGCGGGCGGCATTTCCGCGGGGTTGAACAGCCATACCATCGGCGCGCCGCCGATTGCGGCGGCAGGCAGCGAGGCGCTGAAGGCGCGCGTCTTGCCCGGCATATTGTCCGGCCGCGAGATCAGTGCGCTTGCGATCACCGAGCCGGATGCGGGCTCCGACGTCGCTAATTTAAAAACCACCGCGCGGCACCAAGGGGATCATCAAGCCGGCCACTATGTCGTTAACGGCACCAAGACCTTCATCACCTCGGGCATGCGCGCCGATTGGTATACGGTGGCGGTGCGTACGGGCGGCGCGGGCAAGAGCGGAATTTCGCTCCTTGTCATTCCGCGCGACGCGCCGGGCTTCATCCGCACGCCGCTGAAGAAAATGGGCTGGTGGTCGTCGGATACGGCGACGCTCTATTTCGAGAATTGCAAGGTTCCGGCCGACCACCTTTTGGGCGAGGAAAACCAGGGCTTTGCGCTGATCATGCGGAACTTCAATTCCGAGCGTCTCGGCATGGCTGCTGGCGCCACCGCCTTCGCGCGCGTCTGTCTCGACGAGGCAGTGGCCTATGCACGCGAGCGGAAGACTTTCGGCCGCGCGTTGATTGAGCATCAGGTGATCCGCCACAAGCTCGTAGACATGGCGATGCGCGTCAACGCGGCGCAAGCGTGGCTGGAGACGCTTGCCTGGCGGATCGAGCAGGGGGAGAGCCCCGTCGCCGAAATCTGCATGCTGAAGAACCTCGCGACCGAGGCGATGGAATTCTGCGCCCGCGAAGCGGTGCAGATTTTCGGCGGCGCCGGTTTCATGCGCGGGCCGAAGGTCGAGCGCATCTACCGCGAGGTGCGCGTCAACGCGATCGGCGGCGGTTCGGAAGAAATCCTGCGCGATCTCGCCGCGCGTCAGATGGGGTGGTGAGATGAGCGAGAAGATCGTCCGCATCGGCGGCGCGTCGGGATACTGGGGCGACACGTCCTCGGCGCCGCGCCAACTCGTCGAGAAGGGCGACATTCACTATCTCGTCTTCGACTATCTCGCCGAAGTCACGATGTCGATCCTAGCGAAGCTGCGGGCGCGTTCGGAAGATGCCGGCTATGCCGTTGATTTCGTTACCGCCGCGATGAAGCCGCTTCTCGGCGAGATTGCGCGGAAAAAGATCAAGGTGATTGCGAATGCCGGCGGCGTGAACCTGCCTGCCTGCCGCAAGGCGCTCGAGAGAGTGGCGCTGGAGGCGGGCGTCACGTTGAAAATCGGCGTTGTCGAGGGCGACGATCTGATGCCGCGCATCAAAGAGTTGCGCGGCATGAACATTCGCGAGATGCAGAGCGGCGCGCCGTTGCCGGAGAAAATCCTTAGCGCCAACGCCTATCTCGGCGCTTTCCCGATCGCCGCGGCACTCGATGCCGGCGCCGAAATCGTGATCACCGGCCGCTGCGTCGATAGCGCCCTCATACTTGGGCCGCTCATCCACGAATTCGGCTGGAAGGCCGGCGACTTTGACCAGCTCGCAGCCGGCAGCCTTGCCGGCCACCTGTTGGAGTGCGGCGCACAGGTAACCGGCGGCAATTTCACCGATTGGCGCGAGGTCGCCGATGCCTGGGACGATATGGGCTTCCCGATCGCCGCGGTGAAGGCCAACGGCATGTTCGTCGTCGAGAAGCCCGCCGGCACCGGCGGTCTCGTATCGCCGCTCAGCGTCGGCGAGCAGTTGCTCTACGAGATCGGCGATCCCAAGAACTACATCCTACCTGACGTCATCTGCGATTTCAGCGGCGTTCGCTTGATCCAGGAGGCCCGCGACCGCGTGCGCGTTGAGGGTGCGCGCGGCCGCGCGCCGAGCGCCACCTATAAAGTGAGCGCTACCTGGCCCGGCGGCTTTGCCTCCATCGGCACCATGACGGTGGTGGGCTTCGAGGCCGCCGAGCGAGCGCGGCGAAACGGCGAGGCGATCCTGAAGAAGAGCCGCAAGTTGCTGGCCGATGCCGGGCTCGGCGACTATCGCCGCGCCACCCTGAACGTGATCGGCGCCGAGACTCTATATGGTGCGAATGCGCACGACGCGGGCGCGATGCGCGAGGTGGTGCTGCGGCTCGCCATTCATCACGACAAGAACGAAGGCGCGGAACTCTTCTCGCGCGAATTCGTGGGCTCGGGGCTCTCCATGGCGACCGGCCGCTGCAGCGTCGCCGCCGGCCGCCCGAACGTGTCGCCGGTGGTGCGGCTTTATTCGTTCCTGATCGACAAGGATAAGGTGCCGATCGCAGTCAGCGTCGACGGCAAACCGGTCGTCTATTCGCCTGCGAAAATCGCCGCCACGACTGAAGCATCTGCGAAAACGCCCGAAACCACGCCGGCGCTCCCGCCCGGCCGCCGCATCGAAGTGCCACTCGTAAAACTCGCGGTCGCCCGCAGCGGCGATAAGGGCAATGACGCCAATATCGGGGTAATGGCGCGCCGCGCCGAATATCTGCCGGCGATCCGCGCCGCACTCACCCCTGCCGCCGTGAAAAACTATTTCGCCCATTACGCCGAGGGCCCGGTCGAGCGCTACGATCTGCCGGGCCTGCACGCGCTGAACTTCGTCCTGCGCGACAGTCTCGGCGGCGGCGGCACCTCGTCGGCCAATCTCGACACGCAAGCGAAAACCTACGCCCAGTTGCTGCTCGCCTTTCCGGTCCCGGTGCCGGAAGCTTGGGGCAACGAGCTGGGGGCTGCCGGCTGACAAAAAAAAGCAAAGGAGGGAATCCATGAAGGGCCTGATGATGGAGATGCCGCTGTTGCTTTCCGGCTTTATCGAATACGCCGCCGGCTACCACGGCGACACCGAAGTGGTGGCGCGCGAGATCGAGGGCGACATCCATCGCTACACCTATGCCGACGCCGCGCGGCGAATGAAGCGGCTCGCCAAGGCGCTCGCGAGGCTCGGCGTCAAACAGGGAGATCCCATCGGCACGCTCGCTTGGAACACGCACCGCCATTTCGAGATGTTCTATGGCGTGCCGGGCATGGGGGCGGTGTTGCACACCATCAACCCCCGGCTTTTCGCCGACCAGCTCGTCTACATCATCAACCACGCCGAAGACCGCATAATTTTCCTCGACGCCGCCACACTCCCCGTCGTCGAGGCGATCGCGCCGCGGCTCAGCACGGTCAAAAGCTACGTCATGCTGGCCGAGGAGAAGCGCATGCCGAAGATGGCGCTGAAAGGCGTCGAGTGCTATGAGACGCTGATCGGCGGCGAGAACGACGACGATTACACTTGGCCGGTCTTCGACGAGAATTCCGCTTCCACTATCTGCTTCACTTCCGGCACTACCGGCAATCCGAAGGGCGTCGTCTATTCGCACCGCGCCGCCGTCTTGCAGACGTTGCTTGCGGCGAACTTCGATTTCCTGCCCGGCCACAAGAGCGGCGTGCGCGAGGTGATGATGCCGATGGCGCCGATGTTCCACGGCAACGCCTGGAACTTTCCGTTTCTCGCGCCCTACACCGCGAGCAAGCTCGTCTTTCCCGGGCGCAACTACGAACCCGACAAGCTCTATGAGCTGTTCGAAACGGAAGGCGTGACCCTCACCTGTGGCGTGCCAAGCTTCTGGCTGATCCTCACCGACTGGTTGGAGCGCAACAAGAAGAAGTTCTCGACGCTGCGCATGACGCTTTCGAGTGGCACCGCGCCGCCGCGCTCGCTCGTCGAGAAGCTGGAGCGCGACTACGGCGTCGAGCACGTCCAGGCCTGGGGCATGACCGAGGCACTGATGTCGACGATGGCCTCGCTCAAGCCCGGCAAGGACAAGCTTCCCTTCGAGCAGCGCATCGATCACCGGCTGAAATCGGGCCGCGGCATTTTCGGCGTCAAGATGAAGATCGTCAACGACGCGGGCCGCGAGCTGCCGCGCGACGGCAAGACGTTCGGCCATTTTCGCGTGAAAGGGCCATGGATCGCCTCGGGCTATCTCAAATCCGACGATGCGCTCGACGCCGAGGGCTACCTCAAGACCGGCGACATGGCGGTGATCGATCCCGAGGGCCACGTCACGCTCACCGACCGCTCCAAGGACGTGATCAAGTCGGGCGGCGAGTGGATCAGCTCGGTTCAGCTCGAGAACATCGCGATCGGCCATCCGGCGGTCTTACAGGCTGCGGTGATCGCGATCGCGCATCCGAAATGGCAGGAACGCCCGCTTCTCGTCGTCGTGAAGAAGGAGGGGGCGCAAGTTACCGCCGACGAATTGATCGAGTACATGCGTCCCCACGTTGCCAAATGGTGGCTGCCGGACGCGGTTGAGTTCTTGGACCAGTTTCCGATGACGGCGACTGGAAAGATTTACAAACTGACGCTCAGAGATAAATTCAAGAACTACAAAGCAACTTCGCGAACGACAATTGACTCGCAGAGACCGGCTTCGATCAGCAATGCGTGAGGCGGATCAACTCACTTCAGCCAGCTGGTGCGGTTTCCGTATTGGCTAAACTTAGGTGTTGGTATTGTTGTTGGTCCCGTGCAAAAATTGCATCGGAAAACAATTGTTCTTCAGCGGCTTATCTGAAGGGATAGTCTCTGTCCCTGGGCACCACCCTATTTTCTCGGACGTCCGAAAACTTCGATTAAGCGGCCAGTCAATCGAGATTGATCGGCGCCCAAATCACGGTCTCATTAAATAATTGCGACGCGCACGCGGGATGCCAAGCGAGATTATACGACATTTGCTTCGCCTGAACCTGCTTGAATGACTCCGGGTCCTGGCAGCGCGTCGTCGAGTTTATTCACATGCCTTGCCGCGATTGTTAACGGCAAGGCGCTTCTTATTTTTGGACCCAGGAAAACTGGCGGAAGCCTACGGCTCGCACGCCACCCGATCTTCGGATTGATTGCCGAAATCAATGAAGATGGCCTGCCAGGCGCTGATTTCCTGGCATGGTTCCTCAGCCTCGTGGCCTGTTATATCGCCAATGTTGTGACCACCGCTATTGGCAGGCATTGCCTTGAGGCCAACCTTTTCCATAGTTACCAGTGCGATGCGGCGTATATAGGAGGACGATACCCGTGTGCCTGGCGTCGAGTAAGCAGCACCCGACGATTTTTGAAGGGCGCCCAGCGCAAATACCGAAGTGAAGGCGATGACAATCACAGCTGCGATGGAAATGAGAAAAGCGCGCATGGCAAATACCTCCTTGTACGAACCTGCCCTTCGTTCAGAGAAGTATGAATGATTGTGAGGCTGATCTCAAGACGAAACCGAGATGCAGAAATTCGAGATAAATCTGCCGACGAACGGACAAACTTGTCCGTCCGTCGCAGCATAGTTCTTGCAGCATTTGAGTAGCGCAATGAAATACCGCGTAAGTAGTCGCCGAATTGTTTTTTGCGTGCTTACCTTCCTCTTTGTAGGCAGCCCCGCACAAGCACAATTGCGCGGGCATGGGGGCCCCGTACGCGCGCTTGCCATCTCGCAGGATGGCAAGACCGCCCTGTCGGGAAGTTTCGATAGTTCTGCCATCCGATGGTCACTTGAGCGTAACGCCGCCGAGCAGGTGATGCGTTTTCATGAAGGCGCTGTGAACGCGGTTGCAATGATGCCGGATGGCAGTATGGCGACGGCGGGTGAAGACGGCCGCGTCGCGATCTGGCGACGGGGCGAACAGCAACCCACCACGGTTTTCGCGGGCCATCGAGGCCCGATCGTGTCGCTCGCGATTTCTCCCGACGGCTCCCTCGTTGCATCTGCTTCCTGGGATCAAACCGTGCGTATATGGCCGCTTGCGGGCGGATCACCGCGCGTGCTCGAAGGCCATCAGCAGAACGTCAACGGTGTGGCGTTCATGCCGGATGGGAAATCCTTGGTAAGCGCCGGTTATGACGCGACGGTGCGAATCTGGCCGCTCGCCGGCAAGGGCTCGCCCGTAATCGTAGTGCTGCCGGCGCCGATGAACACCGTTGGCGTCGCGAAGGATGGAGAGATCCTTGCCGCCGGTGCTGACGGAAAGATCTATTTTTTCTCTGCAAAAGGCGAGAACCGCGGTGATGTCGAAATCGGACCGTCGCCGATTATCTCCCTTGCGATCTCGGGCGACGGCAAATTGGCCGCTGCCGCGGGAATTCGCGGCACGGTCGGCATCGTCGAGCGTCTTAGCCGGAAGCTCGAGCAAACGCTCGTTGGACCCGGTCTCCCGGTTTGGTCTGTCGCCTTTTCACCGGATGCTCAAATGTTGCTCACCGGCGGCGCCGATCGTCTTATTCGGCGTTGGGACGCGCATAGCGGGGAACCCATCGGCTCGGTTTCGATGGGTGGGCCGGAGGATCCTCTCGCGAGTTACGCGGGCGACCATGGCGCCGAGGTGTTTCGGGCCTGTGTCGCCTGCCATGCTCTGAAACCGGATGAAGGACCGCGGGCTGGACCGACGCTTTGGGGAGTTTTTGGCCGCAAGATCGCGACCCTGCCGGGTTATAATTTCTCGCCTGCGCTTCAGAAACTCGACATCGTCTGGACCCCGGAAACGGTTGCAAAGCTGTTCGAGGTCGGCCCGGCGACCTATACGCCGGGTACAAAAATGCCAGAACAGAAAATCGGCTCACAGCAGGATCGCGACGCGTTGGTGCAATTTCTGGAAAAGGCGACGAAATCGAAATGAGCGGTCACGACTTTGGTTTCTGTCTCTCGCGCTCGCGCAGATAATCCTCGGACGTGCGGAGTTTCGGGCGCTCAGGCAACCCATATGGATCGAACGATGCTTTCGTCACGGCGATCACGCGACAATCGTCGCACATCTTGAGCATTTCGATCCGCCCGGGCGCGTTTGCGAACATCCAGTGTTTTCCGGCAAGTTGCGCTGTAATACGCTCGATGGTGCTTTTGGTGCCAAATACTTTGCCGCAATTGATACAGTGAAATGGCTCTTCCTCCTTCAAGATACGCGCTGGCGCAGTGGCCGCGCGAAAATCGAGTTGTGGCACGAGGCTGATCACTTTCTCCGGACATGTTGCTTGACATAGACCGCACTGAACACAAACGGCTTCCGAAAATTTCAGCTGCGGCTTTTCGGGATTGTCGCCCAAGGCTCCCGTGGGGCACGCGGACACGCAAGATAGACAGAGCGTGCAACCTTCGACGTTGATCTCCACTTTTCCGAACGGAGCGCCGCTGGAAAGCGGAATGACGTCGACCGGCGTGGGAGCCGCACGCTGCAGTTCGCGCAGCGCGAGCTGCATTACGTCGCGCTTTTTCCCCACCGGTTGGAAACTCGCAGGCGTTTTCACAAATTCCAGGGCTTCGATTTCCCGCAGGCTTCTACCGAGGACATCCGGATCGTCCGTTTCGATCGTGCCTAGGCAATTTCCGCCGAAGCCGAGGCCGCTTAGAATCGCTCGGGCAGTTTCAATCGTTTTAGACAAACCGCTGATATCGTGGCGGGGCTTTGCGCGCGTCAGGAATCGCAATGCCGATGCGCCGTAGGCAAAAGACGCGGCGACGAATTCAATCCCGACCTGCGTAACTTCATTGACCGCGCAGGGGAGTACATTGGAGGGCAAGCCCTCTCCATGACGCGCAAGCGCGTCGATCATCTCATCACCATGCGCGGCGTCGTGGACAAGCAAGATCGGCCGCGCGCCGCCCGCATCGCGATATGCGCTGAGTAGGGTTCGCGACTTCCGCATCAGCGTATCGGCCGCCGGAAGCGCGTAGGCGGCCGCGCCAGTCGGACAGACAGCGGCGCATGCGCCGCAGCCAGCGCAGATATTCTCGTCGATACGAACATGATCGCCGTTCGGGGAAATTGCGCCGGTCGGGCAAAGATCGAGGCAGCGATGGCAGCCGACAATCCGTGAACGCGAATGCGCGCACAGGTGATCCGTGAATTGGATATAACGCGGCTTGTCGAACGTGCCGACGAGATCGCGCGCCTTCATTACCGTTCGCAGAACACCCGGAGGATCGGATGGATCCGCGCGCAAGTAGCCGTCTCTCAAGTTATCGGCAGGAAACAGCGCCGCTCCGCCCGAGAGGTCCAAAAACACGTCACAACGCGAAACGGCGCCGTCGCGCGGCGATTTAAATCTAAGGACGTCGCGCGAAGACGGGGAAGGAGATGCATAGTCGTCGACGGTGAGTTCGAACGCACCAAGATATCCCTTCGCGATGCGGATCGTTCCTTTAGCGATGGGAAAATCGGTGATCCGTCGTGGTGCGATGTTGACGGGTTTGGAAAGCAGAACGGTTACGTCAAGTTTGTCCATCAAAAGATTGGCCGCTTCGATCGCACGTTCGTCGCGGCCGTAGACAAGAATTACGCCTTCACTCTTCAGCGTGACAAGCGGGATTTCGGGCATCGGCACGGCAGCTGAGGCGAGCAGCGCCGCCATTTTCGGGCCAGCATTTTTGGCCTCGGAGGACCAACCGGCCGTTTCTCGGATATTAACGAAGACGATCGGCGCGTTATCGGAAAATTCAGCCGCGATTTCGGAAAAAAGCGGTGCCTCCTGCGTGCATCCGACAGTGATAGCGTCCCCTTTTGCCGCGGCCTTGCGAAAGCGTTCAATCTCGGCCCTGCACAGCTGATCGGCCGTTTCGATGTCGCCGCGGCGACAAACCTTGCCGATAGCCGCTGCGTCGAGCGGCATCGAGCCCTCGCAGGAACAGATAAAGAGCTTTCGTGATTGGGTCGCCATCTTAGCTCCGGGCGTTCTTGAAGGCCCCTTTCACCGGGGCTTCGCTGGGCGCATACTTAAGTTATCATCTATAATACGCAGAAAGTAACCCTTGGAGTTGCAATGCCCATCGACATGCGATGGCGCATCCATCACAAAGGCCGGCCCGATCTCGATTTGCCGCCAGCCTTTCACCTGATCGCGCTGCGAGAAAAAAACCGGGCCTTTGAACATGCCCAAAAGATAGCAGCCAAGGAGGGCGCTGGGGCTCTCGTATGGGTCGGACGATTTGATCTTGTCGAATTCGCCGTGGTGCTCGAACCCGAAGAGCCGTTGGCTTCCGCGCGCCGTATCATTTACGCCGGGATGAATGCACTCGCCGATACGCTCGCCGTTCACGCGCCGCCGGAAACTTTGATTAATTTTGAATGGCCGGATGCTTTGTTCGTGGATGGCGGGTTGGTGGGTGGCGGGCACATTGCCTGGCCCAAAGGGTGCGAAGAGAATATGCGCCCGGACTGGCTCGTATTCGGCGCCATGCTTCGGACCGTAATCTTGGGCAATACCGAGCCAGGATTGAAGCCGCACCTCACGGCGCTGGAAGATGCCGGTTTTAGCGGACTTGAGCCGGGCCGATTGATTGAAACATTTTCGCGGCACTTCCTATCCACGACCAACACTTGGCAGCAAGAAGGTTTTGCGCCGATCGCAGAATCTTATCTGTTGCGTCTCCCGCTCGCGGAGGGAGCCGAACACTTCATCGATGGCGTCGGCAATCTCCATACTCGAAGAAAGGGCTCGGCGGAGGTCACTAGAAAGGTACTTCAGCGTGAACTTGCAAACCCTTCCTGGTTTGATCCCAAATCCGGAGATATTTATTTGTGAAATTATTGCGTACCATCCGTCTCGATCCTTCCGACACGTTTATTTTCGAACGGGCGGCTGAACCCGGCGAGTGGGCGGTTTCGGGTACCTTCGTGTTTTGGAGTGGGGATGCCTCGAAACTCGAAACAAAACCGCGCGCGGCATTTCGTGGCGGACTTCTCGGCGTGATATCCTTGGGCTGGTCCACGCTGGCGCAGATCGTCGACGCGAAACCGTCCGACACTCAAACTGTCGTCGAAGCGCTCGCTGATCAATTGGTTCGCCAATTTGGCGCCCCTGATATGAAGTCAGCGCGAACAGCGGCCGAAGAAGAAGTGAGTTTTGCTCAATCCCTCTGCAATCACCCTTCCGGAACGTTAATTGCGGTCCACCGAACGTATGACGGCGGCGAAATTCGAGAGTCATTTCGCACCTTGCGGCCGCGCGATCCTCTGAAGCCGCAGCGTGTGTTTTCCTTCCTCGAAGTCGAGGGCGAGAATGAAGGACCTGACGACGAGATTGACCTTGTCGGGCTCGCGAAGGAGAAGCCGGAATGAAGGATTTCTGGCTTTCCTGCGGACATCATCTCCTCGACCGCGACGGGGAGAGGAGGCTCGCCGTAACCGAAGAGTTCCTGAAGGCGTATCTTGTGCGCGCCGAATTGGCTCCGCCGCCGGAAGCGTGCGTTGCCGAAAGGACACTGCACGCGGCACTCCTCACCGACCCCCGGCGTCGGGTCAGCAAGACGGATATTTCGGCGATCGCCGATCCCGACGCGCGCGAAAATTGGATGCTGATGATCAATTTCCGCGACCATCTGCTGCGGCATTCTTCGGTGGAGGCCGCTTATCTCGCGCTTGTCCGCGGTGGGCCCGGCCACACGCCGCCGATGTTCTTCAATCAGTTGGTGCACGCAATCCTGCGGAATGCGCTCCACGGCTGCGAGGATGCCTTCCAGCTTCGGGCGGCCGAGCTTTTCTTTCGCCCCCAGCGCATGACCTTGCATGAAGGAGCACTGCTTGCTGCTGACGAAGAGAAAATTGCCGGCTCAAATCCGGCGCCGGTCTCGCCGCTGGTTTCAATGTTAGGTCTGGAGGCCTCGACCGCCATCGATATATTGTCCGAGGATAACGCCGAGGGCTATTTCGAACGCAGCGACTTATTTGATATGGCGCTTGATCTCACCGCAGGTCGCCGCGGCCAGAAGGCATTGGGCGAAGTCATTGAAATTTGGCTCAGACACCTGCTCGCGGTGGGTTCGAAAGTCGATCCCTTTATCGAGGTGAAAAACGCGAGTTTTCCCTGGTATGTTGGTCTTGATGCTGAAGGGACGCGCATTGGAGACCACTTGTGGAAGGGCGAGGAAATCGACGCTCGGCAGCGTGAACAGATCGCGGCGCTCTACACGCTGCACTTCGAAGATCCCAATGTCGCCGCGGAAGCCATCGGTCGCGGGCCAATTTATCTCATTCTGGCCATGACAAAGGATAATGTCTTGCAGATGAAACCGCAGAACCTCATTACAGGCTTACCATTGCGTCACCTGGAGACCGTGACTTGAGCGGGGAAGTGCTCCGTATTCCTGTTGGCGTCGTTGTCGAACGGCGCAAGGCGAAAAGCGATTGGATCGATTTTATTTGGCTGCCGGTATCGGTTCTTGTGGGTACTCCCGCTGCCGAACCCTGGACGAAGTTAAACGAAGATAGTGATGGCGGCGCGACTTTT
Organism: uncultured Alphaproteobacteria bacterium; assembly: GCA_963751685.1. GTDB lineage: Bacteria > Pseudomonadota > Alphaproteobacteria > Rhizobiales > Xanthobacteraceae > Palsa-892. The sequence goes on along the minus strand of CAVVVV010000013.1, from coordinate 5,832 downwards.
TATGCCGGCGCAACCGATGTCGAACTGCATGCCGCGCAGACAACCTATTACCGCGACAATCTTGCTAGCGGCGAACCCTCGCTTTGGGTCGTTCTGCGGCCAGCGAATGGTGCTTCGCCTTATGAATTGTTCAAAGTAACGGCTGATCCGTTCGAAGGCGAGGCAATGACCGAAGCGGATGGCAACATTGTCGAGACGGTCGCCATGCCCGGTGTGATTAGAGAACAGGTCGCCGGATTTATCGCCCGATACCATGTCGAACGTCCATTTCTTAAACGCGAACGGGATCGCGCCGATCCGGAAGCGATCAGCCGCAAGAGCGCCGTGAAGGAAAACAAGAGATGAGCGAGCGGGGAAAGTTCCTTGGACGCTGGTCTCGCCGCAAGCAGAAAGCAGCGAAGCTTGCGAAGAAAACTACTGTCGACGAATCAAGGCCGGCACAGACTGAAAACCGGGCAGCTGAAAAGAAGACCGACAAGGCCGCCTCGACTGCCGAGCTTGCGAAGAAGACGGCGGAGGCTTTCGATATGAGCAGCCTTCCGCCGATCGATTCCATCGTCGCCACGACCGACATCCGCCCGTTTCTCGCGCCCGGCGTACCGGCAGAATTAACGAGAGCGGCGCTTCAGAAAGCATGGAGAAGCGACCCCGCGATCCGCGATTTTATCGGCCTCTCGGAAAATTCCTGGGACTTCAACGATCCCAACGGAATGCACGGCTTCGGCCCGTTGCAATTGACCGATGAGTTGAAACAGATCGTCACGCAAATGCTCGGGTCTTTTCCTGCCGGCGACAGCGATCAAACCGAAAAAGCGCAGAAGCCCGAAGAGCCCAGCATAGATGGCGGGCCGGAAGCCGCCGCCGCCTTTCAGAATAAGATCGAGCAAGAGCGAAAGATGGCGCCAATCGTCGATGCAAAAGCCGGCAATGAAAAAAATATTCTTTTCTCAGGGGGAATTTTGGCTCAGCAACAAGTTTCATACGAGAATGTTGCAACGCAAAAAGAAATGAGTCTCCAAAAGGACAATGATCTCAAACCCAAAGGCAGGCACGGTAGTGCACTGCCACGTAAATGATCGGCTGCCCAAACGAAAGGCTATAGACAAGGACTATCTATGCATTTGAACTGCCGATTGGACGCTCTATAATTATATCAAGAAACTATCGTTTTAGAACGCTTCCTGACTGCGCCATTTTGAAACGGCTCAGGAACAGGAAGTTGGTAGGTGAATAGGGAGACGCTATGCGCGACCCCGGTCTCGCCGAAGCCTTTCGTTCTGTCGGTGGTGTCACTGAGCTTGCTCGTCGTCTGGGCATTGCGCAGCCCTCCGTCTCCAATTGGGAAAAGAGGCTTCGGATAAATTACCGGCAGTGGCCAGCATGATCGACAAACTGGCTAAGCGTGGCATCATCCACAAGAACAAAGCCGCTAACTTAAAAAGTAAGCTGGCCAGGAAAACAGCAACAAAATAATACTGCACCATAAATTGTAAAAGCATCTCTTAATGGGGTGCTTTTTGTTTTATACGGGTGTATTTTTATTCTTCAATTGATTCACATGAAAACGTCTCTTTCATTATTTTTTCTTTTATCTGCCAAACTTATATTCTCTCAAGCAATCACTACAAAATTTGAACAAACCAACGGCACGCAGACCCCCACCTACTACGAGATCATCGACTGGTGGAAAAAGCTGGACCAGCGATCGCCCAAAAATAAAAATGCTGACAATGGGAATGACCGATGCCGGCTTTCCTTTGAACCTCGTTGTTGTTTCCAATGACGGCGATTACAATTTTGAAAGCATTCATAAAAAAAACAAAAGAATCATTCTCGTCAATAATGGAATTCACCCGGGTGAGCCGGATGGCATTGATGCAAGCATGCTGCTGGCGCGGGATATTGTGACCGGCAAATACAAGCTGCCTTCGAATGTTGTTCTCGCCATTATTCCTGTCTACAACATTGGTGGCTGTTTAAACAGAAGTGCTGATTACAGGATAGACCAAAATGGTCCTGCCGAAAAAGGTTTTCGCGGCAATTCTCAAAATCTTGATCTCAATCGTGATTTTATTAAATGTGATTCCAAAGATGCAAGAGCCTTTGCAGAGATCTTTCATTTAACCGATCCGGATGTTTTTGTTGACAACCATGTAAGCGATGGCGCCGATTACCAGCATATCATGACCCTGCTCACTTCGCAGCATAATAAACTGGGAGGAGTGATGGGTGATTACCTGGATAAAGAATTTGAGCCGGCCTTATATAAAACAATGAAAGGAAAAGGATATGATCTTGTTCCTTACGTTAATTCATTTGGTGACACTCCTGAAGATGGCTGGCCGGAATATTGGGACAGCCCCAGGTACAGCAGTGGCTACGCAACGCTCTGGAACAGTTTTGGGTTTATCCCTGAAACACATATGCTAAAATCCTATGAACAAAGAGTGAGATCAACTTATGCATTGATGCAATGTTTTATCGAATTCACGTCAAAGAATAGTGATAAAATAAAACAACTAAGAGATCAAACAAAACAATCCGTGAAATCCGCGATAGAGTTTCCTGATAAGCTGGCAGCTGGATCGTTCTCAATGGAAGGAGGTCACATATAAAGGTTATGAAGCAGGTCACAAACCCAGTGATGTTTCTAATTCACCAAAACTATATTACGACAGAACGAAGCCCTTTGAAAAGCAGGTGAAGATCTTCAACTATTTCTCTCCAAAAACGATCATCAAAAAACCCGTAGCGTATATAATCCCGCAGGGATGGTGGAGAGTGACTGACCTGCTTAAACTGAATAAAGTTCAAATGATCCCCTTAAAAAATGACACTTCCATTGAGGTGGTGGTCTATCATATTGAGGATTATAAAACTTCGCAACGACCCTATGAAATGCATCATCTCAATAGTAATGTAAAGATCAGCACGTCCAAACAAAAAATAAATTTCAGAAAAGGTGATTGGTATATCCCGATGGATCAAACAGCCAATCGTTTTCTAATGGAAACACTTGAACCACAGGCAGAGGACTCTTATTTTGCCTGGAACTTCTTCGACGCAGTGCTTGGACAAAAAGAATATTTTTCTGACTACGCCTTCGATGGGATCGCCGGAGATTATTTAAAAAAACATCCTGATCTGCAATTGAAACTGGAGGAAAAAAGAAAAACTGATACAATCTTTGCCAAAAGCTGGCAGCAACAATTGAATTTTGTTTATGAGAACTCGTCTTATTTCGAACCAGACTATTTAAGATATCCTGTTTTCAGAATTGAAAACTAGTGCTAAGTCAATTGTATTTTGTCGCCACTGAGTACACAGAAACACTGAATTATTTATTGATTTCTCTCTGTGTTTCTGTGTTTCTGTGGCAAATTTATGTGCATTATTATGGGATTCGCAACTACTTTTCATGCATTGATACGATGCCCGCTCCATTTTCAAAAACGCCTTCATCTATTATTTTCTTTGTATTCCTGTAAAAGAATTTTGCCGTATGGTCGCCGGGATCGGTGTCGACAACTTTTTTGAAAGCAACATTTGCTTCATGAAATGATTTATTCAAAAACAAAGAAACACCTTCGTTAAAAACAGCAAGCGTGTTTAATTTTTTCTCCATATCGGGCGATGTGTTGCTGTCGAAACACTCATGAATTTCCACTGCCTCCCGTTTACCTTTCAATTGTACTAATCCAAGAGAGCGAAGATGAAAACCTTCTTTTTGCTCAATTTGTTTTAAAGAAGAATCACTGAGAATAATATTTACACTATAATGTTTGGTCAGGCTTTCCAGTCTTGATGCAATATTGACCGTATCAGAGATCGTGGTCGCATCCATCCGGTCTCTCATCCCCGGTAATACCCATTATCAATGGGCCCGTATGCATGCCCACCCCGATCTGTATGGGAGTTTGATCATTCGAGACTCTTAACCTGTTAAGATCCTGTACTTCTTTCTGCATTTCGATGGCCGCTGATAGCGCATCTTTAGCATTACGGGGAAAGATGGCCATAATGGCATCGCCGAGATATTGATTGATAAACCCATTATGCCTGCGTATAGCAGGACCCATTCTCTCATTGAATGAACAAACGAATCTAAAATTCTCTTCGGGGCTCATTTGCTCTGATAAAGATGTATAGTCCCTGATATCTGAGAAAAGAACGGTCACTATTTTTTCTACCTGGTCGCCCAATTTTACATCGGTGATCACATTGTGACCCAATGACCCGATAAATTCATAAGGAACAAATTTTCCCGTCGCTTCATAAACAAGCCGCATGGCTTCTTCTCTTTCTTTTGCTTCACGCAGATTCTTTTCATACAATAATGCACTTTCAATAGCCGCAGAAGATTGTAACGCCAGCGTGGTAAGTAGTTTCAGATCCGCAGCCGTATACTGAACCAGTTCATTACTGGAAAGAATGATCGCTCCCATTGTCCGCTTGTTCACTTTTAAAGCAGAATAAATAACCGATCTGACTTCAGGTAAAAGGATACCTGCATCAGTTAATACAGAGACATCCGTGATGATCTCAGATTGCCGTTTAATAATATTTTGCTGAGAAGACGTAATTCACTGTATAGTTTTTCTTCAGCAAAAAATAGTGTCCCGGATGAAGCAAGAATCTTTAATCTTTCAGTCGCCTCATCCCATAATAGTACCACACCGCATTTGACTTGATCACCCGCCCTGCTTCCTCCAATGTGATCTCAGAAATTGTCGGAGCATCAATGGTCTGCGCTAATCTTTCAGAAAAATTGTAGATGAGGTTTATTTCCTGGTATAAATTCAATACCTCGGATCCAAGCTTTCTCTTCTCGGCTTCTTTTTTTATTGAATGATTAAGAACAGCGGCAATGATATTTGCTTTCTCATCGCCTTTCACAACACCGATCAGTTCATTGTCAACGTTGATGATCTGTTCAACTTTGTACTACTTCCGATCTGTTGCCCAGTAAAGTGTTGCCTGTGTCATCCTCGATCCAGACACTGGCATTTAACCGCTCAATTAAAGAAGCGAGTATGGAAGCTGTTTCATTCTTTTTACCAAGAATACTTTTTAAACTGAGTTTTATCATGTGGGTGCAGGGTTGGGATATGTAACATCAATTTTGCAACTGAAGAACTTCTCTTGCTTTTTCTAAAATTTTTTCGGGGTCAAAGGGTTTTGTCATATATACATCTGCGCCTACTTCCTGCCCTTTTTGACGATCCAGTTCCTGGCCCTTTGCTGTAAGTAAAACAATAAATACATCATTCAATCCCAATTCTTTTTTTACCCGGCGACAAACTTCCATGCCATTCATTTTAGGCATCATCACATCCAGAAAAACCAGCTGGGGCTTTTCCGACTGTATGATCTCCAGGGCATGTTCGCCGTTTTCTGCTGTGAAAAAATTCACTCCCTCATCTTCCAGTTCTTCCAGGGTTTGCCCGATAAGCATACGGATATGCGCTTCATCATCTACAATTAAAATTTTTTGTTCCATTTTTGAATTTTTTCGTATTTATGTTGTTATTGGTAAATTAAAAACAATACATTTTCCAATCCTTTTTCAAAGCGAAGCGACTGAACGATTTCCTGTTTGTCCGATAAGGACGAATTTAAGATGATGATATCCGGCTTTTTGGAGATGGCTTTTTGAACCAATTCCTTTCCATCTGATTCCACTACCTGGTAGCCCTTAGCTTGCAGCACATCCGTCAAAGAGCGAACAGCAGTACCATCTTCATCCACCACCATTACTTTTTTCTTTGATTTTCCCTGCTCCAATAAGGCGCCAACTTCTTTAAATAATTGCGCAGTATCTATCGGCTTTGT
>CAVVVV010000012.1:0-43554 GCA_963751685.1 uncultured Alphaproteobacteria bacterium | reverse complement strand
CCGGCGGTATCTTCGTCGCGCGCCGCGTGTTGCAGCGGATCGATTCGATGACCGCGACCAACGAGCGCATCATGGCCGGCGATTTGAGCGGCCGGCTCGCGGTTACAGGATCGGGCGACGAGTTCGACCGTTTGGCGAACAGCCTCAATGCGATGCTGGAGCGCATCGAAGCGCTGATGTCGGGGCTGAAGCAGGTCTCCGACAATATCGCGCACGATCTCAAGACGCCGCTCACGCGCCTTCGCAACCGCACGGAAGAAGCGTTGCGGAGCGCGAAAGGCGAGAGCGATTACCGCGCCGCGCTGGAATCGACCATCGAGGAATTGGACGGGCTGATCCGCACCTTCGACGCGCTCCTCATGATCGCGCGCGCGGAAGCCGGCGAAGCGCGTCACGGCATGACCGATTTCGACGCCAATGACGTGGCGAAAAGCGTGGTCGAGCTTTACGAGCCGCTCGCCGAGGAAAAGGGCTTGCATCTCGCCGCCGATATCAACGGTCCGCTGCCCGTTCACGGCAGTCGCGAACTGATCGGCCAGGCGCTCGCCAATCTCATCGATAACGCGATCAAATATGGCGCGGCGGGCCGGCCGGGGGACAAGAGCGAGATCCGCGTTGCCACGCATCGCGAGAACGGTAGCGCCTTGTTGAGCGTCGCCGATCATGGCCGCGGAATACCGGCCGCGGATCGAAGCCGCGCGGTCGAACGCTTCGTGCGCCTGGAGCCGAGCCGCTCGCGGCCCGGCGTCGGACTCGGTCTTTCTCTAGCCGCCGCGGTCGCCCGCCTGCATGGCGGCGAATTGCGGCTCGAGGATAATTCGCCGGGTCTTCGCGTGACGCTGGCGTTGCCGGCACGGAGCGGCGAGGGGGCTTGACGCGGGGCGTGCGGCGCGCAGTTTGCGGGCATGTTTTGGCGCAAGAACAAACCCGCAATCGACAAATCTCTCCCGCTCGCGGCGCGCATTCGAAGAGCGCCGCGCTTGTCGGCGCCGAAAGCGGCGAAAAAAGCCGTCGCCGAACTGTTGGCGGACGCTGATGGCGCCGCCGCGAATTCTCTCAAGCGTCTTTTCGAGCAAAAACCCGCTCTCCGGTTGATCGAAGGCATCGCCGACGGCTCGCCTTTTCTGTGGGGGCTTATTCGCGAAGACCCCAAGCGCTTCGCCGAATTGCTCGATTCCAATCCCGAATCGCATCTTGCCGGCCTGATCGCCCGCCGGACGCACGCCGCGCGCGCGGCCGCCGATCAAGATGCGATCGCTCGCGAGCTGCGGCTCCTGAAACGAGAATCGGCGCTTCTGATCGCGCTCGCCGACATTGGCGGTGTGTGGTCTTTCACCGAAGTAGGGCAATCCTTAACCGCGGTCGCCGGGGCGGCGGTGGCGGCGGCGACGGATTTTCTATTGTCGAAAGCGCAAGCGGCCGGCCAGATTTGGCTCTCGCAACCGAATGTTCCCAGCGCGGGTGCGGGCTTCGTCGTGCTCGGCATGGGAAAACTCGGCGGCCGCGAGTTGAACTATTCCAGCGATATCGATCTCATCGTTCTGTTCGATCCGAAAGCGCCGCTTGCCAACGGCATCGAACCGAGCCCGTTCTTCGTGAAGCTCACGCGCGACCTTGTGCGGCTGCTGCAGGAGCGCACCTCGGACGGATATGTATTTCGCGTCGACCTTCGTCTCCGTCCCGATCCGGGATCGACGCAGGCCGCGATCGCGACCGACGCGGCACTCGCCTATTACGAGCGCAGCGGGCAAACCTGGGAACGGGCCGTCTTCATCAAGGCGCGGCCCATTGCCGGCGATATCGCCGCCGGCGAAAGTTTTCTTCGCGAGCTTTCACCCTTCGTTTGGCGGCGTTACCTCGACCATGCCGCGATTGCCGACATTCAGGCGATGAAGCGCCAGATCCATGCCTTTCGCGGCCATGGCGAGATCGCGGTCGAAGGCCACAACATCAAGCTCGGCCGCGGCGGCATCCGCGAGATCGAATTTTTCGTGCAAACGCAGCAGCTGATCGCGGGCGGCCGGGCATCGGAACTGCGCGGGCAGAACACGCTCGCGGTCCTCGACGCGCTCGCGGCCGGCGGCTGGATCGACGCCACGGCGCGCGACGATCTCTCGGCGGCTTACGTGTTCCTGCGCGAGGTCGAACACCGGCTGCAGATGGTGGCCGACGAGCAGACGCATGCGCTGCCGCAAGATGCCGATGCTTTTGTTCGTTTCGCGCGATTTTTCGGCAGCCGAGGGCGCGTGGATTTCGCCGCCCTGCTCGAGGGCCATCTCGGCCGCGTGCAGACGCATTACTCGCATCTTTTTGAAGACGGAGCGCGGCTGGCGCCGGAGGTCGGTCGACTTGCATTCCCGCCGGATCAGGACGATCGTGAGACGCTGGATGCGCTCGCCGCCATGGGCTTTCGCGACCCCCTGGTGGCCAGCGCGATCGTGCGCGGGTGGTTGTCGGGCCGTTACCGATCGCTGCGGTCGGAGGCCGCGCGCGCCGATCTCGTCGTCATTATGCCCGCACTTCTCGCGGCGCTTGCGCGCTCCGGCGCCCCCGACACCGCGATCGTCGCGACCGACCGCTTCTTTTCCGAATTGCCGGGCGGCGAGCGCTTGCTGGCGGCGCTGCGCACGCATCTCGATCTCGTTCGTCTTCTCGCCGTGATCCTGGGCACGGCGCCGCGTCTCGGCGACATCGTCGCGCGCTCGCCCTCCTTGCTCGACGCCTTGCTCGATCCCAGTTTCTTCGGCGCTTCACCCAGCGAGAAAACCCTCACCGAGCGGCTGGATTCCGTGCTTTCCGAAGCGGGAAGCGAGGAGGCGCTTTTCGACCGCGCGCGCCGCTTCGGGCGCGAGCAGATGGTTCTCATCGGCGTCCGGATTCTTTCGGGCGTGCTTTCAGCGAGCCAAGCGGGCGAGGCCTATGCGACGCTCGCCGACGTCGTCATCCGCGCACTGCATCGCGAAGTCGAGCGAATATTTGGCGCCACATACGGCCGCATGCGCGGCGCCGAAACGTCCGTGCTTGCGTTGGGAAAATTGGGCGGCCGCGAGATGACCGCCGGTTCCGATCTCGATCTGATCCTGCTCTACGAATTCGATCCGCGCTTCCCGCGCTCCGACGGTAAAAATCCGCTCGAAGGCGCGCAGTATTTCGCCCGCCTGACCAAGCGGCTGATTAGCGCGCTGACGACGCCGACCAACGAAGGAAAGCTCTTCGACGTCGACTTGCGCCTGCGCCCCTCCGGCCGCTCGGGGCCGGTGGCGACGGGGCTCGAGAGCTTCGCGCTTTATCAGCGCGAGAAAGCCTGGACCTGGGAGCACATGGCGCTGACGCGCGCCCGTGTGGTTTCGGCGGCACCGGCTTTGCGCCTTCGCATCGAAACCTTGATCCGCGAAATTCTTGGTTTAAGGCGCGATCCGCAGAAAGTCGCCGCCGACGTGCGCGAAATGCGGCGCTTGATCGCGGCCGAGAAAGGTGAGGACGAGCGCTGGGACCTGAAATACGTCAAGGGCGGCCTCATCGACATCGAGTTCATCGCGCAATATCTCGCGCTCGTGCACGCCTCCGCGCATCCGGAAATTCTCGATACCAACACCGTTCGCGTGCTCGAGCGCGCGCAATCGCTCGATATTTTGCGTGCCGCCGACGGCGAGTTGTTGCGCTCGGCGGCGCGCCTCTACCACGATCTCACGCAGCTCTTGCGCCTTTGTTTGCAGGGGCGTTTCGATCCGGCGGCCGCAGGCCCCGCCTTGCTCGCGCTGCTCGCGCGCGCCGGCGGATTGCCCGATTTTACCACGTTGGAATTGCATCTCGCGGACACGCAGGCGCGCGTGCGGCGTCTTTTCGACGAGATTGTCGGCGGAAAAACCTGACGCTCTGCGCCGCTTCGTTTACTCCGCGGCCTCGACCGCGATCTGGCCGGGGTTGATCGGAAGACGCAAGATGACGGTCGTGCCCATGCCTTCGATCGAGCGGATTTTCATCGCTCCCCCGTGCAACTCGATCAGCGATTTTGCGATCGCGAGCCCGAGGCCGGAGCCTTGGAAGGTCTTGGTGAATTGGCTCTCGACCTGCTCGAAAGGACGGCCGAGCCTTCGCAAATGATCCTTCGAGATTCCGATGCCGGAATCCTCGATCAACAGCAAGACGGCGCTCCGCGTCATGCGCACGCGCACCGCGACCCGGCCACCTTCGGTGGTGAATTTGACGGCATTGGAGAGGAGGTTCAGCAGAATCTGCTTCAAGGCCCGGCGGTCGCCGGAGACGATCAAGCCCGGCGGCACTTCCGCTTCGACCGTGAGCCGCTTTTCGTCGGCCTTGACCGACATCACGCGCATCGCTTCCGCGATGATCTGATCGAGTCGCAAATCTTCCATCGCGAACGGCATGCGGCCGGCCTCGATTTTCGACATATCGAGGATGTCGTTGATGACATCGAGCAGATATCGGCCGCTCTCGCGAATGTCCTTGCAATACTCCTGATATTTCTCGGAGCCGAGCGCGCCGAACATGCCGGATTCCATGATCTCGGAAAATCCGATGATCGCATTCAAGGGCGTGCGTAATTCGTGGCTCATATTGGCGAGAAAATCGGACTTCGCCTTGTTCGCCTGCTCCGCGCGCGTCTTCTCGTCGGCGTATTTTTGCGCGAGTTCCGCCAGCTGCTGCGCTTGGTATTCGAGCGTATGCTGCGACTGGCGCTGATCGGCGATCGTGGCCATCAGGCGCTTTTCGCTCTCCACCAAGCGTTCTTCATGGCGCTTGATCGCCGTGATGTCGGTGCCGACGGAGACGAAACCGCCGTCCTTGGTGCGCCGCTCGCTGATCTTCAGCCAGCGGCCATCGCCGAGTTGCGCCTCGAAGGAGCGCGCGCCGACCTCGGCCCGATCCTCGGATTTCAACGGCGTTCGGATGACCGGCTGGCGGCCGGCGGTAATGACGTCCTCGTAGGCGGTTCCCGGCTGGGTGACGAGATCGGGAAGGTTATGCAGCTGTTGGAATTTCGAATTGCAGAGCACCAGGCGGTCCTCCGCGTCCCACAGCACGAACGCCTCCGAAATCGTTTCGACGGCGTCGCGCAGGCGAATGTCGGCCGTCGCCGAGCGCTCGGCGAGGCGCTGCTCTTCGGTGACGTCGACGGCAATGCCGATCAAGTGCGGGCCGGTGTCGGCGCTCTGGCGCACGATTTCCGCCCGCGCCCGCAGCCAAACCCAATCTCCCCGGGCGTGGCGCATGCGAAAGGCGCGATCGATCGTCGCGTCGTTCGCCTCGGCGAGGTTGGCGGCGATCTCGTAGAGGCTGCCGTCGTCGACGTGAACGAGGCTATCGACTTCGCCGAACGACAGGAGCTCCTCGCGCGGCTCGAAGCCGAGAATTTCGAACATGGAATCCGACCAATAGATGCGGCCGCGCGCGAGATCCCAATCCCAAAGGCCGCAGCGTCCGCGGTTGAGCGCCGTGTCGATGCGGGCGCGGACCATTTCGTAGATCGAATCGGCCTCGCGCGCGCGGGTCGATTGCCAGTGAAAGGCAAAGCCGAGGATCAAAAGCACGAAGCCGGTGGTGGTCACGAGCGTCACGGTGAGCGCCGAATTGGAACGCCAGCGGTCGAGCGCGCGTTCCTTCGATTGAATGACGGCAATCTGCCCGAACGGCGGGCGAAGGTTGCGCACGGCCGCGAGCGCGCTGCTTCCGTCGGCGAGCGTGAGATCGATGACGCCGGCCTTCTCCGCGAAAACCGTCAATGGCTGCGCCGCGCCGAGGACGTCGGCAAGCGTGGCGGGAGCGGTGCCGTCCGCCTCGGGCATCGCGCCCGAGATCTGTCCCGCGGCATCGGTCACGTAGAAGCGGCGCCCGCCCGCGATTGCCTGCGAAGGCAAGGCTTCTCGCAAAACTTCGTTGATCCTCGCCTTCGTCGCGTCCTTGCCGGTGCGATGGATCAGATCCTCGCCGATGGCGGCGGTGATGAGGATGAGAGTTCTCATGCGCTTCGGCCAGCGTTTCGCGCCGGTGCTCAGCGATCTGCACGGCCGCGCCAATCGCGACCGCCGCGAGGAATGCGACAATAAGCAGCGGGACCGCGCGGCGGAGCAACGGCTCGGCTTCGAGCAGGCGTTGATAGGCGGGGTGAGTGAGAGAACGGGCAAGACCGCGCACGGCCTGCGCATGCAAAGATGCGTTGGCAGCGTGGGCGCGCGCCATCGCCAGCCTCCTCGGATAATCCCCATCGTCTCGTCCGGAGGGATTGCCGCATCTCCCCGAATCACCTTGATAAGAATTGAAGTTGCGGTGATTTGTCTAGAGTTCTAGGAAATAAAAAACCGGACTTTGGCGGCCCCGCAGCTCAGGCCAGCGCCCGTCCGACGATGTCGCGGGAGTTGGCGGAGAGGCTCGCCGCCGCCACCCGCTTGAGCTCCGCCCCGGCGGCGGCGCGGCGAACGGGCTCGAGCGCCCGCCAGCTCTTGAAGCACGAAAAGAGGCGGGCCGCGACCTGCGGGTTTTTGGGGTCGAGCTGCAGCGCGATATCGGCGAGGAAGGCGTAGCCCGCTCCATCCGGCCGATTCAGTTGCGACGGGTTTCCGGCCGCGAATGTGCCGATCAGCGCCCGCACGCGATTGGGGTTGGCGAGCGAAAAGGCGGGGTGGTGCATTAATTTGCGGACGCGATCGAGCGTTCCGGGCTCGGCGATCATGGCCTGCAAGGCGAACCATTTATCCATCACCAGCGCGTCGGCGCCAAAACGCGCCTGAAACTCGTCGAAGGCCTGCTCTCTTTCCTCGACGTCGTGGGTCGAGAGCGTGGCGAGCGCGGCGAAGCGATCGGTCATGTTGTCGGCGTCGCGGAACTGGTGAAGCGCCCGCGCAATCCCCGAGGCGGACGCCGTTACGGCGATCAAATCGAGGCAGGCGTTCTTGAGCGCGCGGCGTCCGGCGCTTGTCGCGTCCGGCGAATAGGGCGCGCGCGGAGATAGCCGCTCGTAAATGGCCTGGCAGCGCGCGGCGAGCGCCTTGCCGAGCGTGCGCTTCAGCGCCTTGCGGGCCGCGAGCACCGCATCGGGGTCGACATCGTTTCCGATTTCGTGCGCGATATCGCTCTCGCTCGGCACCGCGATCACTTGCGCGACGAAAGCGGGATCGAGCCGGTCGTCGCCGAGGCTCCGCGCCAGCGCCGAGATCAACGCAGCGGGGACGGGCGGCTTTCGCCCTGCGCGGAATGCCGCCGTGCTGGCGACGAGATGGCGCATCGCCAGCGTCGATGCGGCGTCGAAGCGGTTGAACGCATCGCCGTCGTGGCCGGCGATGAAAACAAGATCGTCCTCGCCGAGATTCGAACCAGCTTGATCGGCGCCGAAAATCCGCGATTGAACGAGGGGATGGGCCGCTCGCGGATTCCCTCGAAAACGAAAATTTCCTCCGCCGCCGAAATCCGCAATACGCCCTCGTGGATTTTGCTTTCGTTCCGTGGGCCGAAGCGGCAGGTCGCCCCCGTCCTTGCCGAGCAATCCGAAAGCGAGCGGAATGAGCATCGGCTGCTTTGCGCTCTGCCCCGGCGTCGGCGGCACCATCTGCCGCACCTCCAGGCGATAGCGCGAGTGTCGGCGTCGTAGCTTCCCCGGAGCGCGAGTTCCGGCGTTCCCGCCTGCGAATACCAAAGCTTGAACTGGGTGAGATCGATGCCATTCGCATCCGCGAAGCAGCCGAGGAAATCCTCGACCGTCGCCGCCTTGCCGTCGCAGCGCGTGAAATAAAGGTCCATGCCGGCGCGGAATCCGCGCTCGCCGAGCAAGGTCTTCAGCATGCGCACGACCTCGGCGCCTTTTTGGTAGACGGTCGCCGTGTAGAAATTGTTGATCTCGTGATAGGTCTCGGGCCGCACCGGATGCGCCAGCGGCCCCGCATCCTCGGTGAATTGAGCGCTCTTCAGCCCGCGCACGTCACTGATGCGCTTCACCGGCCGCGAGCGCTCGTCCGAGGAGAATTCCTGGTCGCGAAAAACGGTCAAGCCTTCCTTGAGGCAAAGCTGAAACCAATCGCGGCAGGTAATGCGGTTTCCGGTCCAGTTGTGGAAATATTCATGGGCGATGACGGCTTCGATGCCGGCATAATCGCCGTCGGTCGCGGTTTCGGGCGAGGCGAGGATGTACTTGTCGTTGAAGACGTTGAGGCCCTTGTTCTCCATCGCGCCCATGTTGAAATCGGAGACGGCGACGATGTTGAACACGTCGAGATCGTATTCGCGTCCGAAGACGCGCTCGTCCCAGCGCATCGCGCGCTTGAGCGAATCGAGCGCGTAGCCGCAGCGATCTCTCGCGGCCGGGCTCGACATAAATTGCGAGCTTCACCTCGCGGCCCGAAAGCGTGACGAAGCGGTCTTCGACCGCGGCGAGCTTTCCGCCGACGAGCGCGAACAGATAGGACGGCTTCGGAAACGGATCGTGCCAGATCGCGTAGTGCCGGCCGGTTCCGGGGATCGAGCCTGTCTCGATCGGGTTGCCGTTCGACAACAGCACCGGCGCCTCGTCGCGCTCGGCCTCGATGCGCGTGCGGTAGACGGCGAGCATGTCGGGGCGGTCGATGAAGTAGGTGATGCGGCGAAACCCTTCCGCCTCGCACTGCGTGCAATACGTGCCGCTCGAGCGATAAAGTCCCATCAGCTTCGTGTTCGCCGACGGATCGAGCGCCGTCTCGATCGTCAAGGCGAAACGGCTGTTGCGGCGGTTCATGGATGGTGAGCGAGGAGGGCGTTGCCGCATAGGAATTCGCCCCGAGTTTTTCGCCGTCAACGGAAAGACTGACGAGCGCGAGCTCGTCGCCATCGAGGACCAGCGGAACTTTGCCGCCGCCATTGGAATTGGGGCGGATCTTCAACGTAGCGACGACCCGCGTTGCGGTTGGGTCGAGCCGCACGTCGAGATCGACGGTCTCGATCAGCCAATCGGGCGGCCGATATTCCGAGAGGCGGATCGCTCGTGGTTCGGGGTCGCGCATGCAGGCACCGGCGAAGTCGAGAGAGGTGATTCCGAGCCTTCCTTGAAAGCACGGGGGCTCGGCTAAAAGCAAGAAAAGCCGCTGCAAGCGTTAGCGCGGCGACTGCGCCGATTCCTTGACGACATTCGCCTCGCGCGAGGGCTCGGCATGGCCGATGACGCGATGAATGCCGTCGCGCTCGTTCCGCAAGCGCCGCTCCAGCTCATCGACGGCGTGATGCACGGCCTCGACGCTCAAGCCGGGGTCGGCGCGGCAGTGAAAATTCACCACGAGACCTTGCGGGGTCTCGCGCACGCGCACCGAATGCACGTCGCGGATCGAGCCGTCGGCCGGCACGAGCTTGCGCATGGTCGCGGCAATCGCGGTTTGCAGCTCGATCGGCGCGTCGCGGCCGGCGATCCCGCCGGTTTCCATCGGCTCGATGTGGGTCTCCACCTCGATTCCGTGACCGAAATCGCCGCGAATGGCGGCCTCGAGCTTGCTTGCGATTCCATGCGCTTCTCCGAGCGAAAGCGCGCGGTCGACTTCGAGATCGAGGCTGATCGGCGAGCTTGTCGCGCAAGTGATGGACCGTGACGTGGTGGACGGCGAGGCCCTGGTTTCGCGCCACCACCATGATTCGCTCCATGATGGTCTCGTTGTCGAGCGCGCGCGGCTCCGTCGTGACGTTTACTTCCGCGCCCGGCAATTCGCCGCGAATGGCATTTTCGACGTCCGTCTTGATTGCGGCGACGCGGTCGAGCGGAAGCGCGCGGCTGACGCCGACGGTCATCTCGGCGAATAGTTTTGCGCCGACTTGGCGGGCGCGCACGCGCTCGACTGCGACCACGCCCTTGATGCGCTGGGTAATATCCGTGATCCGCTCGGCAATGCCGACGGGCGCGACGTCGGTCAAGGTATCGATCGTTCGCCGGCCCAGGCGCCAGCCGACCATGAGGACGAAAACGGCGACGATGATCGCGGCGAGCGAGTCGGCGGCGGGAAATCCGAGCGCGACGCCGCCGAGGCCGGCGAGCACCGCCAGCGAAGACCACATGTCGGAGCTGAAATGCAGCGCGTCCGCCTCCAGCGCCTCGCTCGAAGTTTCCTTGGCGACGTTCGAAAGCGCGCGCGCGCGGAAGAAGTCGATGACGATCGACCCGAGAATGACGGCGAAAGCCCAAATGCTCGCCTCCACCCCGTGGCCGTGGCCGGTGAGCAGTCGCTGGCCCGCTTCCCAGATGACGATGCCGGAAAGCAGGAACAGGAGCGCCGTTTCCACGAGGGCGGCGATACTTTCGAACTTCTCGTGGCCGTATGGATGATCCTCGTCGGCGGGTTTGCCGGAAACGCGGACGGCGAAGTAGGTGATCAGCGAAGCGCCGAAATCGATCGCCGAATGGCCGGCTTCGGACAGAATGGCGAGCGAGCCGGAGAGGAGGCCGACCACGGCCTTCGCCAAAGTCAGCCCGCCGGACGCCAAGACGGATCCGAGTGCGACTTTCTCTTTATGCCCTTGCATAGCGGCTCCACGCCGTCGCCGGCAATTATTTTATCTCAGATCGGCGCAGGCTTCCTGCAAGGCGTCGCGATATTCGCGCACGAGCCGCGCGCACAAATCCGCGGTCGCCGGCACGTCGTCGATGCTGCCGACGCCTTGCCCCGCCGACCAGATGTTTTTCCACGCGCGTTTTTCGTGTTGGCCGACCGATAGCTGCTTGTTCGGCGCGGTGAGGTCGATTTCGACGCCGGCGGCGTCGATGCTGGGCCGCAGGAAATTGCCGTGCACGCCGCTGATCGCGGCGGTGTAGACGATGTCCTCGGCGCGGCTCGCCAAGATCATGTCCTTGAATTCCTGCGGCACGATGCTCTCGCGGGTGGCGATGAAGCGGGTGCCGAGATAGGCGAGGTCGGCGCCGATCATGCGCGCGGCCGCGACGTGGCGGCCGGTGGACATGACGCCCGAGAGCAGAATCGTCTTCTGGAAGAAGGCGCGAATTTCCGGAACGAGCGCGAACGGGCTCAGCAGGCCCGCATGCCCGCCGGCGCCGGCGCAAACGGCGATCAATCCGTCGACGCCCGCTTCCGCCGCCTTGCGCGCGTGGCGAATGTTGATCACGTCGTGGAAGACGAGCCCGCCATAGCCTTGCACCGCGCCGACGAGTTCCTTCACCGCGCCGAGCGAGGTGATGATCAGCGGCACCTTGTGCTTGACCGAAAGCTCGAGGTCCGCCTGCACCCGCGGATTGCTCTTGTGGACGATGAGATTGACGCCGAACGGCGCGCAGAGCCGCCCGGTGTCGCGCTCGATCTTGTCGAGACGCTCGCGGATTTCCACGAGCCAGGCCTCGTAGCCCTCGCTCGTGCGCTGGTTGAGCGCCGGAAACGTGCCGACGATGCCGGCGCGGCAAGCCTCGACGACGAGATCGGGGCCGGAGGTGACGAACATCGGCGCCGCGACGGCGGGAATGCTCAGACGGCCTTCAAACGCGGCGGGAATCGGCAATGAGCGCTCCCTGCGGTGGGGAAGACGGGCGGTGTCACCGCCGGGCCGGGACATTTTCCGGCTCGCAGCCCTCAGTCAAGGGCGCTGATTTCGCCGCGCAAAAAAATTGTGGTCTTGCCGAATAGAGCGATATCGGCCATTTGAGCCCCATGAAAGCGCCCGTCGCGAGCAAGGCGCTGACACGCCGCTTTTGCGTCGCCCCGATGATGGAATGGACGGACCGGCACTGCCGGTTCTTCCACCGGCAGCTCACGCGCCATGCGCTCCTCTATACGGAGATGGTCACGGCCGACGCCATCATCCATGGCCCGCGCGAGCGCTTGCTCGGCTTCGATGCCGCCGAGCATCCGGTGGCGTTGCAGCTCGGCGGCAGCAATCCGAAAAATTTGGCGCAGGCGGCGCGGATCGGCGCCGACTTCGGCTATGACGAAATCAATCTCAATGTCGGCTGCCCCTCCGATCGCGTGCAGGACGGCCGCTTCGGCGCCTGCCTGATGCGCGAGCCGAAATTGGTCGGGGAATGCGTGGCGGCGATGAAGGCGGCGGTGGCGCGGCCAGTCACGGTCAAGTGCCGGCTCGGCGTCGACGATCAGGACGTCGAGGAATCGCTCGACCGTTTTGCCGACGCCGTCGTTGCCGCCGGCGCCGATGCGTTGATCGTTCACGCGCGCAAGGCCTGGCTCGACGGCCTCAGCCCGCGCGAAAACCGGGACATTCCGCCGCTCGATCATGCGCGCGTTCAGCGTCTGAAACAGCGGCTCGGCGATTTCCCGATCGTCATCAATGGCGGCATCCATACGCATGAGGAGGCCGAAGAGCATCTTCGTCACGTCGATGGCGTCATGCTGGGCCGCGCGGCCTATCAAAATCCGGGAATGCTGCTTGCGCTCGACCCACAGGCTGTTCGGAGCCGCGGCGCCGGTCTCCGACGCGCGCGAAGCGGTCGAGAAACTTTTTCCCTATATCGAGCAGGCGATGGCGCGCGGCGCGCGCCTGCACGACGTCACGCGGCATCTCCTCGGCCTCTTCCGCGGCCAGCCGGGCGCGCGCGCCTTCCGCCGGCATCTTGCGACCAAAGCCGTTCAGCAAGGCGCCACGACGCAAGTATTACGCGAAGCGCTCGCCATGGTGCTGGACACCAACCTCGAATTGGCCCAAACCGCCGCCGCCTGAATTTCTTCGCCGCTTTCCCGGAGATCGCAATGCTGATCCGGCGTACCTGTCGGCGAGATCGTCTTTCTCGCCGCCGCGATCATTATCGCCGGTATTATCGCCGGACTGCTCGCCGGCCTTCTCGGCGTCGGCGGTGCCGCCATCACGGTTCCCGTGCTCTATGAGCTTTTTCGCTTTCTCGGCGTGCCCGACGAGGTACGCATGCAACTTTGCGTCGGCACTTCGCTCGCGGTGATCGTGCCGATTTCGCTGCGCTCGTTTTTCGCGCATCGGGCCAAAAGCGTCGTGCGCACGCACGTCTTGCGCATTTGGGCCGATTCCGGTCGTGCTCGGCGTCGTGACCGGCGGCGTCATCGCCTATTACGCGCCGGGCGCGCTGTTCAAATTGGTGTTCGTCATTTTCGGTTATTCCATCGGCGCCAAGCATTTGATCGGCAAGGAATCGTGGCGGCTCGGCCATCGATTGCCCGGGACCGGAATCTTGGCGGTCGTGGGCTATTTCATCGGGCTGATTTCTTCGCTCATCGGCGTCGCCGGCGGCGCGCTGTCGACGCTGTTCCTCACCTTGTTCGGCGAGACGATCCATGTCGCCATCGCGACTTCCTCGGGCCTCGGCGTTCTGATCTCGGTGCCGGGCGCGATCGGCTACATGATCGCGGGCTGGCCGCAAGAGGCGCTGTTGCCGCCGTTTTCGGTCGGCTACGTCTCTTTTCTGGGGCTGGCGTTGTTCGCGCCGGCGAGCGTTCTCGCCACACCCTACGGCGCGCGGCTCGCGCACAATTTGTCCAAGCGCAAGCTTGAATTCGCTTTCGGCTTGTTTCTGTTCGCGGTGGCGACCCGCTTCTTGATCAGCCTGATTTTTTAGCGCGCGCCCGGCTTCGCGCGCAGCACGAGCCGTTCGCCGCGCACCTCGAAGGATTCGAGCCGCTTCAGAAAGCTCATGCCCAAGAGACTCGTCTTCAAATCGCCCGGCGACGACACCAGCGCCGGCACTTTTCGCTCGACAATGCCCCCGATCGCGATGCGATCGAGCACGACGGAAGCAGCGCGGCTCGCGCCCGTTCGCCGTTTCGATCGGCACCTCGTATTTTAGCATCTCGACGGGCAAGCCCGGCGACTTTCGCGGCGTCCGCCGAAAGAA
Organism: uncultured Alphaproteobacteria bacterium; assembly: GCA_963751685.1. GTDB lineage: Bacteria > Pseudomonadota > Alphaproteobacteria > Rhizobiales > Xanthobacteraceae > Palsa-892. Next base: position 29,768 of record CAVVVV010000012.1, on the reverse strand, counting down.
CCACGCTCGAAGCGCCGGTATCGACCAGCATCGCAATGCGCGCGCCGTTCATCTCCGCTCTGATCGTGAAGTCCGCTCTCGCGCGCGCGAACGATTTCGACGGAGCGTCCGGACGAAGCCTGCGCGATCATCGGAACGCCGGGAATAAGTTCGGCGAGCGCCTGCTCGCCGATCGTCTGCAACGGATGGCGGAAATTGTAACCCGCGAAGAGCAGCCCCGCGAAGGCGCACCAGAACACGGCCGCCCGCAGAAGCTCGCCGATCCGCTTGTAAAACAGCGCATAAACCGCGCCGAAAACCATGACCACGAGCACGGCGCCGGTAATCAGGGCGGCGATGGAGCCGGGTGGAAGCCGGCGATGGTGTCCTGTTCGTGGCGCATCGCCAGCGCGAGCACGGCGATGCCCAGCGCCGCGATGACGATCCACAGCGGCCGGTCAGCGCGCATGGTTCTATGCTCGCGGACTTGCGCGCTCGTCGATCGCCGGTTGCAGCGATACCTTGTCGCCGACCGGCGGCAGCGCCGCCATGACGCGCTCGGCCGGGAAGGTCACGATCACTTCCGTTCCTTCGCGCAGCTTCGAGCGCAGCGTGAAACTTCCGCCATGCAGGTCGATCAGCCCCTTGACGATGGGAAGCCCGAGGCCGGCGCCTTGCTCGGCGCTTTTGATCGAGTTGGTTCCCTGACCGAACGACGACAGCACCACGGGGATTTCTTCCTCCGGAATGCCTGGGCCCGTATCGCGCACGCTGATGTATTGCCCGCCCGAGGCGGTCCAGCCGATCTTGATCCAGATCTCGCCGCCTTGCGGCGTGAACTTGATCGCGTTGGAGAGAAGATTGAGGCAGATCTGGCGGACCGCCCGCTCGTCGGCCCAGATTTTCGGCAAATTCGGCTCATAGAGATCGTGAATGACGAGGCCGCGGCCGGTCGCGCGAATCTTGAGAAGATGATGGCACTCCTCGGCGACGTGAACGACGTTGATCGCCTCCTCGTTCAGCTCGTAGCGGCCGGCCTCGATGCGCGAAAGATCGAGAATCTCATTGATGAGATTGAGGAGATGCTGGCCCGAGTTCGTGAATGTCGCCGGCATATTCGCCGTAGGCGGCACCGCATGCTGGCCCAGGAGCTGATTTTTCATCACTTCCGAAAAGCCGAGGATGGCGTTCAGCGGCGTGCGCAATTCGTGACTCATCTGGGCGAGGAAGCGGGACTTCGCGAGGTTAGCGGCTTCCGCGCGGCGCGCCGCCTCGTCGGATTTCGCCTTGGCCTGCTCCAACTCGCCGATCAGCGAATCGAGTTGGCCGCGCGCTTCGAGCGCGGCGACGGCGGAGACGTGCAGCCGGTTCGCGACCATCACGAAATACGCTTCGGCGCCGGCGGTGAGCCCGGCGAGCACGAGATCCTGCGCTTCGCCGCGGATCAGATATTGAATCACCACGATGCCCGCGACCGGCATGGTGGAGGCGTAGACGGCGGCGGGAATGCTCGACGCCAGCATGGAAAACACCGCGACCACCAAGAGCATCGCGAACAGCGAGAAATCGCCCGCGCCTTGCGCGCCGACGTCGACGAGCACGTTGATGTTCAGTACCCACGAAACGCCGAAGAGAAAATCGAGCAGCGTGAATAGGATGCGATAGCGGCGCTGCGTATCGGGGTTCACGGGCGTAGCGAGAAACCGCCGGCAGGCGGCGAGGTTCATCGCGTGAATTGTGAGCGCGAGAAAGGTCCAGATCAGCGCGGAATTTCCGCCCGTCCACAGGCTCGAGGCCAAGCCCACGAGGGCTACGAGCAGGAAAAGCGCGAGCGATCCGCCCAGCCGATGCTCGGCATAAAGCCGCAACAGCTCGTGATCGTATGCCGGCTTGATTCCGGTGGTCGAGGTCAGGCGATCGCGCGTCTCGCGCACGCTGCGGCTCAGCCGAAGCCGTCGCTCATGCGCTACGCGCGCGGCGTCAGCCGCACGCTCGTCCCCCCGGGCTTCTTGCCCAGCCATGACCCGATCCACCCGTACTCAAACGCTTTCAGCCACGATCACAAGAAAGTGGTTAATAGCGGCCTCACCGATATGGTTAACGAAAGCTTAATTCGTTGCGATATGGGCGTTTGCGCGCATTCGATGGGCGCATCTTGCCCGTGCCGAAGGTGCGTGATCGACTGTCGGCAAGGGAGGAAGTTCGATGAAGCTCTACGATGGCGGCCGCGCGCCGTCACCGCGCCGGGTGCGCATATTTCTTGCCGAGAAAGGCGTCGACGTTCCGAAGATGCGCGGTCGATCTCGCTAAGCTCGAGCAGAAGAGCGAATCCTTCCGCGCGCTCAATCCCCTGCAACGCGTGCCCGTGCTCGTGCTCGACGATGGCACCGTGATCACGGAAACGATGGCGATCTGCCGCTATTTCGAAGCATTGCACCCGGAGCCGAACCTGTTCGGCCGCGATGCGCTCGAAATCGCAAAAGTGGAAATGTGGAATCGCCGCATCGAGTTGGGACTTTATAGCGCGGTGCAGGCGATCTTTCGTCATCAACATCCGGCGATGGCCAAGATGCAAGTGCCGCAGTTGCCGCAATGGGCGGAAATCAACAAGCCGCGGGTGACCGAATTTCTCGAACTTCTGGACGGCGAGCTCGCGGGACGAAAATTCTTGGCGGGAGCGAAGTTCAGCGTCGCCGACATCACCGGGCTCGTCGCGATCGATTTCATGAAACCCGCGAAGCTCGACGTCTCCGAACAATATAAGCATGTGCGCCGTTGGCACGCGGAGATTTCGGCACGGCCGAGTGCGGCGGCATGATACGAAAGCGGAGCGCGCCATGACGATCACGGCCGATCAGGTTCGCGAACGGCTGAAGGGGATCAAGGGTCCCGACGGAAGCGAGCTTCTCGCATCGGGCAAGCTTTCCGACATCGTGATTTCCGCGGATAAGGTTTTCTTCTCGCTCACGGTCGACGCGAGCCGCGGCGCCTGCATGGGAGGCCGTTCGCAAGAAAGCCGAGAGCGAAATCCGCTCAATTCCGGGCGTCGCCTCCGTCTTGATCGCGCTCACCGCCGAGCGCTCCGGCGGCGCGCCGCCGGCAGGCGGTTCGCCGGTAAAAGACGCGCGGCCCGCGAGCGGCTCGCCCGTAAAATCGCCGCCGCGTGCGGAGCCGGCATCGCGGTCCATTCCCGGCGTGCCCGGCGTCGAGGCGGTGATTGCGGTCGCCTCGGGCAAGGGTGGCGTCGGCAAATCGACGACCGCGGTGAATCTCGCGCTTGGGCTGCGCGATCTCGGCATGCGGGTCGGCGTGCTCGACGCCGACATTTACGGGCCCTCCATGCCGCGGCTGCTCGCGATCAAGGGCAAGCCCGAAACCATCGGCGGCCGCATGCTGCGGCCGATCGACAGCTACGGTCTGAAAGTGATGTCGATCGGGTTTCTCGTCGAAGAAGAAACGCCGATGATCTGGCGCGGGCCGATGGTGATGACGGCGATCACCCAGATGCTGCGCGAGGTCGAATGGGGGACGCTCGACATCATGGTCGTCGACATGCCGCCCGGCACCGGCGACGCGCAATTGACGCTCGCCCAGCAAGTGCCGCTCGCCGGTGCCGTCATCGTCTCGACCCCGCAGGACTTGGCGCTGATCGATGCCCGCCGCGGCATCGCCATGTTCCGGCGCGTCGATGTGCCCGTGCTCGGGATCGTCGAAAACATGAGTTATTTTCTCTGCCCGCATTGCGGCGAGCGCTCGGACCCCTTCGGTCACGGTGGCGCTAAGGCGGAGGCGGAACGCTTGAACGTTCCGTTCCTCGGCGAAGTTCCGCTCGAAATCGAAATTCGCGAGACATCGGACGCCGGCCTTCCAATCGTCGCCACGAAACCGGACAGCGCTCACGCCAAGATTTACCGCGACATCGCCGCACGCGTGCGCGATCAAATGGCGGGCGGCGGCAAGGGGCGCGCGGCGCCGCGAATTGTCATCGAGTCCTGAAATATCGGGATCGAGGCTGGGTCAAATTCTCGCGTTGCTTGGCCCAAGATTGGGCCCAAGCCGAACGTCACCGTGAAGGCTCGATTTTCGAGCTCCGCCGCGTGGCGAAACCTTTCATTTCATGCTAACCGTTTCCTCCAGCGGAAAATGCAGCCAATGCATTTCCGCGCTTCATAATACAGGGGGAGGATTCTCATGAAGCGTCGTAAATTCTTGCAAGTCGCGGGGGCGGGCCTTGCCGCATCCGCGCTCGCGAAGCCGGCCATCGCCCAGTCGACGCCGGAAATCAAATGGCGTCTGACGTCGAGCTTTCCGAAGTCATTGGACACCCTCTACGGAGTGTCCGAGATCTTCACAAAGGCGGTGGCCGAGGCGACCGACAACAAGTTCCAGATCCAGCCTTTCGCCGCCGGCGAAATCGTGCCGGGTCTGCAAGCCGCCGACGCCGTGAGCAACAGCACCGTCGAGATGTGCCACACCGCGTCCTACTATTATTTCGGCAAGGACCCGACTTTTGCTCTGGGGACCGCGGTTCCGTTCGGATTGAACAGCCGCATGCAAAACGCCTGGATGTTCTTTGGCGGCGGCATGGAGCTGATGAACGACTTCTACAAGAAGTTCAACATCTACGGAATTCCGGGCGGCAACACCGGCTGCCAGATGGGCGGATTTTTCCGCAAGGAGATCAATACGCCCGCCGATCTCGTTGGCGTGAAGATGCGCATCGGCGGCTTTGCCGGCCGCGTCATGGCGAAGCTCGGCGTCGTGCCGCAGCAGATTGCCGGCGGTGACATTTACCCGTCGCTGGAAAAAGGCACCATCGACGCCGCCGAATGGGTCGGCCCCTACGATGACGAGAAGCTCGGCCTCTACAAGGTGGCGCCGCACTATTACTATCCTGGCTGGTGGGAAGGCAGCGCCATGCTCCACAACTTCATCAATATCGAAAAGTGGAATCAGCTGCCGAAGGGATATCAGTCGGTCATCCGCACCGCCGCCGATATGAGTTACACTTGGATGCAAGCCAAGTACGATGCGGTAAATCCACCCGCATTGAAACGCCTCATCGCTGCCGGCACGAAGCTGCACCCGTTCGCGCCGGTGGTTATGGATGCGAGCTACAAGGCGGCGAACGAGCTCTACGCCGAGACCTCGGCGGCGAACGCCGACTTCAAGAAGATCTATGACTCGATGGTGGCCTTCCGCGGCGACCAATATCTTTGGTGGCAGGTCGCCGAATATTCCTTCGACACCTTCCAGATCCGCGCTCGCACCCGCACCTGAACAAAATCATAGCAAACTGTTTGCGCCCCGGAGCCGCGAGGCTCCGGGGCTTTTATTTTGCGCTGCACCGAACATCCGGCGGGGCGCAGTAGAGGCGGCCAAAACGGGATTTTCTTAACCGCAAGGCTAGTTGGCGCGATATTCAGGATGAGCTAGCGTTCCGCCACTAAAAGCAAGAATGGGGAGGAGAAGACCATGAAACGCCGTGATTTTCTGAAAACAGCGGGGGTAGGGGTCGCCGCGTCCGCCATAGCCGCGCCTGCGATCGCTCAATCGATGCCCGAACTGAAATGGCGGCTCACATCAAGCTTTCCGAAATCGCTCGACACGCTGTGGGGGGGCGCCGAATTTTTCTGCAAAGTTGTCGCCGAGGCGACCGACAACAAGTTCCAGATCCAGCCCTTCGCCGCCGGCGAGATCGTACCGGGTCTTCAGGTGAACGACGCGGTCAGCAACGGCACCGTCGAAATGAGCCAGACCGCGAACTACTATTTCTTCGGCAAGGACCCGACCTTCGCGCTTTCTTGCTCCGTTCCGTTCGCATTGAATAGCCGCATGCAGAACTCGTGGATGTTTCATGCCGGCGGCAATGACCTGCTGAACGCATTCTTCAAGAAGTTCAACATGTATGGCCTGCCGGCGGGCAACTCGACCGCCCAGATGGGCGGTTGGTTCCGCAAGGAAATCAAGGAGGTCGGCGATCTCAACGGGCTGAAATTCCGCTGCGGAGGATTTGCCGGAACAGTGCTGAAGAAGCTCGGCGTCGTGCCGCAACAGCTCGCCGGCGGCGACATTTATCCCGCGCTCGAGAAGGGCACCATCGACGCGGCCGAATGGGTCGGCCCCTATGACGACGAGAAGCTCGGCTTCTACAAGATCGCGCCAAACTACTACTATCCCGGTTGGTGGGAAGGCGGCACGGTCATTCACCACATGTTCAATCTCGACAAGTGGAACAGCCTGCCGAAGAGCTATCAGGCGATCGTGGCCGCGGCTTGCGAGTACACCAACATTTGGATGATGGGAAAATACGACTTGCTCAATCCGCAGGCGCTCAAGCGTTTGGTCGCGGCCGGCACGAAGCTGCACCCCTTCTCGCAGGCGATCATGGACGCGAGCCTGAAAGCGGCAAACGAGGTCTACGCCGAAACTTCGGCCGCGAATGCCGACTTCAAGAAAGTGTGGGACTCGATCACGGCTTACCGCAGCGACGCGTATTTGTGGTGGCAGGTCGCCGAATACACCTACGACAGCTACATGATCCGTTCGCGCGGCAAGGGCTGGACCTGATCCGGCGCCGCTCGCGCATTCGAACGAACGACAAACCCCGGCGCTTCGGCTCCGGGGTTTCTTTTTTGCGCTACTTAGGCGGCTCGGGCTCGAAGGTCGGCAGTTCGATCTGAATATTGACCTTGTTGGGATCGACGCCGGTGCCGAGGCCCTTGTAGTGCATGACCATGATCGGGAAAGCGATCACGAGCGCCACCATGACGCACTGGATGATGACGAACGGAATCGCTCCCCAGTAGATTTGCCCGGTGGTGACGCCGTCCATGCGCTTGCCGGAGACGCGGTCGATATAGCTATCCTTCGGCGCCACCGATCGCAGATAGAAGAGCGCGAAGCCGAACGGCGGGTGCATGAACGACGTCTGCATGTTGACGCCGAGGATCACGCCGAACCAGATGAGGTCGATGTCAAGACGCTCGGCGGGCGCCGCCAGGAGCGGAATGACGATGAAGGCAATTTCGAAAAAATCGAGGAAGAAGGCGAGGACGAACACAAAAATATTCACGAAGGCGATGAAACCGATCTGCCCGCCCGGCAGTGATACCAGGAGCTCCTCGACCCAATGATGCCCGTCCACGCCGTAGAAGGTGAGGGAGAACGTGCGCGCGCCGAGCAGGATGAACAGGACGAAGGCGGAGAGCTTCGCCGTCGATTCCGTCGCCTGGCGCACAAGATCCCAGGAGAGCCGCCGCTTCGCGATCGCCAGGATCATCGCGCCGGTGGCGCCCATGGCGCCGCCCTCGGTCGGCGTCGCGAGGCCGATGAAGATCGTGCCGAGCACGAGGAAGATCAGGAACAGGGGCGGCACCATTGCGAAGGTGACCTGCTGTCCGAGCCGCGACAGGAAGCGGAACTTGAACAAGCGGTCGCAGAGCCAGTTCAGCACCGCGACGGCGAACGCGAACATGATCGCGTTGAACATCGAAAGCACCACGAAATCGGCGCCGTGGGTGTTGGTGCTGCGCATCATGAACCAGCCGAATACGCCGCTGACGACGGCCAGAATCGCGAGCGAAGGCAGGCCGCGCTGACCGTCATCCTCGCGAAAACCCACGTCCTCGACCGGCAGGCCGGGCGCCGTCTTCGGAAACATAATGGTCATCAGGAAGATGTAGACGGCATAGAGCGCGGCGAGCGTAATGCCGGGAATGAAGGCGCCCTCGTACATGTCGCCGACCGAGCGGCCGAGCTGGTCGGCCATCACGATCAACACGAGCGAAGGCGGAATAATCTGCGCCAGCGTGCCCGAGGCGGCGATGACGCCGGAAGCGACCCGCCGATCGTAGCCGTAGCGCAGCATGATCGGGAGCGAAATCAGCCCCATCGCGATCACCGATGCCGCCACCACGCCCGTGGTCGCCGCGAGCAGCGCGCCGACGAAGATCACCGCATAGGCAAGACCGCCGCGAACGGTCCCGAACAACTGTCCGATCGTATCGAGGAGGTCTTCCGCCATGCCCGATCGCTCGAGGATCAGGCCCATGAAGGTGAAGAATGGAATCGCGAGCAGCGTGTCGTTGCTCATGATGCCGTAGATGCGCTCGGGCAGCGCCTGCAAGTAATCCGGCCGAAACAAGCCGAGCTCGATGCCGAGGAGACCGTAAATAAGGCCGACCGCGGCGAGCGAAAACGCCGCCGGATAGCCGATCAACAAGACCACGATCAGCGACGCGAACATGAGCGGAGCCATGTTGTGGATCAGGAAGGCAGTCATGGCTTGCCTTCGGTCTTGCGATCCGCGCTTGCGATCGCTTGGATCAATTCTTCCACCTCGGCTTCAGCCGGGTGGTGCACGCTCGCGTGCGGGTCGTCGATCATTCCGCGCATGATGGCGATGCGCTTGATCAGTTCGGATATCGCTTGGAAGAACAGCATGAAAAAGCAGGCCGGAACGAGAAACTTCGCCGGCCACTGCGCGAGACCCCCGGCATTCGAAGACTGCTCGTTGATGCGGATGGAGGCGATAAAGAACGGCCAGCCAGTGATGACCATGACCACTGTGAAGGGCAGCAGGAAAAACAAATGCCCCAACAGCTCGATCCAATTGCGCACGGGCTTCGGAAGCATATTGTTGATGATGTCGATGCGGATATGCTCGTTGTTCAACAGCGTCCACGGCGAGCACAGAAGAAAAACGACCGAAAACAGGATCCATTGCAGCTCGAGCCAGGTGTTCGAGCTCATATCGAACGTTTTTCGAATGACGGCGTTGCCGGCGGAAATCAGCACCGCCGCCAAAAGCGCCCAAGAAAGCCATTTGCCAAGTCGGGTATTGATCGCGTCGATGACGCGGCTGAATGCAAGTAACGCCTGCAAATCAGTCCCCCCTGCGCTGCGCGCGATCACGCGCGCACCCCCTGATCCGGCGTTTTATATATATATATGCACGGCCGGTTTCCGCCAGCCAAACTTAATACGAACTCTGCGTCAATGGGAACTTTGGATGAAATCGCCGCGATAGCCGCGAAAGCGGGTCCGCAAGGCGAGCTGGAAATAGTGTTACCGAAAGAGCCAGTTTAGCAAACCAAAATTGCCGAATGCGCGTTCTAGGCAAAATTGGAGTTTGAGCGTATTGAAAGCGAGATAAAAAATACAGGGGAGAAACATGGGTCTTACAGAGGGCATCACGCTGATCGTGATGGCGATGGTGCTGATCTTCTTGGGCCGCCCCAACGGTCCTGTCGCGCGTTTTCTGCAAGTCTATATCGTCGGGCAACTCTACGTGATGAGCGCCATGGTGATGGGCGTGATGGGAGTCGTCTTCGTGATCGTGAACTGGCCGTTTTAGGCCAGGCGCCGGAAACAAATTTCAACGAGACACAGAACGCATCAGCCGCCGGTCATGCTCATGTGGCGCGCGAGCGCCGGCTGCCGGGTGCGGCGGTCGATGACGAAGTCGTGCCCCTTGGGCTTGCGCGAGATCGCTTCGTCGATCGCGGCCTGCAACAAGCTCGTCGGCTTCGGAAGCGCGCAGCGGCGTGCGCAGGTCGGCGGCATCCTCCTGGCCTAGGCACATGAACAGCGTGCCGGTGCAGGTGACGCGCACGCGATTGCAGCCTTCGCAGAAATTATGCGTGAGCGGCGTGATGAAGCCGAGCCGGCCGCCGGTCTCGCCCACCCGCACGTATCGGGCGGGCCGCCGGTGTGGTAGTCGATGTCCTCGAGCGTGTAGTGCTCGCGCCAGCCGTGCGCGCACCAGCGAGAGCGGCAGATACTGGTCGACGCGCTCGGGCCCGATTTCGCCGAGCGGCATCACTTCGATCAGCGTCAGATCCATGCCGCGCCCGTGCGCCCATTCGACCAGCGATCGGGATCTCGTCCTCGTTCACGCCCTTGAGCGCGACCGCGTTGATCTTGACCTGCAGCCCCGCCGCCTGCGCGGCGTCGACGCCGGCGAGCACCTTGGCGAGATCGCCCCAGCGGGTGATGGCGCGGAATTTTTCGGCATCGAGCGTGTCGAGCGAAACGTTGATGCGCTTCACGCCGCAGGCGGCAAGCTCGGCGGCGTATTCGCGGCAGCTGCGAGCCGTTGGTGGTCAGCGTCAACTCTTTCAGCGCGCCGCTCGCAAGATGCCGCGACAGCGAGCGAAACAGGAGCATGATGTCGCGCCGCACCAGCGGCTCGCCGCCGGTGAGGCGCAGCTTTTTGCACGCCGCGCGCGATGAAGGCGGAGCAGAGGCGATCGAGCTCCTCGAGCGACAGCAGATCGCGCTTGGGCAGGAACGTCATGTTTTCCGACATGCAATAGACGCAGCGGAAATCGCAGCGGTCGGTGACCGAAACGCGCAAATAGGTGATGGCGCGGCCGAACGGGTCGACGAGCGGCGAAAGTGCGGGCTTCGCCGAACGGTCGCCATCCACGGTATGCGTATTTGCCATCGCTTGCCTATATCTGGGATAGGACTCTGACGGAGACAACCGGTCCCGTCCAGCGCTTGCGCGCCCTCGCACTGGCGCTAGCCTGGCCGCTTTGGAGATTTCGATGGCCGACCGAACCTCGCCCCTGGCCGACGGAAGTGCGGCTCGAGAAGGACACGCAGCCTCAAGTCGCCTTCGAGGGCGGCGCTGCTTTCACGCTGCCCGCCGAATATCTCCGGGTCGAAAGCCCGAGCGCCGAGGTGCAGGGCCACAGCCCGATGAGCGCAAGACCGTCCCCGGCAAACGCAACGTGGAGATCATGGAAGTGCTTCCCGTCGGCAATTACGCCGTGCGGCTCGTGTTCGACGACATGCATTCGACGGGAATCTACGCGTGGGATTACCTGTACGAACTCGGCCGCGAGCAGGAGACGCGCTTTCAAAAATATCTCGACGATCTCGCCGCCAAGGGGCTTTCGCGCGAGCCGCCAAAACGTTCGTAAAAGACACGCGGCGTTATCGGGCGCCGTCGTGGGTGCCTTTGACGACTTCGCCCTGCAGCTTGGTGAAGGGGACGAAGGGCACGATCTTATTGTAGACGTTGGAGCGCGCGACCCGGATCGAGCCGTCGGGATTTTGCTGCTTCACGATCTTCAGAATGACGTGGGCGCCGGGCGGTCCGACCGGAATCACCATGAGGCCGTTGGGCCGGAGCTGGCTCAAGAGCGGCGGCGGAATGTGATCGATGCCGCAAGTGACGATGATCTTGTCGAAGGGCGCCGCTTCCTCCCAACCGTAATAGCCGTCGGCCTGCTGGGTGTTGATTGCCTTGAACTCGGTGTAGCCGCGCGAGATCAGATTGTCGTAGATGCCGCGCGTGCGCTCGGCGAGCGGCTTGATGATCTCGATCGTCCACACCTTGTCGGTGAGGTTGGAGAGATAGGCCGATTGGTTGCCCGAGCCCGTGCCGATTTCGAGCACCTTCTCGCCGAACTGCACGTCGATGGTGGACGTCATGCGGCTCACGACCAGCGGCCCCGAGATGGTGACGCCGAAGCCGATATCGTGGAAGTCGCGGTCGTAGGCGCGCGGGATGTCGCGCTTCATCACGAATTCGTCGCGCGGCGTGAGCAGGAAGGCGCGACCGTTGCGGTCGTTGGCGAAATCGCGGTTCGCCTTCAGGAACAGATAGCGATCCCAGCGTAGCGCGAGGATCTTCGGATCCTCGCCCCGGTTCGCCACCATCCAGCTGATGAAGGCCTCGCGGTTATTGGTGGGCGGTGATTGCTCCCAGCTGTAAGCCACCGGCACGTTGGCGCGCGCGTGGCGCGGTAATACGGTGGCGGCGAGCACGGCTGTCGAGCCGGTCATGAAGCTGCGTCGTTTCAAAATTCAACCTCTCGATTCCATTTAAACAATATCAACGGGCGGGAGACCCGCAAAGGTGGAGCATGGATGTTTTAGCCTTTTGTAATGATGACGTAATGATCCAGATTAAATGGTGGCGGAGCGCCGACCTTGCCATTTCACCGCTCGTCGGGCAGCATTTTCGCGGCGCGCCGGCACGCCGTGTCAAAAAAAAGAAAGCGGGCAACCAGGGGGATGAATTGGAAGCGTCGGCCTCGATTGAAATTGTGAAGCACACGCTGTTGTCCTGCGGCCAGAAGATCAATTGAGGGCCGCCGTGATCGAACCCATCCTGGTTTTGGGAATACCCGTCGACTTCCTCTTGTTTGCGTTGACCTTGCTGGGCGTCGCGCTATTCCATCATCACACGCTTCCAATCGCGTTGGCGGGGCTTGCGGTCATTACCGGATACAAGCTTGCCTTCACCGGATTTAAATACGGCATCGGGCTCGCCGGCCTCGGTCAGCACATGCAGCATGAATGGGTGATCCTGGCCAATTTGTTCCTGCTATTGATGGGATTTGCGCTTTTGTCCAGGCACTTCGAGGAGAGCAAAATCCCGGATGAAATGCCGGCCCTGCTTCCCGATGGCTGGAAAGGCGGCGTAGCGCTTCTGGTCATAGTGTGCGTCCTGTCGAGCTTCCTCGATAACATCGCGGCGGCGCTGATTGGCGGAACGGTGGCGCGGCACGTCTTCCGAGGAAAGGTCCATATCGGCTATCTTGCCGCCATTGTCGCGGCATCAAACGCCGGAGGCTCCGGCAGCGTCGTGGGCGACACGACAACCACCATGATGTGGATCGCAGGCGTTAGTCCGCTTAGCGTCGTAGAAGCTTATGTCGCAGCCGGAGTTGCGCTCCTAATCTTCGCCGTACCGGCGGCCATGCAGCAGCATCGCTTTTCTCCGATTCTCAAGAAGGCGCATAGCGGCCTGAGGATCGACTGGACACGCGTCGCCATCGTCGCGGCCATCCTCATTGTCGCACTGCTTGCCAACGTGACGGCAAACTTGAAGTTTCCTGCATTGCTCGACGCGGTCCCGCTCCTGGGGCTTTCCGTTTGGGCGGTCATCCTCCTAACCGCCCCATTGAGACAACCGGATTGGAAGGTGATGCCCGAGACATTCAAAGGCACGATCTTTCTTCTGGCGCTCGTTACCGCCGCCTCGATGATGCCGGTTGAGAGACTGCCGGCCGCAGGATGGCAGACGGCGCTTGGTCTTGGTTTCGTGTCTGCTGTTTTCGACAATATCCCACTCACTGCGCTCGCCCTGAAGCAGGGCGGCTACGATTGGGGCTATCTCGCTTATGCGGTCGGCTTCGGCGGGTCGATGATTTGGTTCGGCTCCTCCGCGGGCGTGGCCTTGGCGAACATGTATCCGGAAGCGAAATCCGCCGGGCTCTGGCTTCGTCACGGCTGGCATGTTGCCATCGCGTATGTCATCGGATTTTTCGTGATGCTCGCCCTCATCGGTTGGCATCCTGATCTGCCTTAAGCAGAAACTCTCACAGCTAGTGTATCTTCGATGCCAATGATAAAATGGCCGGGGAACAAGCTCGGGCTTTTGAAGGCAAGTAAAAAGCGCCGATAGGCGCACGAGCCGCGGTCTGAAAACCGAAAAAGAGTCCGCTTACACCTCATCGGTGCTGTTGCCATACTCGTGTTGGCGCGCAGTTTCAGCAGCGATCTTCCAGTCTTTTGCGCTAGCTAAATTGTATCGAAAACAAAAGTCGGTATAGCGATCTCGGCCAAATCCGTCGCTATAGGAAACTCGGCCCCAAACATACAGCCACCGGTCTTTTGTGCTGCCGCCCTCTTTGAAAGAATCAAATTCTGCGGAGTTGATTGCTTTCGCACCCTTTCGCATTTCCGCTTTAGCGGGAATGATATTGTTGCCGCTCAAATCGTTTCCTATCGGAAAATCATTGAGATGCCCGTCCTTGGAGAATTTGCGGTCGATGAACCAACGGACCTTGCGGGCCGGAAGGTTACCGCCGTTATAGAAAGCGACGTCGCATGACAGTATTTCATTTCCAGAGATGAATGGCGCGACCCCGCGCGGGACAACGCTCACATAGGCACGATGCAAAATTCGCGTCTTGCGGGCCTGCTCGGAAGCTTGAAAAGCGCCGACGATCACCAAGCAGTAAATAAGATAAGCAACCGTAAAATCACCAATTGTGCTTTCGCAAAGAAATTTCTTCCGCCATAGCTCGCTTGAAAGCTGTTCCGAGCAGTTTGGCTCGATGGCGAGAACTACAACGAGCCCGAAAATAATCGCGCCGCCCATTATCCACGCTAGAAAATACAAGGGTCGCAATAAATGCCTCGCCTGCCGCTGGATATCGTCCAGTCTGCCGGCTTTGCGCCCCCGATTGCAAGCAAGCTCGCGAGAAAAAGCGGCGCGACAAAAGTACTAATGGGCGCTCTTGATCTGAATCAATGAAACGCTCTTAGAAAGCGTGGATATTTCAATTGTTCTTAACGAGTGAAAGATGTTGAAGACCATGGCCCTCATTACAGAGCGCATCGATAGCATCACGAGTATTCCTCCCGAGTATCGTCACGCGACGCTGCCGGCCCCAAGAAGCGTGAAGATCGAAATTTCACCGCGGTGTAACTATCGCTGCGGCTTCTGCGCACTTCGCACGCGGGAAGTGCAGCCAAGATGGGATATGGACTTCAACCTCTTTAAACGCGTCACGCGCGAAATGCGCGAGGCGGGCGTCGAGGAGATCGGCGTCTTTTACCTCGGCGAGTCGTTCATGAACCCACGCCTGCTGGTTGATTGCATCGAATACCTGAAAGCCGAAGTCGGCATGCCCTACGTCTTCCTTACCTCGAACGCATCGATGGCATTTCCGGAAGCGGTCGATGCTTGCATGAGTGCGGGGCTGGATTCGCTCAAGTGGTCGGTGAATGCCGCGGATCGGGCTCAATTCGTGAAGATCATGGCCGTATCGGGCAAGCTTTTCGAGCGGGCGCTTGGCAATATCGAGGCGGCTTGGAACGTGCGCGCGCAAAAGGGATACCGGACCGGCCTTTATGCTTCGTCGATCCGATACGATGGCGCGCAGCAGGAGAAGATGGAGACGCTGCTCGAGAAGAGGGTAAAACCTTATGTGGATCAGCACTATTGGCTGCCGCTTTACTCCATGGGAGCGTTCGCCGCCAAACGCGAAGCAGAACTCGGCTATCGGCCGACCGCGGGCAATCAGGGGCGGCTCGGTGCGCTGCGCGATCCATTGCCGTGCTGGTCTGCATTTACCGAGGGACATGTCACCGCGGAGGGCAAGCTGTCGGCGTGCTGTTTCGACGCGACGGCAAATTGGACGATGGCCGATCTCGGCAAGCTGTCGTTCATGGATGCCTGGAACTCGCCCGCCTTCGTGAATTTGCGCGCGGCGCATTTACGAAAGGACGTAAGCGGCACCGTTTGCGAAAAATGCCTTGCCTACGGCTAGGAGAAAGTGGTGGGCGCTACAGGGATTGAACCTGTGACCTTTCCCGTGTGAAGGGAACGCTCTCCCGCTGAGCTAAGCGCCCGCGCCGCCGGTAGCCTTGTTTGTAAGGATCGCGCCGCTAGAGTGTCAAGCAAAGGGCCGCGCGAGCCCGCGCGCTCACATATGATAGGCCATGCGCAGCCCGCCCCAGTGCTTGCCGAGCACGCGCAGCGGCGCGTCGATTTCCTTCATCATGACGATCAGGCCGTTGCCCATGTCGCGGGGATAGCTCTGGATGAGATAGGGCCGCGCGTTGCGGGCGGCGGCGAGCCCCGCGCGATCGTCGAAGATCCGGCGGTTGCGGCAATTGGCGACGTTCCAGATCGGATCGTCGGGGCGCTGCGGGTGCGAGTATTTCAGATTATGCATCGGCAGATAGCCGTTGCGGTCGACGGCGGCGCAGAAAACCATGCGCCGGTCGGAGGCGAGCTCACGTTCCTGGATCGCCGGCAGCACTTCCTCCAGCGCCTCCAGGTAAAGCGTGCGGCATTGCTGCGGATCGGTGTTCGGGATCGGCACGTAGTCGTTGTCGAAGAGGGCCTGCGCCGTGAGGCGGCCGGACGTCACCAGCCGCTGCAGGCAGATCGAAACCTCCGCCGCGGTTTTCATGGCGCGGTCGATGAACTCGCGGTTTTCTTCGCGGATTGCCGTGATCTTGTCGTCGAGCCGCGCACGGGAAGCCGCATCGATGTCGACGAAGTTGAGATGAATGCCGAGGCTCGAGCGGCCGACGACGGCGGCTTGGAGACGCCCGATGTCCGCGATCTCGATCGCATGGCGGCGGCCGATGTCGACGTCGCTTTCCCCCGCTTCGGGCTGAAACAGCAAGCCCCCCTCGCTGAGGTCGACCGTCCTGCCGACGATCGGCCCCTGCGGACGCTCGAGCGTGACCGCCAAATCGCATGGCATGCGGTCGCACTGGCGCCGGTCGCCGATTTCGGTTTGGCGGAGAAAGATCGCGAGCCGCGTGCGCAGCTTGGTGACGAGGCTCGCTGCGGTCTTTCCCGAGCGGTCGATTTCCTGGCTTTCGCGGCTCGCCATCTCGGTCGCGCTCGTGATCTCGCCGGTTCCGGCGGAAACCTGTTCGATGAATTGCGAAGTCGTGGCGGCGTTCTGCGAAAGATTTTCGGTCGTCGCGATCTGTTCCTCGACGGCGGCGGCGATCGCGGTGAAGACCGGGCGGATCCCGTCGATCACCGTGGAAATGCGTGCCAGCGCCTCGATCGAGGCTTGCGCGTCACCTTGCAGCTTCTCGACGCGGCGGGTGATCTCGTCCGTCGCCTTCTGGGTTTCGACCGAAAGCGCCTTCACTTCGTTGGCGACGACCGCGAAGCCGCGGCCGGCCTCGCCCGCGCGCGCGGCCTCGATGGTGGCGTTGAGCGAAAGAAGATTTGTTTGCTTGGCGATCTTGGCGATCAGGCCGACGACCGTGCCGATCTCCGAGGAGGATGAATTGAGCCCCTCGATACTCCGGCCGGCGTCGTGCGCGGCACTCGTGGCTTGGTTCGTGAGGTCGCCGGCCATCTGAACCTGACGGCCGATCTCGCTTGAGGAATGCGCGAGTTCTTCGGTCGCCGAGGCAAGCTGGCGCGCGTCGCCGTTGGCGACATTGACGAGTTCGGCAAGCGCTTCCGTGCGGCCGCGGATCGCCTCGAGCGATTGCGTCGAGGATCCGATGCCGACATGCACCCGGTCGGCGGCGTGCCCGACCTCGGCGATCAGCTTCGCGAGGTCGGCCTCCAGTAGATCGAGCGATTCCCGCACGGTGGTGGACGAAGCGTGGCTCAGCGTCTCGCCGCGCTCTTGCGTTGCGGGCAAGGCCGGCGCGAGCGCCGGCGCCGGTTCGTCAAGTTCGGGCGCTCGTCTCTCGATGCGGCGGGCGATCCGGGCGAGCAATGACATTCTGCGGGGCGTCCTGCGGAGAGATAGGCGAGGACGCCGGAGAATGGCGCCTTTATTCGCAGTCCTGGCGTAACTGTTGCCAAAGCAGGGTTAACGAGGCGCTAATGTCCCCGCTGCGAACGGCGCAGACTTATTCCTTGGCCCTCGTAGCGGTGAGATCGAGCAGTTCCTCGATGGCGTCGGGCAACTCGTTCATCCGCGCGATGAGCCGGTCGGCGCCGAGTTCGCCCGCGGGTGTTCGCGAATACCCCCAATTCACCGCCACCACCGGCACCTTGGCGCGCCGCGCCGTCAGCACGTCGGTCTCCGAATCGCCCACCATTACCGCCGCGGTTGAGCGGCCGCCCGCGCGCGCGATTGCGCCGAGCAGATGGCCCGCATCGGGTTTGCGCACTGGGAACGTATCGGCGCCGGCGACGAACGCGAAGCGCTCGGCAAGCCCGAGTACTTGCAGGAGCTTCACCGAAAAGCGCTCGGGCTTGTTCGTGCACACGACAAGGAGCGCGCCCTTCGCCGCGAGCGTGCCGAGCACGGCCTCAACCTCGGGGAAGGCGCGCGAGCGATCGGCAAGGTGCGCTTCATAGTGGACGAGGAATCGCGCGAATAGCCGGTCGACGGCGGAAGCGGGGAGCTTTTCGCGCTCGAAGTCAAGCCCGCGCTCGATCAGCGCCCGCGCGCCGCCCCCCACCAGATTGCGCGCCTCATCGAAGGGAACGGGATCCAGTCCCGCTTCTTCGAGGACAAGGTTCAACGTGTCGATAAGATCGGGCGCGGTATCGACGAGGGTGCCATCGAGGTCGAAAGCGATAGTCGGACGAGCCGTCATGCGTCGTCCGCCTACAATCGAACCGGCCGAAAGTCCACGGGGCCGCGCAGCCAAGCTTGCGCAGGCTGCGTAAACTTGCCTGCGGCGCAGCCAAACCTGCGCAGGCGGCGTAAACTTGCCTGCGCCGCCGCTGGCAGAGCCTCGGGCCGCGTGCTAGGACCGCGCCGCATTTTATGCCGCCGGATTCACGGACACGAAACAGTGCCGCAAGCCGCCGCGACCCACAGTCTCGATGCCGCAAAACGCGAAGCGGCGCACCGCGCGCTCGACTTCGTGCGCCCGGGCATGCGTCTCGGCCTTGGTACCGGCTCGACCGCCGCCCACTTCGTCGAGCTTCTCGCCGAGCGGGTAAAGCAGGGTCTCGACGTCGTCGGCGTGCCGACTTCGGAAGCGACGCGCGCCCAAGCCGAGCGTCTTGGCGTGCCGTTGACGACGCTTGATGAGGAGCCTGAGCTCGATCTTACCGTCGACGGCGCCGACGAGATCGACCCCCACCTCGATCTGATCAAGGGCGGGGGCGGGGCGCTGTTGCGCGAGAAGATCGTCGCCGCCGCCTCGCGCGACATGGTCGTGATCGCGGATGAGAGCAAGCGGGTGAGCCGGCTCGGCCGCTTTCCGCTTCCCATCGAGGTTGTTGATTTTGGCCTCGGCGCCACTAAAAAGGCGATCGCGGCGGTGGTATCGGAGGCGGGCTGCCCTGGGCCCATCCGGCTAAGGCACAAGCCGGACGGCCATGTTTTCGTCACGGATCAAGGACACCTCATTCTCGACGCCGGACTTGGATCGATCCCGGATGCGCGCAAGCTCGCGCAGGGCCTTTCCAGGATTCCCGGTGTTGTCGAACACGGCCTATTCATTGGGCTGGCTCGTCGGGCGATCCTCGCAGGCAGCGAGGGGGTTCGCGTCATCGAGCGGTCCTAAATTCAGACTTGCAAAGGAGATCGAGATGAACCGTCCGACCATTGCCCGCGCGCTCCGCGTCGGCGCGCTGACCATTGCCATGGGAATGCTTGCGAGCGGCGCCGTCGCCCAGAAGCCGCCCGCTCCGAAAGGCCCGCCGCCCTCCGCCGCGCAGGTGCAGCTGGCACGCGACATCATCGATGCCTCGGGGGCCGCGCGCGCCTTCGACGGGGTCATCCCCAGCATCATGCAGCAGGCCTACGCTTCGTTCCTGCAGCAAAACCCCGATCTGCAAAAGCCGCTGGTCGAGTCGATTACCGCGATCCGCGGCGATTTCGAAAAGCGCCAACCCGAGATCGTCGCGCTGATGGCGCAGGCCTATGCGAGTCATTTCACCGAGGCCGAGCTCCAGGAACTGATCGTGTTTTACCGCTCGTCCACGGGCAAGAAGCTCGTCGCCGAGCTGCCGGGCGTGCTCGAGGAGAGCTTCGCGCGCACGCGCGAATGGGGCACGAAGACTTCGGAAGAGTTCATCGTCGCGCTGCGCGCGGAGATGAAGAAGCGCGGCCACACGATCTGATCGCGGTCGCAAGCGTGGACACGGCCACACTGATCTCGGGTTTGCCCGAGATCAGCACTATCAATTGTGCAAGTCGGCCATAGTCGGCTTGCACGGCCCGGCGGGCAATAGACAATGGCCGAATACGATGTCGATCTGTTCGTGATCGGTGCCGGCTCGGGCGGCGTGCGCGCGGCGCGCGTCGCCGCCGAGCACGGTGCGCGCGTCATGATCGCCGAGGAGTATCGCGTCGGCGGCACCTGCGTGATCCGCGGCTGCGTCCCGAAGAAGCTCTTGGTCTACGCGAGCCGCTTCTCGCACGAGTTCGAGGACGCCGCCGGCTTCGGCTGGACCGTTACCGGCGCCAAGTTCGACTGGCCGACGCTGATCGCGAACAAGGACAAGGAGATCGCGCGGCTGGAGGCGGCCTATCGCGCCAACCTCGCGCGCGCGGCGGTCGAAATCGTGGAGACGCGCGCGGTCGTCGAGGACGCGCATACGCTGCGGCTTCTGAAAAGCGGCGCGCGCATGCGCGCCGAGACGATCCTGCTCGCCAACGGCGCCCACCCCGTCCTGCCGCAAATTCCCGGCGCCGAGCATGCGATCACCTCGAACGAGGCGTTTCACCTGAACGCGCTGCCGCGGCGGATCGTGATTCAGGGCGGCGGCTATATCGCGGTCGAGTTCGCTTGCCTCTTCCACGGTCTTGGCGCCGACGTGACGCTCGTGCACCGCGGCGACGAGATCTTGCGCGGCTTCGACGACGACGTCCGCCGCCACCTGCGCTCGGAAATGGTGGGGCGGGGAATCAAGGTCATCCTCGGCCAGACGGTCGCGTCGATCGAAAAGAAAGGACGCGCATTGCAGGCGGCGCTCGCGAACGGCGAGCATCATCCCGCCGATCAGGTCATGTTCGCGATCGGCCGGACGCCCAACACCAAGAACATCGGTCTCGAGGAGACCGGCGTGAAGTCGAACGCGGCGGGCGCCGTCGCCGTCGACGAATATTCGCGCTCGAGCGTGCCGTCGATTTACGCGATCGGCGACGTCACGCACAGGCTCGCACTGACGCCGGTGGCGATCCGCGAAGGCCACGCCTTCGCCGATACCGTGTTCGGTAACAAGCCGACCAAGGCTGATCATGAAAATGTCCCGAGCGCGGTTTTTTCCGAGCCCGAAATCGGCGTCGTCGGCCTCTCCGAGGTGAAAGCACGGGAGAAAGGTTTCGCGCTCGATATCTATCGCGAGCAATTTCGGCCGATGAAGGCGACGCTCTCGGGCCGCGCCACCTCGATCTTGATGAAGCTCGTCGTCGACCGCGCGAGCGAGCGCGTGCTCGGCGTGCACATCGTCGGCGAGGGGGCGGCCGAAATGGCCCAGCTCGCGGCGATCGCGGTGAAGATGGGCGCGAAGAAATCCGACTTCGACGCCACCGTCGCACTGCATCCGACCGCGGCCGAGGAACTCGTCACGCTTCGCAATAAGACGTGAAGCGGCGTCAATGGTTTCCGCCGAGCCATTCGGCGGCGGCGGGCCACAGTTTCTCGCCTGTCTGTTGGCGGAAATATCCGAAATGGCCGATTCTCTTCTCGCCGATGTCGCCGGGCGCGATGGTGATGTGCTCGGCCTTGGTGCCGGTATAGCCCGCCAATAATTTTTCGACTGCGATCGGCGGCGCCCAGGAATCGTCGGCCATTCCAATGCCGCGCAAGGCGCCGCGATAATTCGGAAAATACCGGCGCGCGTCCAGCGTCTCGTCATCGAAGAGATAGTTCGGCTTCATGCACCAGCCAGCCCATTCGAGAAAGACGTCCTTCGGCAGATCCTCGCCGATGCCGAGCCGTCCCGGCACGTAGCCGAGCGTGTGCGCGACCAACGGTCCCGCGACATTCAGCATGAAATAGACGCGCCAGTTTTCCGGCGGAGGGAATAATCGCCAGTAGCCGACTTGCGCCGCGACGAACAGCGCGCGTCCTATTTTTCCGTTGTTCGGCAACAGGCCAAGCGCCTGCCCGCCAAAGGAATGGCCGACGTAGAGAAGCGGCGCGCCCGCTTCGCGCGCGGCAAAATCGACGGCGGCGGAAATATCGAGCGCGGCCCAATCGCGCATGCGGCACTCGAAGTCGCGGAGCGATGGCGGCCTTGAGTTGCCGATACCGCGATAGTCGAAGGTCATCACGCAAAAGCGGCGCTCGGCGAGATAGCCCGCGAACCTGCCGTAGTAGTGGCGCGGCGTGGCGGTGGCGGAGGCGATCAGGACGAATCCTTTTTGCGGCCCGGCCGCGGGCCGGCGCAGGGTCGCGGCGAGCGAGTAGCCGTCGGCGGCGGCAAAGCGAAAATCCGTTTCCGCGCTGCGATCGTTCATGGCCGCTCCGTCAATCATCATCCATAGACGCAAAATTTCTTGGCCCGCAACGGGACTTCCGGCGATCACGCTTCCGTCACGTGAAACTGATGCGGACGGAAAGGCGTTTTCTGATACAAGATGCGCATGGCGACCAGCGCAGCCGTAACGTCAAGCTCGCGGACAAAGCGCCCGGTCGGGCGGATCATTCATCCGTTGTGGGTGCGAGTTACCCACTGGATTAATGCGCTCGCCATGATCGTCATGATCGGCTCGGGTTGGCAGATTTACAACGCCGCGCCGATCTTCAATTTCGAGTTTCCGGGGGAAATCACCATCGGCGGCTGGCTCGCCGGCGGCATCATGTGGCATTTCGCGGCGATGTGGCTCTTGGTCGCGAACGGCCTCGTCTATCTCGTGTTTGGCTTTTCTACTGGCCGCTTCAAAGCGAAGTTCCTGCCGATCCGCCCGCGCGAGGTGATCGCCGATATCAAGGCTGCGCTCACCTTCCACCTCTCGCATGAGGATTTGTCGGTCTACAACGCCGTGCAGCGGACTCTCTATATCGGCGTCATTCTGGCCGCCGTCGTCATCGTGCTGTCCGGGCTTTCGATCTGGAAGCCGGTGCAATTGCAGGAACTCACCTTCGTTTTTGGCGGCTACGACAATGCGCGCATCGTGCATTTCCTCGCCATGAGCGCGATCGGCGGCTTCCTCGCAATCCACGTCGCGCTCGCGCTGCTCGTGCCGAAAAGCCTGCGCGCGATGATCGCGGGCCGTTAGAGCATGATCCCGAAAAGTGGGAACCGGTTTTCGGAAAAGATCATGCTCAAGCTAGGAGAGGAAACCATGCGCCAGCGAAAAGGTATTCCCGGTGTCGATCCGAAGCACCTCGTCAAGGAGGCCGCCCAACTCTTGCCGGATCCCGCGCGCCGCGCCTTTCTGCGCGGCGGTGCGAGTCTCGGGGCCGTGGCGTTTCTCGCCGGCTGCGACGTGATCGACGGCGTCTCGGCCGAGAAAGCGTTGCGCGCGATCTCGCGCTTTAACGACGGCGCGCAGGCGCTGCTGTTCAATCGCAACCGCCTCGCGCCCGTCTTCCCCGAAAGCGCCATCACCCGCCCGTTCCCCTTCAACGCCTATTACGGCGAGGAAGACGCGCCGGTGATCGATGGCGTGAGCTACGCGCTGAAAGTCGGCGGCCTCGTGCAGGAGAAAAAATCCTGGACGTTGCCCGAGCTTTACGCGCTGCCGCAGGAGAAGCAGATCACGCGGCATGTTTGCGTCGAAGGCTGGAGCGCGATCGGCAGCTGGACCGGAGCGCGGCTTTCGGATTTCCTCAAGCGCGTCGGCGCCGACACAAGCGCGAAATACATCAACTTCGTCTGCGCCGAGGGCTACTGGACCTCCCTCGACATGTCGACGGCGATGCAGCCGCAGACGCAGATGAGCTTCAAATTCGCCGATGCGACGCTGCCGCGCGCCTACGGCTTCCCGATGAAGATCCGCGTCCCCACCAAGCTTGGTTTCAAGAACCCCAAATACGTCGTCGAGATGGTCGTCACCAACGACTATCCCGGCGGCTATTGGGAAAATCAGGGCTACAACTGGTTCAGCGGGCTTTAAGAATCGCCGTTTCCCGCCATCGAACGGCAACTGGCATCCGGTAACTTCTTGAGTGTATAACCCCGCCTCCCTTGGAGACTGGGCGAGAAAGCATGGCCGCGCGTTGGACCCCCGATAGCTGGCGATCGAAGCCGATCGTGCAGGTACCGGACTATCCGGATCAGAAAGTCCTGGCCGAGGTCGAAAAGCAGCTTTCGACCTTCCCGCCGCTCGTTTTTGCCGGCGAGGCGCGGGCGCTCAAGCGCGCGCTCGCCCGCGTGGCAAGAGGCGAAGCGTTCCTGTTGCAGGGCGGCGATTGTGCCGAGAGCTTCGCCGAGCATAACGCCAACAACATTCGCGATTTCTTCCGCGTCTTCTTGCAGATGGCGGTGGTGATGACATTCGCCGGCGCCTTCCCGGTGGTGAAGGTCGGCCGCGTCGCCGGCCAGTTCGCCAAGCCCCGCTCCTCGCCGACCGAGAAGCAGAACGGCGTCGAGTTGCCCGCCTATCGCGGCGACATCGTCAACGACAGCGCCTTCACCAAGGAAGGCCGCACGCCCGATCCGCGGCGGCAGTTAGAGGCCTATCGCCAGTCGGCGGCGACGCTAAACCTGTTGCGCGCGTTTTCGACCGGCGGCTACGCCAACTTGTCGAACGCGCATCAATGGATGCTCGGTTTCGTCAAGGACAGCCCGCAGTCGCATCGCTACGAGGAATTGTCGGCGCGCATCACCGAAGCGCTCGACTTCATGCGCGCCTGCGGCATCGATCCCGAGACGCATCCGGAAATGCGCACGACCGATTTCTACACCAGCCACGAGGCGTTGTTGCTCGGCTACGAGCAGGCGATGACGCGCGTCGATTCCACCAGCGGCGACTGGTACGACACGTCCGGCCATCTCGTTTGGGTCGGCGATCGCACGCGCCAACCCGACCACGCCCATGTCGAGTTTCTCCGCGGCGTCAAAAACCCGATCGCGATCAAGTGCGGGCCGTCGCTTCCCGCCGAAGGGCTGCTCAAGCTCCTCGACATTCTCGATCCCGAGCGCGAGCCGGGGCGCATCACGCTGATCTGCCGCTTCGGCGCGGGCAAGGTGGAAGCGCATCTCCCCGCGCTCATCCGCGCGGTGAAGAAGGAGAAGCGCCCGGTCGTGTGGTCGTGCGATCCGATGCATGGCAACACCGTGACCGCGAACGGCTTCAAGACCCGGCGCTTCGAGCAGATCTTGCAGGAGGTGAAGGAGTTCTTCGCCGTTCACGCCGCCGAGGGTACGCACGCGGGCGGCATCCACTTGGAGATGACCGGCCAGAACGTCACCGAATGCATGGGCGGCGCGCGCGCGATCGGCGAGACGGATCTGTCGGACCGCTACCACACCTTCTGCGACCCGCGGCTCAATGCCGAGCAGGCGATCGAGCTTTCTTTCCTCGTCGCCGATCTCCTGAAGAAGGAGCGCTCAGCGCACGCGCGGCCGCGCACGGCGGTGGGCGGACTCTAAAACCTCCGCACGGAATTTTCAGCGCTTGCGCTTCGGCCTCGGAATAACCAGCCCATAGCCCACCGAGGCCGCGACCGCGCCCTGCCAGACGATGAACAGCGGCAAAAAAGTCCCGTCCGGCGAATCGCCGAAGTGCAGAAGCGCGCCGGCAATCGTGCCGAGCGCGATCGTGCGCAGCCAATCGGAATGCTCGCGAAAGTCGGGGCTCGCGAGCGAGACGGCAATCGCCGTGCCGAGGCTTCCGACGAGCCCAGCCACCAGCCCCGCGATCGCGAAGACGTAGGGGAACTTGCGGCCACCCGGTATGGTGATGTCGCCGGTCTGCCAATGGTTGAGAAAGTCGTGGACCGAAAGCGCCGTTCGCCAGGCGAGGATCCAGGCGATCACGACGCCGGCGAGAACGACGGCGAGGTCCAACAACCCTTTTTTCTCCCACAGGAAAACGCCGAGGCAGAGCACGAGGCCGAAATAAATGGCGGGCAGGAGCGGTGCGCCGCCGAGCGTGGGAAAATTGTCGGTGTTCGGGACGTAAGTGACAAAGTTCGACAACAGCGCGGAAACGACCCCAAGCGCGGCGAGAAAAAGCGCCGCTCGTTGCTCCGAAAGACTTTTGAGCATCCCCCATCTCCCGATTTTCACGCAAGCCTAGCATGGTGCGCCGCGCGCTTCACCGCCGTTTTCGCGCCGCAGCACGAGCTTCGGAAGCCCGGCGGCGTCTGCGGTGTTACAATCGAGCAAGCGATCGGGAACCCGGCCCGGCCGCCTGCGATCGGCGAAAACCGGGGAGGAGGGAATTCCATGCATATCCGTTTTCTCGCGGGCGCGGCCGCGCTCGGATTGCTATTCGCCGGAAACGCAATCGCCGGACCCCTTGAGGTCTTTCACGCGGACTCGCTCGCGGGCCCGATGCGCGAACTCAAAAAAGCATTCGAGGCGAAGAACAAGGATGTCAGCATCAACCTTGTTTCGGGCGTTTCGAGGCAGTTGGCCGATCGCATCCTCCAAGGCGACGTCTGCGACGTATTTGCGCCGTCCTCCCCGGCGGTCGCGGACGATTTGATGAACAAGAAGATCGCGGGTTCCAATCAGGACGCCGCCTCGTGGTATGTGATTTTCTCGGCGAACGAAATGGTCGTCATCACGGCCAAGGGCAACCCGCTGCGAATCCGCCAGATCGCGGACTTGGTCAAGCCCGGCGTGAAATTTGTCCGCATCACGGGCGAGAAGGATCTCGGCACTGGCCGGACGATCGAATTTTTGAAGCGAGCCGCGAACCTCGAAGGAAAACCGGAGATTGCGCAGAAGATCGTCGATGCCGCCATCGTCGATCCGGCTAAGCCGACATCGGTGCCCGATACCGTCAGCGCCGTCCGCGAAGGAAGGGCGGACGTCGGCGTCGTGTATTATTCCGCCGCTGTCGCCTCGCGAAACGATGTCGAGATCGTCCGCTTTCCCGCGAGCGTCAACATGAGCGAAGAAATTCGCAACGCCGCCTCCATTCCGGCCACCGCTAAAAATCCAAAGGAGGCGGCCGATTTTGTCCGCTTCATCCTAACGGCGGAAGGGCAGAGAATCCTGATGGAAACCGGCCAGCCGCCGGTGGTGCCTGCCATTCGCAAAGGCAACGTCCCCGCGGACGTAAAAAACTGACTACGGTCGCAGTTGTCGTCATGACCGGGCGAAAGGCGCGAAGCGCCGTCTTTGCGCCTGAAGTCCCGGCTATCCCGTTCAGGGACGCGCTGCCTTCCTACGTGGGATGCCCGGCAGGCAAGCTTGCGCAGCCGGGCATGACGGACCCGCGCTAGCCGCCGTTGCTCCGGGCAGGCGAGGGGGCTACATCCGAGGCCATGGATCGCCTGAAACTCGCGATCGCGCAGCTCAATCCCATCGTCGGCGATGCCGCCGGCAATGCCGAAAAGGCGCGCCGCGCGCGCGCGCGGGCGACGAGCGCCGATCTGGTGATTTTTCCCGAATTGTTCATCGCCGGCTATCCGCCGGAGGATTTGGTGCTGAAGCCCGCCTTTCAGGCGGCGTGCCGCGGCGCCGTCGAGGCGCTCGCGCGCGAAACCAAGGACGGCGGTCCGGCGATGCTCGTCGGCACGCCGTGGCTCGAGGACGGTAAGCTCTATAACGCCGTGGCGCTTCTCGACGGCGGCCGCATCGCGGGGCTCCGCTTCAAGGTGGATCTGCCGAATTACGGCGTCTTCGACGAGAAACGCGTCTTCGCGTCCGGCCCCTTGCCGGGACCGGTGAATTTCCGCGGCGTGCGCATCGGCATTCCGATCTGCGAGGATATCTGGAAGCCGGAGCCGGTCGAGTGCATCGCCGAGACCGGCGGCGAAATTTTGCTCGTCACCAACGCCTCGCCCTACCGCCGCGGCGTCGTCAACGAGCGCCTCAACATCGCGGTGCCGCGCGTCGTCGAGTTGGGCTTGCCGCTCGTCTACATCAACCAGGTGGGCGGCCAGGACGAGCTTGTCTTCGAGGGCGCCTCGTTCGCGCTCAACGGCGACCGCTCGCTCGCCTTCCAGCTTCCCGGCTTCCGGGAGGAGGTTGCGATCACCGAATGGCGGCGCGAGGACGGCGCGTGGAAATGCACGGCCGGCCCGCAGGCGCCGCTCTTGGAAGCGGACGAGGCGGATTATTCCGCCTGCGTCATGGGATTGCGCGACTATGTCGAGAAGAACGGCTTTCCCGGCGTCGTGCTCGGTCTTTCCGGCGGCATCGACTCGGCACTCTGCGCGACGCTTGCCGCCGACGCGCTCGGTCCCGAGCGCGTGCATTGCGTGATGCTGCCCTACAAGTTCACTTCGAAAGAGTCGCTCGCCGACGCCGAAGCTTGCGCCAAGGCGCTGCGGGTGCGCTACGACACGGTCCCGATCGCGCCGGCGGTGGAGGGGTTGGAGGCCGCGCTCGCCGCGCAATTCAAGGGGCAGAAGCGCGACACCACCGAGGAGAATTTACAGGCGCGCGCGCGCGGCACCATCTTGATGTCGATCTCGAACAAGTTCGGCCCGATGGTGGTGACGACCGGCAACAAGTCGGAAATGTCGGTCGGCTACGCTACGCTTTATGGCGACATGAATGGCGGCTTCAATCCGATCAAGGATCTCTACAAGACCGAGGTCTATCGCCTGGCGGCGCTGCGCAACCGCTGGCGGCCCGAAGGCGCGCTCGGCCCCGCGGGCGCGGTGATCCCGGAAAATATTTTCACTCGGGCGCCGACCGCGGAATTGCGCGAGAACCAGAAGGATCAGGATTTGCTGCCGCCCTACGATGTGCTCGACGGCATTTTGCAGCGGCTCATCGAGCACGAAGAGTTGGTCGCCGAGATCGCCGCCGCGGGCTTTGACGTCGAGACCGTCAAGCGCGTCGAGCGCATGCTCTATTCCGCCGAGTACAAGCGCCGCCAAGCCGCGCCCGGCGTAAAGGTGACGCTGAAGAGCTTCGGCCGCGACCGCCGCTATCCGATCGTCAACAAGTTTCGCGATCCGGGGACGGCGCCGGCGAAGCCGGACAATTCCCTCGTCGCGGGCGCCGTGCCGACGCGGAACGAGGTGGTGGATTTTTGAATCCTGCGGTTATGAGTTTCTGCCGCTGAGCGGGCTAAGCCTCTACTTCGTAGCCGTTGTCCCCGTCGCTGGCTTTTTCTTGTCGTCTTTCGGCTTCGACACATCCGATTTGCGCACGCTTCCCCACGGGTCATGCGGGTCTTTTCCGTCGGGCTGGCGGTTGAGCATTTCGCGATAGCGGCGGTCGAGCACTTTGTTCTCATAGAGAGTGTCGGGATCGA
The DNA here is from genome assembly GCA_963751685.1 of uncultured Alphaproteobacteria bacterium. GTDB lineage: Bacteria > Pseudomonadota > Alphaproteobacteria > Rhizobiales > Xanthobacteraceae > Palsa-892. The sequence continues at coordinate 1,026 of CAVVVV010000012.1, read as the reverse complement.
CGACCACTTTCGAATCGGGATTAGCCTGGGAATAGGCGGGCCCCGTCAGCAGCGAGAGAAAGGCGGCTGCCGCAAACATTCCGGCTTTGCGATTTTTCGGCCAACTACCCATGACAGCACCCTGCAAACGCTCATTCGAGAGTTCTAGAAACGCAGACATCCTTGAACTAGCGCAATGGGGCAAATTTACGCAAGGAGAAGGAAAGCTCAGCCCGCCGCCTCAAAAAGAAGGGTGGAACGCGCGCAGCCCGGCTGTTATCCCCGCCCTGAAATCACGCGCGATTGCGCCGCCCCCGCGCGAAAGGCCGAACATGCCGCCCATTGTCCGCTTCGCTCCGTCGCCGACCGGGCTCCTGCATGTGGGCAATGCGCGCACCGCGCTCCTGAACGCGCTCTATGCCCGGCGCGAAGGCGGGACGTTTATCCTTCGCCTCGACGATACCGACCGCGCGCGCTCGGAGGAGCGCTACGTTGCCGCGATCGAGGAAGATCTCGCTTGGCTCGGCATTCCGCCCGATCGCGTCGAGCGCCAGTCGGCGCGCACCGCGCGCTATGAAGAAGCGTTGACGCGCCTACGCACCGCCGGCCGCATCTACGCCTGCTACGAGACCGAAGAGGAATTGGAGTTCCGCCGCCGCCGCCAGCTCGCCGCGCATCAGCCGCCGGTCTACGACCGCGCGGCGTTAAAGCTGACGGACGCGGAGCGCGCGAAGCTGGAGGCGGAGGGGCGCAAACCTTATTTCCGCTTCAAGCTTGAGCGAAAGAAAGTCGCCTGGGACGATCTCGTGCGCGGCGGCGTCGAGATCGACACCGCCTCGCTGTCCGATCCGGTCGTCCGCCGTGCCGACGGCACCTGGCTCTACTCGCTCACTTCGGTCATCGACGACATCGAGATGGGCGTGAGCCACATCATCCGCGGCGAGGATCATCTGACCAACAGCGCGGCGCAGGTCGAGATGTTCCAATCGCTCGCCGCCACGCCCCCGCGCTTCGCCCACCACAATCTGCTCACGCTGCCGGGCGGCG
>CAVVVV010000011.1:0-119312 GCA_963751685.1 uncultured Alphaproteobacteria bacterium | reverse complement strand
TGACACGCGAAGCCTGGATCGCCGCCGTTTTTTTCCCACTCGGCGCCCTGGCCCTATGGGTTGCCTCGCCCGCGCTGATGCTCGCCGCGGCCGTTCTCGGGCTCTCATTCCTCTTCTGCCAGGCCATGATCCTGCGGGCGGCGAAGGGAATTCCGGCCTGGCGGAATCCGGCGGTTGTTCCCCTGATCATGGTGACGGGGATCGCCGAAGGAAGCGGCTTGTTTCTGGCGGCAGCGGCGCTGTTGCAGGCGCCCGTGGCCGAGACTGTTGCCGTCGCCGCGCTGACATTGGCGGTATTGCGATTTTGGACCTGGCGTTCCTATCTCGCGGCGCTCGCCAACGAGGGCGCGCCGACGCGCATGTTCGCGGTGTTCGACGCCTTCAAGCCGTGGTTCTTCCTGATCGGCCTTGCGCTCCCCGCGGCGCTGATCGCGCTTGGTTTCTTCTCGATGGCCGCGGTTACGATAGCCTTCGCCTTGGCGGGCCTGTGCATTGCTTTCGCCGGTAGCGCGCAGAAGCTGATCCTGGTGACGCGCGCGAGCTTCAATCAGGGCTTCGCGCTGGAGCATACGCCCGTGCGCGGGTCCGGCATCGCCGGGTCCGCGGTCAAGCCCGGGTGGTCAACGATGAAAGCCTGAGACGGGATGGAAATCGAATCATGAGCAAAACAACGGCGGTCCGTGGATCGAAAATTTTCATGTTCGATCCCGATGTCGAGACGATGCCGCGCGCGGCGCTCGGCAAGTTGCAGACGTCCCGTTTGCGGGAAACCCTCGAGCGTGCCTACGCCCATGTGCCGCATTACCGCAAGAAATTCGACGCCGCGAAGATGACGCCAGCCGATCTGAAGACGCTCGCCGATATCGCGCGATTTCCGTTCACGCAAAAGACGGACCTGCGCGAAAATTATCCCTTCGGCATGTTCGCGGTGCCGCGAAAATCGATCCTGCGCGTTCACGCCTCGTCGGGAACAACCGGCAAGGCGACCGTGGTCGGATACACAAAGGGTGACCTCGATCGCTGGGCCGACCTCATGGCGCGCTCCTTCGCCTCTGCCGGCGCGTTGCCGGGCGATATCGTTCACAACGCTTACGGTTATGGGCTCTTCACCGGCGGCCTCGGCGCGCATTACGGCGCCGAACGGCTCGGCTGCACCGTGGTGCCTGTTTCCGGCGGCATGACCGAGCGCCAAGTCGTTCTGCTGCAAGACTTCAAAGCCAACGTGTTGTGCGCCACACCTTCCTACGCGCTGAATATCGCGGAGGTTGCCGCCGGCATGGGCGTCGATCTCCGCCGTTTGTCGTTGCGGACCGGTCTGTTCGGGGCGGAGCCCTGGAGCGAGGCGATGCGTTGCGATCTCGAGGACCGGCTCGGCGTCAAGGCGGTCGACATCTACGGTTTGTCCGAAATTCTCGGACCCGGTGTTGCGTGCGAGTGCCATGTCAAACAATCCGGCCTGCACGGCTGGGAGGATCATTTTCTGTTCGAGGTCATCGATCCCGAAACCATGCAGCCGCTGCCCATGGGCGAGGCCGGCGAACTGGTCATTACGACGCTCACCAAGGAGGCGCTGCCGATGATCCGCTATCGGACGCGCGACATCACGCGCCTCGACAGCGAGCCATGCGATTGCGGGCGCACCCATGTCCGCATCATGCGGGTGACCGGGCGCAACGACGACATGCTCATCATTCGTGGCGTGAACGTGTATCCCTCGCAGGTGGAGGCGGTTCTCGTCGGATTCCCGGGGCTCGCGCCGCATTATCAGATCGTTTTGACGCGGGAGGGCGCGCTCGACGCCATGACCGTCGAGATCGAGCGCGCCCCCGATGCGCCGGGCACCGATGCGGATTGCGCCCGCAAAGCCGCCGAGGTCACCCATCACATCAAGTCGCTGATCGGGGTGACCTGCAAGACGGTGATCAAATCGCCGGGCGAGGTGCCGCGCTCGCAAGGCAAGGCGGTGCGGGTCAGGGACGAGCGGAAACTTTCGAATTGAGGGCCTTGGCGTCAATCGTGCAAGGCGGAATGAGCAAAAAAGCACTTTCGGCATTTTTGCATCGTCTGCCGAGGACGAATCAAGGTCCGCTAGATCGTTTCATTCCTGCGATACGGGCGGATCGGATTCCTGCGGCCACGATACAGGCGGCTCGGGATATTTTTGCAACAGCCGATGCACGAGGTTCACGTGTTCGGCCTCCTCTTCCATGAATTCCGTCGCCATTCGCTTGATTTCTGGATCGGTCGTCGATCCCACGATCGAGGTGAAGAAGGCGAGCGCCCTTTCCTCGCCCGGAAGTGCCAGCTGAAGCGCGTGCCACGGCGTCATCAGGTAATGCGCCGAGCCGAGGTCGCTCGCTTCGGGGCTTTCGCCCCGTTTCCATTTCGCCATCCGTTGCGCGTGCGCGATCACATCGATGTCGCCCGCGAGCCGCAGGATTTCATCGCGATGGATAGCCTCCGCCCGCGCCAGATCGCGAAATACGGCCACGAGCTCGGGATTGTTGTGGGTCTCCATCTGGTCGGCGAGAACGTTGTAGCGCTCGACTGCGTCCGCCTCGATCTGGTAGGCGACGGCGAACAGATCGGCGAGGCTGGTGATTTTCGGAGCGTCGGCGAATTGGCTCACAGCTCGAATTCCTTCTCCAGCTCCGAGAGCTCGACGAGCGCCTGCCCGGTTTCCGGTGCATAAGGCTTACGGTCGCCTCGATACAGAATGCCGATATTGAATCCGTCGTCGGTCATGATCCGGCGCGCCGCCTTCGCGGGATCGTCGGTGGCGACGACCGGCGCCGGGTGTACGAGGTTTTTCCAATTCTTCTCATCGGGCCGGAAGGTGACGCAGGGGCTGAGAATCTCGACGAAGGAGAAACCGGGGTGATGAATGGCCTCGACCAGGATGGATGCGGTCTCGTTCGGCTCACCGGAGAAGCAACGGGCGATGAAGTTGGCGCCCGATGCCAGCGCGATCACCAGCGGATGGAACGGCCGCAGTCCGGTACCGCCGGGCGACAGCGCGGTGTCGAATTCGGGCTCGGTGGTCGGCGAGGGCTGGCCCTTGGTCATGCCGTAAATATGGTTGTCCATCACCACATAGGTCATGTCGACGTTGCGGCGGCAGGCATGCAGGAAATGGTTGCCGCCGATCGAGTAGCCGTCGCCGTCGCCGCTCGCCACCACCACCGTCAAATCCGGCCGCGTCACCTTCAGCCCGGCGCCGACCGCCAGCGAGCGGCCGTGCACGCCATGGAAGCCATAGCAATTCGTGTAGGCGGGGATGCGCGACGAGCAGCCGATGCCGGAGACGACGACGATCTGTTCGGGCGGAAGACCCAGTTCCGCGAACGCCCGCGTGAAAGACATCAGCACGTGATAATCGCCGCAGCCGGGGCACCAGATCGGCTTGATGTCCGATTTGTAATCGGCCGGCTTGCAGGCAAGCCGCGTGTTTACGCTCGACATCAGAGCCTCCAATCCTTGATCACGCGATGAATTTCACCGGGCTTGATCGGCAACGGCCCGGGCCGGTTGAGAACGCGCGTCGCGGCCGGCAAGTCGTAATGGGCTCTGAGGTAGCGGTGAAACTGCGCGCCATGACTCTGCTCGACGATGAGAACCCGCTGCTTGCCCCGCAGCGCCGCGGCGAACTGTTCGGGCCGCGTGGGAAACAACAGCCGCGGCGCAATGAGGCTGACCTCGATGCCGTCTGCAGCCGCGCGGCCGATGGCTTCGCGGACGGCGCCGGTCACGGAGCCCCACGCGATCACGGCGAGATCGCCATCTCCCTCGATGCTCGCCCAATGATCGCCGTAGTTGAAACGCTCCAGCTTGTCGCGACGCTTATCGAGCTGAATTTGATGGTCCGCGGCGCTGCTCGTCGGGATGCCGCGCTCGGTGTGAGTCAGGCCGTCCGCCGTGTATTGCGCGCCGCGTATTCCGGGAATCGCCATCGGCGAAACGCCGTTGGCGGCGAGTGCGTAACGTTTATATTCCCCGGCCGCTTCGGCCGCCCTCGACCGCTGGCCGAGAAAGGCGATTTCGGCCGGCCGCTCGATGATCGCATGGTTCTGTCCGACGAACTGGTCCGACAACACGATCGCCGGCGTCTGCAGCGTCTCGGCGAGATAAGTGGCCCATTGCGTCGTGAACAGGCAATCGCCGACCGACTGCGGCGCCAGCACGAGATGGGGTGCGTCGCCGTGACATCCATACACGGCGATGTTGAGGTCCGCTTGCTCGGACTTGGTTGGAATTCCCGTCGACGGGCCGCCGCGCATGACGTCGATGACGACAATCGGAATCTCGGCGGCGGTCGCAAGACCGAGCGCCTCGATCATCAACGAGAGCCCGGGCCCCGAGGTCGCGGTCAAGGCCGGCGTGCCGCCATAGGACGCGCCGATGATCATGTTGATGGCGGCGAGTTCGTCCTCGGCTTGCAGGAGGGCACCTCCCACCTTGGCGAGATTGGGCGCCAGCCATTCGAGGATTTCGGTGGCGGGCGTGATCGGATACGCGGCCGCGAAGCGAATGCCGCCGCGGATGGCCCCGAGGGCCGCGGCTTCATTCCCCGACACCAGCCATTTCTTTTGCGTGGATCTGGCTTTTGGCGGGGCGATCGGCCGCCCGAGATCGAGATCGCGCGCCGCGTCGTATCCGGCTTTCAGGCTGGCGCGGCTCGCATCGATGGCGGCCTGTCCCTTGTCGGCAAACCACTTTTCGAACAACGCCAAAAACGCAGGCTCGCCGAGGCCGAGTAGCTTGCCGGCGATCCCGAGCGCAATCATGTTGGGACGGCCGTCAGGGATTGCCTTCGCCATGTCCTTCATCGGAATGGCGGCGACGCGCGCGCCCGCCGCGGCGATGCCTTTGGGCGGCTCGCCGCCACGCGGATCGCCGATCACGAGGCTATGCGGCCCTACTTCGATCTCGGCGCCAAAGCGTTGGGCATTGAGCCAGTCAATGCCGATGAGAAGATCCAGGTGGTCGGGCAGACTCTCGACCGGGTGATCGGCGAGCCGCACCACGGCGGCGGCTTCACCCCCGCGGATTTGCGGTCCGACGGTGCGAATGAGCAGGCCTTGCCAACCCGCCGCCCCGGCCGCCTCGAGCAGGAGGCTTCCCGCCGTCAGCGCGCCCGCTCCGCCGCTTCCCACGAATGCGACCGAGAGGTTTTGGGCATTTGGCATGATCGCTCCTCCCTCTAACCAGCCAAGACAGCCCTCCGGCGGGGGCCAAGGCGTATTCAGGTACTAAAATGCAAATTTATTTTGATTTCCTTGTTCTAGATCAAGGCCGCAAAGAGAAAAGGCCCGAAAACTCAACAAAACTGGGCAAATCCACGAAACGCCCACTCCACCGGAAATAAGACGAGCAAGGGGTGCATGCATGAGTAAAGAGCCGGTTCGCTGGGTAATGACGGGCAAGGGTCAGCCGCTCGCCCCGGTCAAATTCGACACGCTGACCCCCGGACCCGACGAGGTACTGGTCGAAATCGCCGGCTGCGGCGTCTGTCACACGGATCTCGGCTTCTATTACGACGGCGTGCGCACGAAGCACGCGCTTCCCTTGACGCTCGGGCACGAGATCAGCGGGCACGTGGTCGAGGCCGGGGCGAAGGTGTCGCGATGGAAGGGCCGGGCGGTCATCGTTCCGGCGGTGATTCCATGCGGCCAGTGCGACGCCTGCCGGCGCGGCAAAGGAACCATTTGCCCCAATCAGAAAATGCCTGGCAACGACATTCATGGCGGCTTCGCCACGCACATTATCGTTCCGGCGCACGGACTCTGCGAAATCGATGAAGCGCGCCTGAAGGCGGCCGGGATCGATCTCGCGGATCTTTCGGTCATCGCCGATGCCGTCACCACGCCCTATCAGGCGGTGGTCCAGGCCGGGATCGAGCCCGGCGACCTCGTCATCGTCAACGGCGTCGGCGGCATCGGCGGATATGCCGCGCAGATCGCGGCGGTCTTCGGCGGAGCCGTAGTCGCGATCGATGTCGACAACGAAAAGCTCGCGGCCATTTTCGGACAAGGCACCGCGCTGACCTTGAACGCGCGCGAGAAGACGCCGCGCGATTTGAAGGCAGCCATTCAAGATTTCGCCAAGAAGCGCGGCTTGCGGCAGACCGAATGGAAAATTTTCGAATGCTCCGGCACCCGCGCGGGGCAGGAGACGACGTTCAGCCTGCTCAATCACGGTGCGACGCTCGCCATCGTCGGTTTCACCATGGACAAGGTCGAGGTCAGGCTTTCGAACCTGATGGCGTTTCACGCGCGTGCGATCGGAAACTGGGGATGTCCGCCGGAACTCTATCCGCAGGCGCTGGAACTCGTGCTCGACGGCCGCGTCAAGGTTGCGCCTTTCGTCGAGAAGCATCCGCTAAGCGAGATCAACCACGTTTTTGAAAGAGCCCATGCCGGCGCGCTCAAACGGCGCGCCGTGCTAGTTCCAGAGCATTGAGGAGAAAATCATGACTACGGGAGCCGTTCGCAACATCACCGCCGCCGAGCGCGAAATGAAGGATCACAATCTCGTCGGCGAGCAAATTCGTCTGACGGCATCGAAGGGCGTGCTCTACGAGAAACGGCCGGTCCGGGGAGAGGACGGAAAACCCGTGGCCGGTCTCTACAACGCATGGATCACGCTGAATAACCCGGCGCAGTTCAATTCCTACACGACCGATATGGTCAAGAGCGCGATTCTCGCGTTCCGCGCCGCCAGCACCGCCCGCGACGTCGTCGCCGTGGTCTTCACCGGAATCGGCGACAAGGCTTTCTGCACCGGCGGCAACACCAAGGAATACGCCGAGTACTACGCCGGAAATCCGCAGGAATATCGCGGCTATATGCGTCTCTTCAACGACATGGTCTCGGCCATCCTCGCTTGCGACAAGCCGGTGATCTGCCGCGTGAACGGCATCCGCGTCGGCGGCGGACAGGAAATCGGCATGGCTTGCGATTTTTCGATCGCGCAGGACCTGGCCCGTTTCGGCCAGGCGGGCCCCAAGCATGGCTCGTCGCCGATCGGCGGTGCGACCGACTTTCTTCCCGTCGTGGTCGGCGCCGAACGCGCGATGGCCTCGTGCGTTTTGTGCGAACCGTTCTCCGCGCACGAAGCCTATTTCATGGGGATACTGACGGACATCGTTCCGGCGCTCAAGGTGGACGGCAAGTTCGTCGCCAACCCTCTGGTGGAGACGAGCCGCATGACCGACGAATACGGCCGCTACGTTTTCGGCAAGAGCAAAACCGGCGAAGCGCTGAAAGCCGGCCAGGAACTGATGAAACGCGGCACTGTCGATCTCGGCCTGCTCGACGAGAAGGTCGAAGGTCTTTGCACCAAGCTGCTTTACACGTTCCCCGATTGCACCACGAAAACGGTCGAGGAATTGCGCAAACCCAAGCTCGATGCATGGAACCGGAACAAGGAGAATGCGCGCGCTTGGCTCGCACTCAACATGATGACGGAGGCGCGCGCCGGATTCCGCGCCTTCAACGAAGGTACGCGCGAAACCGGCCGTGAGGTCGACTTCGTGGCGTTGCGCCGTGCGCTGGCGGCCAATACGCCGTGGTCCGACGAACTCACCGAGAGCATTCAACCGCGGACGCGCAAGCCATGAACACGTGTCTGAAGGTTTGGTTCGAGGCGGAAGGGCGGCTCTTGCGCCTGCGCCTGAGCCGGCCAAAAGCGAATTTGATCGACGCCGAGATGATCGCGGCGCTCGACGCCGCGCTCGTCGAGCATCTGAAAAATCCATCGCTCGCGGCGATGCTGCTCGATGCCGAAGGCCCGCATTTCAGCTTCGGTGCCAGCGTCGAGGAGCATCTGCCGGCCCAGTGCGCGGCCATGCTGCAGGAAATTCATCGGCTCGTCATGCGGCTCGTGGAATCGCCGGTTCCGGTGCTCGTCGCGGTGCGCGGCCAATGCCTCGGCGGCGGGCTCGAAGTGGCGCTAGCCGGTCATCTCGTATTCGTCACTCCCGACGCGGTGCTCGGCCAGCCGGAGATGAAGCTCGGCGTGTTCGCGCCCGCCGCCTCCTGCCTGTTGCCCGAACTCGTCGGTCCCGTGCGGGCGATCGATCTGCTCCTGTCCGGGCGCAACGTCAGCGGCGCCGAGGCGGCGACGATGGGCATGGCCTGCGCAATGGCGGCCGATCCCGAGCGCGCGGCGTTGGATTATTTCGGCGAGCACCTCAAACCAAAAAGCTCGAGTTCGCTCCGCTATGCCGTCAAGGCGGCGCGCCTCGATTATGCGGCGCGCGTCAGGGCGAAGATCGCTTCGGTCGAACGCACATATCTCGACGAGCTGATGAAAACGCACGATGCGGTGGAAGGCCTCGAAGCCTTCGTCGGGAAGAGGGCGGCGCAATGGCAACATCGCTGAACGGATCCAAGACTTCCGACATCGTCGCGCGCGCGCAAGCGTTGTTCGACGATCTGTCCTTCGCGTCGGCGCGCCAGTGGAAAGCGGCGGATCCGAGCCGCAAGGTCGTCGGCTATTTGCCGATCTACGTGCCGCGCGAGATCATTCACGCCGCCGGTTTCCTGCCGCTCGGCATCGTCGGTGGCGGCGACCAGCTCGAGGTGATTCACGGCGACGCCTATTATCAGAGTTACATCTGCCGGATTCCGCGCTCGACCATCGAGCTCGGCGTATCCGGGCGGATCGATTTCGTCGACGGCATGCTGTTCCCCTCGATCTGCGATGTCATCCGCAATCTCTCGGGCATGTGGAAGATGATGTTTCCGAACGTCTACGTTCGATACTTCGACGTGCCGCAGAACTACCGGGACGATATCGGCGGCAGCTATTACGTCAACGAGCTCGCGGAGCTCTTGCACGATCTCGGCAAGCTGCGCGGCAAGCCGATCACCGACGACGAGTTGCACAATTCAATTGCGATCTACAACGAAAACCGGCGGTTGGTGCGCGAGCTCTATGAATTCCGTGCCGAGCGTCCCTGGCAGGCGCCGGCGGCCGAGGCCTATCTCGTGCTGCGCGCGGGGCTGGTGCTGCCGGTCGAGGAACATTCGGCGATGATCCGCGACTATCTGGCCGCGGTTAGGAACGAGGAGCGGCCGCGGCGCGACAACTGTCGCGTCGTGCTCACCGGCGTATTCTGCGAGCAGCCGCCGCTCAATTTGATCAAATCGCTCGAACTCGCCGGCTGCTATGTGGTCGACGACGATCTCTTGCTGGTTACCCGCTGGCTCACCGCGGATGTCCCGACGGAAGGCAAACCGCTCGAAAATCTGGCGCGTACTTTCCTGCACCAATCCGAATCGACCGCGGCGAAATACGAGCCCGATCTGAAGGAGAAGGGGCAGCATCTCGTTCGGGCGGTACGGCGCTCGCGGGCCGAGGGCGTGATCTTCGCCTGCCCGAGCTTCTGCGATCCGGCATTGCTCGAGCGGCCGATGCTGCAGCACGTGCTGAAGGACGCCGAAATTCCCTACATCGCATTCAAATACGCGGAAAATTCCGGCCAGATGCAGCCGATCCGCGAGCAGGCCGGAACGTTCGCCGATTCAATCAAGCTATGGAGCGGAGCATGACGGTCATTGTTACCCCCAAGGCAGGGCCCGCCAAGGACATCGAAAAGGATGCCTCCATGGTGAAACAGAAAGAAATGATGGCCGCCCATTACGACCGGCTGACGAACGTGCCGCAGACGGGCGAGAAGGTGTGCGCCACTTTCGTGCCCGGCAATCTCAACGAACTGATCATGTGCTTCGATCTCGTGAACAACCTGCCCGAGGTCAATGCGATTCAGAGCGGCTTGCGCAGGCAGTCGGGCGCCTATGTTCTCGAGGCGGAGAAGATCGGCCACTCGGAGGACGTCTGCACCTATGTCAAATCCGACATCGGCATGATGGCCAAGGGCAACATCGGCCCGAACGGCAAGAAGATGCCGGATCCCGACGTGCTGCTGCTTACCTATACCGGCTGCTTCACCTTCATGAAATGGTTCGAGCTCCTGCGCGAGCAATACAAGTGCGAAACGATCATGCTGCACACGCCCTACATGGGCGACGGCAAGATCACCAAGAATATGACCGACTACATGGTCAAGCAACTGAAGGAAGAGGTGATCCCCAAGCTCGAACGGGTTTCCGGGGTCAAATTCGATATCGACCGGTTGCGCGAGAACCTGAAGAAATCGGCGCGGGCCGAGGACGACCTCGTGCGCGTGTTGCAGAGCGCGAAAAAGAAGCCGTCGCCGATCGACGCGTATTTCGGCGGAATCTATTACATCGGGCCGATCTTCGGCGCCTTCCGCGGCACCGACGACGCCATCGACTATTACAGTTTCCTGCGCGCCGAAGTCGAGGAGCGCATCGCCGCCGGCAAAGGACCGGTCACGCCCGACGGCGACATGGGCAAGGAAAAATATCGCCTCGTCGTCGAGGGGCCGCCGAATTACACCAATTTTCGCCAGTTCTGGAAAATGTTCTACGACGAAGGCGCCGTCGTCGTCGCCTCGACCTACTCCAAGGTCGGCGGCGTCTATGATTTCGGCTTCCGGCACGACCCGGACAAGCCGCTGGAGACGCTCGCCGAGTATTGCCTCGGCGTCTACACCAATCGCAGTCTGCCGATGCGGATCGACATGCTGGCGAACTACCTCGACGAATACGAGGCCGACGGCCTCTTGATCAACTCGATCAAGAGCTGCAACAGTTTTTCCGCCGGCCAGCTCTTGATCATGCGCGAGGTGGAGAAACGCACCGGCAAGCCCGCGGCCTTCATCGAATCCGATCTCGTCGATCCGCGCTATTTCTCGGCCGCCAACATCAAGAACCGGCTCGAGAGCTATTTTCAGATGATCGAACAAAAGCGCGCCGGCGGGCGCGCGGCGGCATAGGGGAGCCATAGCATGAAGACCTACGTCGGCATCGATCTCGGTTCGACCACCACCAAAGCGGTTCTCCTCGACGAGGACCGCGCGGTGATCGGCCGCGGCATCACCAATTCGCGCTCGAACTACAGCACCGCCGCGCGGGTGGCGAGCGAGGAGGCTCGCATCGATGCGCGCTTCACACTGTTCCGCCGGGCGCTGAACGCGGGCGGCGGCAAGAGCGGCGAACTCGATGAGTTTCTCGGCGCGTTAGAGCGCTCCTTCCGTCTTCTGCAGTTCCTCGAGCAGCTCGGCGATCTCGAGGAAACCTGCCGCAGCCAGGTCAAGGGCGAGCGCTTTGCCAAGGTCGAGGACGTGGTCAAGGAGGCGATCGTCGAGGTCTTCAAGCGTCTGCGTGAGGAAGCGCCGTCGCTCTATGTGCCCGGCGCCAAGCGCAAATCGGATTTCTTCCGCGATATCGCGGGCTCGAGCTACCATGCGCAGGCCGAGGAAGTCGCGCGGGCGGCGGCAATTCCCTATGAGCTTCTGCTGAATGTCTATGACAAATCGATCATCGAGGTGGAGAACCGGCCGCCGTCGGGCGGCTTGAGCGACAAGTTCCGCCAGGCGCTCGCCCGCGTTCTTGCCGCCGATAGTGCGATCAAGACCGGGTCCACCGACGTTCCGAAAACGATCGAGAAAACGCTCGATATCGACCTCGAGGAGACCTATCTCGTCGGCACCGGTTACGGCCGCGTGACACTGCCGTTCTCCAAGGAGCACATCCGCTCTGAAATTCTGTGCCACGGCCTCGGCGCGCACATGATGTATCCGAATACGCGGACCGTCCTCGATATCGGCGGCCAGGATACCAAGGGCATCCAGATCGACGCCAACGGCATTGTCGAAAATTTCCAGATGAACGACCGCTGCGCGGCCGGTTGCGGGCGCTATCTGGGTTATATCGCCGACGAAATGAACATGGGCCTGCACGAACTCGGACCGCTGGCGATGAAATCCAATCGCCCGGCGCGCATCAACTCGACGTGCACCGTGTTCGCGGGCGCGGAACTCCGCGATCGCCTGTCGCTCGGCGAGAAACGCGAGGACATTCTGGCGGGGCTCCACCGCTCCATCATCCTGCGGGCGATCTCGATCATTTCGCGATCGGGCGGGGTCACCAGCGAATTCACCTTCACCGGCGGCGTGGCGAAGAACGAAGCCGCCGTACGCGAGTTGAAGAAAGTCATCAAGGAAAACTACGGCGACGTCGTCATCAACATCGATCCCGAGTCGATCTATACCGGGGCGCTCGGCGCGGCGGAGTTCGCTCGTCGCGCTCATCTCGAGCAAGCAAAGGGAAGGGCAGCATGACCGTTGCGGCTGGCATCGACATAGGCACCGGAGTCGTCAAGGCGGCGCTGTTCCGGGTTGAGGGCAATAAAACCGACTGGCTTTCACGCGCCACCCTTCGCATCCGGCAGCGCGACCCGATGGAGTTGGCGCGGATCGCCTTCGATCAAATACTCGCGGACGCAAAGCTCACGGAGAAAGACGTCGACTACGTTGCGACGACCGGCGAAGGCGAGGGCGTTCCCTTCCACACCGGCCATTTCTATTCGATGACGACGCATGGACGCGGCGCGATCTATCTCGATCCCGAATCCAGGGCGGTCCTCGACGTCGGCGCGCTGCATGGACGCGCGATCAGCATCGACGAGCGCGGCAAGGTCTTGACCTACAAAATGACCAGTCAGTGCGCATCGGGTTCGGGACAGTTTCTCGAGAATATCGCGCGTTATCTCGGAATCGCGCAGGACGAGATCGGCTCGTTGTCGCGCCAATCCGACAATCCCGAGATCGTCAGCAGCATCTGCGCCGTGCTCGCCGAGACCGACGTGATCAACATGGTTTCGCGCGGCATCTCCGCTTCCAACATTCTCAAAGGCATCCACCTGTCGATGGCCGGCCGCCTATCCAAACTCCTGAAGTCGATTGGCACGAAACAGGGCACGGTGATGATGACGGGCGGCCTCGCTCTCGACAGCGGACTGGTCGCGGCGCTGATCGAGGACATCGCCAAGATGAAGGAGATGAAGACGACAATTCGCAGCCATCCGGATTCGATCTACGCCGGCGCGATCGGCGCCGCGCTGTGGGGAGCATTCCGGCACGATAAACTTACCGCGCTCGGCTCCGTGCCGCGCGCGGCTTGAAACGCGGAGGCGACAATGGCGTTGTTGATTAATGAGGCATGCACCGCTTGCGATGCTTGCGAGCCTGTATGTCCGAACAAGGCGATCACGGCCGGCAATCCGATCTATGTCATCGATCCGCTGAAGTGCACCGAATGCGTCGGCGCCGAGGACGAACCGCAATGCAAGCTAGTTTGTCCGGCGACCTGCATTGTCGAAAATCCCGATTGGGTCGAGAGCAAGGAAGACCTGCTCGCCAAATATCAACAGTTGCACACGTGAGCCGGCGATGAGTTTCACCAACCGCGTCAACCGAAGGCTGCATGACGAGCATGGCGCCACAGTCGCTTTGATGGAGCGGCTCGAGCAGCTGATCGCGCGTCACAAGCGCGGAAGCCCACCGGATACCGCCGACCGCGGCGTTATCAAGCTGTTTTCGGATCTTTCCGCCGGTCTCGAGACGGAAATCGAGCGGCATTTTGCTTTCGAGGAAGACCATCTTTTCTCCTATCTGCGCGCGATCGGCGACGAGGCCATCGGCGCGCATCTGACCGACGACCATCTGGCGATACGGCCGCTCGGCAAGCGGCTTGCCGTGCTCACGCGCGCGGCATCCGCTAACGGATTCGATGCAGCCAAGTGGAACGAGTTCCGCGAAGTGGGCGCGGAACTGTGCGAGCGCCTGCTGGCGCACGTGCAGAAAGAAGAAATGGCGCTGTTGCCGCTGCTCGAGGAAAACATGGATGCCGACACCGAAGCCCGTCTTTACCGGGAATATGTCGAAATCGCCTAAGGTATGCCGATGAATTTGCCTGCCGCTGCAAATCGCGATGTTCGCCGTCTCGGCGCCGAGGACGTGGAGAGGGTGATCGCCATCGATCGCGCTCACGCCGGGCGGGCGCGCCGGCATTTTTTCGAAAAGTTATTTGCGACGGCGAAAGCCCGACCCGACGATTTTGTTTGTCTCGGCGTCCACTGCGCCGGCGCCTTGCGCGGCTTCGCCATTGCGCGGATTCTCCGGGGCGAGTTCGGCCGCAAAAACACGGTGGCGGTGCTGAATGCCGTCGGCGTCGAACTTCAAAGCCGGGAACGCGGGATCGGCCACGCGCTCATGGGCGCGCTGATCGAGAACTTGCGCGCAATGGGCGTGGGTTCCCTGCAGTCGCAGGCCGACTGGACCAGTCACGATATTCTGCATTTTTTCGATTCTTCCGGCTTCACGCTGGCCCCGCAGCTTGCCTTGGAGCGGTCGGCCGTCGAGCCCCTCACAGAGACGAGCGAAGAGATATGAGAACGAGGGAGTTTGGGCGATGATCGGGCGCAAGCGCATGACAATCCCGAAACGCATCGGCGGGGCCGCGGAAATCAACTATGGCGGTCCGCCGGCGCCCGATTTCGGTCCGCTCGCGCGCGACCGGATTCCCGTACGGGCCATGAAGGAAAGCGATCTTCGCGCCCTGATCACGATCGACCGGCGGATCACCGGCGGCGATCGTTCGGCCTATTTCGAATGCAAGCTGATGGAAGCGCTGCACGAATCCGACATGCGCGTCTCGCTCGTGGCCGAACAAAACGGCGGACCCGTGGGTTTCATCATGGCGCGTGTCGACTACGGCGAATTCGGGCGATTCGAGCCGATGGCCGTGATGGATACGATCGGCGTCGATCCGGACTACCGCGATCTCGGAATCGGCCGGGCGCTGTTGTCGCAATTGCTGATCAACTTGACGACGCTCCGCGTCGAGCGCATCCGGACGGAAATCCATTGGCGCGATCGCGATCTCCGCGCATTCCTCGACAATTGCGGCTTCAAACCTTCGCAACAACTCTGCTTCGAACGCGTCATCGACGCCGTGAATTGAAGGCCACGCGCTTAGCTTTCCAGGATTTCGGCGATTTTTATCCGATCTATTTTAGTACCAGAATACTGAATTTTCACCTATGGTCTTTCCCAGCGTGCGGGGCCCGGGGACATTCGATTGGTGGCGAGCATGAAAGCGAGCACAGCAGAGGCGGCGGCGCGCGCGCTTTCCGTCCGGCGAGCCGCAAAATCCGATATCCCGCAAGTGATCGCGCTGGATGAACGCGTTACGGGATTGGCCAAATCGGCTTATTGGCACGACGCCTTTGAGCGGTTCGGCCAGCGCGGCTTGCATGAAAGATTTTTTCTCGTCGCCGAAGCGGCAGAGGCCGAACCAGATCCGCGCATGCTCGGTTTCATTGTCGGCGAGGTGCGCGCGTGGGAATTCGGGTCCGAGCCTTGCGGCTGGGTGCTCGCGCTTTCGGTCGAGCCGCGTGCGCGTCTGCACGGAATTGGGCAAGCGTTGTTCGAGGCGATTTCGACAGAGTTCAAGCAAGCCGGGGTCGGCAAGATGCGAACGATGGTCGCCCGCGACAATCGGCTGCATCTCCTGTTCTTCCGCAGCGAAGGAATGATGGCCGGGCCCTATATCCAGCTCGAAAAAGAAATTGATTGACGGGAGAGGGTGCGGCGCATGGAGCGGCTCCGCGATCCTGGCCGATGGGTTGAAATGGCATGAAGCTGCAAATCTCGAGCCGGCTCGCCATCTTCGCCCTGTTGCAGCTTGCCGCCGATCCCGACCGGCAACTATCGGTGACCGGGATCGGCGAAAAATACGGCATATCGAGCCATCACTTGGCGAAAGTTATGCATGTTCTGGCCCGCGCCGGGCTCGTGCGTTCGGTGCGGGGCGCGCGCGGCGGACACCAGTTCAGCGGCAATGCGCGGCGGACGACCTTGCTCGATGTGATCGAGCTATTCGAGAATATCGGCGCCGACGTTTCTCCCAGCGTCGGAGATCGCACCAGCGAGGGACGCGCCTTGCGCGAGGTTCTCGGCGAGATCGATGACATCGCGCGGGCGACGCTCGGGTCGATCACGATCGCCACCATGCTGAAACTGGTCGAGCGCCGCCGGGCGAGCGGCCGGCGAACTTAATTCGAATCATCGGATCTTCGCTTATCCAATCTTCCGGCGAGCGACGCGTGGCGGCTTACCGACCGGCCGGCGCCGCCGCATCCGACCGCGACCCGGCGGATAATGCCGCCGTCAAGCGGCGTGCCAGCGCCGCCGCGGCCAGCCGGCGATAGTGAGCCGACGCATTGGTCGTGCGCATGGGCTGCACCTGCTTCTGAACCAAGCGCTCGATCGCCTGCAGCGCCGCCTCGTCGATCGGCCGGCCGACAATGGCATCGGTGCCGGAGAGCACGAAAGGCCGCGAATTGGTGCCCGTGAGGCCGATGACGAAGCGATTTCACGACTCCCTCGTTCATTCCAAGGGCCACCGCCACTCCGGCCAGCGGATAATCGATGGCTCCGCGCACGCGCACCTTGGAATAAGTCGAGGATGGAGGATCCGGCGGCAAATGCGCGGCTACGAGGAGTTCGTCTTCGGAAAGCGTCAGATGATCGCGGCCATCTTCGACATAGAGATCGCCGAGCGGCATCCGCCGCCGGCCCTTCGTGCCGGCAATCTCCACCTCGGCCCCGAGCGCGAGCAAGGCCGGCGCCAGATCGCCGGCGAACGCGGCATGGCAATGCTGGCCTTGCGGCGCCACGTGACAGACATCGCCTCGATGCTTGAGGCAATAGCCGTTGGCGCGGCGCCACCATTCGCTTTGATTGTAGAAGATACAACGCGTATCGAGGCATAGATTGCCGCCGACGGTTCCCATCGCCCGATGGCCGGGAGCGGCGATCATTTCGGCGGCTTCTTTCACCGCGCGATAGCGTGCGGCCATCGTCGTATCGCGGGCGAGCGCGGCAATGCTGACGCCGGCTCCGATGCGGACGCCGCCGGGGCCGCTGGTGATCTTGCCCAATTCCTCGATTGCGGAAAGATCGATCAGCACGTCCGGCCGATCGATGCCGTGTCGCAGTTGGACGAGGAGATCGGTGCCGCCGGCAATGAACCGGCTGCCGGCGTGTTCATGGCTCGCGGCGATCGCTTCGCTCACGTCGCGCGGCCGGGCAAGCTGGAACTCGGGCATCAAGGTCATGACGCAGCCCTTTGTGCCGTTGCCAGCCGTGCCCGGCGCCGCCGCTCGACCAACGCCTCCACGATCCGATCCGGCGTCACCGGTAATTCATCCATGTCGATGCCGATCGCATTGGCGACCGCATTCACCAGCGCCGGCGGAAAACTGGCAAGCGCTCCCTCGCTCGCCTCCTTGGCGCCGAACGGCCCGTAAGGATCGTGGCTCTCAACGATTTGAACTTCGATCGCCGGCGATTCGGCGCTGGTCGGAACGCGATATTCGAGCAAGCTGGCATGCACGGGCAGACCCTCGACGTAGCGGGTTTCTTCGCTGAGCGCCTGGCCCATGCCCATCCAGACGGAACCCTCGATCTGGCCTTCGACCGCAAGCGGATTGATGGCATGGCCGCAATCCAAAGCGGCCCAGACCTTATCGACCCTCACCACGCCGGTCGCTTCGTCGACATCGACCTCCACGACTTGCGCGGCGTAACTGAAGCCCATGGTCGAGCCCACGGCGCCGCCCCGGTGTTTGCCGCCCTGGGCTTCGGGCGGACACGTAAACGTGCCCGACACGGTGATGGGACCGCGATCGACCAGCGCCTCCTTCACGATTTCGGCAAAGGGAAGGCTCGATTGCCCGCCGTGCCCGACCCGGAACGCTTCGCCGCATTCGATATCTTCGGGCCGCGCCTCTAACTTGCGGGCGGCCGCCTCGATGAGGATGGCCTTGAGCTTTGTCGCCGCATCGATCGCCGCGTTACCCACCATGAACGTGATGCGCGACGAATAAGCGCCGTTGTCCTTGGGCGTCACCATGCTGTCGGCGGCGACGACCCGTATGCGCTCGATCGACACGCCGAGCGTTTCCGCAACCGCAATCGCGACCATGGTCGAAGAACCTTGACCGATGTCCGCCGCCCCGGTGAGCGCGGTGATTCCGCCATCGAAGTCGAGCCGGACATTCACCGCGGCATGCGGCTCTCCGGTCCAGTGAATCGGCTTCGCCGCGCCGCTGACATAGTGCGAGCAAGCCATGCCGAGGCCCTTGCCGCGCGGTAGCTTGCCGATGCGCTGGCGCCACTTGCTCGCCGATTCCACCGCTTCGAGACATTCCCCGAGCCCGTAACTGTTGACCACAGGTCGTTCAGCGTGCGCGTGGGCGCCCGCAAGAGGTTGGCGCGACGAACGGCAAATGGATCGAGCCCGAGATCGCGGGCCATGCGATCGAGCAGGCACTCGAAGGCGTGCCGCGTATTCACCGAGCCATGCCCGCGCATGGCGCCGCACGGCGGCAAGATTGGCGTACACGCGGTAGCCGTCATATTTGATCGACGGGATATCGTAGAGGCCTTGCAGTAACGCGCCGGCATAGAGAATCGTGACGATGCCGTAGCCGGCATAGGCGCCGCCGCGTTGCACGACCTCGCAGTCGCAGGCCGTGATGCGTCCGTCCCGCCGCATGCCGAGCTTCAGCCTGATATCGGTCTGCGGGCGCGCGCGATGGGTGAGAAAATTCTCCTCGCGCGTCAGCTGCATCATCACTTTTCCGGTGGCCGTGCGAGCGAGCAATGCTGTGATGATTTCGAAGTTCAGGACCTCCACCCTTGCTCCGAATCCGCCGCCGATGAAGGGCTTCACGACGCGAATGCGGGAAGTATCCATTTCCAGGCAGCGCGCGAGCATCAGATGCAGATAGTAGCCAACCTGCGACACGCTCTGCACCGTGAGCCGCCCGGTCATTGGATCGTAGTCGGCAAGACAAGCATGCGGTTCGATTTGTGCGTGGTTGATTTCGGCGCAAGAAATCCGCTCTTCCCTCACGAGGTCGGCTTCGGCAAAACCCCGGCTCACGTCGCCGAATTGGTGATGCACCTCGCGCTCGAGATTACCCGGCTTGTCGTCGTGCAAAAGTATGGCGCCGGAGGCGCGCGCTTCTTCCGACGTGTAATAAGCCGGAAATTTTCGCACTTCGAATTCGATCAGTCCGAGCGCGTGCTCGGCGGTCTTCGCGTCTATGGCCGCAACGGCGGCCACCGGCTCCCCACGGTAACGTACGCGCCCGCGGGCCAGCGGATACTCGTTCATCGCCACCGGAAGAACTCCGTAGCCATGTGGGCAATCAGCGCCGGTCACGATCGCCGCTACCCCCTCGACTGCGCGGGCCTTGGAGACATCGAGGCGAACGATCTCGCCATGACTGAAGGGGCTGCGAAAAATACGGCCGACGAGCGCGTCGGCATGCATGAGGTCGGCCGTGTAGCGCGCGCGCCCGGTGACCTTCTCGATGCCGTCGATCAACGGCACGCCCGGACGCTTCGCGCCGGCGATCAGATCCGCGGTCATGCGGGCGTCTCCGCAGCAGTTCTCACGGACTCGATGATTTTCATATAGCCCGTGCATCGGCAAAGATTGCCGGATAGCGCCAGGCGAATCTCGCCATCGTTTGGGCGCGGATTTCGGCGCAAGAGCGCTTCCGCCGCCATGATCATGCCGGGCGTGCAGAATCCGCACTGCGCCCCCAGCTTCTCGTGAAACGCACGCTGCAGCCGGTTGGGGCGGCCTTGTTGGATGAGGCCTTCGATGGTCTCGACGCTGCGGTCTTGGCAGCGCGCGGCGAGCATGATGCAGGAGGGCACCGCTTCGCCGTCGACCAGCACCGTGCAGGCGCCGCATTCGCCGCCGTCGCATCCGGTCTTGACGCCGGTCAGGCCGGCAACGTCGCGCAAGTAGTCCACGAGCAATTGATTTTCCGCCACGGCGTCTTCACGCCAGCGGCCATTGAGTTTCAACTTGAGCAGCCGCTTCCGCGACCGCGGGCTCGCCGTTGGCATGACTGCTCGTCCATCCCCTCATGGGACGCGAATGAGGACTGCGCGATCGCAATAACTGGCCTCGTTTCCCGCTTTGCCTCAATGATCTAAATCAAGTCGTGCCCGGCGGGCCGCCGGTTCCGATGGGCTTCCTTGCTGGTAAATTGCAGGGTTTCTTCGATCAATTGCGGCAGAGGCGCCGCCGCAGGGCGCGTCCTCGACCGCCAGAACCTGATCTAAATCAAGGACCGGCGTTCGCAATCGCGTCTAGATCGACACAACATTTGTGACGGGGTGCAACCGCATGGCTGCGCTACGCGATTATAATGCCGCCGTCGATTTCGTGGATCGCAACGTCGCCGAGGGCAGGGGGCAGAAGACCGCCTTCAGCGACCCGGCGCGCAACCTCACCTACGGTGAATTGCGCGACGCGGTTACCCGCATCGGTCCGATGCTCGCGCGCATGGGCATCGAACCGGAAGACCGGATTGCCCTCGTTCTTCTCGACACGGTCGATTTCCCGGTGCTGTTTTGGGGCGCCATTCGCGCCGGCGTCGTGCCGGTGCTGCTCAACACGCGGTTGACCGGCGATCAATATCATTACTTGCTCGAGGATTCGCGCGCGAAGGCCGTGTTCGTCTCGACGGCGCTGCTGCCGTTGTTGCAGCAAGCGGCGCGCGACATTCCGACCTTGAAGAGCGTCGTCGTCGTGGGCGGCGGTCCGGATTCGGTGCCGCGCTTGGACTCGCTTCTGGCCGCCGAAAACGAAGGATCGGCGCCGGCGCGAACATGTGCCGACGAGGTCGCCTTCTGGCTCTATTCATCCGGCACCACGGGGCCGCCAAAGGGCGTCATGCATGTGCACTCGAGCCCCATGTTCATGGCACAGATGGCCGGCCAGGACCGCATCGGAATCCGCCAGGACGACATCGTATTTTCGGCGGCGAAACTGTTCTTTGCCTATGGACTTGCCAATGCAATCTTCTGCCCGATGTCGGTCGGCGCGACTTCGGTATTTTATCCGGAGCGACCGACTCCGCAGACCGTTTTCGAGACGCTGCGGAGTTATCAGCCCACGATGTTCTTCGCCGTTCCCACGCTCTATGCGGCGATCCTCGCCGATCCCGAGTGCACGTGGGAGAGCGGCGGCTCGGACCGGTTGCGGCTTTGCTTCTCGGCCGGAGAACCGTTGCCGCCCGATATTGGGATCGCTTGGAAGCAGCGCTTCGGTCTCGATATCGTGAACGGTGTCGGTTCGAGCGAAATGGGGCATCTCTTTCTGACGAATCTTCCGCATGCGGTCGAATACGGAACATCGGGTGTTCCGGTAAAAGGCTATCAGCTGAAACTCGTCGACGAGAGCGGTTGCGAAGTTGCGGACGGCACGATCGGCGAGCTCAAGGTGCGCGGCAATTCGGCCGCCGCCGGATATTGGAACCAGCGCGACAAGACCCGCCGGACCTTCGAAGGCGAATGGACGTGGACGGGCGACAAATATTTGCGGCGCGCCGACGGCGTCTACATCTACTGCGGTCGCACCGATGACATGTTCAAGGTGAGCGGCATCTGGGTATCCCCGTTCGAGGTGGAAGCCGCGCTGGTTGCCCATCCCTGCGTGCTCGAAGCGGCGGTCGTTCCGGCCGAGGATGAGAACGGCCTGATCAAACCGAAGGCCTTCGTCGTGCTTAAAAACGGGCGCGAGAGCGCGCCGGGACGCGCGCTGCATGACGAACTCAAAGTCCACGTGAAGCGCACGATCGGGCCGTGGAAGTATCCGCGATGGATCGAATTCGTGGATGGTCTTCCGAAAACGGCGACCGGCAAGATCCAACGTTTCATGTTGCGCGGCAACGCGAACCCGCCGCAGCAATGACGTCTTTGGTGGATCACGTTTGGAAACTTATCCCAACCATAGGCAGCCCGCTCCGCAGACATTGGCGACTTAGCTCTCCGCCTGGAGGAGATCATATCGATGCAGTAGTCTTTATTCCGCTGATACAAAAAACCAGAACAACAGGACAAATTTCCGCGGATACCTCGGCCGACTTCATGGTTATGGGCGGCTACGGCTACTCCCGCCTACGCGAGTATGTTTTGGGTGGCGTCACACGTGGCGTATTGACGGCGATGACACTGCCGACTTTGATGTCGAATTGACGACGAAATCGGCGAACTCGTAGCTGATCGCGAAGCCTCGCTGCCGTTGACCGTTGCCCACCCCGACCCTGCCGTTGCATCATAATTTATGGAATCCCTTGCCGCCCTTTTCCGCGAAGTCGGCGCACCGGTGTCGATCGAGCGCATCACGCTCGATCCTCCGGGCCCCACCGAGGTATTGGTGCGTGTCGCCGCGGTAGGCCTGTGTCGCACCGACTATCACGTGATGCGCGGCGAACGGCGTGTGGCGATGCGGCCGATGGTGCTGGGCCACGAGGCCGCAGGCGTGGTCGAAAAAATCGGCACTGCGGTCGGCACGATTAAGCCCGGCGACCACGTGGTACTCACCTTTATCCCGGGTTGCGGAAATTGCCGCTGGTGCCGTCAAGGCTTGCATCATTTCTGCGCCGAAGGTCCGCGCATCACCCAAGGGCCGCAGCTCGACGGCACATACCGCCGGCGTGACCGCGAGGGTGTTGCCGTCGGCGCCTTCTGCATGATCGGCGCCTTTGCCGAACGCGCCGTGGTCGATCAGGCATCGGTCGTCGTGATCGATAGCGACATTCCGTTCGATCTCGCCAGCCTCGTTGCCTGCGGCGTGCCGGCGGGTGTCGGAGCCGCGCGCTACCGGGCGCGGGTCAAGCCGGGCGAGAGCGTGCTGGTGGTGGGCTGCGGCGGGGACGGAATGAACGTGGTTCAGGGCGCACGTCTGTGCGGCGCCTCGAAGATCATCGCCGCCGATATCGTGCCGGCAAAGCTTGATTGGGCACGAGAATTCGGCGCGACCCACGGAGTGGGTGCGCAGGGCGAAGCGCTCACCCGTGCGGTGCTCGAGCTCACCGACGGGATCGGAGTCAATCACTCCTTCGTTTGCATCGATCCGCCGGCGACACTGCTGCCGGCCTTCCGCGCCACTGCAAAAGGCGGCAATGTGGTGGTGACCGCGCTCACGCCGGACACCGTAGCCGAGATCATGATTCCGCCGCTCGAACTCCTGGTCACCCAGAAGGCGATCATGGGTGCCGTTTATGGTTTCGCCAGCCCGCGGCTGCAAATTCCCGAACTTCTTGCGCTATACCGCAAAGGCGCGTTGAAGCTGCGCGAACTGATCACTCGAACTTATCGCCTCGATGAAATAAATCGCGGCTATGCCGACCTCGAGGCGGGCAAGAATCTGCGCGGCGTTGTGGTGTTGGACGGAGTAATGCCGACGTAGCAATACCCGCTAATGGCGCTAAGCCGACTTGCTTGGCTCATGAACGAAGTTCTGCCGTTAAGTCGGGAGGAAAGCGGAAGAAAAGCCGTCTTTCATTCAAGTATGGTCATCGGCGGCTAAAATTAGCGGAGGAGCAATGTTCAAAACCAGCTTCACGATCGAGTGGGGCGACTGCGACGAAGCCGGGATTGTCTTTTATCCTAATTATTTTTACTGGTTCGACTGTGCATTTCAGCGAATGCTGCGCGACCGCGGGTTGAGCCAGCGCGATCTCAGAAAGCGTTTTGGCGCCGTCACGCCGATCGTGGCGGCGCATTCAGATTTCAAGACGCCTGCGCGTTACGATGACATTCTTGATATCGAGATGGAGGTGCGAAAAGTCAGCGAAACTCGATTTCAGGTCAATTATCATCTCAGCTCAAATGGCAGACTGATTGGGACGGGATATGAGATTTGCGCGTGGGCGTTGGTGAATTCTGACGGCAAGATCAAAGGCGCGCCACTCGATGAAGAATTCATGTCGAGTTTGGGCGTGGCATAATTCGACACGCTATTCGGCGGCCGTGCGAAAGGCCGGCTGCCCTTCGATTTCCGCGAGGCAGCGAGCAAGGCTCTCGCCTTCCGGGTCGACGAGGGCCGCGGTGCGTGCGCTCGCCACCGCGTCGGCTGCACGCGCGATCGGGATTTCGCCGGCGAGCGCGGGGCGGATGACACGTGTTTCGATCGCGCGGTAATTCGCAGCACCCCGCTTGAGGGTATCGCCATAGCCTTTGATCAGGCGCGCGCATTCGGCAATTTCAAGCGCGAGTGGCGAGGAAATTTTCGCCGCCGCTACGACGAGATTAAGCCAGGCGTCGATCGTGGCCTGTTCCTCGACGAAGCGATGGGTGCGCGGGCGGAAGCGCCGCAATTTCGCGAGCAGCCAAAACCGCAGATAGCCGCTAATCGAGGCGGTGTTGATCTCCATGCCCCAGTGAAAGCGATCAAGCCAGCCGCGGCGCTTGGAAACTCGCAGGATGGGCCTGGCAAGAAGCGGCGGCAGGATCTGGCAAAATTCATCGATGCCGGGCTTCAGGAACTCGTAGACGGCGTAGGGATCGCCGGAAATTTTCATCTCCTCGGCGATACGCCGCAGGCGAATGGGGTCGATCTTCGCCTGCGCGACGCGGATCACGTCCTCGTAGGACATGCGCAGCGCGAGATGGCGCGCGGTCTCGGCGAGAAGCTTGCCGCCGGCGCTCGCGCGCTTGTCCGCATCGCGAATGCGCTGTAGGCGGTCGAGATAGCGCCGCGCATAGCTCAAATCCTGATAAGTCACGAGCCGGCGCACGCCTTCGATCATGATCGCGCGCGCAGCTTCCGGAACGGTTGCCGAAATTTCGCGCTCGAGCGAGTGCAAGCCCGCTTGTTCGCGGGAAGCTCGCTGATCGGACTTCGGTGCGACTGCAGCCTCGCGGGCCTGTGCGGCCTCCAATCCGGCGCGAAATCCTTTCAAATTGCTGTCGACCCCCTTCGCATCATCCTTGATCGCCGCCTCGAATTCTTCAACGGAGATCGGCAAGAGGTTGCTCTTCGCGAGCGCCCCCAGCATCACCGCGTTCACGATCGCGCCCGAACGTTTGGCGGCTTCCGCCATATCGAAC
The DNA here is from genome assembly GCA_963751685.1 of uncultured Alphaproteobacteria bacterium. GTDB lineage: Bacteria > Pseudomonadota > Alphaproteobacteria > Rhizobiales > Xanthobacteraceae > Palsa-892. The sequence goes on along the minus strand of CAVVVV010000011.1, from coordinate 94,453 downwards.
AGAAGCGTCGATTTCGCATGGTCGCGGATCGCCTTCGCGAGTTGCTCCTGGTCGTAGCGGCCATCGGCCATCGCGATCTTCTCGTCCATGGCATAGAAGCGGCTCGTGGAAGCGATCATCGCGGTGCGGTCGGGAGTGACGAAGCCATTCGCGATCAAGCGCCCGGCCTCCATCAATTCGCTCGCGAGCGCGACGTCGATATCGGCGATTCCGGGCGTCAGCGCGAGCACCGGCCGTTTGCCGCCCAACTCGTGCGTGGGCACCGGCACGATCTCGATGTAATAGGTGGTAGCGCCGGTGCGCTGCGCGACGCCGGGGATCGACGTGCTCTGCACTGGAAAGCCGCGCTTCTCGGCGGCCGTCACGATCCAGTCGGTGAGTACGCCGCCGCCCTCGCCGCCGAGAGCGGCGATTAACAACTTGATCGGCTGAACGCCGCTCATGCCTTTGCCTCGCGCTCGTCGAGCCAGCCGATCACGGTTTGACGGAAGCGATGCAACACGCGATCCCAAAAATTGGCATTGCGCACCACTACGGCGCGATAGAAGGAGGGGCAGAGCACGGCCGCGTGAGCGACCTCACCGCAAAGGCCGCAGCCGACGCAGCTTTCGATGACAGTCGCGACCGGGTCTGTGCGCAAGGGATCGGGGCTCGGTTTCACCGTCAGCGACGGGCAGCCCGAGAGCCGAATGCAGGAATGGTCGCCGGTGCAGATTTCGTCGTCGACGCCGTAGCGCGTCTTCACCACGCGTCGGCCGAGCTTGAGTTTCTCGGCATCCTCGGCGCGCACGCGGCGCTGACGCGCGAGCTGGCACTCGCCATCGGCGATGATCACCTTCAGACCGTGCTGGCTGCTATTCAGCGCCTCTGTCAGCGTCTTCGTCATGGTGGCGACACTGTAGCTACGGATTTTCCGCAGCCATTTGACGCCGAGCGCGCGCAGCGTTTTTTCGATATCCATGCCGGCGGGAGCGCCGTCGCGACTGCTCAGGCTCGACGGCATGAACTGTTGGCCGGTCGCCGAAGTGTAGCCATTCTGCATGATGAGGAGGACGCCGTCGCCCTTGTTAAAGAGATTGCTCGCCACTCCCGTGATCACGCCGTTATGCCAAAAGCCGCCGTCACCCATGATCGCGATCGGCCGTTTTTGCATGTTCGGACCGACCGCGGCGGCGGATGCGAGGCTCATGCCGTAGCCGAGGATCGAGTTGCCGATCGAAAACGGCGCAAAGCCTGCGAACGAATGGCAGCCGATATCGGCGCTGACGTGCACGGGTCCGACCTCGCGCTCGGCGAGCTTGATCGCGCTGAACACCGGCCGCTCAGGGCAGCCGGTGCAAAAGCTCGGCGGTCGCGGCGGCAATTCGCCGACCGCGGCAGCGGCCGCGGGCTTGCGCGAAAGAATGGCGTGGGCGCGGGCATCGATCGCTTCGACATCGAGCCCGCGCGGCTTCGTCTCCGAGAGAAAAGCAGCGATGCCCTTAAGCAGCACTTCCGAGGTGTATTCGCCGGCCTGCGGCAGCGGGCCTTTGCCGATCACGCGCGTTTGCAAATCGGCACGGCGCAGTTCGACGTTGATCGCTTGTTCGATATAGTCGGGATGGCCTTCCTCGACCACGAGCACCGCGCGCTTGCTGGCGCAGAATTCGCGCACTTCCTCCGGAACGAGCGGATAGACGCAATTCAATACGTAAAGCGGCACGCGCGATGTTCCGAACAGGTCCGCGAGATCGAAGCGCGAAAGCATACGCAACACGCTGTTCGTAAGCCCGCCCATCACGACGATGCCGATGTCATCGAGATCACCTGCGACGAATTCGTTGAGCTTTTCGTCGCGGATGAATTTTTGCGCCGCGGGCATGCGTTCCTCGACCTTCAGCCGCTCCTGCACGAAGGTGACGGGGGGATGCGAAAGCTTGCCGTAATCGAATCGCGGCGGACCAGCGAGCCGGTTCAAGCCAGAATAAACGCCGGGGCAATTGTCCTCTGCGGCGAACTCGCCGGTGACGTGACAGGCGCGGATACGGAGCTCCAGCATCACCGGCGCGTGGCTCGCTTCCGAAAGTTCGAAGCCTTTCTCGACGGCGCGTACGATCGCCGGCAGGTCCGGCCGTGGGTCGAGAAGCCACATCGAGGATTTCATCGCATAGGCATAGGAGCGCTCCTGGATCACGCTGGCGCCCTCGCCATAGTCCTCGCCGATGATGATGAGGGCGCCGCCGATCACGCCGGGAGAGGAAAGATTGGAGAGTGCATCGGCGGCGACATTGGTGCCGACGATCGATTTCCAGGTGACGGCGCCGCGGAGCGGATAGTTGATGGAGGCCGCGAGCATCGCGGCGGCCGAAGCCTCGTTGGTGCAGGTCTCGAGATGCACGCCGAGATCGCCGATTATGTCCTCGGCATCGACCAAGACATCGAGGAGATGCGAGACCGGCGCGCCTTGATAGCCGCCGACATAGGAGACGCCGGATTGTAGAAGCGCCTTGGTGACCGCGAGAATGCCTTCGCCGCGGAAGATTTCGCCGCGACCGAGCTTCAGCGCCTGCACTTCCTTCTTGAACGAGCGTTCCATGGCGGCCTTTCTCTGATCACGCCGTCTTACCGGCGTCCTCGTCGCGGAGCTTGAAGCGCGGCGGCGCGTTGTACGGCCGCCGCGCGGAAAGCTCCTCGTGCTCGGACATCGTCCCCCCGGGTTTTTATTTTAGGAGCACATGCACTATATTGCACCAAACGGTGGGTCATGAAAAGACACGGCGACAAAACCGCCAAAAAGACCGGCAACGGTGGTGGCGACCTTTCGAACGCGAGCTACCTGCGGCTCCTGGGTAATCGCGTCCGCACCATGCGCAGCCGCCGCGCCATGTCGCGCAAAGCCTTGGCCAAACACTCCGCCGTCTCGGAGCGATACCTCGCCGAGCTAGAGGCCGGCAAGGGCAATTGCTCGATCGTCTTGTTGCGGCGCATCGCCAAGGCGATGGGTGTGCCGGTCGTCGAACTCATCGACGAGCGGCCCGAGCGCGACGTCGAGCACCTGCTTTTCCATCAACTGCTCGAGCGGCTGTCGCCTGTCGAGTTGAAACAGGCGCGCGCGCATCTGCTCTCGCGCCACGGCGGACCTTCGAGCGAGGCGCGCCGCGCCCACATCGCTCTGATTGGGCTCCGCGGCAGCGGCAAGTCGACGCTCGGCAAAATGCTCGGCGCGAGGCTCGCCGCTCCCTTCATCGAGCTCGACCGCGAGATCGAGAAGACGAGCGGTTTGGCGCTTGGCGAGATCTTCGAAATGTTAGGGCAGCCGACGTTCCGCCGCTTCGAACGGGCGGCGCTCGACGCCGTGATCGACAAGCACCCGCGCTTCGTGCTCGCGACCGGCGGCAGCCTCGTCACCGAGCCCGGCACCTTCGAACGTTTGCTGACTTCGTGCATGACGATCTGGGTGCGCACCAAACCCGACGAACACATGAGCCGAGTGATCGAGCAGGGCGACTTGCGGCCGATGGCCGACAACAAGCGCGCGATGAACGACCTCGTATCGATCCTGAAAAGCCGCGAGCCGCTCTACGCCAAGGCGGACTATGTGTTGGAAACGGCCGGCAAGACGCCAGAGCAAAGTTTGCGCGAAATTCTCACTTGGCTCGAAGGTGCTGTAGACGCAAAGATTTGTAAGCTTGCGCGCATGAGCGGTTAGACACTACGAGGACGGCGCATTCTAATCCCGGCGAAACTCGACCGCGGGGTCAGTAGCTGACGTGACCTTCCATCGCGCTCTTGAGGTCCGCGTATTCCTTGCATTCGGTGCCGCAGAGCTGGCGGATCTTTTCCAGATGCTCAGCGGCCTTCAGCATGTTGCCGCGCTCCACATGCAGCATGCCGTAATACTGCCAGGTGCGCACATGGTCCGGGTCCGAGGCGAGCGCCTTCTCGTACCAGTACTTCGCCGTCTCGTAATCGCCGATCTTGCGGCTCGCATAGCCGAGATAGTTCGCGACATCGGGGCTGTCGTCATAATCGAGCGCGCGCAAGGCGACGATGCCGGACTTGTACTTGCCGTCGAGAATCATCGCGCGCGCCTTCAGATAACCGTCGCGCAGTTGCATCTCCGACTGCTTTCCTTTTTTGTCTTTCTGACCGCTACCGGGGGCCGGCGGACGCGTGCCGTCGTCGTCGGCGGAGAAGGCGGGACCCGCCACGAGCGCGAAACCGATTAGGGCGGTCCCCGCGAGCAGGCTGAAAGCACGGAAGTGGCGGTGAATCATCTCGCTCTCCTTGGAAAGTTGATCGCTCAAACCATAGCACGATTTTGCCGCGCAGAAGACCGGCACCGCATAACTTCACGCGCATGTGAGCGCGCAAAACGGCTTTAAAGTCCTGACTGCCACATGGCCGGCACGAATTCATAGCCGTTTCCGCGCTTGGCGATATGGCCGCAGGCGGGGAAGGGAAAATGATAGCCCTGCACCAGCATTTTGTCGGCGACGGCGCGATCCAGAATGCGCCGGCGGGTCTCGACCGCAAGCGCGCCGTCCTGGTCGACGATGGCCTGCCATTCGGGATGGCGCGCGAACAGCGCCGGATGGTTGGTCGTGTCGCAAAGCACGAACAGCGATTGATCGCCGTTGGCGACGATATAAGCGGTGTGCCCCGGCGTGTGGCCATAGGCGGGGACCGAAGTGATACCGGGCGCCACTTCCTTGCCGGGTTGGAAGCGCCGCACGTCCTTTGCGATGTTTTCGAAGATTCGCCGCGCGTTCAAAAACCAGCTTTTCACCGGGCCCTTGGCGCGGCTCATCTTGCCGTCGTCCATCCAGAACGCCCATTCGGGCGCCGGCACGAGGATCTCGGCATTGGGGAAGACGAGTTCGTCGTCCTTCGTCTTGATTCCGTTGATGTGGTCGGGATGGAAGTTGGAGATGAGGATAATGTCGACCGCTTTTGCCTCGATGCCGGCGGCGGCGAGATTGGCGACGAGCGTTCCCGCGGTGGGCGCGATTTGGCCGCCCGAGCCCGTATCGATGAGGACGAGCTTGTTGCCGGTATTAATGGCGAGCGGTGTGAAAGGCGTCGGCAGCATATGCAGCGGCAGGAAGGCTTCCGCCATCGCCCGTTGAACGTCGGGAAAATAGGCGTTTCGCACGAACTTGTCGTCGATTGGGCGATTCCAGACGCCGTCGTAGCAAGCGGTGAGCTCGGCGTTTCCGATTTTGTAACGATAAATTCCCGGCGCCTGCTGCCCGCTCGCCGCGACATTGGCAAAAGACAGGCGCGGCACGCCGCAAGCGAGCGCCGCCCCGCCGCCGGTCAATAATTGGCGCCGGCTGATCCGAGATCCATTGAATTGGCCGTTTAACACGCCGGAAAGCATGCCCGTTCATGCGCTTTTTAACATGAAGCTTCATCCGCCTTTTAACATGAATCAAAGACTTGAACGAATAACGACAATTCGAGGCGCGAAGAAAACTCTTATTAGACACGACTGCTCGATGATCCCTCGCAAGAACAGGGGAGCGAGCCGTGCGCGCCAGCACCGTAGTGATGATCGTCCTTGCCGGGGTCTTCGGCCTGCTTGCGGTTTTTGTCGCGCAGGCATGGCTGAACCGTCAGGACGAGCAGATGCGCCTGAAGAGCGCGCTGAACCAGCCGAAGCCCGAGGCCACCCGCACGGTCGTCGTGGCGGCTTCGGCGCTGCGTTTCGGCAATCCGCTCACGAGCGGAAATTTGCGCGTGATCTCTTGGCCCGAAGGTTCGCTGCCGGAGGGTTCGTTCTCTTCGATTCAGGATGTGCTCGCGGCCGGCAACCGTATCGTGCTGTCGCCGATCGAGCCGAACGAGCCGGTGCTCGGCTCCAAGCTCACCGGTCCCGGCCAGCGCGCGACGCTGTCGGCGGTTCTTCACGAAGGCATGAAGGCGGTAACGGTGCGCGTGAGCGATATCGAGGGCGTAGCCGGCTTCGTGTTGCCGGGCGATCGCGTCGATGTTCTCCTGACCCGCCGCGTCGATAAGGGCGGCACCACCGACGTCGTTTTACAGAATACGCGCGTGCTCGCAATCGACCAGCTCGCCGACGAGCGCGCCGACAAGCCCGCGGTCGTCAAGGCTGTGACGCTCGAAGTCGACACGCTCGCCGCGCAAAAGCTCACGCTCGCTTCTCAGATCGGGACGCTCGCGCTTGCCTTGCGCAAGGCGGGCGAAGCCACGGCGGGCGATCAACGCCGCATCTCGACGGAGGATCTCGGCCGCGACACCACGCCCGCGGTTGGCCCGAAGCAGTTTTCGACCGTGACGGTCGTGCGGGGGGAAAGAGAGAGGAATACGGCGTGCCGTCGGATAACGGCGAAACTCTGGAGACGGCCGAAACCGGCCGGGCGAGCAAACAACGATAGACGAGAAGACAGGGAATTGGGGGAGGCAAAGATGAAAATGCGGACAGGAAACGGGGCGGCTACCGCCGTCGGGCGGCTGCAAGGCCGCTCTTCACTCGCTTTGACTTTGATCTCGGCGGTCTTCGTCGCCGGCGTGTCGCTGTTGCCGGTTTCGATCGGCGGGGCGCAGGCGGCGGAGGCGCAGCTCGTCCGGATGGGCAAGCGCGCGGCGAGCGTCAATGTCGTGGTCGGCAAGTCGGAGGACATCCGTACCGATCAGAGCTTCATGGAAGTCGTGGTGGGCGACCCGGAAATCGCCGACGTCAACCCGCTGACCGACCGCACGGTCTCTATTCTCGGCAAGAAGATCGGCACCACGCGCGTCGTGGTGTATGCCGAAGGCAAGAAGCAGGTCGGCATTTTCGACGTCGAGGTTTCCTACGACGTCGTGAAGCTTTCGGCGGAGCTTTCGCGGCAATTCCCGCGCTCGCACATCAAGGTGTCGCCGGTGAACGGCCGCATCTTGCTCGCCGGCACCGCGCCCGACGCCGTCACCGTCGACAAGGCGGTGACGATCGCCAAGCAATTCGGTCCCGACGTGATCAATTCGATCGGCGTCACGCAGCCGCAGCAGGTTCTCTTGGAGGTCCGCTTCGTCGAGGCTTCGCGCCAGGCGAGCCGCGAGCTCGGCATCAATTGGAACATTATCGGAAAAACGGTGACCGCGAGTCTCGGTACTCCCGGGCTTCTCTCCAATTCGACGCCGTTCGGCACCATCATGGCGACCTTGCTCGGCAGGGGCGTCGAGGCCGACCTTCTGATCAAGGCGCTCGAGGATCGCGGCGTCGCCCGCCGGCTCGCCGAGCCGAATCTCGTCGCCCTTTCGGGCGACACGGCGAGCTTTCTCGCCGGCGGCGAATTTCCGTTCCCGGTCATGGGGACGCTGCAGCAGATCACGATCGAGTTCAAGAAATTCGGCGTCGGTCTTGCCTTCACGCCCACCGTGCTGGCGAACGGCTTGATCAACCTCAAGATCGAGCCGGAAGTGAGCCAGCTCGACCCGTCGAACACCTTCTCCGTCGGCGGCGTGCAGATCCCGAGCCTGATCGTGCGGCGCGCGAGCACCACGGTCGAGCTGCGCGACGGCCAGAGTTTCGCCATCGCCGGCCTTCTGCAGGCGAACAGCACCACGAACCAGCAGCAACTGCCCTGGATCGCCGACATTCCGATTCTCGGCGCGCTTTTCCGCAGCGCCCAGTATCAGAAGAACGAAACCGATCTCGCCATCATCGTGACGCCGCGCATCGTTCGCCCCGCTCGGCCGATCGACATGGTGCGGACGCCGCTCGACAACTCGCTGCCGGCGAACGACACCGACTTCTTCCTGAACGGCCAGCCCGAAGTGCGGCGCGCGCCGGTGCAGGACATTTCCGCCGATCCGCAAACGCCGGAAGACGGCCACATCCTCGACCTGCCGCAAGGAGGCGCCCATGCCCTCGATCTGCCGCAAGGAGGCACCCATGTCGCGAGCCGCTGATCGTTCTCGTCTCCGCGCTCTCTCGGCCGCGCTTCTCTGCGGCTCGCTGCTCGCGGCTTGTTCCGACATCTATTATGACCGCCGCGATACCGTCTCCTTCAGGGCCGGCGACGCGGTGGCCGCGAACAAGGTCGTGCACGCCGTCGATATGTGGCCGGAGGCGGCGGGATACCGCGATATCGAGAGCAACGGACAAAAAATGCAGAGCGCCATCGAGCGCTACCGGACGAACAAGGTCACGCCACCGGTCGGTATCGGCACAAGCGCGATCAGCCCCACGCAACCCGCTCCGGCTACGGCGCCGTCGGTTAGCCCCTAATAAGGACAAGCGCGGCTCCCGAGGGGGCCGCGCCAGTTTCACCCATGCTCGATCGGCCCAACAATACTGCGAACAAGACGCGCCTGGCGGCACTCACCGCCGACGCCGAGTTCGAGCAGCTCGTTCGCGCCACCTTCGGCAACAACGCCCAGATCGAGCTCTCCGTGGCCAAGGGCACGATCATCGACGAAGGAAACAAGTTGGACGCCCGCGAGGCGACCGTCGTCATCGTCGATCTCGATGCCCAGCGCCAGGACGAACTGGTCGCCCTTCATCGCCTCGCCAACCGGCTCGGCGGCGCGCCGCCGCTGGTGGTCGTGACGCAAGCTTTCGATCAAACGGTCGCCCGCAAGCTCTTGCAGATCCGCATCGCCGACTTCCTGGTAAAGCCGGTGGCGCCGATCGACCTCGTCCGCGCCTGCGCGCGCGCCGCCAAAGGCGCCGCCGGCGAGGACACGATCGAGGCGCAAATTTACACCTTCCTGCCGGCCGCCGGCGGCGTCGGCGTCACCACGCTCGCGATCCAGACCGCGCTTTCGCTACTGGGCGGCAAGGGCAACGCGGCTTCGGTCTGCCTCGTCGATCTCGATTTCCAGCACGGTACCTGCATCGATTATCTCGACCTCGAGCCGCGCCTCGACTTGAGCGAGATCGAGCCGCGACCCGAGCGGCTCGACCGGCATCTCCTCGAAGTGATGCTTTCGCACCATACATCAGGCCTCGCCGTGATCGCCGCGCCCAACCGACCGGCGGAAATGCGCTCCTTCGATCCTTTGGTCGTGACGCGGCTTCTCGACCTCGTCTCCGCCAATTTCGACTACGTCGTGATCGACATGCCGCGAACCTGGTTCTCGTGGACCGACAGCGTCCTGCAAGGCTCCAACAAGCTCTTCATTGTGAGCGAAATGACGGTGCCGGGCCTTAGGCTCGCCAAGCAGCTTCTTTCCGCGATCCGCGAGCGGCTCGGCGAGGGCTGCAATCCGCAGGTCATCGTCAACCGCTTCGAGCAGCGCATGTTCACGCCCGGGTCTGCGGCGCGCCGACATCGAAAAGGCGCTCGGACCCGCCTTCGCGGGCGCGGTCCCCAACAATTATCGCATCGTGCGCGAAGCGATCGATCGCGGCATTCCGCTCGATGAAGTGAAGCCGGGCAACAACGTCGCCGCCGCGCTGAGAAAGCTGATCCTTCCGCAAACCGCCTTGAAGGCGGCAAAAAAGCAAAAAGCGCCGGCGGAAAGCCGCAGCTTTTTCTGGGCGCGCTGAGGTCCTGAAATGCTCGGTCGCTTCACCACGCGCAAGGTCGCAGACGCCGAAGTTCCGGCGACTAATGGCGGAATTGGATACCGTCATTTCTGAACGAGCTGCCCCGTAATCGCGGCACCCGACACCTCACCCGACTCCGCAGGCAATCCGTTGCTGAGCGCCAAACTTCTCGATGCCAAAGTCCGGCTGCACCGCCGCCTGATTGAGGAAATCAATCTTTCGATGCGCTCGCGAAGCTGCCCGAAGAAGAAATGAAGCGGCAGATTCGACGGCCTCGTGTCGCAATATACGCTCGCCGAGCGCCTGCCGCTCAACGCCCAGGAGCTTGACGACTTCGTTGCCGAAATCCTCGACGAGATGACCGGCCTCGGCCCGATCGAGCCCTTGCTCAAGGATCCCACCGTCAACGACATCCTGATCAACGGCCACGAATGCGTCTATCGTCGAGCGCAAGGGCATGCTGGAGCCGACGCCCGTCCGCTTCAAGGACGAAGCGCATCTTGTTGCGCATCGTCAACAAGATCGTCTCGGCGGTCGGCCGGCGCGTCGATGAATCGCATCCGCTTGTGCGATGCGCGTCTCCTCGACGGCTCGCGCGTCAACGTCGCGGTTCGCCCGATCGCGGTCGACGGCCCGCTGGTTTCGATCCGCAAATTTTCGAAGAAGCCCTTTAACCTCAACAAGCTTGTCGAGATGGGCGCGATCCGCCCGCAAATGGCGGTGCTGCTGGCCGCCGCCGTGCGCGCGCGCGTAACGATGATCGTGTCCGGCGGTACCGGCTCCGGCAAGACGACGATGCTCAACGCGCTTGTCCTCCTTCATTTCCGACAAGGAGCGCCTCGTCACCATCGAGGACGCGGCGGAACTGCAATTGCAGCAGCCGCATGTCGGCCGCATGGAAACCCGTCCGCCGAACATCGAAGGCAAGGGCGAAATTCGCCAGCGCGAACTCGTCAAGAACGCGCTGCGCATGCGCCCCGACCGCATCATCCTCGGCGAGTGCCGCGGCGAGGAAGCCTTCGACATGTTGCAGGCGATGAACACCGGTCATGAAGGCTCGATGGCCACCATCCACGCCAACACGCCGCGCGACGCGATCTCGCGCCTCGAGCAGATGATCGGCATGGCCGGCATGCCGATGACCATCGCCTCGATCCGCGGGCAGATCGCGGCCGCCATCCGCGTGATCGTGCAGCTGCAGCGCTTTTCCGACGGCAAGCGCCGCGTCACTTCGATCGCCGAAATCACCGGGCTCGAGGGCGACATCATCCAGATGCAGGAAATCTTCAAATATCGTCCGCACCTGCGACCGGCGACGACGGCAAGGTGGAGGGCCATTTTCAGGCGACCGGCGTGCGCCCGCGCTTCCTCGGCGACCTCGTGGCGCATGGGAATCACGATCCCCGGAAGCTATTTCGATCCCTCCAAGCAGCTTTAAGCCGATGCCGTTCGAGATCGACCAGGTCACGCTGATTTATCTCTTCGCGGCGGTCGCGACGATCCTGTTCGTCGAGGCGCTCTATCTCGTGTTTTTCTCCACCGCCTCCTACAAGACGACGGTCAACCGCCGCATGCGGCTCATGCAGGTGGAGCCGAACCGCGAAAATATTCTCGTGCAGTTGCGACGCGAACGCTCGCTGACCTCCGGCGGCGATTACAGCCTCACCACACTGCAATCGCTCAATCGGCTGGTGATGCAGTCGGGATTGACGATCGGCCTGGGAAAATTCGCGGCGATCGTGGCCGCCGCCACCGCGATCGTTTTTTGCGCGCCTCTTGTGGTACGGCTTCGATCTCGTTTCCGCGCTTTCGGCCGCGGCGTTCTTCGGCGCTCGTATTTCCGTACTTGGTGCTGAAAATGATGCGAGGGCGCCGCCACAAGAAATTCGGCGCTCAATTTCCCGATGCGATCGACATCATCGTCCGCAGCCTGCGCGCCGGCCATCCGGTGCCGGTGGCGGTGCAGATGGTCGGCCGCGAGATGCCGGACCCCATCGGCAGCGAGTTCGGCATGGTGTCGGACGAAATCACCTATGGCGCCGATCTGGAGACGGCGCTGCGCAATCTCTATTTCCGCGTCGGCCAGGACGACTTGCCGCTATTCGTGACGGCGGTAGCGATTCAAGGTTCGACCGGCGGCAATTTGAGCGAAATCCTCGGCAATCTTTCCTCGGTCATCCGCCAGCGCTTCAAGATGCGCCGCAAGATCAAGGCGCTCGCCGCCGAAGGACGTTTCTCGGCCTTCCTCCTTTCCGGGTTGCCGATCGCGATGTTCCTCGTGTTGCAGGTGATGGCGCCGGATTTTTACGGCGGCGTGTGGAAAATCGACATGACGAAAATCGTGCTTGCCTGCGCCGGCGGCTGGATGGCGATGGGAAATTTGATCATGTTCCGGCTCGTCAATTTCAGGATCTGAGCGATGGATGCGGTCCTCGATTTCCTGCTCGAATTTTCCGGCGGCAGCCCGTCTATTTTGCTCGGAATTTTCGTATTCCTCGCGGTGGCGACGCTCGCCTTCGTCGTGATGGCCTTCATGCGCGTGCGCGGCTCGGTCAAGCGGCGCGCCGCCGACGTGTTGACCGACGGCGCGCAGCCGGCGCGAGGTCAAGAAAAATTCGCTTCGCCACGCGAGCCTGAAGACGGCGCAGAAGCTTCTCGATTATACCGTGCGCTATTATTCCACGGCCGATGGCGGCAACATGAAGTTGCTGCGGAGCAAGCTCGTTCAAGCGGGCTTTCTCAATCCGAGTTCGGCCGGGTTTTATTTCGTCGCGCGCACCGGCTTGGCGGTCGGGCTCGCGATCGCCGCCTTCGTCGCGCTTCCCTATTTTCGAACCCGAGATGAGCACGAATTCGCGCTGGCTCGTCATCGCCTTGTCCGGGCTCGTCGGGTATTTCGGTCCGAGCTTTTATCTCAGCCGGCGGATCGCCTCGCGCCAGAACGAGCATCGGGCCGGCTTTCCCGACTTCATGGATTTGCTCGTCGTTTGCGCCGAGGCGGGCCTCAGCATGGAAGCGGCGCTCGACCGCGTCGGGCGGGAACTCGCCGTTTCCTACCGCTCGCTCAGCGCCAACATTCACATGGCGACGCTCGAAATCAGGGCGGGCCGCACGCTTTCGGACGCTCTCGAGCATCTCGGCGATCGGCTCGGGCTCGAGGAAGCGCGCGCGTTCGCGACCCTCCTGCAGCAGTCGAGCGAGCTCGGCTCCAGCCTCACCGACGCCTTGCGCGTCTATAGCGACGAGATGCGCCACAAGCGCCTGTCGCGTGCGGAGGAGAAGGCCTACAGCCTTCCGTCCAAGCTTTCGGTGCCGCTCATCCTCTGCATCTTTCCGGTCCTGGTCATCGTCACGCTGCTGCCCGCCTATATCCGGGTGAAATACGCCGTTTACTGACATTCGCGCCCGCCGCCGCAAACCCTTTATCTGCCTATATTGTTTCGTCGCGGCGAGGAATTGTTAACCGCGACTAATTACGTTGCCCGTCGGCATCACGTGGGGGTGCCGCAGTTTCCGCGTTGCGGCTACGAGGCGCGTGATGAGAGTAACGCCTAGATCGCTCGCCGCCTTAGCGGCTTGTCTCTTCTGGCTGGTGGGCTGCGACAAGACCTCCCAACAGCTCGATCTCGCCGCTGCTGACGGCAGCTTGATGGCGAACCCATCGGGCGCCGAGCCGGAGACAACCGGCACCTTCGTCACCAACGCGACGGTCGTGCCGGCAGGCTCCGTCGATGTCGACTACGCCGCCACGGACGGACTTCTTGGCAGCAATCAGAACGACGATCTCAATCTCGGCAAGCGGCACTTTCGCGAGCGCGACTATGGGCTCGCCGAGCGCTATTTCCGCCGCGCGGTGGAAATGTCCCCGCGCGACGCCGAGGCCTGGATCGGGCTTGCCGCATCCTATGATCGCTTGAAGCGCTTCGATCACGCCGATCGCGCCTACGCGCAGGCGCTCGCGATCCTCGGGCCGACGCCGGAGATTCTCAACAATCAGGGCTATTCGTATCTGTTGCGCGGCGACTACAAGCGCGCGCGTGTGAAACTCTATGCGGCGCGCGCGAAGGATCCGTCGAGCTCGCGCATCCAGAACAACATCGACCTTCTGGAAGAGAGCCTGCGCCGCGGCAAGGGCGTCGAAGCCAACTGAGCGCCGGCTACTCCGCCGCCGCGCGCGCCGGACCGCGCGCCGCTTGCGTCAGATAATCCATCGCCGCCTGCACGCCGCCCTTCTTGTGCGGCACGCCCGCGAGCGTAGAGCGCCATTTCCGTGCCGGCGAGCGCGCCTAGAAGCGTGAGATCGTTGATGTCGCCGAGATGGCCGATGCGGAACATCTTGCCGGCGAATTTTCCGAAGCTCATGCCGTAGGAAATGTTGAATTGCTCGAGCGCGAGCGCGCGGAAGGCGTCGGCGTCGTGGCCGTCCGGCAACAGCACCGCCGTGATCGTCGGCGAATAATATTTCGGATCGCGGCAGAGGATTTCGAGGCCCCAGGCGCGCACCGCGCGCCGCGTCGCTTCGGCAAAGCGGTCGTGGCGCGCGAAGACGTTGTCGAGCCCTTCCTCGTGCAGCATGTCGATCGCTTCGCGCGAGGCCGTAGAGCATGTTGGTCGCGGGCGTGTAGGGGAAGAAGCCCTGCTTGTTCATGTTCAGCATGTCGTCCCACGACCAGAACGATTTCGTGAGTTTCGATGTCTTCGAGGCCGCGAGCGCCTTGTCGCTGACCGCGTTGAACGACATGCCGGGCGGCAGCATCAAACCTTTTTGCGCGCCGCCGACGGTGACGTCGACGCCCCATTCGTCGTGGCGATAGTCGGTCGAGGCGAGCGAGGAGATCGTGTCGACCATGAACAGCGCCGGATGGCCGGCGGCGTCGATCGCCTTGCGAATTTCCGCCACCGGCGAAAGGCAGCCGGTCGAAGTCTCGTTGTGGAGAATGCAGATCGCCTTGATCTCGTGCGCCTTGTCCTTTTTGAGGTGCGCCTCGATCGCCTTCGGATCGGCGCCGGTTCGCCAGTCGGTCTCGATGAACTCGGGCTTCAAGCCGAGCCTGACCGCCATGTTCTTCCACAGCGCCGCGAATTGGCCGGTCTCGACCATCAGCACGCGGTCGCCGGGCGAGAGCGTGTTGACGAGCGAGGCTTCCCAGGCGCCGGTGCCGGTGGCGGTGTAAATGATCACGGGCTTCGCGGTCTTGAAGATCGTCTTGATGCCTTCGAGCACGCGCTTGGTGAGCTTGGCGAATTCGGGGCCGCGGTGGTCGATGATGGCGTTGTCCATCGCCCGCAACACGCGGTCGGGAAGCGGCGTCGGGCCCGGAATATGAAGAAAATGGCGCCCTGCGACGCGCGACGTGTTCTTGGCCATCGTTTCCGCCCCTGCAAGCTTGCCGCGCGAGTACCGCGCGCGGCGGCTACCTAACGCGAAAAAGCGCGTCGCACAATGCGCGCACCTCTCTATAAGTGTAAATTCCGCGCAATAAAGCCAATCAATCGGCCGAAGGCTGTGAGGCAGGCAAAGGGAAGGAAATAAAATGGCGGCAAGGCTGATGCCGGGGCTCGAGCGCCGCCTCAAGGCCGAGGTGCAAGGCGACGTGCTGTTCGATCGCTTCAGCCGCGGTCGCTACGCTACCGACGCCTCGCACTATCAGATGATGCCGGTCGGCGTCGTGGTGCCGCGCACGATCGAAGACGCCGAACGGGCGATCGCGCTTGCGCGCGCGGAGGGCGCGAGCGTCTTGCCGCGGGGCGGCGGCACGTCGCAGTGCGGCCAGACGGTGAACGAGTCGCTCGTCATCGATTGCTCGAAATACCTCGAACCGGATTTTGGACTTGGATACCGCCGGCCGCCGCTGCGCGGTCGAGCCCGGCATCGTGCTCGACGATCTCAACCGCGCCCTGAAGCCGCATGGCCTGTGGTTTCCGGTCGATATTTCCACCGCCTCGCGCGCGACGATCGGCGGCATGGCCGCCAACAATTCTTGCGGCGGCCGCTCGCTGCGCTACGGCACCATGCGCGACAATGTGCACTCGATCGACGCGGTGCTTGCCGACGGAACGCCCGCGCATTTCGGCCCGGTCGGCGCGGATTTGTCGGACATTCCCGCTTCCTCGCCGCTAAAGCCGCTTGCGCGCGATCTTCTCGCCATCGGCGCGCGCGAGGCGCGTGAAATCGAGGCGCGTTTTCCCAAAGTGCAGCGCCGCGTCGGCGGCTACAATCTCGACGCGCTGGCGCCTGGAAAGAACGACGCCAATCTCGCGCACATCCTCGTCGGCTCCGAAGGCACGCTCGCCTTCACCACCAAGGTAGAGCTGAAGCTTTGGCCGCTGCTCGGCCGGCGCGCGGTCGGCGCCTGCCATTTCGCGTCTTTCCACGCGGCGATGGACGCCGCCCGGCATATCGTCAAGTTAGGGCCGATCGCGGTCGAGCTCGTCGACCGCACCATGATCGAGCTTGCCTCGGCGATCGCCATGTTCCGCCCGACGCTGCAAGAATTCGTGCGCGGGGATCCCGACGCGATCCTGCTCGTCGAATTCGGCGAGGACGATCAGGAAGAAAATATCCGCCGGCTGAAGCGCCTCGAGGACTTGATGGGCGATCTCGGCTTCGGCTGGGACAAGAGCGGAAAACAGCGGGGCGGCGTCGTCGAAGTGCTCGATCCCGCCTTGCAAGGCGCGATCGCCGAGCTTCGCACCGCCGGCCTCAACATCATGATGTCGATGAAAGAAGAGGGAAAGCCTGTTTCCTTCGTCGAGGACTGCGCGGTGCCGCTCGAGCATCTGGCCGATTACACCGCGCGCCTCACCGCCATTTTCGAGAAGCACGGCACGCGCGGCACCTGGTACGCGCACGCTTCCCTCGGCTGCCTGCACGTGCGGCCGGTGCTGAATCTGCGGCAGGACAAGGACGTTAAGCGCCATGCGCGCGATCGCCGAGGAAGCATTCGCCATGGTGCGCGAGTACAAGGGCTCGCACTCCGGCGAGCACGGCGACGGCATCCTGCGCTCCGAATTTCACGAAGAGATGTTCGGCCCCGAACTCGTGCGCGCCTTCGAGGAAGTGAAGGACCGCTTCGACCCGAACGGGCTCTTCAATCCCGGCAAAATCGTGCGCGCGCCGAAATTCGACGACCGTGCGCTTTTTCGCTATCCGCCCGGCTACCGTGCTGAAGACATGCGAACGGCACTCGATTGGTCCCCCTACACCGGCACCGGCGGCGGTTTCCAGGGCGCCGTCGAGATGTGCAACAACAACGGCGCCTGCCGCAAGGAAACGGGCGGCGTCATGTGCCCGAGCTATCGCGTCACCCATGACGAGCGCGACGTCACCCGCGGGCGCGCCAATTCGCTGCGGCTTGCGATCAGCGGCGAGCTCGGCCCCGATGCCTTCACTTCCGACGAAATGCTGGAAACGCTGAAGCTTTGCGTTTCCTGCAAGGGCTGCCGCCGCGAATGCCCGACCGGCGTCGATATGGCGCGGATGAAGATCGAAGTGTTGGCCGCGCGGGCGGGAAAATTTGGTCTGCCGTTGCACGACCGGCTGGTGGGTTATCTCCCGCGCTACGCGCCGTTTGCGGCGAAACTGCCCTGGCTTTTTAATCTCCGCGACAGCCTGCCGGGAGCGGCGAAATTGTCCGAGGCGCTGGCGGGCTTCAGCGCGCGCCGCGCGTTGCCGCGCTGGCGCGGCGATATTTTCGTCGACCCCGGCCCTGGCGGGAACAATGGCCGCGAAGTCGTACTCTTCGCCGATACTTTCAACCGCTATTTCGAGCGCGAAAATCTCGATGCCGCGCACGCCGTGCTCGCCGCCGTCGGCTATCGCGTCCACGTCCCGAAACAAGCGGGCTCCTCGCGCGCGCTCTGCTGCGGCCGCACGTTCCTGTCGGTCGGCAAGGTTGACGAGGCGCGGCGGGAGGCGGAACGCAGCGTCGCGGTGCTCGCGCCCTACGTCGCGCGCGGAATATCGGTCGTCGGCCTTGAGCCGAGCTGCATTCTCGGCTTTCGCGATGAAATTCCGGCGCTCCTGAAAAGCGAGGCGGCGAGGCGACTTGCCGCGCACGCGTTCGTCTTCGAGGAATTCCTCGTGCGCGAGCGGCACGAAGGCCGCCTTGAGCTTCCGCTCGCGCCCATCGTTGGGCGCGCCCTCGTGCACGGCCATTGCCATCAAAAGGCGTTCGGCGCCTTCGACGCGGTGACGGAGACGCTGAGGCTGGTGCCGGGGCTCGCCGTCGAGCCGGTCGAATCGAGTTGCTGCGGCATGGCGGGCGCCTTCGGTTACGGCGCCGGCACCGTCGACGTCTCGCTCGCCATGGGAGAATTGTCGCTGCTTCCCGCCGTGCGCAAGGCCGAATCCGGCACGTTGATCGTTGCCGACGGCACTTCGTGCCGCCATCAAATCAAGGACGGCACCGGCCGCGAGGCGCTGCACGTAGCGCGCGTCCTCGCCCAAAGCATTGCCGCTTCGTCCGGGCTTGTCCAGCGCGCGGCAAATGGGCAGTCTGCTGATCGAACGGCCAACTAACGACAGGTCTCGGGGACCTGGATAAAAGGGGGAGGGCTGCATGGAACCGCAAAAAACACGTCCGAGCAAGGGCCGCTGGTACATCCTGTTCCTGATCTGTTTGATGTACCTCATCACCTATCTCGACCGCGTGAATATCTCGACCGCGGCGCCCGTGATCAGCAAGGAATTCGGCTTCGACAAAGTCACGATGGGCTTCATCTTCAGCGCCTTCGTCTGGGCCTATGCCGCCTTTCAGGTTCCCGGCGGCTGGCTCGGCGATCGCTTCGGCGCCCGCAACGTATTGACGATCATCGTCACCTACTGGTCGATCATGACTGCGGCGACGGCGGCGGCTTTCAGCGCGAGCTCGTTCATCGTCGTTCGTTTCCTGTTCGGCATCGGCGAAGCCGGCGCCTTTCCGGTGGCGACGCGTGCGATGCAGAACTGGTATCCGAAGCAAGAACGCGGCTTCGTGCAGGGGATCACCCACAGCGCGAGCCGGCTGGGTGCCGCCATCGCCCCGCCGATTGTCGTCCTCATCATGACGGCGTTCAGCTGGCAGGCGGTCTTCTATTTCTGCGGCGCGATCGGCATTGTTTGGTCCGTGTGGTGGCACTTCGCCTATCGTAATTTTCCCGAAGAGCATGGGATGGTGAACCGGGCGGAGCTCGAGCGCATCCGCGGGACCGATGCAACGGGCGCCGTCAATCAGGTCAAGCTCGACAAGAAACCGAGCGTGCCGTGGGGAACGCTGCTGCGCTCGCCCAATATGTGGGCGATCATGTGCGCGTACTTCACCTACGTCTATTGTCTCTGGATCTTTCTGAGCTGGCTGCCGTCCTATCTCGTTGAGGCCAGAAATTTCACGCTCCTCAAGGTCGGCTTCCTCGGATCGTTGCCGCTGTGGGCCGGCGTCGTCGGCGATACCGTCGGGGGACTTGCGACCGACTGGTTGATGGCAAGAACCGGCAACATCAAGTTCGCGCGGCGCCTAGTGGCGATCGTCGGCATGCTGGGCTGCGCGGCGTTCATCGTGCCGGCGGCGTATGCCGAAGACGCCTATACGGCCGTCTACTGCCTGACCGGCGCGATGTTCTTCCTGGAATGCACCATCGGGCCTTCCTGGGCGGTTCCCATGGATATGGGCGGCGAGCATTCGGGGACGGTATCCGGCATGATGAATATGGCCGGAAACATCGGCGGCGCGCTATCGCCGATCGTTTTCGGCTTCCTGGTCCAGTTCGGATCGTGGCAAGCACCCTTTGTCGTCGCGGCAAGCCTTCTGATTTTGGGCTCGGCGATTTGGGCGTTTTGGCTCGATCCATCCGTCTCGGTCGTCGAAAAACGCGCGGCCGACTGAACGAACGATCCACAGCCGGAGATAAAGCATGTCCGAACTCACGCTAGTCGCTGCACAAACCATCATCACGGCGGCGCTCGCCGAGGCACGGGCGAAAAAGATGAAGCCGCTTGGGATCGCCGTCTTGGACGCACGGGGCGCGCTGAAGGCATACGGCGCCGAGGAAGGCACCAGCTTAGCGCGCGCCGCGATCGCGGAAGGCAAAGCCTATGGCGCGCTGGGTATGGGGCTCGGCTCGCGCACGATCGCCAAGATGGCGGCGGAGCGGCCGCATTTCATCGCCGCCGCCACGCATGCAGTGCGCAAGCTCATTCCGGTGGCCGGCGGCGTCCTGATCAAGGATCAGGCAGGGAAAATCATCGGCGCCGTCGGCGTTTCCGGCGATATCTCCGACAACGACGAAATCGCGGCGCTCGCCGGCATTAAGGCGGCGAAACTCATCGGCGATCCCGGCAGCGATTAAAGATTCACTCCGCCGGCGCGACGGCGGCGTCGGGCTGGTTGCTGCGCTTCAACGCGTCGGCGACGAAGCCGCTCGCCTTCATTTCCTCGATGAACGCCCGCAGATAACGCGCGCCCGCGTCGCGGCCCTTGGGCGCGCCCATCGCTTGCCGGATTTCCATGAAGCGCCCGTCCATCACCCGCACGCCTGGGTTCGCCTTGGCGAAGACGACCAGCGGCTGCTTCACGCCGGCGGCGGCTTCTAACTTGTCCTTGACGAAAAGATCGACCCCATTTTCGGCGCGGAGAAGTTTCGCGTATTTGAGCGTGCGGGTCAGAAAAAGGTCGTAGGCGGAATCCTTGTTGACGCCGATGCGAACGCCGTCGCGATCGGCATCGGCGATCGTCTTCAGCGGCGAATCCTTCGGAACGAGATAGACGCCTTCGATGAGGACGTAGGGCGCCGTGAATTCGATCTCGGCGGCACGAACGGGTTCGATCGCGAGAAAGGCGATGTCGAGGCTCCCATTCTTCATCGCCTCGAACGTCTTTCCGGCGGCATCGAAGGCAATGAATTCGATCGGCACGCTAAGGCGCTTGCCGAGTTCACGCGCGAGATCCGGCGTAATGCCGCGCGGCGCTTCCGGCGTTCCCTGCGCCAGCACCATGTTGCCGAAATTGATGCCGACACGCAGCTTTCCGCTGGGAGCGAGTTCCTTGATCACTTCTTTGATGTTGCTCACGGCGCCGACTGCACTTATTCCGCCGCTTGCAGCGTCTCGGCTGGTTTCTCCACGCGGGCGGCGCAATATTTGAATTCGGGAATTTTACCGAACGGATCGAGCGCCGGATTGGTGAGCAAGTTCGCCGCCGCTTCCACATAGGCGAAGGGAATGAACACGACGCCGTCGGGCACGCTATCGTCGTGCCGCGCCGCGAGTTGAACCGATCCGCGACGGGTCGAGACAACGACCATATCGCCCGGCTTGACGCCGAGCTTTGCGATCGTGCCGCGCGAAAGACACGCGACCGGTCCCGGCTCAAGCGTATCGAGGGTGCTCGAGCGTCTTGTCATGGCGCCCGTGTGCCAATGCTCGAGCTGGCGGCCCGTCGTGAGCACCATCGGGAATTCGTGATCGGGCACTTCGTTCGGCGGCGTGAGTTTCGCGGCCACGAGTTTGCCGAGGCCGCCCGGGCGCGGGAAACCCTTGTCGAACACCACATCGCGGCCCGGCTTGTCGGGCGCGTCGGTCGGATAGGTCACGTGCTGTTCGCGCTCGACGCGATCCCACGTAATGTGCTCGAGCGCCGGCATCAGGTTCGCCATTTCGGTGAACACTTCGCTGACGTGCTTGTAGTTCCACCCTTCGCCGAGGCGCTGCGCGAGATCCTGAATGATCCAAAGATCCTGCCGCGCCTCGCCGGGCAATGGCAGCGCCTTGCGGCCCATCTGTACCTGCCGGTTGGTGTTGGTGACCGTGCCGTCCTTCTCCGGCCATGCGGACGCAGGAAGAATAACGTCGGCATAGCTCGCGGTTTCGGTGAGGAAAATGTCCTGCACGACCAGATGCTCGAGATGCGCGAGCGCCGCCCGCGCGTGATTGAGGTCGGGATCCGACATCGCCGGATTTTCACCCATAATGTACATGCCCTTGATCTCATCGGCGTGGACCGCGTCCATGATCTCGACGACGGTCTTGCCGCGCTTAGGGTCGAGCTTCTTGCCCCAAACGCTTTCGTATTTGGCGCGGATTTCGGGATTCTCGACCGATTTGTAGTCGGGGAAGAACATCGGAATGAGCCCCGCGTCGGAAGCTCCCTGCACGTTATTTTGTCCGCGCAACGGATGCAGCCCCGTGCCGGGCCGGCCGACATGGCCGCAGATCAGCGCCAGCGCGATGAGGCAGCGTGCATTGTCGGTGCCGTGCGTGTGCTGGGAAACGCCCATGCCCCAAAAGATGATGGCGTTTTCGGCGCGGGCGTAAGTGCGCGCGACGTTTCGCAAGACGTCGGCTGGAATGCCGCAGATCGGCGCCATTTCCTCCGGCGTGAAATCCTTCACGTGCTCGGCGAGCTGCGCGAAGCCTTCCGTGTAGGTTTGCACGTATTGCTGGTCGTAGAGCTTCTCGCCGATGATAACGTTCAGCATCGCGTTCAGCATCGCGACGTCGGTGCCGTTTTTGAACTGCATCATCTGCGAGGCATGGCGCTTCAGGCCGTTGCCGCGCGGATCCATCACGATCAATTTTGCGCCGCGCTTCGCCGCCTGCTTGAAGAACGTGGCGGCGACGGGATGATTCTCGGTTGGGTTGGCGCCGATCACGATCATCACGTCGGAGTTTTTGCACTCGTTGAATGTCGCGGTCACCGCGGCGGATCCCACCCCTTCCAGGAGTGCTGCGACGGACGAGGCGTGGCAGAGGCGCGTACAATGATCGACGTTGTTGGTGCCGAAGCCCGTGCGAACGAGCTTCTGGAACAGATACGCCTCTTCGTTCGAGCCTTTGGCGGAACCGAAGCCCGCAAGCGCCTGCGCGCCGTCGCGATCGCGGATTTTCTTGAAGCCGGAAGCAGCGCGCTCCATCGCTTCTTCCCAAGTCGCCTCGCGAAAATGCGTCAATGGATTCGACGGATCGACGAGATCGTCGGCGGCCTTGCCGACGCCGTCCTTGCGGACCATCGGCACCTTCAGGCGCTGCGGGTTGCTGACGTAATCGAAACCGAAACGCCCCTTTACGCACAAGCGGTTTTCGTTCGCGGGGCCATTGCGGCCGCTGACCGAGACGAGCTTGTCGTCTTTGATGTTGTAGGTGAGTTGGCAGCCGACGCCGCAATAGGGGCAAACGCTGTCCACCTTGCGGTCGGGATAAACGCTGCGCTCGTTCTTCTCGTTCACGAGCGTCGAAGGCATCAAGGCGCCGGTCGGGCAGGCCTGCACGCACTCGCCGCAGGCGACGCAAGTCGATTGACCCATCGGATCGTCGAAATCGAACACGATCTTTTCGTTGACGCCGCGGCCCGCCATGCCGATCACGTCGTTCACCTGCACCTCGCGGCAGGCGCGGACGCACAGATTGCATTGGATGCAGGCGTCGAGGTTGACCGCCATAGCCGGATGGCTGCGGTCGGCGGAAACGCGCCCGTGCGCCGGGAATTGGCTCACGCCGATTCCCATCTTGTCGGCCCAATTCCAGAATTTCGATTGCGGATCGTGCGCGGTTTCGCGCGCGGGCTGATCGGCGAGCAGGAGGTCGAACACCATCTTGCGCGAAGCCTTGGCGCGCTCGGAAGCGGTCTTCACCTTCATGCCCGGCGTCGGCATGCGAATGCAGCTCGCGGCCAAGACGCGCTCGCCCTCGATCTCGACCATGCAGGCGCGGCAATTGCCGTCGGCCCGATAGCCGGGCTCGGGCGAGTAGCAAAGGTGCGGGATCTCGGTGCCGAGGCGGTTCGCGACCTGCCACAGCGTTTCCTCCGCCCGCGCCTCGACCTCCTGGCCGTCGAGCGTGAATTTGATGGTTTTTGCCGATCCGTTGGTCTTGGCCATGACTGTTCTTTCTATCACCAAGCGCCGAGGGGCTTGGTCAGTTCCTCACGGAAATATTTGAACACACAGGTGAGCGGATTGGACGCGGCTTGACCGAGCCCGCAGATCGAGGCGTCGCGCATTGCGCCCGAAAGCTCGTTCAAGAGCGCTTCGTTCCACGGCCCCTTGGCCATCAATTTCACCGCCTTTTCGGTCCCGACCCGGCAAGGCGTGCACTGGCCGCAAGACTCGTCCTCGAAAAAGCGCATGAGGTTGAGCGCGACCGCCTTCATGTCGTCCTTGTCGGACAGAATGACGACGGCGTGCGAGCCGACGAAACAGCCATATTGCTCGAGCGTGCCGAAATCGAGCGGCAGGTCCGCCATCGACGCCGGCAAAATCCCGCCCGAGGCGCCGCCCGGGAGATATCCCTTGAAAGCGTGGCCCGGCAGCATGCCGCCGCAATATTCCTCGATCAGCTCACCCACCGAGATGCCGGCGGGCGCGAGTTTCACCCCCGGCTCCTTGACGCGGCCGGAAACGGAAAAGCTGCGCAAACCCTTGCGCTCGCGCCGCCCGAACGAGGTGAACCAGGAAGCGCCCTTTTCGAGAATGTCGCGTACCCAAAAGAGCGTCTCGACGTTTTGTTCGAGCGTCGGGCGGCCGAACAGGCCGACTTGCGCGACATAAGGCGGGCGGTGGCGCGGCAGGCCGCGCTTGCCTTCGATCGATTCGATCATCGCCGACTCTTCGCCGCAGATATAGGCGCCGGCGCCGCGGCGGAGATGCAACTTCGCGTGCCGTGCGAGGCCGGCTTCCTCGACCTTGGCGATTTCGCTCTCGAGCATCAATCGGATCTCGGGATATTCGTCGCGCAAATAAATATAGATGGCTTCCGCCTCCACCACCCAGGCCGCGATCAGCATGCCTTCGAGGAAGCGGTGCGGATCGCGCTCCATATAATGCCGGTCCTTGAACGTGCCGGGCTCGCCCTCGTCGGCATTCACCGCCATCATGCGCGGCGCTTGCTCCGTGCGCACGAGCGACCATTTCCGCCCGGTGGGAAATCCAGCGCCGCCGAGACCGCGCAGCCCCGCGTCGCTCACGGTCGCGATGATCTCCTCGCGCGTGCGCTTGCCTTCCAGGCAATCCTTGAGAAGCTTGTAGCCGCCGTCCTTCCGATAGGCGGCAAAATCGGCGGGCGTCTTGTAAGTATGCGCGTGCGCACCGGCTTTCGCCGCGGCCGCGACCGAACCGGCCGTCGCGCCGTGCACCTGCACATGGCCGACGGCGCAAACCGGCGCGCGGTCGCAGGCGCCCATGCATGGCGCGCGTACGACGCGCACGTCCTTACTGAGTTTTTTCGGCAGCTCCGCCAACAATTTTTCGGCGCCCGCCATGGCGCAGGAAAGCGAATCGCATACCCGTACGGTGATCGCGGGCGGCGGCGTCTCGCCCTCCTTCACCACGTCGAAATGCGCGTAGAAAGTCGCGACCTCGTAGACTTCGGTCAGCGCGAGCTTCATTTCCTCGGCGAGTGCCGCGAGATGGGCGGCCGACAGATGCCCGTACTTGTCCTGAATGAGATGCAGATGCTCGATCAAAAGATCGCGCCGGCGCGAGCGATCGACGAGGAGCGCGCGAACCTCTTCAAGCGCTTGCGGGTCGACCTGGCGGCCTTTCGGCGTGCGGCGGGGACGGCGGCGGCCTCCACCCGAAGGGCCATTTTTGCCCGCCGTAGGGCGGTTAGAAACGTTCAAAGTCACCATTCTTAGACCATCGGGGCGGGGGCTAAGTCGAACAACCCCCTCCTCTTTATCCAACGATAGAAAATTTCTATTATAAGCTAGGCCATCCATTTTGGGGTCTGGCAACAGCGGAGTTCGCGCCATTGATCGATAAACTCGAATATCTGATGGCGCTGGCGCGGGAGCGGCATTTCGGCAAGGCCGCCGAGACCTGCGGTGTGACGCAGCCGACGCTCTCGGCCGGCATCAAGCAGCTCGAATCGCAGTTCGGCGTGCTCCTGGTTCAGCGCGGCTCTCGTTTCATCGGCCTCACGCCGGAGGGGGAGCGAACACTCGATTGGGCGCGCCGAATTGTCGGCGATACGCGCGCGATGCGCGAGGAAATCAAGGCGTTGAAAGAGGGTCTTGTCGGGCGGCTGCGCATCGCGGCCATCCCAACGACGCTTGCAATGGTGGCGGCGTTGACGACGCCCTATCGCGCGCGCCATCCCGACGTGCGCTTCACGATTTTCTCCAAGACCTCGATCGAAATTTTGACGCTTCTCGAAAATTTGGAGATCGATGCGGGCATGACTTATCTCGACAACGAACCGCTCGGCCGCGTCAACATGGTGCCGCTCTATCGCGAGCGCTATTGTCTGCTCACCGCGGCGGACGCAAAGCTCGGCAATCGCAAAACCGTCACCTGGAAGGAAGTCGCGAAAGTTCCGCTATGTCTGCTCACGCCCGACATGCAGAACCGGCGCATCATCGAAAAACTGTTGCGCGACGCGGGCGGCGAGCCCGAGCCCACGCTCGAATCGAATTCGATGATCGTGCTGTTCGCGCATGTGCGAACGGGACGCTGGGCAAGCGTGATGCCGGCGAAGCTCGCCGAGACGCTGGGACTCACAGAAACGATCCGCGCGATCCCGATCACCAAGCCCGAAGCGGTTCACACCATCGGCTTGGTCGTGCCGCAGCGCGAGCCGATGACGCCCTTGAACGCGGCCCTCGTCGCGGAAGCGCGGGCGCTCGCGAAAACGCTGGATGGGTGAAGGAGCGAGGCCGCGATTTCGAAAAGCTACCGCTATAGAGGATTGACGAATTTCGGTCGCAGCGCAAAGGATTGCATGATGAAGATAGAAAATAGGAGCAAGCCGTTGCTGAGCCGGCGTCAATTCAACGGCCTTTGCGCGGCGCTCGGCGCATCGCTCCCGGCCGCTGGCGCAATGATGGCGGCGCTATCGAATATCTCGGCTTTTGCCGCGACAGACGGCGCACGGCGCACCATAAAGTTCCGCGATGGCACCAGCGTCCCCGCGCTCGGTCAGGGCTCTTGGCACCTCGGGCAGGGAAGACATCCAGCCGCGGAGGAAGAAGAAGCGCTCCGCACCGGCCTCATCCTCGGCATGACACTGATCGATACGGCGGAGGTGTATAGCAGCGGCCGCTCCGAGGAATTGATCGGCCGCGTGATTGCCGGCCGGCGCGACCGCGTGTTTCTGGTCTCCAAAGTGCCGCCCCATCACACGGCAGGAAACGGGATTGCGCGCGCGTGCGCGGCGAGTCTCGCCCGCCTCGGGACCGACCATCTCGATCTTTACCTGCTTCATTGGCGAGGGGGCGAAAATCTAGCCGGCGTTGTGGCGGGGTTCGAAAATCTGCGCGCTGGCGGAAAGATTCGCGCTTGGGGCGTGTCCAACTTCAACGTCCGCGACATGGAAGAACTCTTCCGCGTTCCCGGCGGCGATCGCTGCGCGACCAATCAGGTCCTTTACAATCTCGGCACTCGCGGCATCGAGCGCGAACTCTTGCTGTGGTGCAAAGAGCGCGGCATGCCGGTGATGGCCTACACACCGCTCGGAACCGGCCTGGTGCGCGACCCCACGCTTGCCAGAATTGGCGCGGCGCACGGTTGCTCGGCGGCGGCGGTCGCGCTGGCGTGGTGCATCCGCAGCGGTAACGTCATCGCAATTCCCGAATCGGGTTCGCCGGAACATGTAAAGGAGAACGCCGTCGCGCTCTCCTTGACACTGACGCCGGAGGAGATTCAAACATTGGATGCCGCGTATCCCTTGCGGTGAAATTCGAAAGACTTGCCTGATGAAAATCGAAATCGAATATTGCGGCCTGTGAGGCTACGAGCCGCGCGCCCGTGCGGCGCGGGATTTGATGCTGAAGAAACTGTCCTCGGCGCAGATCACCCTGCGCCGATCGAGCGGCGGCGTGTTCGAAATCAGGGTGGACGGCCGGCTTGCTTTCTCGAAGAAAGCAACGAGTTGCTTTCCAACGGATGCAGAGGTCGTCGGCAGCGTTAGCTGACTGCGGTGTCTAAAACAGCCCGACGGTCCTGCCGTCGGCGCCGACGTCGACCGAGTTCGGCCGCCGGCATCTTGGGCAGGTCGGGCATCGCCCTTGGCGCTACGACCGTACCTTGTACACGACGTCGTGCTCGCGCACGTGCCCGGCCACCTTCATGCCGAAATCGTCCTTCGGTCCCACTTCGGTCACCGGCGCATGGTCAACCTGAAGGGATTCGACTCTCTGCTCGAAGTCGGTGGTGTGTCCGCGGATGTGGATCGTGTCGCCGACGCGCAACGTGCCGGTTTTGAGCTTCACGACCGCGACCGACGGTTCGCCGAAGTAGTGAGTGACGACGCCGATCGGTTTCCCCGGCGGTGCGGGTTGCGCGGGGCTTGCCGGCTTCCGCTTGATCGCGGCCTTCGCGGGCCGCTTGGCCTTCTTGGGGGAAGCGCGACGCGGCGTCTTCGCCGCCTTGGCCTTGGTGGCGGCGGTTTTCTTGCGCTTTGGCTTAGCCTTGCCTTTGGCTTTCTTTTTCGTCGCCATGACAGGCTCCAAAAAGAAGATGCTAGTCGCTTCCCTTAGAACAGTCCAACGATCCGCCCATCCGCGCCGACGTCGATCGCGTCGGCGGCCGGCACTTTCGGCAAACCCGGCATCGTCATGATCTCTCCGCAGATCGCCACCACGAATTCGGCGCCGGCGGAGAGCCGCACCTCGCGCACATTGACGATGTGATCCTTGGGCGCGCCCTTGAGGTCGCCGTTGGTGGTGAAGCTGTACTGGGTCTTGGCGATGCAGATCGGCAATTTGCCGTAACCCATCTTCTCGAAAGTCTCTAACTGGTCTCGCACCGGCTTGTGCACGTCGATGTCCTTGGCGCGATAAATTTCCGTGGCGATGGTGCGGATTTTTTCGATCAACGGCATGTCGTCGGGATAAAGCAGTTTTAGCTTGCTCTTGCCGCTGTCGACGATCTTCACGACCGCGCGCGCGACGTCGGCCGCTCCCTTGCCGCCTTCCGCCCAGTGATCGGCCATCAGCGCCTCGACCCCGAGTTTTTTGCAAGCTTCCTGCACCAACGCGATCTCGGCGTCGGTATCGGCGGAGAAACGGTTGATCGAGACCAGCGGCACGATGCCGAATTTCTGCACGTTCTCGACGTGACGCTGCAAATTGGCGATGCCCGCCTCCAAGGCCTTCAGGTTTTCCTTCTTGAGGTCTTCCTTCTTGACGCCGCCATGCATCTTGAGCGCGCGAATGGTGGCGACGAGCACCGCGCAGTCGGGCGATAGCCCCGCCTTGCGGCACTTGATGTCGAGGAATTTCTCGCCGCCGAGGTCGGCGCCGAAGCCCGCCTCCGTCACGACGTAATCGGCGAGCTTGAGCGCCGTCGTCGTCGCCAGCACCGAGTTGCAACCATGCGCGATATTGGCGAACGGCCCGCCATGGATGAAAGCGGGCGTGCCCTCGAGCGTCTGCACGAGATTGGGCGCCAGCGCCTCCTTCAGGAGCGCGGTCATCGGGCCTTGCGCCTTGAGGTCGCCGGCCCGCACCGGCTTGCGGTCGCGCGTATAACCGACGATGATTTTCGACAAGCGCTCCTTCAAATCCTCGAGGTCCTTGGCGAGGCAGAAAATCGCCATCACCTCCGAGGCGACCGTGATGTCGAAGCCGTCTTCGCGCGGGTATCCGTTGGCGACGCCGCCGAGCGAGGAGACGATCGCGCGCAGCGAGCGGTCGTTCATGTCGATCGCGCGCCGCCAGGCGACGCGGCGTCCGTCGATGCCGAGCGAATTGCCCCAATAGATGTGGTTGTCGATCAGCGCCGACAAGAGATTGTGCGCGGTGCCGATGGCGTGAAAATCGCCGGTGAAGTGGAGATTGATGTCCTCCATCGGCACGACCTGCGCGTAGCCGCCGCCGGCGGCGCCTCCCTTCACGCCGAAGCAAGGGCCGAGCGAGGGCTCGCGCAGGCACAGCATCGCTTTCTTGCCGATGTGATTGAGCGCGTCGGTAAGGCCGACCGTGGTCGTCGTCTTGCCTTCGCCCGCCGGCGTCGGCGTGATCGCCGAGACGAGGATGAGTTTTCCGTTCGGTTTGTTCGCAAGCGACTTGATGTAACTCATCGAAACCTTGGCCTTGTAGTGGCCATAGGGCTCGAGATTTTCCTCGGCGATTCCGAGCTTTTCGCTCGGCGACGTCGACAATGCGCCGCGGCTTCGCCGCTTGAGCGATGTCGATGTCGCTTTTCGGATTGGTATGTTGCGCGGCGGGCATCGCGGCTTGTTCCTTGCGCTGCGGGCTGGTGGGCGTCATGCGAACCTCGTACCGGTTGCGAGCTTGGTGGCGGCGGCGAATTCTCCCGCCGCGGCCTTGGCGCCGTCGGCGGGCTTCACTCGCAGAACCTTGATGCGGCCGTCGGCGCAGGCGACGGTGAATCCTTCGCCGTCGACCTCGACCACTTCGCCCATCTTGCCGCCGATCCCTTTCGGATCGCGCGCCGGAATGGGCTTGATGTCGAAAATCTGCAACTTGGCGCCGTTGAGCGTCGTCCACGCGCCGGGAGCCGGGTTGCAGCCGCGGATCAGGCAATCGATCTGCGACCACGGCTTGCCCCAATCGATGCGCGCATTGTCCGCGCCGCACCAGCCTTCATAGGTCGCCTTCGAGTGATCCTGCTTCACGCGCGGGGCTTTTCCCGTCTTCACGAGATCGACGCTCTCGCACATCGCCTCGACGCCCATCGGAAACAGGCGGTCGAAATAAACCGTGCCGAGCGTGTCGGTGGCGGAGATCGGCGTTTTTTTCTGGATCAGGATATCGCCAGTATCGAGGCCGTTGTCGGGCCAGAAGATCGAAAGTCCGGTCTCGGTCGCGCCCTTGATGATCGGCCAGTTGATCGCCGACGGCCCGCGATAGAGCGGCAGCAGCGACGGGTGATATTGAATCGAGCCCTTGGTCGGGATGCTGAGGAATTCTTCCGGCACGAACAGCGTGACGAAAGCCATCACCTGCAAATCGGGCTTCAGCGCCTTGAATTCTTCCCACACTTCCGGCTTGCGATAGGAGGCGGGCTGATAGACGGGAAGCTTCGCGGCCAGCGCCGCTTCCTTCAACGGATCGGTTTTCTGACCGGGCTTTTCGGGCGCGACATAGACGCCGATCACGTTTTCGCCGCGCTTCAGCAGGGCTTCCAACACCGCTTTGCCAAACGCCTGCTGGCCGTGAACGACGATACGCATCCTACATTCCCTTCCCCAAACTTCGTGCCGCCTACGCCGCCTCCGCTCGTCCCTTCTGCGGCGCCGTGATCGCGCCCGAAGTCTTGATGTCGGCGACTTCCTTCGCCGAATAGCCGAGAACTTTCGCGAGAATCTCCTCGGTGTGCTCGCCGAGCAACGGAGAGCGCTTCACCTCGGTGATCGAGTTCGACATTTTCACCGGGTTGCCGACGGTCAGGTACTTGCCGCGCGTCGGATGGTCGACTTCGACCACGGTGCCGGTCTTGCGCAGCGAAGGTTCCTCGGCGATTTCCTTCATCGACAGGATCGGACCGACCGGAATGTCGACCTTGTTGCAGATCTCCATGACCTCGAATTTGGTCTTGGTCATCGTCCACTGTTCGATGGTGGCGAAGATGTGCTTGAGCCGCGGTAGCCGCGCCGCCGGCGTGGCGTAGTCTGGATCGGTCTTCCACTCGGGCTTGCCGATCAGGTCGCAGATCGCCTCCCACACCGGCGCCTGCGTGATGAAATAGACATAGGCGTCGGGGTCGGTTTCCCAGCCCTTGCATTTGAGGATCCAGCCCGGCTGACCGCCGCCCGAATCGTTGCCCCCGCGCGGCACCGCCTTGCCGAAGGGAATGCCTTCGCCGTACTGACTGAATTCGACGAGCGGGCCGTGTTGCAGGCGCTGCTGGTCGCGGAGCTTCACGCGGGTGAGATTGAGCACGCCGTCCTGCATGGCGGCGAGCACGCGCTGGCCGCGCCCGGTGCGGATGCGCTGGTAGAGCGCGCTCACGATGCCGAGGGCGAGATGCAGCCCGGTGCCCGAGTCGCCGATTTGCGCACCGGTGACGAGCGGCGGGCCTTCGCGGAAGCCGGTGGTCGAGGCGGCACCGCCGGCGCATTGCGCGACGTTCTCGTAGACCTTGCAGTCCTCGTAGGGCCCGGGGCCGAAGCCCTTCACCGAGGCCACGATCATGCGCGGGTTGAGCTTGTGGATGTGCGCCCAGGTGAGCCCCATGCGGTCGAGCACGCCGGGCGCGAAATTCTCGACCAGCACGTCGCAATACTTGATCAGACGATCGAGGATTTCCCTTCCTTTCGGGTGCTTGGAATTGATCGTGATCGAGCGCTTGTTGCCGTTGAGCATGGTGAAATACAGCGAGTCGGCGCCCTTCACGTCGCGCAATTGTCCGCGCGTGATGTCGCCGACGCCGGGCCGCTCGACCTTGATCACGTCGGCGCCCATATAGGCGAGGAGCTGCGTGCAGGTCGGGCCCGACTGTACGTGCGTGAAGTCGAGGATGCGCACGCCTTCAAGCGCTTTGCCGGCGGCGCCCCACGGCTTAGCCGATGGCCTCGGCAGCGTGTGCATGCCGTTGGTCTTGCCGCCTTTCTTCGCGGCGGCTTTTTTCTGCCGGGGCTTTGCTTTCTTGCGCTTGTTCTTGGCCATCTCGATCTCCCTCGTCTCACCCCTTGATCGTCACTTGTACATCGACTGGTTTTTGGTCCCGATTTATTTCTTGCGAAGCACGCTTTGCGGATTGAGATTGCCAATGCGGCCGCTCTCGCTGCCGGCCGCCGGATCGATTACCGCGTTGATGAGGGTCGGCTTGCCGGAATCCATGGCCGCGTCGACCGCGCGCTTCAGTTCGTCGGGCGTTGTCGCCTGAACGCCGGCGCCGCCGAATGCTTCCATCATCTTGTCGTAGCGCGAGCCTTTGACGAAGACGGTCGTCGCAGGGTCCGAACCGCCGGCGGAGTTGACGTCGGTTCCGCGATAGATGCCGTTATTGTTGAAGATGACGATGCAGACCGGCAGGTTGTACCGGCAGATCGTTTCCACTTCCATGCCGGAGAAACCAAAGGCGCTGTCGCCTTCCACCGCGAGCACGGGTTTGCCAGTCTCGATCGCGGCTGCGACGGCAAAGCCCATGCCGATGCCCATGACACCCCAGGTACCGACGTCCAGACGCTTGCGCGGCTTGTACATGTCGATGACGCCGCGCGCGAGATCGAGGGTGTTGGCGCCTTCGTTGACGAGGATGGCATCGGGCCGCTCGGTGATGACGGTACGCAACGCGCCGAGCGCGCCGTGGAAGTCCATCGGCGCCGAATTTTTCATCAATCTCGGCGCCATCTTGGCGATATTCTCTTCCCTTTTCGATTTGACTGCGCCGATCCAATCCGCCGGCGGGGCTGGCCATTTGCTGTCGATGCCCTCGAGAAGAGCCGAGACGCACGAGCCGATATCGCCGACCACCGGAGCGACGATCTCGACGTTGCTGTCCATCTCCTTGGGCTCGATGTCGATATGAATGAATTTCTTCGATCCTGGCTCACCCCAGTTCTTGCCCTTGCCGTGCGACAGAAGCCAGTTGAGGCGGGCGCCAATCAGCATGACGACGTCGGAATCCTTCAGCACCGTCGAGCGTGCCGCGCCGGCGCACTGCGGATGCGTGTCGGGCAGAAGGCCTTTGGCCATGCTCATCGGCAGGAAAGGAACGCCGCTTTTTTCGACCAGAGCGCGGATCGCATCATCAGCCTGCGCATAGGCCGCGCCCTTGCCGAGGATGATCAGGGGGCGCTTGGCGCTTTTCAGGACATCGAGCGCGCGCTTGACCGCGGCCGGTGCGGGAATCTGGGCTGGCGCCGGGTCGATGACCTTGACGAGCGATTTCTGTCCGGCCGCCGCGTCCATCACCTGGGAGAACAGTTTGGCCGGCAGATCAAGATAGACGCCGCCCGGACGGCCGGACACAGCCGCACGGATCGCGCGCGCCACGCCGATGCCGATATCTGCGGCATGCAGCACGCGAAAGGCCGCCTTGCAGAGGGGCTTGGCAATGGCCAGCTGGTCCATCTCTTCGTAGTCGCCCTGCTGCAGGTCGACGATCTCACGTTCGGACGAGCCGCTGACCAGAATCATCGGGAAGCAGTTGGTCGTGGCATTGGCCAGCGCCGTCAGACCGTTGAGAAAGCCGGGAGCCGACACCGTGAGGCAGATGCCAGGTTTTTTCGTCAGGAAGCCGGCGATTGCAGCTGCATTGCCGGCGTTCTGCTCGTGCCGGAACGAGATGACGCGCATGCCTGCGGCCTGTGCCATACGGCCAAAATCCGTGATCGGGATGCCAGGCACGCCGTAAATCGTGTTGATGCCGTTGATCTTGAGCGCGTCGATGACGAGGTGAAAGCCATCCGTCAGCTCCTGCTGTGCTCCCGCCGTCGTGGTCGCGGGTTTCTTCACAACTGCCGCTTCAGCCATCAGAGCCTCCCTCGGAATTTTTTTGCGTTCTTCAGTCCAGATAATCGGCGTGGCGCGCGACGTGGTCGGCGAGGCCCGAGGCGTGCTGGCGCACCAGATCCTCGGCGCGCACCGTGTCGCGCCGCTCCAACGCCTCGATGATGTTGATGTGATCGCGGATCGAGCGGTCGGCGCGGTCTTCCTCGCCGATGGTCTTTCGGCGGATCATCCGCATGTGGGTGAAGAGATTCTCGGCGAGCGAAATCAGTACGCTGTTTTTGCTCATGCGGATGATGCTTTGATGAAACTCGATATTGACCTCGGAATATTCGTCGAGCTTGGCGTGCAGCGTTCCGTTCTCGAATTTGGTGAACATCTTGCGCAGCATCGCGATCTCCGCGTCGCTGGCGATCTGCGTGATCAGGCGCGCCGCCATGCTTTCAAGCGCGGCCCAGGCGGTGATCATCTCGATCACTTCCTGCTTCGATTTGCGAACGACATAGACGCCGCGCCGCGGCACCGAACGGACGAAGCCTTCGCGCTCGAGCTGCGCCATCGCCTCGCGCACCGGCGTGCGCGAAACGCCGAGATCCTGTGCGAGCCGGCGCTCGTCAAGGCGGACATCGTCGCGGCTGTCATAGACGTCGAGGGAAACGATGACGTCGCGCAAGGCGGCGTAGGCGCGGTTCTTGAAGGTCGACACGTCATTGAGCGGAGAGATTGCGATGCGCGCGGTCGCTTCGGCACTGCTGCGGCTGCGGGAAGGGATGTTCGACATGAAGGACCGTGGGTCAGGCGCTCGAGAAGCGCATGGAAGAGATACTATAATACAATATACCACACGCCCTCGCCAGGGCGAGTCTTTCGGATGGCGGCTTGTCGCGGGAAATAATCCCGGCTCGACGCCGCCGAAGCGGCGCCGAAACCGGATGATCGAAAATGGCTCTAGTTCTTGGCCATCAAGCGTGCCCGCATCGGCTTCAGGAACACAAGGGCCATGACCGCCGCGATGATATTGAGGATCGCCGCGACATAAAACACCGCGTGCCAGCTGCCGGTCGCCGTGGTCAACACGTTGGCCAAGGGAACCAACAGGGACGCCGTGCCCTTCGCCGTATAGAGCATGCCGTAGTTCGTGGTCGCGAACTTCTTGCCGTAGACGTCGGTGCAGGTCGCCGGGAACAGCGAATAGATCTCGCCCCAGGCGAAGAACACGACACCCGACAGGATCACGAACAGCACCGGATTGGTCGCGAAGTAGAGCAGCGCATAGATGCCGACGCCTTCGAGGAAGAAGGCGATGAACATCGTGTTCTCGCGGCCAATTTGATCCGATACCCAGCCAAAGAACGGCCGGCAAATGCCGTTGAGCACCCGGTCGATCGTCAAGGCGAAGGTGAGCGCTGGCAAAGTCAGCCCCATGAGCGAGACTGGTATGCCCGCGATCTTGTAGTCGTTGGCGATGGGCGCGAGCTGCGCGATCGCCATCAGACCGCCGGCGCCGACCATCACGAACATCACGTACATCACCCAGAAGACCGGCGTCTTCAGCACCTGGTTCCAGGTGTAATCGCGGCGACTCTGTTGCACGGTGGCCGATGCCGGCACCTCGCCGGGGTCCGGCGCTCGCAGGAACAGCGAGAAGATCAGCACGATGATTCCCTGGCCGATGCCGAACCAGAAGAAGGCGGATTCGTAGCCGCTCGTCTGGATCATGTTGGCGATCGGGATCACGGTCAGCGCGGAGCCGGCGCCAAAACCCGCCGCCGTCAATCCGGCGGCGAGTCCGCGGCGGTCAGGAAACCATTTGAGCGCGTTGCCGACCGAACCGCCGTAAATGATGCCCGCGCCGATGCCGCCGATGGCGGCTCCGAGATAGAGCAAGAACAACGAATCGGCATAGGCGTTCAGCACCCAGGCGATCGCGACCAGGATGCCGCTGCCGAAGATCATCGCCTTCGGACCGAACTTGTCGATCAGATAGCCTTCGACCGGCACCAGCCAAGTCTCGGTGAGGACGAAAATCGTGAAGGCGACCTGAATCGCCGCGCGCCCCCAGTGGTATTTGTCGTCGATCGGCTTGACGAAGAGCGTCCAGCCATATTGCAGGTTGGCGATCATCACCATGCAGATGATGCCGAAGATCAATTGGCCCCAGCGCGTGGCTTCCGATGCCTTGGTGCGCGAGGCAGCAGCGCTTGATGTCACAGCCATTATTTCCTCCCTATCCCCTAGCTCGTTATTTTTGTTTTGTTTTTTGAAGCGCCGAGCCGCGACCTTGAATTAATTATACCAGAGGTAGAGCCGGTTACCAGCGAACTTCGAATCTCAAGCAAAGAATTGTCTGCTGCAACGCAAAAAAATTGCGCGCATTGATTACCTAAGCGGCGTCTGAAACAGGCGCCCAATCAGAGCAAGTTAATTACAAACCGTGCGGAAACGAGCAGGAGATAAAAACCGAAGGCGATTTCGAGCCGGCGTTTTGAGATCGCATGCGCCAGCCGTGCGCCGAAGGGTGCGAGCAACGCGCTGAGCGGGGCGAGCAAGGCGAGCCCGATCAGGGAAACGAACCCGATGGAGAGGGGCGGCAGCAACGCCATTTTGGACCAGCCCGCGAACATGTAGCCGATCGTTCCCGCAATCGAGATGACGATGCCGAGGCCCGAGGAGGTGGCGACTGCTTGCTGCATCGTGCGCCCGAACATCAGCAAGGCGATGTTCGAGAGCATGCCGCCGCTGATTCCCATCAACGCCGAGAAAATGCCGATCATGAAGCCGATTCCCCGCATCGGCCACGGCGCCGGCGGATGATCGGTGACCCGCCAGTCCCGGCGGCCGATCAGGAGCAGAATTCCATTGCCGCCGGCGATCGCCACGAACACGATCTTGAACAGCCACGCCGGAGCAAAAGCGGCAATGAAGCTGCCCGTGGCGACGCCGAGAAAACAAGGCAGTGCCCACTGCCGCAGGATCGGCCGATCGACGGCGCCCTTCGCCCGGTGCGTGCGATAGGCGGCAATGCAGGTGGGAATGATGATGGCGAGCGACGTGCCGACCGAAAGCGGCATGCGCACCGCCTCGGGCACGTCGAGCACGGTGAACACCTGATAGAGGATCGGCACGATGATGGCGCCGCCGCCGACGCCGAAGAGGCCGGCGAGAACGCCGGTCACCGCTCCCGCGACCACGAGGGCGGCCGCGAGCCAGAGAAGTTGCTCCAGCGGAATGCTGAGCATGGAGGCGCGACCTCAGTCGTCGAGGATCGCGACCGCGCGCGTCCAGCCGGCGGAGGCCCCGCGGATCTTCACCGGAAAGCAGGAAATAAGGAATCCATCGGCCGGCAACGCTTCGAGATTGTGAAGCTTCTCCATGTGGCAATAGCCGATCTCGCGTCCGGCCTTGTGTCCTTCCCAGATGAGCGCCGCGTTGCCAGTTTCCTGGAAGCGCCTGGCCGTGTGGATGAAAGGCGCGTCCCAGCTCCAGGCATCGGTGCCGGTCACGCGCACGCCGCGCTGCAGGAGATAAAGCGTCGCCTCGCGGCCCATGCCGCAACCCTTCGCCACATAGTCCGGCCGGCCATAGGCGGCGCCCGCGCTCGTATTCACGACGACGATTTCAAACGGCTTCAGCGTGTGGCCGATGCGCGCGAGTTCCGCTTCCACGTCTTTTGCCGTCGCGACGTAGCCGTCGGGGAAGGCGCGGAAGTCGAGCTTAACGCCCGGCTGATAGCACCACTCGAGCGGCACCTCGTCGATGGTGATCGCGCGCTCGCCCTTGTTCATGGTCGAATGAAAATGCCAGGGCGCGTCGAGATGCGTGCCGTTGTGGGTGGAAATTTCCACCTGCTCCACCGCCCAGCCCTCGCCGTCGGGAAGATCGCCGGGCTTAAGCCCGGGAAAATAGAGGCATACCTCGGCGGCGGTGTCCTTGTGCGTGCGGTAGACGATCTTCGGTTTCATCGGCGGCGGGTCGGCCACCACCTCGTTTTCCAAGGCGATCGAAATGTCGACGAGGCGGCGGGCCATGGTCTTCTCCGATAAAATTTTAGCGGCCTAGACTACACGCTCCGCAGCCACATCGTAATCGTTGGGCATCCAATCGATTGCGAGGCTTTCGCGCTTGTGGTTGATAAAGGCCGACGCCACAACAACAGAAAGACCGTCACCATGAATCCCAAAGGTCATGCCGCGCTCGTTACCGGCGGTGGCTCGGGCTTAGGCGCCGCGACCGCCGCCGCGCTCGCCAAGGCCGGGGCGAAAGTCGCGCTCCTCGACGTCAACGAAAACGCGATGAAAGATGTCGCCTCGAAGATCGGCGCGCTCGCGGTTAAGTGCGACGTCGCCGATTCGGACGCCGCGACGAAAGCCATTGCCGAAGCGCGCGCCAAGCACGGTGCCGCGCGCATTCTGGTCAATTGCGCCGGCATCGGGCCCGCCAAGCGCATCGTCGGCCGCGACGGGCCGATGCCGCTTTCCGATTTCGAGCGGGTGATCAAGATCAACCTCATCGGCACCTTCAACATGCTGCGGCTGATGGCGGCTGACGCCGCGCAACTGCCGCCGCTCGAAGATGGCGAGCGCGGCGTGATCATCTCGACCGCCTCGGTCGCCGCGTATGAAGGCCAGATCGGCCAGGCCGCCTATTCCGCCTCCAAGGGCGGCGTGGTTTCGCTTACCTTGCCGGCAGCGCGCGAGCTCGCGCAATCCGGCATCCGCGTGAACGCGATCGCACCGGGGATTTTTCTCACCCCCATGTTGATGGGATTGCCGGAAGAAGTGCGCCAAGAGCCTTGCGGCGTCGGTGCCCTTTCCCAAGGTGCTCGGCGATCCCGCGCAATACGCGGCCCTCGTCCTCCACATCGTGGAGAACCGCTACATCAACGGCGAGGTCATCCGGCTCGACGGCGCGCTGCGCATGGCGCCGAAATAAAGTCGGTAAAATTATCGCGCTGAACCATTCCGCTTTTATTGCGTTATCGCTGGGCTTTGCTCCGGCCACCTCACTCCGCTGCGTGGAAAAAGGCGTATTCGTTCACTATATCGCGAGGACCGAGATAAGGGTTGCACTGGCTCCGCTAGCGTGGACAATCGATCGTATTCGCGAAGGCAATTCTTGGAGTGAATGATGCCATCGGTTGCCGCTTCTTCGATATCTGACGAGAAAACGCGCAAGCCCTCAAAATCCGAAACCGATTCCTCGCAGACGTTGCGCCGTACGTGGCTC
This sequence comes from uncultured Alphaproteobacteria bacterium, assembly GCA_963751685.1. Classification (GTDB taxonomy): domain Bacteria; phylum Pseudomonadota; class Alphaproteobacteria; order Rhizobiales; family Xanthobacteraceae; genus Palsa-892. The sequence goes on along the minus strand of CAVVVV010000011.1, from coordinate 55,420 downwards.
GACGCCTTTCGCAAGGTTCGCGCGGAGACGGAGCGGCGGGCATCGTTTTTATCGCCCGAAGACCAGGTCATTCAGTCGATGCCGGACGCGAGTCCGGCGAAATGGCACCGCGCCCACACCACCTGGTTCTTCGAGCAATTTCTGCTGGTGCCGCATGTTCCGGGCTACAAGATTTTCGACGAGCGTTTCGCCTATCTTTTCAATTCCTACTACGTCTCGGCGGGACCGCGCCACGCGCGCCCGAAGCGCGGGCTGATCACTCGTCCGGGCGCCGAGGAAGTCGCCCGCTTTCGCGCCCATGTCGATGCCGCGGTTGCGCGCTTGATCGAGGGCGCGAGCGGCGCCGAGCTTCGCAAGTTGATCGCCATCATCGAGATCGGCCTCAATCACGAGCAGCAGCATCAGGAGCTGCTGATTACCGACATTCTTCATGCCTTCACGCAAAATCCGACTTGGCCCGTTTACGACGCCGATTGGCGGATGCCGGCCGGCCAAGGCGCCGACGGTTTCGTTCCGCTTCCCGACGGCATCCACACCATCGGCGACGAGGGCGCGGGCTTCGTCTTCGATAACGAACGTCCGACGCATCAGGCGCTGATTCAGCGCGCGCGCATTCAGCGCCGACTCGTCACCAACCGCGAATGGCTCGAATTCATGGCCGATGGCGGCTACGCGACGCCGACGCTCTGGCTCTCCGACGGCTGGGCCGCCGTCGAGGCCGAAGGCTGGAACGCGCCCGGCTACTGGTTTGAGGTCGACGGCACATGGCAGCAGATGACGCTCGGCGGCCTCAGGCCGGTCGATCCGGATTTACCCGTTTGTCACGTGAGCTATTACGAGGCCGAAGCCTTCGCGCGCTGGGCGGGCAAGCATTTGCCGAGCGAGCAGGAATGGGAGGTGGCGGCGCGCGCCGGCCTGATCGCCGATCCCTTCGGCATCGTCTGGCAATGGACGCGCAGCGCTTACCTGCCTTACCCCGGCTATCGGGCGGTGGAGGGCGCGCTCGGCGAATATAACGGCAAGTTCATGGTCAATCAGATGGTGCTGCGCGGCTCCTCGCTCGCCACCCCCGAAGGCCATTCGCGTCTGAGCTACCGCAACTTCTTCTACCCGCCGTCGCGCTGGCAATTCACCGGCCTGCGCCTTGCCGAATACGACGCCTGAAGCGTTCGGGAGATCAGCATGAAACAAGCGGCCGCCAAAGTTCGTGCGCTTGCGAAAAAATCGCAAGCGGATTCCGATCCCTTTGCCACCGACGCCGTCAAAGGGCTTTCGGCCAAGCCGAAATTCATGTTGGCGAAGCATTTTTACGATGCGGAGGGCTCGCGCCTGTTCGAGCGCATCATGCGGCTGCCCGAATACTACCCCACGCGCAGCGAGATGCAGGTATTGCGCGACAAAGCCCGCGAGATCGCGGGGGCAATTCCGCAAGGGGCGGCGCTCGTCGAGTTCGGCAGCGGCTCGACCGCCAAAATTCGCATCCTGTTGGAAGCCGCACCCAAGCTCGCGGCTTATGTGCCGGTCGACATCTCCGCGGAATATCTCGAAGAGGAGGCCGCCGCCTTGCGGCGGGATTTTCCCAAGCTCGCCATCTTGCCGGTGGCCGCCGATTTCACCAAGCCCTTCGAGTTGCCGGCGAAGGTGCGCGCGCTGCCGCGCGCGGGGTTTTTCCCCGGCTCCACCATCGGCAATTTCGAGCCGCTCGCCGCCGTCGCGTTTCTGCGCAATGCCGCGCGCATTCTCGGCCGCGACGCCGTGCTGATCGTCGGTGTCGATCTCGTCAAGGATGCGGACGTTCTGCGCGCCGCCTATAACGATTCGGCCGGAATTACCGCCGCCTTTAACCTCAACCTGCTCGCGCGCATGAACCGCGAGCTCGGCGCCGGTTTCGATCTTGCCGCCTTCGAGCATCGCGCTATTTACAATCGCGAGCGCCAGCGCATCGAGATGCATCTGAAGAGCCGCAAGCGGCAAAAAGTTTCGCTCAACGGCGCGACGTTCGCATTCGAGCGCGGCGAAACGATCCATACCGAGAACAGCTACAAATACACGCCCGAAGGCTTCGCCTCGCTCGCGCGCCAAGCCGGCTGGATCGAGCGCGCGCTGTGGACCGACAAGAACGGCTATTTCTCCGTGCGGCTGCTCACCTTGAAGCGCGACGTCTGAGCGCCGCCCGCGCGTTTCAACCCTCAGCTTTTGCGGATGCGGAAGACGAAGCGGTCTTCCGCTCGTTTGCTGTCGAGCAGTTGGTCGCCGGTTTCGCGCAACAGGTTCGGTATATCGACCGAGGACAGCGGGTCGGTGCATTCGACCACGAGCTCGTCTCCCGGCCGAAGACGGCTAAGCGCTTTGCGCGTCTTGAGCGCGGGGAGCGGGCATTTCAGCCCGCCGAGGTCGAGATTGGTCTCCGCCATGCGTATCCCTATAGCAGAAAGCTATCCGGCGAGCGGAATGTCCGCTTTGCCGTAGGGCGTCCGCTTCGGCTACAGATGCTCCCATGAACTCGGGCGATAAGACCTCGCAACGGATCGCCAAATTCGCGCCGCTCGCGGAAGCCTGCGCGAAGATCGACGCGCTCGCGGCACCCGTGGAAGCGCGCGAGGTTTTGCTGGAAAACGCGCGCGGCAATTTCTTGGCGGCACCCGCATTGGCGCCGGAGACATTGCCGCCGCGCGCGATCGCGCTCCGCGACGGCTGGGTCGTGCGCTCGGATGCGATCCTCGATGCCGGTCCCTACGCCCCGGTGCCGCTCTCGGCGACGCCGCCATGGGTCGAGGCGGGCGACGCCGTTCCCGCCGGCATGGACGCGATTCTTCCGCCCGACGCCGTCGTCTTGAAGGCGCGTGGCGCGGAAGCGATCGCCAACGCCGCGCCGGGCGAAGGGATCCTGCCGGCGGGCGCCGATGCCGCGAACGGGCTGGCGCTCCGCCGTTCCGGCGAGCGTCTGCGCTACGTGGATCTCGCGCTCTTGCGCGTCGCCGGAATTGCGAAAGTGAAAATCCGCGAGCCGCGTATCCGGGTGGTCCGCGCCAACGCGCACAAGGGCGAGAATTTTTTGACGCCCTTCCTTTCAAGGTTGATCGAAGCGAGCGGCGGCGTCACCGAAGGCGGGCCGATGACGCCGCTGGAGCAATCGTTCGTCGACGAGGGCGCGGACGCGGTTTTCGTGCTCGGCGGCAGCGGTGTCGGGCGAAACGATCGAAGCGTGCTGGCGCTGGCCCGAATCGGACGCGTGGAATTCCACGGCGTGGCACTTCTGCCCGGAGAAACCGCCGCCTTCGGCATGGCGGCAAAGCCCGTGCTCGTTCTGCCCGGCCGTTTCGACGCCGCGCTTGCGGTTTTCCTCACCCTCGGCCAGCGGCTGATTTCGCGTCTCGCGGGCGCGTCGGAAGGGGAGCCGGAAATTCCGGTGAAGCTCGCGCGCAAAATCGCCTCGCAGCCGGGCTTCGCCGAATTCGTCGCGCTTCGTCGCGAGGATAACGTAGCCGTGCCGCTTTCCTCGGGGCCGTCGACGCTCGCCGCCCTTGCCCGCGCCGATGGCTGGCTCCTGGTGCCGCCCGAAAGCGAAGGCTATCCGGCGGGCGCGACCGTCGAGATGAGGCTCTTTCGTGAATAAGGAAAAACGCGCCAAGGCTTCCGCGCTGCTCGACGCGGTGCGCCAAGCCGCGCGCCAGGAGCAATTCCTCGAAGTCGTCTCGGCCGAGGAAGCGCGCACGCGATTCAATCGCGCCCTCGATCTTTCCCCGCTCGCCGGAGAAAAAGTTTCGCTTTCCGCAGCCCTCGGCCGCGTGCTCGCGGCCGACGTGCAGGCGTCGGTCGATGTCCCGTCTTTCGATCGCTCCTCGGTCGACGGCTTCGCCTTGCGCGCGAGCGACATCGCGGGCGCGAGCGAGGGAACCCCGCGCCGTCTCGTCCTCAACGGCGAAGTGCTCGCCTGCGGCGTCGAGCCGAAGCTTGCGGTTGCGCCCGGCACCGCCACGGCGATTGCAACCGGCGGCGTCGTGCCGCGCGGCGCCGATGCCGTCGTCATGATCGAATGGACGGAACTCGTCGAGACGAACGAAGGGCCCGCCATCGACGTGCGCCGCGCGGTCGCGGCCGGCCAATTTGTCTCCTTCGCCGGCTCCGACATCGCGCGCGGGAAGTGCGTGCTGCGCAAGGGCATGCCGATCGGCTCGCGCGAGATCGGCATGTTGGCTGCCTGCGGTATCGGCAAAGTCGACGCTCGTGCGGCGGCCGCTTGTCGCCGTGCTTTCGACCGGCGACGAGTTGGTGGCGCCAGGAGAAAAGCTCTCGCCGGGCGCGGTCTATGACAGCAACGGCGCGATCCTCGCGGCGGCGGTCAGCGAAGCGGGCGGCGAACCGATTCCGTTCGGCGCTTTCCCCGACGATGTCGCCGTGCTCGAAACCGTCCTTCGCCGCGCGCTTGCGGAATGCGACATGGTGGTGTTGAGCGGCGGCACTTCGAAGGGCGCCGGCGACCTTTCGCATCGCGTGATCGCAAAACTCGGCAAGCCCGGCATTCTCGTGCATGGCGTGGCGCTCAAGCCCGGCAAGCCACTTTGTCTCGCGGTCGCCGGCGGAAAGCCGATCGCCGTGCTGCCGGGCTTTCCCACCTCGGCGATCTTCACCTTTCACGCCTTCGTCGCGCCGGTGATCCGCGCTCGCGCCGGTCTTCCGCCGGAGGCCGCGGACAAGATCGAAGCGAGGGTGCCGGTGCGTATTCCCTCCGAGCTCGGCCGCCAGGAATTCGTGCTGGTGGCGTTGGTCGCGGGCGAGGCGGGGCCGGTCGCCTTTCCCTCGCAGAAAGGCTCGGGCGCGGTCACCAGCTTTTCGGAAGCCGACGGCTTCGTCGAGATCGATGCGCTGGCGCCGGCGCTCGATGCCGAGTTCGAGCGTGGAAGTGACGCTGATCGGCAAAGCGGCGCGTCCGCCCGATCTCGTCATCATGGGGAGCCATTGCGTCGCGCTCGACGTGGTGCTCGGCAAGCTCGCGCAAGCGGGCTTCAGCGCCCGCAAGATCGCGATCGGCAGCCAAGGCGGCGTCATCGCGGCGCAGCGCGGCGAGTGCGATCTCGCGCCGGTGCATCTCCTGGATCCCGCGAGCGGCATCTACAACGAGCATTTGACGGCCAGCGGAATTTCGCTGGTACCCGGCTGGCAGCGCATGCAGGGCTTTGTCCATCGGCGGGACGACGAGCGCTTCGAGGGAAAGAGCGCGCAGGAAGCGCTGCAGGCGGCGCTCGCCGACCCCGCGGCTCTGATGGTGAACCGCAATGCCGGTGCCGGCACCCGTGTCCTGATCGACCAGCTGCTCGCGGGCGAGCGCCCCGCCGGCTACGGCAACCAGCCGCGCTCGCACAACGCCGTCGCGGCCGCGGTGGCGCAGGGCCGCGCCGATTGGGGGATTGCGATCGAGTCGGTCGCCAATCTCTACGGCCTTGGCTTTTTGCCGCTTACGCCCGAGCAATACGATTTTCTCCTGGTGGAAAAGCGCCGCGCCCGGCCGGCGGTGCAGGCGTTTCTCGAAGCCTTAGGCGATCCCGAGACGCGCGCGGCGATCCGCGCGCTCGGCATGCGGCCCGCGGGCGAGTGAGCTAGGATCGGCGCATGAAGACGATGCGCGTGATCGGGCTCGCCGGCTGGAGCGGTGCCGGCAAGACGACGCTGATGACCCGCGTCATCCCGGTGCTGGTCGCGCGCGGCTTGCGCGTCTCCACCGTCAAGCACGCCCATCACGGCTTCGACGTCGACATCCCGGGCAAGGATTCCCACGCGCATCGGCAAGCGGGCGCCTCGGAAGTGTTCGTGACCTCGGCCCGGCGCTGGGCGCATATCCACGAATTGCGGGGCGAGCCGGAGCCGAGCCTGAAGGACATTTTCCCGCGCATGACGCCCGTCGACCTCGTGATCGTCGAGGGCTTCAAGCGCGAGCCGCACCCGAAGCTCGAAATCTATCGCGCCGCGATCGGCAAGCCGCTTGCTGCAACCCGACGACAACTGGATCGTCGCGCTCGCCTCCGACGGGCCGGTACCGGAAGCGCGGGTGCCGGTGCTCTCGCTCGACGACGTCGAGAAGATCGTCGACGTGCTGCTGATCGAATCCGTTCCCATCGACCGCCTCGGCGAGAGCGTAGAGAAAGTGTGATGGCGCAGCTTTCCGACGATTGCTTCGCGCACGACCGCGCGCTGCTTCCGGTCGAGGAAGCGGCGCGCCTGATGGCGGCGCAGGTGCCGCCGGTCGCCGAGACGGAAATCGTCGCGCTCGACGAAGCGCTAGGGCGCGTCGCCGCCGAGGACATCGTCGCCCCGATCGCGCTTCCTTCCTTCGACAACTCCGCCGTCGATGGCTTCGCCGTGCGCCATGGCGACGTCGGCGCCAGCGCCGAGACGCGGTTCAAAATCGTCGAGCGCGTGCTCGCGGGCGCACGGCCCAGGCGCGCGCTCGCGGCCGGCGAGGCAGCGCGCATCTTCACCGGCGCGCCGATGCCGGCGGGCGCCGACACCGTCTATATGCAAGAAGACTGCCGCATCGAAGGCGATGCCGTGATCGTGCCGCCGGGCCTAAGCTCGGCGCCAACCGTCGACTCGTCGGCGAGGATGTGCGCGCGGGCGCGGTGGCGATTCCGGCCGGACGGCGGTTGAAGCCGCAGGATGTGGCGCTCGTCGCGAGCCTCGGCATCGACCACATCCGCGTGCGGCGCCGCGTGCGCGTCGCGCTGTTCTCGACCGGCGACGAGATTGTCGAGCCCGGCAAGCCGCTTGCGCCCGCCGCACTCTACGACGCCAATCGCTATTTGTTGCTCGGCTTACTCGATCGGCTTGGCGCCGCGACCGACGACCTCGGCATTTTCGCCGACGATCCTGAAACTCTTGCGGGCGCCATCGACAAGGCGGCGCACGGCCACGATCTCGTCTTGACCACGGGCGGCGTTTCGACCGGCGAAGCCGATCATGTGAAGACGGCGGTGGAACGTCTGGGGCGGCTCGTGTTCTGGCGGATCGGCATCAAGCCCGGCCGGCCGGTGGCGATGGGCGTGGTGCGCGGCGCCGCTTTCACCGGACTGCCGGGCAATCCGGTCGCGGTGTTCGTCACTTTCGCTTACATGGTGCGGCCGCTGTTGCTGCGGCTCGCGGGCGCGCTGCCCGAGCCTTTGATCGCGCTGCCCGTGCGCGCGGCCTTCGCCTACAAGAAGAAAAAAGCTCGCCGCGAATATGTACGCGTGGCGCTCCGCCGCGCCGCCGACGGCGCGCTGGAGGCGGTCAAGCATCCGCAGGAGGGTGCGGGCGTGATCACCTCGCTCACCGAGACCGACGGCTTTTTGGAATTGCCGGAAGAAACGACCGAGATCGCGCCGGGGACGATGGTGGGATTTCTGTCGTATCAATCCCTGATCAATTGAAGACGCGGCGATTCAGGAATCCGGATTTCGCGCGGCGATTTTCTCGGCCTTCGCCAAATCCTCGGGCGTATTGACGTTGAAGAACGGATCGAGCGGCTGATCCGGCCAGGCGGCGAGCGCGACACCATGGCGTCCGGTCCATGTCTCGATCTTGTGCAGGCCCTCGACCGTGAGCGCGCGGCGTAGATCGTCGCGGAGCGCAACCGGCCACAAGCCCGCGACCGGATGCCGCCATTCGCCGGAGCGCGCGCAGGCAAGCGGCTTTTTTTCCGCGATCCGCGCCGCGTGCAGGCGGGGCACGAGGTCGTTCGGCAGAAACGGACAATCGCCGGGAACGCTCGCGAGCCATTCGATCTTCGGCGCGTTCTTTCGCGGCCCAGTCGAGGCCCGCGAGAATGCCGGCGAGCGGCCCGGCGAAATCCGGAACGCTGTCGGCGACGACCGCAAGCCCGTAGCGGGAAAATCGCGCCGGATCGCCATTGGCGTTGAGAATGATAGGCGCGCAGTAGGGGTTCAGCCGCGCTAGCACCCGCTCAAGGATCGTTTTGCCGCCGACTTTCAGCGACGTCTTGTCTCCACCGCCCATCCGCCGCGCCTGTCCGCCCGCGAGCACGAGGCCGAGCGTCGGAACTTCAGTCGTCATGCACCGCGGCCTTGCGCCGGTGCTTCATGCTTTCTTCCTCGACGAAGCGGAGATCCTGGTCGAACACGATGCGGTCCTCGCCGGCGAGCGCGACGAAGCGCTTTCCTCGCGCGCGCCCGATCAAGGTGAGCCCCGCCTTCCGCGCAAGCTCCACGCCCCAGGCGGTGAAGCCCGAGCGCGAGACGAGAATCGGGATTCCCATCCGCACCGTCTTGATCACCATCTCCGAGGTGAGGCGGCCGGTGGTGTAGAAAATCTTGTTGTCGGCTCTGATTTTGTTCCGGAACATCCAGCCCGCGATCTTGTCGACGGCGTTGTGGCGGCCGACGTCTTCCATATAGACGAGCGGCCGGTCGCGCTCGCATAAGACGCAGCCGTGGATCGCGCCCGCTTCGAGATAGAGCGACGGCGTCGTGTTGATCTTGTGCGTGATCGAATAAAGCCATGACGTGCGGAACTCCGCGCGCGCCAGCTTGGCGTTGTCGATCACTTCCATGAGGTCGCCGAACACGGTGCCCTGCGCGCAGCCCGAGGTCTGCACCTTTTTCTTCATTTTTTGCTCGTAGTCGGTGGCGCGCTCCGTGCGCACGACCGCGACCGCGAGGTCCTCGTCATAATCGACGGCGGTCACCACGTCGTCCGGCCGCAACATGTTCTGATTCAAGAGAAAACCGAGCGCGAGATATTCGGGATAATCGCCGATCGTCATCGCCGTCACGATTTCCTGCGCGTTGAGGAAAATCGTCAGCGCCCGCTCGACGACTACCGTGGTCTCGACGGGCGCACCGGTTTGATCGACGCCGGTAACCCGCACGCTGAGCTTGGGGTCGGCGGGATCGGGGCGGATCGCGTATTCGTCTTCCGGCAAGGTCATGATGAACCGCGCGGCCTCCGGGCTCGCTCCCGACATCGGGCGGTTATTCTATCATGGATTATCTGGTGCCGATGATGGGGCCCATCAAGGTATCCGGCAGCCAGGTCGCGATCTGCGGGAATGAAGCAGAGAATCACGATCTGCAACATCATGCAGATGACATAGGGGATCGTCCCCCACATCACCCGCTGGATCGGCACGTCGGGCGCGATCGCGTTCACGATATAGATGTTGAGCCCGACCGGCGGATGAATGAGGCCGATTTCCATGTTGATCGTCATGATGACGCCGAACCACACCGGATCGAAGCCCGCCGCCTTGATGATCGGCAACAAGATCGGGCTCGTCATCAAGATGATCGCGGCGGGCGGAATGAAGAATCCGCTGACGAGCAAGAAAAGATTGATTAGCGACCATCAACACCCATTTGTTGACGTGCATGTCGGCGATCGCCTGCGCCAGCATCTGGGTGAGATAGAGCGAAGTGAGCATGTAACCGAACAGCACGGCCGCCGCGATGATCATCAGGATCATCACCGACTCGCGCGTCGTATCGCGCAGGATTTTCCACAGATCAGTCGGGTTCCACAGGCGATAGATCAGGACCGCGAGCACGACGCAAAGCGCGGCACCCACGCCCGCCGCCTCCGACGGCGTCGCGACGCCGCCATAAAGCACGTACATCACGCCCACGATGATCAGCACGAACGGCAGAATTTTCGGGATCGCCTGAAATTTTTCCTTCCAGCTGTAGCGGAAGTCGACCGCATGCGAGCGGAATCCGCGCTTCCAAATGATGAAGATCGTCCACAGCATAAAGAGGCCGGTGAGCATGATGCCGGGCATGACGCCGGCGAGGAACAAACGGCCGATCGAAGTCTCGGTCGCAATTCCGTAGAGAATGAAGGTGATCGAGGGCGGGATCAAAATGCCGAGCGTGCCGCCGGCGCAGATCGAACCCGTCGCGATATCGTCCGGATAGCCGCGGCGGCGCATTTCGGGAATGCCCATCTTGCCGATCGCAGCGCAACAGGCGGGCGAGGAGCCTGTGAGCGCGGCGAAGATCGCGCAGGCGCCGAGATTGGAGATCACGAGCCCACCCGGTAGTCGGTAGAGCCAGCGGTCGAGGGCTTCATAGAGATCCTTGCCGGCGGGGGAGGAGCCGATGGCGGCGCCCATCATGATGAACATCGGGATCGAGACGAGCGTGAAGTCGGAGAGGCCGGCGTAAAAGGTTTCGGCCACGACTTGCAGCGAGTCGACGCCGTGAAACAACAACAGGAACACAATGGAGATCGCGCCGAGCGCGAAGGCGACCGGCGCTCCCGACAGCAGCACGATCAACGTGGTGACGAGAACAAGCGTACCTTGGATTGCGGGGCTCATATGACCTCGGGGGAGTCGATGTCGACAACTTCTGTCGGCTTGATTCCGAAGGGCGGCTCGCGGCCGGTGACGAGGCTGATCAGGTCGACAACATACTGAATCGTGAGGATGCTGAGCCCGATCGGCATCGCGCTATAGGGGATCCACAGTCGCGCCCGCCACATGCTCTCCGAGGCCCAATTTTTTGTCCACGCCTCGTGCCAGAACTTGAAGGTGAGTACCGTCATCAACAGGCAAAAGGCGAGCGCGACGATCACCGAGACGAGCGCGAGCCAATAGCGCGCGTTCTTGCCGAGATAGTGCGGCAGCACGTCGACGTTCACGTGTCCGCGCGTCAACAGCACGTAGGGGCTGCCGACGAAGGTCGCCGCCACCAGGCTGTAGGTGACGAAATCGGTCTGCCAGATCGTGTTCTGGTTAAGGGCATATCGGACGAACACCATCTGGCAGACGATGATCACGCCCCCGCCGATCAGCGCGGCGGCGAAAATTCCGCACAGCTGCGAGATGCGCTTCACGATCCCAATGAAGCCGTCGATCATTTCCCCGTTCCCGCCCAATAAGAATCGGCCGGCGATCGGGTCGCCGGCCGACGAGAGATTGCGCTTATTTCACGGAAAGCGCTTCATCGATGAGCTTCTTGCCGTCGGGGACTTCCTTCGCGAACTCGGCATAGGAGCTTTGCTGCGCCACCTTGACCCAAGCGTCGTACTCGGCCGCTGTCAACGTCACGACCTCGACGTTGTTCTTTTTGAAGATCTCGGTCATCTCCTTGTCGAGGCCGGGCGCTTCCTTGGCGAAATAGGCCTGCGACTTCTTGCCCGCGGCCATCAATGTGTCCTGCTGCTTCTTGTCCAGCTTGTTGAAGCTCTTCTTCGACATCAGCACCGGTTCGTACATGAACCACAGCGCGTTGTCGCCCGGTGCTGTGATGCACTTGACTTGTTCGTAGATACGGAAGGAGACGAAGCTTCCCGTGCTCGTGTCGGTGGCTTCGGCGACGCCGGTTTGCAACGCGTTATAGACTTCGTTGCTCGGAACCGAGACGATGGAGGCGCCGGCCTGCTGCCACATGGCGGCGAAGGTCGGGCCGGCCGAACGCACCTTCAGGCCCTTGATGTCGTCGGGCTTGCGGATGCAGCGCTTTCTTGGAAGCGACCGCGCCGGCAAGCCAGGCATCGGCGAGCACGATCACGCCGTTTTCCTCGATCTTGGCGCGGACATCCTTCATGAACAGCGAATTGTTGAGCCGCGCGGCCCGCTCGTGGCTGCGCACCAAGCCCGGCATCAATGTTGCGCCGAACTCGCGCACCTTGCCGCTCGCGTAATCGAGCGGGAACGACGAGATGTCGAGCTGGCCGTTCACCATCGCGTTCCATTGTTCGTTCGGCTTGAACAGCGATGCGCCCGGATAGACCTGGATTTCGAGGCCGACATTCGCGGCCTTCGCCTCGCGCGCGATGATCTGAACCATCTCGTCGCGCACGTCGCCCTTGCCGCCGGGGAACTGGTGCGAGGCACGCAAAGTGACCTGCGCGGCCGCCGAACCGGAAAAACCGGCGATCAGCGCGGCAACGGCCGCGCCGTGGATAAAGAATTTTCTCATCTATTCCTCCCTGTTCTTCGCCGCCCGGTTGACCGGGCTGTTCTTTTCACAAGCTGATGCAGTGCGCCGTAGCCACTCCAATCGGTTAAAGCAAGGTCATTGTAGCCCGACCCAAACGGAACCGGAAAGGGGCACGAATATTCCTTTACGCTGCACCGCGCGCATAGGTTCGCACATAAGTCTCGCGCAGCACGTTCTTTTGCACCTTGCCCATGGCGTTTCTTGGCAATTCGTCTACGAAAAACACGCGCTTGGGCTGTTTGAACTTGGCGAGCCGCTCCTTGAGCGCGGCGAGGACATCCGCCTCGCGCGAGATTCGCCGCTTTTTCGCATACCAAGACGGCGGTCACCCCCTCGCCGAATTCGGGATGCGGGAGGCCAATCACCGCCGATTCGATCACGCCTTCGATGGCGTCGATCTCCAACTCGACTTCCTTCGGATAGACGTTGTAGCCGCCGGTGATGACGAGATCCTTGGCGCGGCCGGCGATATGCACGTAGCCGCGCGCGTCGATCATGCCGATATCGCCGGTGATAAAGAAGCCGTCGGCGCGAAATTCGGCCTGGGTCTTCTCCGGCATCCGCCAGTAGCCCTTGAACACGTTCGGTCCGCGCACTTCGATCACGCCGATCTCCCCTTGCGCGAGCGCGCGTCCCGATTCCGGATCGGCGACGCGAAGCTCGACGCCGGGCAGGGGAAATCCGACGGTGCCGGGAATGCGCTCGCCGTCATAGGGGTTCGACGTGTTCATGTTGGTTTCGGTCATGCCGTAGCGCTCGAGGATGGCGTGGCCGGTGCGCTCGCGGAACGCGCGGTGCGTTTCGGACAAGAGCGGCGCCGAACCGGAGGTGAAGAGCCGCATGTGCCGGGTGAGATCGCGCGTCGAATCCCGCCTCGTCCAAGAGGCGCACATAGAACGTCGGCACCGCCATCATGCTGGTCGCCTTCGGCAAGAGCCGCAGCACCTCGCCGGCGTCGAACTTCGACAGGAAGATCATCGCGCCGCCGGACAGGAGCGAAACATTGCAGGCGACGAAAAGCCCGTGGGTGTGAAAGATCGGCAGCGCGTGCAAGAGCACGTCGCTCGCGGTGAAGCGCCAGTAATCGACGAGCACGCGCGCGTTCGACAAGAGATTATCGTGCGTGAGCATCGCGCCCTTCGAGCGGCCGGTGGTGCCGGATGTGTAGAGGATCGCGGCGAGATCGTCGGGCCCGCGGGAGACGGCGGGAGAGGGCTTCGCGTCGGCGGCGGCTTCCAGCAGATAGCCCTCGCCGCTCACGCCCAGGCTTTCGACCCTCGCCTTGCCGATCTTGAGGCAAAGCTTGCTTACGCCGTCCTCGCTTTCTGGCCGCACGACGACGAAGGTCGGCTGCGCGTCGCCGAGAAAATATTCGAGCTCGGCGAGCGGATAGGCGGTGTTGAGCGGCAGATAAACCGCGCCCGCGCGCAGGCAGGCGAGATAAAGCGCGAGATTCTGCCAGGATTTTTCGACCTGCACGGCGACGCGGTCGCCCGGCACGACGCCGCGACGAATCAAATGGCCGGCGAGTTTCGCGGCGAGATCGAAAACTTCGCCGTACGAAACCCGTGCGCCGTCCGCGAGCTCGATCAGCGTTCTTCGGCGATCCGGATTGGCCGCCTCGATCGCTCCATAAAGATGATTGCTCATGGCGCCGGGACCAGCGTCGTTTGCTTGGCGTCCGTGCGCAGGAGCTTCTTCACCTGCGAACTCGCGACCACTTCGCCGGCGCCCGCGAAGGCCTCGTGATTCTTCTCGATTTCATCGGGCATGTAGCGGTAGTTCACCATCAGTCCGTACGCCCGCTCGATCGCCCTTTCGCACATGATCCGCCATCGGATTGATGCGCTCGAGCCGCGCGCCGTTACCCAGATGAAAGCGCGCGACCGGGTCGATGGGTCGCCCGCCGCGCGTGCGCGCGATCAAGTAGAAGTGCGCCGCCAACGCGCAGAGTACCGGCTTTGCTTCCGCCACCTTTTCCGTATGCTTGAACCAATCCGGATCGTCGAGATGCGAAAGCGCGTGTGCGTCGGAGGGAAGCAGCGCCGTCGGCGATTCGCTGCGGCGCTCGCGATTGAGCCAATCGCGGAAGCCCGCGACCGGGGAGAGCGTGACGAAGGTCGAAAGCTTCGGAAATTCGCGCGAGATTTCCTCGACCACCTGCTTGATCAGAAAGTTTCCGAAGGTGACGCCGCCGAGGCCGCGCTGGCAATTCGAGATCGAATAAAAGGTGGCGGTCGTCGCCTCCTTGGGATCGAGCGGCGTACGGTCGCGCTGCAGAATCGGCGCGATCGCGTCCGGAATGGCGCGCGTGAGCGCGACCTCGACGAAGATCAGAGGCTCGTCGACGAGCGCGGGATGAAAGAAAGCGTAGCAGCGCCGGTCCGGCGGATCGATGCGCGCGCGCAGATCGTCCCACGAATCGAATTTCATGCACCGCCTCGTAGCGAATGAGCTTTTCGAGGACGATCGCGGGCATGGACCAGTCGATGCGTTTGAGCACGAGAAATCCCCGATTGAACCAGGAACCGAGAAGATGGACGAAATCGCGATCGACCGGCGCCAGGTCGCTGCGCCGCGCCAGCGCGTCGAGCAGGTGCTCGCGCATCTGCACGAGCTCGCCGGTGGCGCCGGGCGCCAAATTGATGCGGCGAATGAGTTCCTGCCGCCGCGGCTCGGCGGCTTCCAGCACCTCGTTGGCGGCCTCGTCGGTGGGCTCGCTGCCATAGGCGGCGCAGGCGCGCGCAAGCCGCGCGCGATCGGGACCGAAGCTCTCGGCGAGCGCCTCGAAGAAGGCGATCCGCTCGCCGGTCCTGAGCTTGGAATAGTCGGCAAGAATTTCGCGCGCGAGCGCTACCCCCGAGGCCTCGCCCCGGCCCGAGAGAAGCGCCTCGCATAATTCGACGAAAGTCGCGGCGCGTACTTCGCCCGTCGGACGGCGTTCGCGCGTGCGCTCGATCAGCGAACGCCCGCGTTCCGCGATCGATTGCAGCAATTCGCCGAAGAAACTCGTGTTCATCGCGATTATGTGAGGACGCGTCGTGGTACCTGTCAACCCGTGCGCAGGATCGGCGTCGCCGCGCAGGCGCGCTTTCGCCGCCCGCCATTCGGAGACGATCGCTTCGATCGCGTCGAGGCCATCGGTGAGCGCGGCCGGCCCCGGTTGCAGGATGATCGTCGACTTGATTTCGCGCACGAAATTGTCGCGAACGGCGGGAAGCGCCGCAAAACCGGCGCGGGCGGCGAGCCGCTCGGGGCGGAATTTCTTTCCGCACCAGGAGCCGATCACGATGTCGGGTGTCGCGGCGATAACGGCCTCTGGCGCGACGATGCGCTCGCGCGCCGATTTCTTGCATGCAAGCTCCGGGAAAATATCGTCGCCGCCGGCAACGGAAACGAGTTCCGATACCCAGCCGATGCCCGAGATCATCGGCTCGTCCCACTCCTCGAAATAGACGCGCGGACGCGGAAGATGTTTCGATCGCACGGCGGCGCCGTCGATGCGGGCGCGCAAATCTTCCACGAGCCGCGCGCCCTTTTCGGGCGCGCCGACGAGCGCCGAAACGTCTCGATCATCGCGAAAATGCCGGCGACGTCGCGCTGATTGAAGGCATGCACCGCGACGCCGCGGCGCACGAGCTCGGCGACGATGTCGGCCTGCAGGTCGGAGAAGGTGAGAACGAGGTCGGGCTCGAGCGCGAGAATCTTGCCGATATCCGCCGAGATGAACGCGGAGACGCGCGGCTTCTCGCGCCGCACTTGCGGCGGCCGCACCGCATAGCCGGAAACGCCGACGATGCGCGCGTCCTCGCCGAGAAGATAAAGTGTTTCGACCGTTTCTTCGGTAAGGCAAACGATTCGGCGGGGCGGGAAGCGCTGCATGGACGAACCATGTCATTGCCGGGCTTGTCCCCGCAATCCCGATCGGACAGGCTGTTGCCAACAAACGAAAACCGGACATGACCATGGCGGACGCCGTGCAAAGCGAGGAATTCGACTACATCGTCGTCGGCGCGGGCTCGGCGGGTTGCGTGCTCGCCAATCGGCTGTCGGCCGATCCCGGCAAGCGCGTGCTGGTGCTCGAGGCCGGCGGCCGCGACAACTGGATTTGGTTTCACATTCCGGTCGGTTATCTCTTCGCTATCGGCAATCCGCGTTCCGACTGGATGTTCAAGACCGAGCCCGAGGCTGGCCTCAACGGCCGCGCGCTCAATTATCCGCGCGGCAAGGCGATCGGCGGCTCGTCGGCGATCAACGCCATGATCTATATGCGGGGGCAATCGGCCGACTACGATCATTGGCGCCAGCTCGGCCTTCCCGGCTGGGGATGGAACGACGTGTTGCCGATTTTCAAGCAGCACGAGGATCATTTTCTCGGCGAAAGCGAACACCACGCGACCGGCGGCGAGTGGCGGATCGAATTTCCGCGCGTGAAATACGACATCATCGAAGCGATCCGCGACGCCGCCGAAGAAGCCGGCATTCCCAAGATCGAGGATTTCAATCGCGGCGATAATGAGGGCAGTTGTTATTTCCACGTCAACCAAAAGCGCGGCCGGCGCTGGAGCGCGGCGCGCGGGTTTCTGAAGCCGGTCCTGCATCGAAAAAATTTACGGCTGGAAACCGAGGTGCTCGCCGAGCGGATCCTGTTCGAGGGAAAGCGCGCGGCGGGCATCGCCTACCGGCAGAATGGCGTCTCCAAAATCGCCAAAGCGAGCGGCGAGGTGGTGCTCGCGGCGGGTGCGATCGGTTCGCCGCAATTGCTCATGCTCTCCGGCGTCGGGCCGGCCGCGCATTTGTCGGAGCGCGGAATTCCGATCGTTCTCGACAAGCCCGGCGTCGGCGGCAATCTGCAGGATCATTTGCAATTGCGCATGATCTTCAAGGTCACGGGGGTCGCGACCCTGAACGAGCGCTACCACTCGCTGATCGGCCGCGCCGCGATGGGCTTGGAATATGTTTTTCTCCGCACCGGGCCGCTGACGATGGCGCCGTCGCAGTTCGGCCTCTTCACGCGCTCCGACCCCGGCCGCGAGCGCGCCAACATTCAGTTTCACGTGCAGCCGCTTTCGCTCGACAAGTTCGGCGAGCCGCTGCACAAATTTCCGGCCTTCACCATGAGCGTGTGCAACCTGCAGCCGGCGAGCCGCGGCACGGTGCGGCTGAAAAGTCGCGACCCCGCCGCCGCGCCCGCGATTGTGCCGAATTATCTTTCGACCGACGAGGATCGCCGCGTTGCCGTCGACTCCATCCGCGTCGCGCGCAAGATCGTGCGCTCGCCCGCGCTCGCGCAATTCCGCCCGGAGGAGATTTTGCCCGGACCGAACGTGCGCGACGACGACGAAGCCGCGCTCCTGCGCGCCGCCGGCAACATCGGCACCACCATCTTTCACCCTGTCGGCACCGCGAAAATGGGTCTGCCGTCCGACGCCTTGGCCGTCGTCGATGCGCGACTGAAGCTCATCGGCATCGACGGGCTGCGCGTGGTCGATGCCTCCGTGATGCCGGTGATCACCTCGGGCAATACCAATTCACCGACGGTGATGATCGCGGAAAAAGGCGCCGCAATGATCCGCGAGGATGCGAGGAAATCCACCGCCCAACGATAGGGCGTGACTTTGGGGGGAACTCGCGAAACAATCTCGCGCGATTCGGCGCCTGCGCATGGCGGCGCCCCTCAACAATGCTCGATCACAGGAGGAGACGATGAGTCTGATTGACCGCGTGAAGAACATCATTCTCACGCCGAAGACCGAGTGGCCGGTGATCGACCGCGAGCCCGGCGACGTTCCTTATATTTTCACCAACTACGTCGCGATCCTCGCCGCCATTCCAGCGATTTGCGGCTTTATCGGCCTGTCGATCGTCGGCATATCGGTTCCGGGCTTGGGCAGCGTGCGCATGCCGGTGGCGAGCGGCCTCGTGAACGCGATCGTCAGCTATCTGCTCACCTTCGTCACCGTTTATGTAGTCGCGCTGATTGTCGATGCGCTGGCGCCGACGTTTTCCGGCCGCAAGAATTTCGAGAGCGCGCTGAAGGTGACGGCCTATTCCTACACGCCTTTTTGGGTGTGCGGAATTTTCCTGCTTATTCCGGGCCTGCGCTTTCTGACGATCCTCGGCCTCTACGGCTTTTATCTCTTGTGGCTCGGGCTGTCGGTGCTGATGAAATCGCCGCAGGAAAAGTCGATCGGCTACACGGCGGCGGTGGTCGTCATCGCCATCGTGATCGGCATCGTCCTCGGACTGATCCAGGGCGCGCTCTTCGCCTATCCCCGGATGGTCTAGCGCGGCCGCGCTCTTCAGGGCGCGACCAACACCTGCCGGCAGGCGGCCGGCAGGTCCGCCATGGTGAGCGGCGGCTTCGGCTTCGGCGGGATCAACGACGGAAGCGGATGCAGCACCGACCACTGGAACCACCAGTCGAGTTCCTTGCCGCAGCCGTCGCCGGCCGGAACCGGCGGTTGCTTTTCGCATTCCGTGCTGCCCGCAGGACATTGGATGCGGACATGCATGTGATAGTCGTGGCCCCAATAGGCCCGCACCTTGTCGAGCCAGCCGCGATTCGGCCCCGCTTCGCGGCAGAGCGCCTTCTTGATCGCGGCGTTGACGAAGATGCGCTCGACGGCGGGATCCTCCGCCGCCGCCTTGATCACCTTCAGGTGCGACGGCGTCCAGTTGGCGGGATCGATGTCGGTGCGGTCCTCGCGCACCATCATCAGCGGCGAAACCGTCTCGCGCTCGTCCGCGCTCAAGCTGCGGGTCGGCATCGGCGTCAGCCAAATGTCGGCATCGAGCCCGACCTGATGCGAGGCGTGGCCGGTGAGCATCGGCCCGCCGCGCGGCTGCGAAATATCGCCGACCATGATACCCGGCCAGCCCGCAAGCTGCGGCAGCTTCGCCGAGAAGCGCTCGAGCAATTTGATCAGTTCCGGATGCCCCCAATTGCGGTTGCGCGAGAGCCGCATCACCTGCCAGGTCTTGCCGTCGACAGGGAGCGCGACGGCGCCGGCGAGGCAGCCATGCGCGTAGAAGCCGATCGAGCGCGCTTGCAGCGGCGCCGGCTGCGCCTTGCCCCCGAATAATTCCTTGGCGGGCGTCTTCGCCGGGATTGCCGTCGCGGCGGGCGCGGGCTTTGGCGGCGGAACGGGGGCGGGCGGCGTTTGCGCGCCCGCGTGGGCCACGCCGATCAAAAGGGCCGCAAGGGTGAGTCGAAATCGCATGGCCGCAATCTAGCGCGGCTTTATGGGGCGCGAAACGCCGTTAGTTCTGAGCACTAGCGGACGCGAAAAACCCTGAGTGGCGCGGCGGGATCGCCCGCAATGGGCTCCAAATAAGGCGGCACCTCTCCCCGCGCGAGCCGCTCGGACAAGCCATCGGGTGCCGCGCGCCGCAGATTAATGCGCTCCGGCGAGCCCGGGCAGATCGCGATGTAGTCCACCTTGTGCTCCGCGAGCACGCGCCGTGCGGTCGCATCGTCGCCGAGCAGCACGTCGAAGGCGATCGCATGGCCCACGACATTGCGATGATAGGGCGCGGCGAAAATCGAATGCTTTGTGCCGACGAGAATCGCCGGACCGATATCGACGTAGGAAATGACAGCGCCGGGCTTGAGCCGCGCAAGCGGCGCCACATCGTCGGCGCCGCGGCAGGCGAGCGGGCCGGAAGCGTAATAAACCGGCCCCGTCGGATCGAAAAAGCGCACGGCCTTTCCGACCGCCTTGCCCGCGAGGACGAGGGCGGGGCTCGAAATCAGGAGCAACGCGACAATCGCGGCGCGGCTCGCGAGCAAGTTCGAATGCACGCCGAACAGGCGGATCAGCGATGCCACCAGCAACGGCTGCGCGACCAGATTTGCGCTGGCAGCGCCGCGTACCACCCACATGGCTTCGGCGCTAAGCGCAATCAGTGCAAGGAACGACGCGATCCAGATCGGGCGGTCTTCCTTGCGCATGCGCCAGATCGCAAGCGCGCACAATACGATAGCCGCGAGGGGCGGCCCGTAAATCGGCAATACTTCGCTGGGCTCGTTGCGCGCGATCTCGAAGATGTTTTGCGTCTCGGCGATATTCGCGAGCCATATGGCTGCGACGCGCGCCTCCGTCGCGCTAAAGGGATCGCCCAGACAGTTATGAAACGCCGCGATCACGATTCCGATGACAACGAGTCCGGCAATGCCGCCGGCAATGAACCGCGCCCAAAAATTATTCAGCCGGCCGCTGGCCGAGGCCAGCAGCGCAAGCGCGCCCCCCGCCAGCCCCGCCGCCGCGACGCAAGGCAGCGAGATCATGTCGCACATCGCAACGTTCCACGAAGAGACAGGGACCGTTGCGGCAAAAAGAATCGCCGTGCCGGCGCCAAAGGCGAGGCCGAAGCCGGACGTGAGATTGGCGACCGGCCTGCCTTCGATCGCCCAGCGCAAGCCGACGGCCGCCAGAATCGCCGCGAGGGCGGGAGTCATTTCGAGTCCGATCGCGATCGAAACCGCCGCCGCAAATCCGCCGAGCGCCGGAACGAAATACGCATCGCCTCGTTCCGACGCGCCATAGATTGTCGCCGCCATCAGCATCAGCTGAAAGCCGTGGTGATCGAGGGCGCCTGGCCGGAAATGCACGAGCGCGGGCGCGGAAACGGCGACGAGTAGAATCGTCGGCAGGATCGCCAGCGGATTCGAAAGCCTGCGTGCGAGCGCGCCCGCGAGTGCGAGCGTCGGAATCAGAAGGAGCAAGGGCCATATCGCCGACGTGGCGATCTCCGCGCTTGCTCGCCCGAGCACGGGGGTCAACGCCAAGATCAATGTCGCGATCGGCAGATCGACGATCCGCGACCAATGCATGGCGACCCCGGCGGGCGGAGCAAGCCGGTATTGTGTGAGATCGAACCAGCCTTGGCCGGCGAACCAATCGCGCACCTCGACGAGCCGCATCAGATCGTCCGACGACATGGCGTCGAAAATGCGCGGACCGCCGAACAAGGACGCGGCGGCGACGGCGGCCCCGGCGACGAGCACCAGCGGCGTCATCCGGAAGCGGGGTTCGAGCGAGGCGGGCGAGGAGAGGGCGCGCGAGGCGGCGTCGGTGAGCGACAAGATCAGGCTCCGTCCAAGGTCGGCGGGAGCTTAGGCGGCGGTGCTTTAAAGGAAGTGAACGCCAAACCTTAAGCAACTGACGCAAAATGCCGCGTCTCTTGCCGACTTTGCATTAGCCAAAACCGGCAACCGGACTTGCCTTGCGCGCGCCTTCCCGCTTGAATTCAGGGCGGTCAGGGGGAAGTGATGTTGCGTAGGTTGATTTTCGCGGGCGCGTTTCTGCTCGCCGCCTTGGCCGGCGCAAGCCCGGCCTCCGCCGGCGTCGTCGCCGAAATCCAACTCTCGAGCCAACGCATGACCGTCAAGGTCGATGGCCTCGTGCGCCATGTCTGGGCGGTGTCGACCGCGCGCCAAGGTTACATGACGCCGACCGGCAGCTTCACGCCGGTTCGCCTGGAGCGCGTCTGGTATTCGACGATCTATCACGGCTCGCCGATGCCCCACGCGATTTTCTTTCACGGTAATTTTGCGGTTCACGGCACCTACGAAACCGGCGCCCTCGGGCGCCCCGCCTCGCATGGCTGCGTGCGGCTGCATCCGGCGAACGCGCGCGAATTGTTCGAGTTGATCCGCGCGCACGGCCTCGACAACTCGCGCATCGTGGTAGGCGGCTAGAGCATGATCCCGAAAAGTGGGAACCGGTTTTCGGAAAAGATCATGCTCAGGCAAAAAGCATGATCCCGAAAAGTGGGAACAGGTTTTCGGAAAAGATCATGCTCCACGAAAATGTTATTCGACGCGGCCGATCTTTTGCACGGCGCGGATGAGCCGCGCGCTGTCCACGTCGACGAAGCGCGCGAACTCGGGCGCGTCGAGGTAAGCGGGCGGGCTGCCGGCCGAATCGAACGTCTTGATCACCTGCGGATCGCTCATCGTCTGCCGCATCGCCTCGCGCAATTGCTTGATGATCGGCTCCGGCGTCTTGGCCGGCGCGAACAGCCCGGCCCAGATGTAAAGCTCCACGTCCTTGTAACCGAGTTCCTGGAACGTCGGCAGATCCGGGAAAGTCGCGATCCGCTCGGTGCCGAAATTGGCGAGCACGCGGACCGCGCCCGACTCGACATGCGGCTTCAAGATACCGGGCGCGGAGGCGAGCGCCTTGACCTGGCCGCCCAAGAGATCCGTCAGCGCCGGCCCCGCCCCGCGATAGGGAATGTGCGCGAGCTTGATGCCGGCGTTCGCCGTGAACATTTCCATCGAAATATGCAGCGTGCCGTAGGAGCCCGACGAGCCGTAGGGGATGAGCCCGGGCTGCTTCTTCGCGTCCTCCACCAGCTCCTGCACCGATTTCCAGGGCGTGGCGGCGTTGACCGCGAGCAGCGTCGGATCGGCGAGCACGCGTGCGATCGGCACGAACTGCGAGACTTCGTATTGCGCCGGGCGGCCGAACAGCCGGTCCGCCTCCGGCAGGATCGCGAGCGAGGCGAGGGTCATCAGGAGCGTGTAGCCGTCGGGCTCGGCGCGCGCGGCCGCCGCGTTGCCGAGCGCGCCGCCGGCGCCGCCGCGATTGTCGACGACGATGGGCTTGCCGAGCAATTCCTGCAGCTTCTGTGCGACGGGCCGCGCGGCAAGATCCGCCTGCCCGCCGGGCGGAAAGGGGACGATCATGGTGACATTGTGGGATGGGTAGCCATCCGCGAATGCGCGCCCGGCCGCGAGGGCGAGGGGGAGCGCGGCGCTGCCCGTCAGGAAGTCCCGGCGTTTCATGAAGGCGTTCCCTCTTATTGTCGAGGCAACGCTAGCATCGGCGGGAGGCGCGATCCATCCGCCTTAGAGCGCGGTCAGCTATCGACCTTCAGCGCGGCGATGAAGGCTTCCTGCGGAATTTCGACCTTGCCGAATTCGCGCATGCGCTTTTTGCCTTCCTTTTGCTTCTCCAGCAGTTTGCGCTTTCTCGTCACGTCGCCGCCGTAGCACTTGGCGGTAACGTCCTTGCGCAGCGCCCGGATCGTCTCGCGCGCGATCACCTTCGTGCCGATCGCCGCCTGGATCGGAATCTGGAACATGTGCGGCGGGATCAACTCTTTCAGCTTCTCGACCATGGCGCGCCCGCGGCCCTCGGCGCGCGCGCGATGCACGAGCATGGCGAGCGCGTCGACCGGATCGCTATTCACCAGAATTTGCATCTTCACGAGGTCGGCGGGCTTGAAGTCGGTGAGGTGATAGTCGAACGAGGCGTAGCCCTTGGAGACCGATTTCAGCCGGTCGTAGAAGTCGAACACCACTTCGTTGAGCGGCAATTCGTACTTCACCATTGCGCGGCTGCCGACATAGGTGAGTTCTTTCTGCACGCCGCGGCGGTCCTGGCAGAGCTTCAAGACGCTGCCGAGATAGTCGTCGGGCGTGAGAATCGTCGCCTCGATCCACGGCTCCTGGATTTCCTCGACCCGCACCGGATCGGGCATATCGACCGGATTGTGGATCTCGATGGCGTCGCCGTTGGTGAGCTTGATCTTGTAGATGACCGAGGGCGCGGTCGCGATCAGATGAAGATTGAACTCGCGCTCCAGCCGCTCCTGGATGATCTCGAGGTGCAGGAGCCCGAGAAAGCCGCAGCGGAAGCCGAAGCCGAGCGCGGCGGACGTTTCCATCTCGTAGGTAAAGCTCGCGTCGTTGAGACGGAGCCTGCCCATCGCCGCGCGCAGGCTCTCGAAATCGGCGGCATCGACCGGAAAGAGTCCGCAAAAGACGACCGGAATCGCCGGCCGGAAACCGGGCAACGGCGTATCCACGGGCTTGCGGTCGTCGGTGATGGTGTCGCCGACGCGGGTATCGGCGACCTCCTTGATCGAGCCGGTGAGAAAGCCGATCTCGCCGGGGCCGATGCTTTCCATCTCGACGCGCTTGGGGGTGAACACGCCGACGCGGTCGACGTCGTGGGCGGCGTTGGTGCCCATCATGCGGATGCGCTGGCCCTTCTTGAGATGGCCGTCGACCACGCGAAACAGCACGACGACGCCCAAATAGGCGTCGTACCAACTGTCGATCAGGAGCGCCTTCAGCGTCGCGGCGCCGTCGCCCTTCGGCGGCGGCAGCCGCGTGACGATCGCCTCCAGCACTTCCGGCACGCCTTCGCCGGTCTTCGCCGAAATGAGGATCGCGTTCGAGGCATCGATTCCGATCACGTCCTCGATCTGTTGCTTGACCTGTTCGGGTTCGGCCGCCGGCAGGTCGATCTTGTTCAACACCGGCACGATCTCGTGGCCGTTGTCGATCGCCTGGTGGACGTTGGCGAGCGTCTGCGCCTCGACGCCTTGCGAAGCGTCGACGACGAGGAGCGATCCTTCGCAGGCGGCGAGCGAGCGGTTCACCTCGTAGGCGAAGTCGACATGGCCCGGCGTGTCGATCAGGTTCAGCATGTAGTCTTTGCCGTCGCGGGCGCGATATTTCAGCCGCACGGTCTGCGCTTTGATCGTGATGCCGCGCTCGCGCTCGATGTCCATCGAATCGAGCACCTGATCGACCATCTCGCGCTCCGTGAGCCCGCCGGTGAGCTGAATGATCCGGTCGGCGAGCGTGGATTTGCCGTGGTCGATATGGGCGATGATGGCGAAGTTGCGGATGTTGTCGATCGGTCCCGCGGTCATGGCGCGCGGGATAGCATCGGGGTCCGGCAGCGGCAAGGTTCGCGCTGCTTCACCTCTCCCCGCTTTGCGGGGAGAGGTCGGCGAGCGAAGCGAGCCGGGTGAGGGGCTTGCGCCGGCCCCTCACCCGCCTCGCGCGCGAGAGCGCGCTCGGCACCCTCTCCCCGCAGAGCGGGGCGAGGGAGAAACATCAATACCGATAATGATCCGGCTTGTAGGGGCCGCTCTTGGGTATGCCGATATAGGCCGATTGCTTGTCGTTGAGCTGCGTCAGCTTCACGCCGATCTTGTTCAAATGCAGCCGCGCCACCTTCTCGTCGAGCGCCTTCGGCAGCACATAGACCTTTTTCTCGTACTTGCCGGGATTGGTGAAAAGCTCGATCTGCGCGATCGTCTGGTTGGTGAAGCTCGCCGACATCACGAAGCTCGGATGGCCCATGGCGTTGCCGAGATTCACCAGCCGGCCCTCGGAGAGCAGAATGATGCGCTTGCCGTCGGGGAATTCGATTTCGTCCACCTGCGGCTTGACGTTCGACCATTTGAGATTGCGCAGCGCCCCCACCTGAATCTCCGAATCGAAGTGGCCGATGTTGCACACGATCGCGCGGTCTTTCATCTTGCGCATGTGCTCGAGGGTGATGACGTCGACGTTGCCGGTCGCCGTCACGAAGATGTCGGCGCGGGGTGCCGCCTCGTCCATGGGGACGACTTCATAGCCTTCCATCGCCGCTTGCAGCGCGCAGATCGGATCGATCTCGGAGACGAGCACGCGGCAGCCGGCATTGCGCAGCGACGCCGCCGAGCCCTTGCCGACGTCGCCGAAGCCCGCGACCATCGCCACCTTCCCCGCCATCATCACGTCGGTGCCGCGACGAATGCCGTCGACGAGCGATTCGCGGCAGCCATAGAGATTGTCGAATTTCGATTTCGTCACCGAGTCGTTGACGTTGATCGCCGGAAACAACAGGCGGCCTTCCTTCTCCATCTGGTAGAGCCGGTGCACGCCGGTCGTTGTCTCTTCGGTGACGCCGCGCACGCCCTTCGCCGTTTTCGTGTACCAGCCCGGATGCGATTTCAGCCGCGCCTTGATCGCGGCGAAGAGAACCTCTTCTTCCTCGTTGGTGGGTTTCTCAATCACCGACGGATTGCTTTCCGCCTGCATGCCCAGATGCAGAAGCAGCGTGGCATCGCCGCCATCGTCGAGGATCATGTTCGGGCCTTCGCCGCCGGCAAATTCGAAAATGCGGTGGGTATAGTCCCAGTAATCCTTCAGCGATTCGCCCTTGACCGCGAACACCGGCACGCCGCGCGCGGCGATCGCAGCCGCCGCGTGGTCCTGCGTCGAATAGATGTTGCAAGACGCCCAGCGCAAGTCGGCGCCGAGCGCCGCGAGCGTCTCGATCAAGACGGCGGTCTGGATCGTCATGTGCAAGGAGCCGGTGATCCGCGCACCGCGCAACGGCTGCTCGGGACCGAATTCCTCGCGCGTCGCCATCAGCCCCGGCATCTCCGTCTCGGCGATAGCGATTTCCTTGCGGCCCCATTCGGCAAGGCCGATGTCCTTGACGACGTAATCCGGGGCGGCGGCTTTGACGGCGTGCATGGCGGCCTCTTCGGGATTTCGGGTTTGCGCCGTCCTGGGGGTTGGCGCGCGGGTCTCATAGCAGGCGGGCCCCGGGGCGGCAATCATCATATAAAGATTTCTTTATATGTGCGGTAAACGCCGCCTGAGCATGATCCCGAAAAGTGGGGACCGGTTTTCGGATATGATCATGCTGCAGCAATAAGCAGCCTAGTCATCCTCGCCGAAGCGCTCAGCCAGGAGCTTCTGCAACGCATCGAGGGCCGCCTCCGCCTCCTGGCCGCGCGCCGAAACGCGGATCGTCGAGCCGCAGGGCACGGCCAGCGTCAACAGGCTCATGATCGAGTCGCCGCCCACCATCTCGCCGCAACGGATGACCTTCACCTCGGCATTGAACTGCTGGACGGTCTGCACGAAGCGGGCGGAGGCGCGGGCGTGCAATCCCTTTTTGTTGGTCAGCGTCAGGTCGCGGATGAGCGAGCCTTCGGGCGGCACCGGGTCCGGCGGGCAGTCGTCCATCCGGCTCTCTTGTTATTTTCCCGCGAGCACGCGGCTCGCGATGTTGATGTATTTGCGTCCCGCGAGTTGCGCCTGCACGACCGCTTCGGCAAGCGGGCATTCATCGCGCACGGTCGCGAGCTTCACCAGCATCGGCAGGTTGATACCGGCGACGACCTCGATATTCGGCGCGTTCATCACCGAGATCGCGAGGTTCGAGGGCGTGCCGCCGAACATGTCGGTGAGGATGGCGACACCCTGGCCCGAATCGACGCGTTTCACCGCTTCGATGATTTCCTTGCGACGCTCGTCGATGTCGTCCTTGGGGTCGATCGTGACCGACTCGATCTGGCGTTGCGGACCCATGACGTGTTCGAGCGCCGAGCGGAACTCGGCGGCGAGCCGGCCATGAGTGACGAGGACGATACCGATCATAGGAACCCCGCCGGGGCCAGGATTGGGCCTCCGGCACCCCGCAAACGACGCACGGGGGCGGCATATTCCTTAGGTGCAGTGCCGAAGGCAAGAGCGAAGGATCAAACCACGGCGGCGCTCGAAAACCTTGCGATCACGAGGGGAAACGCATCTTCGCCGGCGGCGACCGCGAGCCGCGGGAGCTTGACGCCGAGTATTTCGGCCTCGCCCGCGCTGGCCTCCGGCAGGCGCGCGGCGTCCGGAGCCGCGAGGTCGACGATGAGGCCGACGCGTGCGAGCGGCTCGCAATCGACGCGCCGGACGCCGAGGCCGCGAACCTCGATCATGCCGCGGATCGTTTCCGGCGCCGCCGCGAGCAGGCGCCGGTCTGCGGCGTAAATCCGCACGCGGTCGTCGGCGACGAGCCGCGCATAAGGGACGATTCCCGCGCGGCCGGCTTGGAGAAGCTTCCATGCTAGGCGCGATTTTCCGGAGCCGGCCGCCCCGCGGATGAGAACCGCGCGCTCGCCGATGAGCACCGCGCTCGCATGGACCGATTCACCTGCAGGCCCGGACATCTTATGCGGCGGGCAACCTTATGATGAAACGCGCGCCCGCGACCCTCGCCTCGCCGCCGGGCACCGTCTCCATCCGGTTTTCGGCCCAGATGCGTCCGCCATGTCCCTCGACGATCTGGCGAGAAATCGAAAGCCCGAGCCCGGAATTCTGACCGAAGCCCTCGGGCCGGTCGGTATAGAAACGATCGAATATTTTCGCCAGCGCCTCCGGCCGGATGCCGGGGCCGTCGTCGTCGACGACAATTTCGATTTCGTTGCGCCGCCGGCGGCCAACGATGCGCACCGTGCCGCCTTTTGGCGAAAAGGAGCGGGCGTTTTCCACGAGATTGTCGATCACCTGCGAGATGCGCGAATTGTTG
Organism: uncultured Alphaproteobacteria bacterium; assembly: GCA_963751685.1. Classification (GTDB taxonomy): domain Bacteria; phylum Pseudomonadota; class Alphaproteobacteria; order Rhizobiales; family Xanthobacteraceae; genus Palsa-892. The sequence goes on along the minus strand of CAVVVV010000011.1, from coordinate 27,384 downwards.
CCCGGCACCACGAAATCCGCGGAGACGCCCGGTGCGCGCTCGATGGTGAGTGAGATCGTGGTGTTGTCGTCGCGCGGAACTTCGTTCGCGAGCGTGACCAACGCGTTCAAAAGCTTCTCGAGATCGACCGGCATCGCCTCCTGCCGCTGCATGTCGGCGTCGAGCCGGCTTGCGTCGGAAATGTCGGAGATTAGCCGGTCGAGCCGCCGCACGTCGTGCTGGATCACCGCCATCAACCGGCTGCGCGATTCCTCGGTCTTGGCGAGCGGAAGCGTCTCGACCGCCGAGCGTAGCGAGGTGAGCGGGTTCTTCAACTCGTGCGCGACATCGGCGGCGAAGCGCTCGATTCCCTCGATGCGGGCATAAAGCGCGCCGGTCATGTCGCGGATCGCGCCGGAAAGGTGGCCGATCTCGTCGGTGCGGTCGGTCATGTCGGGGATCTCGACGCGCGAGCGAATGCGGCGCCGCACGCCTTCGGCGGCGTCGGCGAGACGCCGCAGCGGTCCGCCGATCGTGCCGGCGAGGAAGATCGAAAGCACGATCATCACGGCGGACGCGATCAGGAACACCTTGACGATGACAAAACGCTCCGATTCCACGGCGGCGTCGATCTCGCCCGGCTGCGTCGAGAGCAGGAGCGCCCCCAAGACGGCGCGGAAGCGCTGGATCGGAACCGCCACGGTCACGATGACCTGGCCCTGATCGGTGACGCGGACGAGGTTCCCGTCCTGGCCGCCGATCGCTTGCGCCACTTCCTGATAGCCCTTGCCGTTGGCGGGGCCGAGTTCCTGGTAAACCGGCAGTTCGCCGCGCACGAGCCACAGCCTCAGCCTGCGCCATCGCTTCTGGAACCAGTTCGGCGGCTGCACCTGCACGGGAGCCAGGTCGAAGCGCAGGATTTCGCCGCGCATATAGAGCGTGCGCGTGTCCAAGAGCAGCGCGCCGTCGCGGTCATAGACGCGGGCGCGCGTATTGGTCGGCGTTACGATGCGGCGCAGAAGCGGCGCCACGCGCTCCGGATTGATCGGAAAATCGAGCGCCGCCGTCGATTCGTCGCCGGGGCCGTAGCTTTCGCCCGCGCGCAATTCCAACAACCGCTCGGGATCGACGGTGACGGTATTGGTGTCGGCGGTGGCGGAAGCGGCGATCGCACCCGCGATGATCTCGCCCTGAATCAAAAGGCTCTGGATGCGGGCATCGATCAATCCCGCGCGGTATTCGGAAAGATAAAGAATGCCGGAAACGAGCGCGACGAGTCCGGCGAGATTGAGCAGAACGATCCGTCGCGTGATGCTCGAGAAGCTTTGATTGGAAAGAAATCGCTTGAACTTGCGTAGCGCCGCCAGCGCTTCGGCAAATCGGCCGAAGAGAAAGTGCCTTGCGTGAATTTTCTCGACGTCCGCTTTCATGTCGCGCGGGCGAAGCAGCGCCGGAGAGAGCGGCCGCTGCCTCAAGCCTCCTTGAATTGGTAGCCGACGCCGTAGAGCGTTTCGATCATCTCGAAGTCGTCGTCCACCGCCTTGAACTTCTTCCGCAGCCGCTTGATGTGGCTGTCGATGGTGCGATCGTCGACATAGACCTGATCGTCATAGGCGGAATCCATCAAGGCATTGCGGCTCTTCACCACGCCCGGCCGTTGCGCGAGCGCGTGCAAAATCAGGAATTCGGTGACGGTGAGCACGACCTGATCGCCCTTCCAGGTGCAGGTGTGGCGCTCGGGATCCATGCGCAACAGCCCGCGCTCGAGGATCTTCGCGGAATCGGTTTCCTTCGGCGGCTGGCCGTCCTTGGCGCCGTTGCGCCGGAGCACCGCCTTCACGCGCTCGACCAGCAAGCGCTGCGAGAACGGTTTGCGGATGAAATCGTCGGCGCCCATTTTGAGGCCGAACAACTCGTCGATCTCCTCGTCCTTGGAGGTGAGGAAGATGATCGGCATGTCGCTCTTCTGGCGGACGCGGCGCAGAAGTTCCATTCCGTCCATGCGCGGCATCTTGATGTCGAGGATGGCGAGGTCCGGCGGGCTCGACTTGAAGCCTTCGAGCGCCGAGGCGCCGTCGGTATAGGTCATTATGCGATAGCCCTCGGCTTCGAGCGCGATCGAGACCGAAGTGAGTATGTTGCGGTCGTCGTCGACCAAGGCAATGGTCGGCATGGCATCTCCTTAAAATCCACGGGGGTTGCGCGAGACGAGAACTCGACGCGGTTCAACTCCGTGGTCTGGGCCGAAATGTGACGGCCCACTGATTTGCCCGCCCCAGCGGCAACTTAGACATATATAGAGAGCGCGCCAAGGGCGCGGATTGCTATGCTATCGGAGAGTTCGTGTTAAATTATTGTAATTAAGGGCCGATCGATGCGCCCAACGAACGATTTTAACCCATCGCGGGCCACGAAACGCCTCCTGCGTGAGGCGGGAAAGGGCGCGCTGGCAACGCTTCTGCCGGGCGGTGCGCCCTATGCTTCGTTGGTCACGGTCGCGACCGCGATGGACGGTGCGCCGCTACTGTTGCTGTCGCGGCTCGCGCGCCATACCGCCAATGTCGGCGCCGACCCGCGCGTCTCGCTTTTGCTTGAGGCGGAGCATGAGCGCGATCCACTCGAAGGCGCGCGTGTGAGTTTGTCGGGCACATTATCGCGGACCGAAGATCCGGCCGCGCGGCGGCGCTTTCTAGCGCGCCATCCTTCCGCCGAAGCCTATGCAGGCTTCGCCGATTTTGCCTTTTGGCGGCTGGAAATGAGCGGCGCTCATCTCGTTGCGGGCTTCGGACGGATCGTCGATTTGAAGGCCGAGGATTTATCGACCGGCCTCGGCGGGGCCGAGCGATTGATCGAGGCGGAGGAAAGCGCGCTCATCCACATGAACGAGGATCATCGCGACGCAATCGCGCGCTACGCCACAAAACTCCTCGGTGACGAGGCGGGAGACTGGCGCATGATCTCGCTCGATCCTGAGGGCTGCGATCTGATGCTCGGCGAGCGCGTCAGAAGGCTCGAATTTCCGCACCGCGTGGCCGACGCGGGCGCGTTACGGGAAATCTTGGCGCGGCTCGCGCAGGAGGCGAAGACGCAGAAATAAGGTTTCCTCGCCTTCCATCTTGCCCGCGGACGGCTTTGCTGCGGGCGAGGGCGCTGCACAATAACCTTACTTGCGGATTCCATGGTATTTTTCGGCTTGCTCGCGGGATCCGCGAAAGCGGCCTTGGCAGGGCTACCCCACCCGATTATGGTCCCGCCCTCCTTGGCCCCCGCGGCCGTGACGAGGAACACCTCCGTGGAAGAAATCGGTATTCGTAACGGCGCCTTCGGCGTCGAAAAATTCGGGTTTTCGGGATTGCGAGCGATTCACTGGAATCTCACCGAGCCCGCGCTCTACGAACACGCGATCCGCGCGAAAGAAGCCGAGATTGCCTATGGCGGCGCGCTCGTCGCCGAGACCGGCGTGCACACGGGCCGCAGCCCCAAGGACAAGTTCATCGTCCGCGACGCGCTGACCGACAAGACCGTGTGGTGGGACAATAATGGCGCGATCACGTCCGAGCAGTTCCAGAAGATCCACGACGACTTCATCGCCCACGCCAAACGCAAGGCGCTCTTCGCGCAGGATCTTTATGGCGGCGCTGATCATCGCTATCGCATCAGTACCCGCGTCTACACCGAGCTCGCCTGGCATTCGCTCTTTATCCGCACGCTTCTGATCCGGCCGGAGCGCGGCGAGCTCAAGAGCTTCGTTCCCGATCTCACCATCGTGGCTTTGCCGAGCTTCAAGGCCGATCCCAAGCGCCACGGCGTGCGCTCCGAAACCATCATCGCCATCGACTTCTCGCGGAAGATCGTGCTGATCGGCGGTTCGTCCTATGCCGGCGAGATGAAAAAATCGGTCTTCACCACCCTCAACTATTTCCTGCCCAACGACAGCGTGATGCCGATGCATTGCTCGGCGAATGTCGGCCCCGCCGGCGACGCCGCGCTCTTCTTCGGGCTCTCCGGCACCGGCAAGACGACGCTCTCCGCCGATCCCAAGCGCACGCTGCTCGGCGACGACGAGCACGGCTGGGGCCCGCAGGGCGTGTTCAATTTCGAGGGCGGCTGCTACGCCAAAACGATCAAGCTCTCGGCCGAGGCCGAGCCCGAAATTTTCGCGACCACGCGCCGCTTCGGGACGATCATGGAAAACGTCGTGATCGACCCCTACACGCGCATGCCCGATTTCAACGACGGCTCGAAGACCGAGAATACGCGTTGCGCCTATCCGCTCGATTTCATCCCGAACGCAAGCCTGACCGGCCGCGCCGGGCACCCGAAGAACATCATCATGCTCACCGCCGACGCCTTCGGGGTGATGCCGCCGATCGCGAAACTCACCTCCGCCCAGGCGATGTACCACTTCCTTTCGGGCTACACCGCCAAGGTCGCCGGCACCGAGAAAGGCGTGAAGGATCCGGAAGCGACGTTCTCGACCTGCTTCGGCGCGCCGTTCATGCCGCGCCATCCTTCCGAATACGGCAATCTCCTGCGCGAGCTGATCGCCGCGCACGGCGTCGACTGCTGGCTCGTGAACACCGGCTGGACCGGCGGCAAATACGGCGTTGGCCGCCGCATGCCGATCAACGTGACGCGCACGCTGCTGACCGCCGCCCTCGACGGCTCGCTCAAAAGCGCGAGCTTCCGCACCGATCCCTATTTCGGCTTCGCGGTGCCGACCTCGGTGCCGGGCGTGGAGCCGCATTTGCTCTATCCGTCCAAGACCTGGCGCGATAAAGCCGAATTCGACGCGATGGCGCGCAAGCTCGTGGCGATGTTCCAGGAGAATTTCGTCAAGTTCGAGCCGCACGTCGGCGTCGACGTGCTGAAGGCCGCGCCCGAGGTCCGCATCGCGGCGGAATGACGGGAAATGTCTTTCGGCTTTATTGCTGCTCGTTGAAGCCCATCGCCGCCGAGCCCCGCAGCTCGGAAGCGGCAAAATCCCTGAAGTCGAAGATTTGCGCCGCCGCCGCCGCGGGCGAGGCAGGTTCGTTCTTCACGGCGGGAACGGCCGGGACCGGCTGCGAAGCGTGAGCGACGTCCATCGGACTCGCGATCGGCGCGTTGCCGGGCTTTGCGACTTTCATTGCCGTCATCTTGTCGCGGAATTTCGCCGAGAGCCGCACGCTGTCGGCGGCCGGCGCGAAGTCGCTGGTCTTATAGGCGCCGCCCTTACCGCCCTTGAACATCATCGGTCCGTTTCCCGTCACCACAATGTCGCCGGGCCGCAAGGTCGGGTCCGCTGTGATATCGATGGCCGTATTGCCGACGCCGTCGCTGCCGTTGCAGCTGCAGCCTTCGATCAGCCGCTCGCGATAGACGAAGGCGTTCTTCAGAGTGGAGTAGCGGCTGCCGTCGGCAGCGGTGGCGGTTTCGATGTTGCTGCCGGAATAGATTTTCGTCTCCGCCGTTGGGCACATGGCGTTGCAAATCCTGGCCGGCGTCGCGTTCGCGCCCCCGGCGTTCTTGGGCATCGGGAAGTAGCGGCCGTCGCAAGTTCGCACGCAATAAGCGACCTGCGGCCCGCCGTGGCTCGGCGCCACCGGTTGACTATTGAGCCCGGGAAAATCGAGCGGGTTCGCGGCCGCCGGACCTGGCGTCGGGGGTGGCGGCATGGCGGGTTCTTGCGCTGGGCGACCGCCGCCGAAGAGGTTCAGGATCGCGCCGAACAGCCCGCCTTCCGCTTGTGCCGTTGCCGGAACAAGCGCGGCCGCGAATATGAGAGCGAAACGCCAATGAGCGGCGCGAGACATTTTGGGCTTCCCTGCTTGATGCGCAGACTAGCCCCTTCCCCCCGTCTTTGAATTAACGCCGGCGAGAAGAAAAAGTTGCAGTAAATTTTTGCTGAAGAACCGCGGCGCGAGGCCGGAAACAAAGGTCAGCGGCGCAGAAATTCTTCGGCCAAGAACAGCGCCTGGAAGCGAAAGCCGGCCGCGGTGAAGGCCTCGGCCGCTCCCTCCTGCCGGTCGACCATGGTGAAGACGAGCGCGACCTCGGCGCCTGCCTCGCGCACGGTCTCCGCCGCCTTCAGGGCGGAGCCGCCGGTAGTGGTGACGTCCTCGATCACGGCGACGCGCTTGCCGGCAAGCGATTCGTCCTTGGCGAGGCCCTCGATCAGGAGCTTGGCGCCGTGCTCCTTCGGCTTCTTGCGCACGAAGAACGCGTGCAGCGGATTTCCGCGTAACGCGCTCAATGCGGCGACGGCGCTCGCGATCGGCACGGCGCCCATCTCCAGGCCTCCGATATAGTCCAGTTCCTCTGGCGCGAGCGCGTCGAGCGTGAGTTCGGCGAGCAGGAGCGCGCCCTCGGCATCGAGCATCGTCGGCTTGAGATTGAAATAGAAATCGCTCTTGCGGCCGGAGACGAGCGTGATCTCGCCGCGGCCGAAGGAGCGCTTCTCGATGATGTCGCGGAGCCGCGCACGTGCCGCCTTGGGATCGGTGATTGAGCGGGCGCCTGCGGATTTCGGCGGTTGAGAGCGATGGCTTGCTCATCGGTGTTCCCTGCGGCGAATCAATGCGCCTCGTCCCAGTTATCGGCGGCACGGGCATCCACATGCAACGGCACCGACAGCGATACCGCCGGCAACGGCGCCTCCACCATCACCCGGGCGACGATCGGCAGCGTCTTTTCCACTTCTTTCTCCGGCACCTCGAACACAAGCTCGTCATGCACCTGCAACAGCATCCGGGCGGATAGCTTCGCTTTCGCCAGCGCCCCCTCCATGCGGATCATCGCGCGGCGGATGATGTCGGCGGCGGTGCCCTGCAGCCGCGCGTTGATCGCCGCGCGCTCCATGAAGCCGCGCATCGAGGGATTGTTGTCGTTGATCGAAGGATAATGACAGCGGCGGCCGAACAGCGTCGTCACATAGCCGTGCTTTTTGCAGAACGCCTTCGTCTCTTCCATGTACTCGCGAATGCCGGGGAATCGCTCGAAATATTTCTTGATGTAGGCGCCGGCCTCCTCGCGCGGAATGCCGAGCTGGTTCGCAAGCCCGAAAGCGGAAATCCCGTAAATGATGCCGAAGTTGATCGCCTTGGCGCGGCGGCGCACGTCCGCCGGCATGCCCTTGATCGGCACGCCGAACATCTCGGAGGCGGTCATGGCGTGGATGTCGAGCTCGTCGCTAAAGGCTTTTTTCAGTTGCGGAATGTCGGCGATCTCGGCAAGGAGCCGCAATTCGATCTGCGAATAGTCGGCGGAGACGAGCTTCATGCCTTTTTCGGCGACGAAGGCGCGGCGGATTTTACGCCCTTCCTCGGTGCGGATCGGAATGTTCTGCAGGTTCGGGTCGGACGACGAAAGCCGCCCCGTCGGCGTCGAGGCGAGCGCGTAGGACGTATGCACGCGGTGCAGTTTCTGGATTGACGAAGGAAGGCAGCGCGTCGGTATAGGTCGATTTCAGTTTTGTCAGCGAGCGCCATTCGAGAATCTTTTCGCGGCAACTCGTGGCCTTCCTCGGCGAGATCCTCGAGCACGTTCGCACGCGTCGACCAAGCGCCGGTCGGCGGTCTTAGTGCCGCCGGGCAGGTTCATCTTGCCGAACAGGATGTCGCCGAGCTGCTTGGCGCTTCCCGGGTTGAAGTCTTCGCCCGCGAGCTTGGCGATTTCCTTCTCGGCGCGCGCCGCCGTTTGCGCGAATTCGCCCGAGAGCCGCGCGAGCAGCGCGCGGTCGATCGAGATGCCGCGGCGCTCCATGCGCGCGAGCACGGCCATCAGCGGGCGTTCAAGCGTCTCGTAGACCGTGTCCATGCCCTCGGCGACGAGCCGCGCCTTGAACAGCCGCCACAGCCGGAACGTGACGTCGGCATCCTCGGCGGCGTATTCGGTGGCGCGCGCAAGATCGATGCGGTCGAAGCAGACCGAGCCTTTTCCCTTGCCGGTGACCTCGTGATAACCGATCGGCTTGTGGCCGAGATGCTTCTCCGAAAGTTCGTCCATGCCGTGGCTGTTCTTGCCGGCATCGAGCGCGTAGGACATCAGCATCGTGTCGTCGAACGGCGCGATCTCGATGCCGTGGCGCGAAAGCACGAGATAGTCGAATTTGAGGTTCTGCCCGACCTTGAGCACCGCCGGATTTTCCAGGAGCGTCTTCAGCCGCGCGAGACCCTCCTTGATCGGAATTTGCCCCGCGACGAGCCCGCCGCCGGCCAAGAGATCGTCCGACAAGCGGTGCCCGAGCGGGATGTAGCAGGCCTCGTTTGGCGCTACCGACAGCGAGACGCCGCACAGATCGCACTGCATGGCGTCGAGCGAGGTGGTTTCGGTATCGACCGCGACCACGCCGAGCTCGGTTGCCTTGGCGATCCAGAGTTCGAGACGGGTAATATCGGCGACGGTTTCGTATCGCGCGCGGTCGAACTTCGCGTGCGCTTCCCGCGAGCGCGCGGCGACGAGCGAGGACGGCGTGAGCTCGCCCTCCTTCGCCGCCGGCGCGCAGGCGCTGAGCCCCTCGATTGACGGCGCACGGCGCTTCCTTCGCCCTCGATCTCGGCGCGGCCTTTTGCCTTGAGCGCTGCGACAGCGTCGCCGCCCGGCGCAAGCTCCGCGTCGGCCTCGATCGCTTCGGCATCGAAGCCGCCGCTTCCGCCACGCGCTTCGTCAAGGTGCTGAACTCCATCGCCTTAAGAAACGCGACGAGGCGCTTGGGGTCGATGCCGTCGATGTGAAGTTGCTCGAGCGGAATATGCACCGGCGCCTTGTCGTCGAGCAGCACGAGCTTCTTCGAGATGCGTGCCTGCTCGGCGAATTCGATCAGTGATTGGCGCCGCTTGTCCTGCTTGATTTCGCCGGCACGGAACAGGAGCGTTTCGAGATCGCCGTATTCCTAAGATCAGCGTCGCCGCGGTCTTGATGCCGATGCCGGGCACGCCCGGCACGTTGTCGGTGGAATCGCCCGCGAGCGATTGCACCTCGGCGACTTTCTCGGGGCCGACGCCGAATTTCTCCTGAACTTCCTTCGGCCCGATCCAGCGCTCGCGTCCCGGCATCGGGTCGTACATGGCGATGCCCGGCCGGATGAGCTGCATCAGGTCCTTGTCGCCGGCGACGATCGTGACGTCGGCGCCTTCGGCGAGCGCCGAGCGCGCGTAGGTGGCGATCAGATCGTCGGCCTCGAAGCCCTTCTCCTCGATCGGCGTGAGGCCGAACGCCTTTACCGCGTCGCGCATGAGCGGAAATTGCGGGATCAGTTCTTCCGGCGGCTCGTCGCGGTGTCGCCTTGTATTCGGCGATAGATTTCGTTGCGGAAGGTCTCGCCGGAGTAATCGAACACGACGCCGATATGGGTGGGCTTCACGCCTTCGAGCCCGTCGCGAAGGAGCTTCCACAACATGTTGCAAAAGGTCATCACCGCGCCGACCGGCAGGCCGTCGGAGCGCGTGAACGCCTTGCCGCGGCTTTGCGCGGCCTTGAACATCGCGAAATAGGCGCGGAAAATATAGGACGAGCCGTCGACCAAAAAGACGTGGTCGCGCTTCTTTTTCGCGGCTGCGGGTGCGATTTTTGCTTTCGGCGGCATGGCCGCACGATGCCGAACTGCGCCGTAGGAAACAACCCCGCAGGCGAATTCTGCTCAGAAAAGTGATGCGAACGGGGCCTATTCGGCGGGCTGCAGATAGGCCGGGCGGCTATCGAGCCGGAAGGCGTTCGGACGCTGGAACAGGAATGACGCCCAGGTCCCGCGCACCAATCCATGGAATAGGAGCGGCGTGACCGCGGCGACAGCAGTGACGATCAGCGCCACCGCGCCGAGATCGGGAACAATGCCGGTCTTCAGGAGCACTGTGCGCGTCGCCGCCATCGGCAGGAAGAAAGCGAGATAGACGACGAGCGAGTGCTCGCCGGCGTAGCGGAGCGGCGCAAGGAGTCGGGTCTTCGCGAGCAAGGCCGCGACGCTCACCACCGCGAGCGCGCCGATGCCGCCGAGGAAGAGCGAGACGCCGGGGAGCTGCGACACGCCGGCCGCGACCAGCGTGCCGTTCACGAGCGACCAGACGCCGAGCCCGCCGATGCGCGAGACGCGGATGTTCCTGCACCTGGCGGGTAAGCGCGAAGACATAAGCAGCGAGCCAGTAGCCGGCGAAGAAATAGACGAAGCGGGCCGCGAATTCGTCGATCACGATCCAACCGGTGTGAATTTTCAGCGCTTTCGAGCAAGGCGGCGGCGATGAAGATCAGGACCGGCGGCACGGCGGCGCGAGAGTTTTGTGACGACGAAGAAGATCGGCAGGAGATAGATGAACCACAGCGTGCCGAACGGCTCGATGAAGGCGAGCAGGAATTCCTTGAGAACGCCGGCGACGCCCGCTTCGGCCGCGATGCCGGGCGCGCGGAACGACGAATTGGATCGCCACCCACAGCGCATAGAAATAGGCGAAATGTAAAACCTTGCGGTCGAGATAGGTCCGCCAGTCGCGCTCGATCACGCGGGCGAGGAACAGGCCGGAGATCAGGAAAAAGTCGGGCATGCGGAACGGGCGCGCGAATTCGACCGCGGCGCCGAGCCAACTCGTCTCGCCGGCCGCCTTCTCGACGCCGAGCGTCGAGTGCATCATCACCACCATGACGATGCAGAAGCCCTTGGCGTAATCGACCCAGTCGACCCGGCCGGACGTCTGCGATTTCGCCTACGCACCCATCGCAATCTCCAATGCCGCCGCCGTCCCTTTTCGGGACGCCTGCCGCCGCTTTAGCTGTTTCCTCGCAAGCGCCATGCCGGAGCGCCTTTACCATTGGCGCCCGACCGCTATGCCGCGAGCCTTCCCGCGATCTGAACAAACATGAATTCCGTTAAGCCTTTGCTGTTTCGGGACAGCCTGCCGGTCGACGAGGCGCTGCCCGGCGCTAAGGGCGGCGCTTTCGAGCGGCCGGTCGGCGGTGCTCGTCGCCCCTCCCGGCGCCGGCAAGACGACGCGGGTGCCGCTGGCGCTCCTCGAAGAGCCTTGGGTCGGGGGGCGGCAAAATCCTCGTGCTCGAGCCGCGGCGGCTCGCCGCGCGTGCCGCGGCTGCGCGCATGGCGATCGACGCTCGGCGAGAAAGTCGGCGAGACGGTGGGCCTGCGCGTGCGCTTCGATTCAAGAGTGTCGCAGCCAGACCCGCATCGAGGTGATGACCGAGGGCGTGTTCACCCGCACGCTGATGCGACGATCCCGAACTTTCCGGCGTCGCCGCCGTCCTGTTCGACGAATTTCATGAGCGCTCGCTCGATGCCGATCTCGGTCTCGCGCTCGCGCTCGATGCGCGAACAGGCTTGCGCGAGGATCTGCGCATCCTCGCCGATGTCGGCGACGCTCGACGGCGCCCGCGTCGCGAAACTCCTGGGCGAGGCGCCGGTGGTCGAAAGCAAGGGCCGCCTGCATCCGGTCGAGACGCGCTATCTCGGCCGCGACCCGCGCGCGCCCATCGAGCGGCAAGTGGCCGACGCGGTCGAGATTGCGCTGCGTGAGGAGAAGGGATCGCTGCTCGTATTCCTGCCTGGCGCCGGCGAAATCCGCCGCGCCGCATCGCTAATTGCGGAACGCATCAGCGATGCCGAATGTCGATGTCGTGCAGCTCTATGGCTCGCTCGATTCCGACGTGCAGGATCGCGCCATCGCGCCGGCTGCCGCGCCGGCAAACGCAAAAGTCGTGCTCGCGACCTCGATCGCGGAAACCTCGCTCACCATCGAAGGCGTGCGCGTCGTGATCGATGCGGGCCTGTCGCGCGTGCCGCGCTACGAGCCCGCGGTCGGCCTCACGCGGCTCGAAACCGTGCGCGTATCGCGCGCTTCCGCCGACCAGCGCCGCGGCCGTGCCGGACGAACGGAGCCCGGATCTGCTACCGGCTGTGGGCGGAGCCCGAGACGCAGAGCCTTGCGCCGTTCGCAACTCCGGAAATTCTCGCGGCCGATCTCGCGAGTTTCGTGCTCGATCTCGCCGTATGGGGCGTCGCCGATCCGGCGGCGCTCGCCTGGCTCGATCCGCCGCCGGCGCCCGCGCTTTCCGAGGCGCGCGCGTTGCTCATCGAATTGGGTGCGCTCGACGAGGCGGGACGCATCAGCGAGCGCGGCAAGCGGCTTGCACGCTTTCCGTCTGCATCCGCGGCTCGCCGCCATGATCGTCGAAGCAGCGGCAGAAGATGAAGCCTTGCTGGCGGCGGAAGTCGCGGCGGTGGTTAGCGAGCGCGGCCTCGGCGGTGACGGTGTGGATCTCTCGCATCGTGTCGGCGAATTTCGCCGCGACCGCTCGCGCCGCGCCGAAGAAGCGCGCCGACTCGCCAGGAACTGGGCTGCGAGAAGCCGGCGGCAAACTGCGCCAAAGCTCCATTGCCGGAGCGGGGCCGCTACTCGCGCTCGCCTATCCAGACCGCGTGGCGAAGGCGCGCGCCGGCAAGCGCGGCGAATTCCTGCTTGCCAATGGCCGCGGCGCGATCGCTCGATGCCGCACAGGCGCTGGCGCGCGAGCCTTATCTTGCAGTCGCCGAAATCGCCGGGTAGCGCCGAACGCCGGCCGCATTCTGCTTGCCGCGAGCTCGACGGAAAAGGAACTTGAGGCGCATTTCAAGGAGCGCATCGTCGAGGCGGTCGAAACCGAGTTTTCGACGAGAAAGCGATGGCCGTGCGCGCCCGCGCCGTGAGGAAGCTCGGCGCGCTCGCGCTGACCGATCATCCGCGCCCGGTCGAGGCGAGCGAGGAAACCGCGCGCGCACTCGCCGAGGGCATTGCGCGCGCGGGCTTCGAGCACTTGCCGTGGAGCGGATGCGACGCGCCAATGGCTCGACCGCGTTCGTTTCATGCGCCGCGCTGAGGGCACTCCCTGGCCTGACCTTTCGCCTGAAGCGCTGAAGACACGCGCCGACGAGTGGCTTGTGCCCGCGCTCTTCGGGAAAACTTCGCTTGCGCGAGATCCGCGCCGACGATCTTGATGCGCGCCTTGCGCACATTGCTGCCGCGCGAATTGGAGCGCCGCCTGGAGCAGGAAGCGCCCCCGTATTTCAACGTGCCGACCGGCTCGGGACCTGCTCATCGACTATGCGCCGGAAGAAGGCCCCGCGCTTTCCGTGCGCGTACAGGAATTGTTCGGGCTCGATCGTCATCCTTCACTTGCGGGCGGACGCGTGCCGCTGACCCTTGAATTACTGTCGCCCGCGCGGCGCCCGATCCAGACCACCAAGAACCTGCCCGCCTTCTGGCGCGGCTCCTGGGCCGAGGTGAAGCGCGAGATGCGCGGCCGCTATCCCAAGCATCCCTGGCCCGACGATCCGGTGGCGGCGCCGCCGACGCGGCGGGCGAAACCGCGCGGAAATTACATTTTTCACCATACTGGCAAGCGGGATCGCGGAGGATTTACCGCGTTTTGCCGAAGCGCCGCCCTATGCTTGCCGCATGTTTCGAAGCGCTCTCTTTCTCGCCGGACGTTCTTTGTCGTGGCCGGGTTCGTTATCGCCCGGACTGACCGCGCGCTACATCGACGGCCCGAATCGACGCGAGCTACGCCGCGCCGTCGGTGAACATCGGCAAAGCCCGCGCGCCCCGAAAATTACGGCGGCCATGTCCGCATCCCCGCCGACCGCGCCGGCCACTACGTCACCGAAGCGCAAATCAACGGCCGCAACTTCAACGTCATGGTCGATACCGGCGCCTCGCTCGTGATCCTGCGCTACGAGGACGCCCGCGCGCTCGGCCTCGTCTATGGCAGCGACAAGTTCGACGTCGCCGTGCAGACGGCGAACGGCACCGCCAAGGCTCTTCGGGTCAAGCTCTATAGCGTGCGGCTCGGCTCGATTTCGCTCGATGACATCGATGCGCTGGTGATGGAGGAGGGGCTCTTCGAACAACAACCTCCTCGGCATGAGCTTCCTGCGCCGGCTTTCGCGCTACGAAGTGCGCGGCGACACGCTCGTTCTGGAACGCTGACGGCTTCGCCGCGTTAACGGCTCGGCTTTTCCCCGCATTTCGTGCTATGGGGCGCGCCATCTTTCGCCGCCGTTCCTCGCAAGGTGCCCGATGTTTCCGAAGCCGAAGCCCGCGCTTCTTCCCAACACCTATGAATTCGAATCGCGAGCCGATGGTGAAAGCCACCGGCTTTCGCGAATACGACGCGCGCTGGCTGTTCGGCAAGGAAATCAACCTGATGGGCGTGCAGGCGCTGGGCATGGGGCTCGGCACGCTCATTCGCGAGATGGGTGTCGCGCCGGAGATCGTCACCGCCCACGATTTCCGCAGCTATTCGGCCTCGATCAAATACGCCCTCGTTTCCGGCCTGATGGCGGCGGGCTGCAAGGTGCACGACATCGGCCTCGCGCTGACGCCGATGGCCTATTTCGCGCAGTTCGATCTCGACGTGCCCGTGCGTCGCCATGGTGACGGCCTCGCACAACGACAATGGCTGGACCGGCGTGAAAATGGGCGCGAACCGCCCGCTCACCTTCGGTCCCGACGAGATGACGCGGCTGAAGGAGATCGTGCTCGGCGCCAAGTTCGATCTCGCCGCCGGCGGCGCCTATGTCTTCGTCGAGAATTTTCCCGAGCGCTACATCGCCGATCTCACCAACCGGCCGAAGCTCAAGCGCAAGCTCAAGGTCGTCGCCGCCTGCGGCAACGGCACCGCCGGCGCCTTCGCGCCGCGCGTGTCTGCAGGCGATCGGCTGCGAGGTGATTCCGCTCGATTGCGAGCTCGATTACACCTTCCCGAAATACAATCCGAATCCGGAAGACATGAAGATGCTGCACGCCATCCGCGACGCGGTATTGCAGCATAAAGCCGATGTGGGCCTCGGCTTCGACGGCGACGGCGACCGCTGCGGCGTCGTCGACGATACCGGCGAGGAGATCTTCGCCGACAAGGTCGGCGTCATGCTCGCGCGCGACATGTCGGCGCTGCACCCGAATTCGACCTTCGTCGTCGACGTGAAATCGACCGGGCTGTTCGTCACCGACCCGGTGCTGCGGAAGAACGGCGTCAAAGCCGATTACTGGAAAACCGGCCATTCCTACATGAAACGCCGCACGTTCGAGACCGGCGCGCTCGCGGGCTTCGAAAAGTCGGGCCACTTTTTCTTCAACAAGCCCTTCGGCCGCGGCTATGACGACGGCCTCGTCTCGGCTCTTGCGATCTGCGACATGCTCGATCGCAACCCGCAAAAAAAGATGTCCGATTTAAAGAACGCATTGCCGAAAACCTGGGGTTCGCCGACCATGTCGCCGCATTGCGCCGACGAAGCCAAATACGGCGTCGTCGATAAGGTGGTGAAGCGCTTCCAGGACGCGAAGGCAAAGGACGAAAAGGTCGCGGGGCAGAACGATCCGCGATCTCGTGACCGTGAACGGCGTGCGCGTCACGCTCGCAGGACGGCACCTGGGGGCTTGTGCGCGCTTCATCGAACAAGCCCGAACTCGTGGTGGTGGTCGAAAGCCCCGTTTCGGAAGCGCGCATGCGCGAGATGTTCGGCGCGATCGATACCGTGCTCCGCGAGCATCCCGAGGTCGGCGAATACAATCAGAAGATTTAGGGGCAGGCAGGCGCCGGCGTCGGGCAGGTACCCGATGTACAGCGCTTGATCTCGACGACGCGGCGTGGGCGCAGATAAAATTGCTCCGAGAGCGTCATCGAGGTCCTGCCGAGAACAGCGCTACCGACCGGCAACGTGTAGGCGTAGCTCGCTTCCGCCCAGATCACGGTCGCGCCGCAGACGGGCAGGTTGTTGGCGTCGGTGGGGGCGATGCCGGCCGGCAGCGTCACCGGAGCGTTCAGGGTGTGCGGCGTCGTCGTGGCGGTGGAATTCGCTCCAATCGATCTTGGCGTTTCCGTTCGCGTCGATGATGACGCTCGAGACGATGACCGAAAGTTGCCCGGCCGGATAGGGGTTAATCACCGCGGTGGCCGCGTTGAAGATCGCCGTCTTATCGGTGTCGACGATCTGGGTGTATTGCGAGACGAGATCGCCGATCGTGCGAGTGACGAGCGTGGTCTTGCGCTTGAGCACCACTCCCTGCGTGACCGCCGTGCCGCCCAGGTACAGCAACACCATGACCGGAAACACGAAGGCGAACTCGATCGCCGATACGCCGCGCGGATCGCGCAGGAAGCGGGCGATCCTCGTCAAAATTCCATGTCGGCTGTCATGTTTCATGGCGGCGCTCTCGGAAAACGCTTTGGCGAATCTCGTGGTTCAAACTCAGCACCAAGCTCCGCTGTAGGGCTCGTTGCGGAAGGCGGCCGTCGACATCAGAATATGCTTGTGGTCCGTGCTCATGGACGACGCCAGGTCAAGCCCGAGGCCGCGCACGAAAGTTGGCCATTCGTAGATCACGCGCACGACGACGATGTCGCAAGGCTGCGTGTTGTTGTAGCCGAAGCCCGACGTATCGAGCATGTGGGTGGTGGCGTTCAGCGGCATCGTGAGATCGGCGCCCCCGAACGATGCGGCCGGCCGAACGTCGACCGCGATGTTGGCGCAGGTGAACATCGTCTGCACGGCGGTGTCGCAGACCCTGTTCTTGAAATCCGCCAGCACAAAGCCTTGGCTCTGTGCTTGGCCGGTCAGGATCAGGCGGGCCGCATCCGCGACGGAAGTCTCCAAGACTTGACCGGCGAAGAAGACGAGTCCGACTTCGATGATCGCAAAGAAGCACGCGAAGAAGGGAAGGGCGACGAGACCGAATTCGACCGCAGCGTTGCCGGTTTCGTTGCTGTCGAAGCGCTTGGCGATCGGCAGGAAGCGCCGTCCAATTCTGGCGAGTAGCATGCCCATGAAAACCTCGTGACCAATTGCCTCCGTCGGGCAAGGACAGAAATGTTTTATCCGAGGCAACTTGACGAAGGGTTTCGTCGATGCCTGCCTACGGACGGGCATCGTTTAGGACTCGTTAACCATGTTGGACGCGATGGGCGCGCTTTATTTCGCTGGGGCGCCCGTTCCCGTCGATGCGCCGTTGCGGGTGCCGATTTGGCCGACGGCAGTGTCGAAATAGGCCTGCGAATCGCCCAGCATGATGGAGCGCTCGCACTTGGGAACGCAGCTCCAAGTCTCGCGCTCGACGCCTCGATAGATGGTGAGGTGGCCTTCCTTCGGCGCCGACACATTCAACGTGTATTCGGCGAGCGCATTGCCGCGCACATCAAGCGCAATCAGATTGGTGGAGCCATAGCCCTTGCCGGTCACCACCAGAAGCCCGCCGGATTGCAGGCTGCCGTCGGCGACGGAAGGATTGCCGATCACGATCGTCGCGACCTTTTCGGGAAGCTTGAGCAGGCTGGCGCGATCGAGAACGATATCGACGGATTCGGCCTTGGCAGGGGCGATGCTTGCGAATGCGATCATGCAAGCGAGGAACGCGAACCGGTGAACCGAGACATTCATACGCAACACCTCTGGGCCTGCCGAGAACTCTGCACCGGCCGGGCCGGATCAAATGCGACTGTCTCCAAAAATGGTGAATGAATTCCAAACGCCGCGCGGCTGCGGCATAATCGTCCACTTCGCGGGCTGAATCGTGTGCGAGCAGATTCTTAACCACGAGTCATTTCAGCGCGATTTGCGCGGGTTTCATTGCAATCTTTAACAGTGAGGCAAGGGACCTTGCCTATGGTCCTCAACGGCACCGGAGGGCAGATCAACGTTCGCCGGACCAAAACGCAGAGAGCCACAGTGGTTCAAGGAGCCCTAACCATGAAGACCTTCGCTAGTTTCATGAAGGACGAGTTTGGCGCCACCGCCATCGAATATGGCCTGATCGCCGCTTGCATTTCGGTTGCGATTATCGCGGTCATCCAGGGTGTCGGTACGAAGCTCAACACGACCTTCACCAACGTCTCCAACGCGCTGAAATAAGCCGTCGGATCGTTTGATATGTGGAAGGCCCCGGCTGGTCCGGGGCCTTTCTTTTTCCGGCGGGATCGAATCCTAAACAAAAAGTTCCGTACGCTAATCGATATTCGCGGAAAATCCTCATGCCGACGGAAAGCCTGAATTAAAGCCTCCACGCTAGAACGACCGCGCCGGGTGATGCCGGCAAGAACTACCAGGAGACAACGAATGAACCTCTTCAAAGCATTCTTGAGCAATGAGAGTGGCGCCACCGCCATCGAATACGGCCTGATCGCGGCCAGCATTTCGATCGCGATCATTGTCGCCGTCCAAACTGTGGGCACCAACCTCAACACGACCTTCACCAACGTTTCCAACGCGCTGAAGTAAGCGGTCGAAAAGCCGTGCCGAAAGGGCTCCCGCGAGGGGGCCCTTTTCATTGGCGCACCATTCATTCTTCGCTCAGAGTTTCCCGCTAATCCTACAACGAATGGCGGTTTAGACCGCCTCAGCCGCCGACAGCGAGCCTGCGCCATGCTGGTCGAGATCGCCATTCTCGGACTTTTCCCCGCCGCCATGATCTACGCGGCCGCGAGCGATCTCGTCACCATGACGATCTCCAACCGCTTGTCGATTGCCCTGTTCCTGAGTTTTTTCGCCGTCGCGGCGCTGATCGGCATGCCGCTTCCCGACATGGGGCGGCATCTTGTGGCGAGCGCGATCGTGCTCGTCTTCGCCTTCGGATTTTTCTCGCGCGGATGGATCGGCGGCGGCGACGCCAAATTGGCGGCGGCGACGGCGCTTTGGGTCGGATTTTCGCATCTGATGGATTATCTGCTGGTGGCCGCGGTCCTTGGCGGCGCGCTCACCCTTTTGATCCTGCAAGTCCGCAAATGGCCGTTGCCGCATTTTTTGGCGCGCCAGCCCTGGATCGTCCGCCTGCACGCGGTCGAAACCGGCATTCCCTACGGCATTGCGCTCGCGGTGGCCGGCCTCATCATCTATCCCGAAACGGTTTTCATGCAGGCGGGCTCGAGCGCCTATTGACGCCGTTCTTGAAGGCGCCCCCAAGGCCGTTAAATTCATCTACCGCTTATTAACCATAAGTTGACCTTTCGCTGCTGGAATTCGGTTTGGACCAGCCGTCCGACTCGTCAATGCGTTGGGAAGTGAGCGTATGAAACCCGCCCGTCTGATTGTTCTCGGCGTCGCCCTCTTCGCGGGCGCGATCGCCTTCATGCTTTCCGGGCGCGATGCGCCTCCGCCGCAGGTGACCGTCGTTCAGCCGGCGATGGATATGGTCGATATCCTCGTTGCGAAATCCGACATTCAACTTGGGCAGCGCCTTGAAGCCCGAAGATATCTCCTGGCAGACGTGGCCGTCCGCCGCTGCCGGGCCGCAGTTCATTCGCAAGAACGCGCGTCCCGCCGCGCTCGAAGAATTCAAGGGCGCGATTGCCCGTGCGCCCTTCGTCGCCGGCGAGCCGATCCGCGAACAGAAGCTGATCAAGACCGACGGCTCCGGTTTCATGTCCGCGATTCTGTCGCCCGGCATGCGAGCGATCTCGACCGACATTTCGCCCGAGACCGGCGTCGGCGGATTCATCCTGCCGAACGATCGCGTCGACGTGCTGCTGACCCGCCGCGACGCCGACAGCCAGAAGCAGTCGGGCGGCGATGGCTTCGTCAGCGAAACCGTGCTCCGCAACGTCCGCGTGCTCGCAATCGACCAGACGGTCGAGGAAAAGAACGGCCAGAAGGTCGTGGTCGGCAAGACCGCGACCCTCGAACTTGCACCGCGGCAGACCGAGACGCTCGCGCTTTCGCGCCAGCGCGGAACGTTGTCGCTGGCGCTCCGCAGCCTCGCGGAATCGAGGCCGTCCGCGCGCACGAGCGCCGACGACGAGCCCGATCGGGCTTCGGGCAGTGTGAATTTCGTGCGCTACGGCATCAATTCCATTCAAATCTTGAAATAAAGCGCGAACGCGGGGGTCTTGGGATGTTTCGTCTGTACGCGAATGCGATTCGATTCGGGGCCGCGGTTGCGCTGCTATTGACCGCCGCCGTGGCGCTCTCGCCCGTCCGTACCGGCGCCGCCGAACCCGGCCAGTACGCGGCCAATGTGAGCGGCAGCAAGTTTCTCGCGCTCGGCCTCGGCAAGTCGGCGGTGATCGACCTTCCCGCCGACGCCAAGGACGTGCTCGTCGCCAATCCCGCGATCGCGAACGCCGTCGTGCGCTCGGCGCGCCGCGCCTATCTCATTGGCGTCGCCGTCGGCCAGACCAGCGTGATCTTCTTCGACGGCGACGGCCGCCAGATCGCCGCCTACGACATCGAAGTGGGCCGCGACGCTGCCGGCGTTCGTGACGCGCTACGCAAGCTCATGCCCGGCACCGTCTTCAACGTCGACCCCGTGGGCGACAGCGTCGTGATCACGGGCGCTGTCGCCAATGCCGCCGATGCGGCAAAAGTGGCCGAAGCGGCGATCCGCCTCGTCGGCGACGAGAAAAAAGTCGTGAACGGCCTCACCATCAAGGGCAAGGAGCAGGTGCTCCTGAAGGTCACGGTCGCCGAGGTCCAGCGCAATATTATCAAGCAGCTCGGCATCGATCTCTCGGGCTCGAGCATTTCGATCGGCTCGTCCGTCATCAACTTCAACACCACGAACGCGTTTTCGACCACCAACGCCACGCCCCCCAATTCGCTCACGCCGAGGTTCAACTTGCCGAATCGGCGGCTCCATCACCGCGACGCTGCGTGCGATGGAGCAGAGCGGCGTCATGCGAACGCTCGCCGAGCCGAACCTGACGGCGATCTCGGGCGAATCGGCCAAGTTCCTGGCCGGCGGCGAGTTTCCGATTCCGGGCGGCCAGAGCTGC
Source organism: uncultured Alphaproteobacteria bacterium (assembly GCA_963751685.1). GTDB lineage: Bacteria > Pseudomonadota > Alphaproteobacteria > Rhizobiales > Xanthobacteraceae > Palsa-892. The sequence continues at coordinate 6,693 of CAVVVV010000011.1, read as the reverse complement.
GACCAGAGCGGCACCTGCCAAATTCAAATTCAATTCAAGCAATTCGGCGTCGGGCTCGAATTCACGCCGGTCGTCCTGTCCGAGGGCCGTATCAGCCTGAAGGTCGCGACCGAAGTCAGCGAATTGTCGCAAGACGGCGCGATCAAGCTCGTGACCATCACCATTCCCGCGCTCAAGGTGCGCCGCGCCAATTCGACGGTCGAGTTGCCGTCGGGTGGATCGCTGGTGCTCGCGGGTCTCCTGCAGGAACAAACCAAGCAGAGCATCAACGGCGTTCCGGCACTGATGAATCTTCCCATCCTCGGGACGCTGTTCAAGAGCCGCGACTATCAGTCCGGCCTGACGGAACTCGTGATCTTGGTGACGCCCTACATCGTCAACCCGAACCCGCGGCAGGCTCTCGCGCTGCCGAGCGACGGCTTCGCCGATGCGTCCGATCCGCAGACCGTCTTCATGAATCAGCTCAATCGAACCTATGGCGCCCAGGGCGCAGAGCCGTCGCCGCGGTTATCGCGGCAACTACGGTTTCATCACGGATTGAACGAGTGGAGTTGAGCCATGCATATGCCTAGCGCATCGACACGCGGCTTCTCGGCGGCTCCATTCGCCGCGATCTGGATCGCCCTTGTGCTCGGCGCTTGCCAGCACACCGAACCCGACTTCTACACCGGCTCGGTTAGCGCCGATTATCGCGATCGCCATCCGATCCGTCTTGTCGATGGCCAACGTGCGGTTCAGATTCTCGTAGGCTCCGGCCGCGTCGGTCTCACCGCGACGCAGCGCGCCCAGGTCGCCTCGCTCGGCAGCGATTGGCGGCACGAAGGCACCGGATATGTGGTGATCGAGACGCCCGCCGGCGCGGTCAATTCACGGGCGGCGAAGGAGACGGTGCGCGAGATCCGAAGCCTTCTGAATTTCGCCGGTGTGCCGCCGCGAGCGACGCTTATGCGCAACTATCAGCAGGCCTATCGCGAGGACCTCGGCGCCATCCGCGTGACTTACACGAAGATCCAGGCCGTCGCCGGCCCCTGCGGTCAATGGCCCGACAATTTGGGCCCGGGGCTCGTCGGCAACGAACGCTATCCGCTTCTCGAAAGCGAGAACGTTCCCTATTGGAATTTCGGCTGCGCCACCCAGCACAATCTCGCCGCCGCCGTCGCCAATCCCGAGGACCTCGTGCAACCGCGCCCCGAGACCCCGCCTTATGCCTCGCGCCGCCAGACCGTCGTCGACAAATATCGTCAGGGTCAAGACCCCTCGACGATCTACTCCACCAACACCGGCGCGAAGGTAAGCACCGTCGGACAACAATGATGCGGACCGCACTCGCCCAACAAGCTGAGGTCGCCGCGGATGCCGGTGCGCATATTGCGCCGGTTCCGCGCATATCGATCCAGGCCTTTTGCGAAACGCCCGAAGTCGCCGGCGCGATGCAGGCTGCTCTCGGCGACCGCCGCATGGTCAAGGCGCATGTCAAAGTGCAAATGGGGGGACTCGTTGCGGCGCTCGAAGCCTACAGCAGCGCCGCGACCCCCAATGTCATTCTCATCGAGCACATCGGCAATGGCATCGACCTCCTTTCCGGTCTCGACCGTCTTTCCGACGTCTGCGACGCCGGCACCAAGCTCGTGGTGGTCGGCCGTCTCAATGACATCGTGCTTTATCGCGAGCTCGTGCGCCGCGGCGTCAGCGACTATGTCGTCAGCCCCATTTCACCGGTCGACCTCGTGCGCACGTTTTCGCATCTGTTTTCCAAGCCCGACGCCGAGCCGCTCGGCCGTGTGCTCGCCGTCATCGGCGCCAAGGGCGGCGTCGGCGCCTCCACTGTGGCGCATAACATCGCCTTCGCGGTTTCGCGCGATCTCCGCCTCAACTCCGTCATTGCTGATCTCGATCTCGCGTTCGGAACGGCGGGGCTCGACTTCAACCAGGATCCGCCGCAGGGCATCGCCGACGCGGTATTTTCGCCCGAGCGGGTCGATGCCGCTTTCATCGACCGGCTGTTGTCGAAATGCACCGACCATCTGAGCCTGCTCGCCGCGCCCGCTACGCTCGAGCGCGAATACGACTTTGGCCCCGAGGCATTCGATACGATTTTTGACGCGCTTCGCGGCACCGTTCCCTACATCGTGCTCGATCTCCCGCACATGTGGACGGCATGGGCGAAGCGCGCGCTCGTCAGTGCCGACGAAGTGCTGTTCGTCGCCGCTCCCGATCTCGCCAATTTGCGCAACGCCAAGAACATGTTCGACTTCGCGCGCGGCGCGCGCCCCAACGACCGCCCGCCGCTCTATCTCCTGAATCAGGTCGGCATGCCGAAGCGTCCCGAGGTACGGGTCGCCGATTTCGCCAAGGCGCTCGAAGCCGAACCCGTGGCGAGCATCCCGTTCGATCCGCAACTCTTCGGGACCGCCGCCAATAACGGGCAGATGATTGCGGAAGTATCCGCGAGCCACAAAATCGCGGAAACCTTCCTCTCGCTAGCGAAGAGCCTCACCGGTCGCGCCGAAGTGAAGAAGGAGAAGAAGGATCTCTTCTCGCCGCTGCTCGCCAGGCTCAAGAGCTTGCGGTCGTAATTGTCCGCCGGCGTAGGGAATGTGTGATGTTCGGAAAGCGTGGATCGGAAAGCGCAGCGGTCGGGCAGGTTGAGTCCCGGCCGGCCGCGCTAAAGCGCGAGCAAGCGGCGCCTGCGGTGCCGAAGAAAGCGGTGACGCCGGCGCTTCCGGCGGGCGAGCCGCTCGCCTCCTCGCCGCCGACGGCGCCGAGCGCGCCGCCTCCGCCCGTTCCCGACAATCATCGGACGGAAAACTTCTACGAGGTGAAGGGCCAGATTTTCGGCGCCCTGATCGAGGCGATCGACCTCGCGCAGCTCGCCAAGCTCGACCCAATGTCGGCGCGCGAGGAAATCCGCGACATCGTCAACGAAATCATCTCGATCAAGAACGTCGTGATGTCGATCGCGGAGCAGGAAGAGCTCCTCGAGGACATCTGCAACGATGTGTTGGGTTACGGCCCGCTCGAACCGCTGCTCGCGCGCGACGACATCGCCGACATCATGGTGAACGGCTCGAACACGGTCTATATCGAAGTTCAGGGTAAGATTCAGCGGACCGGCATCCGTTTCCGCGACAACCAGCAGCTCCACAACATCTGCCAGCGCATCGTCAGCCAGATCGGCCGCCGCGTCGACGAGTTCGAGCCCGATCTGCGACGCGCGCCTGCCGGACGGCTCGCGCGTCAACGTCATCGTGCCGCCGCTGTCGATCGACGGCCCCGCGCTCACCATTCGCAAATTCCGCCGCGACAAGCTGACGCTCGAGCAGCTCGTCAAATACGGCTCCATCTCGCAGCACGGCGCCGATCTTCTGAAGGTGATCGGGCGTTGCCGGGTGAATACGCTGATTTCCGGCGGCACCGGCTCGGGCAAAACGACGCTTCTAAACTGCCTCACCCGCTATATCGACGACGACGAGCGCATCATCACCTGCGAGGACGCGGCCGAATTGCAGCTACAGCAGCCGCATGTGGTGCGCCTCGAGTCCGCGCCCGCCCAACCTCGAGGGCGAGGGCGAGGTCAAGATGCGCGATCTCGTGCGCAACTGCCTGCGTATGCGCCCCGAGCGCATCATCGTCGGCGAGGTGCGCGGACCCGAGGCATTCGATCTCTTGCAGGCGATGAATACCGGCCACGACGGCTCGATGGGCACGCTGCACGCGAACAGCCCGCGCGAGGCGCTCTCGCGCCTCGAATCGATGATCACGATGGGCGGCTTCCAGCTGCCGCCGCGCACCATTCGCGAGATGGTGGTCGCCTCGATCGACGTCATCGTGCAGGCCGCGCGCCTGCGCGACGGCTCCCGCCGCATCACCCACGTCACCGAAGTGGTGGGCATGGAAGGCGACGTCGTCATCACGCAGGATTTGTTCGTCTACGACTTGATCGGCGAGGACCAGAACGGCCGCATCATCGGCAAGCATCGCTCGACCGGAATCGGCCAGCCGCGCTTCTGGGATCGGGCGCGCTATTTCGGCGAAGAGAAGCGTCTCGCCGCCGCTCTCGACGCTTCCGAGGCCGACGAGCCATTGCGTCCGTGACGCCATGCTGGGACCCCTAGCCTTCTCGTTTCTCATCGACCGTCGCCGTAGGCGGCGTCGCCTACGTTTTTCTCTATCCGCTGCTTGTCCGGCGAGAAGCGCGTCGAGCAGCGCATGCGCGATATCTCGTCCGATCAGGGCGAAGTGCGCCGCGCCCGCAAGACCGTCGACCCCGCCGCGACCCGCCGCCAGGCGGTGGAAGACACGCTGAAGCAGCTCGAGGAGCGGCGAAAGAATGCCAAGCGCCCGCCGCTCGCCGTTCGTTTGCAGCGAGCGGGCCTCACCTGGAGCAAGCGCCAGTTTTGGATGGCGAGCGCGGCTTTGGGGCTCGCCACCTTCGTCGTCTCCTGCATTCATGGGCGCGCCGCTCTATGCCGTCTCCTATTCTCGGGCTTGCGGCCGGGCTCGCCGCACCGCGCTGGATTCTCGGTTACCTGAGGAAGCGCCGCGAGAACAAATTTCTCGAAGAATTGCCGAACGCGGTCGATGTGATCGTGCGCGGCGTGAAGGCGGGCTTCCCGATCGGCGATTGCATCCGCATCATCGCGGCCGAAACGCAGGAGCCGGTGAAGAGCGAATTCCGCGCCATCGCCGAAGCCGCGGCGATGGGAATTCCGCTCGCCGATGCCGCCGCCAAGCTCTATGACCGCATCCCGCTGCCAGAAGCGAACTTCTTCGGCATCGTCATCGCGATTCAACAAAAGGCGGGCGGCTCGCTCTCGGAGGCGCTCGGCAATCTTTCGCGCGTCTTGCGCGACCGCAAGAAGATGAAGGCGAAGATCAAGGCGATGAGCATGGAGGCGAAAGCTTCGGCCGGCATCATCGGCTCGCTGCCCATCGCCGTGATGCTGCTCGTCTACCTCACGAGCCCGAATTACATCGAGCTGCTTTGGACGCATCCGACGGGGCACATGATGCTTTTTGCCAGCGGCGTCTGGATGGGGATCGGCATCTTGGTCATGCGCAAAATGATCAATTTCGATTTCTGAGGTGCTTGGCATGGTCGAACTCCTTATCGACAAGCTGCACGACACGCGCTTTCTCGTGACGGTCTTCACCGCGATCGCCGCGATGGCGACGGTGATCACGATCGCGATGCCTTATCTCGCCAGCGACAATCTCGGCCGCCGCATGAAGGCAGTGGCGATCGAGCGCAGCAAGATCAGGGCGCGCGAGCGCGAGAAGCTCGCGCGCGGCGAGCGCGTCTCGCTCCGCAGCGAGCCCAAGGCCTACATGCAGATGATCGTCGAGCAGCTCAACCTGAAAAAGCATCTCGGCCAGGACGAAGCGCGCGCAGTGCTCATGCAGGCGGGCTTTCGCGGCCAGGGGCCCTATGTGGCGTTCCTGTTTTTCCGGCTGATCGCGCCGATCATGATGTTCGCGTTCGCGATTATCTATATGTTCGTCATCGTCGAATTCGGCTGGCCGATGATGGTGAAGGTCGCAGCGGCGCTCGCCGCCGCCTGGCTCGGCATGAAGCTGCCGTATCTATTCTTGAAGAATCTCACCACGCGCCGCCAGCTCTCGATTCGGCGCGCGTTTCCCGATGCGCTCGATCTCCTCTTGATTTGCGTCGAATCCGGCATGTCGATCGAGGTCGCCTTCCGCCGCGTCAGCCAGGAGATCGGCACGCAATCGATTCCGCTCGCCGAGGAATTCACGCTGACGACCGCCGAGCTTTCCTATTTGCAGGATCGCCGGCAGGCCTACGACAATCTCGCATCGCGCACCAATCTCGACGGCGTCAAGGCCGTCTGTACCGCGCTCGTGCAGGCGGAGCGTTACGGCACGCCGCTCGGAACGGCGCTGCGCGTACTGGCGCAGGAAAACCGCGACATGCGCATGGCGGAAGCGGAAAAGAAGGCGGCCGCGTTGCCGCCGAAGCTCACCGTGCCGATGATCCTGTTCTTCCTGCCGGTGTTGTTCGTCGTCATTCTCGGCCCGGCCTTCATCCGCATCATGGAATTGCGCTGAAGCCCGCGCGGAGCCGCGCATCGACGATGGCGATCTCGGGATCGAGCAATTTTCAGGATTGAAAGGGCGGCGTTCGGCTCAAGCCGTGGGCTTAGTCGCGGCGAGCGTTTTCCACGGATCGCGCTCTTTCATCATCTCGCGCATGTAGGCGATGTTCGCCCGCGCCTCTTCCGGCGGCAGATCGTCGGCGGCGATGCGCTCGGCCTCCTGGAATTTTCCCTGCAAGCCAAGCACGAGCGCGAGGTTTTGACGCACGCGCGGCTCGGAATTCGGCCGGTTCGCCGCGCGCTTCAAGGTCGTCTCCGCGTTCGCAAGGTCTTTCGACAGCGCGTAGGAAAGGCCGAGATTGGATAGGATCGAGGGCTCGTCCGGCACGATCTTGAGCGCGGTTTCGTAATAGCGCTGCGCATCCGCGTGATTGCCCATCTGGTCGAGCACGGCGCCTTGCGCGTTCAGGATTCGCCAATCCGGCTGGTCGGGCGAGTGCGCCTTGGAGAGTATGTCGAGCGCTTGATCGTATTGACCGAGATCGGCGAGCGCGCGGCCATAGGCGCCGAGCACGCCGGGATGGCGCGGATTGCGGATCGAGGCCTGCTGCAAGACGGCGGCGGCCTGCGAATACTG
>CAVVVV010000010.1:0-339012 GCA_963751685.1 uncultured Alphaproteobacteria bacterium | reverse complement strand
TTTGCAGCTTGCGCTCCTTGGTGCGCAAGCGCCCGCGCATGCTGCTCGAAAGCACGCGCTCGAACAGCTCCTCGGCCGAGCCCGCGAGCGCCAGGCGAAAGCCGTCGCTCGGCGAATTTTGATGGCGAGCACCCGAAGCGGATTTGGCAGGCCGTCCCAGCTCTCGGGTTGATTGAGGAGCTCGATCGCGTCGAGCTCGGGTCGCGCTTCCGCGAGCCAATCGATCAGCGCGCGCAGGAGGGCGGCATCGCAGACAAAATCGCGCCGCCAGGGACCGAAATTATAGTTCGCGTGCTTGCCGCCGAGGAAACGCACAATCGCGAAACGGCCGCTGACGAAGGCGCCGAGCGGCAGGAGAAAAAGCGGATCGCCCTTGGCGTCGAAGCCGGTGACGAGGAGTGGCGATACCCCTTCTGCCGCACCGACATGGCGCTGCCAGCCCGCGACCCAATCGAAACGCTGGTAGGGGGTCAACACGCCGGAGGCTTCGAGCTTCCGCCAGTGCGACTCGGCCGCACGGATGTCGGCGATCAGTTCGAGGCGCGCGATTCCGCGCGACGAAAGGGCGGCCGGCAGCCGCGCCCCCGTCCATTCCCTCTCTCGCTCCGCGCGTGCGCGCGGAAATACAACGGCCTCGCCCGCCATTCGAAGACCCTTCCTGAATTCGGCGATCAGATTGATGAACAAATACTAATTTTCTTACCGAGAACTTTAGAACGCGCGCCGGGCGGGGTTTTGCCTCCGCCCTCGGCTTTTCCGGGAATGCGGGAATAACGGCGGCTCGGAACCAGTCTCCATCACAGAACCCCCGATTCCGGCGACTTTTTCGCCAAGAGGAGATCGAGATGGCAGACGACCGTATGGAAGACGGCGGCCCGAAAATGGATCGCCGCGGCGCCTTGGAGTGCATGATCTGGGCCGGAACCGGGGTGTTGTGGACGGTTGCGGGCGGCGTGCCGAAATCGCTCGGCCTTATCGGCGAGGCGCTTGCCGCCGACCCGAAAGGCTTCACCTTCCTGCAGATCAGCGATAGCCACGTCGGCTTCGACAAGCCCGCCAATCCGAACGCGCTCGGCACGTTGAAAGAGGCCATCGCCAAGGTGAAGGCGATGCCGGCAAGGCCTTCGTTTATGATTCATACCGGCGACATCACCCATCTTTCGAAGCCGGCGGAATTCGACAATGCCGATCAAGTCATCAGCGACGCCAAGCTGCAAGTGCACTACGTGCCGGGCGAGCACGACATCATCGATGAAGACCGCGGCAAGGCTTATCTCGAACGCTACGGCAAGGGCTCGAAAGGGGCGGGCTGGTACAGCTTCGACGATGGCGGCGTCCACTTCATCGGTCTCGTCAACGTCGTCGATCTGAAAGGCGGCGGCCTCGGCAATCTCGGCGCCGAGCAGCTCGCTTGGCTCGAGGACGACGTCCGGGGCAAATCGGACAGCACGCCCATCGTCGTCTTCGCCCACATTCCGTTGTGGATCGTTTATCCGCAGTGGGGCTGGGGAACGGAGGACGGCATGCGGGCGCTCTCGCTACTCAAGCGCTTCGGCTCCGTCACCGTGCTGAACGGCCACATCCACCAGCTCATTCAGAAAGTGGAGGGCAATGTGACGTTCCACACGGCGATGTCCACGGCCTTCCCGCAACCGGCGCCCGGCGCGGCGCCGTCGCCGGGGCCGATGCTGGTGCCGGCGGAGAAATTGCGCAGCATGCTCGGCCTCTCGAGCGTCACGGTGAAGCAAGGCCAAAAGCCGCTCGCCATCGTCGACACCACCCTCGCAAGCTAAAGCGAGGGGAAAGATCATGATCGAACCGAACCGCCGGCTGGCTACGACGCTTGCGTTGGCGCTAGCCGTCGCCATGGGCAGCGCGGCCGCCTGGTGTGCGAACGGTCAGGCGCTGGCGCCAACTGCCACGGCGAAGGTCATGATCGACAACTTCACCTTTGCGCCGGCCGAGTTGACGATATCCGTCGGCACCACCGTGACCTGGGACAATCACGACGACATTCCCCATTCGGTGGTGGAGAAAAACAAGCTTTTTCGCTCGCAAGCGCTCGACACCGAGGAATCCTACTCGTTCACATTCGCGCAAGCCGGCACCTACGACTATTTCTGCGGGTTGCATCCGCACATGGTCGGTAAGATCATCGTCAAGCCGTGAGCGGCGGGAATCCAACCTATCCCTCTTTTTCGGTCATCGAGCGCCAACTCGAACCGGAAAAGGTGCGCCGTGCGCGCGCGGAGGTTTGGATCGTCCGGCCGGGCGAGGGAGGGACGATAGGTCAGCCCGTGGACGAAAAGGACAAGCGCAAGCTATTCGATGAAGTCTTCCTGCCGCACCTGGTGCAGGCCTATCGCTTGGCGCGTTGGCTGACCGGAAATGCCGCCGATGCCGAGGACGTGGTGCAGGAAGCCTCGCTCCGCGCCTTCCGCGGAATTGCCGGCTACGGCGGCATCAATGCGCGCGCCTGGTCGCTTACGGTCGTGCGCAACACGGCCTATAGCTGGCTGTTGAAGAACCGTCCGGCATCGGTGGTGTTCACCGAGGATCTTGACCGCGCCGAGCAGGAACGCATCGAGCAGCCCGCGGCCGAGGAAGCCACATCGCCTGAAGGTGTTTTGCTCGCCAACGCCGAGGCCGCGGAAGTACGTGGGGCGATCGCCGCGCTTCCGGCCCCTTTTCGGGAGGTCATCGTTTTGCGTGAATTACACGAACTCAACTATCGCGACATTGCCGAGATCACCAACGTGCCGATCGGCACGGTGATGTCGCGGCTTTCGCGCGCGCGCCGGATGCTGATCGCGGCGTTGAGGAAAATGTCATGAACCCATCGTCTCGCGACCACGAGGATGGCCTGTTGCAGGCGCATGCCGACGGCGAATTGGATTCGGCCTCCGCTGCCGGCGTGGAACAACGGCTGGCGGCCGATTCCGCCTTGCGCGCGCGTTATGAATCAATCTTATCGCTGCGCCGCTTGTTGCGCGCGGTCCCCGACGACGACGTGCCTTTGCAGCGGCTGCGAACGCGGATTGACGCCGCGATCGACGCGCCTGCAGCAAGCGAGCGGTCATGGCGCGCGATGGCGGCCGCGGTGCTGATCGGCGCGGTCATCGGGGCTGCCGCCACGCTCGCTCTCGTGCGTTCCGATTCCGGACGAGAGGCTTCGAGCCTCGTCGTGACGAACCATATCCGCGCGCTTTTGGCGCCGCAGCCTTTCGACGTCGCCTCTTCGGACCGGCATGAAATCAAGCCGTGGTTCACGAGCCGGCTGCCGAAGTCGCCGCAGATCGTCGATCTTGGCGGCGACGGATTTACCCTTGTCGGCGGCCGCGTCGACGTCTTGGGCGAGCAACCGGTCGCCACCGTGGTCTACCGTCATGGCGGCCATACCATCAGCCTCACGACGCTGCGCGGGCCGCGCCGGGTCTCCGGAGGAAGTATCGCCGGCTACAATGTACGGACCTGGCAGGCGGGGAATTCACCTATGTCGCCGTCGCCGACCTGCCGGAAGCCGATCTCGACCAGTTCGAACGCGCTTTTTTGGCCGGCCTATCGCATTGAGGGGGAAAGTTCCGCAGAACCGGCAACGGAAAGACAAGATTTCCCTTGGCATAGTGGCGCCGCATAGGGGGCGGCGTGCGGCCGCCTCGGAAGGGGACGATGCCGAACCTGCGCAATGCCGTATTCCGGGCGGGACTGGAGGCGCTGTATTTTTCCGGCGCCCACCGCGCCTTGCGGCCGCTCTATGGCGGGGTGGGGGCGATTTTCACGCTCCACCACGTTCGCCCGCGCCCGAAAGGCCGCTTCCAGCCGAACCGGCTCTTGGAAATCGAGCCGCATTTTCTTGAAAGCGTGATCGTGCGCTTGCGTCGGCGCGGCGTCGATATCGTCAGCCTCGACGAGATGCGCCGCCGGCTCCTTGAGCGGGATTTTTCCCGCCATTTCGTTTCGCTGACTTTCGACGACGGCTATCGCGACAATCTCGAATACGCCCTGCCGATTCTAGAGCGGCACGAGGCACCGTTCGCGCTGTTCGTCGCGACGAGCTTTCCCGATCGGCTCGGCGAATTGTGGTGGGTGGCGCTGGAGCGGGTCGTGGCGGTGGCCGATCGCATCGTGATCGAGATCGGCGGCGAGGAGCGTTTTTTCTATTGCGAGCGGACGGCGAAGAAATACGAGGTTTACGCGCAGCTCTACTGGTGGCTGCGTTCGCTCGGCGACGAGAGGAAGATGCGGCGCATCGTGCGCGATCTCTGTCGGCGCTACGGCGTCGATCTCGATGCGCCATGCCGCGAATTTTGCATGGGCTGGCCCGAAATCGCGGCGATGGCGAAGAGCCCGTTGGCGACCATCGGCGCGCATACGATCAATCACGTGATGCTCGCGAAATGGCCGGCCGGCGAGGCGCGCGAAGAGATGAAGCGGAGCCGCGAGGTGATCGAGGCGGCGCTCGGCGTGCGCTGCGAGCATTTTGCTTTTCCGGTCGGCGACAAGGGCTCGGCCGGTCCGCGCGAGTTTCAGCTGGCGCGCGAGATTGGTTTCAAGACGGCGGTCACGACGCGGCCCGGCGTGTTGTATCCCGAGCACAGCGAGCACCTCACGGCGCTGCCGCGCGTTTCGTTGAACGGCCATTTCCAGGCGGCGCGTTTCGTCGACGTGTTCCTGTCGGGCGCGCCGTTCGCGCTGTGGAACCGCTTCAAGCGCGTGGACGCGGCGTAATTAGTCCGGCCGCGACATCCAGCGGATCAGAAGGCCCGCGGGCAAGACCCAGACAAGGCCGAGCACCACAAAAACGGCGGCTTGCATCGCGGCCGAAAGCGCCGCGACGCGGCCTTGCGCGAGGCTCATCGCGAACAGCCCCCAAAAGCCGACAAGGGCGAGCAAAAGGGCGGTGCCGATGAGTTTGCGCGAGCGCTGATGCATGAGGGGCCGGGTGAAGCATGGTTTGCGCGGATGCGCGGGGGCTAGGGCACTATCGCTTCAGGTTGAATCACCCGCGCGTACATAACAATTTGCCGGAGCATGATCTTTTCCGAAAACCGGTTCCCACTTTTCGGGATCATGCTCTATATCTGCCGTGTGCCGAAATGAAAACCGCCCACAAAACGAAAACGCCGATCGCGAGGAAATCGCATGCCGAGCGCATGCGGCCGGTGCGGCGCTGGCTCTACGTCATTGCCGCGCTGGTGGCGCTGATGGTGGTGCTCGGGGGCACCACGCGCCTCACGGGCTCCGGACTCTCGATCACCGAGTGGAAGCCGGTCACCGGCATCGTGCCGCCGATCTCGGAGGCCGATTGGCAGGCGGAGTTTGAGAAATACAAATCAATCCCGCAATTCCAGCAAATCAATTCGGACATGAGCTTGAACGAATTCAAGCTCATCTATTGGTGGGAGTGGAGCCATCGCGCGCTGGGGCGCTTGCTCGCGATCGTATTTCTCCTGCCCTTCTTCTGGTTCCTATCGCGCCGGCTCGTCGATCGCGCGCTCGGCTGGAAACTTGGCGGGCTGTTCGCGCTTGGCGGGCTGCAAGGCGCGATCGGCTGGTGGATGGTGGCGTCGGGCTTGAGCGAGCGAACGGATGTGAGCCAATACCGGCTCGCGGTTCACCTCACGCTCGCCTGTTTCATCCTCGCGGCGATTGTCGCGGTGGCGACAAGCCTTGAGCGGCGAAAGAAAAAGCCGTCGTCCGTGCGCGTTCGATACGGCGCGATTTCCATTCTCGCGCTCGTCTTCGTGCAGATTTTTCTCGGCGCGCTGGTGGCGAAGACGAATGCCGGGCTCACCTTCAATACTTGGCCGTTGATGGACGGGAATTTCATTCCGCCCGTGGCCTCGCTGTTCGCGATGAATCCTTGGTGGAAGAATCTGTTCGAGAACGTGCTGACCGTGCAGTTCGACCACCGCATGATCGCCTACGCACTGTTCGCGCTCGCGGCTTTTCACGCCTTCGATACCGAACGAAATGCGCGCGGACTGGCCTTCGGCGCCTCGATCCTGTTCGCGCTCGTGACCACGCAGACGATGCTGGGGGTGCTCGCATTGCTATGGTCAGCACCCCTCGCGCTGGCGCTGCTGCATCAAGTCGGGGCGATCGTCGTGCTCGTGGCGGGGGTTCGGCATCTTGCCCAGTTCCGAATGTGACCGCCGGACCGCTTAATAACTATTTGTTTATAAACGGCTTTTTCCCTGTTGCGATTAAGTCACGGTGGACAAGATACTGCGCCCGGATCGTTTTGTTGCTGGGCGCGCGCCCTCCCTGCGGATAGTCTTTCGTTGAAGTAATTTCGAGTCCCGGGGGGCTTTCGATGAAAAAAATTGTCGCGGTTGTTGCAGCCGTTGCTGCGCTTTTGAGCGTGCCGGCGTTCGCTGCCGAATTGCCATTGAAGGCCGTACCGCTGCTGTTCGACTGGACGGGTTGGTATGGCGGCGTAAATACCGGCTACAGCTGGGGAAGAGGTCGCAACACGATTTCGAACAATTCCGCCACGCAGCCGACTCCTCTGGATGTGTCCATCCGTCATCGAGGCTGGGAGTTCAGCGGCGAGGGGGGGTATTGCTGGCAGCGAAATGGCAGCGGCCTCACGGCTGCGAACTTGCCTACGGTGACGTGCATCGAAGTACGCTATGACGGTCCGCGAGAGCGTGGCCGTCTAACAACTAATGTTCTTGGCGATCCGGGTGATTTTAGAACCAACCCACCAAGCACCATTATGATTGGTCCACACCTCGGCATCCTGACCGATGCCAATATGACGATGTGGTATCTCGCAGGGGGACTGGCGCTTGGTCAAAGTGAAGTTCAAGCAAGCATTGCTGGCTTTGGGACGAGTGGTGAGAAGTGGAAGGCAGGTTTTTTCCTTGGCGCCGGCGTGGAGCGTATGATTACCCGCAACTGGAGCTGGAAGCTTGAGTACGACTATGTAAAGTTTGGGGGCGATGGAGTGAGCGCAACATTTCCGGCCGGGATTGCCGGTAATCGCAACGTTCTCTTTGTGAACCCAGTCACCATTACCGGCAATAAGAATGCCTACGACAACAAGATCAGTTTCGGCATCAACTATCACTTCGGTTCGATCTGATCGCGGTTTTCGTACCGGAGACGGTATTATCAATTAGCGAAGCCCCGGCATTAACCGGGGCTTTTTGCTTAGCGGGTGGTGCGCGACTTCAGCGAGGCGCAATCGGAAAATCATAATAGCCGCCGCCGTCACCGCTATAGTCGAAGTGCCACCATTGCATTCGGGCGCATCGCTCCTGTTCGCGTTCGTGACCGCGCAAACAAAGACTAATGCTGCTACTTAAACCATTGTAAATTAATGTGTTTTCCATGTGGCCGTTTTGTCACAGCTAGAACGAATGTTGGATAACAAGCAAAATGGTCTATGACGCCGCTTCGTCGCCTTCTAATCTTGGGTTGAATTGGTAGGCGGAAGAATCCAAATGAAGAAAGTCCTCGCAGCGGGCATTGTGGCCGCTGTCATTTCAAGCGTGCCCGCCGTAGCGGCTCCGCCCTCCGCACCGATATTCAATTGGACGGGATTCTATGCTGGCGTGCAGGCAGGCAGTAGCTGGAGCAGCACAACGGACGATGTCGGCCCGCACGGCTTTTTACCAGCCGCAATTCGCCAAAGTGTCAATCCTGATCCCTCAGGCGGTATCGTCGGTGCTCATGCCGGATATAATTATCAATTGAATATGGCCGTCCTTGGCATCGAAACAGATCTATCGTTTGCAAACATACGCGGACGCGATTCAGTACTAGCTCCAAATGGGTCCAACTTTACGAATGCTGATCAGCGCATAGATTGGTTCAGCACCGTCCGGGGCCGCATTGGATTTACGCCGGACGGCCAATGGCTCGTTTACGGAACTGGCGGCTGGGCTTTTGGTGGGGCCAAGCTGAATACGAGCGTGATTTCGGTCGCTCCCTGCGGGATTGGAATTTGCGAAGTCGGCCCGACGGTATCGAAGACGTTGACGGGTTGGACTGCGGGTGGCGGTGCAGAATACGCGCTACTCAACAATTGGACCTTCAAGTTCCAATATCTTTATTATGATCTTGGAAAAATCTCTCATCGAATTACTGACACAACTTCCGGTATTTCCGATTTTGGGCCTACCGCGAATTTCAAGGGAAACATCATCGAGATGGGATGGAGTTACAAATTTGGAAGCCGTTAAACGTGCTTTCAGCCCCCTTCGCCGATTGAAATACAAAACCCCGGGCTCAGCTGGGGTTTTTGTTTCATGACCGGTCTGCGTGATCCGAATTCCGCTCAGCGCGGCGCGATGGGAAAATCGTAATAGCCGGAGCCGTCACCGCTGTAGTCGAAGTGCCACCATTCGCGCGAGTAATTGCGAAAGCCTTGCCGCTCCATCGCGCTCACCAGCAACGCCCGCCGGCGCTTCGCTTCTGCGGCGATATCCGCCGCACCGGTGTGGCTTCTGAGATCGAAGCAATCGAAGCCGGTTCCCATGTCGATGCCGTCATCGGGCGCGCGATCGGAAGCGGGCCCGATGCAGGCGCCGTATTTCGCCGATGGATCGAAAGCGGCGGACGGCGTTCGCGGAAGCGGCACCAGCGTGAGGTCGACCGCCTTGCCCATCGAGTGGTTCGAGCGCGAGGCGATGTAGCCGAGCGAGAACAGATAGGGTTTATGGATGCGCGGAAAAAAACGCTTGGTCAGGTCTTCCGGCTTGCCGTCGTCAGCCCAGGCGCGCATCGCGCGCACGGCGCGCGCCGGCCGATAGCAATCGTAGACCTTGAGCGAGAGCCCTTGCGGCTCGAGTTCCGCCTGCACCCGCTGAAGCGCGCGCGCGGCCGGCTCGCGCAGAATGCATTCGGGCACGTCGTAACCGGCAAGCCTCGCGCCGGTGAAATTGTCCGGACCCGCATATTTCATGTCTTGAACAATCGCCGGCGCCACGTCGCGCAGATACACGAAGCCGGAGGGAAGTGCGGTTTCTCCCGCGGCGGCGGTCGCCAGCAGTAAGAGCGCCCCGGCAATAAGTTTGGGCGCTATTCGCGCACCCATTTTATCCTCGAGCGGAAAGGTCAACTTTTCGCCATCGGAGAAGGCCGCACGCGGCGAATTTAAGCCGCCAGCCCCTGGTCGAGATCGGCGATGATGTCCTCGGGATCCTCGAGCCCGATCGAAAGCCGCACCACATCGGGCCCGGCGCCGGCCTGGGTCTTCTGCACGTCGGAAAGCTGCCGGTGCGTGGTCGAGGCCGGATGGATGATGAGGGAGCGCGTGTCGCCGATGTTGGCAAGGTGCGAGAACAGCTTCACGTCGGAGACGAGCTTGATGCCCGCCTCGTAGCCGCCCTTCAGGCCGAAGGTGAACACGGCGCCCGAGCCCTTCGGAACGTAGCGCTTGGCGAGTTGGTAGTAGCGGTCGCCCTTCAGGCCCGGATAGCTCACCCACGCCACCTGCTTGTGGCTCGCGAGATACTCCGCGACCTTCAGCGCATTGTCGCAATGGCGCTGCATGCGCAAGGGCAACGTCTCGATGCCGGTGAGAATCAGGAAGGCGTTGAACGGCGAGAGCGCCGGACCGAGGTCGCGCAGGCCCAGGACGCGGCAGGCGATGGCGAAGGCAAAGTTGCCGAAGGTCTCGTGCAGGATGATGCCGGAATATTCCGGCCGCGGCTCGGAGAGCATTGGATAGCGGCCTTCACGCGACCAATTGAAGCTGCCGCCGTCGACAATGACGCCGCCGATCGAATTGCCGTGGCCGCCCAGGAATTTCGTCGCCGAATGAATGATGATGTCGGCGCCGTGCTCGAACGGCTTGCAGAGATAGGGGGTCGCTAGCGTGTTATCGACGATCAGCGGCACGCCGGCGCGGCGGGCGACGTTGCCGACCGCCTCGATGTCGGTGATGACGCCGCCGGGATTGGCGATCGACTCGATGAAGATCGCCTTGGTCTTGGGGCTGACGGCGTTCTCGAAACTCTTGATGTCGTCGGGGTCGGCCCACACCACGTTCCAGCCGAAATTCTTGAAGGCGTGATTGAACTGGTTGATCGAGCCGCCATAGAGCTTCTTCGAAGCGATGAACTCGTCGCCGGGCTTGAGCAAGTTGTGGAAGGCGACCACTTGCGCGGCGTGACCGGAGGCGACCGCAAGCGCGGCGGTGCCGCCTTCGAGGGCGGCGACCCGCTCTTCCAATACGGCGCAAGTCGGATTGGTGATGCGGGAGTAGATGTTGCCGAAGGTTTGCAGGCCGAATAGCGCGGCCGCGTGGTCGACGTCGTCGAACACGAAAGAGGTGGTCTGGTAGATCGGTGTCGCGCGCGCGCCGGTGGTGGGATCGGGCTGGGCGCCGGCATGGATCGCGAGCGTGTTGAAACCGGGCGCTCGCACCTCGCCCTTGGTCGACTTGTCCATTGTACACCTCAGTCGTGTGTGTAATTTATAATTTCGGTTATCCGACGTTATTTGTCGGGCGGACCGTTCGTCAACCGTCCGCCTTGTCGTCGCCGAGCTTGAGCCGCTGCACTCCGCCGGGCAAGCGCTGGGCGCGCTTGGAGGAGAGGGTGCGCGTATTCACTCCGACCCAGCCGATCTCGCCGGAGAGGCGGCCGTATTCGATCTTGGGGCAGCGATCCATCACCACCTTCATGCCGGCGGCCTCGGCTTTCGCCGCCACCGCGTCATTGCGAACGCCCTGCTGCATCCAGAACACGTCCGGACGGTGCGAGAGGGCGAGGGCCTCGTCGAGGATCGGCGGCACGCTTTCGGAGTTGCGGAAGACATCGACCATGTCGATCTTCTCCGGCACGTCGGCGAGCCTGGCGTAAGCCTGCTCGCCGCCGATCTGTTGGCCGCCGCGGCCGGGATTGATCGGGAAGACGCGATAGCCGCGCTCGGTGAGATACTTCACCACGAACATGCTGGGACGATTGTCGCCCGGACTGGCGCCGACCACCGCGATGTTCTTGGCGGTGTTGAGAATGCCGCGAATGTAGCTGTCGTCGTAGCGGTCGTGGTTCATAGCGGGCCGGCGCGCAATGCATCAGCGGCCTTGGCTCTCGACCACCTTCTTGCAGGCGTCGGAGAGCTTGTCCTTTTGCTTGGCGAGGCAATCGAGGATGCGGCCGCCGCCGGGCATGACACCGCCGCAAAGTTTCTTCGTATCACCCTCGCAGGCAGCGCGCTGCTCGGCGGTCTGAACGAGCGCGGCGGAAGAAAGTCCCGCGATCAGGACCGCGGCAACAAGAAGCCGCCTCAACGGTCTTCCCACTTCGGATCGCGTTTCTCGATGAAGGCAACAATGCCTTCCTCGGCGTCGCGCGCCATCATGTTCTCGGCCATCACCTTGGCGCCGTAGCGATAGGCGTCGGCGAGGTTGAGATCGAGCTGGCGATAGTAGGCTTCCTTGCCGATCTTCTGCACGTAAGCGGATTTCGCGGCGATGGCGCGCGCGAGCTTGCTTGCTTCCTCGCGCTCGCGGCCGGCGGCGACCACGCGATTGACGAGGCCCATTTCGTAGGCGCGCTGCGCCGAAACCATCTCGCCGGTGAGTAGCATTTCGATCGCGTGATTGCTCGCGATCTTGCGCGAGAGCGCCACCATCGGCGAGGAGCAGAAGAGACCGATCTGTACGCCCGGCGTGGCGAAACGTGCGGCCTCCGAGGCGACGACGAGATCGCAAGAGGCGGCGAGCTGGCAACCGGCGGCGGTGGCGACACCATGGACCGAGGCGATCACCGGCTGCGGCAGGCGCACGATCTGTTGCATCATGCCGGCGCACTTCTCGAACAGGGCGGCGAAATAGGCGCGGCCGCGGTCGGGCTCCTTCCTGTGCGCGGTCATTTCCTTCAGGTCGTGGCCGGCGCAGAAGGCCGGGCCGCTGCCGGCGATGATCACCGCGCGCACGGCACGATCGCCATGGATTTCGGCGAGTGAGGCGATCAGCGAGTCGAGCAACTCCTCGCATAGCGCGTTGCGGTGCGCGGGGCGGTTGAGCGTGAGCGTGGCGATGCCGTCTTGGTCTTCGCGCAGGAGGATGGGCGCGGATGCATCGCGGTGGGCGCGGGCGGGTTTCGACATCGGCTGGAAGCCTTTGCGTTTGCTCGCCGGCATTGTATCCGAATGGAAGGGTAAAGGAACCATCGGAAAGCGGGGCTGGTATGAAGGCGGCGAAGATGAGCGCAAGCGAACTCGAGGCGCGGCTCGCACGCGATTTTCCGCAAGGGAGCTACGGCAAACGCATCCGCATCGAGGCCGTCGGGCCGATGACGGCGCGGCTCCGTTACAGGGCGGATGAAAAGAACCTGCGCCCGGGCGGCACCGTGTCCGGGCCGACGCTGATGGGGTTCGCTGACGGGGCGGTTTACGTCGCCATCCTTGCCAATATCGGCTGGGTGCCGCTGGCGGTGACGACGAGCCTCACCATCAATTTTCTGAAGAAACCCGCACCCGGCGATCTCATCGCCGAGTGCAAGTTGATCAAGCTCGGCAAGCGGCTCGCGGTCGGCGATGTGGCGCTGCGCTCGGCGGGTGAAGACGAACTCGTCGCCCATTGCGTCGCTACTTATTCAATCCCGCCGAACTCGGTTTAAGCCAAGGTACTCTGGCACCTATTTTATAACCAACTGATATTGCTTAAATATACTTTCCTGCCGGTCATTGACCTCATACGCCGCGGCTTCTAAGACACGCGCGGATTTTTCCGCGCGCTTCCGGCCGCAATCCCGCCAACGGACAAGACGATGAAAACCTTCTCGGCCAAGCCCTCCGACATCAAGAAGAAATGGCTGTTGATCGACGCCACCGGCCTCATTGTCGGCCGGCTTGCCTCCATCGTCGCGATGCGGCTTCGGGGCAAGCACAAGCCCAGCTACACGCCGCACATGGATTGCGGCGACCACGTCATCGTCATCAACGCCGAAAAGGTGGTGCTGACGGGCAGGAAACGCGACAAGAAGGTCTATCACCACCACACCGGCTTTCCGGGTGGCGTGAAGACGCGGAGCGCGCGCTTCATCCTCGAAAGCAAGTTTCCCGAACGCATCGTCGAGAAGGCGGTCGAGCGCATGCTCGACGAGGGGCCGCTCGCGCGCCAGCAGTTCAGCAATTTGCGCGTCTACAAGGGCCCCAATCATCCGCACGAGGCGCAGCAGCCGGAAGCGCTCGATGTCGGAGCACTCAATCCGAAGAACAAGAGGGTCGCCTGATGGCCGAAACCGTGCAATCGCTCGAAGGACTTTCCACCTTGAAGCCGGCGGCGCCGGAGGCGCCGAAATATGTGCAGAAGCTCGACAAGCAGGGCCGTGCTTATGCCACCGGGAAGCGCAAGAACGCCGTGGCGCGCGTTTGGCTGAAGCCCGGTTCCGGCAAGATCATCGTCAACACAAGAACGCTGGAAACCTATTTCGCGCGCCCGGTGCTGCGCATGCTGATCCAGCAGCCTTTCGCCGCCTCGAACCGCCAGGGTCAGTACGACGTCAACTGCCAGGTTTCCGGCGGCGGCCTGTCGGGACAGGCGGGGGCGCTCCGCCACGGCGTTTCGCGTGCGCTCACCTATTTCGAGCCGGATCTGCGCGGCGTCCTGAAGAAGGGCGGCTTCCTCACCCGCGACTCGCGCGTCGTCGAGCGCAAGAAATACGGCCGCAAGAAAGCCCGCCGCAGCTTCCAGTTCTCGAAGCGCTAAAAAATTGCGCAGAGGTTTACGCGAAGGGCGCATTTTGCATGCGCCCTTTTCATTTGCGTTTACCAAGTGCGGCAAGCAAATCGTAGCGCGTATTTGCGATAGTCGGCGGCAAAGGCTTGGGTCCGATGCCGCTTTTGTACGTGCCGACGATCTATGTGCTGACGCTGTCGGTGATGACGCTTCTCGGCGTGCTGACGCTGTACGCGTGGCTGCAAAACCGCGCCATTTCGGCGCTCGGCTGGTGGGCGGCGGCAATCTTCCTGATGGCGAGCGCGCTCGGTCTCCTTTGCCTGCGCGGAGCGATCCCGAATTTCCTGTCGCTCGATCTCGCCTACGCGATTCTGTTTGCGTCCGCCGGCATGATGTTGGAGGGCACCCGTTGTTTCGAGGGTAAGCCGCGTAACCTTTTCGTCTTGTTCGGGGGCGCCTGCATGTGGCTTGCGGTTTGCCAAGTGCCGCTGCTCTACGGCTCGGTGACGGCGCGCACGATCATCGTTTCGGCAACCGTCGGCCTTTACTCGCTCGCTTCCGCCCGCGTCATCTGGCTTGGCCGTTCGGAGCCGCTGATGTCGCGCTGGCCGCTGGTCGTGTTGTTGGCGCTCGGCGGCGTCTTGTTCCTCGTGCGGGTTCCGTTCGCGATCGTTTATCCGCTGGCGCAATCCGCGATCAACAGCGTGGAGGCGTTACAGTCGGTTTGGTACGCGATCTTCAGCGCCTCGACGCTCCTTTACATCGTCGCGGTCTACTTTCTGTTCCTGGCGCTCACGAAGGAACGCACCGAGTTCGCGCACAAACAGGCGGCGATGACCGACCCGCTCACGGGGCTCTGCAACCGCCGCGCCTTCATCGATTGCGCCGAGCGCCGCATGAGGCAGCACGAGCGCGACCGCACGGCACTCGCCTTTCTCGTTTTCGATCTCGACTGGTTCAAGAGCGTGAACGACACCCACGGCCATGCCATTGGCGATCTCGCGCTGCGCCTGTTCGCCGAAGTCTTGCGGACGAACTTGCGGCCCGACGATATCGCCGGCCGGCTCGGCGGTGAGGAATTCGCAGCGGTTCTGAGCGGCACCGATGAAATCTCGGCCGCGCGTATCGCCGAGCGTATTCGCGAAAAATTCGCCGAAGCCGGCGAGAAGATCGAAGGCGCTTCTGTCGAAGTCACGGTCAGCGTCGGCGTTGCCGGCTGCCGGGCAGAGGAGGCGGCTGACCTCGAGCGGCTGGGAGAGGCCGCCGACGAGGCGCTTTACCGCGCCAAGGCGCATGGCCGCAATCGCGTGGAGCGCGCGGGAGACGAAACCGTCACGCTGGTGCCGGAACTGCCGGACGAGGACGTGACGCCGGTCGCGGCCTAGCGTCAGTTCATCTCGAGGAAGGCATCGAACTTCTCGAGGATGTCCTGGAGTTTCTTGCCGGCCTCCGGCAGTGGAATTTTTTGAATTTCGGCTCCGGCCGTGACACCCGCGATAAGCCGCAATTGGGGATCGATCAGAAATATGTCCCCGCCCGGCGGTTGGCGGGTGCCGACAAGATATTGTCCGGTGGCCGGGATCGCCGCAAAAAAATAGGATTGGCGAGCGACGGGGTCGGTTGCCGTGGCCTGGCGGATGATGATGCCGTCGCCGAGCGCCAAACTCGCGGCGATGCGGTCGTTGAGCCGGACGTTTTCGCCACGCTTGTCGATCACCCGCAAGAGTTTTTCCAGCTGCACCGGCGAGATCGGCGGCCGCGTGGCCGGCGGTTGCGCGCCCGATGGCAGCACGAAATGCGCGCTCGCGATCAAGTAGGTGAGCGCGAAGACGGTCATGCTGAGGAGAAAATGCGCGGGTTTTGCCGGGCGGCAAGGCTTGGGCATGTTGGGCATGGAACGACCATCTCGCAGACATGGTCCGTACTTTCAATCTTTCAATATCGCCGCCGGCGAATCGCAAAGAAGTGCGGGTGCCTAGGATGCGACCGTGGAAAATATGATCTATGTCAATGCTTGGGGCTGCGCAGGGTCGTATAAAAATCTCATCGGCGGGAACCCTTCATCTCCTTCGGTGGATCCCGCCAGGGCAGCTGGAGCCGAACGGGGGGAAACTCGCTACGGCTCGGCTGCCTATTTCTTTTAGGCCCAATGCTGATGAATAGCCCCTTCCCGGCGATGAAAGGGCGGGCAGGCAAACTCGCATGGCCCTGTCTAAGGTCGCGGCAAGCCCGGGCATAATGGCTCACGCCACCTTATGAATGGCCCAGGCTCAATCGCGCGCGTCAGGGTGCGAAATTTTCTCGAAAATTCTATCCATCGCGGCAAGGTACCAACAACCTTGCGCAATGCTTACGCAAAGCCGCGCCGCGACCATTCATATTGCAAGCGCCGGGTAAGGCAATTCGCAACACGCGTACTGCATATTTGTACGTAGAGGCGGAAATCCAATGCTGCTCGACATTCCAACCTTGATCATCGTTTCGGTCTTCGTCACGGCGATCCTCGGGCTGTTGCTCCTGTTCGTGTGGGTACAGGACCGCAGCATCCAGGCGCTTGCGTGGTGGGGCGTTGCCTATCTTGTCGCCGGGCTGTCGATTGCGCTCTTGAGTGGACAATTCCCGGTCTCCGACGCGATATCGCTCGATATCGCAAGCGCGCTCCTGTTCGCGGCCTGCGGACTGTCATGGAATGGTGCCCGGCTCTTCGACGAGAAGCCCGTACGGCCGTTCGCGATGTTTGCCGGCGCCCTAATTTGGCTGCTTGCCTGTTTGATCCCGGCCTTCGCATCCTCGACCACGGGCCGGATGATCGTGAGCTCGCTGATCGTCTCCAACTATACGCTGGCGACAGCGTTTGAGTTGTGGAGCGGGCGGGCGGAGAAACTTGTCACGCGTTGGCCAGCGATGTTGGTGCTTGCCCTTCACGGCGTGATCTTTCCCATCCAGATTCCGCTCAGCATGTGGCATCCCCAAGAGCGCGGGGCGCCGCTTTTTTCGAACGGTTGGATCGCGCTCTTGGCGCTCGAAACGCTGCTCTACGTGATCGCCACCGCCTTCATCGTGCTGGCGATGGCAAAGGAGCGCAACGAGCGCATCCACAAGACGGCGGCGAGCACCGACCCCCTGACAGGCCTGCCCAACCGGCGCGCGGTGATCGATACGGGCAACCAGTTGATCCGCAGGACGGCGGCGCCTGACCGGCCGGTGGCAGCTCTCATGTTCGATCTCGACTTCTTCAAGGCGATCAACGACCGCTTCGGCCACGCCGTTGGCGACCGCGTGCTGAAAGTGTTCGCCAATACGGCGACCGCCAATCTGCGCTCGACCGATATTTTCGGCCGCATGGGCGGCGAGGAATTCGCCGCCATCCTGCCTAATATGGACATCGATGCGGCGATGGCGGCAGCGGAGCGCGTGCGCTCAGCCTTCATGCAGGCCGCCATCGAGATCGACGGCCATCCGGTGCGTGGATCGCTCTCGGCCGGAATCACGGTCACCACCGATTCGACAACCAGTCTGGATTCGCTGCTGTCGGTCGCCGACGAAGCGCTTTATGTCGCCAAGGCGAAGGGACGAAATCGCGTCGAGGTGGCGAGCAAGCACAATTGGCAGCCGTCTACCGCTGCCTCGGATGTCTCGCCAGTGGCAGCGCCGGAAATCGCGGGCGCTCGTCTCAAAGCGGGACATGCCGAGAAGGTAAGGACGCGCGCCAGAGGCCAAGTGGCCACGGCTTTGACCGCGCTCGACCCGGCATAATCACAGGGGCGAGCTTGAATTATTTCCAATTTTATTCATTCGACGACCGGTTTTGTAAGCGCGCCGCCGCATATCCTTCGGGCGCAAGGGAACGCGTGATCGCAGGGGCGCGGCCGAAACCATGATGCTCGACGTCAATACGCTCTACACCGTCACTATTCTGGTGATGGCGCTTCTCGGCTTGCTCCTGATTCTCGTCTGGTTGCAAAACCGCGGCATGCGGGCGCTGGCCTGGTGGGGCGCGGCCTATCTCGTCGGCGGCATGTCGGTCTGGCTCTTGGGCTCGCACGGCTCGCTGTCGGACCTCTTGTCGATCGATCTTGCGAATGCGCTTCTCTTCGTCGCTTGCGGCTTGACCTGGAGCGGCGCGCGGCTGTTCGACGGACGCGGCATCAAGCCCGTCGCCATGCTGATCGGCACCTTCATGTGGGTCGGCGCCTGCCAGATCCCGAGCTTCATGGCCTCGCTCGACGCGCGCGTGATCCTCTCCTCGCTGATCATCTCGGGCTACACGATGGTCATCGCGTTCGAATTCTGGCGCGGACGCGCGGAGCCGCTCGGCTCGCGCTGGCCCGCCATCATCGTTCTCGGAGCGCATAGCGCGCTGTTCATGCTGCGCGTTCCCTTCGCGCTCGCAAGTACGCTTGAGGCGCTCCGACGGGTCGCTGTGGAGCAGCGGCTGGTTCGCGATCATCGCCTTGGAGTCGCTCCTCTACGCGATCGCCTTCGCGGTCATCGTCGTCGCGATGGCGAAGGAGCGCATGGAGCTGAAGCACAAGAAATCCGCGCTCAGCGATCCACTTACCGGGATTCCCAATCGGCGCGCCTTCTTCGACGAGGCGGCCACGCGCCTCGATCCCGCGGGCAAGGACTCGCGGCCGTTGGCGGTATTGCTGTTCGATCTCGACCGTTTCAAGCGAATCAACGACCGTTTCGGGCACGCGATCGGCGACAAGGTGCTTCGCCTGTTCGCCGAAAAGGCGACGGCGAATTTGCGTCAAGCCGATATCGTGGGGCGACTCGGCGGCGAGGAGTTCGCGGCCGTGATGAGCGGCGTCGAGCTTTCGACCGCGTTCATGTTCGCGGAGCAGATCCGCATCGCTTTCGCGGCCGCCGCCCGCGTGGTCGACGGTCATCGCGTCGGCGGCGACCGTTTCGGCCGGCATCGCGCTCCTGACCGCATCGGAAGCCGATGTCGACAGCCTGCTCGCGCGCGCGGACCAGGCGCTATACGTGGCGAAGGCGCGGGGCAGGGACCGCGTCGAGATCGCCGAGGTCGACCGCGCCTCGCGCCTGGCAGCCGGCCGTGGATCAATGGGCCCCGGCGCTCGCGCCCGCGGGCGGGGAGTCGGGCGCGCTCGCGCCCGCTACCCTCGTGGCGAGCCCGGCGCTTGCGCCCGATGAAGCGCTGCCGATCCGCAAAGTTGGAATCCATTAATCATTTCCGCGGTTACCCTCTCGGCATGGGGATTGGGGCAACCAGGGCATCGAATGCGGATCTTGCGCGGCTCGAGACCGCGGCCGCAGCTTGCCGGCTGCGCGCTGATCTGCACGTCATCAATCCGCCGAGGAATTCCACAGCGCGCTCATTCGCGAATATCTGAGCGTGCATGGGCGAAGGCAGGCCGCTTTATTTGTGGCCGCACTCGGAATTCTCGCCGCCGTTTTTATTTGGTTCTGAGCGGCGCTCCCGCGACCCATCCGGCTGCGTAGCTCTCGACTCGATTTCCCCAGGCGTGAAACCGCCGGCGTCATCCGGCCGACCACCGCATATAACAGCGAGATCATCACGATTTACGGCCGGGCGGCTCGATATAGCGCGAGACGGCGAGGGCGGCGGCGATCATGACAACGATCGGTCGCCGGAACGAGGATTTCCGCCGGAGATATGCTGACCGAGCCGATTGAAGGCGATAAAGCCCACGTGCTGATGCAGGAGATAAAGCGGATAGGTCAGGCCGCCGAGCGCAAGCAGAATTTTTCCCGGCAGCGGAATGTGCTTGATTCGGCTTGCCACCGCGACGAGCGCGATCGTCAGTATCGTTAGCCCAATCATCACGCGCGGATCGATGTAGGTGGAATAGTGGTCGGCGGTCCATCGCCCGCCGGACAGCGCCTCGCTGCAGGCGATGACGGTGGAAACCACGATCAGGAAGGGTGCCTGCCAGCCCCGCCTGCCGCGCGCGATTTCCGCGAGCAGGATGCCGGCGCAGAAAAATCCCGCATATCCGGTGACGAACAGATAGTGAATGATTTTGGAGTGCAGCAGCGCTTCGTTCGACCAGCGCGATCGAAAGCCATCCGACCACGATCTCGTCGACGCGACGCGGGAATAGGCCAAGGGCGACGAATAGCGCCATCCAGCCGTAGAAGATGATCTCGAGCACGATCGACCAGTAGGACCCGTCCATGAACGGTTGCCCGAAGGCGGGGGACAGCATGGTTAAATTCGCGGCCCATTGAGCGATGGATGTCTCGAAACGGGGCGCGCCGAGAAAATAGGTGACGACGAACGTCGCGGTGGTGCAGACGGCGAAGGCGGGCCACAGCCGCGCCGCGCGAGCGATGCCGAAGTCGATCGCGGTTCGGCCGAGCGCGGACCAGGCGATCACGAAACCGGAAATTACGAAGAAAAGCTCGACGCCGAACCAGCCGTATTTTGCGATCGGCTCAAGCACCGGCAGGGATACCTTGGTAAATCCGTCCGCGGCGGCGCCCCGGTAAGCATAATGGAAAAGCACGACGGCGAGCGCTGCGAGCAGCCTCAGCAAGTCGAGCGCCGGCACACGATCCTGCGTGTGCTTTTGTTTTGGCGAAACCTGTGACAAGGCGCCCTCCGTCTCGTTTCGGAACAAGGGCCTTGTACGGTTCAATACTCGTGCCGCAGCGGCGCCGAGGCCATAAAAGAAAAGGGCGCCCGCAGGCGCCCCTTAAGTCGATCGCGCTTTCGCGCGACTGGGAGGAAGCTCAGGACGAATAGTACATCTCGAATTCGACCGGATGCGGCGTGTGCTCGAAGCGGATGATCTCCTGCATCTTGAGGTCCATGTAGGAGTTCGATGAAGTCCATCGTCGAACACGTCGCCCTTCTTCAGGAACTCGCGATCCTTGTCGAGGTTCAGCCGAGCGCCTCGCGCAGCGAGCCGCAAACGGTCGGAATCTTCTTCAGTTCCTTCGGCGGAAGGTCGTAGAGGTCCTTGTCCATCGCCGCGCCGGGATCGAGCTTGTTCTGGATGCCGTCGAGCCCCGCCATCAGCATCGCCGAGAAGCCGAGATAGGGATTGGCCATCGGATCCGGGAAGCGGACCTCGACGCGCTTCGCCTTCGGGTTGGAGGTGAAGCGGGATGCGGCAGGAGGCCGAGCGGTTGCGCGCCGAATAGGCGAGCAACACCGGCGCTTCGAAGCCCGGCACCAGACGCTTGTAGGAGTTGGTGGTCGGGTTGGTGAAGGCGTTGATCGCCTTCGCGTGCTTGATGATGCCGGCGATGTAGGAGAGGCAGGTTTCCGAGAGATCGGCATATTTGTTGCCGGCGAAGACCGGCGTCGAGCCTTTCCAGATCGACTGATGGCAGTGCATGCCGGAGCCGTTGTCGCCGTAGATGGGCTTCGGCATGAAGGTCGCGGTCTTGCCGTAGATATTGGCGACCATGGTGGATGCAGTATTTGTAGATCTGCAACTGGTCGGCCATGCGTGACGAGTGGGCCGAACTTCATGCCGAGCTCGTGCTGGGCGGACGCCACTTCGTGGTGGTGCTTCTCGACCTTGACGCCCATCTTGGCCATGGCGCCGAGCATTTCGGAGCGCATGTCCTGCGCGGAATCCTGCGGTGGCACGGGGAAGTAGCCGCCCTTGGTGCGGATACGATGGCCGAGATTGCCGCCTTCGTATTCGGTGTCCATGTTGGTGGGCAGTTCGATCGAGTTGATCTTGAAGCCGGTGTTGTAGGGATCGGCCTTGAACTTCACGTCGTCGAACACGAAGAACTCGGCTTCCGGCCCGAAATAGACGTTGTCGCCGACGCCCGTCGATTTCATATAGGCGACGGCCTTCTTGGCGATGCCGCGCGGATCGCGGTTATAGGGCTCGCCGGTGGTCGGCTCGAGCACGTCGCACACGATCGAAAGCGTGGTTTCCGCGAAGAACGGATCGATGCATGCGGTCGCCGGATCCGGCATCAGGTTCATGTCGGATTCGTTGATCGCCTTCCAGCCGGCGATCGAGGAGCCGTCGAACATCACGCCTTCGGCGAAAGTGTCTTCTTCGAACATGGAAATGTCGAAGGTGACGTGCTGCCACTTGCCGCGCGGGTCGGTGAAACGGCAGTCGACGTACTTGACGTCTTTCTCCTTCATCAACTTGAGGACTTCCTTAGCGGTCGTCATTTGAACTTACCCCCTGTGATTTTGGTCCCTCGGGCCCGAGGTACACTTTGGTTGAACAAATTGGATCAGATCGCGTCGGTTCCGGATTCGCCTGTGCGGATGCGGATTGCCTCTTCGATGTTGGAGACGAAAATCTTGCCGTCGCCAATGCGACCGGTTTGCGCGGCCCGGCGAATGGCGTCGACGGCTTTCTCGACCATGTCGTCGCCGAGCACGACCTCGATCTTCACTTTGGGAAGGAAGTCGACGACGTATTCGGCGCCGCGATAGAGCTCGGTGTGCCCCTTCTGACGGCCAAAGCCCTTGGCTTCGGTGACGGTGATCCCCAACAATCCGGCTTCCTGCAGTGCCTCCTTCACTTCGTCGAGCTTGAACGGCTTGATGATGGCCTCGATCTTTTTCATGGCGTTTTCCTTCCCGACCGATCCGCCACATACCGGCCCTGCCGACCGACGAATTGTTCGCTCCATGGGCTGGAAACCAGCCAGCAGTGCGGATGGAACCGAACCGGCAGTAGCACTTCCCATGCCAGCAACGGGCGGCCTGGAAATTCCTTTGATTTCATTTTGTTGTACGATCGCGGAATGGTTGGACGGAGTTTATAGCAATGACGCTGCGTAAGGATTAGGCAGGTTGTCTAATAAAAAGGCAAGCGCGGCCGATCAATCGGCGATGCTGGAGCTGCTGACGCCGGTTGAGATGGCCGAAGCGGATCGGCGCACGATCGCGGCCGGCACGTCGGGCATTACGCTCATGGAGCGCGCCGGACGCGCCGTCGCCGACAGGGTGGCCCAGCTTTATCCGCTCGGAACCCGCATCTTCGTCGCCTGCGGCCCCGGCAACAATGGCGGCGACGGTTTTGTCGCGGCGCGGATTCTGCGCGAGCGCGGCTATACGGTGCGGCTGGCCTTGCTGGGGTCGCGTGAAGCTCTCAGCGGCGATGCGGCAAAAGTTTCACGTCAATGGAGCGGCGAAGTCGAGCCGATGAACGCCGACGCGGTTCGCGACGCCGATGTGGTCGTTGACGCGCTGTTCGGCGCGGGCCTGTCACGCTCGCTTACGGGGCTCGCGCGGCAAGCGGTTGAGACGGTCGCCCGCGCCGCCGATGCCGGCGTGCCGGTGATTGCCGTCGATTTGCCGAGCGGCATCGACGGCGCCAGCGGCGAAGTGCGGGGTGCGGCGGTCACGGCCAGCGAAACCGTCACTTTTTGCCGCCGAAAACCCGGTCATTTGCTGCTGCCGGGACGCTTGCATACGGGCAAACTGCGGCTCGCCGACATCGGCATTTCCGATGCGACCGTGGCCGCGGTTGGCCCAAAGACGTTCGCCGACGAGCCTCCACTCTGGCGCGCCCATTTTCCCACTTCTCGCCTCGACGGGCACAAATATCATCGGGGTCACGCGCTGGTCGTAAGCGGGCCTATGCATGCGACGGGTGCGGCGAGGCTCGCCGCGCGCGCCGCCTTGCGGGCGGGCGCGGGTCTTGTGACGGTCGTTGCGGACAAAACGGCGATTCCGGTTCTTGCCGCGAGCCTCACGGCGGTGATGGTGCGGGAGGCGAAGGGCGCCGCGGGTCTTGCGAAGCTTCTATCCGACCAGCGCTTGAACGCGTTGCTCCTGGGGCCCGGGCAGGGCGTGAGCGCGGCGACGAGGGTCATGGTTCTTGCCGCCGCCAAGGCCAAGCGGAGCCTCGTACTCGACGCCGATGCGCTGACGAGCTTCGAAGGAAAGACCGCCGAACTCGCCCAGGCGCTGGCGGCAGTGCCGGTTGCGGTCATTACCCCGCACGAGGGAGAGTTCAAGCGATTATTTAGCCGGGAATCGCAAGCCATTGAAACTGAATCGAAAGTTGAAAGGGCGCGGGGGGCCGCAAAACGCCTCGGCGCAGTCGTGTTGCTGAAAGGCCCGGATACGGTGATTGCAGCGCCCGACGGCCGCGCAGCCATCGCCCATAATGCGCCGGCCTGGCTTGCGACCGCGGGCGCCGGCGATGTGCTGGCGGGTTTTGTCCTTGGATTGCTTGCCCAGGGCATGCCCGCCTTCGAGGCCGCCGCCGCCGCCGTCTGGTTGCATGGCGAATGCGCGCGTGAATTCGGGCCGGGCTTGATCGCCGAGGATCTCGCCGAAATCTTGCCGCGAATTTACCGCGCACTGTTCGAAGACAGGGCGCGAAGCTAGGGCCGCTCATCAAGAATTGGCCGGAGCGCTGAAGGCGGCCGGCGGGCCGAAGGCGTGATCCAGCATACCCAGCGCGATTTCCCGCTCGCCCATGACGACGAAATTCGCGCCGTGTTTTTGCAGATGCTCGATCTCGGCGTCGGAGTGGGCGCGCGCAATGATCTCGAGCTTCGCATTGGCGCGCCGGGCCTGCTCCGACACTTGGCCTGCCTCGAAGCCGTCGGGAATGGCGATGAAGAGCCAGCGCGCGGCGCCCAAATTCGCCGCAGCGAGCACACGGGGATCGGCGGCATTGCCGACAATGACTTCGAGCGCCTGCTTGCGGGCGGCTTCCGCCGTTTTTTGCCGCTCTTCGATCACGAGAAACGATTTTCCCTCGCGCTGTAGCCGCTCGCCGACGATCATGCCGACGCGCCCGAAGCCCGCGACCACGGCATGCTCCTGCAGCTTGGTCGGTGGGATTTCCTCTTCTTCCTTGGCCGCCGTCGCGAGATTTCCGCTCGGCTCAATGAGCTCGAATCTCGCCTTCAGCCGCGTGATCGCGACGAAATAGAACGGATTGAGGAGGATCGAAAGGATGGCGCCGGCGAGGATCAAATCCTGCCCCTCTTGCGGCAGGATTTTGAGGTTCACCCCGAGGGCGGCGAGAATGAACGAGAACTCGCCGATCTGGGCGAGGCTGGCGCCGATCGTCAGCGCCGTCGCCACCGGATGGCGGAAAAGACGCACGATCAGATAGGCCGCGATCGGATTGCAAACGAGGATCACGATCAGCGTGGCCGCGAGCGAAAACGGGTTGCGCAGCAGAATGGCGGGATTGAACAGCATGCCGACCGAAACGAAGAAGAGAACGGCAAAGGCATCGCGAAACGGCAGCGATTCTTCCGCGGCGCGCTGGGAGAGCGTCGACTCGCTCAAAATCATGCCGGCGAAAAAGGCGCCGAGCGCGAACGAGACGCCGAACAACTGCGCCGCCCCATAGGCGACGCCCAGCGCGATCGCGAGCACCGCGAGCCGGAACAATTCACGCGAACCCGTATGCACCACGTAGTGCAGAATTTCGGGGATGACGCGCCGGCCGACGACGAGCATCAGTGCGACAAAGGCCAGCACCTTGGCGATGGTGATGCCCGCGGTGCGGAGAATGTCGTCGAAGGCGGGGGCGGCGGCGGTGCCGCC
This sequence comes from uncultured Alphaproteobacteria bacterium, assembly GCA_963751685.1. Taxonomy (GTDB): domain Bacteria; phylum Pseudomonadota; class Alphaproteobacteria; order Rhizobiales; family Xanthobacteraceae; genus Palsa-892. Next base: position 313,873 of record CAVVVV010000010.1, on the reverse strand, counting down.
GGTGTTGAGCATGCCGGTTAAAGCCGGGATCAAGACGAGGGCGAGAACCATCGCGAGGTCCTGAACGACGAGCCAACCAACGGCGATGCGGCCGCGTTCGGTTTGCATCAGATGGCGCTCTTGCAGGGCGCGCGTGAGCACGACGGTGCTGGCGACCGAAAGCGCAAGCCCGAAGACAAAACCGGCGCCTGCGGGCCAGCCCGATAGGCGCGCGACGCCCATTCCCAGCAACGTCGCCACCAACATTTGGGCGGCGGCGCCCGGAATCGTGATCGCTTTGACGGAAAGAAGATCCTTCAGCGAGAAATGCAGGCCGACGCCGAACATCAGGAGGATGACGCCGATCTCGGCGAGATCGGAGGCAAGCGCTTGATCCGCCACGTAGCCGGGCGTGAAGGGGCCGACCAAGATGCCCGCCAGCAAGTAACCGATCAGCGGCGAAATTCTCAGGCGGTTCGCCGCCGCCCCCAGCAGGAAGGCCAGCACGAGGGCGATGACGAGCGTTCCGATGAGCGGCGTGTGATGCGGCACAGCGCGATGATAGCGGCTTTATCGCACGCCGCCATGAAGGCCCATGATGGCGGCCCCGCGCTCGGTGGGATGCCAACTTTTGCAGGTCGGAGGCGCCATGCTATACCGCCCGGCCGGCGCCGGTCCTCGCGGGCACCGCGCTTCTCGCGGGCGTGGCGGAACTGGTAGACGCGCGGGATTTAGGTTCCCGTGACGAAAGTCGTGGGGGTTCGAGTCCCTCCGCCCGCACCATTTCCGCGCCGGATTGGCATCAGAAGAATTGGCATCAGACGAAGAGACTGGATCAATGCAAGTGGAAGAAACCCTCTCCGAGGGTCTTAAACGCGAATACAAAGTGGTGCTGCCCAAGGCCGAGCTCGACGAGCGCGCGAGCACGAAGCTCGAGGGCCTCAAGGACCGCGTGAACTTGCACGGCTTCCGGCCCGGCAAGGTGCCGCTACCGCATTTGAAGCGCGTCTACGGCAAGGCGGTGATGGGCGAGGTGATCGAGCAAGCAATCGCCGACGCCAATACCAAAATCGTCAGTGACGGCGGTTTCCGGCTCGCGATGGAGCCGAAGATCACGTTCCCCTCTGAGCAGACGTCGGCGATCAACGAGGTGATCGAGGGCAAGTCCGATCTTGCGTACACCGTCGCGCTCGAAATCCTGCCGAAGATCGAGCTCGTCAATTTCAAGAACATTCAGCTCGAGAAGCCCGTCACGCCGGTGACCGATGCCGATGTCGATGAAGCGATCGGGCGCATCGCCGAGGCGAACCGCACCTTCAGCGCGAAGGACGGCAAGGCCGAGAAGGGCGACCGCGTCGTCATTTCCTTCAAGGGCAAGATCGGCGGCGAGCCGTTCGAAGGCGGCGAGGGCGAAGAGGTTCCCGTCGTGCTCGGCTCCGGCCGCTTGATCCCCGGGTTCGAGGATCAGCTGATCGGTTACGGCGCCGGCCAGAGCGGCACCGTAAAGGTGAAATTTCCCGACGATTATATCTCCGAACGCGTCGCCGGCAAAGACGCGGAATTCGAGGTGACGGTGAGGGCGGTCGAATCGCCCGATGCCATCGTGCTCGACGAGGCGCTCGCTAGTTCGCTTGGCGTCGAATCCCTGGAAAAGCTGAAACAGCAAGTGCGCGAGCGCGTTTCGCACGAGCATTTCTTCGCCTCGCGGCAGAAGGTGAAACGCAAGCTCCTCGACGAACTCGACAAGCGCCACAAGTTCGAAGCCCCGCCCTCGCTCGTCGAGCAGGAATTTCAGGGCATTTGGCAGTCGATCGAGAAGGACATGGAGAAGCGCCGCGTAAGCTTCAAGGACGAGGGGACGACCGAGGAGGAAGCGCGCAAGGAGTATCGGGGGATCGCCGACCGTCGCGTGCGGCTCGGGCTCGTGCTCGCCGAAATCGGCGAGCGCAACAAGATCCAGGTGACGAACGACGAAATCACCCGCGCGATCCACGATCAGGCGCGCCAGTACCCCGGCCGCGAGCAGCAAATCCTCGAGTATTACAAGCAGAATCCAATGGCGGTCGCCGAAATCCGTTCGCCCATCTTCGAGGACAAGGTGATCGATTTTCTTCTCGAGCTTGCGCAAGTGAGCGAAAAGCCGGTGAGCAAGGAACAACTGTTTGCCGACGACGAGGAAGAAGAGGAAAAGACCAGCGCCAAAGGCAAGAGCGGCAAGAAGAAGCGCGCTAAACCCGCTTAAGACCTTACCCTAGGAACGCGCGCGCACCATATAGACGTCGATCGGGTATGTTGACGTTTGGAAGATTCGCGCCACTTTGCGGGCGGAGGAATGACGATGCGTGATCAGGCCGACACCTACATGAACTACCTCGTGCCGATGGTGGTCGAGCAGACCAACCGCGGCGAGCGCGCGTACGACATCTATTCGCGGCTTCTGAAGGAGCGGATCATCTTCATCACCGGTCCGGTCGAGGACGGAATGGCCGCGCTGATCGTGGCGCAGCTTTTGTTTTTGGAAGCGGAAAATCCGAAAAAAGAAATTTCGATATACATCAATTCGCCGGGCGGCGTCGTCACCGCCGGCATGGCGATCTACGACACGATGCAGTTCGTGCGCCCCGCGATCGCGACGCTTTGCGTCGGTCAGGCCGCCTCGATGGCCTCCTTGCTTCTCGCCGCCGGCGAGAAGGGCATGCGTCACGCGCTGCCGAACGCCCGCATCATGCTGCACCAGCCCTCGGGAGGCTTTCAGGGACAAGCGACCGACATCATGCTGCACGCGGCGGAAATCCTCGCGCTGAAGAAGCGGCTCAACGAAATCTACGTGAAGCATACCGGCCAGCCGCTGAAGACGATCGAGGACGCGCTCGAGCGCGACAAGTTCCTCACCGCCGAAGGCGCTCAGGAATTCGGCATCATCGACAAGGTGATCGCCAAGCGGCCGCTGGTCGAAGAAGCCGCCAAGGGATAACTACCCCGCGGGCGGCTCCGGTCAGGGGCTCGCCTTTCGGCCATAATCCGATTGTCAAAGGTCGGCCGCCGCATAGAATGTCGATGCGGCGAGGGAGGGACTGATGTGCCGCTCTAAGGCCGTAGCGTTGGCGTTTGCGATCCTGGGCGCGTTGAGCGGTGTTCCGCTCGCTCCGGCCCGCGCCGAGGTGCTGATTACCGAACAGGAAGCGATGCGGCCTGCGGCCGCGCCGAAGGCCGAGGAGGCCTCGCGCGGTATTTTCCGGGCGCCGAAGATCTCCGTGCTGTCGCCGCAGGAGGAGGAAATTGTCACCTCGCCGCTGAATCTGAAGCTCAAATTCGAAAGCTTCGGCGGCACCAAGATCGACGAGGACTCCGTCCGGGTCATCTACCTCAAAAATCCATCCGTCGACCTGACGCCGCGCTTGAAAAAGCATCTCAAGAGCAACGGCATTGAGATGGATGTCGCCGAAGCGCCGCCCGGCGAGCATCACCTCAAGGTGGAGGTGAAGGACAGCGACGGCCATTTGGGGACCGCCGACGTCATCTTCAAAGTGACGAAGTAGAGCGCGGATTGGGGGGCGAGAGCTTGTTTTGTCCGTTCTGCGCCGAGGAGATCAAGGATCAGGCGATTGTCTGCAAGCATTGCCATCGCGATCTTGTGGTCCAAAAGCCGCTCCTCGACGAGAACCAGGCGCTGCGCAAGGAAATCGAGGATCTCAAGCGGCAATACGGCAGTTTGCACATGGTCGCCTCGCATCGCCAGGGCAAGCGGCCCACGGCGGAGGACGAAGTCGCCTTCGCGTTTTCGCCGCGATACGTCCTTGTTTATCTCTTGTTGCCGGTCGTGTTGCTGCTCGCCGCCCACTATTTGATCGTCGTCCGCTTCGATTTGCGCGAGCTGATGCTTCGCCTGATTTCGATCCTGATTTCGCTTCCCTTCGGCTTTGCCCTCTTTTGGCGTCATCGCGCGAGCCCAACCCTTTTGACCGTCACGTCCGCGATCGTCGGCATCGCCGCGGTGGGCGCGATGCTCGCGGCCATCAGCATGATCGACGTCAACGTCCCGATCATCCCCCGCGACCGCAGGGAATGGCAGGAGGCCGTCGAGCAGGCGTTGAGCATCGGGCTCGCCATGGCGGCGGGCTATATGCTCGCCCGCGTCGCGCAGAATCTTTTGTTTGGAATCGAAGGCTCGCCGGGGCCGCTGAATTCGCTGGCCCGCTCGATCATTTCGGTGGCCGCGCCCTCCAGCAATGAGCGCGACCTCAAGGCGCGAATCGAATCATTTCATCAAGTGCTGACGACACTCATGGTGATCGCGACGACCTTGGGTTCGATTTATGCGGGTGTGAAGAGCGTACTCAACTGAACGTGACCGCCGCCGCACGCCTGAATCGGCATTATTTGCCGCAATTTCCACACTTTGTGCGCGCTTTCGGCCAACGAACCCTCGCTTCGTGGAATTCCGGCATTATGTTTGCATCGTCGAGGACGAAGATTCGGCTGAAATTATAGGCCGTTGGTAGCGTTAATGTATTCTTGATCGACCCGCGACTAGCATGCTTCGCTAGGGACGTGCTTGATAGGCACGCTTCGCGGTCTGGGTGCCGCGCCCGGGTGAGGCCGCGGAGCGACGGAGAGACGAGATGAGCAAGGCCGGCGGCGAATCCAAGAACACGCTCTACTGCTCGTTTTGCGGCAAGAGCCAGCACGAGGTCCGCAAGCTCATTGCCGGCCCGACCGTCTTCATTTGCGACGAGTGCGTCGAGCTTTGCATGGATATCATCCGCGAGGAAAACAAATCCTCGCTGGTGAAGTCGCGCGACGGAATTCCGACGCCGAAGGAAATTCGCAAGGTGCTCGACGACTACGTGATCGATCAGGATCACGCGAAGAAAGTGCTCTCGGTCGCGGTGCACAATCACTACAAGCGGCTGAACCACGCCACCAAGCACCAGGACGTGGAGCTTGCGAAATCGAACATCCTGCTGATCGGGCCCACGGGCTCGGGCAAGACGCTATTGGCGCAAACGCTCGCGCGCATTCTGGACGTCCCGTTCACGATGGCCGACGCGACGACGCTCACCGAAGCGGGCTATGTCGGCGAGGACGTCGAAAACATCATCCTGAAGCTGTTGCAGGCGGCCGACTACAATGTCGAGCGGGCGCAGCGCGGCATCGTCTATATCGACGAGATCGATAAGATTTCCCGGAAGTCCGACAACCCCTCGATCACGCGCGACGTGTCGGGCGAGGGCGTGCAGCAGGCGCTCCTGAAAATCATGGAAGGCACCGTCGCTTCGGTGCCGCCGCAGGGCGGTCGCAAGCACCCGCAGCAGGAATTTCTGCAGGTCGACACCACGAACATCCTGTTCGTTTGCGGCGGCGCGTTCGGCGGCCTCGACAAGATCATTTCCGCGCGCGGGCGCGGCACCTCGATCGGCTTCGCGGCGAAGGTCGCGGCCCCGGAGGATCGCAAGCCCGGCCTCGTATTCCGCGATGTCGAGCCCGAAGATCTGCTCAAATACGGCCTGATCCCGGAGTTCATCGGCCGTCTTCCGGTCATCGCGACGCTGGAAGACCTCGACGAAACGGCGCTGAAGCGCATCCTGGTCGAGCCGAAGAACGCGCTCGTGAAGCAGTATCAGCGCCTATTCGACATGGAAAACGTCGACCTCACCATTCACGAGGACGCGTTGACCGCGATCGCGCGGAAGGCCATCGAGCGCAAGACCGGCGCGCGCGGCCTGCGCTCGATCATGGAAGGCATCTTGCTCGACACCATGTTCGACCTGCCGAGCCTAGAAGGCGTCGAGGAGATCGTCATCGGCCGCGAAGTGGTCGAGGGCGGGGCGCGCCCGCTCTACATCTACGCCGATCGCGCGAGCGATGCCGGAGCGCCGGCGAGCGCCTAAAGCGCTTCCCTTTCGCGCGCGTTTAAGCCGGAGAAACGATAAAGCCCAAGCGCGGGAAGTGCACGAGCACTTCGCCGACCGTATCGTCTTGGCGGCGGATGACGATTTCGTCCGCTGACGAGGTGACGATTTCGCCGGTGACCGGAACGCGGCCGAAATCGTCGGGCGTCACTTTCACGCGCTGGCCTGCCTTGCGGCCGGCGGGATCACGCGGATCGGTGGACGCGGCCAGCGAGGGCTTTGCGGCTTTGGCGACTTCCAGCGCCTCCGCGGCTTTCATCGGGGTTGCTTTGCCATGACCGAAGGCGCTCATGCGAGCCATCCATTCGGCAATGCGCGGAAATTCGTTGAACGGCGATGTTTCCTTGGCGCAGTTTCGGTCGATGAACCAGGCCGGATGATAGGCGGCGAAATCGGCGAGACTTGGCTCACGGCCGAGCAGAAACGGCTTCGATTTCAGCATGTTTTCGAAGGCGCCGAATTGCGCGCGAAGCCGATCGACGAGGATCGGGCGGGCCGACTTCAGCCGCGCGGCGCTCACTTCGCGCCCGGACATTTCGCTGCGATCTTTCTCGAAGCCCTCAGGAAGCTTGTCGCCCATTTCGCCAAAGGCGACCGCGACCGCGGTGTCGAACAGGGATTTCTCCGCCCACCAGGTGAGGGCGTGCGCGAGGCCCGGCTCGGCGTTTGGGTATAGGCTCGGCGCCGGAAAACGCCGCTCGACTTCGCGCAGAATGCAAAGCGTGTCGCAGAAAATATCGGCGCCGATCTGCATCACCGGCGTGCGGCGATAGCCGCCCGTGAGCGGGATCAGTTCCGGCTTCGGCATGACGATCGGTATATGCACCGAGCGCCACGAAACGCCCTTCAGTCCGAAGACGAGGCGCACTTTCTCGGCATAAGGCGAGGTCGGATAATGGTGCAGGATGATTTCGGACATACCTAGGCCTTTCATAATCCACTTTTTAGGGTTGTTCTTAACGGGCGACGCCGTGCAAAAGGGCCGGCGGCGGCGGAAATGGCCAAAAGGCCGGCAAATAGTTGGGAACTAGCGTTTTTCCGCGCCTTGACACCCCCATAGTGCATCGCCACCTAATGGGCCGACAACGATTCCGGCAGGGATTCTCCAGGAACACTACCTGTAACGCGCCGTTTCCTTTCGGCGAGTAGACTCCTTCTGGCGCTGAAGAAAGGTTGGGTCGAATGAACGCCCCGAAACCGCGTCCGCCGCTCACTCCCGGCGCGAGCCAGGCCTTCCCTGTGCTTCCGCTGCGGGACATCGTCGTATTTCCGCACATGATCGTGCCGCTTTTCGTCGGCCGCGAGAAGTCCATTCGCGCCCTCGAAGAGGTGATGCGGAACGACACCTACATCCTGCTGGCGACGCAAATGAGCGCGGGTGACGACGAGCCGGCGAAGGATGCGATCTACCAAGTCGGCACGCTGGCGCAGGTGCTGCAGCTCCTGAAGCTGCCCGACAACACCGTCAAGGTGCTGGTCGAGGGCGTCGAGCGCGCCAAAATCAGCAAATACACGGACCGGACGGAGTTTTTCGAGGCCGAGGCCACCACGCTCCCGAGCGAAATCAAGAACCCGGTCGAGGTCGAAGCGCTCGCGCGCTCGGTCGTCACCGAATTCGAGAGCTATGTGAAGCTCAACAAGAAGGTTTCCCCGGAGGTCGTCGGCGTGATCTCGCAGGTCGAGGATCACTCGAAGCTCGCGGATACGGTCGCCTCGCACCTGGCGGTGAAGATTCCCGACAAGCAGGCGGTGCTGGAGCTGACCAACGTTTCCACGCGGCTCGAAAAAGTGCTGTCGCTGATGGAAAGCGAGATCTCAGTCTTGCAGGTCGAGAAGCGCATCCGCACGCGCGTGAAGCGCCAAATGGAGAAGACCCAGCGCGAGTACTACCTCAACGAGCAGATGAAGGCGATCCAGAAGGAGCTCGGCGACGAAGAGGGCAAGGACGAGCTGCAGGAGCTGGAAGACAAGATCAAGCGCACGAAGCTTTCGAAGGAAGCGCGCGAGAAGGCGACCCACGAGCTGAAGAAGCTCCGCCAGATGTCGCCGATGTCGGCGGAAGCGACGGTCGTGCGCAACTATCTCGATTGGCTGCTTGTCGATTCCGTGGAACAACAAGAGCAAGATCAAGAAGGACCTCTCCTTCGCCGAGAAGACCCTCGATGGGGACCATTTCGGCCTCGAGAAGGTCAAGGAGCGCATCGTCGAGTATCTCGCGGTGCAGAGCCGCGCCAACAAACTGACCGGCCCGATTCTGTGCCTCGTGGGCGCGCCGGGCGTCGGCAAAACCTCGCTCGGCAAGTCGATCGCCAAGGCCACGGGCCGCGAATTCGTGCGCGTGTCGCTCGGCGGCGTGCGCGACGAGGCCGAAATCCGCGGCCATCGGCGCACCTATATCGGCTCGATGCCGGGCAAGGTCATCCAGTCGATGCGGAAGGCGAAGAAGTCCAATCCGCTCTTCCTGCTCGACGAGGTCGACAAGATGGGCGCCGATTTCCGCGGCGATCCGTCGTCGGCGCTGCTCGAAGTGCTGGATCCCGAGCAGAACCACACGTTCAACGACCATTACCTCGAGGTCGATTACGACCTCTCGAACGTGATGTTCGTGACGACGGCGAACACGCTCAACATTCCGCCGGCGTTGCTCGACCGCATGGAAGTGATCCGCATCGCCGGCTACACCGAGGACGAGAAGGTCGAGATCGCGCGCCGCCATCTGATCCCGAACCTTATCGACCAAGCACGGGCTGAAGCCCGGGGAATGGTCGCTCGATCAGGAGGCGCTTTTCACCATCATTCGCCGCTATACGCGCGAGGCGGGCGTGCGCAATCTTGAGCGCGAGCTTGCGAACCTGCTGCGCAAGGCGGTGAAGGAGATCATGGCCGAGAAGAAGAACTCGATCACGGTCACCGCCGGCAATCTCGAAAAATATCTCGGCGTGCCGAAGTATCGCTACGGCGAAGCCGAGCGCGAGGATCAGGTCGGCGTCGCGACGGGTCTTGCCTGGACCGATGTCGGGCGGCGAATTGCTCACCATCGAAAGCCTGATGATGCCCGGCAAGGGCAAGATGACGGTGACGGGCAACCTGCGCGATGTGATGAAGGAGTCGATCTCGGCGGCGGCATCCTATGTGCGCTCGCGCGCGGTCGGGCTCGGCATCAAGCCGCCGTTGTTCGAGAAGAAGGATATCCACGTGCACGTGCCGGAAGGGGCGACCCCGAAGGACGGCCCCTCGGCGGGCGTCGCCATGGTCACCGCCATCGTGTCGGTGATGACCGGCATTCCGATCCGCAAGGATGTGGCGATGACCGGCGAGATCACGCTGCAGGGGCCGGGTGCTTCCGATCGGCGGTCTCAAGGAGAAGCTCTTGGCGGCCCACCGCGGCGGCATCAAGAAGGTGCTGATCCCGGAAGAGAACGCCAAGGATCTCGCCGAAATCGCCGATAACGTGAAGAGCGGGCTCGAAGTGATCCCGGTTTCGCGGATGGACGAGGTGCTGGCGCAGGCGCTCATGCGCATGCCTGAGCCGATCGAGTGGGACGAGGAGGCGGCCAAGATTGTGGATGTGCCTCGGCCCGACATCGCGGAAGAGGACGATTCTTCTGGGTATCATCGCGCACTAAGTATTTTCAATGACTTAGACGAATCTTCTGAAAGCGGCGGATGAACTCCGCCGCTTTTCCACTTAAGGGCTCGATCAGCAAAACCTAGGATTTGCGCGGGTTTTCGCCGCCAAAAGCCTTTTTTTCGCCCCGGTGCGGGCGAACCTAGCCCGTGCATGCGGCAGTTGCCGCCGATTCTGAGAAATCCTTGAAAGGGATGGTTCGATGACCAAGAACGAACTGATCGCAATGGTTTCGGACAAGGCGCAGATCAACAAGAACGACGCGGCCAAGGCGGTCGAGGCCACGTTCGACATCATTACCGGGGCCCTGAAGCAAGGCGACGAGGTCAAACTCGTCGGCTTCGGCAGCTTCACGGTTTCCCAACGCAAGGCGCGCGAGGGCCGCAACCCCCGTACCGGCGAGCCGGTTCATATCGCAGCTTCGAAGGCGCCGAAATTCACCGCCGGCAAAGGCCTGAAAGACGCCGTGAATACGGTGGCGATGTAAGGTCGCCCGCGTCGATTTTGTACGAATTTCGAATGCTCCCGTTCGCCACGGGAGCGTTCGCGTTTTAGAAAGCACTAGTGCCCCGAACCCGAAGTTCGCACAAACCGTGCCGCAAGGGCGGTTGCGAACTTCGGGTTCAAAGGGGGCACTAGAAATTGTAGAGTTGCTAGTATCCCTTTGATTCCGAAGTTCGTACGAGAGTGTGCCGCGAGTTCTTACGAACTTCGGAATCGGGACACTAGCCGTTGCCGAAGGCGGGCACGGAGGGCTAAAGCACAGGGCGGGCGGTTAGCTCAGTTGGTAGAGCATCTCGTTTACACCGAGAGGGTCGGCGGTTCGAGTCCGTCACCGCCCACCAAAGCTCTTATTGCCGCAAAGTACTGGTCGCTGCGATCGCAAATTCAAAACCCCGGCCTCGTGCCGGGGTTTTTGTCTAGTGGCCGGCCTCCGCGAATAGCTTCTGCATTTCGGCCGCCGACATCGCTTTCCTTGCCTTCATGAAAAGAAGAACGCGCTCGGCGCTTTCGTTCGAGAACCTGAAATATCTGTCCGAAATATCTTTCAGGTTCGCATCCGATGGCAGCTGGGCCCACAGCTTCGATAGGAGAAGTTGCCTTACGGATTGCCATGAAACTTCGCCCGCCTTGCAAATAATCAGAATGCCGTCTTCCGATCCTTGTTGAATGACCTTTTTCACGGTTTCGTCGGATATACCGACGAGTTTGGCGAGCGCAGAAATGATATTGTCCCCGTCGCCCAATGCGACAGCTTCGTCGAATTGCGACCTCAATTTCGTAAGGTCGCGCTTTATCAAGGTCCGCGTCGACCATCCGCCGTCGGAAGAAGAGGACTTGGGGGTCTCTTTCGCGATGTGATCGGAAGCATTTGCCAGCATCCGCTCGATGCGACCGCGCATTTCCAGTTTGCAGGTGGCGACCAAGTGCCGTTTTACTTTTTCGGTCGCGCGCAAAACGAGGAATTCATACAGTTCGGGCGGGATGTCGTCCCGACCGGAAACCTTTTCGGCGAGATTGACGTTGTCGAGGGCCCGCTTCACGAGATCGGTGAAGCCCGAATGGGAAAACGCGGCGCCTTTGTTGGCGGTGACCTTCATCACCACTTCGGAATTTCCACGGCGGACGAGCACGTCGGCCACCACCGGATTGATCCGGTTGCGCGCGGCGATCGCGCTCAGATGAGCCTGGCTTTTCGTGTAGGCGATCTCGACGAGATCCACGTCGGCGAGGTCGGATTTTTCCAGAACGGGGCCAGCCACTTCGATTTGGTCGTGGCGCGCAAGCCGATGGACGACATTGACCGGTGAGTTTTCGATCGAGGCGAGCCGCTGGCTCAATTCGGCGAGTATCCGATCCTCGATTTTCTCGATCAGCTGCATCATGACGTCATCGAATATTTCGATTTCCGCTCGCGACGCCCCCCTGGCGTTCAGCATGAAGAGATCGGTGACCCGGCAAAGAATGTTCGTGAGCTGAGCGTTGGTTCCGCTCTTCACCCGAATTTCGAGTTCGTCGATCAATGAGGCCGGGGCACGCATGCGGCTCGATTACTACAATATAGGGTTGAAGTATGTCTAATGGACCAACTATATCTTGTTCCGGCTATTTTAATTTCCCGTAAAAGCTAACGCCGCATTGCCCTAGCGCGCTGCACGGCGCTGCTAGTCGCCCGCTGGAATATCCACTGCCAGAAGCCTGACCGAGGGGGTCGGAGGTTCGAATCCGTCACCGCCCACCCGCTTCCGCCGCCCACGCAGTTTTTTGAAATCGCTATCCAGCAAAAACACGAGGCCAAGTCCTTTCGGACTTGGCCTCATTTTCAGCAAAGGTCGCGAGGGAGGAGAACGGTCAGACCGCTTCCTTCAATTCCTTGGAGGCGCGGAAGGCCACTTTCTTGCTCGCCTTGATCTGGATCGGCTCGCCCGTCGCGGGATTGCGTCCCATGCGGGCCGCGCGCTTGCGCACTTGCAGGATGCCCAAACCCACCATGCGGATGCGTTCGCCCTTCTTGAGATGACCGACGATCGTGTCGACCAAATCATTGAGCAGCGTCTCCGCTTGCTTCTTCGGCATTTCGTGTTTTTCCGCGAGCTTTGCCGCGATATGCTTTAGCGTGACCGTTGTCGGTTTTTCGTTCGTTGTTGTCATGGCTGCGCGACCCCCTTTGCGGTTCCTAGCATTGGCGTTGGCAAGCGAGACTTCCAACGCGAAGCCATATGCGATTCGTGGGCATTTTAGCCATAGAAAGAGAAGCGGAATCCGCAGAAAACGCGCGTTTTCTGGGCCTTTTGCAGTTTCCGGCTACCGCCGGAGCGGATTCGAGGTCAAAATCCCGCAGCGCAGCAAGGCTTTACCCAGGAAAATTGCCATCTTTCGGCATCCCAATGGAAGGCGTGGCGACGGGTTGGGAGAGCAGAAAATCATGCGATTGATCCACCGGATGTTGACCGCGGCGGGGGCGCTTGCCGTTTCGAGCGGGGTTGCGTGGGCCGCACCGCGGCGCTCGTGCTGAGCGACCTCAATATGCGCGCGGGAGCCGGGACCGATAGTCCGGTCGTCATCACCGTTCCCGGCGGCAGTACCGTCGACGTGCTTGGATGCGATGCGAGCGGTTGGTGCTCGGTTCGCTTCGGACGCTTCGCCGGCTACATGAACCAAGCCTATCTCGGTGGCAGCGGCGGGCCTGGGCCCGGCTATTATGGACCGCCGCCGCCGCCGGTCGTGTACGCACCGCCGCCGGTCGTCGTCTATCCCGGCTACTATTGGGGACCGCGTTGGGGTTGGGGATGGCGGCGCTGGTGAAGCGCGAGCCATTCGGCGGAACGTAATCTTTGTCCGGCAGTTTTCTATCAAATGCGCGCGCTCGCGCGTTTCCTTGACTTGCCGCGGTGTGCGGCTTAAGCGATCGCATTCCCGATATTGGGGGCGTAGCTCAGTTGGTTAGAGCGCCGGCCTGTCACGCCGGAGGCCGCGGGTTCGAGTCCCGTCGCTCCCGCCATTTTTTGATGGCTCGGGTTTTTATTTTTCTGCCGAGACACTTTTCAAGCTGGGATAATGAAATCCCAGCAACACCGAACGCACTCACACCGTTGCGATGGGCGTCGTCGGCGAGCCGACGGCGCCGGGCAGGCGCAGCGGCGGCGCCGTCAGCAGGAAACGATAGCGGTTATGCGCGCGCAGCCAGCCGGCCAGCGGTCCGAGGTACCAGATCTCGCCGAGATTGACGCCGAGCTTGAACAGGCAGTGCTCGTGCATCGGCAGCGCCGCGCAGCAGCCTTGATGCGCTCGCGGCCGGGAAGGCCTCGACCGCGTAGTTGTCGGCGATCAGCGCGCACAGGCCGCTATCGGTGATCCAGGCGAGCAGCTTCGCATCGCGTCCGTTAAGTGCCGCGCACTGTGATGCACGGCGTGCGCATCGGGCTGTCTTCTTCATCTCCAGCAGCATGTCGGCGAAGCCGGTATGCAGGCAGACCATGTCGCCGGTCTCGACCTCGACCTTGTCGGCCTCGAGGATGCGCATCAGCTCGTCATAGCCGACGCCGCGCGTTCGCGCCCGACATGCGCGTGCGAGGTCGATCATCACGCCGCGCCCTTGCACGCACTTTCGCGCCATGTTCTCGATGCCGAGAGCGCCAGCGCCTGGATGTCGAGGCGCGGGCCGATCCGTTCGGACGCCGGCATCCGCACCGTCGGTCGGGCCCGATTACGTCGCTCGCCGGCGCGATAGCCGTTGTAGTAGACCGGCTCGGGCATGCCGTCGCCATCGGCGTCGAACAGCGAGCCCGACATGGGCGAGGCTGTCCCACTGCGTCGAATATTGCAGGTGCAGGATCGCCGAGATCGTCGCTGACGACGTCGGTGCAGTTCCGGTCGTCGCTGACAGGCGTAGTTGAAGTTCGGCTTGCCGTCGCGCAGCGTCGGGCGCAGCACCGGCGGATGACGGCGCGGGTTGAGTACGTTGCCGCCGGGATAATCGAGCGGCAGGCTCAGGCAGAAGCTCAAGCCCTCGCGCACCTCGGCGACGCCCTGCTTGACCTTTTCGGGGGTCAGCAGATTGAGCCGGCCGAGCTGGTCGTCGGGACCGAAGTCGCCCCAGGTCGAACCTTCGGGTCGTTGCTTCCATCGCTGCGGCGCATTCATCGGGTGTTCCTTCCTCTCGCCCGGAGGCGAGGCCCAAAATTATCGTAAGATGCGTTGGCCCGGGAAAATCGTTTGGCGCGGGTTCAATTGGGCCGAAACGCCGCCGCCAGGTCCTTCGCTCCTTGCAGCGCCGTCTCGCTATCCATGATGGAATTCGTCCGCGCCAGCACGCTTTGAAACCGTGTTGTTCTCGCTCGCGACCGGATTTCGCTCATAGCCGCCGCGCTGGAAAAAATTCGACGTGGGCACTTGCTCACGCATCTCTGGTGGCATCGTGACAATGTCAAATCCGTTGCCGTCGCCGGTCAGGTTCATCATTTCCAGTTCGGCGGCGCTCAATGGCGCGCCCATCTTTTTTTGCCGCGCGAACGCAACGGAATTCAGGAGCTTTTGAGTCTGGATCAGGGGTCCAATATCGATATCGAGATTCACCGCATGAATGCCGAGGCCTTGAGGGGTTTTGGCGAGTTTTTCGTGCTCGCTCCAATCGTCCGGCACGGTTTTGCTAAAAGCGATCATGCGTTGAAGGATTGTAATTTTTTGATCGAGCGACGCCCGTTGCGGCCCCGTCAATGCATCGGCCTTCTTTCTCAAAACGATAACGAATTGGTCTCCCTGTTCTGCCAATAGCTCGACGCTATTGGTGCTCAGCAATTGATTGTAACCAAGCGCCGTCGATACGGCGTGCGCGTCTGGCTTGTTGTCCTCAAGTCCCGCTTGGACATCGTACGCGCCGTTTCCTCCCATTCGAATCGATAAATTCGAACGACCTGATCCTTGGTAAGTCCGGCGGCGAAAGCCACCGCGGCATAGGCGCGCTTAAATTCAATTTCGCTTGCTGGTTTTTGCGGCGTGAATTGAAATTGCTCAACGGCGTTTTTTAGAAAGTCGGCGACCACGGGTATGTATCGAGGCGGCCTTACCGGTTCGACCGGCGGGGGTGCCGAGGGATCGATCGGGGCAGGCGGTCCCGTGTAGGCAGGGGGCTGAGTTAATACGTAGTCATCGAGCAGGATCTTTTCGTTATTGCGCCGCTTGGCATATCTCGCCTTTCTCTTGTCGCCGATCGATGTCCAATAAATCGCGGCCTCATCGTCGAATTTTTGTCGGACGATTTTATACTCCGCGAGTTTCTTGCGGTATTCCGCCATCTGCTCCGGCGTTACGGCGGGAGCTGCAGCGGCCGGCGCGGCGATCGATTTCGTCGCGATATTGATTGCGATGACCAGCGAGGCCGCCGTTAACATCGTCGCGATAAAAACCGTCGCTAATTTGAAAAATGTCTTCACGGGGCGGCCTTTATTTTGAAGGCGCGGCAAGATTTGAATCATCGGCCCATCGAACCGCCTTGTTAACGCCGGGTGCGCCCGGTTCCAAGAAGTAGGCGAAAATTATTGGCCGGGCGGTTTCGATGCTTTGGGGTCATCGCGGCATGTCTATGAAACAGACCGGCGCCCATAATACCTTGATCGCGTTAGGGAATATCCTGGGCGGTTAGATCATAGGTCCCAGTCCCGGCGCTGCCGCCATCGTTCAGACAAGTTGCTCCGCAAGATTTAAATTTCTGCTCGATAGGAGCAACAAGCCGCTCCCGGCCGGCTGCATCTTTTAAACATTACAATTTTCGTTGCGCCCCATTGCGGAAGCGGGCTCAACGTAGGTATCTGCTTCCGTTGGTGAAGAGGAATCCCATGCGCATCTCCGATTCGATCTGCAAGTTCAGCGCGCAGTGGCTTGTCCGTGCCTTGCTCGCGGCCTTGCTGGTCTTTGCGCCGGCCGTCGGCACCGTTTTTCTGCCGCCTTCGGCGCATGCGCAGGAATTGATCGATTTTCGCGCGGCGCTCGACCAATCCGGTCAGTGGGTGCAGCACCCGCGCTGGGGCGAAGTTTGGATTCCGAGCCAAATGCCGCCCGACTGGCAGCCTTATCGCCTCGGGCACTGGGTCTATACCGATGAGTGGGGTTGGTATTGGGATTCGGAAGAGGAATTCGGCTGGGTCACTTATCACTACGGTCGCTGGGCATTTGACCGCGGGCTAGGGTGGATTTGGATTCCGGGCAAGGAATGGGGTCCGGCGTGGGTCGACTGGCGGCAAGGCGACGATTTCGTCGGCTGGGCGCCGCTGCCGCCCGACGAAGCGATCGATGAGGACTATGAAACTCCCGATACCTATATGTTCGTGCGCGCGGGCGATCTTCTCGCGCCGCGGGCTTATGACGTCTTTCTGTCGCGGCAGGAACGCTTCACTCATTACAATCGAAGCTTCCTGGTGAACCGCTCGGTGCGGTTGCGAAGCGGCGCTGGCATCGCGGTCAATCCGGGCGTGCCGCCGGCTTTCATAGCGCGTGCGAGCGGGCGCCCGTTTCGGCCGGTCTCGATCGCACCGATCGTGCTCGCGGGTACCGCCGGTGTCGCAGGGGCAATCATCTTGCGCGACAATTTCCGCGATCGCGAACGCACCCGCATCACGATTCGCGAAACGCAACCGTTTTATACAGCCGCAGGATCACTTCGTGCCTTTGAAGCCGTTGCAAAAGGGCGAGCGGGGACAGCTGGGAGGCAGCGCCCCATTGGCTGCACGCGGGGTCGGCATCGAAACCAAGTCCAAGAATTTCGGCGATGCGCCGCAAGGCGGTCAGTTTCAGAACCAGGGCGTGCGGAAGCAGGAAAAAAATCTCGGCACCCAGCAAAAAACCTTCCAGCAGCAGGGGGGCACGCCGAAGACATTCCAGCCGAAGGACAATTCGCAGAACCAGATCCGCAGCCAGGGCGTTGAGCAATACAAGGAGAAAACCTTCCAGCAGCAGGGGGGCACGCCGAAGACATTCCAGCCGAAGGACAATTCGCAGAATCAGATCCGCAGCCAGGGCATCCAGCAACAAAATTTACAACAAAAAACCATCCAGCAGCAGGGCGGCCAAGGCACTCAGCAGCACATCCAGCAACAGCCCGTGCAGCCCCGCGTCCAGCAACAGCCCGTGCAGCCCCGCGTCCAGCAACAGCCCGTGCAGCAGAAGGCGCCCCCGGCGAAGGACGACAAACCCAAACCAGTGCAATAGCCGGCGAGCGTTCGCGCCATCCGCGTTACCGAGACAATATTACCTGAGGCTCGCGAGTTCGCGCGCTATGCGCTCGATCACGCTCTTCCAATCGCCGAAGTCGGGCTGACGGAAAAGACGCGCGCTCGGATACCAGGGGCTGTCCTCGCGATCGAGCAACCAACGGAAGTCGGGTATATACTGCAAAAGCACCCAAACGGGCCGCCCGAGTGCGCCCGCCAAATGCACGGTCGAAGTGTCCACCGAAATCGTGAGATCGGCTTGCGACAAGACGGCGGCCGTATCGGCAAAGTCGGCGAGTTCCGCACCGACATGCGCAATTTTGGGATGGGCCGCCAGGAATTCGGCGTTGCCCGGGCGCAATTCGCGCTGGATGCTGATCCATTGAATATCGGGGATCGCGAGTAAGGGCGCGAGTTTCTCGATCGCGATCGAGCGAACGAGGTCTTGTTCGTGCGTCGCGCTTCCGGACCAGGCGATCGCAACAACGAGTTCGCCTTGACGCGGCAGCCGCTGCTTCCACTTCTCGACCCGATCGTGGGGCGCTTGCAGATACGGAATGCTTGCGGGGATGCTCGCTTGCTCGGTCTTGAAGGCGAGCGGCAAGCTGAGGATCGGGCAGTGCAGATCGAAAGCAGGCAGCGGCTCGCCGCGCGCAACGATTAAAGCACCCTCGAACGATGCGAGTAGCGGTTTGAGCGGCGGCTGGACTTCGAGCACGATTTTCGCGCCCACGCGCGCGAGCATCGGCACGTAGCGGACGAATTGAATCGTATCGCCATATCCTTGTTCGGCGTGAACAAGGATCGTCTTGCCCGCGATCGGCTCGCCCCCGAGCCAAAGCGGTTGGCTGAAATCTCGCGCATGCGCCTGCTGTTTCGCCTTCCAGCGCCATTCGTACTTTTTCCAGCCCGCGGAAAAATCCCCGATCAACAACCGTGTCATACCCTCGTTGAAGTTGGCATCCGCATTCTCGGGGTTCAGCGCCAGCGCGTGCGCGAAGCTTTCCAGCGCCTCGTCGAAGCGTTTCAGCTCATGCAATACGTTCGCGCGATTGTAATGCGCCTTGGGATTGCTCGGATCGAGTTCGATGGCGCGATCGAGACTTCTTGAGCGCCTCTTCGCGGCGTCCTAGCCGCTGCAGCGAGGCACCGCGCGTGACCAGCGCCGGCACGTAGCCGGGCCGCAAGATGAGGGCGCGATCGAAATAAGCGATCGCCTCACCGTCGCGTTTCAGACTGCGCAAGGCGGCGCCATAGTTCGAAGCGGCCTCGGGCGAGGCCGGGTTCGCTTTCATCGCGGCGCCGAGGAATTGTAGCGCTTCGACATACTGGCCGCGTGCGTGGTGAATTTCCCCGAGCTGATGCAACGCCTGCCAGTTGGTGGGATCATCTTTCAGGACGTCGCGGTAGCCGCCTTCAGCCTTGTCGAGGCGGCCTTGGCGGTGCAATTCGAAGGCGGCGGCGAGTGCGGGCGCGGCAAGCCGGCCTGCTTTTTTCTTGCGTGTGAGTTTCGGCATTGCTGAGCGACTTGAAATCGCCTCGGTCTGTTGCAAAATACCGTATTGCGCGGTCGAACCTCTGGGAAAGCATGGGAGCCCCGCCTTTTGGCGGCCTTGCTTAGCCTTTGGGCGTGGGTTAAGCCCTAGGCACTTTCGAATTATTCGCATCTGCGGGTCGGAAGGCGCCCCCCTAGAGATCAAAATCACGCCATGGGGGCGGTGCCGGGAGCGCCCGCGCGAGGCCCATGGATGCTCTGATCCAGGATTACCTGCCGTCGTCGTGTTCATCGGCGTTGCGACCGTCATCGGGCTCGCGCTGCTGATTTCGCCGTTTTTGGTCGCCTTTTCGACGGCCCGACCCCGAGAAGCTTTCGGCCTACGAATGCGGTTTCAACGCCTTCGACGATGCGCGCATGAAATTCGACGTGCGCTTCTATCTCGTCGCGCTCCTGTTCATCATTTTCGATCTCGAAGTCGCATTCCTGTTTCCCTGGGCGATTACGTTCGGGGAACTCGGCGCTTTTGGCTTCTGGTCGATGATGGTGTTTTTGGCGCGTGCTCACCATCGGCTTCATATATGAGTGGAGGAAGGGAGCACTGGAATGGGACTGATCGCTCCCAGCGGCGAACAGGATCATCGACCCGCGCACCGGCAGCGTCGTCGCGGCACGCGACCCGTTTTTCTCCGGGCTCAGCGACGAGCTCGGCGACAAGGGCTTTCTCGTCACCGCCACCGACGATCTCATCAATTGGGCGCGCACCGGCTCGCTTGATGTGGATGACCTTCGGTCTTGCCTGCTGCGCGGTCGAAATGATGCAGATGTCGATGCCGCGTTATGACGTGGAACGTTTCGGCTGCCGCACCGCGTCCTTCTCCGCGCCAATCGGACGTCATGATCGTCGCCGGCACGCTCACCAACAAAATGGCGCCGGCGCTGCGCAAGGTTTACGACCAGATGCCGGAGCCGCGCTACGTGATCTCGATGGGCTCGTGCGCGAATGGCGGCGGCTATTATCATTATTCCTATGCGGTAGTGCGAGGCTGCGATCGCATCGTGCCGGTCGACATTTACGTTCCCGGCTGCCCGCCGACCGCGGAAGCGCTCTTGTACGGCGTGCTTGCTGTTGCAGAAAAAAATCCGCCGCACCGGCACCATCGAGCGCTGAGGGCGGCGGCCATGGAAGAAAAGCTCGCGCGAAATCGGCGAGCATATGGGCCGCGCGCTTCCCAACGCGGTGCGAGGCTTCGAGATCGCTCACGGCGAACTCACGATCCACGCCCAGCGCGAGGCGATCGAGGATGTCGCGCGCTTTTTGTGCCACGACCCGCGCTGCTGGTTCTGGAGCATCATCGACATTTGCGGCGTCGATTGGCCGGAGCGCGAGAAGCGCTTTGACGTCGTCTATCATCTGCTTTCGCCCAAGCACAATTTGCGCGCGCGAGTGAAGGTCGAAACCGACGAGGCGACGCCGGTGCCGTCGATCTGCTCGGTCTATGTCGGCGCCAACTGGTTCGAGCGCGAGGCCTACGATCTTTACGGCATTCTCTTCACCGGCCATCCAGAACTGCGCCGCCTGCTTACGGATTACGGTTTCGACGGCTATCCGATGCGCAAGGATTTTCCGCTCACCGGCTATGTCGAGGTGCGCTACGACGACGAGCAAAAGCGCGTGGTCTACGAGCCGGTGAAGCTCACGCAGGAATTCCGCAATTTCGATTTTCTTTCGCCGTGGGAAGGCACCGAATACGGCTTGCCCGGCGACGAGAAGGCGAAAGACGGCAACGGGAAGGGCGCGGCATGAAACCGACGCTGAAACCCGGCTTGAAGCATAGCTCTCCTTCAAGGTGCCGCGAGAACAAGACGGTGCCGCATTTGTATCCGGAGGCTGCGAGCTTCAAGGCCATGCCGGAAGTCTTCGCGACGGGCTACATGGTCGGCCTCTTTGAGTGGGTTTGCACCGAGCTTCTCGCCGAGCATCTCGATGCGGGCGAAGGAAGCCTCGGCACGCATGTCGACTTTTCTCACGACGCCGCGACGCCGCCCGGCATGACGATCACGGTGAAGGCCGAGTGCGTCGGCGTTGAAGGGCCGAAGGTTCGCTTCCGCGTCAGCGGTCATGACGGCCTCGACAAGATCGGCGGCGGCGAGCACGAGCGCTTCGTCGTGAAGTGGGACAAGTTCAAAGCCCGCGTCGCGGAGAAAGACAAAGCGCGCCCAGGTGTTGGCGGGAGCGGACTGATGGCGGAAGGCGCGCTTCGCAATTTCCAGATCAATTTTGGGCCGCAGCATCCGGCGGCGCATGGCGTTCTGCGCCTTGTACATGGAGCTTGACGGCGAAGTGGTCGAGCGCCTCGATCCGCATATCGGGCTCTTACACCGCGGCACGGAGAAATTGATCGAATACAAGACGTATCTGCAGGCGATGCCCTATTTCGACCGGCTCGATTACGTCGCGCCGATGAATCAGGAGCACGCTTTCTGCCTCGCGACGGAACGGCTGCTCGGAATCGAAGTGCCCAGGCGCGGACAATTGATCCGCGTACTCTATTCGGAAATCGGACGGCTGCTCTCGCATCTTCTCAATGTTACGGTCGCAAGCCATGGATGTCGGCGCGCTCACGCCGCCGCTCTGGGGCTTCGAGGAGCGCGAAAAGCTGATGGTGTTCTATGAGCGCGCGTCGGGCTCGCGCATGCACGCGGCCTACTTCCGTCCCGGCGGCGTGCATCAGGATTTGCCGCAGAAGCTCATCGACGACATCGGCGCGTTTTGCGACCCGTTCCTGAAGGTCTGCGACGATCTCGAGGGGCTGCTCACCGACAACCGCATCTTCAAGCAACGCAACGTCGATATCGGCGTCGTGAAACTGGAAGACGCCTGGGCCTGGGGCTTCTCCGGCGTCATGGTGCGCGGCTCGGGCGCGGCTTGGGACCTGCGCAAGGCGCAGCCTTATGAATGTTATGCCGAATTCGATTTCGATATTCCGGTCGGCAAGAACGGCGATTGCTATGACCGCTACTGCATCCGCATGGAAGAGATGCGGCAGTCGATCAAAATCATGAAACAGTGCATCGAGAAGCTCAATCGCGAGAAGGGGCCGGTCTCGCATCCGGACAACAAGATCGTGCCGCCGAAGCGCGCGCAGATGAAGCGCTCGATGGAAGCGCTGATCCATCACTTCAAGCTTTATACCGAAGGCTACCGCGTGCCGGCCGGCGAGGTGTACGCCGCGGTCGAAGCGCCCAAGGGCGAGTTCGGCGTCTATCTCATCGCCGACGGAACCAACCGGCCGTATCGCTGCAAGATCCGGGCGCCCGGCTTCGCGCATTTGCAGGCGATCGATTTTCTCTGCCGCGGCCACATGCTCGCCGATGTTTCGGCCGTGCTCGGCTCGATCGACATCGTGTTCGGGGAGGTGGATCGCTAATGACCGTCCGCCGCCTCGCCGAAAAACAGCCGAAGGACTTCGCCTTCACCGCGGACAATCTCGCATGGGCGAAGCGCGAGATCACGAAATATCCCGGAAGGCCGGCAGGCTTCGGCGGTGATCCCGCTTTTGTGGCGGGCGCAGGAGCAGACGGGCGGTTGGCTGCCGGAACCCGCCATCCGTCACGTCGCCGACATGCTCGGCATGCCCTATATCCGCGCGCTCGAGGTTGCGACCTTCTACACGATGTTCAATCTCGAGCCGGTCGGGAAATATCTGGTTCAGCTCTGCGGCACCACGCCCTGCATGCTGCGCGGCGCCGAAGACATCAAGAAAGTCTGCCGGCGGCGGATCGGCGAACAGGAACATGTTTCGGCCGACGGAAAATTCTCCTGGCGCGAGGTCGAATGCCTCGGCGCCTGCGTCAACGCGCCGATGGTGCAAATCAATTACGATTACTACGAGGATTTGACGCCGGAGAATTTCGAGAAACTTCTCGATGCCCTCGCGGCCGGGAAAAACCCGAAGCCCGGCCCGCAAATTGATCGCCAGTTTTCGGCGCCGGTCGGCGGCCCGACGACGTTGAAATCGGCGGGGAAATAACATGCTCGCCGACAAGGACCGCATCTTCCAGAATCTCTACGGGCTCCATGACTGGGGCTTGGAGGGCGCGCGTCAGCGCGGCGCCTGGGACGGCACCAAGGGCTTCATGGAAAAGGGACGCGACTGGATCATCGAGCAGATGAAAGCTTCGGGCCTGCGCGGGCGCGGCGGCGCCGGATTTCCGACCGGCCTCAAATGGTCGTTCATGCCGAAACAATCGGATGGCCGCCCACATTATCTCGTCGTCAATGCCGACGAGTTCGGAGCCCGGCACCTGCAAGGACCGCGAGATCATGCGGCACGATCCGCATTTGCTGGTCGAGGGTTGCCTGATCGCCGGTTTCGCCATGGGCGCGAATGTCGGCTACATTTATATCCGCGGCGAATACATTCGCGAGCGCGAGCGCCTGCAGGCGGCGATCGATCAGGCCTATGAAGCGAAGCTGATCGGCAAGAACAACATCCACGGTTTCGATTTCGATCTCTACGTTCATCACGGCGCCGGCGCCTATATCTGCGGCGAGGAAACGGCGCTGCTGGAAAGCCTCGAGGGCAAGAAGGGAATGCCGCGGCTGAAGCCGCCGTTCCCGGCGAATGTCGGCCTCTATGGCTGTCCGAGCACCGTCAACAACGTGGAATTGATCGCGGTCGCGCCCGACATCCTGCGCCGCGGCGCCGCGTGGTTCGCGGGCTTCGGTCGGCCGAACAATTTCGGCACCAAGCTTTTCTGCATTTCCGGCCACGTGAACAAGCCCTGCAACGTCGAAGAGGCGATGAGCATTCCGTTCCGTGAACTGATCGAAAAGCATGCCGGCGGCATGCGCGGCGGCTGGGACAATCTGCTCGCGGTCATCCCCGGCGGCTCGTCGGTGCCGGTGGTGCCGGCGGCGCGAGATTCTCGACTGCCCGATGGATTTCGACGCGCTGAAGGACTTGAAATCCGGCCTCGGCACCGCCGCCGTGATCGTGATGGACAAGTCCACCGACATGGTGAGCGCGATCGCGCGCATCTCCTATTTCTACAAGCACGAATCCTGCGGCCAATGTACGCCGTGCCGCGAGGGCACCGGCTGGATGTGGCGCGTGTTGACGCGCATGGCCGAGGGCAGGGCGTAGAAGCGCGAGATCGATCTATTGCTTGACGTCGCGAACCAAGTCGAAGGCCATACGATCTGTGCGCTTGGCGATGCGGCGGCTTGGCCGGTGCAGGGACTGATCCGTCATTTCCGCGGCGAGATCGAGCGGCGCATCGATCAATATTCGGCGAAGTCGCATCACGAACCGGCCGCGGTGGCGGCGGAATAAAGGAGAGGGACGGACATGAACAACGATCCGAATGGCGCATTCATCATCATCGGTCTCATCGTCTGGTTCATCCTCGTTGGCATTCCGGTGATGCAAATCCTGAAGCGCACCGGTTTTTCGCGCGCATGGGTACTGGTCCTGTTCGTGCCGCTTGTGAATCTTGTGTTTCTGTGGATTTACGCTTTCAAGCGTTGGCCGGTGGAAGGCGAATAACCAAGGAAAGGCGACGAAACCGCGATGACCAAGCTCATCGTCGACGGCAAGGAAATCGACGTCCCGCCGGAATACACGCTGTTGCAGGCGTGCGAGGCGGCGGGCGCCGAGATTCCGCGCTTTTGCTTCCACGAGCGCCTCTCGATCGCCGGCAATTGCCGCATGTGCCTCGTCGAGCTCAAGGGCTCGCCGAAGCCGGTCGCATCGTGCGCGTGGGGCGTGCGGGACTGCCGCCCGGGCCCGAACGGCGAGCCGCCGGTCGTCAATACCAAGACGCCGATGGTGAAGAAGGCGCGCGAAGGCGTGATGGAATTCCTGCTGATCAATCATCCGCTCGATTGCCCGATCTGCGACCAAGGCGGCGAGTGCGATCTGCAGGATCAGGCGATGGCCTATGGCGTCGACAGTTCGCGGTACAAGGAGAACAAGCGCGCGGTCGAGGACAAATATATCGGCCCGCTGGTGAAGACGATCATGACGCGCTGCATTCACTGCACGCGCTGCATCCGCTTCGCGACCGAGGTCGCGGGTGTTGCCGAGCTCGGCGCCATCGGCCGCGGCGAGGACATGGAGATCACCACCTATCTCGAGCACGCGATGAACTCGGAATTGCAGAGCAACGTCGTCGATCTCTGCCCGGTCGGCGCGCTCACCTCGAAGCCCTATGCGTTCCAGGCGCGGCCGTGGGAGCTGATCAAGACCGAATTCGATCGACGTCATGGACGCGGTCGGATGCAATATTCGTGTCGACACGCGCGGGCGCGAAGTGCTGCGCATTCTTCCGCGGCTGCAATGAAGACATCAACGAGGAATGGATTTCCGACAAGACGCGGCACGTCGCGGACGGGCTGCGCACGCAACGGCTTGACCAGCCCTATGTCCGCGAGCGCGGCCGCTTGCGGCCAGCGAGTTGGAGCGAGGCTTTCGCCGCGATCGCGAAGCGCGTGAAGGCCACGAAGCCGAAGGAAGTCGGCGCCATCGTCGGCGACCTGGCCTCGGTCGAGGAAATCTATGCGCTGAAGGACCTGATCACCCGGATCGGCTCGCCCAATATCGATTGCCGGCAGGACGGCGCCGCGATCGATCCATCGCTTGGCCGCGCGGGCTATCTCTTCAATGCGACGATCGCCGGCATCGACGAGGCCGACGGCCTCATGATCATCGGCGCCAATCCGCGCAAGGAAGCGCCGATCCTGAACGCGCGTATCCGCAAGCGCTGGCGCACGGGCGAACTCAAGATCGGCGTGATCGGCGAGAAAGCCGATCTCACTTATGACTACACCTATCTTGGCGCCGGGCCCGAGACGCTCGCGACTTTCGTGAAACACGAGCGCGCCAAGCTGAAAAAGCAAATCTGGCTGATCGGGCAGGGCGCGCTGGCGCGGCCCGACGGACAAGCCATCTTGTCGATGTTCGCCAAGGCCGCGATTGGCGTCGGCGGAATTGTCGATGGCTGGAACGGTTTCTCGATGCTGCATACCGCGGCTTCCCGCGTCGGCGCGCTCGATCTTGGTGCGGTGCCCGGGAAGGGCGGCCTCGACGCCGCCGAGATGGCGAAGAAAGACGCGCTTGAAGTATTGTTCTTGCTCGGCGCCGATGAGATCGAAGTCGAGACCGGCGCCTTCGTCGTCTATATCGGCACCCATGGCGACCGCGGCGCGCATCGTGCCGACGTCATCTTGCCGGGTGCCGTCTACACGGAAAAATCCGCGATTTACGTCAATACCGAAGGCCGGCCGCAGCTCACTAACCGCGCGGCGTTTCCGCCCGGCGAAGCGCGCGAGGATTGGGCGATCTTGCGCGCGCTGTCCGACGCATTGGACGCGAAACTGCCCTACGATTCACTCGCCGAGTTGCGCCGCGCCATGATCTCGGCGCACCCGCATCTCGGCAAACTCGACAAGGTCGAGCGCGCCGATGCCGCCGCCATCGAAAAAATCGCTGAGCTGGGCGGCAAGGCGGGCAAAGCGGCGTTTGCGTCCGCCGTTCACGATTTCTACCTCACCAACCCGATCGCGCGCGCATCCGCCGTCATGGCTGAATGCTCGACGCTCGCGGCCGGCCGGTCGCGACAGGCAGCGGAGTAGCCATGGGCTTCGCGGAGATTTGGAGCACTTATATCTGGCCGCTCGTCGTGATCTTGGCGCAGAGCGTTGTGTTGCTCGTCGCGTTGCTCATCTACATCGCCTTCATTCTGCTCGCCGACCGGAAAATCTGGGCCGCGGTGCAGATGCGGCGAGGACCGAACGTCGTCGGCCCCTGGGGGTTGCTGCAATCCTTCGCCGACTTCCTCAAATTCGTGATGAAGGAGCCGGTGATTCCATCCGGCGCGAATAAAGGCGTGTTCCTGCTCGCGCCGCTCGTCACTTGCGTGCTCGCGCTGTCGGCCTGGGCGGTGATCCCGCTCGATCATGGTTGGTCGGTCGCCGACATCAATGTCGGCGTTCTCTATCTTTTCGCGATCTCCTCGCTCATGGTCTACGGCGTGATCATGGGGGGGTGGGCATCGAATTCAAAATATCCGTTTCTCGCAGCCTTGCGGTCCGCGGCGCAGATGGTTTCCTATGAAGTCTCGATCGGCTTCGTCTTCATCTCCGTGCTCCTGTGCGCGGGCTCGCTCAACCTCACCAAGATCGTGCAGGCGCAGGCTGGTCCTTTCGGCATGTTCCAATGGTACTGGCTGCCGCTGTTGCCGCTGTTCGTGATTTTTTTCGTCTCCGCGCTCGCCGAAACCAATCGTCCGCCCTTTGATCTCGTCGAGGCGGAATCGGAACTCGTCGCCGGCTTCATGGTCGAATACTCCTCGACGCCTTATCTCCTGTTCATGCTCGGCGAGTATGTGGCGATCATGAGCATGTGCGCGATGGGCACGATCCTCTTCCTCGGCGGCTGGCTGCCGCCGTTTCCGGTGGCCCCCTTCACCTGGGTGCCGGGTTTCATCTGGTTCGTGCTCAAGATCTCGTTCATGTTCTTCCTGTTCTCGATGGCCAAGGCGATGGTGCCGCGCTATCGCTACGACCAGTTGATGCGGCTCGGCTGGAAAGTGTTCCTGCCGCTCTCGCTCGCGATGGTCGTCATCGTGGCGGGCGTGCTGCAATTCTCCGGGTTGGCGCCGAAGTGAGGAATCCATGAGACTCGATCTCTACGCGCGCGCGCTGTTTCTCACCGAGTTCGTCTCGGCATTTTTCCTCGCCATGCGCTATTTCTTCAGCCCGAAGGCGACATTGAACTATCCCTTCGAGAAGGGGATGCTGTCGCCGCGCTTCCGCGGCGAGCATGCGCTCAGGCGCTATCCGAACGGCGAGGAGCGTTGCATCGCCTGCAAGCTTTGCGAGGCGATTTGCCCGGCGCAAGCGATCACGATCGAAGCGGGACCGCGCCGCAACGACGGTACCCGGCGCACGACGCGCTACGACATCGATATGGTGAAGTGCATCTATTGCGGTTTCTGCCAGGAAGCCTGCCCGGTCGACGCGATCGTCGAGGGGCCGAATTTCGAATTCGCGACGGAAACCCGCGAAGAGCTCTACTACGACAAGGAGAAGCTGCTCGCGAACGGCGACCGTTGGGAGCGCGAGATCGCGAAGAACCTGGCGCTCGACGCGCCGTACCGGTAAGACGCACGATGAATCTCTCCGCGCTTTTCTTCTACCTCTTCGCCACGGTGGCGGTCGCGTCCGCCTTCATGGTGATTGCGTCCCGCAATCCGGTGCATTCGGTGCTTTTTCTCATTCTTGCTTTCGTCAGCGCAGCAGGATTGTTCGTGCTTGTGGGGGCGGAATTTCTCGCGATGATCCTGATCGTCGTCTATGTCGGCGCGGTCGCGGTCCTGTTCCTCTTCGTCGTGATGATGCTTGATGTCGATTTCACCGAACTGCGCCAGGGTTTTCTGCAATATCTGCCGGCCGGCGCGATCGTCGGTATCATCTTCCTCGCGGAATTGCTGCTGATTGCCGGAACCTGGATCACCGGCGAGGGCGTCGCGGGCGCGATCCGCTCGCCGATTCCGCCCGCTTCGGAGGTCACCAATACGCAGGCGCTCGGCCGCGTGCTCTATACGACCTATGTGCATTATTTCGAGCTCGCGGGCCTCGTGCTCTTGGTTGCGATGATCGGCGCGATCGTGCTCACGCTCCATCATAGGAAAGAGGCGAAACGCCAAAACGTCGCCGCGCAGAACGCCCGCTCGAAGGAGAGCGCGATCGAAATTCGCAAAGTCCGGCCAGGACAGGGGATCTGACGCGATGACGATCGGGCTCTCGCATTACCTTACCGTCGGCGCGATCCTGTTCACGCTCGGCATTCTCGGCATCTTCCTCAACCGCAAGAACGTGATCATCATCCTGATGTCGATCGAGCTGATCCTGCTCGCCGTCAACATCAATCTCGTCGCGTTCTCGGCTTTTCTCGGCGACATCGTCGGTCAGATCTACGCCCTCATCGTGCTGACGGTCGCGGCGGCGGAGGCGGCGATCGGGCTCGCGATCCTCGTCGTGTTCTATCGTAACCGCGGCTCGATCGCGGTCGAAGACATCAATTTGATGAAGGGCTGAGGCGGCATGTATCAAGCGATCGTCTTCCTGCCGCTGATCGGCTTCTTGATCGCCGCCGCGATTTCGCTCGTCGGCGCGCGCGCAGCGTCATCCGGGCGGCCTGCCGCCCGCGGGGGCGGATCATGCCCTCGATCATGCTGCGCATCATCCTGCCCCGGACGTAACGGGCGGCGGCGTCGTTCATTCTTCGCGCCATGAAACCGAGAGCTTTGAACCCGCCGCCGCGGGCTCGCGGGCGGCCGAGCTTATCACCACCGGGCTGTTATTCGTCTCAGCGATCTTGTCCTGGGTGGCGTTCGTCTATGTCAGTTATTACGGCCATGACACGCGGGTGCCGCTCTACACCTGGATTGCGGCGGGCGATCTCAAGGTCGAATGGGCGCTCCGCATCGACACGCTCACCGCCGTGATGTTGGTGGTAGTGAACAGCGTCTCCGCGCTCGTGCATCTCTATTCGATCGGCTACATGCACGAAGACCCGTACCGGCCGCGGTTCTTCGCCTATCTCTCGTTCTTCACCTTCGCGATGCTGATGCTGGTGACGGCCGACAATCTCGTGCAGATGTTTTTCGGCTGGGAAGGGGTGGGGCTCGCGAGCTATCTCCTGATCGGCTTCTGGTATCTGAAGCCCGAGGCCAACGCCGCCGCGATCAAGGCATTCATCGTCAACCGCGTCGGAGATTTCGGCTTCGCGCTCGGCATCTTCGCGATATTCGCGCTCACCGGCGCGGTCGGCTTCGAAACCATATTCGCCTCGGCGAAATCGCTCGCCGGCCACACCATTCACATCCTCGGCCATGATTACGACGCGCTGACGGTGACTTGCCTGCTCCTGTTCATGGGGGCGATGGGCAAGTCGGCGCAGTTCCTGCTGCACACCTGGTTGCCCGACGCGATGGAAGGCCCGACGCCGGTCTCGGCGTTGATCCATGCCGCCACGATGGTGACGGCCGGCGTGTTCATGGTGGCACGTCTTTCGCCGCTCTTCGAGCTGGCGCCCACCGCGCTCGTCTTCGTCACCTTCATCGGCGCCACCACCGCGTTTTTCGCCGCCACCGTCGGCCTGGTGCAGAACGACATCAAGCGCGTGGTCGCCTATTCGACTTGCTCGCAGCTCGGCTACATGTTCGTCGCGATGGGCGTCGGCGCCTATTCGATCGGCATGTTCCATCTTTTCACGCACGCCGCCTTCAAGGCCCTCTTGTTCCTCGGCTCCGGCTCCGTGATCCAGGCGATGCATCACGAGCAGGACATGCGGAAAATGGGCGGGCTCAAGAGCAAAATCCCGTTCACCTACTGGATGATGGTGATCGGCACGTTGGCGCTCACCGGCTTTCCGTTCACCGCCGGCTATTTCTCCAAGGACGCGATCATCGAGGCGGCCGGTTCCGCCGAGGGCGCGGTCGCCGAATACGCGTTCTGGCTCACGGTCATCGCCGCGGGTCTGACCTCGTTCTACAGCTGGCGGCTCGTGTTCATGACCTTCCATGGCGAGACGCGCGCCGATCACCACACTTACGAGCACGCGCACGAATCGCCGCTCACCATGCTGGTGCCGCTCGCCGCACTCGCGCTCGGCGCCCTCGTGCTCGGCTTCGCATTTCGCGACGTCTTCACCCACGATCACGGCGTCGAGGCGTTCTTCCGCGAATCGCTGTTCTCCGCTTCCGGCAATAAAATTCTCGAGGAGATGCACCATCTTGCCGTCTTTGGGTGGGGTGGATTCCGACGGCGATGATGGCGGCGGGCTTCCTCGTCGCCTATTGGTTCTACATCGTGAACCCGGCGCTGCCGGCCGCGCTCGCGCATCAGAACGAGATGCTCTATCGCTTCCTGCTCAACAAGTGGTACTTCGACGAACTCTACGACTTCATGTTCGTGCGGCCGGCGAAATGGCTCGGCCGCTTCCTGTGGAAGCAGGGCGACGGCTGGCTGATCGACGGCTTCGGGCCTGACGGCGTCTCGGCGCGCGTGATCGACGTCACGCAACGCGTCGTGCGGCTGCAGACCGGCTATCTCTATCACTACGCCTTCGTGATGCTGATCGGCGTCGCCGCGCTCATCACCTGGTTCCTGATGCGGGGGATCACGGGATGACGTGGCCGATCCTTTCCATCGTGATCTTTCTGCCGCTGGTCGGGCGCGGCGTTCATCTTCACGCTCCGCGGCGACGATGAGGCAATCCGCAACAACGCCCGCTGGACCGCGCTGTGGACCACGCTGCTCACATTTTTCATTTCGATCTTTCTCGTCACCGGCTTCGACCGCGGCATTCCCGATTTTCAGTTCGTCGAGAACCATTACTGGCTCGGCGGCACCATCCGCTATCACCTCGGCGTCGACGGCATTTCGTTGCCCTTCGTGATCCTCACCACCGTGCTGATGCCGGTCTCGATTCTGGCGAGCTTTCAGGCGATCGAGCTTCGCGTGAAAGAATACATGATCGCGTTTCTGGTGCTCGAGACACTGATGGTCGGCACTTTCGCCGCACTCGACATCGTGCTGTTCTACGTCTTCTTCGAAGGCGGGCTCATTCCGATGTTCCTGATCATCGGGATCTGGGGCGGCAAGCGCCGCGTCTATGCGAGCTTCAAGTTTTTTCTCTACACGCTGCTCGGCTCCGTGTTGATGCTGCTCGCGATCCTGGCGATGTACCTGCATGCGGGCACGACCGACATCACGGCGCTGTTGACGTATGCCTTCCCGCGGACCTGGCAGCCGTGGCTGTTCCTCGCGTTCCTCGCCTCCTTCGCAGTGAAACTGCCGATGTGGCCGGTGCATACGTGGCTTCCCGACGCGCATGTGGAGGCGCCGACCGCGGGCTCCGTGATCCTCGCCGCGATCCTCCTGAAGATGGGCGGCTACGGCTTTATCCGCTTCAGCCTGCCGATGTTTCCGGCCGCGTCGGAGATGTTCGCGCCGATGATGTTCGCGCTCTCGGTGATGGCGATCGTCTACACCTCGCTCGTCGCGCTGATGCAGGAGGATATGAAGAAGCTGATCGCCTATTCCTCGGTCGCTCATATGGGCTTCGTGACGATGGGGATCTTCACGCTTACGCGCGAGGGGCTGCAGGGCGGCATCTTCCAGATGTTCTCGCACGGCATCGTATCGGGCGCGCTGTTCCTCTGCGTCGGCGTCGTTTACGACCGCATTCACACGCGCGAGATCGATGCATATGGCGGTCTCGTCAACCGCATGCCGCTCTATGCCGCGGCCTTCATGGTGTTCACGCTCGCCAATGTCGGCTTGCCGGGCACCTCGGGCTTCGTCGGCGAATTCCTGACACTGCTCGCGGCCTTCAAGGTGAACACGACGGTGGCGCTCTTCGCGACGTTCGGCGTGATCCTGTCCGCGGCCTATGCGCTGTGGCTCTATCGGCGGGTGATCTACGGGATGCTCGAAAAGCGGAGCCTTGCCGGTATTCTCGATCTCAGCCCGCGCGAGATCATCATCTTCGCACCGCTCGTGGCACTCACGGTGCTGTTCGGCATATGGCCGGCTCCCGTGCTCGACACGAGTGCGGCGTCCGTCGCCGCGCTCGTGGAGCGCGCGCATGCGGCGCTCGCGGCCGGCCAGAAGGCGGCGCTCCTAATTGGAGGCAATTCATGAGCGCGCAACTTCCCGCCTTCGGACCGATCTTTCCCGAACTTTTGGTGATCGCGGGCGCCCTGGCGCTATTGCTCCTGGGCGCGATCCGTGGCGAGCGCGTCGCCGGCATGGTCGATATCGCGGCGATCCTGATTATGTTGCTGGCGGCGGCGCTCACGGTTTTGCAGCCGGGCGAGCGGGTCGAGGTCTTCGGCGGCAGTTTCGTCGTCGACGATTTTTCGCGCTTTATGAAAGTGCTCGCGCTTCTAGGTTCGGCGGCGGCGTTGCTGATGTCCATCGAGTTTTTCCGCGCCAAGAACATCCACCGTTTCGAGTTCGGCATTCTCGTGCTGACGGCGGCCGCCGGCATGATGGTGATGATCTCGGCGCGCGATCTAATCATGCTCTATCTCGGCCTCGAATTGATGTCGCTCTCGCTCTACGTGATCGCGGCGATCGACCGCGACAATCTGCGCTCGACCGAGGCGGGATTGAAATACTTCGTGCTCGGGGCGCTTTCGTCCGGCATGCTGCTCTACGGCGCCTCGCTGATTTACGGCTTCACCGGCACGGTCGGCTTCACCGGCATCGCCGCGGCGGCCAAGACGCCCTCGATCGGGCTCGTGTTCGGGCTCGTATTCCTGTTCGCCGGGCTCGCCTTCAAGGCTTCCGCCGTCCCGTTCCACATGTGGACGCCGGACGTCTACGAAGGCGCGCCGACGCCGGTGACGGCCTTCTTCGCCGCCGCGCCCAAGGTCGCCGCCGTCGCGCTCTTCATCCGGGTCGCGATCGAAGCCTTTCCGGGCATCGTGCCGCAATGGCAGCAGATCATCGTGTTCATCTCGATTGCCTCCATGGTACTGGGCGCCTTCGCCGCCATCGGCCAGCGCAACATCAAGCGGCTGATGGCATATTCCTCGATCGGTCATGTCGGCTTCGCGCTGGTGGGGCTTGCTGCAGGCACGCCCGCCGGTATTCAGGGCGTCCTCATTTACATGGCGATCTATGTGGCGATGACGCTCGGCACCTTTGCCTGCATCCTGGCGATGCGCCGCGCGGGCGGCATGGTCGAGGAGATCGATGAACTGGCCGGGCTCGCGCGCACGCAGCCGACGGTCGCCTTCTTTCTTGCGGCACTCCTGTTTTCGCTGGCCGGTATTCCGCCGCTCGCGGGCTTCTTCGCGAAGTTCTATGTCTTCCTCGCCGCGATCGATGCCAAACTCTATGCGCTCGCGGTGATCGGCGTCGTGTCGAGCGTCGTCGGCGCCTTTTATTATCTGCGGATCGTCAAGCTCATGTACATGGACGAGCCCGCCGGCGCCTTCTTGCCGATGCCGAACGAGTTGCGGGTCGTGCTCGGCATTTGCGGGCTGTTCGTGATCTTCTTCTTCCTTTATCCTTCGCCGTTGGTCGCGGCCGCCGAAACTGCCGCTAAGTCTTTGTTCTGATGAACATATTTCCATCGCAGGCGGGCGGCATTGCGGTCGTCGCCTTCGAAACTATCGGCTCCACCAATGCGGAGGCGCTCGCTCGCGTGCAAGCGGGTGAGCGCGGCCCGCTCTTCGTCGTCGCCGAGCGGCAGAGCGCGGGCCGCGGACGGCGCGGGCGGACATGGGAGTCGGAGCCCGGCAATCTCTATGCGAGTTTGCTCCTCGTCGATCCCGCAACGCCCGCCGCGAGTCCGCAAATCTGTTTTGTCGCGGCACTCGCGCTTCACGACGCCGTGCTCGATGCTTGCGCCGGACTCGCGCCCGCGCGGCTCAAGTTGAAATGGCCGAATGATCTCCTGCTCGATCAGGCGAAAGTTTCCGGCATTCTGGTCGAAGGAACAACGCTTGCGGACGGTAAACTTGCCGCCGCCATTGGCATCGGCGTGAATTGCCGCCACCATCCGGCGGACACGCCGTATCCGGCGAACGATTTCGCCGCGGCAGGTTTTGATCTTTCGCCCGCGGTCTTGCTCGCGCGACTTGGGGAGCGCTGGAGCGGGCGCGTCCGCGAGTGGAATCGCGGCGAAGGTTTTGCCGCCATCCGCGCCGCCTGGCTCCTACGCGCCACCGGTATCGGCAGTGCGATTGAAGTGCGGCTTCCCGACCGCACGCTCGCCGGCACCTTCGAGGCGATCGACGAGGAGGGCGCGCTTCTGTTGCGCAAGGCCGACGGCGCGCGCGAGGCGATTTCCGCCGGCGACGTTTTCCCGATCGCGAGTACGGGTTGAACATGGCGCCACGATACGACGAGCTTCTGTTCGTGCCGCTCGGCGGCGTCGGCGAGATCGGCATGAACCTCGCGCTCTACGGGCTTGGCGCCGGCGGCCGGCGCGAATGGATCTGCGTCGACATGGGCGTTTCCTTCGCCGATGCGGAAGTTCCGGGCATCGATCTGATCATGCCCGACATTCGCTTTGTCGAGGCCGAGCGGAAGAACCTCAAGGGCATCGTGCTCACCCACGGCCACGAGGATCACGTCGGCGCGATTTTCGATTTGTGGCCGAAGCTGCAAGTACCGGTCTACGCGACGCCGTTCACCGCGGCGCTGATCCAATCGAAGCGCGAAATGGAAGAAAACGCGCCGCAAATCCCGATCCACATCGTGCAGC
This sequence comes from uncultured Alphaproteobacteria bacterium, assembly GCA_963751685.1. GTDB lineage: Bacteria > Pseudomonadota > Alphaproteobacteria > Rhizobiales > Xanthobacteraceae > Palsa-892. The sequence goes on along the minus strand of CAVVVV010000010.1, from coordinate 278,858 downwards.
CCGGCGCGCGCGTCGTCGTCGGGCCGTTCGATGTGGAGTTCGTGCCGGTTGCGCACTCGATTCCGGAATCGAACGCGCTGGCGCTGCGCACGCCGCTCGGGCTCGTGGTGCATACCGGCGATTGGAAACTCGACGCGACGCCGGTCGTCGGCCCCATTACCGACGAGAAAAAGTTTCGCGCGCTCGGTGCTGAAGGCGTGCGCGCGGTCGTCTGCGATTCCACCAACGCCGTGCGCGAGGGCCAGTCGCCGTCGGAAGCCGACGTCGCAAGCCACCTGATGGAAATCGTGAAGAAAGCAAAGGGCAGGGTGGCGGTCACCACGTTCGCCTCCAACGTCGCCCGCATTCGCTCGGCGGCGCTCGCCGCCGCCGCTGCTGGACGCGAAATCGTGGTGGTCGGCCGCGCCATGGAGCGTATCGTCAATGTCGCGCGCGAGATGCGGCTCCTCGACGGCGTGCCGCAATTTCGCGGCGTCGACGCCTATTCGTCGCTGCCGCGCGAACGGATCGTGGTGCTCCTGACGGGGAGCCAGGGTGAGCCGCGCGCGGCGCTCGCGCGCATCGCCGGCGACGATCACCCCGACATCGAGCTCGACCATGGCGATACACTGATTTTTTCTTCGCGCACCATTCCCGGCAACGAAAAGGCGGTGAACCGCATCCTCAACGAGATGATCCGGCGCGGCATCAAGGTCATTACCGACCGCACCGATCTCGTGCACGTGTCTGGCCACCCGCGCCGGGGCGAGTTGTCGGCGCTATATCAATGGCTGAAGCCCGAGGCCTCGGTGCCGGTTCACGGCGAAGCGCTGCATCTCTCCGAGCACGCCGCCCTCGCGCGGGCCGAGGGCATCAAGGAAGTGGTGCTCTGCGGCGACGGCGACGTGCTGCGGCTGGCGCCCGGGCCGGCCAAGGTGATCGACGAAGTGCCGTCGGGACGCCTCTATCGCGACGGCGTGCTTCTGGTCGAGGCGGAGGCGCGCACGATTGCGGAGCGCAAGCGGCTCGCTTTCGCCGGGGTCGTGTCGGTCGCTCTCGCGCTCGGAAGCCGCGGCGAGATCGCGGGCGAGGCGATGGTCGAACTCTCGGGCCTCCCCGAATTCGCGCAAGGCGGAAAAACGATGGAGAACGTCGTCTTGGACGCGATCGAGGACGCGCTCGCCTCGCTGCCGAAACCCCGCCGCCGCGATCCCGACGCGATCGAGGATGCGATCGTTCGCTCGGTGCGCGGGCAGGTGAACGCCGTATGGGGCAAGAAGCCCACCTGCCACGTGATCGTGCTGCAGGTTTGAGCGAAGCCTTATGGGGTTAGTTTTTGTTCCGGCGGCCGGAAAATCGCGCCCAGAATAATCGAGACAAGAGCCGCGACGATGGCGCCGAGCCCGACTTCCATGATCCGCGCCAGCGCGGGCGCGATGGGCGATGCCAGATGGGCCGCGGCCGAGAACACGATGATCCCGGCAATCAGCGCCGCGCGCAGTTCACGGCGCAACACGCCGAGCAATGCCAAGGGAGCGACGAGCAAAATCAGGAGGACGGATTCCGGCGTGCCGGTACTGCGCGCGAATGCCACCACCAAGCCGAACAGGGCGCCGGCCAGGGTGCCGAGCAATCGATAGACCGCGAGGCGCAAGGCGCCACGCGCGGTAATTCGCGCGACGATGGCCGCCGTGATGACCGACCAGAACGGTTCGGCGAGATTGAGCCAAGAGGCAAGGAGAAAGGAGAGAAGGGTGGCAAGCACGATGGCCAGGACTTGCCATAGCTCCGCCCTATAGCGCGTCAATGTCGCCTTGAAGTCTTGCATCATCGCCTCGCGGGCATCACCAGTTGCGTCTGCGTCACGATCGCGGCGAGCTTTCCGTCGCCGCGCGAAATCCGCGTCTGCCAAACCATGGTGGTGCGGCCGCGATGAAGCGGCGTGCATTCGGCCTTGGCCGTGTCGCCGAAGGCCACGCCGGCGAAGAAATTGGTTTTGCTTTCGATCGTCGTGGTGGTCGCGCCCTCCGGCAAATTGGCGACGGTCGCATAGGCGCCAATGGTGTCGGCGAAGGCCATGATGGCGCCGCCGTGCAGGATCGCCGGCCGGGTGCACAGATCGTCGCGCACCTTGAGCGAAGCGGTCACCCGCTCGGGCGTGACTTCGAGGATTTCAACGCCCATCAACTTGGCGAAGGGCAATGGATCGCGGGCGGTCATCGCTGGATCTCCCTTGACTTCAGTTTTGCGTGAAGAACAAATGTAGAACTTTTTCCGATTCTCCGAGAATGTCCAGTTGCTTCAAGGAAATCTCTAATGGGCCAAGGCATCGGCGTATTGGCTGGCCTCTTATCCAGCGCGTTCGGTGGAATGGCGGCGGGGACCACGCGCTTCGTGATCGGCAATTCCGATCCTATCACCATCGGCGCGTTTCGCTTCGGGATCGGCTTTCTGATCCTGCTGCCGCTTGCATTCTTGCTGCATCAGCCTTGGCCGCGCGGAAAAGACTGGCTTGGGGTTACGGGGCTTGGACTTCTTTTCTTCGGAATCTTTGCCGTCATTTTCAACGCGGCTTTCATCTATACGACCGCCGCACGCGGTTCGCTTGCGCTTTCCACATTGCCGCTGTTGACGATGGCAGTCGGCGCGCTGCTCGGCATTGAACGTCTGGGTATCCGCAAGACCGCCGGGGTTCTGATCGCCACGGGCGGCGTTGCGCTCGCGCTAGCGGCCGGTCTTTCGACGGCTCCGGAGGGCGCGTGGCGCGGCGATCTATTGATGGTGGCAGCCGCTCTTTGCATGGCTCTCTACAATGTGTGGTCCCGGCCTTTCATCGCGCGCTCAGCCCCGCTTTCATTCGCGGCAGCAAGCATGGGGATCGGCTCCAGCTGTCTTGCCCTGCTCGCGTGGTGGCGAGGCGGCTTCGACGTCGGCGAGGCTTTCGGCACGGCGCAATGGATCGCCGTTGCTTATCTCGGGCTCTTCGGCGGCGCCGTGGCTTTCTACCTGTGGGTTTTCGCGCTCGAACGCGCCTCGCCGACGCGGGTCGCAAGCACCATCACGATCAACCCCGTCGCGGCTTCGCTGGTGGCGGCCGCTTTGATGGGCGAAGAGATTGGGCTCAATCTCGTCATCGGCGTCGCCGTGGTTCTGACCGGAATTTGGGTCGCGGCGAGCGAGCCGGCGAAGCCGTAAGCGCGAAAATCTTTTCGCCCAGCGGCAGCTCCTGCGGTTATAAAAGGGCAGAGGAGATCAGAATGATCGGCCGGCTCAATCACGTGGCGATTGCGGTCAAGGACCTGAAATCCGCCGCCGCTATTTACCGCAAGACGCTCGGCGCCGAGGTTTCGGCGGCGGTGCCGCAGCCCGACCACGGCGTGACCACGATTTTCATCACGCTTCCCAACACCAAGATCGAGCTTCTGGAGCCGCTCGGCGCCAGTTCCCCGATCGCCAAGTTCCTGGAGCGCAATCCCGACGGCGGCATCCATCATCTTTGCTACGAAGTCGCGGACATCCGGGCCGCGCGCGATCAAATGAAAGCACAAGGCGCGCGCGTGCTCGGCGACGGGGAGCCGAAGATCGGCGCCCACGGTAAGCCGGTCCTGTTCCTGCACCCGAAGGACTTCTGCGGCACGCTCGTGGAGTTGGAGCAGGCTTGATGAAATCGGTCGGGCTGGCGGTGGCGATTTATTTCGTGATCTGGTGGATCGTGCTGTTCGCGGTCCTTCCGTGGGGTGTGCAGAGCCAGCACGAAGCCGGCGAAATTTCCCCGGGCAGCGACCCCGGCGCGCCGGCGCGGCCGATGCTCTTGCGCAAGGCGATCGCGACGACGCTGGTCTCGGCCGTGATCATGGCGCTGGGTTATGCCGTCTGGGCGCTTGGCTTGATCGGCGAGGGCCTCGTTCCCGCCGCGCTCATTCCGCCGCGGTACTAGCATTTCACGGGAGCACGATTTTTTTCGAAAACCGGTTCCCACTTTTCGGGATCATGCTTTTCACCGGAGCATGATCTTTTCCGAAAACCGGTTCCCACTTTTCGGGATCATGCTTTTCACCGGAGCATGATCTTTTCCGAAAACCGGTTCCCACTTTTCGGGATCATGCTCTAAAAAACAAACGGGTGAGCATGCGCTCACCCGTTTGCCGTTCCGACCGTTTCGCGTCGCGTTCATCTCGCGCCGGCGGCGGACTCTTCCTCCCCAAACCTGGGCCTCAAAACCGGATTGGTCCGGCTCGCTTCCCCTGTTGAGAACGAACACGCTAGACCCGAAGCCGCGAGCCTGTCATTCTTGCGTTGCAATCGGAATTTCTGCATTGCAATAAGACGCTTCCGGGGAATGGGAGCCAAGCGGCTCTTGTCATTCAGAAATCTTCTGCGTTCACTCGCCGGGGCAACCGGCCCGACCGAATCGAAGGCTAGGGATGCGCCTCTCCCGTTATTTTCTTCCGATCCTGCGTGAAACCCCGAAAGAGGCCGAAATCGTTTCCCACCGCCTGATGTTGCGGGCGGGTATGATCCGGCAGGAGGCGGCGGGGATCTACGCTTTCCTGCCGCTCGGCATTCGGGTGCTGCAGAAAGTCTGCCAAATCGTACGCGAGGAGCAGAACCGCGCCGGCGCCGTCGAAATGCTGATGCCGACGATCCAATCGGCGGAGCTGTGGCGCGAAAGCGGGCGCTACGACGATTACGGCAAGGAAATGCTGCGGATCGAGGACCGGCACGAGCGCGACATGCTCTATGGCCCGACTAACGAGGAAATGATCACCGAGATCTTCCGCGCCTCGGTGAAGTCCTACAAGCAGCTGCCGCTCAACCTCTATCACATCCAGTGGAAGTTCCGCGACGAGCTGCGGCCGCGCTTCGGCGTCTACCGGGCCCGCGAATTCCTGATGAAGGACGCCTATTCCTTCGATTTGGACGCGGCCGCGTCCCGCCATTCCTACAACAAAATGTTCGTGGCTTATCTGCGCACCTTCGCGCGGCTGGGGCTGAAATCGATTCCAATGATTGCCGAATCCGGTCCGATCGGTGGGAATTTGTCCCACGAATTCATCATCCTCGCCTCGACCGGGGAGAGCGAAGTATTTTGCCATCGCGACTATCTCGACTTCGCGGTGCCGGACGAGAAGGTCGACTTCGGGAATGCCGGCGGTTTGCAAAAGATCGTCGACCAGTGGACCTCGCTCTATGCCGCGACCTCGGAGAAGCACGAGGCGGAAGCGTTCGGCAAAATTCCCGAGGCGAAGCGGCTCTCCGCGCGCGGCATCGAGGTCGGCCACATCTTCTATTTCGGCACCAAATACTCCGAGCCGATGAAGGCGACGGTGGCCTCGCCCGACGGCGTCAACGTGCCCGTGCACATGGGCTCCTATGGCATCGGGCCGAGCCGGCTCGTCGCCGCCATCATCGAGGCGAGCCACGACGAGGCCGGCATCGTGTGGCCGGAGCCGGTCGCGCCCTTCAAGGTCGCGCTCCTCAACCTCAAGCAAGGCGACGGCGCCGCCGATGGCGCCTGCGAGAAGCTCTACGCCGATCTCACGGCGCGCGGCATCGACGTGCTCTATGACGACAGCGACGAGCGCGCGGGCGCGAAATTCGCGGCCGCCGATCTCATCGGCCTGCCGTGGCAGCTCTTGGTCGGCCCCAAGGGGCTTGCCGAGGGCAAAGTGGAATTGAAGCGGCGCGCGGGCGGTGCGCGCGAAATGCTTTCGCCGGCCGATGCGCTCGCGCGGCTCGCGGGATAAGCGGAGAGGACAATGGCGGCACGCACCGGAACGCTCCCCTTCGCGCCCTTCGAATGGATGCTGTCGATCCGCTATCTGCGGGCGCGGCGCAAGGAAGGGTTCATCTCGGTGATCGCCGGATTTTCGTTTCTCGGCATCATGCTGGGCGTCGCGACGCTGATCATCGTGATGGCGGTGATGAACGGCTTCCGCACGGAACTCTTGTCGAAAATCCTCGGCCTCAACGGCCATGTCCTGATCCAGCCGCTCGAACAGGCGCTGACCGACTACGCCGAGGTCGCCAAAAGGGTCTCCGCCATCAAGGGCATCACGCTCGCCGTGCCGCTGGTGGAAGGACAGGCGCTCGCATCGTCGCCGTTTCATGCCGGCGGCGTCTTGGTGCGGGGAATTCGCGAGGACGACCTGAAAAAGCTCCCCGCCATCGGGCCGAACATCAAAAACGGCACGCTCGAAGGCTTCGACGGCGGGCAGGGCGTGGTGATCGGCGCGCGGCTCGCCAATCAGCTTTCGGTGCGCGCGGGCGATCAAGTGACGCTCGTCGCGCCGCGCGGTGCGGTGACGCCGATGGGCACGACGCCGCGCATCAAGACCTACAAGGTCGCGGCCCTGTTCGAAATCGGCATGTCGGAATACGACAATGTGTTCGTATTCATGCCGCTCTCCGAGGCGCAGGCTTATTTCAACCGCCCCGGCGATGTCTCGGCGATCGAGGTCTATACCGACAATCCCGATCAGATCGACAATTATCGCAAGCTCATCAACGAAGGTGCCGGACGCCCGGTATTTCTGGTCGATTGGCGGCAGCGCAACGCCACCTTCTTCAACGCCTTGCAGGTAGAGCGCAACGTGATGTTCCTGATCCTCACGATGATCGTGCTCGTGGCGGCGCTGAATATCGTCTCGGGGCTGATTATGCTGGTCAAGGACAAGGGCCACGATATCGCGATCCTGCGCACCATGGGCGCGACCAAAGGCGCGGTGCTGCGCATCTTCTTTATCACCGGCGCCTCGATCGGGTTCGTCGGCACGCTGGTCGGCTTCGCGTTGGGTCTTTTAATTTGCCTCAACATCGAGGGGATCCGGCGTTTCTTGTCGTGGCTCTCCTCGACGGAGCTATTTTCGCCCGAGCTTTATTATCTGAGCCAGATGCCCGCCGATATCGACTCGGGCGAGACGATCGCGGTCCTGCTCATGGCGCTGCTCTTGTCCTTCATCGCGACGCTCTACCCCGCCTGGCGGGCGGCGCGGCTCGATCCGGTCGAGGCGCTGCGCTACGAGTAGGGAATGCAAAACCAACCCGCCTTGCATCTTGACGGCGTCGAGCGCCGCTACCGGCAAGGCGATTCCGTTCTCGAAATCCTGCGTGGCGCCACCTTGTCGGTGTGGCCCGGCGAGTCGGTGGCGTTGATCGCGCCGTCAGGCACCGGCAAATCGACGCTCCTGCAAATCGCCGGCCTCTTGGAGCATCCCGACGGCGGCGAAGTGTATATCGGCGATCGCGCGACCACGGGGCTCGCGGACAAGGAGCGCACCCGCATTCGCCGCACCGAGATCGGTTTCGTGTATCAGTTCCATCACCTCTTGCCGGAATTCTCGGCGCTCGAAAACATCATGCTGCCGCAGATGATCGCCGGTCTCGACAAGGCCGAGGCACGCAGTCGCGCGGGCGAGCTCCTGACTTTCCTCGGCCTCGGCGAGCGGCTCGAGCACCGTCCGGCGGAATTATCGGGCGGCGAGCAGCAGCGTGTGGCGATTGCGCGCGCGGTCGCCAACGCGCCGCGCATACTCTTGGCGGACGAGCCGACCGGCAATCTCGACCCGCACACGGCCGATCACGTATTTGCGACGCTTGCCAAGCTCGTGAACATGTCGGGCTTCGCGGCGCTGATTGCCACGCACAACATGGAGCTCGCCGGGCGCATGCATCGGCGCGTCACCATCAAGAACGGCGAAGTGGTCGAACATAGTTGAGCGGGCCGTCCACAGCTTCGCGCTGAAAATTCTGGACGCGCGGGCCGCGTAGGCTCATATAGAGTTGCTAGTGTCCCTTTGATTCCGAAGTTCGTATGAGCAAGCGCCGCAAGGGCTTACGAACTTCGGAATCGGGACACTAGTAGAATCGGAGACAATTGGTGCCGGACCTCGCAAGGGCGGTGGGCTTCGTCCACCTCCATGTTCATTCCTCCTATTCGCTCCTCGAGGGCGCGCTGAAAATCGCGCAGCTCGCGGAACTCGCGAAGGCCGACCGGCAGCCGGCGCTGGCGCTCACCGACACCGGCAATCTCTTCGCCGCGCTCGAATTCTCCGAGAAAATGGCGGCTAGCGGCATCCAGCCGATCGTCGGCTGCTCGCTTGCCGTCGATTTCGCCGACGCGCCGCCGGCGCGAAACGGCGTCCTCGTGCGGCTGCCTCGCATCGTTTTGCTCGCCGCCACCGAAGAGGGCTACCGCCACCTGATCGCGCTCGTCTCCAAGAGCCATCTCGACGTACCCGAAGGCACCGAGCCGCATGTCAGCCTTGAGTGGCTGAAGGCCCACGCGGCGGGACTGATCGCGCTCACCGGCGGGCCGGACGGGCCGCTCGATCGCGCGCTCGTCGGCGGGCATGCTGAGATTGCGCGAAAGCGACTCGATCTCCTCGCGCAAATTCACGGCGACAAGCTCTATGTCGAATTGCAGCGCCATGGGTTGGAGAGCGAAAAGCTCGTGGAGCCGGCGCTGATCGAGCTTGCCTTCGGCACGGGACTTCCGCTGGTCGCCGCCAACGAGCCTTATTTCGGCGCGCGCGACGATTACGAAGCGCACGACGCGCTTCTTTGCATCGCCGAGGGCCGGCTCGTCTCCGACAGCGACCGGCGCCAGTTGACGCCCGAGCACTATTTCAAGACGCGAGCCGAGATGATGGAGCTGTTCGCGGATCTGCCGGAAGCGCTCGCTTCGACCGTGGAGATTGCCTGGCGCTGCTCGTTCCGCTCGCAGAGCCGGGCGCCGATCCTGCCGCGCTTTTCCATCGGCGGAAAAGCCGCCGACGAAGCGGCGGAATTGCGCCGTCGCGCCGAAGAGGGGCTTGAAAAGCGCATCAAAGAGCACGGCCTGACGCTCGGTTTCAGCGAGGAGGAATATCGCGAGCGGCTCGCCTTCGAGCTCGATGTCATCAGCCGCATGAATTACGCCGGTTACTTCCTGATCGTTGCCGACTTTATCGTGTGGGCGAAAGCGCGCGGCATCCCGGTCGGCCCGGGGCGCGGCTCGGGCGCGGGCTCGCTCGTCTCCTACGCGCTCACCATCACCGATCTCGATCCGATCCGCTTCGGCCTCCTGTTCGAGCGCTTCCTCAACCCGGAGCGCGTGTCGATGCCGGATTTCGACGTGGATTTCTGCCAGGACCGCCGCGACGAGGTGATCCGCTACGTGCAAGATCGCTACGGCCGCGAACAGGTGGCGCAGATCATCACCTTCGGCTCGCTGCAAGCGCGCGGCGTGATGCGCGACGTCGGCCGCGTGCTGGAGATGCCCTACGGCCAGGTCGATCGCATCTGCAAGCTGATCCCGATCAACCCGACGAACCCGGTGACGCTGGCGCGCGCGATCGAGGGCGAGCCGCGGCTGCAGGAGGCGCGAAAAGAGGACCCGCGCGTCAAGCGCGCCTTCGACATCGCGCTCAAGCTCGAGGGTCTGCACCGCCATGCCTCGACGCACGCCGCCGGCATCGTGATCGGCGACCGGCCGCTGGTGGAACTGGTGCCGCTCTACCGCGACCCGAAATCGAGCACGCCGGCGACCCAATTCAACATGAAATGGGTCGAAGCGGCGGGGCTCGTGAAGTTCGACTTCCTCGGTTTGAAAACGCTGACGGTGATCGACACCGCCGTGAAGCTCCTGAAAAAGCGCGGGATCGAGATCGACATCCAGACGATTCCGCTCGACGATCCCGCTCCTTACGAAATGATCTCGCATGGCGACACGGTCGGCGTGTTCCAGATTGAAAGCGCGGGCATGCGCAAGGCGCTCGTCGACATGCGGCCCGACCGCTTCGAGGACATCATCGCGCTGGTGGCGCTCTATCGCCCCGGCCCGATGGCGAACATTCCCACCTACAACGCCCGCAAGCACGGCAAGGAAAAGCCCGATTACATCCATCCGAAATTGGAAACGGTGCTGCGCGAAACGTTCGGCGTCATCGTCTATCAGGAGCAGGTGATGCAGGCGGCGCAACTGCTCGCCGGCTATTCGCTCGGCGAAGCGGATCTGTTGCGACGCGCGATGGGCAAGAAGATCCGCAGCGAAATGCGCGCGCAGCGCGCGCGCTTCGTCTCTGGCGCGGTCGAGCGCGGCGTCGAGCGCGCGCAGGCTGACGCGATCTTCGATCTGTTGGAACGCTTCGCCGAATACGGCTTCAACAAGAGCCATGCCGCCGCCTATGCGCTTGTCGCCTACCAGACGGCGTATTTGAAGGCGCATTACCCGGTGGAATTTCTCGCCGCCTCCATGACGCTCGACCGCGACAACACCGACAAGCTCGCCGAGTTCCGCCGCGAGGCCGTCCGGCTCGGCATCAAGGTCGAACCGCCGTCGGTGAATCTGTCGGGAGAAAATTTCGGAGCCGGCGAGGGGACAATCATCTACGCGCTCGCCGCGATCAAAGGCGTGGGCTCGCAGGCGGTCGAGGCCATTGTAAAAGCTCGCGGCGAGCGGCCGTTCGCCGATCTTGCCGATTTTGCCGTGCGCATCGACGCCCGTGCGCTCAACAAGCGCACGCTCGAAGGTCTAGCCGCCGCCGGCGCTTTCGATTGCCTGGAGCCGAACCGTGCGCGCGCCTTCGCCGCCGTCGATGCAATGCTCGCCCACGCGCAGCGAAGCGGCGCGGACGCGGCTTCGGGCCAGACGCAACTCTTTGGCGGCGGTCGCGTACGCGCGACGATTCACGTTCCGGAGGCGACGCCGTGGCTGCCGGCGGAGCGGCTGAAGCGCGAATATGACGCCATCGGCTTTTTCCTCTCCGGCCATCCGCTCGACGACTATCAAGCCGCACTGGCGCGGCTTCGCGTGCAGCAATGGGCGGATTTTTCGCGCGCGGTGCGGGCAGGCGGTACGGCCGGGCGGCTTGCCGCAACCGTGGTTTCGCGCACGGAGCGCCGCATCAAATCGGGCTCGAAAATGGGCATCATCGGGCTTTCCGACCCGACCGGTCATTTCGAAGCGGTGATTTTCGCCGAAGGGCTAGCGCAATTCCGCGATCTCTTGGAGCCCGGCAACGCGGTGCTGTTGCAAGTCGGCGCCGAACTGCAAGGCGAGGAAGTGCGCGTGCGCATCCACAACGCGGAATTGCTCGATGAAGCGGCGTCGAAGACGCAGCGTGGCTTGCGCGTTTTCCTCAATTCTTTCGAGCCGATCGATCTCGTGAAAAAGCGTCTCGCTCCGAACGGCGGCAAGGTTGATAAGCTTGGCGAAGTGAGCTTCGTTTTGGGACTTGCCGACGGCTCCGAGGTCGAGGTGAAGCTGCCGGGACGCTATCCGATTTCGCCGCAGATCGCGGGCGCGATGAAGGCGGTGCCGGGCGTCGTCGCGGTGCAGGAAATGTGAGGGTCCCGTACTGCCTTAGTTTGAAATTTAGCACCCATTGGCGCCGGATCGCGCCGCTCTAATTTAACGGCGATGGCTTCAGCGACTCCAACGGAATATCAAGCACGCAAACCACTCCTGAAGGCTCGAATGTCAGTTGGGATTGGCCTTTGAGTTGGTTCACAAAGCTATGTTCGATTAGGCGTGTTCCGAAACTGCGGCGCGTCGGCGCACGAACCGGCGGGCCGTCTCTTTCGGTCCATGTGAGTCGAAATTGCTGTTGTGGATCATCGACAGCCGCCGTGATTTCAACTCGCCCGCTTGCATTCGACAACGCGCCATACTTTACGGCGTTTGTGCAAAGTTCGTTTAAAACCATTGCCAGCGGCAGAACGGCTCCGGAGCTGACGTCTATATCTGAGCTTTGAATGAAAAACCGGCCGACGCCGCTTGTATCGAAGGGATCAATGGCAGTTTTCAAAATCGCGGCGAGTTTTGCGCTTGTCCAGCTTGTCTTCAGCAATAGGTCATGCACCCGCCCTAACGCCATTAATCGCTGCTCAATTGCCTGCCGGCCCTGCTCAAGGCTGTCAGCGGTTCGCAGGCTTTGCGAGGTGATCGCCATCACCATGGCCAACACGTTCTTTACCCGGTGGTGTAATTCCTCCACCAGGAGGCGTTGCAATCGCTCAAGGACCTTTTGCTCCGCCGCATCTATGCCTGCTTGGGCCAGAAGGCGGCGCAGGTCTAGATTTTCGACTTCAAGTCGTAGGTCGTCTTCTGCAGTCACGATACTCCTCGCCTCTCGACCAGAAGCAGCATATGCGTAGCGGCAAGCAATGACCAACCGATGCCGCTGCGGCTTCTTAATTGAAGCTGACGCAGTGCCGAGATTTCACTCGCCCTTGCGCCGCCTTGTTTCACCGCCTATAAGCCGCGCCATCACGCACGCGGACTAGCTTTCCCACAAGCAGGACGGCATCCGGTGCTGGGCATATGCCCGGCTCGGTCCGCGGAGGCTAACCGGAAGAGGAACAAATGGCGCTTCCCGACTACTCGATGCGTCAGCTATTGGAAGCTGGCGTTCATTTCGGCCATCAGTCTCATCGCTGGAATCCGAAGATGGCCCCGTTCATCTTCGGCACCCGCAACAACATTCACATCATCGATCTCGCGCAGACCGTGCCGCTGCTTGCACAAGGCGCTCGAGGCGGTCAGCGACACGGTCGCCAAGGGCGGACGGATTCTGTTCGTCGGCACCAAGCGGCAGGCCTCCGACGCCGTCGCCGACGCGGCCAAGCGCTCGGCGCAGTATTTCGTCAATTCGCGCTGGCTCGGCGGCACGATGACCAACTGGAAAACGATCTCGAACTCGATCGCGCGCCTGAAGAAAATCGAGGAGATGCTTTCGACCGAAACGGCGCCGCCTACACGAAGAAAGAGCGGCTCACGCTCGCGCGCGAAAAGGAAAAGCTCGAGCGCTCGCTCGGCGGCATTCGCGACATGGGCGGCGTGCCCGACCTCGTCTTCGTGATCGACACCAACAAAGAAGAGATCGCGATCAAGGAGGCGAAGCGCCTCAACATTCCGGTCGCGGCGATCGTCGACACCAATTCCGAATCCCGATGGCATCGTGTTTCCGATCCCCGGTAATGACGATGCTGGGCCGCGCGATCACGCTCTATTGCGATCTCGTGGCCAAGGCCGCGATCGACGGCATCTCGCGCGCGCAAGGGCAGGCGGGCGTCGATCTCGGCGCCGCCGAAAAACCCATTATCGAGGAATTGCCGGCGGAAAAGACCGAATGGGAAGGTTTCGAGCCGCTGCCCGGCCCGGTCGGCGCGCCCGACGATCTCAAGAAGCTGCACGGCGTGAGCCCGGCGATCGAAAAACAGCTGAACGACCTCGGCTTCTTCCACTACTCGCAAGTCGCGGCCTCGGCGCCAAGGACGCGCATCATCTCGGCGAGACGGTGGGCTTGCCCGGCCGCATCGAGACCTGGGTCGCGGAAGCGAAGGCGCTTTCGGCCGAGACGGAGTAATCCATGGCCGAGATCAGTGCGAGCCTCGTCAAGGAGCTGCGCGAGAAGACCGGCGTCGGCATGATGGACTGCAAGGCGGCGCTCACGGAAACCAAGGGCGATCTCGAAGCCGCCGTCGACTGGCTGCGGAAGAAAGGGCTCGCCAAGGCCGCCAAGAAAGCGGGCCGCGTCGCCGCCGAAGGCCTCGTCGGCCTTGTCGTCGAGGGCACTAAGGGCGTGCTCGTGGAGGTTAATTCCGAGACCGATTTCGTCGCGCGAAACGACCACTTCCAGGGCCTCGTCAAACTCATCGCCGAGGCCGCGCTGCATAACGGCGCCGACGTCGAGAAGATCAAACGCGCCAAGCAAGGCAAGGGCACGATCGAGGAAGCGATCGCGCAGGCGATCGCCACCATCGGCGAGAACATGACCTTGCGGCGCGCGGCCGGGATTATCCGTCAGCGCCGGCGCGATCGGCGCCTACATGCACACTTCCATTTCCGAAGGGCTCGGCAAGATCGGCGTCCTTGTGGCGCTCGAATCGAAAGCCAATCCCGCGGAGCTGGCGATTTTCGGCCGCATGCTGGCGATGCACATTGCCGCTTCCAATCCGCTCGCGGTCGAGGCCAAGGGCATCGACGCTAAAGTCGTCGCGCGCGAGCGGGACGTGCTTGCCGAAAAAGCCAAGGCTTCCGGCAAGCCGGCGAACGTAATCGAGAAAATCGTCGAGAGCGGTCTTAAGACCTTCTACAAAGAAGTTTGCCTCGTGGATCAGCCTTATGTGCATGATCCGGCGAAAACGGTTGCGCAGGCGGTGAAAGAAGGCGAAGGAAAGCTCGGTCAGCCGATCGCGATCAAGGGATTCGTGCGGTATGCGCTTGGCGAAGGTGTGGAAAAACAAGAGCAGGATTTCGCCGCCGAGGTAGCCGCGGCCGCGGGCCAAAGCTGAATCGAGCGGGGGCGGGTCGAATGGCGAAGCCCCGTTATAAGCGCGTTCTCGTCAAGGTTTCGGGCGAAGCATTGCAGGGAAGCGGAGCCGAAGGGCTGCACGCGCCGACGCTCGCGCGTATCGCCGCCGATCTCGCCGAGGTGAAAAAGCTCGGCGTCGAGACGGCGGTCATGATCGGCGGCGGCAATTTCATTCGCGGCGCCGCCCTCGCGAAAACCGGCATCGAGCGCGCGGCGGCCGACGCCATGGGCATGCTCGCGACCGTCATCAATGCGCTCGCGCTCGAAGGCGCGATCGAGCGGGCCGGTGCCAGCGTTCGCACGCTTTCCGCGGTTTCGATGCCGAGCGTGTGCGAGCCCTATGCGCGCCAGCGCGCCAACGCGCATCTGAAGCAAGGGCACATCGTTCTGCTCGCAGGCGGAACCGGAAATCCGTATTTCACCACCGATACCGGCGCCGCGTTGCGGGCGGCGGAACTCGGCTGCGACGCGATTCTGAAAGCGACGCAGGTCGACGGCGTCTACGACAGCGATCCGAAATCCAATCCCAAGGCCAAGCGCTTCGACAAGCTCACGCATGACGAGGCGCTTTCGCGCGATCTCAAGGTGTTGGACGCGGCGGCCTTCGCGCTTGCCCGCGAGGCGAAGCTGCCTATCATCGTGTTCTCGATCCGCGAGCCGGGCGCGATCGCCGCCGCGGTCAAAGGCGAGGGCAAGGCGACCATCGTTACGCCGTGATGGCGGCCGAAGACGGCTGGAGGTGAAGAGGCATGAAACCGGGAGCTTTCGATCTCGCTGACGTTAAACGGCGCATGCAAGGCGCGCTCAATACGTTGAAGCAGGAACTCGGCGGGCTGCGCACGGGCCGCGCGTCGGCCCATCTCGTCGAGCCGATCCACGTCGAAGCCTACGGCTCGAACATGCCGATGAACCAGGTCGCGAGCGTCAGCGTGCCCGAGCCGCGGCTGATCTCGATCCAGGTCTGGGATGCCTCCGTCGTCAAGGCGGTCGAAAAGGCGATCCGCGATTCCAATCTCGGCCTCAGCCCTTCGACCGAGGGGCAAGTCGTCCGCATCCGCATCCCGGAGCTGAACCAGGAGCGCCGCCAGGAACTCGTCAAGGTCGCGCATAAATACGCCGAGGCCGCGCGCATCGCGGTGCGTCATGTCCGCCGCGACGGGCTCGATCACCTGAAGAAGCTGCAAAAGGACGGCCACGTGAGCGAAGACGAAATCAAACGCCACGAGGGCGAGGTTCAGAAGGCGACGGATCAGGCGATCACCGACATCGATCAGACGCTGGCGGCCAAAGAAAAAGAAGTCATGTCGGTTTGACGGAAACCGCAGAAACAGAAAAATGTCAGTACCAGATCCCGTACCCGTTCCCGGCGGCGTTTCGCTCGATCCGCCGCTCCACGTCGCCATCATCATGGACGGCAACGGGCGCTGGGCGGCGGCGCGCGGTTTGCCGCGCAGGGAAGGGCATCGCCGCGGCGTCGAGGCGCTGCGGCGCACGGTGCGCGCGGCGGGCGAGCTCGGCATCAAGGTACTGACCATTTATTCGTTCAGCGCCGAGAATTGGTCGCGGCCCGCCGAGGAAATCAACGACCTGATGGGATTGTTGAAACGTTTCGTGCGCAAGGATCTCGCCGAGCTGCACGAGAACGGCGTGCGCGTGCGGATCATCGGCGACCGCAACGGCCTCGAGCCGGACGTGCTCGCACTTCTCAACGAAGCGGAACAACTGACCCAGAACAACGACGCGCACCACGCTCGTCGTTGCCTTCAACTATGGCGGTCGACAGGAAATCGCGCGCGCGGCCAGCAAGGCCGCGGCGGACGCCGTTGCCGGCAAGCTCGACCCGGCGGCGATCGATGTCGATACGATCGAGGCCCGTCTCGACACCGCCGGCTTGCCCGACCCCGATCTCGTAATCCGCACCAGCGGCGAGCAGCGCATATCGAATTTCCTGCTGTGGCAGGCGGCCTATGCCGAATTCGTGTTTCTGCCGATCTACTGGCCGGATTTCGACCGCGCAGCGCTGGAAACCGCGATCGGCGAATATCGCCGCCGCGAGCGCCGCTTCGGCGGCGTCACCGCGCGCACGGGATCCTGACTTGCTTTCGACGCGCGAGTTGGGCCGGCCCGCCGCGAAGAGCGCCAAGCGCCGGGCAAACGAACTGCTGCTTCGCATTTATTCGTCGATCGTGCTCGGCGCGCTGGCGCTGGCGGCGACGTGGGCGGGCGGAACGGTGTTTGCGCTGCTCTGGCTCGCGGCCGCCATCGGCATCTTGTGGGAGTGGGCGCACATTAGCTCGCCGCGGCCGCTTTGGCTCGCCGCGGGGGTGATTTATGCCAGCGTTTTCCTCGTTTCGATGCTGTTGTTGCGGGACGATCCGCATCTTGGATTGGTGGCGCTGATCTGGCTGTTCGCGCTGATCTGGACCACCGACATCGTGGCTTATTTCACCGGCCGGGCATTCGGCGGCCCGAAGCTGTGGCCGGCGGTGAGTCCTAACAAGACATGGTCGGGTGCGATCGGCGGCACCATCGGCGGGCTTGTCGCTGGAGCGGCGACCCTTGCGGCCGCGGGTCTTAGCTTGCGGCCTCTCCACGCCGTGGTCATGCTCGCGGTCGTCATCGCCGCGCAGCTCGGGGACCTCATGG
This sequence comes from uncultured Alphaproteobacteria bacterium, assembly GCA_963751685.1. Classification (GTDB taxonomy): domain Bacteria; phylum Pseudomonadota; class Alphaproteobacteria; order Rhizobiales; family Xanthobacteraceae; genus Palsa-892. The sequence continues at coordinate 261,936 of CAVVVV010000010.1, read as the reverse complement.
AATTGGCCATCAAGCGCCATTTTGGCGTGAAGGATTTCGAGCCACTTGATCCCGGGCCATGGCGGCTTGATGGATCGCTGCGACTCGCTGGTCGCGGCGGCGGCGGTGGCGCTGTCGATCGGATTGGCGAGGGCGGGAATGAATGCCCCGGCCGAAGGACTGTTGTTGTGGTGAGCGCGCAAAAGACAAAAGAGAAAGTCGCCGTCAGCATTTTCGGTGCGACCGGCTCGATCGGCAAAAGCGCGCTCGATCTCATTCGCCGCGCGCCCGAGCGCTATGAAATCGCAGCACTGGCGGCGCGCCGCGACGGCCGCAAGCTCGCGGCGCTTGCACGCGAGCACGGCGCCAAGCTTGCGGTGGTGGTGGAGCCCGAGGGCTATCGCGAACTTTGCGATTCCCTCGCGGGCACGCAGATCAAGACCGCCGCCGGGCGCGAAGGGTTACTCGCCGCCGCCGCCGAGCCTGCCGACATCGTGATCGCGGCGATTTCGGGCGCAGCGGGCTTAGAGCCGACGCTCGCGGCGCTCACGTCCAAGCGGCGCATTGCGCTCGCCAACAAGGAATGCCTGGTTTCGGCCGGCCGCCTGTTCATGCGGGCGGCAAAATCGTCCGGCGCGGTCGTGCTGCCGCTCGATTCCGAGCACAACGCGGTTTTTCAGGCGTTGACGGCGGGCCCGCGCGAAGCGGTCGAGCGCGTCACACTCACCGCCTCGGGCGGACCATTCCGCACCTACACCGCCGAGCGCCTCGCGCGCGCGGTGCCGGAGGAAGCATTGCGCCATCCGATCTGGTCGATGGGCGCGAAAATCTCGATCAATTCCGCGACGCTCATGAACAAGGGGCTCGAGCTGATCGAAGCGCATCACCTCTTTGAACTGCCGTCAGCCCGCCTCGACGTGCTGGTTCATCCGCAATCGGTCGTGCATGCGCTGGTCGCCTTCAAGGACGGGGCGGTTGTCGCCGGCCTGTCGGTGCCCGATATGCGGATGCCGATCGCGTATTGTCTCGGCTGGCCCGATCGCCATGCATGGGAAGCGCCGCGGCTCGATCTCGCGGTGCTCGGAACCCTTACAGTTCGAGCTGCCGGACCTCGCTGCGGTTCCCGGCGCTCAAGCTCGCGCGCGGGGCCTTAGAGGCAGGCGAGGCCATGCCCACCGTGCTTAACGCCGCCAATGAAGTGGCGGTGGAAGCGTTTCTGGCGCGCCGAATTGGCTTCCTGGGCATCGCCGCAGTGGTCGAAAGCGTGCTGGAACGGGCGGTTCCGGAGGGTTTGCAGGAGCCGTCGACGGTTGCAGGAGGCGCTTGCCATTGACCATATTGGCAGAAGTATAGCCCGGACCCTCTTGCCCCAATTTGCCGCAAAGGCATCTTAGGCCAGTAACGGTTCGGAAAGGATGTGGATATGGATTTTTTCTCGGGTTTGCACTTCTGGGGCGGCTCCGCCCTCGGCTCCGTGCTTCCCTTCCTGTTCGTTCTTACCGTTGTCGTATTCTTTCACGAGCTCGGACATTTCTGGGTCGCGCGCCGTTGCGGCGTGAAGATCGACGCCTTTTCGGTCGGCTTCGGGCCGGAGATTTTCGGCTTCTATGACCGGCATGGCACGCGCTGGCGCATTGCCGCGATTCCGCTCGGCGGCTATGTGCGTTTCCATGGCGACGAAAGCGCCGCGAGCACCCCGGATCACAACAGCGCTCTCGACCGATGAGCGCGGCGGAGCGCAAGGTTTCGTTCTTTCACAAGCCGGTCGCGACAACGCGCGGCGATTGTCGCGGCGGGACCGATTGCGAATTTCCTGCTCGCGATCGCGATTTTCGCCGGCATTTTCACCGTTTTCGGCAAGTCGGCATAGCCCCGCGCGCGTCATTACCGTTGCGCCGAATAGTGCTGCGGCATGCTGCGGGCTTCAAGGAGGCGACCTCGTGCTCACGATCGACGGGCGCAAGATCGCGACCTTCTCGGACATGCAGCGTATCGTCACGGTCAGCCCCGGTCAGACGCTCGTCTTCGTCATCGAGCGCGACGGCACCCAAGTGACCCTGAACGCGGCGCCGACGCTCGAGGAGCACAAGGACCGCTTCGGCAATGCCTATCGGCTCGGCCGTCTCGGGCATTACAGGAATACTCGATCGCCCGAACCAGTCGGCCCCGCTGCAGGCGATCGGGTTTGGCGCAGCCGAAAGCTGGTTCGTCGTCGATCGCACGCTTTCCTATATCGGCGGCGTCATCGTCGGCCGCGAATTGGCCGATCAACTGGGCGGGCCGCTGCGCATCGCCCAGGTCTCCGGACAGGTCGCGTCGGTCGGCTTTCCCGAGCTTCTCAACCTGACGGCGGTGCTGTCGGTCAGTCGATCGGTCTCCTGAACCTCTTCCCGATCCCGCTGCTCGATGGCGGTCACCTTTTGTTCTATGGGATTCGAGGCCACTTCGGGGCCGGCCGCTGAGCGAAAGGCACAGGAGTGCGGGTTCCGGATCGGGCTCGCGATCGTCATCATGCTGATGATTGTCGCCACCTGGAACGACATCGTGCACCTGACTGCGCTTTAATGCCGCGCGCTAAACCGCCGAATGAGGATTGCCCGGATTCGGACCAACTTTCGCCCGTAGCCGCTGGCAATCATTCTGAAACTCATCGCAGGCAGGCTATGTGCCCGCGCATGTGGGGTTTGGGGAGCGGGAGGCCGCTGCCCTTGAGCGTATTGGGGTGCAAATGACCGTGGCTGTTCGGACACGGAGGCCGGAAAAAGCATTCGGCTGGGGCGGCGGGGCGTTTGCAAGTGTATGAAAAGCTCTTTAAAAGTTTCGAGAACGTGAAGAATCCGTGCGTTTGTGTGCGCGGATGCGGACGGCCGCTTGCTCAGAAGGGGTGGCCTGAGAGGGGACGGCAGGTCGCGTATCGCATGAAACTTCGATCCGCGTCTTGTGCAGGATCGCCTTCCTCGCGGCCTTGCCTTTGGCGGGGCCGCGGGCGCTGGAGGCGTGTCCATTGCGACCTCCAACCAAGCGCCACGCCCAAACGGTCGTCGCCGCCGTCGTTGTGCAAGGCAACCGGCGTGTCGATATGCGAGGCGATCATCGGCTATGTCGGTATCAGGCCGGGCGAGCGGGCCGATCCCCTGAAAATCGACGAAGCGCTGAAAACGCTTTACGCCACCGGCCTTTTCGAGGACGTGAGGATCAATCTCGGTCGGCAACCGGTTGGTGGTGACGGTGGTGGAAAACCCGGTCATCAGCCGCATCGCTTTCGAGGGCAACAAGAAGGTCAAGGACGAGACGTTCGGTCGCCGAGATCCAATCGAAGGCGCGCGGGCCGTTGTCGCGCAACACCGTGCAAGCCGACGTACAGCGGATTATCGAAGTTTATCGCCGCGGCGGCCGCTTCGACGTGCGGGTCGATCCCAAGATCATCGACCGCGGACAGCGGCCGCGTCGACCTCGTCTTCGAGATCAACGAAGGCGACAAGACAAGTCGATCAAGAAGATCGTGTTCGTCGGCAACAAGGCGTTTTCCGACTGGAAACTGCGCGACGTGATGACGACGACGGAAACAAATTGGCTGAGCTGGATCAAGAACACCGACGTCTACGATCCCGATCGCGTCAGCGCCGACCAGGAGCTACTGCGCCGCTTCTATCTCAAGAACGGCTATGCCGACTTCCGCATTGTCTCGGCGAATGTCGAGATCGACGAAGCGGTGGCGGGTTCATCGTCACCATCACCCTCGACGAGGGCGAGCAATATCGTACCGGCACGATCGACGTTATTTCTAATCTGCGCGACGTCGACCCCGGCACACATTCGAGAGTCTACGTGCGTACGAAGACCGGCGATGTTTACAACGCCGAATCTGGTCGAGAAGTCGGTCGAAGACTTACGATCGAGCTCGCCAAGCGCGGCTATGCCTTTTCGCAGGTGCGCCCGCGCGGCGACCGCGATTTCAGCTCGCGCCGCATCAATCTCGCCTACGTGATCGAGGAAGGACCGCGGGTCTATATCGAGCGCATCAACGTCAGAGGCAATGTGCGGACGCGTGACTACGTGGTCCGGCGCGAATTCGATATCTACGAGGGCGACCCCTACAATCGCGCGCTCATCGACCGGGCCGAGCGCCGGCTCAAGAACCTCGGCTACTTCAAGACCGTGAAGATCACCAACGAGCCGGGCTCGGCGCCCGGATCGCGTGATCCTGAACGTCGACGTCGAAGACCAGCTCACCGGCGAATTCTCGATTGCGGGCGGCTACTCCACCGCCGCCGGCTGGCTCGCGGAAATCTCGGTCGGCGAGCGAAACTTCCTCGGCAAAGGTCAGTATGTAAGCGCCTCGGTTTCCTACGGACAATATCAGCGCGGCGCCGAATTTACGTTCACCGACCCGTATCTGCTCGGATACCGGGTCGGCGGCGGTTTCAGCCTCTTCGCCAAGCAACAGCTCCAAACCAACTATCAGAGCTATAACCTTCAGACGGTGGGCGGTTCGTTGCTCGCGAGCATGCCGCTCAACGACGATTTGACCCTGGGCGCGCGTTATTCGCTGTTCCAGAGAAAACTCACGGCGCCCGCGGGATGGGTTGATGGGTGCCGGCTTCTTGCAGACGGCGTTACCGTATTTCCGAATCCAGGCGGCGTCCTGCCTTGTAATACCGATCCCAATTATCTTGGATTAGGCGCCGGTGCGGGTGACGCGAACGAGGTATCGGCCGCCATCAAACAGGCGCTCGGAAGCAAGATAACGTCGTCACTCGGCTATTCGCTGGTCTACAACACCCTCGACAACAACAAGGACCCGACAACGGGTCTTATGATGAATTTTAGCCAGGACTTTGCCGGCTTGGGAGGCGACTCGAATTATTTGCGGTCGTCCGTCGACGGAAGAGTTTACAGGCCCTTGGGTGGAGACTACGTCGGCATGTTGCGCGCCCAAGGCGGCTACATCGTTTCGACCGGCAGCAACGGGAACAGCGGCACTCTTCGCATTCTCGACCAATTCTACAAGGGACCGGAGCTCGTGCGCGGATTCCAGCCCTCGGGCATCGGACCGCGCGACCTCGGTTCCGCAGTTTACGGATTCGCTCGGCGGCTCGATGTATTGGGGCGCGACCGCCGAAGTGCAGTTTCCGTTGTCGTTCATGCCGAAGGAACTGGGCATCAAGGCAGCCATTTTCGCCGACGCTGGTTCGCTGTGGGGCTATAAGGGTGGCACCACTTTCTCGGCCGTTACGCCGTACGGTCCCAATCCTGGTCAGATCCCTTGTCCTACCGGAACGACGGGCCCGAAGAACAATGTTGACGTTTGCTTGGCCGACTCCAACGCGATCCGCTCCTCGACCGGTGTGAGCCTGATCTGGTCCTCGCCCTTCGGGCCGATCCGCTTCGATTTCGCGAAGGCGCTTACCAAGGAGTCTTACGACAAGACCCAATTCTTCCGCTTCAGCGGCGGGACGAATTTCTGAAGAGGCGCCGATTGGGCGACGGCCGCGCGTGCGGCGTCGAAAGATACATGAGCGAAGCCCATATTTTCCCGCGCCGGAACGCCGCTCGCGCTCAGCGAAATCGCCACTATGTCCGGCGCCGAAGTGGCGAACGGAGCGGATCTCGGACGCATGATCGTCGGCGTCAAGCCGCTCGATCTCGCCGGGCCTCTTGATCTCGCCTTTCTCGAAAACAAGAATTTTCTCGAGGCGTTTCGCTCGACCGCCGCAGGGGCTTGTTTCGTGGTCCGCGCGCATGCCGACGCGGCGCCCAAGGGCGTCGTCGCGCTCGTGGTGAAGGAGCCCTATCGCGCCTATGTGGGCGTCGCGCGCGCGCTGTTCGAGCGCGAACTGAAGCCTGCGGCCCTGTTCGGCGGAAAAGGAATCGCTTCGGGCGCGGCCGTGCATCCGGAGGCGCGGCTTGAGGGCGGCGTCGTAGCCGATCCCGGCGCGGTCATCGGTCCGCGCGCCGAAATCGGGACCGGCAGCATCATTGGCGCCAACGCCGTCATCGGCGCCGATGTCCGCATCGGGCGCGATTGCTCAATCGGCCCCGGCGTCAGCATCCAGCATGCGCTGATCGGCGACCGCGTGGTGATCCATCCCGGCGTGCGCATCGGCCAGGATGGGTTCGGCTACCTGCCGGGAAAGAGCGGACACCTCAAAGTGCCGCAAGTCGCGCGGGTCATCATCCAGGACGACGTGGAAATCGGCGCCAATACCACGATCGATCGCGGCGCCAACCGCGATACCATGATCGGGGAAGGCACGAAGATCGACAATCTCGTGCAGATCGCGCACAACGTGTCGATCGGCCGGCATTGCATTATTGTAGCCCAGGTCGGAATTTCCGGCAGTTGCACGCTCGGCGACCAAGTGATGGTGGGCGGACAGGCCGCGTTCGCCGAGCACACGTCATGTCGGCGATGGCGCACAGATCGCGGCAAAAAGCGGCGTGATGCACGATGTGCCTGCAGGCGAGAGATGGGGAGGCACGCCCGCAAAGCCGATCCGCGAATTCTTCCGGGAGGTGTCGGCGCTGAGGGCGCTCGCCGGCGGCAAGACCCCGGCCAATCGGCCGGATAAGGATCAATCGTAGAGCGAACGATGGACACCAGGCATCAAACGCAAACGACGATCGAGATGCAGGATATCCTGCGTCTGCTTCCGCACCGCTATCCGTTTTTGTTGGTGGACCGGATCATCGAAGTGCGCGGCGACGAATCCTGCATTGGCATCAAGAACGTCACGGTCAACGAGCCGTTCTTTCAGGGACACTTTCCGGGAAATCCGGTGATGCCCGGCGTGCTTTTGGTTGAAGCCATGGCGCAGACGGCGGGCGCCATCTGCGCGCTTTCGCGCGGCTACGACAATCCGCCGAAATCGGTGCTGTTCCTCACCATCGACAAAGCCAAGTTTCGCCGGCCGGTCGTGCCCGGTGACGTGGTCGAGATCCATGTGAGGAAGAAGACGCGGCGCAAGCTCATGTGGTGGTTTCACGGCGAGGCCAAGGTCCGAGGCGAGCTTGTCGCCGAGGCCGAGGTGGGCGCCATGATCGTGGACGACTAGAGCGTGGCGCGGATCGATCCCACGGCGCGGGTCGCCGACGCCGCGAAAATCGGCGCGAATGTCGAAATCGGCCCTTACTGCATCATCGGACCCGACGTCACGATCGGCGACGATTGCAAGTTGCTCGCACACGTGCATGTCGCGGGTGCGACGACCATCGGCCCGCGCGCGACGATTTATCCCTTTGCTTCGCTGGGAACGCCGCCGCAATCGGTTCACTACAAGGGCGAGCCGAGCCGGCTTTTGATCGGCGCCGATTGCGTGATTCGCGAGTCGGTGACGATGAACACCGGAACCGCGGGCGGGCGCATGGAGACGCGGGTGGGCGAGCGCTGCATGTTCATGGCCTACGCGCATGTGGCGCACGATTGCATCGTTGGAAACGAGGTAACCTTCGCGAATGGCGGGACGCTTGCAGGCCACTGCACGGTCGGCGATTTCGTCTTCATGGGCGGCTACGCGGCGGTGCATCAGTTCGTGCGCATAGGCGAGCGGGCGGTGATCGGGGGGCTGTCGGGTGTTGTGCATGACGTGATCCCGTTTAGTGCGGCGGTCGGCGAGCGCGCCAAGCTCGCGGGGTTGAATATTGTCGGCTTGAAACGGGGAGGGCTGACGCGGCCGCAAATCCATGCGTTGCGCCACGCCTACCGAAAATTATTCGCAGGCCCCGGCACAGTGATCGAGTGCGCCGAAAAGGTCGCGGCGGAATTTCCGGGCGACAACAACGTCCAACGGCTCGTGCAATTCGTGCGCGAAGCGGGCAAGCGGCGCTTGACGACGCCGCGCGCATCCGGCGACGAGGACGACGCTTGATGCCGGTTACCGCGAAACCCACCGCGCGAGCGGCCGACGCTAGCCTCGAGCCGCTCGGAATTGTTTGCGGCGCCGGCACGTTTCCGATCGCGGTGGCCGAAGCCGTCGTGCAGCGCGGCCGGCCCGTCGTGATGCTCGCGCTTCGCGGTTTTGCGGATCCGGCGGTCGAGCGCTTTCCGCACGAATGGATGCCGTTCGGGGCATTCGGATTGAGCGTGAAACTCGCCCGCAAGCACGGCTTGCGCGACATCGTGGCCATCGGCTCCGTCCATCGGCCCAGGCTCAAGGATTTTCGGCTCGATTGGACCACGTTTCGGATCCTGCCGCGGCTGGCGCGGCTTTATCGCGGCGGCGACGATCATTTGCTGTCCGGCGTCGCCGCTATTTTGAACGACTACGGGTTTCGTCTCTTGGGCGTGCACGAGGTCGCTCCCGAACTGATGGTTCCGGCGGGCGTGCTGGGGGCGCATCGGCCGTCGGCGGAGGACGAAATCGATATCGCGCTCGGTCTCGATCTTCTGCGCGCGCTCGGCCCCTTCGATGTCGGGCAGGCGGTGGCGATTTCCGCCCGCCGCGTGCTCGGCGTGGAAGCAGCGGAGGGAACGGAGGGATTGTTGGCGCGGCTCGCGAAACTCCGCAGCAGCGGACGCCTGAAGCTGCCACCGCGCGCGGGTGTGTTGGTGAAGGCGCCGAAACCCGGCCAGAGCCGGTACATCGATGTTCCGGCGATCGGCGAGGAGACGGTTGCGCAGGCGGCGGCGGCGTGTTTGCGCGGTATCGCGGTCGAGGCGGGAGGGACCATCGTTCCGGACGCTGCGGCCATGATCCACGCCGCCGATGAAGCCGGCCTTTTCCTGGTCGGCGTTCCGGCGCGCGGCGAGGGCCGCCGTTGAGCGCGAAGGACGCAAAGCGTCCGCTTGATGCATTTCTCGTCGCCGGCGAAGCATCGGGCGATCAGCTCGGCGCGAGTTTGATGAAAAAATTGCGCGAACGTCTGCGGGGGAAAATTCGATTTCGTGGCGTTGGCGGGCCCGCCATGGCAGCGGAGGGGCTTGGGAGCCTCTTTCCGATGGACGACGTGACGGCCATGGGTTTCGGCTCGGTGATCCGCAAGCTTCCGCTCATCCTGCGGCGTATTCGCGAAACGGCGGCGGCGGTCATTGCTTCGCCGCCGGACGTCTTGATCCTGATCGATAGCCCCGACTTCAACCAACGCGTGGCGCGCCGCGTGCGGCGCATGCTGCCCGATCTTGCGATCGTGAAATACGTGTCGCCGACGGTGTGGGTGTGGCGCCCCGGACGCGCGCGGAAATTGGCGCCGCTCGTCGATCATGTGCTGACGCTTTTTCCCTTCGAGCCCGATTTACTGAAGAAACTCGGCGGCCCGCCCTCGAGCTATGTCGGCCATCCCTTGTTAGAACGGATCGGCGATCTGCGAGCTTCGCCCGAAGAGGAGCGATCGCGGCAAAAGGACCCTCCACTCCTCTTGGTGCTGCCTGGAAGCCGCCGGCTCGAAATTCACCGCCTTGCCAAGATCTTCGGGGAAGCGATCGGGCGTCTCGTGGAGAAACACGGCGCGATGAAGGTCGTCCTGCCGACCTTGCGCGAGCGCGAAGAAGAAATCAGGGCCGCGGTCGGGAGTTGGCCGGTGAAGCCGCACATCGTCGTCAGCGAGGCGGAAAAACACGCGGCGTTTCGGCGCGCGCGCGCCGCCTTGGCCGCTTCCGGCACGGTGACGCTTGAACTGGCGCTCGCGCACGTGCCCATGATCGTCGCCTATCGTGTCCTGCCTTGGGAGGGATTGATCGTGCGGGCCGTGGTGCGGGTTTCTTCGGCAAGCCTGCCCAACCTCGTGCTCGGCGAAGCCGTGGTGCCGGAATTCATGCAGGAGGACTGCACGGCGGAAAAGCTCGCCGAGGCGCTCGCACTCCTTCTCGACGATACGCCGGAGCGGCGACGGCAGCTTGAGGCTTTCAGACGACTTGACCAAATTTTCGGCACGGATGACGAACAACCGAGCGCCCGCGCCGCGCGCATGACGCTCGAAGTCATTGAAAAGAAAAGAAAATCAATGGTTGAGGAAACTCGCCCATGATGGCAAAAGCTTTGCTAACGAGCTAAAATCAAGAAGGCTTAAGCCGAAACCAGATCCAGAGAGCGTCGAGCCAATGTTGCTGCGTCCAGACAGGAAAGCGCCCGTGCGGGCCGCTATCACGGGCGTCCACGGCTACTTGCCGGACTATGTGCTCGGCAACGAGGAACTCGTCGCGGATGGTCGACACCAGCGACCAGTGGATTACCGAGCGCACGGGCATCAAGGAACGCCGCATTCTGAAGGGCGAGGGCCTCGGCACGTCGCACATGGCGGTGGAAGCCGTGCGCGGCCTTCTCGAAAAGACCGGCACTGCGCCCGAGGAAATCGACGTGCTGGTCTGCGCGACCATCACGCCGGACTTCGTGCTGCCTTCCACCGCGAACCTGATCTCCAACATGGTCGGAATGCGCCATGTCGGCAGCTTCGACATTCAGGCGGCGTGTTCGGGCTTCGTGTACGGGCTCGATGTCGCGTCGCAATTCATCGAGACGGGTCGCGCCAAGAAGGCGATCCTCGTCGGCGCCGACAAAATGTCGAACATGATCGACTATACCGACCGGACCACCTGCGTGTTGTTCGGTGACGGCGCGGGGGCGGTGCTGTTGGAGCCGAACGAGACGGGCGCGGGGCTCGTGGACATCGAGCTTCACTCCGACGGCTCGGGCATGCCCCACATCCATCAAAAAGCGGGCGGCAGCCGGCTGCCGCCGTCGGCGGCGACGGTTGAAGCGCGCATGCATTATCTTTATTTGAACGGACCCGCGGTTTTTCGCGCGGCAACCGAACGCATGTCGGCCTCCGTCCGCGAGATCGTGACGCGCAATAACATGACGCTCGACGACGTCGATTGGTTCGTGCCGCATCAGGCGAATAAGCGCATTCTCGAAGCGATCGCCGACCGTTTGAGAATCCCCCACAGCAAGGTGATGATGACCCTGCAGAAATATGGCAACACCACCGCCGCGACGATCCCGCTGTGCCTGTGGGATTACGAATTGAAATTGAAAACCGGCGATCGCCTGGTATTCGCGGCGTTCGGCGGCGGCTTTACCTGGGGCAGCGCCTATCTCAACTGGGCCTATGATGGCGCCGAGGCCGCCAAGGCGGGCGGCAAGACCCGCGCGTTCAGTAACGACTCCTGCCGAATAACCAATCGTACTGGTCGCTTATTTCCGCCGCGAGATCGGCACGTAATCGCGTTTGGTGGCGCCGGTGTAGAGCTGGCGCGGGCGGCCGATTTTCTGGCTCGGGTCCTCGATCATTTCCTTCCACTGCGCGATCCAGCCGACCGTGCGCGCGAGCGCGAACAGGACGGTGAACATGGTGGTCGGAAAACCCATCGCCTTCAGCGTGATGCCCGAATAGAAGTCGATGTTCGGGTAGAGCTTCTTCTCGATGAAGTATTCGTCCTTGAGCGCGATGCGCTCGAGCTCCAGGGCGACGTCGAGAAGCGGATCGTCCTTGACGCCGAGCTCGTTCAGGACCTCGTGGCAAGTCTTCTGCATGATTTTTGCGCGCGGATCGTAGTCTTGATAGACGCGATGGCCGAAGCCCATCAGGCGGAACGGATCGTTCTTGTCCTTCGAGCGCTTGATGTATTCGGGAATGCGATCGACATGGCCGATCTCGGCGAGCATTTTCAGCGCCGCCTCGTTGGCGCCGCCATGGGCGGGGCCCCATAGGCAGGCGATGCCGGCCGCGATGCAGGCGAATGGATTGGCGCCGGAGGAGCCCGCGAGCCGCACGGTCGAAGTCGAGGCGTTCTGCTCGTGGTCGGCGTGCAAAATGAAAATCCGGTCCATCGCGCGGGCGAGCACCGGATTGGGCTTGTATTCCTCGCACGGCACCGCGAAGCACATGCGCAGGAAATTGGTGGCGTAGTCGAGCTCGTTCTTCGGATAGATGAAGGGCTGGCCGATCGAGTATTTGTAGACCATGGCGGCAAGCGTCGGCATTTTCGCGATCATGCGGATCGAGGCGATCATCCGCTGCTGCGGATCGGAGATGTCGGTCGAGTCGTGATAGAAGGCCGAGAGCGCGCCGACGGTGCCGACCATCACCGCCATCGGGTGCGCGTCGCGGCGGAAGCCCTGGAAGAAGCGGCTCATCTGCTCGTGGACCATGGTGTGATTGGTCACGCGCTTGACGAAGTCGGCGCGCTGCGCCGCCGTCGGCAATTCGCCGTAGAGCAGGAGGTAGCAGGTCTCCAGAAAATCGCCGTGCTCGGCGAGCTGCTCGATCGGATAGCCGCGATAGAGCAGCACGCCCTCGTCGCCGTCGATGTAGGTGATCTTGGATTCGCAGCTGCCGGTCGAGGTGAAGCCGGGATCGTAGGTGAACATCCCGGTCTGGCCGTAAAGCTTGGCGATGTCGATGACCGACGGACCGATCGTTCCTTCATAGATCGAAAACGACCAATTCTGCTCGCCGATGGAAAGCTTGCCCGTTTTGGTGTTCGCCGTTTTCGCATCCATGCGGGAATCTCCCTTGCCGCGAAAGCGATCGGGCCGAAAGCCGAATGGCTCGAAGCCGCCGAATACGGCGGGCCAGACGGCGAGGCGCCGGTCAAAGCATTAATTTGGTAACTCTTTCGCACCGCACAAGCAAGCAGAGGGGTCTGAGTGGCGGGCTTCCTGGGGATGCCCGGAAACCTAGGCGGCGGCGGGTATGCCGGCCTGATCGCGCGAGGCGGGCGAGGCTCTCCACTTTTCCGAGCGCAATCAATACGTCGAAGATCCCGGTCGAGGTCGATCTTCCCGTCAGCGCCGCCCGCAGCGGTTGCGCTATCGCGGCGAGTTTCACCTTTTGAGCATCGGCGAGCGCGCGGACGGCGGCATCGAGGCTGGCCGCCTCCCATTCGGTCCTCTCGAGCGCGGTGACCGCGTGCTTGAGAGTCGCGCGCGCCTCCGGCGAAAGAATAGCTTTTGCCTTGTCGTCGAGCTTGAGCGGGCGCTCGTCGAGCAGGAAGCGGGCGCCGTCCACGAGCTCGATCAGGGTTTTCGCACGCTCTTTCAGCCCGGGCATGATCGCCGCAATTCGCGCACGCAAAAGCTTGAAGCGCGGCGCAAGTGCCGCCCCATCGGGAAGTTCGGGCAGAAATTGTTCGAGCGCCTCGACCAGCTCCGGGTCGGGTGTCTGACGAATGTACTGTCCGTTCAGGCTCTCTAGCTTGGTGAAGTCGAAGCGCGCGGCGGAGCGGCCGACGCGGTTGAGATCGAAGAGCGAAAGCAGCTCCTCGCCGGTGAAAGTCTCCTGATCGCCGTGGCTCCAGCCGAGCCGCACGAGATAGTTGCGCATCGCGGCCGGCAGATAGCCCATGGCGCGATAGGCCTCGACGCCGAGCGCGCCATGGCGCTTGGAGAGCTTGGAGCCGTCGGGCCCGTGGATGAGCGGGATATGCGCCATCTTCGGGATCGGCCAGCCGAGCGCATCGTAGATTTGCGCCTGACGCGCGCCATTGGTCAGATGATCGTCGCCGCGGATGATGTGGGTGATCGCCATGTCGTGATCGTCGACGACGACACCGAGCATATAGGTGGGCGTCCCGTCGGAGCGCAGAAGCACGAGGTCGTCGAGCTCCTTGTTTTGCCAGGTGACGCGGCCCTGCACGAGGTCGTCGATGACGGTCTCGCCCTCGGCCGGCGCCTTGAGGCGGATGACCGGCTCGACGCCGGGCGGGGCTTCCGACGGGTCGCGATCGCGCCAGCGGCCGTCATAGCGCGGCGGGCGCCCCTCGCGGCGGGCGGCGTCGCGCATTTCTTGCAATTCCTGCGGTGAAGCGTAGCAGCGATAGGCGCGGCCGACGGCGAGCAGAGCCTCGGCGATCTCGCGGTGGCGTGCGGCGCGCGCGAACTGGAACACGGGCTCGCCGTCCCAATCGATCCCGAGCCAGGTCAGCCCGTCGAAAATCGCGTCGATCGCCTCCTGGGTCGAACGCGTACGGTCGGTATCCTCGATGCGCAAGAGCATCTTGCCGCCGCGGCCGCGCGCGTAGAGCCAGTTGAACAACGCCGTGCGCGCGCCGCCGATGTGGAGAAATCCGGTCGGCGAGGGCGCGAAGCGCGTGACGATGGGTGTCGTGGTTTCAGTCATATGCAAAGCGTGGCGCGAGGTAGCGCGCCGTGTAGCATAGAGATCAGGCGCAGAGTAGGGCGGCAGGGCTCGATTGCCGCTAGATGATGTCGTAAACAAATAGATCGATATGCCGTGCCGATCCCGTTCTAAACGAGGTGTAGTTCAGTGCGATTGTTGTCCGGTCTGCTGGAAAAATTCATCAAGAGGGGCACGCTTCGTCTCTATGACGCGTCGGGTAAATTGCATGTATTTGGCGGCAAGCTACCCGGGCCGGCGGTGACGGCCCGCATCAATCGGCGCGCGCTAGAGACGACGCTTTTCTTGAACCCGGAACTGCGCGCCGGCGAAGCCTACATGGATGGCGCCCTCACCTTCGAGGAGAGCTCGGCGATCCAAGACCTCTTGATGCTGTTCTCGGTCAACCGCTCCGCTCTCTACTCTCATGGCTCCCAGAGGATGCTGCGGAAACTGTGGCGCGGGCTTCGGCGCTGGCATCAGGCCAATCCAGTCGGCAGGGCCGCGAAAAATGCCCGGCATCATTACGACATTTCGACCGACGTTTATCGGCTCTTTCTCGACGAGGATATGCAATATTCCTGCGCCTATTTCCGCGATCCCGCGCGCGACACCCTCGAAGAAGCGCAACGATATAAACTCATCCATGCCACGACGAAGCTGCAGCTGAAGCCGGAGATGACCGTTATTGAGATCGGCTCGGGCTGGGGCGGCTTCGCCATTCATCTCGCCAAGCAAACCGGTGCCCATGTCGTCGCCATCAATGTTTCGCCGGAACAAATTCGTGTCGCCAAGGAGCGGGCGAAGGCCGCGGGTGTCGATCATTTGGTGGAATTCCGCGAGATCGATTATCGCAACGTCGAGGGGAAGTTCGACCGTGTGGTCTCGGTCGGCATGATGGAGCATGTCGGGATTTTTCATCTCGACGAATATTTCGCGAAAGTGCGCGATCTTCTCAAGGATGACGGCTACGCCTTTATTCATTCCATCGGGCGGATGTCGCCGCCGGGAACGACAGGTCCGTTCATTCGCAAGTATATTTTTCCCGGCGCTTACGTGCCGGCGATTTCGGAAACGACCGCCGCGACGGAGCGGAACGGATTGTGGGTCGCGGACATCGAGATTTTACGGCTGCACTACTATCACACCATTCGCCATTGGCGAGAGCGCTTCGCGAAAAATAGGGCCAAAGCGGTGCAGATCTATGACGAGCGCTTCGCTCGGATGTGGGAATATTACTTGGCCGCCGTGGAACTCGAATTCCTGCACGGATCGCACATGGTGTTCCAGCTTTTGATCGCAAAAACGCGCGAAGCCGTTCCCATTCGACGGGACTTCATGTTCGATGCGGAGAGAAGTAGCGGCGTCAGCATAGAGATCAGGCGCCGAGTAGGGCGGGGGCCCGATGGCGAACGAAAACGAAAGACCCGGTATCTTGGCGCAGATGCCAGAAGGCGAGAATGTTAGCCGATGTTAAACCACGGTGGAACTTTTGCCGGACCCCGATGAATTGTCAGTCCGTTTTCGTCGCAGGTGGCTATCGCTTCGCCTGTCTCGTCATAGATATTCGTCGTGACGTGACAATAATCGCCAACAATTCTGAAGCCAAAAAGAGTTTGGCCGGTCTTTTGGTCAACTAAATCCCATCCCTCTGGATTTATGGAATGCTTTTTTCCCATCCTTTTGGTGCATCTGCCTTCGGAAAATTGTCGAGAATTGTTCCTCCTAGATCAGCACCGGGAAGGAACAACACGCCGTTGAAGATAAATTCTTCCTCAGGACCGACTACTTCACCTTTTAAAAAGTATTTCGTCTTGCCGTCCGCACCTATTTCGAATCCAAAAACATGATTGGATTGAATTGAAAACATGTGCCGCTGGTTGGCGCTTATAACAGCATTCCCACTCGCCCGTAGAGCCATGACTTGTTCCTCGTTTTTGTTTCAGTAGTTTAAATTCACAGTAGCAACAAATTACCGACGCCCCATATGGCGACTATTTTATGAAATGCAACTATAGGTCATTATCACTTACATAATTGATCAACGTCTTCGTTTTTTCGGTGCTATAGCGCATTAGGTCGTAAAAAGAATAACGGCGATCAGTACCGCCGGAACAATCCCACGAGCTTGCCCTGAATGCGCACGCGGTCGGGGCCGAAGATGCGCGTCTCGTAGGTGGGGTTCGCCGCTTCTAGCGCGATCGAGGCGCCCTTCTTGCGCAGGCGCTTCAGCGTCGCTTCTTCCTCGTCGATCAAGGCGACGACGATGTCGCCGGTATCGGCGGTGTCGCTCTTGCGGATCAAGGCGAGGTCGCCCTCGAAAATGCCGGCCTCAATCATCGAGTCGCCGCGCACTTCGAGCGCGAAGTGATCGCCGGAGGAGAGAATTTCCGGCGGCACGTGGATGGTATGGCTGCGGCTTTGAATCGCGGCGATCGGTGTGCCGGCGGCAATGCGGCCCATGACCGGAACCGCGACGGGCCTGCCGCCATCGTCCTCGGAGGCGGCGCGCACGCGACCGAGGCTGCCCTCGATCACGTTCGGCGAGAAGCCTTTTTTAGCCCCGAAGCCCGGCGCGACCGTCTCCGGCAGGCGGATGACTTCGAGCGCCCGCGCCCGGTTCGGCAGGCGGCGGATGAAGCCGCGCTCCTCGAGCGCGGTGATCAGCCGGTGGATGCCGGACTTGGAGCGCAAATCGAGCGCGTGCTTCATTTCCTCGAAGGAGGGCGGCACGCCCGATTCCTTCAGGCGCTCGTGGATGAAGCGGAGAAGCTCGTATTGTTTGCTTGTAAGCATCTTGGGGGACTCGCTAGGCGGGAATCGGGGTGGAAACAAACCGCGAACGAATGTATCCGTTCCGGTTGTGTTCCGCAAGGTGAATTGTGGGGGGGATCCTGTTCGAGCATTTAGTGCCCCGATTCGCCTTTCGTTCTTCCTAACGAGGGGCTACTGGTCTAATTCCATCCCCTGTGGCCTAGTTTGAATTGAGCAGTGGCCTAGTTTGGAGGTGTGGGCTTTAAGTCATACCCTCAGAAAATCTGCGAGAGAGGCGGCTTTGGTCGGTTTTGTTTTATTGCAAGCGCGTTATGCTTCCACCTAACAGAACAGATAAAAAAAGCGCGTGTTCACAGGGGAAGCCAGATGAAAAAAGTTCTTCTTGCGGGGATCGCTGCTGCATTTTGTGCCACGCCTGCTATCGCCGCCGACTATCCGGTGAAGGCCGGCCCGGCGCCGGCAGTGTTCAACTGGACCGGCTTCTATTTTGGCGGTCATGCCGGGTATAGCTGGGGCCACGTCAAGTCCGACTTGTTCGACGATGGCGATCCCACGGAAGACGTTAGCGTGAGCAAGTGGCATGGCCTCGTGTACGGCACCCAGCTCGGCTATAATAATCAGATCAACAATCTCGTTCTCGGCATCGAAGCCGACTGGTCCGGGGCAATCGGTAGCAATTCTAGATCCTTTTTTGATGCCGGCGACACGTTTTCGGACAGTGTCACAGCCAAGCTAACGGACCTTGCTTCCGTTCGCGGCCGTATAGGTTTTCTCATGAGTTCAAACTCACTTCTCTACGCTACTGCCGGCTGGGGTTGGGGACGCGCGCGTATCACGGCTACCGATTTCGGACAATCCGCCGCCGAATTGGATATTTCACGTGAGCGATAGTGGCGCCGTGTATGGGGGCGGCTGGGAATATATGATCAGTCCGATTACGACCATGCGGATTGAATATCTGCACTACGCCTTCAACGGGTCGAGTAGCGGTTTTTTTCCGCCTGACAGCCCGATCACGAATGCCCTTCGTGGGATCGACGTCGTGCGTCTTGGGGTGAACTTTAAGTTTGGCGATCCGTGGGGCAAAAACCCGGTCGTAGCGAAGTACTGATCCGATCTAGAACGGATGAAATTCAAAGCCCCGGCCTCGCGCCGGGGTTTTTCATTTTACCGCTCTAATCGGCGAAACGCAGGACCTCGCACGCGCTTCCTTCCGCCGCCGCCGGCGCATGCGGCGGCCGCACGATCAGGCAATCGGCCGCATGCAGCACCGAGAGCATCGAGGAATCTCTGCAGCTTGAAGGGGGTCGCGACGAGCTGGCCGTCCTGCCCGCGCGCGAGTTTGGCGCGCAGAAAGTCCTGCCGATGATCGTTCTGGTCAAGCGCGCGGCCGAGCGCCGCTTTCTCCGCCTCGGGCAAAAGATCGGCGCGGCCCTGCAGCTTGCGAAGCAGCGGCAGCAGGAACAGGAAGGCGCAGACGAAAGTCGAGACCGGATTGCCCGGCAATCCGAGCACGCGCATGCCCTCGGTCAATCCCAGGAGCATGGGGCGGCCGGGACGCATGGCGATGCGGTGGAAGGAGAGGGGAATTCCGGCCTCTGCCAGTGCCGGCGCGATCAGGTCGTGATCGCCGACCGAAGCGCCCCCGAGCGTCACGAGCACATCGGCGCCTTGCTCGCGGGCACGAGCGATCGCTTGCGCGATCAGCTCCATCTTGTCGGCGACGATGCCGAGATCGATGGGCTCCGCGTTCTCCGGGCGCAGCAAGGCGACGAGCGCATGCGGGTTCGAGGCGACGATGCGATCGGGCGCGTCGCCCGTGCCGGGGGCCACCAATTCGTCGCCGGTGGCGAGGATCGCGACGCGCGGCCGGCGCGCGACCGTCGACGCGGGCGTAGTCCATGGCCGCCAAGAGACCGATATCGCGCGCGTTCAAGCGGCGGCCGGTTTCCAGCATCACTTGTCCTGCCTTGAAATCGAGCCCTTGGCGGCGAACGAACTTGCTCTTGGGCGGCGCACTGATCGAAATTTGATCGCCGTCGCGGACGACGTTTTCCTGCGGCACGACTTGATCGGCGCCTTGCGGCATCACGGAGCCGGTGAAGATGCGGACGGTCTCGCCGGGCTTCAACGTGCCGTCGAACGGCTTGCCCGCGGCCGACTTGCCGATCAACCGCAGGCTCGCGGGCACCGTCGCAATGTCGGCGGCCTGCACCGCGTAGCCGTCCATCGAGGAGAGATCGGCGGGAGGCTGCGTGCGGCGGGAGGCGAGCGTGCCCGCGAGCACGCGGCCATGCGCCTCGCCGAGCGGAATTTCCTCGCTCGATAGCGCACTCACGCCATCGAGCACGCGAGCAAGCGCCTCCTCGACGGAGATCAGCGCCACGTCAACGCTCCGCGCGCCACGCGCCCGACGCGCCGCCGGATTTCTCCAGCAGTCGGATGCCCTCGATCCGCATGCCGCGCTCGACCGCTTTCACCATGTCGTAGATCGTCAGGCAGGCGACGGAGACGGCGGTGAGCGCTTCCATCTCGACGCCGGTCTGGCCGGTCACCTTCACGGTCGCGCGTACGACGAGACCGGGCAGTTTTCGGTCGGGCTCGATCGCGATCTCGATCTTGGTGACGGGCAGGGGATGGCAGAGCGGGATCAGCTCGTGCGTGCGCTTGGCGGCCTGAATGCCGGCGATGCGGGCGGTGCCGAGCACGTCGCCTTTTTTGGCATCGCCCGAGAGCACGAGTCGAGCGTCTCCGCGCGCATGACGACCTTGCCCTCGGCGACGGCGATGCGCTCGGTCGCGGGCTTTTGCGACACGTCCACCATGCGCGCTTCGCCGCTTCTTCCGAGATGGGTGAGGGTTTTTTCAGCCATGACCGCTTCAGGCGGATTTCGCCTGCTTCTTGTCGCGCGCGAGCAGCTTGCGGGTCGCGAGCGTCACGTCGGGCTCGCGCATCAGGCTTTCGCCGACGAGAAAGGCGCGCACGCCCGGCATTGGCGAGCCGCGCGATATCGGCGGGCGTGAAGATGCCGCTCTCGCTCACGAGCAGATGGTTCTTCGACAGGCGCGGCGCCAGCCGCTCCGTGGTGGCAAGCGTCGTCGTCGAAGGAGCGAAGATCGCGATTGTTGACGCCGATCAGCATCGAGCCGAGCTTGAGCGCGCGGTCGAGTTCGGCCTTCGTTATGGACCTCGACGAGCGTATCCATGTTCCAGTGCACGGCGGCCGAATAAAGCTCGCGCGCGGTCTTGTCGTCGACCGCGGCCATGATGATCAGGATGCAATCGGCGCCGAGCGCGCGCGTCTCCGCCACCTGATAGGGATCGTAGAGAAAATCCTTGCGCAGCACCGGTAGCGCCGTCGCGGCGCGGGCGGCGACGAGATGGTCGGGCGAGCCCTGAAACGAAGGACCGTCGGTCAGCACCGAGAGACAAGTCGCGCCGCCGGCGGCGTAGTCGCGCGCGAGCGAAGACGGATCGAATTCGGCGCGGATGAGGCCGCGCGAAGGGCTTGCCTTCTTGATCTCGGCGATCAGCGCGTAGTCGCCGCGCGCGATCTTGGCGCTCGAGCGCCGCGAAAAAGCCGCGCACCGGGGAGGCGGCTTCGGCCGCGGCCTCGACCTTGGCGCGCGGATGCGCCTTCTTCGCGCGCGGCGATTTCCTCGCGCTTATAGGCTTCGATTTTCTTCAGGATGTCGCTCATGAGTTCGCTCAAGACTTGGCGTTCGAAATCGCGACGAGTTTCTTCAGGCGCTCCTTGGCGGCGCCGCTTTCGATCGATTTCGCGGCGAGCTTGGCGCCCTCGGCGATGTCCTTGGCCTTGCCCGCGACGACGAGCGCCGCCGCCGCGTTCATCAACGCGACGTCGTGAAAAGGGCCGGGCATGCCGTCGAGCACGGCTTTGAGCGCCATCGCGTTCAGCGCCGGCTCGCCGCCCTTCAGCTCCTCGGGCTTCACGCGTTTCAGCCCCGCTTCCTCGGGCGTGATCTCGAAGGTTTTCACCTTGCCCTTATCGAGCTCCGCGACAAAGGTCGGGCCGGAGGTGGTGACCTCGTCGAGTCCGTCGGAGCCGTGCACGACCCAGGCGCGCTCGGAGCCGAGTGCCGCGAGCACCTTCGCCAACGGCTCGATCCAGGGCCGGGCGAACACGCCGACCATCTGCCGCTTGACGCCCGCCGGGTTCGACAACGGTCCGAGCAGATTGAAGATCGTGCGGGTGCCGAGTTCGACGCGCGTCGGGCCGACATGCTTCATCGCCGGATGATGCGAGGGCGCGAACATGAAGCCGATGCCGGCTTCCTTGATGCAGCGGGAAATCGCGCGCGGCTCCAGATCGATCTTGACGCCGAGCGCCGCGAGCACGTCGGCGGCGCCGGATTTCGAGGAAAGCGCGCGATTGCCGTGCTTGGCGACCGGCACGCCGGCGCCCGCGACGATGAAGGCGGCGCAAGTCGAAATGTTGTAGGAGCCGGCGGCGTCGCCGCCGGTGCCGACCACGTCGATCGCGTCGGCGGGCGCCTCGACCGTCAGCATCTTGTCGCGCATGGTGGCGACCGCCCCGGTAATTTCGTCCACCGTCTCGCCGCGGACGCGCAGCCCCATCAGGAAGGCGCCCATCTGCGCCGGCGTCGCTTCGCCCGACATCATCTTGTCGAAGGCGTGCGTGGCTTCTTCGCGCGTGAGCTGCGGCGCCGGTCGCGACCTTGCCGATGAGCGCGCGAAAACGTTCCATGTCAGCCGCGCTTCGCCGCGTTCCACTGGGCGGCAAGATCGAGAAAATTCTTCAAGATCGTCTGGCCGTGCTCGGAGGCGATGCTTTCGGGATGAAATTGCACGCCGTGCACGGGATGCTTCTTGTGCGACATCGCCATCACGAGGCCGTCGTCGGTCTCGGCGGTCACCGCGAGATCGGCGGGCATGGTGTCGCGCTTGACGACCAGTGAATGATAGCGCGTTGCCTCGAATGAGGCGTTGATGCCGCGCATGACACCTTCGCCCTTGTGCTTGATCGTGGAAAGCTTGCCGTGCACCGGGACGGGCGCGCGCACCACATTACCGCCATAGGCGGCACCAATCGCTTGATGCCCGAGGCAAACGCCGAGGATCGGCACGCGGTCGCCGAGCCGCTGCACGACTTCGAGCGAAATGCCCGCCTCGTTCGGCGTGCAGGGACCGGGCGAGATCACGATCGCGTCGGGGTTCGCCGCCGCCAGCGCATCGACGGTGATCTTGTCGTTGCGATGAACCTCGACCTCGGGCCCGAGCACGCCGATGGCATGCACGAGATTCCAGGTGAAGCTGTCGTAATTGTCGACGAGCACGACTTTCGGCATTGGTGAGAAGCCCTTGAAGGCGCCTTGGTGGCCCTTCGGCGTGCCGCCGTCAAGAAGCGGCTATTGCCCGCGCCCGGCACTGCTCGCGAAGCGGCGGGCCTCTTCGGCGGCGCGAAAGAGCGCCTTCGCCTTGTCGATGCACTCCTGTTGCTCCGACCGCGGATTGGAGTCGGCGACGATGCCGGCGCCGGCCTGCACGTACATCCTGCCGTCCTTGACGAGCGCGGTGCGGAGCACGATGCAGGTGTCCATGTCGCCGGCGGCGGAGAAATAGCCGACGCAGCCGGCATAGATCCCGCGTTTCTCTTTTTCCAACTCGTCGATGATCTCCATCGCGCGCACTTTCGGCGCGCCGGAGACGGTGCCGGCCGGAAAACCGGCGATGAGCGCTTCGAGCGCGTCGTATTTCTTGTCGAGCTTGCCCTCGACGTTGGAGACGATGTGCATGACGTGGCTGTAGCGCTCGATGAAGAACTGGTCGGTGACCTTGACGCTGCCGATTTCGGAAACGCGGCCGACGTCGTTGCGGCCGAGGTCGAGGAGCATCAGATGCTCGGCGCGCTCCTTGGGGTCGGCGAGAAGTTCGTCCTCGAGCGCCTTGTCCTCGTGCGGCGTGACGCCGCGCCGGCGGGTGCCGGCGATGGGCCGGACGGTGACCTTGTCCTCGCGCACGGTGACGAGAATTTCCGGGCTTGAGCCCGCGACGGCGAAGCCGCCGAAATCGAGGAAGTAAAGATAGGGCGCGGGATTGGTGCGGCGAAGCGCGCGATAGAGCGAAAACGGCGGCAGCGGGAAGGGCGCTTCGAAGCGCTGCGACAGCACCACCTGAAAGACGTCGCCGGCCGCAATGTATTCCTTGGCGGCGAGCACCATCTTCTCGAATTCGGCGGGCGTGGTGTTGGATTGCGTCGCGATCTGCAAGGGATCGAAATTCGGCGGCGGCGGCTGCTGGGCAAGCGGCTTTTCCAGCGTGTCGACGACCGCCGAGAGGCGCTCGGTCGCGCGCGCTTGCGCCGCCTTCGCGCTCACACCGGTCTCCGGCCGCACCGGCGTGATGACGGTCATCGCGTCCTTCACCGCGTCGAACACGACGATGACGGTCGGCCGGATCAGAATCGCGTCGGGAATCCCGATGGGGTCGGGATTGGGTTGCGGCAGTTTCTCCATCAGCCGCACCATGTCGTAGCCGAGATAGCCGAAGATGCCCGCCGCCATCGGCGGCAGTTCGGGCGGGATCACGAGCTTCGATTCGGCGACGAGATCGCGCAGCGCCGAAAGCGAGGCTTGCTTGCACGGCACGAAGGCGTCCGGATTCGTCGCGCGCCTCGCGGTTGATTTCCGCCCGCGCGCCCTTGGCGCGAAAAATGAGGTCGGGCTCCAACCCGATGATCGAATAGCGTCCGCGCACGGCGCCGCCCTCGACCGATTCCAGCAAAAAGCTATGCGGCTTGCCGCTGGCGAGCTTCAGGAAGGCGGATACGGGCGTCTCCAAATCGCCGACCAGCGTCGTCCAGACGAGCTGCGGATCCCCCGCCGCGTAGCGCGCCGCAAAGGCGGACCCTCCGGGCAAGATTTCCATTTTCGCTCAGTTCCTGTCGGCGCCGATGACCGAGCGCAGCACGGCTTCGTTGATACTCACGCCGAGATCACCTTCGACGTGAGTGACGTATTGGCCCAAAAGATCTTCCTGCAGGCCGTTGGCGAGCGCCTTCAGGGCGGCGGGCGTCGGAGAGAAGGGGGGCACCGTCACCGTGACGATGCGATAGACGATCCGGTTGAGCCCGTCATCGGCGGCGTAAACTCCGCTCTTGCCTTCGGCCGTGGCGAACACGCGCGCAATCGCGCTCGCGTCGAGCCCGCTTGCCGCCTTTCCGCGCTTCAGCTTTTCGCGCCGCTCGAGCGCCATCCCGGGCGCGGCCTTGGCGAAGTTTTCGCCGCTGTCGACTTTCGCGCGGATCGTATCGGCGAGCGCCGAAATCTTCTTGCCCGCTTCCTCGTCGCGCCAGCGGGTTTCCACGAGGTCGCGCGCTTCCTCGAAACTGCGATCGTGCGAGGCCACAATATCCGCGACGTCGTACCAGATGAAGCCGCCCTGGCTGCGCAGCTCCACCGGATCGGTCTCGACGCCAAGTTTTGGCGAGCGGAAGGCGCCGCTCAACAGATCGGCACGACCGGGAAAATCGTCGATCAGCGTGCCATCGGGCTTGCGGCCGCTGCGATCGGTGGCTTCGATCGTCGCCGTCTTGAGGCCGAGCTTTGTTGCGATCTCGGGAAGCGTCGCGCCGCCCGCGCGTTCGTCCTCGATCTTGTCATGAATATCGAGAACGTCGCGCCGCGCCCGTTCGCGCGCGATGTCATTGCGGAGCGTCGCCGCGACGGCGGCCAGAGGCTGCTCGGAAGCGGGCTCCACGCGATTCAGGCGCAGGAGAACAACGACGACACGGCCCGCGATCGGTTGACTGATCTTGCCGGCGGCGAGCGAAAAGGCGGCATCGGCGATCGTGGAATCGAGGATGTCGTGCTTGGCAACGAGCCCGAGCGAAATGTCCTTTGGCGTGAGCTTCTTCTCCTCCGCGATTTTGTCGAACGAGGTTCCGGCGGCGATGCGGAGGGAGGCGGCGTTCGCTTCTTCGATGTTGGGGAAGACGATCTGATCGATCTCGCGACGCTCGGGCGTGCGGAAACGGTCGATTTGGTTTTCGTAGGCCTTGCGCACATCCTCGTCGGAGACCTCGATCGAGGATGCGAGGACTTCCTGGGTGAGCGTGATCAGCACGATTTTGCGGTATTCGGGCGCGCGGAACGCGGCCTTGTGCTTCTCGTAGTAGGTTTTGAGCTGGTCGGGCGTAGGGGCGGGGATTGAGCCCGCTTGCTCCTTGCCTAACTTCACGAATTCGATGGCGCGCTCCTCGTTCTCGTAGCGCTGAACCGCTTCCCCCAGAACCTTCGGAATGGCGGTCTCGCCGGCAAAAGCGCCGGCAATCTGCTGGCGCAACATCAGGCGGCGTTGCACGTCCACATATTGCGGCTCGGTGTAGCCGTTCGCGCGCAGGAGCTGCACGAAATAGTCGTGGTTGAAGGTGCCGGTCGGACCGCGAAAGGTCGGATCTTCGATGATGCGGCGGGTCAACGTGTCGTCGGAGATGCCGAGATAGAGGCTGTGCGCTTTTTCATCGAGCGCGCCTTCGCTCAGAAGCTCGCGCAGAATTTGGCGATCGAGACCGAGGATCTGCGCCTGCGCCGGCGTGATCGGACGACCGAGTTGCCGGCTCAGCTGCTGCAGCCGCTCGGTGAAGATGCGGCGGAAGCCTTCGGCTGAAATTTGCGTCTTGCCGACGCGCGCGAGCGTGCTGGCGCCGAAGTTGCGAAACACGTCGGCGATGCCCCAGATCACGAAGGAGAAGATCAAGAGGCCCATGAAGCCCTTGACGAACCAGCCTCCGATTCCCTGGCGAAAAATATGCAGCATGCGTCGTTTCCCGAAGTCTCGTCGTCTCGAAACCGGTATTTGCCGGAAAGGGCGCGGATCATAGGGAGCGCGCCCCTTTCCGGCAACGGCGGCGGACCTGCCGTTTGCGCGGCTTTAAACGGTCTGCTACCCGCGTTCGAGGCCAAATTGGGGACGGGGAATGGCCGTAAGGCGGGTCCTGATCGCGGGCAATTGGAAGATGAACGGGCTTTCCGCCTCGGTGGCGGAGCTCGACCGCATCATTCAGGACTTTGGCTCCGAACTTTCGAGCAAAATCGACCTTCTGATCTGTCCGCCCTTCACCCTGATCGAGGAGTTTGCCGCAACCGCCAAGGGCTCCAAGGTGATGATCGGCGCCCAAGATTGCCACCCGCAGGCGTCAGGCGCCCATACCGGCGACATTTCGGCCGAAATGCTCGCCGATGCGGGGGCGAAAGCGGTGATCGTCGGCCATTCCGAGCGCCGCGCCCATCATGGCGAGGACGACGCCTTGGTGCGGGCGAAGGCGGAGGCTGCCTTCCGCGCCGGCCTGTTTGCCATCGTCTGCGTGGGGGAAACGGGCGCCGAGCGCGAGGCGAAGCGAACGCTCGAAGTGGTTTCTCGACAGCTCCAGGGCTCGGTGCCGGACGGGGCGGAGGCGGAGAGGCTGGTGATCGCCTATGAGCCGGTGTGGGCGATCGGAAGCGGATTGACGCCGGCTGCGGGCGATGTCGCGGAGGTGCATGGCCTGATCCGAAGCGCGCTTTCGGCTCGTTTTGGCGCCGCCCAGGGCGCCGCCACGCGCATTCTGTATGGTGGTTCGGTCAAGCCCGACAATGCGGCGTCGCTCCTGAAAGCGAACGACGTGGACGGGGCGCTGGTGGGAGGGGCAAGCCTGAAAGCGGCCGATTTTCTCGCCATCGCGGGCGCAGCGGGGTGATAGTCGACGATAGAAATCGCAATAATATCAAACGATTATACCGAGTCGCTGCTATTCAGAATCATCTCGTTGAGTTTGAAATGTATTGCCGTCAAGGAATTGTCGCAGAGTCGGGTTTTGGTCCTGCTTGCGGCGCGCGATTTTCAATCCCAAGTCGGGTGGCAAGCGCAGGCGCGATCGTGTAAGCACCGCCATCCCGCGAGAAACCCATGCACACCGTCATTATCGTCATTCACCTATTTGTCGTGCTCGCCTTGATCGGCGTGGTGCTTCTGCAGAAATCCGAGGGCGGCGCGCTTGGCATGGGGGGCGGGGGCGGATTTCTCTCGAGCCGCGGCTCCGCGAACGTCTTGACCCGCACCACGGCGATCCTCGCCGGGGCCTTCTTTCTTACGAGCTTCGGGCTCTCGATCCTGGCCGGCTTGGGTAGCAACCAGGGCTCGATCTTTCGACCCTCGAGCACCACGGCACCGGCGCCAGCCGCCCCGGGCGGCAGCCTGCTCGATCAGATGAAACAGCAACCGCAATCCCCTTCGGGACCACAGGTCCCGCAGTCGAAATGAGGCTGAAAAACAAGCAAGGGCCGGGGTTCTCCCCGGCCCTTCGGTTTTGTGGACGGGCGGTGGAAAAGCCTCTCGTCGAATCAGCCGCGAAGGTCTAGAGGTCGAATCCCATGGCGCGGACGAATTCTTGAGAAACGGCGGCATGGACGCATGAAAATCTCCCACATCATTTGCACGCGAAACCGCGCGGAGCAGCTCTCCGCGACGCTCTCCAAATTCAACACGGCGATGATGAGTTCGCACCAGATCGAGCTCGTTCTCGTCGACAGCGAATCCACCGACGACACCCCGAAGGCGATGGCGGACTTTGCCGAAAAATACCGCCGGACAAGGATCGTCCGCGCCGGCAAGGGCCTGGGGCGCGCGCGCAACGCCGGCATCGAGGCGGCCGCGGGCGATCTCATCGCCTTCACCGACGACGATTGTTACCTCGACGACAACTATTACACCGCGCTGCGGCTGCAATTCGCCGAGCCCTGCCAGCATCATTACGGCATGGGGCAGATCCTCCTGTTCGACGAGGAGGATGATCATCGGATCGCCAACGCCACCATTTCGCGGCTCGTGACCATCAACCCGAGAACCGTCTTGCCGACCGGCACCTTCCAGGGCGCGAATATTTTCTTCCTGCGCGAGGTGTTCGAGAAGGCGGGAAAATTCCGCGAGGACATGGGATCCGGCACGCCGTTCCCGTGCGAAGACATCGAATTCGGCACCCGCGCTTCGCTCGCGGGCTTCACCGGTGTGTTCACGCCCTTGGTCAAGGTTTTCCACCATCACGGCCGCAAGGCGGGAAGTGCGGAGGCCGACGAAACGGTGCTTGGCTATCAGCGCGGCCGCGGCGCCTATTACGGCAGCCTGATCATCGACGGCATCAACGAAGCCTGGAAATTGTGGCTCGCCTCCAGCCACACCGGCGGTCCGCCGCCGCCCCATGTTTTGGCGCGGCTCGAGCGCGAGTTCCGCGGCGCCGCCGACTATATTCGGTTTCGGTTAGACGCCGGCGATACGCCGGGCAAGGTGATGCCGCGGACGCCGGATGCAGGGCAGCCCAGCGCGGAGACGCCCTCGCCAAAGCGGGCGCAAGGCGCTAAGGCATAGGTCCCATGGCGCGGTATATTTTCATTACCGGCGGCGTGGTTTCCTCGCTCGGCAAGGGTCTCGCATCCGCCTCGCTCGGCGCGCTCCTGCAGGCGCGCGGCTTCTCGGTGCGGCTGCGCAAGTTGGATCCCTATCTCAACGTCGATCCCGGCACCATGTCGCCCTACCAGCACGGCGAGGTGTTCGTCACCGACGACGGCGCCGAAACCGATCTCGATCTCGGTCATTACGAGCGCTTCACCGGCAGGCCCTGCACGCGCCAGGACAACATCACCACCGGCCGCATCTACCAGGAAATTCTCGCCAAGGAGCGGCGCGGAGACTATCTCGGCGCCACCATCCAGGTGATCCCGCACGTCACCAACGCGATCAAGGATTTCATCCTGGAGGGCAATGACGGCTTCGACTTCGTGCTCTGCGAAATCGGCGGCACGGTCGGCGACATCGAAAGCCTGCCGTTCCTGGAGGCGATCCGCCAGCTCGGCAATGAATTGCCCGAGAACCACACGGTCTACATCCACGTGACGCTGTTGCCCTACATCGCCTCGGCGGGCGAAGTGAAGACGAAGCCGACGCAGCACTCGGTGAGCGAACTGCGCTCGATCGGCATTCAACCGGACATTCTGCTGTGCCGTGCCGACCGCGAAATTCCGCGCGAGGAGCGGCGCAAGCTCGGACTCTTCTGTAACGTGCGCGAAAGCGCGGTGATCGAGGCGCGCGACGTCGACAACATCTACGCCGTGCCGACCGCCTATCACGCGGCGGGGCTCGACGGCGAAGTGCTTGCGGCCTTCGGTTTCGAGCACGCGCGGGCGCCGGATCTTTCGCGCTGGACGAAGATCGAAGAGCGCATGAATAATCCCGAGGGCGACGTCACCATCGCGATCGTCGGCAAATACACGGGCCTCAAGGACGCCTACAAGTCGCTGATCGAGGCGCTCGCGCATGGCGGTATCGCCAATCGGGTGAAGGTCAAGCTCGATTGGATCGAGTCCGAAATCTTCGAGCGCGAGGACCCGACGCCCTTTCTCGAGCACGTGAACGGCATCCTGGTGCCCGGCGGCTTCGGCCAGCGCGGCACGGAGGGAAAGATCCGCGCGGCGCGTTTCGCGCGCGAGCGGCAGGTGCCTTATTTCGGCATCTGCTTCGGCATGCAAATGGCGGTGATCGAGGCGGCGCGCAATCTCGCGGGCATTGGGGAAGCGAACTCGACCGAGTTCGGGCCGACCAATGAGCCGGTGGTCGGGCTTCTCACCGAATGGATGAAGGGGAACGAGCTGCAGCGTCGCCAGATGGGCGGCAATCTAGGCGGCAGCATGCGGCTTGGCGCCTATCCCGCGAAGCTCGGAAAGGGAAGCCGGGTAGCGGAAATTTACGGCGTCCCCGACATCTCCGAGCGCCATCGCCATCGCTATGAGGTGAATACGGCCTATCAAGAGCGGCTCGAGGACAAGGGCATGCGCTTTTCCGGCATGTCGCCGGACGGGCTGTTGCCGGAGATCATCGAATACCCCGAGCATCCGTGGTTCATCGGCGTGCAATTTCATCCCGAGCTGAAATCGCGCCCGTTCGAGCCGCACCCGTTGTTCGCCTCGTTCGTGGGTGCTGCCGTGGAGCAGAGCCGGCTCGTCTAATCCCCGCCGGGTTACGGTTTTGTAAAGCCCATGGCGACGAGCAAGAGCCGGCCGGGCTCGGTGTAGAAGAAGAAAAAAATCAGTGCGGCGACGATCACCAGCACGCTGAGCGAGATGCGAACGTTCATCGGAATTTCCCCCGCGCTTTTCGCGAGGCTAGCAAGCCGCGCCCATCGTGCCTACGGGACAAAGCCCGCCGCCGCGTGTAAAGCGGAGGTCCGGCGCCTCGCCGGGACCCATTGATCGGAATTCGATGGCCCGCGGTCTTGATCATGTCGTCCATGTGGTGCGCGACCTTGCGGCCGCGAGCGCGGCCTATGAGCGGCTCGGCTTTCAGGTCGGCGCCGAGAACGTTCACCCGTGGGGCACGAAGAATAGGCTCGTGCAGTTGCCGCGATTTTACGTCGAGCTGCTTTCGATGCCGGAGACCGCGAAACTGCTGCCGCAAGCGCCGCGATCCTATTCGTTCGGCGCCTTCAATCGCGAATTTCTACAAGCGTGCGGAGAAGGGCTTTCGTCCCTGGCGCTACAATCGAACGCCCCGAAAGCGGAAGCCGCGGAATTCGACAAGACGGGCTTTGGCGGTTTCGAGGCGGTGGACTTCGCGCGCAAGGGAAAGCTAGCCGATGGCAGCGAAACCGAGGTGGCGTTTTCGCTCGCCTTCGCCCGCGATCCGGCCTCGCCCCATGCGGGCTTTTTTACCTGTTTGCACAAGACGCCCGAGCGCATTTGGTTTTCCGAACTGCAACGGCACCAGAACGGCGCGCGAAACATCGCGGCGGCTGTGCTCGTCGCCGACAATCCCACCGACCACCACATTTTTCTCGAAGCCTTTGCGGGCGCGCGCGATGTGCGGGCGAGCTCGCTCGGTCTGCGCATCGAGACGCCGCGCGGAGAAATTCTGGTTTATGATCCGCGCGCCTTCTTCGATGCGTTCGGCTGCGAGCCGCCGAAGGACGAGGAGGGGCTACGGCTCGCGGCGCTGGTGTTCGCGGTCGCGGATCTGGCGGCGACGCGGGTATGGTTGGAAACGAATGGTCTTTCGCCGCGCGATTTGCACAATCGCCTGGTGGTGGGTCCGGACGGGGCTTGCGGCGCCGTCATCGCGCTTGAAAGTGCCTGATTTTCAGGTCTTTTCCACATGATTTCACTATGAGTGAAATTTCACTTTGAATGAATATTGGAGATAAGCTAGCTTCAGGTATGGACAGCCATCACCCGCTCGCCCGCTGGCGCAAGGACCACGACAAGACGTTGGCCGATCTGGCGGGCGCCGTGGGCTGCGCCGTCTCGCATCTATCGCAGATTGAGAGCGGCAAGACCAATCCCTCGCTGAAACTGATCGCGAAGCTGAAGGCGATCAGCGGCGGCGCCCTGAAGGCCGAGGATTTCATGCCCGCCGAGAGCGCGCCGGCGGCGCGCGCACATGTCTCGGTCGGCAAGGTCAAGTTCGGCAACGACCGAATGCTCGCGATCATCGCCGGGCCCTGTCAGCTGGAGACGCGCGAGCACGCGCTCGAAGTCGCCGGCACGCTCGCCAAGCTCGCGAAAAAGCTCAAGCTCGGCCTCGTCTACAAAACGTCCTTCGACAAGGCGAACCGCACCAGCGGCAAAAGCGCGCGCGGCATCGGTATCGACAAGGCGATTCCCATTTTCAAGGAAATCCGCGCGCGCACCGGCTTGCCGTTGCTCACCGACGTGCACGAGATCGAGCAATGCGCGCGGCTCGCGGAAGCCGTGGACGTCTTGCAAATCCCGGCTTTCCTCTGCCGGCAGACCGATTTGCTCGTCGCCGCCGCCAAAACCGGCTGCGTCATCAACGTGAAAAAAGGCCAGTTCCTGGCGCCGTGGGACATGAAGAACGTGGTGGAGAAAATCACCAGCGCCGGCAACCGCAACGTGCTCGTTACCGAGCGCGGCGCCTCTTTCGGCTACAACACGCTCGTCTCCGACATGCGCGCGCTGCCGATCCTGGCGCGCACGACCGGCGCCCCGATCATCTTCGACGCGACCCACTCGGTGCAGCAGCCGGGCGGCAAGGGCACGGCTTCGGGCGGCGAGCGCGAATTCGTGCCGGTGCTGGCGCGCGCGGCCGTCGCCGTCGGCGTCGCCGGCCTGTTCATCGAGACGCATCCCGATCCCGACCGCGCGCCGTCGGACGGCCCCAACATGGTGCCGCTGAAGGACATGGAAGGCTTGTTGCGGACACTTCTCGCCTTCGATCGCCTGGCCAAGAGTTAGCCCTGGGGTCTGGCACTGTGACAATTTGGTCCGCTGTCAAAACTAGGCCGGGTCATCAAGAACATGGGGAAAGTATTGTTTGTCCCACTCATCAGTGCGGAAAAGCACTTTACCGTATTCTTTGACTATATCGTCTGGCCTGTAGGCGCGTGAAGAAGCTTCAACTTCGCCTACCCCGGATGGTCCAAGGTGAAAATGATCGTTTTTCTCGCTAAGGCGCTGCAACTTCTTAACAAGTAGATCGCGGCCTTGTTCGTTTAGATAAATCTCAAATTCGCCTGTGGCCGCGATGCTGACGGTAATTCTTGACCTCATTGGTCCTCCTGCTTTCTCGCTGAAAAATAGCGCCGCCGACTATAGATGCCGACTGTAACAGTGGCCGTGACCCTTGCCGATGGTGGCGAAAGTCGCCATCATAAGTGTATCGGCTTGGGGTGCCGCGAAACGCGGCTGAGATCAAACCCATCGAACCTGTCTGGGTCATGCCAGCGAAGGGAGCCGCGATGAATGATCGGCCTGGAACGTCCATTCGAGTCAACGGTGAAATCGAGCCCCTGGCGGCGGCCACGCTGTCGGCGCTGCTGCACGAAAAGGAGATCGCGGCCGATGCACGCGGCGTCGCCGTCGCGATCAACGGCACGGTCGTTCCGCGCGCCGCCTGGCCGTCCACGCAATTGAGCGCCGGCGACCAGATCGAGATCGTGCGCGCCCGCCAGGGAGGATGAGATGCGTCACAAAACCGCTTCAGCCGACACCCTGGTCATCGCCGACCGCGCCTTTCGCTCGCGGCTCTTTCTCGGCACCGCGCGTTATCCGAGCTCGCAGCTGATGCTCGACGCCGTCGCTGCCAGCGGCACCGAAATGGTCACCGCCGCCATCCGTCGCGTGATGCCCGGTGGCGAGGAAGAAAACATGGTCGAGCAGTTGGCGGGGCGCGTGCATTTCCTGCCCAATACGGCCGGTTGCTACACGGCGAAGGACGCGATCCTCACCGCCGAGCTTGCGCGCGAAGCGCTGGAAACCAATTGGATCAAGTTAGAGGTGATCGGCGATCGCGACCTGCTATATCCCGACGTCGAAGGCACGTTGCGTGCGACGGAAGCGCTGATCGCCAAGAATTTCGTCGTTTTGGCCTATTGCAACGAGGATCCGGTGACCTGCCGCAAGCTCGCGGAGGCGGGGGCCGCGGCGGTGATGCCGCTCGGGGCGCCGATCGGCACCGGGCGCGGCATTCACAATCCGCATTTGATCGAGGCGATTTGCGCGCGCTCGACGGTGCCGGTCATCCTCGATGCCGGGCTCGGCACCGCCTCCGACGCGGCCCTCGCGATGGAGCTCGGCTGCGCCGCGGTGCTGCTGAATACCGCGGTGTCGAAGGCGCGTGACCCCGTCCGCATGGCGGCGGCGATGCGCTTGGGCGTCGAGGCTGGCCGTCTCGCTTATCTCGCGGGCCGCATGCAAAAGCGCGATTACGCCGAGCCATCGAGCCCGCCTCTCGGCCTCGTCGGCACGTGAGGCTGCCGGAGCCGCCGCTTCTCGTCATCACCGACCGGAAGCAGGCGGCGTTGCCGCTCGCCGACGTGGTGGCGGCGGCCCTCGCGGGTGGTTGCCGCTGGATTAGCCTGCGCGAAAAGGACTTGCCGGAAAGCGAGCAGCTCGCCTGGGCGGAAAAGCTCCTGCCGCTGGCGCGCCGCTTCGGTGCGCGTTTTACCATCCACGGCGATATCACTGCGGCCACGAACCTCGACGGAATGCATTTGCCGGAAGGCGGCGATGCGCGCGCGGCACGCGCTGCTCTCGGACCGGAAAAACTGATCGGCCTTTCCGTCCACACCGCTAAACAAGTCGCGGCCGCCGATCCGGTGGCGCTCGATTATCTCGTTGCAGGTCCGGTCTATGAAAGCGCGAGCAAGCCCGGCTATGGGCCGGCGCTTGGGGCAAAGGGTCTAGCTGAGTTTGCGCGCTCGATGTCCTTGCCGGTCATCGCCATTGGCGGCCTCGATGCCGCCAATATCGCCGATGTCATGCAGGCGGGCGCCGCGGGCGTGGCGGTGATGGGCGGCGTAATGCGGGCATCCGATCCCGCGCAGACAGTGCGAGGACTGATCGCGGCGCTTAAAGCCGCGAAAGGCTAGCCGCGTCCGCGATAAGGCGCGACGCCCTGATCCGGCACCCACACCCCCGCCGGCAACTTGCCCGTCTGCCAGAACACGTCGATCGGAATGCCGCCGCGCGGATACCAATAGCCGCCGATGCGGAGCCATTTTGGCGCGATCGTTTTCGCGAGCCGCTTGCCGATCGCGACCGTGCAATCCTCGTGAAAGGCGCCGTGGTTGCGGAAGCTCGCGAGATATAGCTTCAGCGATTTCGATTCCAGCAACCATTTCGCCGGCACGTAGTCGATGACGAAATGCGCGAAATCGGGCTGGCCGGTGATCGGGCAAAGACAAGTGAATTCCGGGCAGGCGAAGCGCGCGAGATAATCCGTATCATTGTGCGGGTTGGCCACGCGATCGAGCACCGCTTTATCGGGCGAGGCCGGAAGCGGCGAGGGCTTGCCGAGGAGGCGGGGCGGGCGCGGCATTTCTGCACCGGGTGCGTTCGAGAGGCGGGCGTTCTAGTATTGCAGGAATCGGCCGCCAAGCGAAAACCGGAAATCCGGCCTCGCCACTTTGCGCCAGCAAAGCCATCCTGTAGAAGCGCGGGAAGCATGACCGCCATTACCGACATTATCGCCCGCGAAATCCTCGACAGCCGCGGCAACCCGACCGTCGAGGTCGATGTCGTCCTGGAAGACGGCGCGCGCGGCCGCGCCGCCGTACCCTCCGGCGCTTCCACGGGCGCGCACGAGGCGGTGGAACTTCGCGACGGCGACAAGAAGCGCTATTTCGGCAAGGGCGTGCTTAGGGCGGTCGATGCGGTCGAGGGCGAGATCTTCGACGCCGTCGGCGGGCTGCAGGCCGAGGACCAGGCCAAGATCGACGAAACGATGATCGCGCTCGACGGCACGCCGAACAAGGCCCGCCTCGGCGCCAACGCCATCCTCGGCGTCTCGCTGGCGGTCGCCAAAGCCGCGGCCGCCGCGGCGAAGATGCCGCTTTACCGCTATGTCGGCGGCGCCAGCGCCCGTTTGTTGCCGGTGCCGATGATGAACATCGTGAACGGCGGCGTGCACGCCGACAACCCGATCGACTTTCAGGAATTCATGATCATGCCGGTCGGCGCGCCGACCTTCGCCGAAGGATTGCGCATGGGCGTCGAGATTTTCCAGACGCTGAAAAAATCGCTCAAGGACGCCGGCCACAATACCAATGTCGGCGACGAGGGGGGCTTCGCGCCCAATCTGCCCGATGCCGACGCCGCACTCGGCTTCGTGCTGAAAGCGATCGAGCAGGCGGGCTACCGGCCCGGCGACGACATCGTGCTGGCGCTCGATCCGCGCCGCCAGCGAGTTCTACAAGAACAAGAAATACGTCTACGAAGGCGAGGGGAAGACGCGCGATAGCGAGGCGCAGGTGAAATATTTCGCCGAGCTTTGCGCGCGCTACCCGATCGCCTCGATCGAGGACGGCATGGCCGAGGACGATTGGGACGGCTGGAAGCTCCTCACCCAAACGTTAGGCGCGAAAGTGCAGCTCGTCGGCGACGATATTTTCGTCACCAATGAGAGGCGCCTGACGCGAGGGGATCGCCAAGGGCGTCGCCAATGCCATCCTCGTCAAGGTCAACCAGATCGGCACGCTCACCGAAACGCTCGCCGCTGTCGACACGGCGCATCGCGCCGCCTATCGCGTGGTGATGTCGCACCGCTCCGGCGAAACCGAGGACGCCACCATCGCCGATCTCGCGGTCGCGACCCAATGCGGGCAGATCAAGACCGGCTCGCTCGCGCGCTCCGATCGCACCGCCAAATACAATCAGCTGCTCCGCATCGAGCAGGAACTCGGGAAAGAGGCGCGCTACGCCGGCAAATGCGGCGTTGAAGGCGCTCGGCTAGGTTTGCCTTCAATCCGTCCGGAAATCTGCTAACTTGTACACAGCAGGGAACGGGCAATGAATCTTCGCACCAAAAGGGGCCTGAAATTCGCCGCCGCCGCGATTTTCGCGGCGCTGCTGGTGGCGATCACGGTGAATGTCGCCGTCGACTTCCGGACGCCGCAAGCGGATCTCAATGACCCGCCGAAAGTGGCGGTTGCGCCGGCGATCGAACCGGCCGCGATCCAACTGCCGGCAACGCAGCCCGTGCCGTTGCCGCCGTCGCCAAAGGGCTCGACGGCGGTGCAACCGCAATGGAACCAGCCGCTGTTCGAGCCGAAATTCGACGGGCCCGGCTTCGTGCGTGGCACCGGCTCGGCAGGATTCACCGCGCCCGACATCGGCAATGTCCTCAATCAATACGCGCCGCTCGGGCAGGTGCTGCCGCCGTCGGTCTCGGTACCGGGCGCGGATCCGGCACCGGTAGCGATTCACCCGATCTTCGGCGGGAAGTCAGGCGGCGTGGAAAGCGGCACGCTGGGCGCGGCCGGGAATTTGCCGGGCACGGCGGGCGGCGCCGTAGGCGGCGCGGTTTCGGGCGCGGGATCGCTGTTGAACAAGCGCTGAGGCGCGCTTTTTCGTTAACGGCAAGGCAACCATCGGCCCGCATAAGCGTCGCATGATCGCGCGCACGCGAACTCGGACAATTTCTTCGCGGCTTGCTGTTGCACGCCATTGCGGCGTCGCTGATCGGCTATTTCGCCTTGCAGGCCTTTCACGGCAATTACGGGCTGGAAGCCCGCAAAGGCTATGAAGAAGACATCACCCGGCTTACCCGCGAGCGCGACGAGTTGAAGGCCGAGCGCAAGGATCTGGAGCGGCGCGTCGCGCTGCTTAAGCCCGAAAGCATCGACCCCGACATGGTCGAGGAGCTTGCCCGCCGCGATCTCGGCTTTGCGGGGCCCAACGATCTCCTGATGCTCAATCCACGCCGCTAGTGTCCCGATTCCGAAGTTCGCAACCGTGCTTACAGCATAGCGCGTGCGAACTTCGGGTTGGGGCACTGCGCGGCGTTCGCCGCCGGAAAATCCCGTTTTCTGCTAATGGTTTGCGCGGCACTGCCTTGCGCCCGGCGCGGTGGCGCATGATCTCGATTTACGCTAAGTCCCTCAAGGCCAAAAAATAACCCGGGCAAGCCATGGCCGTCGCCGCCAAAACCGCAG
Organism: uncultured Alphaproteobacteria bacterium; assembly: GCA_963751685.1. Lineage (GTDB taxonomy): Bacteria > Pseudomonadota > Alphaproteobacteria > Rhizobiales > Xanthobacteraceae > Palsa-892. Next base: position 224,675 of record CAVVVV010000010.1, on the reverse strand, counting down.
AAGAGACGAAACCGCGCCGCGCCGACGCGCCCGCCGCCTGGACGCGCGAGAACGAGATTCACGCTTACCACGAGATGCTGAAAATCCGCCGCTTCGAGGAGAAGGCGGGCCAGCTCTACGGCATGGGACTGATCGGCGGCTTCTGCCACCTCTATATCGGCCAGGAAGCGGTCGTGATCGGCATGCAAATGGCGATCGAGGAGGGCGATCAGGTCATCACCGGCTATCGCGACCACGGCCATATGCTGGCCTGCGGCATGGACCCGAAGGGCGTGATGGCCGAGCTCACCGGCCGCCGCGGAGGTTATTCCAAGGGCAAGGGCGGCTCGATGCACATGTTTTCGACCGAGAAAAACTTTTACGGCGGCCACGGCATCGTCGGCGCGCAGTGCTCGCTCGGAACCGGCATTGCCTTCGCCAATCGCTATCGCGAGAACGGGCGCATCTGCCTCGCCTATTTCGGCGACGGTGCCGCCAACCAAGGCCAAGTCTACGAGAGCTTCAACATGGCGGAGCTTTGGAAGCTCCCCGTCGTCTACGTCATCGAGAACAACAAATACGCCATGGGCACCTCGGTCGAGCGGGCGAGCGCGCAGCCGGATTTCTCCAAGCGCGGCGCCTCGTTCAACATTCCCGGCGAGCAGGTCGACGGCATGGACGTGCGCGCGGTGAAGGCGTCGGGCGAGCGCGCGATCGCCTTCGCGCGCGGAGGCAAGGGCCCCTATATTCTCGAGATGATGACCTACCGCTACCGCGGCCATTCGATGTCGGATCCGGCGAAATACCGCTCCAAGGACGAAGTGCAAAAAGTGCGCACCGAACACGATCCGATCGAGCAGGTGCGCACGCGCATTCTCGCCGGGAAGATCAAAAGCGAGGACGAGCTGAAGAAAATCGACACCGAAGTGCGCAACACCGTCAACGAAGCGGCGGAATTCGCGACCCACGATTCGGAGCCCGATGCTTCCGAGCTGACCACCGACGTACTGCGTTGAACGGAGATACAGCGTGCCGATCGAAGTCCTGATGCCGGCGCTTTCGCCGACGATGGAGAAGGGCAACCTTGCCAAGTGGGTCAAGAACGAAGGCGACGCGGTCAAGGCCGGCGACGTCATTGCCGAGATCGAGACCGACAAGGCGACGATGGAAGTCGAGGCGGTCGACGAGGGCACGCTCGGCAAGATCCTGGTGCCGGCGGGCACGGTGGACGTCGCGGTCAACACGCCGATCGCGCTGATCCTTTCGAATGGCGAAAATGCCTCCGCGATCAACGGCGAAATGCAGCCCGCGCTGCAGGAAGAAGCCGCGGAATCGGCGCCACCCGTGCAGCTGGAACAGAACAAGTCGAAAGTCGCGCGCGCGCCGGAGCCGGTGGCTGCGAGGCCGGTCGAGCCGGCGATTGCCGAATCCGCGGAGCCGGACGTGCCGGCCGGAACCGAAATGGCCAACATCACGGTGCGCGAGGCCTTGCGCGACGCCATGGCCGAGGAGATGCGGCGGGATCCCGACGTGTTCGTGATCGGCGAGGAAGTGGCGGAATATCAGGGCGCCTATAAGGTGACACAGGGCCTGTTGCAGGAATTCGGCGAGCGGCGCGTGATCGACACGCCGATCACCGAGCACGGCTTCGCCGGATTGGGCGTGGGTGCGGCCTTGGCGGGGCTGAAGCCGATCGTCGAGTTCATGACTTTCAATTTCGCCATGCAGGCGATGGATCAGCTGGTCAATTCCGCGGCGAAGACGCTTTATATGTCCGGCGGCCAGACCGGATGCTCCATCGTCTTTCGCGGCCCGAACGGGCCGGCCGCGCGCGTCGCGGCCCAGCACAGTCAGGATTATTCTTCTTGGTACTCGCACATTCCGGGGCTGAAGGTGATCGCACCCTATACCGCCGCCGACGCCAAGGGCTTGCTCAAGGCCGCGATCCGCGATCCCAATCCGGTGATTTTTCTCGAAAACGAGGTCCTCTACGGAAAATCCTTCCCGGTGCCGAAGCTCGACGATTTCGTCGTGCCGATCGGCAAGGCGAAAATCGCGCGGCCGGGCCGCGACGTCACCATCGTCGCCTGGTCGATGGGCATGCGCTACGCGCTGGAGGCCGCCGAGGAACTCGCGAAGAAGCATATCTTCGCCGAGGTGATCGACCTGCGCACATTGCGGCCGATGGATATCGAGACGGTCGTCGAATCGGTGAAGAAAACGGGGCGCTGCGTAACGGTCGAGGAAGGCTGGCCGCAGTCGGGCGTCGGCGCCGAGATCGCCGCGCAAATCATGGATAAAGCCTTCGACTATCTCGACGCGCCGGTGAAGCGCGTCACCGGCAAGGACGTGCCGATGCCCTATGCCGCCAATCTCGAAAAGCTGGCGCTGCCCTCGGTCGCCGACGTGATCGCGGCGGCGCGGGCTGTTTCGTACCGGTGATGCCATGGTGTCGCGCAATCCCAATCTTCCGCAATTCGAAGCGCTGATCATCCCGAACGAAGCGCTTTCGCGCGGCGGCGTCGAAATTTTGCGCGCCGCCATCATCGAAGGACAATTACACGTGACGTTGCGGCGCACCTTCGAGCGGCCCGATCCGTGGGGCGGGCTCTTGTCGGAAGTCGCTCGCCGTGTGGCGCGTATCTATGCCGCCGAGGGACAGCTCGACGAGGGCGAAGTGGTCTTCCGCATTCACTCTACGTTTGTGTCCGAAGGCGGCGTCGGACCCGCGCGCGCGAAGAAATCCGCCAAAAGAAAAGCTGCGAGAGGCAAGAAATCCCCTAAGAAGAAACGCACGAAGCGAGGCCGGCGATGAGCGTCAATATCCTGATGCCGGCGCTTTCGCCCACCATGGAAAAGGGCAACCTCGCGAAGTGGCTGAAGAAAGAGGGCGACAAGGTCAAGGCCGGCGACGTCATTGCCGAGATCGAGACCGACAAGGCGACGATGGAAGTGGAGGCGGTCGACGAGGGTACGCTCGGCAAGATCGTGGTGCCCGCGGGCACGCCGGACGTGCCGGTCAATCAGGTGATCGCGGTGCTGTTGGAGGAGGGCGAGGACAAGTCGGCGATTTCGCCAGCGAAGCCCGCGGCGCAACCCGCTTCGAAGCCCGCCGCGGCGCCGCCGAAAGGCGCCTGCCGCAAGCCCGGCGCCGGCGCCGGTGCAACAAACGTCCGCGCCGAAACCGCCGATCGCGTCGAACGGAAAAGGGCTTGACGGTAAAGGTCCTGGCGGCTTTTTCGCCTCGCCGCTCGCGCGCCGGCTGGCGAAGGACGCGGGCATCGAACTCGCGCGCGTGCAGGGGTCCGGGCCGCACGGCCGCATCGTCGCGCGCGACATCGAAGGCCGCGAAGGGCGGTGGCGCGATGCGGGCGCCCGCTGCCGCGCGTTCCGCCGAAATGCCGGCCGGGATGCCGGACGAGAAAATCCGCGCGCTGTTCGAGGAAGGCAGTTACGAATTCGTGCCGCACGACTTGATGCGAAAGGCGATCGCGCGCCGGCTCACCGAATCGAAGCTCACGATCCCGCATTATTATTTGAGCATCGACTGCCAGATCGACGAATTATTGAAGGCGCGCGAGGAAATCAATTCGTCCTCGCCGAAGGGCCCGGACGGCAAGCCACGCTTCAAGCTCTCGGTCAACGACTTCGTCATCAAGGCGCTGGCGCTGGCGCTGATCAAGGTGCCGGATGCGAATGTGAGTTGGCTCGATGCCGGCATGCTCAAGCACAAGCACGCCGACGTCGGCGTCGCGGTCGCGATCCAGGGCGGGCTGATCACGCCGATCATTCGCCACGCCGAGGAGAAGACGCTCGGCACCATCTCCAACGAGATGCGGGATCTCAGCCAGCGCGCGCGCAACCGCAAGCTGAAGCCGAACGAATACGAAGGCGGCTCGGCGGCGGTCTCGAATCTCGGCATGTACGGCGTCAAGGAATTCGCCGCCGTGATCAATCCGCCGCAGGCGAGCATCCTCGCGGTCGGCGCCGGCGAAGAGCGGCCGATCGTGAAGAACGGCAAGGTGGCGGTGGCGACGGTGATGACGGCGACGCTTTCCGCCGATCATCGCGCGGTCGACGGCGCGGTCGGGGCGGAGCTTCTGGCCGCGTTCAAGGGCTATATCGAGAAGCCGACCGGGATGCTGGTGTGAGCGCAGGGAATGCGAGGCGGTAGATGGACGGGCCGCATAGAGACATTCCAGGCTGCGAAGCGCTGGTCACGATTTCTCGATGTTCATCGCCACGCTCTCGCTGCTGACATCGATCTACAACGGCTATCTCAACAACAAGTTCGTCGAGCTGATCCAGCAAAACGTCACGCGCGGCGAATATATCCGCACCTGCAAGGACCTCATCGACAGCTATTTCCTGATCAAGCTGAAGGCGGCCGCACTCGCCGCCGCGGCGGAGCGGGAACGCGCGGGCCGTCCCGGCGATATCATTAGTTACGAAGCGGATGCCGCCAACGCCGCGAGCCATTTCGGGGCGCTGGGCACCTATCTCGCGAACTTCCAGGACGACGCGGCGCGCGAGCGCTATACGTTTCTCGCTTGGGAACTCCTGAGCGTCGTGAAGGCGGCCCGGCAAACGCGACCCGGCGGCGGTCGACAAGTTGTTCGAGAAAGCCGACGGCATGTTCGCGCGCATGAACGACGACTGCATCAAGACCGCGCAGTCGAAAATCTAGGCGGCGCCGGTGGCTGAGAGCAATTTCGACATCCTCATCATCGGCGCCGGGCCGGGCGGCTATGTCGCCGCGATCCGCGCGGCGCAGCTCGGCTTCAAGACGGCGAATCGTCGAGCGCGAGCATCTCGGCGGCATCTGCCTCAACTGGGGCTGCATCCCGACGAAGGCGCTGCTGCGCTCGGCGGAAATCTATCGCTACATGCAGCACGCCAAGGAATTCGGGCTTTCGGCGGAGAAGATCGGCTTCGATACCGCGGCGATCGTCGCGCGCTCGCGCGCGGTCGCGAAACGCCTCGCCGACGGCGTCGGATTCCTGATGAAGAAGCACAAGATCACGGTGATCGACGGCACTCGCGCGCCTGACCAAGCCCGGCGAGGTGAAGGTCGAGGGGAAGGGTCGCGGGCACTTATCAGGCAAAGCACGTCATCATCGCGACTGGCGCGCGGCCGCGCGTGCTGCCCGGGATCGAGCCCGACAAGGAGCTGATCTGGACTTATTTCGAAGCGATGGTGCCGAAGGCGTTGCCGAAGTCGCTGGTCGTCATCGGCTCCGGCGCCATCGGAATCGAATTTGCGAGCTTCTATCGCACGCTCGGCGCGGAGGTGACGGTCGTCGAAGATGCTGCCGCAGATCTTGCCGGTCGGAGGACGAGGAAATCGCGCTCGCCGCCCGCAAGCGTTTTGAGAAGCAGGGCATCAAGATTCTCACCGGCGCCAAGGTGACGGCGGTCGAGAAGAAGAAGCGACCAAATCATCGCCACCGTCGAGGACGCCAAAGGCGCAAAACAAACGATTACGGCCGAACGCGCGATTTCCGCCGCCGGCGTCGTCGGCAACATCGAAGATATCGGATTGGAAGCGCTCGGCGTGAAGACCGAGAAGGGCACGATCAAGGTCGACGGCTTCGGCCGCACCAATGTGGCGGGCATTTACGCCATCGGCGACGTGGCGGGGCCGCCGATGCTCGCGCACAAGGCCGAGCACGAAGGCGTCATCTGCGTCGAGGCGATCAAGGGGCTGAAGCCGCATCCCCTGGACAAGAACAAAATTCCCGGCTGCACCTATTGCGATCCGCAGATCGCTTCGGTCGGCCTCACCGGAAAAGAACGCGCGAAGGAAGGCGGCCGCGAAGTGCGCGTCGGACGTTTCCCGTTCCTCGGCAACGGCAAGGCGATCGCGATCGGCGAGGACCAGGGGCTCGTGAAGACGATCTTCGACAAGAAGACCGGCGAGTTGTTGGGCGCGCATCTGATCGGCGCGGAAGTCACCGAGCTGATCCAGGGCTTCGTCATCGCGATGAATTGCGAGACGACCGAGGAAGAGCTGATGAACTCGATTTTCCCGCACCCGACGCTTTCGGAAATGATGCATGAGAGCGTGCTCGATGCTTATGGCCGGGCGATGCAATATGTGACCGCGAGCAGGGCGAGGATCAAGCTACGCTCCATCTCGCAAACAGGAGGCTCGCATGAATGAACGTGCAAGGCTTTCTTGGCAATCCGCGTGTCGGTTTTTTCAGCTGCTGCTGATCGGCGCCATCGCCGGCTGGATCGCCGAAAAGGTCACGCGAGTCCGATCACGGCTCTGTCACCAATATCCTGATCGGCATTTGCGGCGCGCTTCGTCGGCGGCAAGCTCGCCGAGGTGTTGCAGATCCCGGTCGTTCGGCTTCTGGCGCACGTTGGTGTCGGCGGCGGTCGGCGCGATCATCCTGCTGTTCGTCTGGCGGCTATTCATCGGCGCACCGCCTGAGCGCAGCGCAGATCAAGCCTCGTGCAGGCGCTTGCGGCGGCGGTCGATCCTACTAGGTCGCATGGCAGTCGTGCTCGACACGTGAAGAGCACCGCCGCGCCACCCGGAAAAGGCGCATCGGCCCGATGCCCCCTCGGCGCCGAAGCCCGACTGGATCCGCGTGCGGGCGCCGGGGCCGGGGGCTTTCGCCGAGACGAGCCGACATCGTGCGCGAGCGCGGGCTGAACACGGTCTGCGTGGAAGCGTCCTGCCCCAATATCGGCGAGTGCTGGGCGGTGCGGCACGCGACCTTCATGATCCTCGGCGACACCTGCACGCGCGCCTGCGCCTTCTGCAACGTCAAGACCGGCGTGCCCGGCGCGCTCGACGCGGCGGAGCCGGCGCGGGTCGGCGACGCCACGGCCAAGCTCGGCCTCAAGCATGTCGTCGTCACTTCCGTCGATCGCGACGATCTCGACGACGGCGGCGCCGGGCATTTCGCGCGAAACCATCCGCGAAATCCGAGCGCAGAGCCCGGGCACCACGATCGAGGTGCTGACGCCGGATTTCCTGCGCAAGGACGGCGCGCTCGAGCGCGTGGTCGAGGCGAAGCCCGACGTCTTCAACCACAATCTTGAAACGGTGCCCTCGCTCTATCTCACCGTGCGGCCGGGCGCGCGCTATTACCATTCGGTGCGGCTCTTGGCGCGCGTCAAAGAGCTCGATCCCTCGATCTTCACCAAGTCGGGCATCATGGTCGGGCTCGGCGAGGAGCGGAACGAGATTTTGCAGGTGATGGACGATCTGCGCTCGGCCGAAGTCGACTTCCTCACCGTCGGCCAGTATTTGCAGCCGACGAAGAAGCACCATGCGGTCGTGCGCTACATCGAGCCCGCCGAGTTCGAGGCGCTGAAGACGATCGCCTTTTCCAAGGGCTTCCTGATGGTTTCGTCCTCGCCGCTCACGCGCTCCTCGCACCATGCCGGCGAGGATTTCGAGAAATTGCGGGCGGCGCGCGCCGAAGCAGCTCGCCCGATCCTCGAGCGATTTTCTCGATGCCCTCATTCCGCACGACGCGGCGGGTGCGACACGCGGCGGACGAGATGTTCGATCTCGTCGCCGACGTCGAGCGCTATCCCGAATTCGTGCCGCTGTGCGAGCGGCTCACGGTGAAGCGGCGCGCGGAGGGCGGCGAGGGTACGCAGATCCTCGTCGCCGACATGACGGTGGCCTACGGGCCCATGCGCCAGAGCTTCACGAGCCAGGTGACGCTCGACCGCGCCACGGCTCGCGATCCTTGTCGAATATCTCGACGGACCGTTTCGCCAGCTCGAGAACCGCTGGCGCTTCCGGCCGAACGGCGAGAAAAGCTGCGAAGTCGATTTTTTCATCAGCTACGAGTTCCGCTCGAAGACGCTTGGCCTGTTGATGGGGGCCGTGTTCGACAAGGCCTTTCGCCATTTCGCCGAGGCGTTCGAGAAACGCGCCGACAAGATTTACGGCGTAAAGTCGACCCATAAAAAAGCCCCGGCATTGTCCGGGGCTTTTTAACAGGGCAGCGAATTATCAGTACCTATAAGTGTAACCGACCTCTACTGAGCTAAAACTGAAGTGAACCCGTTCCGGGGTGTCGAGCGTGAAGGTTTTCGAACCGAAATTCACGTATTTGTATTGGATAGACCAGCTCGACTTCGTGTCGATCGCGCGCACATAACCGCCGCCGAGGGTAAAGCCAGTCATCACGTTGGTGTCGCTGAACGTAGCGCCTCCAACCTGCAGCTTGCCGTTCACGCTTCCGAATGCCATGCCGGCCGAAGCGAAGAGTTGACACGCGGGATCGAGCACGCGGCCGAGGCGTATTTCAGCGGTTCCAAACGACCTGACGGTCCCCGAATAAAGTTCGCCGCCCAGATCTTTGCTGCCGTGAATGTGCGAGGCGTTGTAATTGAGGTTCACGCCGAAGACGGAATTTCCGTTTTGCCAATTGCTGCCGATTTGCACGCCGCCGAGCCAGCCAGTCTGATTTGTATTGGAATCGTTGTTAAAATCGAGACCCACCATGCCCTTGAAGGCGTAGCCGCCCTGGACGCCGGCGTAATATCCCGAAAAGGTGTTCGGTGTCTGAGCATTCGCTGGCGCCGCGCAGAAGCAGGCTGCGGCGATGCCCAGCACAGGCAATAACTTCCTCATCAACCCCTCCCCAAACTCGAATTCCCGCCTTTCAACTTAAAAGCTAACGAGCATTTCTGGGGTTGTACACGTGGTTATCCCCCAGTTGGAGGAGATTCCCGCGGGCGTGACAATGCGGCCACACCCCACCTCAATGCCCATCATTGCTCTGTAGAGCCTAGATATGCAGAGCGACGCTGGGGGGCATTTTTTCACTCGGGATAAAGCCTCGTAGGCGTCGCTATCTATCGATGATGACGCCGCAAATACTCATGCAATGACGTGCAATCTTTTTCCTCGAGCAGCGTCTTCAGCATCAAATCGCTGCGGCGGCCCCGGGCGAAGGTATGGCCATATTCCTTGCGCAGGGCTTTCACTCTGGTGTTGCCGTGCTTGCGATCGATGCGCCCGCTTTTGTCGCGGTGACGGCGGTCAAGGCCGCGTTTTTTCCGTGCCATTTAGCCCTCCTGCAACGATTTGATTGAAGCACTTCGCAGTGTTCACGAACTCTTGGCGTTGCGCAATCGTCGAGTGCCGCGGTTCTTCAGCGCAAGTAGCAGGGGCAGTCGAGGCAAATTATCTGCCGTCTACGGCTCCGCACCAAACTCAGACCTGGGTGATCAGCTCCTTCATCAACGCCAGCGCGGCGAGCGCGGATAGCCGCCGCACCTCGCCGCGGCCGATCGGCCCGTAGCGGCATTCGCGGTGAAGGATTTTTCCGCCGCGGTGCGCAGCGGCGATGTGCACGAGCCCCACCGGCTTCTGCGGCGTGCCGCCGTCGGGTCCGGCAATGCCGGTGACGGAAAGCGCGAGATCGACGTCGGCCGCCTCGATCGCGCCCACGGCCATGGCGCGCGCGACTTCCTCGCTCACCGCTCCCTTCTTTTCGATGAGCTCGGAAGGCACGCCGAGATCGGCGTGCTTGGCGGCGTTCGAGTAGGTGACATAGCCGCGGTCGAGCACCTGTGATGAGCCCGGCGTCGCGGTCAGTGCCGCCGCGATCAGGCCGCCGGTGCAGGATTCGGCGGTGGCGAGCGTGAAGCGGCGCCCGCCGCAAAGGCCGAGCACTTCGGATGCCGCCTCGAACAATTCGTTGCTGATCATGGCGCGCCCGCCGGCAGCCGGAGGGTGGCGGTCGCCATCGCGGCGATGCCTTCCTTGCGCCCGATGAAGCCCAGTCCTTCCGTGGTCGTCGCCTTCACGCTGACGCGGGAAATCTCGATGCCGGCAATGGCGGCGATGCGGGCGCGAATGGCGTCGCGATGCGGCGCGAGTTTGGGCGTCTCGCAGAGCACCGTGGCGTCGAGATGCGCGATGCGGCCGCCGCGCGCCCGCACGCGCGAGGCGGCGAAGGCGAGAAACTGATCGGACGCCGCGCCCCGCCATTCTTCCTGCGCGGGCGGAAAGTGATGGCCGATGTCGGCCTCGCCGAGCGCGCCCAGAACCGCGTCGGTCAGCGCATGCAAAAGCACGTCGGCATCGGAATGGCCGATTAGTCCCTTGTCGTGCGGTATCGCCACGCCGCCGAGCATCACGTGATCGCCGGGGCCGAAGGCGTGGACGTCGAAGCCAGTGCCGGTGCGCACATCCGTGACTGCATCCGCGATCGCCTCGGCGCGGATGAAGTCGTCCGCCGTGGTTAGCTTGAGATTGCCGGTCTCGCCCGCGAAAGTCGCAACCGGAATGCCGGCCCATTCGGCCAGTGCGGCGTCATCCGGGAAATCGTCGAGCCCGGCCTTGCTCGCGCGGCGATGGGCCTCGATGAACGGCGCGAAGAAAAAAGCCTGCGGGGTTTGCACGGCGCGCAATTCGTTGCGATCGAGCGTGGAGATGACCGTTCCGGTTTTATCGACGCGCTTGACGGTATCGCTCAGCGCAATGACCGGGATCGCGGCGCCCGTCGCCTCGACCGCGGCGAGCGCGCGATCGACGAGCGCGGCCGAAGCGAGGGGGCGGGCCGCGTCGTGGACGAGGACGATCGAGGGTTTCAGCTCCGCCAGCGCCTCGAGCCCCGCGCGGACGGAGCGCTGACGCGTGGATCCGCCCGCCGCCGGCGCCAGGCACTTCGGCAGCTCGCGGACCGCGCCTCGAAACAATTCGTTCTCGGCCGGATCGATCACGGCCTGCACCGCATCGATCGCGGGATGCAATGCGAGCGTGCGCAGGGCGCGTCTCAGCACCGGCTCGCCGAGGAGGGTTCGATACTGCTTGGGCTGCGTTCCGCCCGCCCGCTCGCCGCGGCCGGCGGCGACGACAATCGCTGCCGTGCGCATCATCGTTTCCCCTCGGAATGCTGCGAGCGAACGCCCATCGGCTCAACGTAAACCAAGCTGTGACTTCCGCCCGCTGCATCGCAACAAAATGCTTGCGCCTCTTATGCAATTGATTAAGATATGGGCATCGATTGCGAAGCCTATTTTGTGGGCAAGCGATAAGGGGGCTAATTCTTGAAGTCCGACAATGAGTTACTCGCGATCGGTCGGCGCCGCTTGGCGAACCGCGCTTTTCTCGCGCCCATGGCTGGCATTACAGATTTGCCGTTCCGGCGCATGGCCGCGCGTTTCGGCGCCGGCCTCGTCGATCTCGGAAATGATCGCGAGCGAATGGCTCGCCGAACGGCAATCCGGCCGCGCGCATGCGCGTCGAGGGCGAAGGCGTCGGCTTGCATGTGGTGCAACTCGCGGGCTGCGAAGTGCGCTGGCTTGCGGAGGGCGCGCGCATCGCCGAGAGCGCGGGCGCCGACATCATCGACATCAACATGGGCTGCCCGGCCAAAAGCGTGACCGCGGGCGAGGCGGGCGCGGCGCTGTTGCGCAATCCCGACCAGGCGCTGCGCTTGATCGAGGCGGTCGTCGGCGCGGTGAGCGTTCCGGTCACGCTGAAGATGCGGCTTGGCTGGGACGCCCAGTCGATCGTGGCGCCGGATCTGGCGCGGCGCGCGGAAGCGGCGGGCGTTGCCTTTGTCAGCATTCACGGCCGCACGCGCGCGCAGTTTTATGACGGCGGCGCGGACTGGAGCGCGATCGCGCGCGTAAAGGCCGCGGTGAACATTCCGCTTGCCGCCAATGGCGATCTCACGAGCTACGAAGACGCGATCGCGATGCGAAAAATGTCCGGCGCCGACGCCGTGATGATCGGGCGCGCGGCGCGCGGACGGCCATGGTTCGTGGGGCAGATCGGGCATTTCTTGTCGAGCGGCGAGCGCCCGGCCGATCCGCCGTTTGCCTTGCAGCGCGACGTGCTGGTCGAACTTTACGAGGCGTGGCTCACGCATTACGGGCGCATCCGCGGCGCGCGCGAAGCGCGAAAGCACATCGGCTGGGCGCTGGAGGCAGCGCGCCGCGCATTTCGTCGAAACCGCTCGCGGCTGGGCTAAGGAATGGCGCGCGCGCTTGCTCGCGGAGGCGGAACCCGCCCGCGTCGCGCGCGGCATTCAAGATGCCTTCGACGATATCGGCTGGAAGGTCGCGGCATGAGCAAGCTGCGCGTGGAGCGGCCGGCGACGGCGGGCATTCATTCGGCCGACGCGGTGCTGAACGCATTGCCGCACCCGGTCGTCACCGTCGGGCCCGACGGCCACATCGTCGAGGCCAATGTGGCGGCGGAAGCCTTCTTCGAATCGGGCTTACCGGTCCTGCGCCGTCACCCGATCCACGAATTCGTGCCGTTCGGCAGCCCCTTGCTCGCCCTGATCGAGCAGGTGCGCTCGCGCGGCGCGCCGGTCAACGAATACCGCGTCGATCTCGGCACCCCGCGAAACGGCGGCGAGCGCATCGTCGATCTGCATGTCACGCCGATGCCGGAGCAACCCGGCTACGTCGTCGTGGTGCTGCAAGAGCGCTCGATGGCCGACAAGATCGACCGCCAGCTGACCCATCGCGGCGCCGCCCGCTCGGTCATAGCGCTCGCCGCCATGCTCGCGCACGAAATCAAGAATCCGCTCTCGGGCATTCGCGGCGCTGCGCAACTCTTGGAGCAGTCGGCGGACGACCAGGACCGGGTGCTGACGCGTCTCATCTGCGACGAAGCCGATCGCATCGTGAAGCTCGTCGATCGCATGGAAGTCTTCTCCGACGAACGGCCGGTGGAGCGCGAGGCCGTCAACATTCATGCCGTGCTCGAACACGTGAAACGTCTCGGGCAAACGGGGTTCGCGCGCCACATGCGCATCGTCGAGGAGTACGATCCTTCGCTGCCGCCGGTGCTCGCAAGCCGCGATCAGCTCGTGCAGGTTTTTCTCAATCTCGTGAAGAACGCCGCCGAGTCGATCGGGGATACGAACGACGGCGAGATTCGTCTCACCACGGCGTTCCGGCCGGGCGTTCGGCTGACCGTGCCGGGCTCGTCCATGCGCGTGGGCCTGCCGCTCGAATTTTGCGTGATCGACAACGGGCCCGGCGTGCCCGAGGACCTCGTGCCGCATCTGTTCGATCCGTTCGTCACCACCAAGCCGAGCGGAAGCGGGCTGGGGCTCGCGCTCGTCGCGAAGATCGTCGGCGATCATGGCGGCATCATCGAGTGCGACAGCCAGCCCAATCGCACCATCTTTCGCGTGCTGATGCCGATGTATAGCGGCGAGGACGCGACCCAAGCCGCGGCGGAGGTCTGAGGACGGCCATGCCGGCAGGAAGCATCCTAGTCGCCGACGACGACGCCGCGATCCGCACGGTGCTCAACCAGGCGCTTTCGCGGGCCGGCTATGAAGTGCGCTCGTGCAGCAATGCCGCGACGCTGTGGCGCTGGGTCTCGCAAGGCGACGGCGATCTCGTCATCACCGACGTCGTGATGCCCGACGAAAACGCCTTCGATCTTCTGCCGCGCATCAAGAAGGCGCGCCCGGATCTGCCGATCATCATCATGAGCGCGCAAAACAACTTCATGACCGCGATCCGCGCTTCGGAGCGCGGCGCCTACGAATATCTGCCGAAGCCCTTCGATCTGAAGGAGCTGATCGCAATCGTCGGGCGGGCGCTGTCGGAGCCCAAGCGCAACGACGCGGCGCCGCCCAAGCCGGAGGAGGCGGACAGCATTCCGCTCGTCGGCCGCTCGCCGGCGATGCAGGAGATTTACCGGCTGCTCGCGCGCCTGATGCAGACCGATCTCACGGTGATGATTTCGGGCGAATCCGGCACCGGCAAGGAATTGGTCGCGCGCGCGCTGCACGATTACGGCAAGCGACGCGAGGGCCCGTTCGTGCCGATCAACATGGCGGCGATCCCGCGCGACCTGATCGAGTTCGGAGCTTTTCGGCCACGAGAAAGGAGCGTTCACCGGCGCGCAGGCACGAAGTTCCGGGCGCTTCGAGCAGGCCGAGAGCGGCACGCTCTTCCTCGACGAGATCGGCGACATGCCGATGGAAGCGCAGACGCGGCTTTTGCGCGTCTTGCAGCAGGGCGAATACACCACCGTCGGCGGCCGCACGGCGATCAAAACCGACGTGCGCATCATCGCGGCCACGCAACAAGGATCTGCGCATCCTGATTCAGCAGGGGCTGTTCCGCGAGGATCTGTTCTTCCGCCTCAATGTCGTGCCGCTGCGGCTGCCGCCGTTGCGGGAGCGGAGCGAGGACATCGCCGATCTTGTTCGGCATTTCTTCGCGCTCGCCGAACGCGAAGGCCTGCCGCGAAAGCAAATCGAGCCCGCCGCCCTCGACCGCCTGAAGCGGTATCGCTGGCCCGGCAACATGCGCGAACTGGAAAACCTGGTGCGCCGGCTCGCGGCCCTCTACCCGCAGGAAGTCATCGGCGCGAGCATTCTGGAAGCCGAGCTCGTGCAGCCGGCGGCGACGAGTCCCGAGGTCGAGCGCTCGGAGGAGACGCTTTCGGCCTCGGTCGAGCGGCATCTCGCGCACTATTTCGGGGGCTTCAGCGGCGAGGCGCTGCCGCCGCCGGGCCTTTACCATCGCATTCTGAAGGAAGTGGAGGGCCCGCTGGTGACGGCGGCGCTCGCCGCGACCCGCGGCAATCAGATTAAAGCTGCGGAACTTCTAGGGGTTAACCGCAATACCTTGCGCAAGAAGATCCGCGATCTCGATGTCCAAGTCATCCGCACGGGCCGCTGATCGAAGGCGTTTTTATCCCCCTATGGCATGCTTCGGCTGAATCTGTCACATTTTTGCACCAGTGTTGTAGGAAGGCATCAGTGCCGCCGATTCAGGCCGGTTTTGATGGCTGCGTATGTCCGAATTCGTCGCTAAATCGCCGCCCGTGACCGTTTCGCCGCCTTTCCCGCGGCCGCCGCGAACGCTGCGAGGGTTACTGGCGCCTTCGGCGGTCATTCTGGCGCTGTTATCGGCGCTGTTCACCTTCCTGGTCCTCACCGGCCTCACGCCGATCATCCCGACCCACGAGGTCGTGGTTTCGGTCCTGCTCGCCAACGCCACCATGGTGGTCGTTCTCATCGGCATCGTGGCGTGGGGCTTTTTCGACCTGATCCGTGCGCGCCGGAAGGGCCGGGCGGGTGCCCGGCTGCATGTGCGCATCGCACTGATGTTCGGCATCGTGGCGGCGGTTCCCGCCATTCTCGTCGCGGTCATCGCCTCGATTACGCTCGAGCGCGGTCTTGATCGCTGGTTCTCGACGCGCACGCGCGCGATTGTCGGCAGCGCCGTCGGCGTCGCGCAAACCTATGTGCGCGAGCATGCTTTCGGAATTCGCGCCGATCTCGCCGCCATGGCGGACGATCTGTCGCGGCTGCGCAGGCATGTATGACGAAAACCGTGCGCGGTTTCGCGAAATTCTCACCGCCCAGGCTTCGATCCGCGGCCTTCCCGTAGCGCTGATGATTCACGGCGACTCGACGGTCGTGGAACGCGCCGACGTCGATCCAAGCGGCGCCGCGCAGGTTCCGACCAATCTTTCGGTCAGGCAGGCGACGGTGCAGCGGCCGATTATTTATTTCTCGGACGACGCCGATTTCGTCGCCGCCGTCATGCCGCTCGCGGGCTTCGACGACACCTATCTCTACGTCGCGCGCCCCATCGACCCCAAGGTGCTGCAATATCTTCGTATGACCGAGGCGGGGCTCGCGGAATATTCGAGCATGGAGGACCGGCGCTTCGGCGTGCAGGTCGCCTTCGCGCTGATGTATGCGGTGATCGCGCTGATCCTGTTGTTGTCCTCGGTGTGGCTCGGACTGAACTTCGCCAATTGGCTCGCCGCCCCGATCCGCCGCTTGATCAGCGCCGCCGACCTCGTTGCTTCCGGAAATCTCAACGTCAAGGTTCCGCTGCGGCGGAGCGAGGGCGATCTCGCCAACTTGAGCGAAAGCTTCAACAAGATGACGCAGGAGCTTCGCTCGCAGCACGAGGACATCATCGGCGCGCGCGACCAGATCGATCAGCGCCGCCGCTTCACCGAGGCGGTGCTCTCGGGCGTGGGAGCCGGGGTGGTCGGTCTCGACACCAAGGGCCGCGTTACGATCATCAATCGCTCGGCCGAGCAGCTGCTCAACCATTCCGAGGCGGATCTCATCGGGGTCGCGATCGGCGAGCAAATTCCGGAGATCGCGCCGCTCGCGGCGCGAGGCGCTCGCCGGCGAAGAGCGCGTGCACGGCACGATCAAGCTCGTGCGCGGCGGACGCGAACGCACGATCAACGTGCGGGTTACGACGGAAGCCTCGTCGGAGTCGGAACACGGCTACGTGGTCACGCTCGACGACATCACCGAGCTTGTTTCGGCGCAACGAACCTCGGCCTGGGCCGATGTCGCGCGGCGCATCGCGCACGAGATCAAGAACCCGCTGACCCCCATTCAGTTGTCGGCGGAGCGCCTGCGGCGCAAATACGGAAAGGTGCTCGCCAACGACCGCGAGATCTTCGAGCAATGCACGCAAACCATCATCCGCCAGGTCGGCGATATCGGAAGAATGGTCGACGAGTTTTCGACTTTCGCCCGCACGCCGAAGCCGGTGGTGGAGACGCCAGGATCTCGCCGAAACCGTCCGGCAGGTGGTCTTCCTGATGCGGGTGGGGCATCCCGAAATCGGCTTCGAGGTCGAGCTTCCCTCCGCGAAGTTGCCGGCCCGCTTCGACCGCCGGCTGATATCGCAAGCGCTCACCAACATCATCAAGAACGCGGTCGAGGCGATCGAAACGGTGCCGCCCGCCGAGCGCGGAAAGGGCCGCATCATCGTGCACGCCGCGCGGGAAGGCGCTACGGCCATCGTCGATGTCATCGATAACGGCGTGGGATTGCCGCACGACAATCGCGAGCGGTTGCTCGAGCCCTACGTCACGACGCGCGAGAAGGGGACGGGGCTTGGGCTCGCCATCGTCGGCAAGATTCTCGAAGAGCACGGCGGAAAGATCGAATTGCGCGACGCGCCCGCGGTCAAGGAAGGCGGCCGGGGCGCGTGGGTTCGGCTCTCATTCGCCGTCGAAGGCACTGCCGAAACGCCGCACGAGCCGGGCGAAGCGGAAACTGAAGACGACCAGAAAGTGACAACGGCATAAACCATGGCGACGGATATCCTCATCGTCGACGACGAAGCCGACATTCGGGAGCTCGTGGCGGGCATCCTCGAGGACGAGGGCTATTCCGTCCGCACCGCCAAGAATGCAGACGAGGCGATCGCGGCGATCCAGGCGCGGCGCCCGCATCTCGTCCTGCTCGATATCTGGCTCGAGGGCAGCCGCCTCGACGGCTTGGCGCTCCTCGACGTGATCAAGACCGAATATCCCGACATGCCGGTGGTGATGATCTCGGGCCACGGCACGATCGAAACCGCGGTCGCGGCGATCAAACGCGGCGCTTACGACTTCATCGAAAAGCCGTTCAATGCCGACCGCCTGGTGGTGGTCGCGAGCCGGGCGCTCGAAACATTGCGGCTCCGCCGCGAAGTGCGCTCGCTGAAGCAGCTCGCGCCGCATGCCGACCGGCTCGTCGGCTCTTCGCCCGCCATGCATCAGCTGCGCCAGACGATCGAGCGCGTCGCGCCCACCAACAGCCGGATCCTGATCGTGGGATCGTCGGGCTCCGGCAAGGAAATCACGGCGCGCATGATTCACGCGAGTTCCGCGCGCGCGCAGGGGCCGTTCATCGTCATCAATGCGGCGGCGATCACGCCCGAGCGCATGGAAGTCGAGCTGTTCGGCGTCGAGACGAACGGCGAGGGCACCTCGCGCAAGGTCGGCGCGCTTGAGGAAGCGGACGGCGGCACGCTGTTCATCGACGAGATCGCCGACATGCCGAAGGAGACGCAAAACCGCATCCTGCGCGTCCTGGTCGAGCAGAATTTCCAGCGCGTCAACGGCACCGCGCGCATCAACGTCGATGTGCGCATCATTTCCTGCACCAGCCGCAATCTCGAGGCGGAAGTCGCCGAAGGCAATTTCCGCGAGGATCTCTACCATCGCTTGAGCGTGGTGCCGATCCGGGTGCCGCCGCTCTCCGAGCGCCGCGAGGACATCGCCGAGCTCGTCGATTATTTTCTCGACCAGATTTCGAGCGCGACGGGGCTGCCGCGGCGGCAGGTGGGGCCGGACGCGCTTGCCGTGCTGGAATCGCACGATTGGCCCGGAAACGTGCGGCAGTTGCGCAATAACGTCGAGCGGCTCCTGATCCTCGCCGGTGGTGCTGCCGATGCGACCGTCACCGCCAGCATGCTGCCGCAGGACGTGGTCGCGCTCGTTCCCACCATGCCGAACGGGCTCGGCGGCGGCGAGCACTTGATGAGCCTGCCGCTACGGGAAGCCCGCGAGGCGTTCGAGCGCGAATACCTGATCGCCCAGATCAGCCGCTTCGGCGGCAACATCTCGCGCACGGCCGAGTTCGTGGGCATGGAGCGCTCGGCGCTTCACCGCAAGCTCAAGGCGCTCGGCGTCGACTGAGAAGCCGAGACGAAGTTGTCCCGCATCGCTTTCGTCAACGGCCGCTACGTTCCGTTCGCGCTCGCTGCCGTGCATATCGAGGACCGCGGCTATCAATTCGCCGACGGCGTCTATGAAGTTTGCGAGGTGCGGGAAGGGCGCATCGTCGACGAGCGCCGTCACATGCAGCGGCTGTCGCGCTCGCTGGGAGAACTACGCATCCCGGCGCCGATGACGCCAAGAGCGTTGAGTTTCGTCCTGCGCGAGACCGTCCGCCTCAATCGCGTGCGCGACGGCCTTCTCTACTTGCAGGTGACGCGCGGCGTCGCCCGGCGCGAGCACGCCTTTCCGTCCGCCGGCACGCGGCCCGGCCTCGTCGTCACCGCGCGCGCGCGCGACCGCGCCAAGGCCGAGGCGCTCGCCGAGGCGGGGATCGCGGTGGTCACCGTCGCGGACAACCGATGGGAGCGGGTCGATATCAAGACGATCGCGCTCGTACCCAACGTCCTCGCGCGGCAGGCGGCGCGGGAAGCCGGCGCCGCCGAGGCGTGGTTCGTCGATGCAGAGGGCTTCGTCACCGAAGGGGCCGCCTCCAATGCCTGGATCGTCACGCACGAGGGAGCCTTGGTGACGCGGCCGGCCGAGAGCGGAATTCTGCGCGGCATTACGCGCACCGTCGTATTCGAAATCGCGGCGGCATCCCAGCTCAAGGTCGAAGAGCGTCCTTTTCGCGTCAGCGAAGCCCTGGAAGCGCGCGAAGCCTTCGTCACCGCCGCCACGCAGATCGTAATGCCGGTGGTCAGCATCGATGGGACACCCATCGCCGACGGCAGGCCAGGCGCGGTCGCGCGCGCGCTTCGCGCCCGCTTTCACGAAGCCGCCGAAATCGAAGAATGACCCCGAAAGCCATGGCATTGTTGTGCAATCAATGAGCGGCGCTGATGGAATTTTGTCTTGCGCGCCCGCGGGTTCCGCTTTCTAATGGATGCGCTTTCGCGCGGAGCTTTTGCCGCGGACGGAAAGCCCGGCGAGCCGAAGGATCGCCGAGACAATCGCTCGGCCCCCACCAAAAAAGGACAACAGCAATGGCGGCGGAACGTGCTCAAAATCTTCAAGACACCTTTCTCAATTACGTTCGCAAAAACAAAATTCCGCTCACGATCTTCCTCGTGAACGGCGTGAAATTGCAGGGCGTGGTGACGTGGTTCGACAATTTCTGCGTATTGTTGCGCCGGGATGGGCACTCTCAACTCGTGTACAAGCACGCGATTTCCACGGTGATGCCGGGTCATCCGATCCAGCTGTTCGAGCCCGAAGAGGGCGTGGCCGCCATGGACAAGGCCTGATTGGAGCCGCATCGCGGGGGTCGGGGAACGCGGCCAGGGCGCTTTACGCCGCGTCCGGGAAGCGCGCGGGTCGTCGTCATCGTGCCGCATCTCGTGCGGCAGGCGCCCGAAGCCCGGCGGGCGAAAATCGACGCGCGGAATCGATGCGCGGCTCGAGGAGGCGATCGGGCTCGCGCGCGCGATCGATCTTGACGTCGCCAGCGCCGGCGTCATTCCGCTCGCGCAGATCAAGCCCGCGACGTTTCTCGGCAAGGGCAAGGTCGAGGAAATCGCCGGCATCGTGCGGGCGGAGGAGGCGGGCCTCGTCTTCGTCGACGGCGCGCTGTCGCCGGTGCAGCAGCGCAATTTGGAAAAAGCGTGGGGCACGAAGGTCGTCGACCGCACCGGCCTGATCCTGGAGATTTTCGGCGAGCGCGCGCACACCAAGGAAGGCACGCTGCAAGTCGAGCTCGCGCACCTCAACTATCAAAAAAGCCGGTTGGTGCGCTCGTGGACGCACTTGGAGCGGCAGCGCGGCGGCTTCGGTTTTCTCGGCGGGCCGGGCGAGACCCAGATCGAGGCCGACCGCCGTCAGATCGACGAGCGCATCAAGAAGATCGAGCGGGAGATCGAGCGGGCGAAGCGAACGCGCGCGCTGCATCGCGAGAACCGCAAGCGCGTGCCGTATCCGATCGTCGCGCTCGTCGGCTACACCAACGCCGGCAAGTCGACGCTGTTCAATACGCTGACCAAGGCTTCGGTGCGGGCGGAGGATCTTTTGTTCGCGACCCTCGATCCGACCCTGCGGGCGGTGGATCTCGCCGAGCGGCGCGCGCGTCATCGTGTCCGACACCGTCGGCTTCATTTCGGAGTTGCCGACCACGCTGATCGCCGCCTTTCGCGCCACGCTCGAAGAGGTGACCGAAGCCGATATCGTCGTGCATGTGCGCGACTGCGTCGCACGAGGACACCGCGGCGCAGGCGGACGATGTTGCCGCTATCCTGCGCGAACTTGGGCTCGATCCCGACGATCACGGCCGTATCATCGAAGTCTGGAACAAGCTCGACCTGCTCGATGCCGGCGCGCGAGAACGGCTGCAAAATATCGCCGCGCGGCAAACCCCCGAAGCGCGGCCGGTGCTCGCCTCGGCGCTGACGGGCGAGGGGATGGGGCGCTCTTGGAAGCGATCGAGGCGCGGCTCGCGGCCAGCCGCACGTTGCTTTCGCTGGCGCTCGATCCCGCGGACGGCGCCGGTTTCGGCTGGCTGCATCGCCAGGGCGAAGTGCTGGGCCGCGACATGAGCGATGACGGGCGGCTCATGGTCAGGATGCGCGTGGATCCCTCCAAGCTCGAAATGATCCGCCGCCGCTTCCCGCAGACGATCCTCACTTCCGCTTGAGTGCGCCGTCGCCTGTTTCGGCCTTCTTCGCCGCGTCCCACAGCGCGTCCATCTCTGCGAGGTTCGACTGCGCCGGCGTCTTGCCGAGCAAAGCGAGCGCGCGCTCGATCGCCTGAAAGCGGCGCTCGAATTTCCGATTGGCGGCGCGCAGCGCCGTTTCGGCATCGACCTTGGCGTGGCGGGCGAGGTTAACGAGCGCGAACAAGAGATCGCCGAATTCCTCGGCGAATTTTTCGCGATCATTCATCGCCTCGAACAATTCGTCGATTTCCTCTTCGATCTTTTCTTTGACCTCGTAAGCGCTCGGCCAGTCGAAGCCGACGGCGGCGGCCTTTTTCTGCAGCTTCTCGGCGCGGCTCATGGCGGGCAGGGCGAGGGGAACGCCGTGCAACGTGCTCCCACCCGCCTTCCCGGCCTCTGCCCGCTCCTCGTCCTTGATTTTCTGCCAAAGCGATTTGACCTCGCCGGGCGCGATATTCCGCGCGCCGCCGAAAACGTGCGGATGCCGCCGGACGAGCTTGTCGGTGATGGCGTGGACGACGTCGCCGAAATCGAAGGCCCGGCGCTCCTCGGCCATGCGGGCGTGAAAGACGACCTGCAGCAGCAAGTCTCCCAGCTCGTCCTTGAGGCCGACGAGGTCGCCGCGGGCGATGGCGTCCGCCACCTCGTAGGCTTCCTCGATCGTGTAGGGGGCGATGGTCTCGAATGTCTGCTCGAGATCCCACGGACAGCCCGAGCCCGGCGTGCGCAGCGCCGCCATCAAGGCGATCAATTCGCCGATGTCGCGGGAGGCCTTCATGGCCGCTCAGCCGGCCGGGCCGAGACGGCGGGAGAAGGCCGCCGGGCGCGGCCAAGGCGGCTCGGCTTGTCACCAGGTTGATTCGCAGAAGACATATTATGGAACATTTACCGGCGATGTTTCACTTGGCAAACCCATACCCCATTAGCTTGTGATACCGTGAAGAGCCATCCGCCGAATTGACTGCCCGCGATCCATTGCCACGGCAATAATCACCGAGCTTTAGGAGCCTGTCGGTCATGCTTTAGGTGAACGCCTACTTCCTTCGTATCGTGCGCTCTCAGACTCTCTTAAAAATGCAGGTTACAATCGTTGAATATTTCCCGTCTTGAGAAAAATTCCCCGCGACTTCTTAAAGAAACGGTCAAAATCACTTGGAGAGACTAATTAGTTCTCTGAAAAAGAATTCTGTCTACTTTAGGTGCGCGCCTAACTCTACATGGAAGTTGATCGGCTTATTGCAACCATCTCCGCGTTCGACCTGCAATTTACGGAGAAATTGCCGTTCATGCGCCTTATATGTAATAGCCGGATCACTGATAAGCTTCCCCATAACAAATCTCTATGTAATCGGTTCGGATAAAGCCAAGCTATTTGCGTCCATCTGAGCCCCTCTTCTTGCAACGGTCACTGATCGCCTTCCGCTCGTAGATTCCCGATATTGAAGACGCAGCTAAATGCTTGGCGATCAACCAGAAACACTCGCATGCGTATCTCACTTAATGCGCGTAATGGAGGCGCCTCTCAATACAATGCGACAGATGATTTCAATAGATTATGCCCCCACTTAGGACACCTACCTTACAAAACTAGGCATACACTGATCAGCGCTAAGTAGCGCAGATAAATCGATGGAATGGATGACCCTGATTATAGCATTCGATCGCAAAATATTGAACGCGGACCTTCAATCAATTAAAATTAGCATGGCGCTTCGCCGACCATGCATATCGTTACGTAGATGATTGCCCCACGATGGAAGCAGAACGAAATTTTTCGGAGCGACTGCGCGACTTTGTCTTACAGTTAAACGGACAGCTATCCGATATCCGAAATCGAAAAATTAATCGATTTGTCTTTTTGTTTTGTACCGGCAGCATCGGCTTAGGACGACTTATCTTGAAGTCCGCGCTCAAGCAACTTCTTCTGTTTCATCAGCCTTCGCTTTTTCCGCGGCTTCGATGAAGCGTTTGGATTGTTCGCAGATTTCTGCTTGGCTTCCGCGAATCAACGACGGTAGTCGCCACCATAGGCATGGTGACGAGCCTATCGTTGAATTTGTCGAGATTTCTTACCATAATCCATTTCATGAAATTAAAATTCTCGAAGACGCAATTCAGGCCAATCTTGAGTGCGCCATCCGTCTTGAGTGCATCCATAGAAGTCACAACTATGAGGCTGTCGAAAAGGTAATAAACAAGATCGCGTATGCGCCGAATGCTTTTTCTGCGGGCATGGCAAAGTAATCTGGTTTGACCCACTCTTTTCCCACTGCAAAATGGGCTGATTTTATCATTGCTGAGGACATGATACCCAATCCCCATCTGGAGGCCATCGAGCCTCACTAATGAAAAGCGGTGCCTCCGTTTCTGGAGAACTTGTATTGAAGCCCCAGTCTACGTCTTGGTAAGAGGAGGACATGAGTCCACCATCAGCAATAAGCCGCCTCAGAATTAAATCGTGAGGCGGCCCGTGAACTGATTAGACCCAAAAAACGGTATAAATCAAGACGCGTCCGCTTAATGGATGCAGCCCTTAGGTTGAATCCAATTAAGCGGGGACGCGCACTGGCTCCGCACTGGTACGAGCAGTGACAGTGCCTCGTAGTTTTACTCACGATCAAATTCGTCAAACGAAGGTGATAATTTGTAATTAGTTTCAATGCCATACATGAGTTTGACGTGCTTGCTAAGCGCAAGCTCAGCTAGCTTATATGCGGTCCTAAGATTTGGACTACTGATATGAAAACCGTCCATACCAGGATCGTTTGAGGTGAAAACATGGCTCCGCCCCACCGGTCGATAAACCAGTGTAATTTCCTTTGGAGGGGTAGCTCGGCGTCCCATTGTTGTTCCTGGTTGCCTAAACTTTGGCTCGTCTGATTCGGTTCCTGGCGCTGCGCGCAAGCAGAAACAAACCATCTTGTCAAGCGTGTGACGGTGAAAATCATGCCCGTTCTATCCCTTAACTTGAGGTTTCCATACCTATTTTGGTGTGTTTGTGGCCCAATAGTCAACGCGCCTGAATCTCTATTTCCGAGGGTGTGGCAAATCAAGCGCATGGATAGCGGGGATAACTATAGGTTTTCACAAGATATTGCTTAATTTTGATCGGTCATACCAGATATTGGAACCCCCGAACATTTCCGTGGATTATTCGGGAATGAACAACAGTTAGGGCGTGAATACACACTCCGCAAGGACCCGTGATTGGCTCAATGACTTCCACGATCTTAGCGATCGTGCCCTCACACTTCATGTGCAGTGAGATTTTTCCTAGGTCAATCTTTTCCCTCTCACGCCCTGGAGCGCGATGGCGGCGCGCTGGACGTCATTGATGCCAAGCTTGGCGCGGTTGTTCTGGCGGAAATCAAATTCGGCCAAGTAGCGGTCAAGATGCTTCCTATCCGACGTGCTGGTAGATGCCGATCAGGCCGCGCTTGAAGATCGAAAAGAAGCCTTCGAGGGTGTTGGTGTGCACGTCGCCGCGCGCCCATTCGAACTTGGAGTGATCGACGCTCTCGTGCTTCGCAACGGCGGAAACTTGTAGTGCGCCGCCTTGTCGGTCACGAGGCGGCTATCCTTGTGGACGTGCTTGTAGACGTGAGCTTCATGACGCTGCGATGATCGAGGATCATCGAACGGATATTGCCGCCGCGCTCGACGAGGCTCAGGACCGTCCGCGTTAGGGCGCTTGCGACCGGGGCCACGCGCTTGGTCTTGCGCGACTTGGTCAGTTCGGTTTCGTCGGCTTCGACGGTCTTGCCAGCGCCGCCCATCGGGCTCAGCGTCGGCCGGGGTCCATCGCGTGCCGGATGCGGTGGCCAAGGTGCCAAGCGGTTTTCATGCCGCAGCCGAGCATCCGCTGAAGCTGGCGGGTCGAGATGCCTTTCTTGCTGGCACAAAGCAGATGGATGGCCTGAAGCCACAGATGCAGCGGCAGATGGCTATCCTCGAAAATGGTGCCGATCCGCACGGTGAAGGGCTTGCGGCAGGCGTAGCACTTGCGGAGGCCGGCGACGCGGGTGGTTCTTGCCGCTTCGAGCGGACGCCTTCAAGTCGCCGATCGTCGGCCTCGCCGCAATGCGGGCAAGTCGGGCCGTTCGGCCAAAGCTGGCCTTCGACATACGCGAAAGCGGCTTGCTCGTTATGGAACCGGAGGTCGGTAAGAACAGATTTGGCCATGGGTTATCTCCAATGGCTATAACACTAAGGCTAGGGCATGGGTTTGTCAAGTGAAACATCGCCCATTTACCGGCGATGTTTCACAGGGCGTATCTAGGCTCTAACTCCCGGGTTAGCGGCTGCGGCACGAACGAACAACTCGACCAGGCTCTTGTCACTTGCAAGCGCAAGGGAGACATCGGCAAAGGAATTGACCACTTGCTGAAATGCCGCGGCGCGCACGGCACGGGTGTTGTGGCGGAGTTCAATGGAAAAGTAGACGAAACCCAGCATAACGCCGACGCCGCTCATGGCCGCGCCGAGCCAAGCGAATTGCTCAAGTGACATGAAAACCTCCTTCAATTCAGAGCGGCGCCAGCATGATAAACAGGGCCGCTTTTATGAAGCGCTCAAGTTGGGCTTTATCGTCTACTTTAGAGGTCGGCTCGCGCAAGGTTGGCATTCAATAAACGTTCGTTGGACGGGCCAATTTGGGGCCGGAAGTGCCCGCAGCCGGCGGATTCCCCCGATTAAAGCGCGAATAAACCCCTTCGTTCAAATTTGAAGCATTCACGGTGGGCTTCCTAAAGAGGCACGATGGCATCTTTACCCTTGTTTGGGGTCGTGGGTATTCGGGGCGGCTATCGTGATGCCGAGAAACGAGTTGCGCACCGGCCGGGTGCGATTGCACTGGCTCTTCGTGCTCATCGTGTTGATCGCGGTGATGCCGATGTTCGCGCTCTATTTCAGCCGTTTGCAGTCGAACCGCGAGCACGCGCTGGCGGAAGCGCGCGCGCACGCCGCCGACCTCGCCGGCGACGCCGCTTCCGTCCAGGCCGGCCTTGCGATGAGGTCGCGCCACGTCCTGGAAATGATCGCGTCGTCGCCTGCCCTGCGCGGCAAAGTCGAGGAGTGCGAAACATTTCTCAACTGGGTGCAATATCTCACGCTCGGCCAGAACAATTCGTCCTGGGTGACGGGATTCTATGTCCTCGATCCTACCGGTAAAGGGGTTTGCGGAACTTACTCCAACGTGGGCTCGTTCAACTTCAACGACCGCGATCACTACCGGCATTTGATGGAGACGAGGAATTTCGTCACCAGCGAAATCATCGTCGGCAGGCTGAGCAAGCGCCCGATCATCACCGCCATGCTTCCGGTCATGAACACCAAGGGCCAAATCGAGTTCATCGTGGGGCTCAGCGCCGATCTCGACCGCTTGAACGAAATCGCGCTCACCGCGCGCGCCCGGTTCAACGGCCTGCTTCTGGTCTTGGGCACACGCGGCCGCGTCATCGCCAACCTGCCGAAGCTCCAGGACGGCGAAATTTCGCGCGACTACGACGAGCCGGCGATCATCGCCGCGCTGGTAAGCGCCAACGCCTCCATTGTCGAGGCAACCGACCGCAGCGGCATGCGGCGCATCTTCGGCGTCAAGGAGCTTCCGAACGGCCAGATCATCGCGGTCGGGCTCGATCGCGAGGCGGTGCTGGCGCCGGTCGAGCGCGCCTTCTACGCCGATCTCCTGTTCTTGCTCTTGGTGGCCGCGGCCTCGGTCGCGGCGGCCTTGCTGATGGCCGAATTCGGCGTGCTACGCGGCGTGCGCCTCTTGAAGGCCGCGGCGCTCCGCCTCAAGGCCGGCAAGATGGGATTGCGCGTGAAGCTTCCGATATTCGTCGCGGCCGAGCTGCAGGATCTATCGAAGACCTATAACGCCATGACCGCCGAATTCGAGCGCCTCGCCTATCTCGACCGGCTCACCGGCCTGCCCAACCGGCGCTATCTCGAGCGCCACCTCGCCGGCCGCAACGACAACGACAAGCATTCCCGCCAGGCGGTGCTGGCAATCGATCTCGACGGCTTCAAGCCGGTCAACGATACCCATGGCCACGCGGTGGGCGATCGGGTGCTCACGGCCGTCGCGCGCCGGATCGCGAGCGTCATCGGCGAGCGCGGTCTCTTGGCGCGCGTCGGCGGCGACGAATTCGTCGCGGTGCTTCCGCTCCCCGGCGGCGAATGCCGCGACGTCGCGCGCACGATCGCCGAGCAAGTTCGCACGACGCTGGAGAATTCCTTCGACGTCGATCACGTGGCCTTCTCCGTGGGCTGCAGCATCGGGATCGCGGTGGTGCCGGACGACGCCACGAGCCTCGCGGGCGCGCTGGTGGTGGCCGACGGCGCCCTTTACGAGGCCAAACGCGCCGGGCGCAACCGCGTGATCGACAACGCGCCGCCGCTCGTCGCGGGCTTGCCGGAAGCCGGCAAGAAGCAGCCGCACTGGACTTCGCTCGAGTTCAGCGATTCGTTTTGAGGATCACTCTTTTTTCTTCCCACAATACGGAAAAAGAAGGTTGTCATCGCCGGGCTTGACCCGGCGATCCATGATGAAGGTCAGCGCGCGTTGGCGGTCAGTATGGATGCCCGGGTCAAGCCCGGGCATGACGCGGGAAAAAGCGCCTTCACTGGCTCTTGCCCGTAGCCGGCGGAACCAGCTCGAAAAAGACCGCCATCGTCTCCTGCCACTTCGGCAGATAAACAGCGTTATCGGCGGATGCGACACCCTCTTTGGTGGCGCGCAATGTTTGCAGCACCTCCCCCGCATTCGACAATTGCCAGACGAGCATCTCGCCGAGATTTCTCGCGATCATGACGATGTTCGGCCGGTCGCGCACGACATCGAAAGCGTAGCTCGCCTTGCTGTCGGGATTGGTGAACGCCATGCGGATCACGACCACGTCGGCCTCGCCCCAGCCGAAAATGCGCGCCACGTCGTGGGACATGATGGCCTCCGTCCCATCCCGCCGCACCCAGGCGACGACATCGGCAACGCTATGCTCCGCCGCCTTCGGCTCGGGCGCCGGAACTTGGGCCCCGGCGCTCGGAGCGCCGATCAAAAGAAGGAGGACCAGCAGGCGGCGAAAGTTGGCGTGTTTCATGATCGTTTAGCGCTCAGCGGCTCTGTTTCTCATCGAATCTTCAAGCTCCGCGCTTGGCGGACTTTGTTTTCTTTCGTTGCGCCTCCGGGCGCTTCAGCGTCATGCTGGGAGGCGCCCGAAGCCGAGTTCGGCTTCGTTTGAAACATTTTTTCCGCCACATCAACGCGGGCTTTTGCCGCGGCTGGGATAGATGGAGAAGGCATGCGCATCTTCATTCTGATGGTCGGCTTGAGCGCTCTGCTCGCCGCGGCGCCGGCGTGGAAGGCCGACGCCTTGAGCGGCGTTTATTGGCAATATCACAGGACGACGGGTTCGAAACAGTGCCCCAATGGTTATCGTTGGGACAAGAATGTTTCCAAGTGCCGGCGGACCTAATCTGCGAATTCTAGCGAGTGATTGTTCGCGCCTTTCGTATTTCGGACGATAATCCTATTAGGAATATGTTCGCTTTTATATACTCGAAATAACGATTTCGCGCGGGGCTTCCATCGGGCGCCCTCTTCCCGTGCGCCGCGACGATCCCCGCGCGCCTTTTTCCAAACCGGGCGCTATGATAGCGGTTGTCCGTTCTGGGGATGGGGAAAACCAATCATGAAATCCTTGCTTTTGGCGGCGGCCGCGGCCGTCGTTTCAACCGCCGCCTGCGCGGAGGCGCCTGCCATGACCATCGGCTCGCTTGAGATGACATTGTCGCAGGAAGATTGCATCGCGAAGGGGACGCGCGCCATGAAAGGCGCCGGGTTGACGCAGAATTTCGAGGTCGTCGGCCGAACGGTCTATGGCGAAACGGGCAACTACACCGGGGCCATTCGCTGCGACAACGGGAAAACAATCGCCTTTTTCGTCGTGGCCGGGCCGTTGTCGAAAAACACCGAAGAGATCCACGGCAAATTGAAAACGGCGTTTGACGCGCAATAATCAGCTGCAACATTCCGGCCTATTCGTTCACCTCGATCCGCATTCCGTCATAGGCGGGCTCGACCTGCGGCGGCAGCGCGCGCCGCAGCGTTTCGTAATCGAGATCGGTGTGCAAATTGGTCAAGATCGCCCGGCGCGGGCGCAGGCGTGCGATCCAGTCGAGCGCCTGCTCGACGGTGAAATGGCTGGGATGCGGGCGCAGGCGCAAGGCGTCGACGATCCACACGTCGAGGCCCTGCAAGGCAGGTAGGCTTTTATCGGGGACGCCGCTGACGTCGGGCGAATAGGCGAGCCCGCCGAACCGCAGGCCCAGCGCGGACGCGCTGCCGTGGGTGTGCTCGATCGGCAGCGCTTGGATCGCGCCCCCCTCGCCTTTGATCGTTACCGGCTTTCCCACTTCGATCCGATGCTCGCTGAGGATCGGCGGATATTCGCTCCCCTCCGGCGTCTTGAAGCAATAGCCGAAGCGCCGGTGCAGAAACTCCGACGTGCGCGCATCGAGATAGGTCTCCACGCGTTGGCGTTGCGCCATCGCCAGCGGCCGCAAATCGTCGATGCCGTGCGTGTGGTCGGCGTGCTCGTGGGTGAAGATCACGCCGTCGAGGCGCGAGATTTCGGCGTCGAGCAGCTGCTCGCGCAAATCCGGCGAGGTATCGACCAGCACCGTGGTGCGGCGCGCGCCTTCGGCCTTCTCGACGAGAAGCGAGCAGCGGCGGCGGCGATTTTTCGGGTTCTCAGGATCGCACGCGCCCCAGCCCTGGCCGACGCGCGGAACGCCGCCCGAGGAGCCGCAACCGAGAATCGTGACCAAAAGCGACATTAAAGCGTGATTGCATTCGGTTGAGTCATGGCGCGTTCATAACATTTTGCTGGAGCATGATCTTTCCCGAAAACCGGTTCCCACTTTTCGGGATCATGCTCTAGGTAACGGGAACCTTGGAAAAGAGACGGAAGAAATTGGCGCTCGTCGTCTTCGCGATCGCCGCGGCGCTCACGCCGCGCGTCTCGCCGAGCACGCGCGCGGTCTCGGCGACATAGGCGGGCTCGTTGCGCTTGCCGCGATACGGATTGGGGGCGAGAAACGGCGCGTCGGTCTCGACCAGGATGCGATCCTCCGGCAGGCTTGCCGCGATCTTGCGCAAGTCCTCGCCGTTCTTGAAGGTGAGAATGCCCGAGAACGACACATAGCCGCCGAGCGCCACACCGCGGCGCGCGAGATCCTCGCCGCCGGTGAAGCAATGCAGCACGAAGGGAAACGCCCCGCGTTTGCTTTCCTCCTCGAGAATGCGGGCGATGTCCGCGTCGGCCTCGCGCGCGTGGATCACCAGCGGCAGTTGGGTTTCGCGCGCGGCCGCAATGTGGGTGCGAAATCCCTTTTCCTGCGCGTCGCGCGGGCTGTTGTCGTAGTGATAATCGAGCCCCGCCTCGCCGATCGCGACGACCTTGGGATGCTTGGCCGCGGCGACGAGGTCGTCGGCGGTCACGTTCGGCTCCTTGTCGGCGTGATGCGGGTGCGTGCCGACCGAGCAATAGACCTCCTCGAAGCGCTCGCTAATGGCGAGAAGCGCCGGAAATTTTCCGACCAGCGTCGAAATCGTGACCAGGCGTCCGATGCCGGCGGCCCGCGCACGCGCGAGCACGGCGTCGAGCTCGCTGGAAAACTCGGGAAAATCGAGATGGCAGTGGCTGTCGACGAGCATGTCAGTCGGCTTTGTCTTCCGCCTCGACATAGCGCGGAAATACCGGTTGTGGAGCCGGCAGCGCGGTTCCGGCTTTCAGGCGGCCTTTGTCGCCGAGATGGGCGAAATCGCGGGCGGCTTGCGGCACGGCGAGGACATCGAGGAGCTTCGCCGCGCCCGCCGGCACGAAGGGTTGCGCCAGGATCGCAACTTGGCGCGTCACTTCGGCGGTCGTCCACAGCACCGTCGCCATGCGCGCGGGGTCTTTCTTCCGCAAGTCCCATGGCGCTTCGCCGGCGAAATAACGGTTGGCGTCCGCGACCACGGCCCACAGGGCGGCGATCGCGTGATGCAATTGCTGCGTCTTCATCGCCTCGCGGGCCTTGTTGAGCATGCCGCCCGCGGCGGCGAGGATCGCCTCGTCCGCGGGCGAAAGCTTGCCGGGCTTTGGCACTTTGCCATCGCAATTCTTCGCGATCATCGAGAGCGAGCGCTGCGCGAGATTGCCGAGGTCGTTGGCAAGATCCGCGTTGGTGCGGGCGACGATCGCCTCGTGGCCGTAATTGCCGTCCTGTCCGAACGGCACCTCGCGCAGGAAGAAATAACGGAGCGCATCGACGCCGTAAGCGTCGGCGAGCGCGAACGGATCGACGACGTTGCCGACCGATTTCGACATTTTCTCCCCGCGATTGAACAGGAATCCGTGCCCGTGCACGCGCTTCGGCAACACAATCCCCGCCGACATGAGAAAAGCCGGCCAATAGACCGCGTGGAAGCGCACGATGTCCTTGCCGATCACGTGCAGATCGGCGGGCCAGAAACGGCGGAAGGAGGGGGATTTTTCGTCGGGATAGCCGACGCCGGTGATGTAGTTCGTCAGCGCGTCGACCCAGACATACATCACGTGGCCCGGCGCGTCCGGCACCGGCACGCCCCAGGTGAGCGAGGTGCGCGAGACCGACAAATCCTGCAAGCCGCCCTTGACGAAGCTCACCACTTCGTTGCGGCGCGTCTCCGGCAGGATGAAATCGGGATGCGCCTCGTAATGCGCGAGCAACTTATCCTGATAGGCGGAGAGCTTGAAAAAATACGTTTCTTCCTTGGTCCACTCGACCGGCGTGCCTTGCGGGCCGAGGCGCACGCCGCCCTCGTCCACGCTCGTCTCGGACTCGGCGTAAAACGCTTCGTCCCGCACCGAGTACCAGCCGGCGTAGTTGCCGAGATACATATCGCCGGCCGCCGCCATCCGCCGCCAGATGGCTTGCGAGGATTCGTAATGCGCGGGCTCGGTGGTGCGGATGAAGCGGTCGTAGGAAACGTTCAGCCGGTCGCACATGGCGCGGAATTGCGGGGCGTTCTTGTCGGCGAGCGCGCGCGGCGAAATTCCTTCCTTGGCGGCGGTCTGCGTCATCTTCATGCCGTGCTCGTCGACGCCGGTGAGGAAGAAAACGTCGTTGCCGTCGAGCCGCGCAAAACGGGCGATCGCGTCGGTCGCGATCGCCTCATAGGCGTGGCCGATATGCGGCGCGCCGTTGGGATAGGAAATCGCGGTGGTGACGTAGTAGCGCGGCTTGTCCGCCATCGATCGAACCTTTCGGCGCGCGTCCCGCGCTTTTTACTAGTGTCCCGATTCCGAAGTTCGTAAATCCTCGCGGCACACGCTCATACGAACTTCGGAATCAAAGGGACACTAGTTATTCAATGATTTTAGTGCCCCTTTGAACCCTAAGTTCGCAATCACCCTTGCGGCGCGGTGTGTGCGAACTTCGGGTTCGGGGCACTAGCGCGTCGCCTCGGCAAGCATGGCGAAGACCTGGAACACGAGCGGCTTGCGGTCGAGATTGTAAATATCCGTCTCGACCGCGGCGCGGCGCACGTTTTCCCATGTCCTCGCGAAGCGTGCAAGGCGCGCGGGCGCGCTGCCCTCCTTCGTCGCCGCGAGCGCCAGCCAATCCTCGACGGCCTCGGCGAAAACGTAGAGTGAATCGCCGCCATAGAGCTTGTCGCCGAGCTTGTGCAGCGCCTCGCCGTCGACCGCCGGCAGCCGCGCCAGCATTTCCTCGGTGAGGCCGCGCACTTCCAGTCCTTCGCCGAGAAGGAGCGCGAGCGCACGGCGCACGCTGCCGCCAGAAGCGGCGGCGGCTTCCTTGATTTGCGCACGCGGCAAATCGGAAATTTCATCGGCCAGCGATTCGACGGCCTTGACGATGTCGGCTTCCGCCAGCGGGCGAAGCGACAATTTCTGGCAGCGCGAGCGGATCGTCGCGATCAGCCGCCCGGGGGTGTGCGAAATCAGCAGAAACAGCGATTGCGGCGGCGGCTCCTCGAGCACCTTGAGCAGCGCGTTAGTGCCGTTGGCGTTCAATTCGTCGACGGAATCGACGATGGCGACGCGCCAGCCGCCCATCGCCGCGGTCGAGCCGAAGAACGAAGTGGCGCGCCGCACCTCGTCGACCGGAATTTCACTCGGCGGCTTCTTGCCCTCTTCGCTCGCGATCCGTCGCAACACCACAAGATCGGGGTGCGAAAGGGCCGCGACCTGGCGGGTCGCGGGATGATCGGCGGGAATGGCGAGGCTTTTCGCACCGGGTTTCGGCGCCGAGAGCAGAAAGCGCGCGATGCGATAGGCGAGCGTCGCCTTGCCGATGCCTTCCGGGCCGCCGAGAAGAAGCGCGTGCGGCAGGCGGCCGCGATTCCAGGCGGCGAGGACCTCCGCATCGGCGGCGGCGTGGCCGAAGAACTTCGTCTGCTGGCGGGGATGCGGCGCGCCGGGTAGGCGGTCGCCTTCTTCGCGCTCGCTCACCCGATCGCTCGCGGCGCTTGCGCTTCGCGCAGCGGGCGCAAGAGCCGCTCTTGCACGGCCATCCAGATGTGGACGGCGACGATGTCCGGAGTTTGGCTCGCGTCGACGAGCAGGCAGCGTTCGGGCTCGCTCTCGGCGATCTCGCGGTAGGCCGCGCGCAGCTCGCGATGGAACTGAAGATTCTCTTCCTCGAAGCGGTTCGTTTCCTCGCCGCGCGCCTGCACCCGCGCCAGGCCCGTTTCCGGCGGCACGTCGAGCACGAAGGTAAGATCCGGCATGTCGGGGCCGACGACGACGTGTTCGAGCTCGCGGATCAGCCGCGGGTCGACATTGCCGAGCGCGCCCTGATAGACGCGGGTCGAGTCGATGAAACGGTCGCACAGCACCCACGCCCCGCGCGCCAGCGCCGGGCGGATCGTCGTCACCATGTGATCGTCGCGGGCGGCGGCGAACAGCATCGCCTCGGCCTCGGTGCCCAAGGGCTTGGCGATGCCCTTGAGCAAAATGTGACGCATGGCCTCCGCCCCCGGCGAGCCGCCGGGCTCGCGCGTCTCCACCACTTCGCGGCCCAAGAGGCGCAGCCGCTCGCCGAGACGGCGCGCCTGCGTCGTCTTGCCGGCGCCCTCGCCGCCTTCGAACGTGATGAACCGCCCGGTCGTGGTCATAGATCGCATGTCAGGTTCGCTTGAGCTTGGAAAAAGCCGAGCGGACAAGGTCGACGGTCAATTCATAGACCCCATCGATCGCCCGGCGAAAGAGGCCGCCTTTTCCCACATCCTCGCCGGCATAAAGCGGCGCATCGAGCACCAGGCGGTCGCCGCGCCAGGCCTTCAGCCGCGCCACCTCGGCACCCTTGAAGATCGGCGCCGACAACGGGCCGGTATAGACCGCGCGCACCAACATGCGGTCGCTGCCGCCCTTCGGCAGGAACACCCGCAGCGCCTGCTTGGTCATCAAGGGCACGCGGTTGCGATCGCCGCCGAACACCGAGGCCTCGGCCACCACCGCCCCTTCCTTCACCAAGGGACGCGGATCGAAATTCTTGAAGCCCCATTCCAAAAGCTTGCGCGCATCCTCGCCGCGCTCCTTCATGCTCGGCGATCCGTTCACCACCACGATCAGCCGGATGTCGTTCTGCACGGCGGTGCCGACGAGGCCGTAGCCCGATTCCTTCACGTAGCCGGTCTTCATGCCGTCGGCGCCGATGTTCATATCCAAAAGCGGATTGCGGTTCTGCTGCTTGATCTTGTTCCAGGTGAAATCGCGCTGGCCGTAATAGGGAAAATAGTCGGGATATTCGCGGATGATGTGGGCCGAGAGGCGGGCGAGATCGCGCACCGAAATCTTGTGCTCGGGATCGTAAAGGCCGGTGGCGTTCTTGAAGTTCGCGGTGTTGAGACCGATCTCATGCGCGCGCTCCGTCATATGCTTGGCGAAGAACGTCTCGTTGCCGTCGAGCGCCTCGGCGAAGGCGATGGCGGCGTCGTTGCCGGAAACCACCACGACGCCCTGGATCAGGTCCTCGACCTTCACCCGGCTGTTGATCGAGGCGAACATGGTCGAGCCGTGGGAGGGCGCGCCGCCGTGCTTCCAGGCATAGGGGCTGATCAGGAGCGGCTCGTCGATGCTGATGCGGCGCTCCTCGAGCGCCTGGAAGACGAGCTCCATGGTCATGAGCTTGGTGAGGCTCGCCGGCGGAAACGGCGTGTCGGCGGCCTTCTCGTAGAGGAAGCTGCCATTCTCGTAGTCGATCAGGATGGCATGGGAGGCGCTGATCGCCGGCGGCGCCGATGCCCCATGTTGCGCTTGGGCTAAATTCGGCAGTAAAAACAAGGCAGTTACGGCGAACAGCTCAACCATCCACCGAGGCTGCGCTAAGCGCTCCGCGCGGCGAAATATCGGCAAAAGAAAACTCCTGTCTCGCAATCGTGGCGTCGCGCCCGCGCCTGCTTACAAGCGGCCCGGCATGCAATCAACGGCTTTCCCGGCAGGATTGGGGCATTCTATTCGTCATGGCCGGGCTTGTCCCGGCCATCCACGTTTTTGCAAAAAAAAGACGTGGATGCCCGGCACAGGGCCGGGCATGACGATGAAGAGTTATCAATAAAGGCCGCGGCCGGAAACGAAGCCCGCGGCGTAGCTCGATGCGCTCGCCGGCGGGACGCTGGCGAGGCCGGACGACTGCCAGGGCGAGCCCCGCGCGGCCGATTGCCGGGGCGCCTCGTTCATGACTGGTCGCGGCTCGGGATCGCCGAGCTCGAACGGCCGCTCCGGCGGCACCGGCACGAACGCACCGCGCCGCGCGTATCCGGCTTTCCCGCCCGGCGGCGCATAGGAGGAGTTCGACGCCAAAAGCACGGAGGAAGGCGCCGGCGCCGGTCGCCCGTCGGAGCGCAGCGTCGCCACCAGCTTGCGATCGTCGGAGCCTTCGAGCGGCGCCGGCCCGGCATATTCGACGCGCACGCGCGCGACGCCATGGCCCTTGAAGTCGAGAAGTTCGGCGGTCTTCGACGACAGATCGATGACGCGATCCTTGGCGTAAGGCCCGCGATCGTTGACGCGCACGATGATCGAGCGGCCGTTCGCAAGGTTGGTCACGCGCGCGTAGCTCGGCATCGGCAGCGTCGGGTGTGCTGCCGAAATCGCGTCCTTGTCGTAGACCTCGCCGTTCGCCGTCAGCCGGCCGTGGAAATCCGATCCGTACCAGGAGGCCATGCCTTCGGCGCGATAGTTTTCGTCGCGCTCGGGCACGTACATGCGGCCGGCGACCTGATAGGGCTTGCCAACGCGATAGGTGCCACCGCCCTTGGGCACCGGCTGGCCTTCGTCGACCACGCGCGGGCTTGAGGCGACGCCGTAGCGCGGGTCGACCTGGCGCGCGAATTGATCGGAAGAAGCGCAATTGGCGAGAAAAAGACAGGCGAGCGCCGCTAGCAACGGGCGAATAAGCCGTGCCGGCTCGCGCCGCGCGCAAAATTCGAGATCGTTCCCCCGACGCCCCATCACACCCCGACCGACGCCTTACGCTACGCCCGAAATACTACCACGCGAGCGCTTACCGGGCGCTGGCGCGAAACTTCCGCTCTCGGAGAACTTCCGGGCGAACGCCCGGACTTACCGCATTTCCATGGCTAAGACGCCCTTCGACTGGGGCGGAAATTGGGCCCGCTTTCGATCTTGGTTAATGTTTGCTCTTGAGCGCGTTCTTGGGCGCGATCTCGGCCGCGTTTAGGGCGCGCTCGCGTCTCCCTCTCCGGCTTGCAATCGCCGCCTCGATCTCGCATTGGTCGCCTTGGACGGGTGGCCGAGTGGTTTAAGGCAGCGGTCTTGAAAACCGCCAAAGGTGCAAGCCTTTCGTGGGTTCGAATCCCACCCCGTCCGCCACCGGCCTCGCTAAAGCTATTTTACTGGATTGCCGCTCAAGGATTTGGCTCGCACACCGGAGATTTAAGTCAGCGGACTTGTTTGGGGCTTGTATTCGATCTGTTTTAGATCGGATCAGCTCCATGCTCTCTATAATCCCTCCGCGTGCTAGAGTAATCCGTTTAAACTGAACTACGGAGGAATACGCCATGAGCCCTAAATCGATCTCGGGATTGCTAGCGGCATTTCTTTTGGTTGCCTTTGCTGCTTCGCCGGTATCGGCACAGGGCGATAAAAAGAATTCGGGTCAAAGTTGCTATCAGAAATGCAATAGCGAAGTCCCGCTGAGCGAAAGGCAAAGAGACAAGCATGTAAAGTCATGCGTCATGTCATGTCGAGCGGGTCAATAATGCGCAAACCCACCAGGCGTTACCCACATTTGAGCGCAGCGGGCGGTCATTTCGCATAGCTCTTCGCGTAGCCCTGCGATCTCAGCCAATCTATGCGGCGGCTTCCCGTCAGCCACTCATCAATCTCAGCTTTGCTCTTGAAGCCTTTAATGTAGCGAATTTCGGTATCCGGGCAGTGAGCTTGGATTTGCCAATCGCCCTCGTCGATCCGCTGCGGCTTGAAAGTGACCCGAGGAGATTTGCTCATTGTCGCCAATATGAACTCGGTTCGACACAGTTCGCTAGGCGGGGGGTCAAGCGCGGCTTTCAGCCATCCGCGCGGCGAAAAGCCTTGGATTTCGTACCGAGGCAGCGCCGGATTATCGCCTCGGTGAAGCGTCGCTAGCCCCGTTCAGGGCTTCAAGCGCTCGAAGGGCGGCCGCTGGAAAAGCGGAGCGCCGACCCCTTTCAATACGGCCAGGTTCTTTTCCACCTCGGCGGCGGCGCAATCGGTGTTTCGTTGCGGGTCTTCTTCGTCGCGACGCGCGGAATGGACGTTGCGAAGAACCGCTTCGATCAGTTCGGCGCGCTGGCGCTCGTCGGCGCCCGAGGCGCGCAAGAGCTGCAAAGCGTAGGCGATATCGAGATGCACGCCCGCATAGAGGAACGGCATCATTTCGTCGCTCTTGCGCAGGCAATAGAAAATGAGCGTGCGGTCGGCGGCGTACAAGCGCGCGGTTTTCAGAAGATCCTGGAAAAGCGCAGGCTCGAGTTTTTCCGCCCGCGCCGTCGGCGGGGCTGCGATCAACGCAAGGCTCAAGGCAAGCCACGTCAGCAGCGTTTTTCGCATGTCTTTCCCTATCGCCACGGTTCCGGGAGCGCGACTTCACGGCGCACCAAGCAGCACTGTTCTGACGGCGTCGGCATATGACTGCAACTCGAATTCCCGGTTCGCCCCACAGCTTCTTCGCCCGGCTGCATTGGCGCTCAAGAATTTGGCCCGCACAGCGGTGATTTAAGTCAGCGGACTTGTTTGCACGAGCAATACCCGCCCCGGCATTGCCAAGCGAAGCCCGGCAGGCACCGGTTGCCAGGTTGAGGGCTTTGGATTTTCTCGATCGGCGTGAAGTTTTCCGCCACGGCCTTCATTCTCGACGAGGTCCACGCCGCGGCGTCGGCCTGCGGAAGCAAGACCGACAGTGCGGCCCCCAACGCGATGGCGGCTAGGCCCGTCGTCCAAACCTTCTGCAAATTGATCGGCATCGGTAGTCTCCCATCATGCGCGAACGCGTTGACGAAGTTCGCGCCTGAATGACACCGGGCCATAACTGCCGCGTCATCCCGGAGGAGTAGAGGATTGAACGGTTTTGAGAAGGTATGAGCGGGTCCAAACAAAAGCCCCGGACAACGCAGGCTTGGCCGCGTGCCGGGGCTTTGAATTGATCAGTTCAAGACCGGATTGGTATTTCGCGACGGCCCGCCCTACCCGTCCGCCGCGCGCGCGCTTCAGAAGATTTACATCGACAGATGCAGATTGGCGAGCGCCGTCCCGATTTGCTGGAACGTCGATACGATCTGGCTCGCCGAAGTCAATTTGAAGAACATACTCGGGTCGCTGGCGCAATTCTGTAGCAGTACGGACGTCGGATCGCCGCCGGTATCGACCTGCACCGTGTAGATCTTGATGCCGGCATCCTTGATGTTCTTGCAGGTGCCGGAGACCGTGGCGCTGTAATACATACGATTGTCCACGTTGGTGTTGATCGTGGAGCCATCGCCGTACCAGCGGTCCTGCGTGTTCAGGCCGTCGCTGAGCAGGATGATGTATTGGTTATACGTGTAACTCGGGTCCTTGACCGGCGCCGCGGGGAACGGTCCGCCGCCGACGAGCGACTGCCAGCCCCAGACGAGACCGATTGGCTGATTGGTGCTGCCGTTCGGGCTCATACCGTTGACCACATTAATCAGCGTGGTCCAGTCGTAGCTGAGCCCCATAACCGCCTGCGCCGGGCAGAAAGAATACTGCTGGGCGGGGAATTGATTCTCCGGGACGCCGGCCGTCGGCGCGTTTACGTTCTGGTCGTAACCGGCGCTGGTGCCTGGCAGGGCGGAGAGGCCGCGATCGGCCACGCAGCCGTTCCAAGTACTGTGGGAATTCACGACCCAAGCGTGCTCGAAGTAGCCGTTCGGCTGCTTGCAGATTTTGCTGCTGCCGCTGCCGTTGCAGGTGCAGTTGAGGTGACCGGTGCAGACGCACGCGCTGCCGGTGCAGGTATATGTCGAGCTATTGTAGCAGCCGTCGTAGTAGATGCCGCCTTGGACGACATTGACCTGGCCGCTGTCGACGCTCGGGCAGATGTAGCCTTTATAAGTTCCGCTCGACGGAATTGTTCCGGTGGTGGCGCTACCGTTCGCGGGCCCCGTCGTGCACACGAAACCTTTGGCGCTATTTGTATAGGGACATGTGGAACCCGGCCCGACGCTCGAACTTGGCGCCGTGAATGCCGGTGGCGCCTCCCAAGCAGTCCAGGCGCCCGGATCCGCCATCCAACTCGCATTGTAGTTGCTCGGACCGACATTGACGTCCCGCACGAACGGAACGATCGAAATGTAGACATCGCCGGTGTTCGTCACGATGCCTTTGAGCTGGTTGATGAGATTTGTGCTCGCGGTCTTCAGCGCGTCGATCTTGCCGGCACTCGACATCGATCCGGTATTGTCGAGCACGAGCGCGACACGGAGCCTTGAATTGCCCCACGACACTTGCGTGTGGGCGCCGACCGGGAACATTGTTCTTGCGCCGACGAGCTTCAGAACGCTCGCGAGCTGCGTGTTGTACATCGTGTTGACGTCGAGCTGCAGCGTGGTGGTCGTCTGCACGACCACGAGATCGGATTGCTGGAACACGAGCGGCGAGGAGCCGAGATTGCCCTGAAAGATTTGCCATCCCCTGCTGTTGAGGTCGGCATCGGAGAGCGGCATCATCTTCGCGAGCATCAGCCCCGTGTTGTCGAGCGAGGCTTGCAGCGCGGTGCGGCTCGCATTGGCGAGGCTGTAGTCGACGGCGACGCCCATGGCGCCCATGACCGGGATGATCGCGAGCCCGAACAGGATGGCGATATTGCCCTTCGTGTCCAAGAAAAAGCGGCGCAGATGTGAAAACGCGCGCATGATGAGGCCCCAGGGTTCTGTGGGGTGAACATAGGCGCACCTTGCTCAAACCTTGCCTCGATCTTCGAATTTCACGGGCATCTCGCTCTTAATCGGAGCCCAGAGTTAAGGCTTGCCCTGCCGGATCGTTACAAACCGCCCTATCCGACAGTTACCGCCGAAATAGCGATCAACGCCGACGGAATCTTGCGCGGGTCTTGGCTCGGCTCGTGCCAGGTCTGATCTCAGGTCTGATCTCAGGTCTGATCTTCAGTCGGAGCTAATCAATGTGAGACCGGCGACGCCCACGGCGAGATTGAGTCCGGTCTGACCCTCGAGCGAGAGCGGCTGCAAGGCGATCGAGCGGTTGGAGCCGCCCACCAAGACATTGGCGCTGCCGCCGACGACGACGGTAGCACTCCCACTGGCGCCCACATATTCGCCGGCAAGCGCCCCGCGCAGCCAGCCATCGGTCGGCGCGAGCACGGCCCAGCTCATCACGCCGCCGGCGGTGGCGCCGATATCGGGGCCGATGCGATTGATCGTGCCCAGGTAATGCTCCGGCTGCGGTCCGTATTCGGGCGTAAAGGTGCAGCTCAACTTCTGGGTCGAGCCGATGATGAGACCGATCCGCTCCGAGGTATAGCAAGTCAGCAACCCCGCCTTGGTTTGCTGCGCCGAAGCCGTCGAAACGGACGCCGCGAGCAAGGCCAGCGTCAAAACCGTCGAACCGAGTTTGGACATGAGTTGCCCCTCCGAATGCACCCTAGGAATGATCGAGTTCATGCATTGCATGCAACCCGTTCGTTCGCCACTATCCGCCCCTCCATCGACATTCCGCCCACTTTCGCGGGTAAATTTCCAGCCAGGACGGGAGTTTTTTCTAACCTGCTGAACCGGTTCAATATTCTGACTGGTGGGCAGACTCGCCGTCCGGCGGGAATTGCTGCGGAGCCGCAAGGGGTCGACATGGCCGGTCGCGCAATATGGACGCTGATGACGCTCGCGGCGCTGCCGCTCGCGATGAGCGCTGCCTATGCGCAGACCTCCGAATACGACGTTCTTCCCGAGCCCGCCGTGGCGGCGCCGGCTCCCGTCCCAGCCGTAACCGAAAAACCCGCCGCCGGGCGTCCCTCGCAGGCAAAAATCGCGCCGGAGCCGAAGCAGAAATCCGCCGGCGAAAAAGCCGCGGCGGAAAAAGAGCCGCTGGCGGCCCGCAAGCAAGGCGCGGCGCTGAACGCCAAGCAGGATTCGGGAAAAGACAAGGAGGAAGACTTGCCGCTGCGCAAGATGGCGCCGTCGGCGGCGATCCCGCCCTTCCCCGGCGACGAGAAAGGCCCGAAGACGATCGAGTTTCTCGGCTCCTGCGCCAGCGACTACGACCGCTGCATGGAGGCAGTGCGCGACGTGGGCGAGAAATTGTCGGCGACGGAACTCTGCGTTCCGCCCGAGATCTACTTCAACACCGTGACCGAGCGCGTGCGCAAATGGGCGACGCTGCGCCCCGACATCCACGGCCAGCCGGCGCCGCGCGTGATCGCCGCCGCCTTGCGCTCGATTTATCCCTGCAAGCACGCGGCGCCGTCGCGCACGGCGGCCGAAAAAGGCGGCCCGAAGGGTGCCAAGGCGGCGCAGTAAAGGCCGCCTGCTCAATCGAGTTTCACGCCCGCCTTCTGCACGATCGGCCCCCATTTCTCGAGATCGCTTTTGGTGAGCGCCGCCAGCGCTTGCGGGCCCTCGGCAATCACATCGACCCCGAGCGCGGTGAGCCGCTCGCGGATGGCGGGGATCGCGAGCACGGCGAGGATTTCCGTGTTCAGTTTTTCCACGATCGCGGGCTTGGTGCCGGCGGGAGCGTAAACGCCGAACCAGGTCGACGCCTCGAAGTCCGGCACGCCCGCCTCCATCACGGTCGGCACTTCCGGCATTACGGCCGAGCGATGGGCGCCGGTGACGGCGAGCGCTCGCACCTTGCCCTCGCGCACATGCGGCAGGCCCGTCAGCACGAAGTCGAAGAACACCGGCACGCGGCCGGCGATCACGTCCACGATCGCCAGCGGATTGCCGCGATAGGGAACGTGCAGCATTTCGATTCCGGTCTTGATCTTGAATAGCTCCACCGCGAGATGGTTGGTCGAGCCGTTGCCGGCCGAGGCGTAGCTGATTTCGCCCGGCTTCGATTTCGCGAGCGCGATCAACTCTTGAATCGTCTTCGGCGGAAATTCGGGATAGACCACCACCACCATCGGAATTGAGCCGATCAGCGTGACCGGCGCGAAGTCCTTGATCGGGTCGAACGGCAGTTTCGAATAGAGGCTCGGCGCGATCGCGATCGAGCTCGGTGCGAGAAGAAGCGTGTAGCCGTCGGGCGCGGCCTTCGCCACCGCGTCGGTGCCGAGATTGCCGCCGGCGCCGGGCTTGTTCTCGACCACCACCGCCTGGCCGAGGCTCTCGCTGAGCTTCTGGCCGATGAGGCGCGCGAGCGTGTCGGCGGAGCCGCCGGCGGGGAACGGGATCGCGATGGTGATAGAGCGCGACGGATAATTCTGCGCCGACGCGGGCGTGGCCGCCGCCAACAGCGCAAAGACGAACAGCGCGCGCGCCGCGATCCGCAGAGCCGTGGCCATGGGTGTTTTTCCCTTTGCCTTATTGTCGTTGTGAGTGAGATTAGTCGAAGGTGCAGCAACCCTCAATCGAACATTCGCCTAGACGGCGCAATGGTGTAGAACGTCGCCGCAATCCGGATATTCCACCGATCTCGGGTTTACCCGAGATCGGCAACTAGATGTCTCGAGTTTACCCGAGATCGACAATTAGATGCACCCATGGATGACATCCGCACGCCCAAAGTCGGCTTCGTCTCGCTCGGGTGCCCGAAGGCGCTCGTCGATTCCGAGCGCATCATCACGCGGCTGCGCGCGGAAGGCTACGAGCTCGCGCGCGAGCACGCCGGCGCCGACGTGGTGGTGGTCAACACCTGCGGATTTCTCGACAGCGCCAAGGCCGAGAGCCTGGCGGCGATCGGCGCCGCGCTCAAGGAGAACGGCCGCGTGATCGTCACCGGCTGCCTCGGCGCGGAGCCCGAGGAGATCCGCGCCGCGCACCCGAATGTTTTGGCCATCACCGGCCCGCATCAATACGAGGCGGTGATGGCGGCGGTGCACGAAGCGGTGCCGCCGAAGCACGACCCGTTTCTCGACCTGGTGCCGGAGCAAGGCATCAAGCTCACGCCGCGGCACTATGCTTATTTGAAAATTTCCGAGGGCTGCAATAACCGCTGCTCGTTCTGCATCATCCCCAAGCTACGCGGCGATCTCGTCTCGCGCCCCATCGCCGACGTGTTGCGCGAGGCCGAGCGGCTGGTGAAGGCGGGCGTGAAGGAGTTGCTTGTGATTTCTCAGGATACTTCCTCCTATGGCGTCGACCTCAAATATGCTTCGAGCGAATGGCGCGGGCGCGAAATTCCCGCGCGCTTCGTCGATCTCGCCACGGCGCTCGCCGAACTCGGCGTGTGGGTGCGGCTGCACTACGTCTATCCCTATCCGCATGTCGACGCCGTGATCCCGCTGATGGCCGAGGGCAGGCTGCTGCCCTATCTCGACATTCCCTTCCAGCACGGCAGTCCCGCGGTGTTGAAGCGCATGCGGAGACCGGCGGCGCAGGAAAAGACGCTCGCGCGCATTGCGCGCTGGCGCGAGATTTGTCCCGCGCTCACCATCCGCTCGACCTTCATCGTCGGCTTTCCCGGCGAGAGCGAAGAGGAATTTTCCGAGCTCCTCGCTTTCACTCGAGGAGGCGCAACTCGACCGCGTCGGCTGCTTCCAATACGAGCCGGTGCGCGGGTGCCGCGGCGAACGACATCGCCCTCCCCGTGCCCGACGAGGTGAAAGCGGATCGCTACCGCCGCTTCATGCAAGCGCAGCAAAAAATCAGCGCGCAGCAAGCTCAAGAAGAAAGTCGGCAATCGGCGAGTCCGTGATCATCGACAAGATCGAGAACGGCGTTGCTGTCGGGCCGCACGCGCGGCGACGCGCCGGAGATCGACGGCGTCGTGCATGTCAGCGCGCATCGGCCGCTCAAGATCGGCGACATCGCGACGGTGAAGATCGAGCGCGCCGACGCTTACGATTTGCACGGAACGGTAGTCGGTTTTTGATCTGCTTCGGCGATCCCCAAACGGCTTCAGTGCGTCGCGCCGCATCCGTCCAACAGTTACCGCAACGCTTCGCTCGCGTTAGCGCGCGGCAACGCGTCGAGCGGGTGAAACGTTCGGAACATGCCGGTTGCGCGCGGCGCGTTTACTGGAGCGGCGGCCGATGTCCCGATCGAGAGGCGGATTTTTTGCCGCTTCGATGAGATCGGCCGCGGCGCGTCCGGCCGCTACGGCATA
Source organism: uncultured Alphaproteobacteria bacterium (assembly GCA_963751685.1). Classification (GTDB taxonomy): domain Bacteria; phylum Pseudomonadota; class Alphaproteobacteria; order Rhizobiales; family Xanthobacteraceae; genus Palsa-892. The sequence goes on along the minus strand of CAVVVV010000010.1, from coordinate 179,764 downwards.
GGTCGAGTTGCGATGGATGAGTATCTGCGTAATCGCTCCATCCAGTAAAACCATCAACTGGCGGGCGACGAGAAGATGATTTGTTACATCTTCTTCGGCCAGGAGCTCCGCCAGCCATGCCTCGAAATCGTGCTTATGCTTCGACGCGACGGCAATCGCCGGATAACCCGGCAATCCCGCGAGCTCCGCCGCCGCCCGCGCGAACCCGCAGCCCTTCCATTTTGGATTTTCGGCAAACTTCGCGAGCTTGGTGAAAACCCCCGCTATCTTTTCCGCCAGCGTTCCCTTGAACCCGGCGAACCAAGTACGATATCGGCTGATCGTCGGTTCGTTCCGCGCTTGCAAATATTCCGTGATCAACTCGTCCTTGCTGGTGAAGTGATAATAGAGCGTGCGTTTCGTCACGCCGGCTTTTTCGGCAATGGCATCGACGCCGACGCTTCTCACTCCATCCCCGTAAAAGAGCTCGCCCGCCGCCTCGATGATCCTTCGGCGCGTATCGGCGGCATTCTGTTTCATGGCGGATCTCCTGACCTTCCAGCGTAACCGGCAGCGAGCCTATTGATACTCACTAGTCAGTATACATGCTCGCCCATGCGGCGGCGGTCAGGAGGTACACTCGCTAGTGAGGATACATCGAGCCGGCATGGAGCTACGTCTGACCCAGCACTCCGCTCGAATGCGGATGTTTTGGAAAGCGGCTGCATCCCATGTCCCACATTCCCGTCAGCTCGATCGAAAAATATCGCAACCCCTACGCCACACTCATCGTGCTCGGTGGTGGCCTCGACGATCATCTCCTTGAGCATGGGGATGCGGCAAAGCCTCGGACTTTTTCTGCCGCCGCTGAATTCGGAGCTTGGCGTATCGGCCACCGCTTTCGGCTTCGCGATGGCTTTGCAAAACATCGTGTGGGGCATCAGCCAACCCATCGTCGGGCTGTTGGGCGATCGTTACGGCGCGCGGCCGGTGCTGATGGCAAGTGCCCTCATCTATGCGGCTGGCCTCATCGTGATGGGCGCGACCAGCTCGGCCGTGGGTCTCGATGGCGGCGGCGGCGTGCTGATGGGTCTCGGAATTGCCGGAACCGGATATGGCGTGCTCATCGGCTCCGTATCCCGGGCGGTGCGTCCGGAGCGCCGCAACCAGATGGTGGGCCTCGTCGCGGCCTCGGGATCGCTCGCGACCTTCATCCTGGCGCCGCTCGGGCAATATGTGATCGGGGCGCATGGATGGCGCACCGCATTGTTCGTTTTTGCCGGCTTCGCGATCCTCGATGGGCCTCCTCGCGATTGCGATCGGGCGCGACACGGTAGCGAGCGACGCGGAGGCGACGAAGGGGAGCGAAACATCGATCGGCGAGGCATTGCGAAACGCGATCGCCCATCGCGGCTTCATGGCGATGACGATTGCCTTCTTCGCCTGCGGATTTCAATTGATGTTCATCACGACGCATTTCGCGCAATTCCTGTCGCTGTGCGGCATCGGGGCGAATGTCAGCGCGAGCGCAATCGGCATTATCGGGCTGAGCAATGCCGTCGGCTCCTATCTTTTCGGGGTGCTGGGCGCGCACTACAGCCAGAAGCGCTTGCTGGCGTCGATTTACCTGTTTCGCACGCTCTCCATCATCTTGTTTCTGGCGGCGCCCATCACGCCGGTATCGACGCTGCTGTTTGCGGCCGCCATGGGATTCTTGTGGCTTGGCGTCGTCCCCTTGGTGAGCGGCTTGATCCGCAAGCATTTTGGATTGCGTTACTTCAATACGCTGTTCGGCGTTGCCTTCTTCAGTCACCAAGTCGGCGGCTTCATGGGCTCTTGGCTCGGTGGCGTTTCGTTCGACATGAGCGGATCCTACACCATCGCTTGGATGGCGATGATCGTCATCGGGCTCAGCGCAACGGCGATTCAGTGGACGATGGATGATCGTGTGCTTCCGGGAGACGATTTGCGAAGCCCGGCATTGGCGCAGCCATCCGCCGCGTAAAGGCGCGCGGCTACCGCGTAACTTGGCTACTGCGGCCGCGGTTGCGTCGCCGGCTCGCTCGGCGAAACGCCTTCTTCAAATCGGCGGCCGGCAATAGGAACCCGATCGAGCATTTGTGCACGACGGCCGCCGGCGTTTTAACGCGCATGGTGCCCTGCAAGATCGTCGGCGCCTTTTCTTGCACCTGCCCGGCGTACTCCGAAGTCCATTGCGACGAGCGATCGTCGAAATGACCGACGCCTGAAATCTTGATTTTGCCCGTGGGATCGATGCCGCCCTTATAAATCTCGCTTCCTTTCCTAATCTGTGCCGGCCGCACGCCGGAAAAAGCGCCATTGGAAAAATCGAGCGTGAACTTGTCGGCGAAGGCGGGCGTTCGCGGGGGATTGCCCGTGAACGGCCCGCATATCAGCGCCGTCGGAATTTTCAGCGGGCTTGCGGGTTGCGCAAGGGAATATTCCGCCATGAGAGATGCCGACATGAGAATAGACAAGATGAAGCGAAAACCAGTAACGAAGAATTTCATCGTCTTGACCTCTTGAGGGGCGATGTCGACGTTCGCGCGGCTGCTTTTTTGCGAGCGGCGCGAGCGGATTGAACGGGCGTATCGGCGGGCGCGGCGGCATTCGCACTCGTCCGCTCGATCGCGAGCGCGGGCGATTTGATCTGCCACCATAGATCCGAGGTGCGCTCGTCCCGGATTTCGGCAAGCCCAATCTGCATCGCGCCGTAGCCGGCCTTGGGGGCCGCCGAATAGGTTTTAAACAGCCGGTCCCATAGCGAGAAAACCTGCCCGTAATTGCTGTCCGTCTCCGGCTGAAACGAGGAATGATGCAGGCAATGCATGTTCGGCGTCACGAGCAGCCAGCGCAGCACGCGGTCGAGCCGCTGCGGCAGCCGCAGGTTCGCATGCGAGTAAATATTGACGATGCCGAGGACGATTTCGTAGGCAGCGAGCGCCCAGGGATCGAGCCCGAAGGCGATCGCCAGCAGCACCATCGTGAGCAACAACGCCGCGAATTCAAGCGGGTGCGAGCGCAGGCTCGTGGAGGCGTCGAGATGCGTGTCGAAATGGTGAACCCGGTGCATCCGCCAAAACACTGCGGCCTTGTGCATCAGGACGTGGAAGAGGTAGCCGGCGAAGTCACGAATCGCAAAGGTGGCAATGACGGCGACCCAAAGGGGACCACCCATCGCATTCAAGAGGCCGAACCCGTGGTCCTGCGCCCATTGCGCGCCCCACACGGCCGACACCGGCGCCAGCGGCGCCAACATCATGTTCACGATGCCGAGGCCGAGATTCGTCGGCCAGCGTTTTTCCCGCTGCGGCGGCTGTTGAAAGGCGGGGATGAACGCCTCAAGCCCGGCAAACAGCGCGAGCACGCCCCAGTAAGCGAGAAGCCAAAGCGTGTCCGTATTGGACGATAGCCACGCCGTGATGCCTGCGAGCGTTTCCCGGGTCATGCAAAATTCCTCGAACGAACCTTACGCCTGGCTGCGCGTGACGTGGTCGGCTTTTTGAGCTGAGATGGCGGAAAGCTAATGCATCTCAGTTCGTTGCGCGAGCGGCGCTTTCGCTGTGATTTAAATGCAACAGGGGCGGTGATTTTACCAATGCTCACGCGGCTCCCTACCGGGGAAGTATGGTAATTGGCCGAAAAATGATATTCTTTATCTCCCCGTACGGGAATCTGGGAAAAGGCAGGCTATGAAAAAATCAAAAATTCTTGTTGCCGCACTGGCGGCGTCCTTGGCGTTTTCGTCGCCGGTCGCCTACGCAGGAAACGCCGGATCCGTTCCAGGTTTTACATTCGGCTCCGGACCGACCGGCTGGGTGTGGGCGATCTTCGGCTGCTCCAGCGGAATCATTTTGGCGGCGATGGTTGCCAATTTTCAGCAAAACCGGCAGCTGACGGCCCAAGAGGCGTGGACCTGCGGGCTTCTGTTCTGGTTCAATCCGCCGCGTCCGAGATAACGCGGTGCTGTTTCTCGACCAAAACCCCGGTCCTGTGCCGGGGTTTTCGCTTTGAAGATTGCTTGGTGGACGTCAAACGGCTACAAGCAACGATTGATGCTTGCCGGGCATCCAACTTCCGGGCGATTTCGCTGCCTAGCCGTCAACGCATGCAGGTATTTTCATGACTATGACCGCCGCCCCCTCCGATGACGATGTCGGGCGCCAAATCATCGGCGTTTTTTACAAGTATAAAATTTGCCCAGGCGGCATTCTTCGACGCAATCACTTCGCCGTGGTGAGAGATGCTGATTTTCAGCGGGGATTGAATAAAGCCGTCGAAAACAATTGGATCAAAATTAAACCGCGCGACCGCTACACATACGTACTTACAGAGGCGGGTTTTAGAGCTTCTTGAGCGGGCTGGGTACCGAAGCGTTGTGCCGATCCGACAGGAGCGGCACTCAAATGCCATTTCATCGATCATAATTTCGGTTATTTGCGCTTACCCACCTTTCGAATCCGGCCGCCGATCCTCGAGCGCTTTTTGCTGGCGAAACCGGGCGACCGCCGCCTTCGCCAATCGCCGGACATTGATTTCTCCCGTACGCGCTATGGCTATCACGTGTTGGGCTAATGACGTGCGCGAGTGTTCTTCGACCGTTGGATCGGCATCGCCACTGCGTCGAACGAATTCACACGCTCGTTGAAACGCCGCATTCAATCGTCGCACTGCTTCCGGTCCAAATGCGCTGTCCCTGCGAACCAACATGATCGCTCCTGAATTGGATGCATGATTAGAGCAGAGGTTTTTGGCTCAGTCGCGGAGCTGTAAGTTAAGCCCACTACGCCAAGATCATTATCAATAGAGTGAATGTCATTGCAGCCGTGGCGCCCGCAATTGCAAGCACAGCATGGCTAGAAATCTGACGGTAGCTTACGGGTACGGCTTCAAACCGGGTGATCTCTATGGACATGAGCGATCCTCCAAGGGGTGGCCGCTTCGTCGTCAACGCGATGCGGCCCGTTCGGTTCCCCGGTAGCCGCTTGTTTGGAGATGGGAACTATAGGTCAGGATGGCGTTTTTTGGCGGCGTCGGGCGATATATGCCGCGACCTCGGCGGCGATAATGGCCGGGATCGCGAGCAGCACGGCAGTGTAGAATGGGAAAACGTACGATATCGGCCCGAGGTTGCCCCACTTCACTTTTGAGTAGGGTCCCAGCACTTGCCAGATCGCCAGAGCGAGGAACGGCGTGAGCCCCCACTGCCATGCCTTCCTGGGCCACACGTAGCCGAGGATCGCTGATACGACGCATAGGGCTGGCACCGCCGTGATGAGGAAAGTGTTCCAGACATCGCGCGGGGACACGAGCCATTCGACCAATACGAACGCGACGGTTCCCGCCAGCGCCGCGATGCCGAGCAGAAGCACATGCCTGCGAGGCAAGAACAAGGCCATGATCGCGACAACGATGAAGACAGCGGTAGCAAAAGATGCCCAATGTTGCATCGGCGACTCCCCCGCACATGAGTTAATTCGAGACCCCGGCGAGTGAAGCCAGACTATCACGGCCCGCAGCCGGCATCCCCACTTGGGTTCCCCAAACTGTGCGTCGTGTCGGCCCGCCTCATAGACCGCAAAGCGGACATGACGCGGACATCGCGAAATGTCCGTTGATGACCCGACGCAGACATCGCTGCCACATAGTGAAGCGGGAAAATGGACGGTGCCACTGCCCAACTTGCTTGAGAATAATTCGATAGCGCCTTGCTAACCCAATCTCCGTTCCCTAATTCTCCTCTACAAAAAAGAGGAGAACCATGGCCCAACCTAGCCCCGCCGAACGCGGCGCCCAAGTCCGCTTCCCCCCTCCGCTCGTTTTTGTCGGCTTCGTCCTTTTCGGCATGGCCCTTCAATATGGCGTAGCGCCGATTCCGTTTTCGGCCGATCGGTGGATCACCCTCACCGCGGGCATCCTCATTTCACTGACTGGCTTGAGCTTCATCGTGATGGCGCACAAGCTTTTCAAGCGTACGGGCCAGAACCCAATACCTTGGACGCCCTCTCCCGAACTCCTATTGGAAGGGCTCTACCGTTTCACGCGGAATCCCATGTATCTAGGACTAACCCTCATCCAAGTCGGTTTTGGTCTAGCCATAAATAATCTCTGGATTTCTTTGTTCGCGGCTCCCGCGCTTTTCGTCGTGCATTTCATCGCGGTCTTGCCGGAGGAAAAATATCTCACCGAGAAGTTTGGAGAAAACTACAAAGCCTATCTCGCCAAGGTGAGACGATATCTCTGATCGGCAGATTTATTGCCAAACGGATCATTTTTTGCCCGGTTGCCCGCATTACTAAAACTCCACCTTACTCATGCGGAACGAAAGGCATCGCAGACTGAGCGTCCCCATGATTCAAAATGTCCGCTATTGGCACTTAGCGGACGTTCAAGAGCCGCCGGCTGTGGAATGTGCGCCCAGGAATGCCCTTGCGGCGCCATCGCCATGGTAGCGGAGGAAATCTAGCCGGGGCCGCGCTTCTTCGGGGGCATTGAGCCAAGTCAATGCACGAATGAATATTTATCGGCATAATTATATAAAGCTACGCAGGGTTTCTATTTAACGCAGGAGGATTTGATGCAAATCCGCAACGCGCGTTCGAATAGGACGCTCGCCACAAAATACGACTACCTTTTGATCCATCGGATGGCGATGCTGGATCTCGATCTCCATGAGATCGAATATTTTGACGACAATGGAACGCTCGACAAGATTAAGCGACGTTGCGCTGGTTGCGACTCTCGGGAAGCCTGTGTGGTGGACTTGAGGCGTGATCCAAACAACCCAGTTTGGGAAAGTTATTGTCCGAACGCAGAGGCGCTCATTGCGCTCACCGAGGCTTGGTGGCGGCCACAATAAGCTGAGGCCGTACCCCTAAAATGGGGGCCACTCTCGTATGTCCGCTTTCGGGGGTAAAGCCGACATCATAATAAGAGAGCGTCACGTCTGCTTTTGACCCAAAGGAGACATTCGTTTGGGAATTCTCGCGGCGGACTTCAGCCCCATAATCCTGACAGTCCGGAATACACCCCGAACAGCACGGTTGCCGCTATCGCGACCGCGACGACGAAAGCATAAATTCCTTGCAGTCGATATGGTTCGGGAAGCTGTCGCGCGAGTAGATACAGGAATCCCAGTACGATCGGCAGCAATAGTGCATTCATCACCTGCACGCCGACGCTTAAGCTGACAAGATTGACGCCCGAGACGACGAGCAGCGCCCCGGCAACAAGCGTTGCGGTATAGATGCCATAGAACCAAGGAGCTTCGTGCGGTTCATGCTCCAGCGAATGTTTCACACCCAGCACTTCGCTGAGAGTGCGAGCTGCGGTCAATGTCACAACAATCGTTGCTACAATAGCCGACCCTGACAATCCGAGGCCAAACAGAAGCTTGCCGGTCGTTTCGCCAAGGTACGGAGTGATCGCTTGGGCAATTTGTTGCACGGTGTCGAGTGAGCCAGACTGTGTAGCGCTGCCCAGCGTCGCGGCGGTGGCAATCAGTACCGCTGCCATGATGATTTGCGTCACGACGGCACCAAACGCCGTGTCCAAACGCGCGGCGGGCAAGTCTTCAGGCAACAGCTTTTTTTCCACGACCGCCGACTGCTGATAAAACACCATCCATGGCATGATCACCGCGCCGATGTTGGCGGCAACGAGATAGAGGTATTTCGGTTCGCGCCATGGAATATCGAGGGCTCCGGAAGCGAGCGCGGCGAGTTCCGGGTTGGCCTGCCAGGCGACAAACAAGAACACCAACTCAAATGCGCCGACGGCAATCGCGATCCGCTCGACCGATAGATAGGAGCCCCGATAAGCCATCGCGATAAGCGCCGCGACGGTCAGCGACATTGTCACGGAGGTGGGTACGCCCATGAGCAGGCCAACACCCGCCAGTCCGCTCAGCTCGCTCAATAATGCGCCAATGCAGGCCAGCACCAAAGTTGCGACCGAGAGCCAAGCCCAGCCGCGGCCGAATTGATCGCGGATGAGTTCCGCGTGGCCCTTGCGCGTGACAATCCCGAGGCGAACGGTCAGTTCCTGAACGACGTATAAAATCGGCACGAGGACGAGTTGCAGCAGCAGAAGGTGGTAACCCCACTCGGCTCCACTTTGGGCGGCAGTGATAATACTTCCAGCATCGGTATCGGCCAGCATGACGACGATGCCGGGACCGGCGACAATCGTGAGACGACGCCAGCCAAGATAGGGAGCCGGGAGACGGGCGGCGTCAGCGCGCTTCATCGAAAGGGCTCAAGGTCTCGCCAATGGGAATAAACACTGCAGATCTTACGCAGATACTGAAAAAGAAAGAAGGTTCACATGAATGTCAATGATCTATCGCAACATTAGAATGACAATAAAAACTATGACCCGGTTGGTAATCCTTCGTCTGCATTTCTCGACACCCTCGCGGAACCCAAAGTGTCTTCACGGATTGTCTATGCAGGAGATCAAACAGGAGAGACTTATGGCCAGCGAATATCTCGTCGCGGCGCTATTCGGCGTTGCTTTAATTAGCGCACCGGCATTGGCCCAAACCACTACCGGGATGCCCGACGCAATCTCCCTTATATCCCAGGACGACGCGGCCCAGTGGCGTTCCTCGAAACTGATCGGCATGAATGTCTATAACAACAGCAACGAAAAAATCGGCCTCATCTCGGACATGCTTGTCGACCAGAACGGAAAAATTCAAGGGATCATCCTTAGCGTCGGCGGATTTCTCGGAATGGACAAGCATCTCATCGCGGTGAAATTCGAAAACCTTAAGTGGGTGAAGGAGCCAATCCAGAATACGACCACCCCAAGCAAGGCTCCACCTGCCCCGAACGCAATGGGAACAACGTACCCCGATCACGCCGTACTCAACGCAACCAAGGACCGGATTAAATCCATGCCAGAATTCAGTGGCGTGTCTGAAAATTAGGTGGTCCAGGATTAAGAGCCTAGGTCCGCAAAGGATCGGGGGCGGCGGAGTTCCCACCGCACGCTCAATTCCGCTCCTGGCATCTAACGGACTTGCTGATCGTGCGCAGTAATGTCCGCTCTTCGGAGTGAAACAGACTTAATGCGGACATTCCATCACTTCTGCTTCTGACCCAAAGCAGACGTCCGCGACGCGGTTACCAAACAATAAACCCCCGACGTGCGCGGCCCACATCAGGCGCTTTACTATGCAAGCTGGATAGCGGCGCTCCGTCATTGGTATGGCGCCAGCGGGAGCACCGAGGAATGATGGTGCGCGATGAGCCAATCGGCCCCGCGCTTGACGACGACGAAAGTGACGCGCGCCGATCTCGGCACCCGTACTCCATTCTGGAACAGATCGAACTGATAGAAACCGACGCCGATCACGGCTGCATCAGCAAGGACGATCATGTGTCGCTCGCCCATCGTGACCTTCTTGCCGCTTTCGGGAGCGGTTCTGAAATATTCGCGAATTGCCTCACTCCCCGTATAGAGCTTGGGGCTCGATATGCCGTGCAAGAGAGCATCGGACGTATAGAGCTTCACGACCGCGTTCGCATCGTTGGCGCTGGAGGCGGCCGCCCAGCGATCGATCACGGCGCTTGCGTCCTCGGCCGGACCGGCAAATGCATGCAGCGGCCACGATACCAGCAGCGCGGCAAATATAACCTTCAATTGCGTCATTCGGATTCCTCGTCATGAATAGACTGGCGGATTTTTGTGCCCGCGAGATAGAGAGATTTGCTGAAGCGCCGCTCGTCACGATAGACAGCCGTTTACGGCTCTTAGTGCAGCCCGACGAGACCCTTCATCGCCGCGATGAAGCCGTCCTCGCACATTGCCTTCGGCACGAACTGGCAAGCGACCTCGTGCGAGCCGCTCCAGATCATCTCGAGCGCGACTTGCAGGATCACCAACAGCCCGACCCAGGCGATCCAGCCGTGACGATCGAGCAGGCGCGCGATCCAATTCGCCACCACGCCCATCAAGAGAACCGAAAGGGAAAGTCCGATCACCAGCACCGGGATATGCCCCTTCGCCGCGCCCGCCACCGCGAGCACGTTATCGAGCGACATCGAAACGTCGGCGACGATGATTTGCGTGAGCGCGTTCCAGAACCCGGTCTTGTCGCTCGACTTCGCCCCGTGTGAGGGCTTCGGCCGCACCACCTCGCGGTACATTTTCCAGCACACCCACAGGAGCAATATGCCGCCGGCGAGCGTGAGGCCGACGATCGCGAGCAATTCGGTGGCGACGAGCGCGAAGCCGATGCGCAGCGCCACGGCGCCGACGACGCCCCAGAAAATCACTTTCTTTCGTTGTTGGGCGGAAAGCCGCGCCGCCGCCATGCCGACCACGACCGCGTTGTCGCCGGCCAGCACCACGTCGATGATGACGATCTGCACGAGCGCGAGGAGTTGCGGGGACCAGACTTCCATGCCCGTTCCTATCGTAACTGGAAGCGTTCGATAAATCGTACGAGCGCCGCGACCGCAAGCCCCATGTCGTGCGGGCTCGCATATTCCGCCGGGTTGTGACTGACGCCGCCCTTGCAGCGCACGAACATCATCGCGATCGGGCAGAGCTTCGCCATCGACATGCCGTCATGGCCGGCGCCGGAAGGGAGCCGCAGCGGCTTGCCGCCGACGGCTTCGATGGCGACGGCGAGCTGATCCTGTAATTTTGCGTCGCAGGGCGTCGTGGGAATTTCGTGCGTGAGCGCAAACGTAATTTCGAGCTTGCGCCGGGCGGCGATTTTTTCGCATTCGCGGCGAAAGGCGGCAATCGCGTTGTTACGCGCGTCATTGGAGGCCGCGCGGAGATCAAGTGTGAAACGCACGGCGCCGGGAATGATGTTCACGGCGCCGGGTCTCGCCTCGATCGCGCCGACGGTCGCGACCAAGCCGCCCTCGCCGATCTTTTCCGCCGCCAGCATCATTTCGGCGGCGCCCGCCAGCGCGTCGCGGCGCAAATTCATCGGCACGGTGCCGGCGTGGCCCGCCTCGCCTTTCACCTCGATCGAGAGCCGCGTCTGCCCGACCATGACGGTGACGATTCCGAGCGGCTCTCCTTCCGCCTCCAGCACCGGGCCCTGCTCGATGTGCAACTCGACGTAAGCCGCGGCTTCCTGCGGCTTCAGCGCGACGCCGGCGATTGCATCGGGGTTCTTGCCGTAGGCGCGGAGCGCCTGCGCATAGGAGACGCCGGCGGCATCTTTCAGCGCGAGCGTTTTCGGATCGAAGTGGCCGGCGAGCGCCGCCGAAGTCGAAAGCGTGGTGGAAAAGCGCGAGGCTTCCTCGTCGCCGAAGGCAATCAGTTCGATGCCGAAAGCGGGTTTGGCCTTGGCGCGCGCGAGCGTGTCGTAAGCGAGGATACCCGCCACGACGCCGAGCGTGCCGTCATAGCGGCCGGCATCGACGACCGACTCGATGTGCGAGCCGATGAGCAAGCGCGGCCCCTCGCCCGTGCGCCCGCGCACATTGCCAAGGGAATCCTCGAACACCTCCAAGCCCGCCTCGCGCATCCAGCGCGCGACGAGATCGGCGGCGCGCCGGTATTCGGGCGTCAGATACAGCCGCACGAGGCGCTTCGGCTCGGCGGAAATCGCCGCGAGCTCTAAGAGCATCTCCTCGGCGCGGCGGCCGAGTGAAGGCGGATCGAGTTTGACTGGCACGGGCGTCTCAAACGTCATGGCCGGGCTTGTCCCGGCCATCCACGTCTTTGCCGACAAGGAAGACGTGGATGCCCGCGACGAGCGCGGGCATGACGAAAGAAGGAATGGCCGCCCCCGAGCGCGGGCATGACGGACGCACTCAGGGAATCAGAACCGTCTGCCCGGTGGTCTTGCGGGATTCGAGATCGCGATGCGCCTGCTGCGCGTCGCGGAGCGCGTAGGTCTGGTTGACCTCGATCCTCACCTTTTTCTTCAAGATCATGTTGATCAGGTCCTTTGCCGTCGCCTGCAAGTCCTTGGCGCTCGCGGTGTAGGTCATGAGCGTCGGCCGCGTCAGGAACAGCGAGCCCTTCTGGGCGAGGATGCCGGTGTTGAGGGCATCGACCGGGCCCGAGGCGTTGCCGTAGATCGCCATCATGCCCAACGGCCGCAGGCAATCGAGCGAGCCCATGAAGGTCGTCTTGCCGACGCCGTCATAGACCACGTCGCACTTCTTGCCCTTGGTGAGTTCGGCGACGCGCGCGACCCAATTCTCCTCGTTGTAGAGGATGACGTGGTGGGCGCCGTTATGGCGCGCGAGATCGGCCTTGTGCTTGGAGCCGACGGTGCCGATGACGGTGGCGCCGAGGGCCTTCGCCCACTGGCAGAGGATGAGGCCGACGCCGCCGGCCGCGGCGTGGACGAGAATGGTGTCGCCCTTTTTCACCTTGTAGACGCGGCGCAGGAGATATTGCGCGGTCATGCCCTTCAGCATCATCGCCGCCGCGGTCTTGTCGTCGATCTTCGAGGGAATTTTCACCGCCCGCTCGGCGGGCAGAATACGTTCAGCCGCGTAGGCGCCGAGCGTATAGACGTAGGCGACGCGGTCGCCCTTCTTGATGCCTTTGACGCCGGGACCCACGGCCGTGATGATGCCGGCGCCCTCATTGCCGATGATGAAAGGAAGCTGCGCCGGATAGAGCCCGCTGCGAAAATAGGTGTCGATGTAATTGAGGCCGATCGCGGTCTGCTTGATCTTGATCTCGCCCTGCCCCGGCTCCTTGATCGGCACATCTTCGTATCGAAGCATTTCCGGACCGCCGGTCTGATGCACGCGCACTGCCGCGACCATGTTCAATCTCCCGTCGTTATGGCTTTGTAGTTGGAGGATGTTTTAGCCCCGCCCGCGCCTCGGGCCAAGCGGCTTAACGGCCGCCGGCCACCCGAATATTGGCCCCGGTGACGTAGGATGCCTTTTCCGAGAGCAGCCACAGGATCGCCTCCGCCACTTCCTCAGCGGTTCCCGCCCGTTGCATCGGGATCAGGGGGCTCATGCGGGCGACGCGGTTGGGCTCTCCGCCCGAGGCATGGATGTCGGTCTCGATCAGGCCGGGCGAGACGGCGTTGACGCGGACGCCTTCCTTGGCGACTTCGCGCGCGAGACCGAGGGTGAAACTGTCGATCGCGCCCTTGGAGGCCGCGTACCAGGTGAATTCGCCGGGCGAGCCCAGCGTCGCCGCCGCCGAGGACAGGTTGACGATAGCGCCCCCTTCGCCGCCATTCACCCTCGACATGCGCTTGACCGCCGCGCGCGCGACCAGGATCGCGCCGGTGACGTTGAGATCGATCACTTGTTTGATCATCGCCGGGTCGGCGGCATCGAGGCGGCTGACGCGGCCGACGATGCCGGCATTGTTGACGAGATGCGTGAGCCGCCCGAGCTTCTGGTCGATCTCCTCGAACAGGCGCTTGATTTCGTCGGCACGCGATACATCGGCCTTGACGATCAGCGCCCGGCTCCCCGCCTGTTCGATGTCGACGGCGACTTCTTCGGCCGCGGCAATGTCGCTGACGTAATTGACCGCGACGCGATAGCCTTCGCGCGCCGCTCTGCGTGCGACCTCGGCCCCGATGCCGCGGCTCGCGCCGGTCACAAGCAGGATTTTTTCGTTCATGCCGGCGCCCTCGTTCTCGGGCGCAGAAGCCCCGCGAGCAGAAAATAGACGCCGATGACCGAGAGCGCCGCGATCACGAAAGCCGGCGGCGAAAAATCGAGCCACAGCGTCAGGATCGCGAGCCCGCTCCAGATCGAGGCGAGCGCGATGTTGAGCAGCCGCAGCCGCTTCACCCGCAGCGGGTGGATGAAAAAGACCGGCAGGAAGGTGAGCGCCACGAAGGCGACGACGACCGCGAGCGCGATGCGGGGATCCGGCCGCAGCAGGAACAGATAAAAGGCGATCAGATTCCACACCGCCGGGAAGCCGCGGAAATACCAGTTCTCGGTTTTCATCTGGCGGTCGGCGAAATAGATCGCGCTCGAAATCAGGATCGCCGCCGCCGCCGCCATCTCCAGGGACGGCGGCAGGATGGCGCCGGTGGCGATCGCCAGCGCCGGGACGAGGACGTAGCTGAGATAATCGACGACGAGATCGAGGGTGTCGCCGGAGTAGCGCGGCAGGATCTCGGCGGCGCGAAGCTTGCGGGCGAGCATGCCATCGACGCCGTCGACGAAGAGCGCCACCGCCAGCCAGCCGAACATTTGCGGCCAATGCCACTCGATGGCGGCGACGAGCGCCAAGAGCGCGAAGCCCGCGCCGGATGCGGTGAAAATATGGACGAGAAAGACGAGCGCGCGGAGAAGCGCCGGGTGTCGCGACAGGATCGGCGGCGGCGATGGCGCCACGCTCAACGGTCCTCCTGTATGAGGAATAAAAGCCTATCTACGGCAGACCCGGCCCGTCCCCAAACAGGGGGGATCTGCGGCGTAATTAGGCGCTCGGCGCGCAACGACATCGCTCCACCAGCCGGGTCGAGCCTATCGCATACAAGCGCGCGCCGGTACCGCCCTCGCCTTGCATGGCTATTGGCGCTATCACCGCGCTGATGGCGAAAGCATTGGCGAAAGCGTTCAGCGCGGAAGTTGCGGTAGTCGGCGGCGGGCCCGCCGGCCTTGTGGCGGCGCTCGCGCTGGCGGCAACCGGCGCCGAGACGCTTCTGATCGCGCCGCCGCCGCCCGCCGATCGCCGGACGACGGCGCTCCTCGGCGGCTCGGTGGAGGTGCTGAAGGCGCTCGGTGTTTGGCCTTCGATCGCGCCGGCAGCCGCGCCGCTCAAGCTTCTGCGCCTGGTGGATGCCACGCAAAGAATCCTGCGCGCGCCGGAGGTCCTGTTCGATTCCGCCGAACTTGGCTTAGAGGCCTTCGGCTACAATGTGGAAAATAGCGAGCTAGGGGCGCAATTGCTCGCGGCTTGCCGCAAGGCGGCAAATCTCCGCATCATCGAGGCGGCGGTCACGGCGCTCGAGCTCGACGAGGACGGCGCGACGCTGAAACATGGTGAAGGCGAAGAGCGCGTGCGGCTCGTCGCTGCCGCCGACGGCAAGAAATCGCTTTGCCGCGCCGCCGCCGGCATCGGCATGCGCTCGCGCGTCTTGCCGCAGACGGCGATCGCGCTGAACCTGCGGCATAGCCGGCCGCATGGCGATACCTCGACCGAATTCCACACCGAAAGCGGACCGTTCACGCTGGTGCCGCTCAAGGGAAACCGCTCGAGCCTCGTCTGCGTCGTCGAGCCCGATGAAGCCGATCGGCTGAATGCCTTGGACGACGCCGCGCTCGGCGTTGAGATCGAGCGCCGGGCCCACTCGATTCTCGGTAAGATGGAAATCGACGGCGCCCGCGGCGTCTTTCCGCTCACGGCGGAAACGGCGGAACGCTTCGCCGCCAAACGCGTGGCGCTCGTGGGCGAAGCCGGCCATGTGCTGCCGCCGATCGGCGCGCAGGGCCTCAACCTCGGTATCCGCGACGCGGCAACGCTTGCCGAACTCGTCGCCGATGCTCGTGGCGAGCGCCGCGATCCGGGGGGCACCGTCTTGCTCGAAGAATACGCCGCGCGGCGGCGCGCCGACGTGCGCTCGCGCGCCTTCGCGGTCGAGATCGCCAACTGGTCGCTGATGAGCGATTTCCTGCCGGTCCACGCCGCCCGCGGGCTCGGGCTGCATCTCGCCGCTCGCGTCGGCTTCTTCCGCCGAGTGTTGATGCGGCAAGGATTGGCGCGGAGCGAAAACGCGCAGCCCTTCGGGCGCGGCGAACGGCTCTAGGCTATTTCACCTCGCCGAGCGGCGGAAAGCCGCGCGTCTTTTCCTCGACCCGCAGCACCGGTGAAATCGGCACCGGCAGCGCCGGCATCGTGCGGCCGTCGGGCGCGGATATTTTGTGATCGAACAGGCCGCGCTCGACGAATTGCGGGTCGAGCAGCGCCTCTTCGATCGAAGCCATGATCGTCACGCAGCAATTGGCCTTGGCAAAGAGCGGCCTCCAGTGCGCGGCCGTCTCGGATGCGATGATCGCGCGCACGGCCTCGATCGTCGCCTTCGGGTCGCGCGTGTCGTCGACGAATTCCTGGGGAAGCCCGATCGTCGCGCAAAACGATTGCCAGAACTTTTGCTCCAGCGCACCGCAAGCGACGAGCTTGCCGCCGGCCGTGGGATAGAGCTGGTAGCGTGGCGAGGCGCCGAAGTGGCGGAGCTTGTCCGGCTCGACCTCCTTCCCTGTCGAAAAGCGGGTGGCGAGTGCGAGCCAAGCGAAAGTGAACATTGCGTCGCTCATGGCGATGTCGAGATAGGCGCCCGTGCCGGTTTTCTCGCGCCCGAGCAGCGCAAGCAGAATATTGATCACGGTGGGAAAGCTGCCGCCGCCGATATCGGCGATCAGCGCCGGCGGCACCGTCGGCTGTTCCATCGATCCCGGCGAGAGCGAAAGCAGACCGGTGGCGCCTATATAGTTGATGTCGTGGCCGGCCTCGTCGCGGCGCGGGCCTTCTTGGCCGTAGCCGGTGATCGAGCAATAAATGATCTTCGGGTTGCGTGCGCGCACGGCGTCGTAGCCGAGGCCGAGCCGCTTCATCACGCCGGGGCGAAACTGCTCCACCAACACATCGGCGCGATCAACGAGTTCGAGCACGCGCGACTTGTCGGAATCTTGCTTGAGGTCGGCGACGAGACTCTTCTTGCCGCGGTTGAGGAAGGCGAAGGCCGCCGACTGCCCGCCCCAGTAGGGGGGGAAGTGCCGCACGTCCTCGCCGCCGGGGCGCTCTATCTTCACGACTTCGGCGCCGGCCTCGGCAAGCAGCAGTGTGGCGAGAGGTCCCGGCAGGAGCGTCGTGAAATCGGCGATGAGCACGCCTTCGAGCGGTTTCATGCCGGCTTCTTATCAATGAAAGAGGTTCGGCGCGAGCCGCTTGTGCTGCACGGGGCGCGGCTAGGCGAAATGCCCCGCCTCGGTTAAACCCTACCCGACCGAAGACGGAATTCGCCGATGAAACTCCCCCGCAACTACTTCCGCCCGCTCGCACTCGGCGCGCCCGCCCCCCTGCGCGAATTGCCGGTACGGCTCGAACGCGTGATCCATTTCGTCCCGGCGCACAATGAAAAAGTGCGCGCACGCGTCGGCGAGATCATCAAGGATGTCGACGTTGTTCTCGGCAATCTCGAGGATGCGATTCCGGCCGACGCCAAGGATGCCGCGCGCAAGGGTTTCATCGAAATGGCGAAAAAAAATACCTTCGGCACCACTGGCCTGTGGACACGCATCAACTCGCTCGCAAGTCCCTGGGCGCTCGACGACATCGTCGAGATCGTGGGCGAAGTCGGCGACAGGCTCGACGTGATCATGCTCCCCAAGGTCGAGGGACCGTGGGACGTCCACTATCTCGATCAGTTGCTCGCGCAGCTCGAGGCGAAGCATGGAATCAAGAGACCAATCCTCATTCACGCAATCCTGGAGACCGCCGAGGGCGTGATGAATGTCGAATCGATCGCCTCCTCGTCGCCACGCATGCACGGCATGAGCTTCGGCCCGGCGGACCTTGCCGCCTCGCGCGGCATGAAGACGACCCGGGTCGGCGGCGGCCACCCGGAATACAAGGTGATCGCCGACCCCGGCGGCGGCCCGCGCGTGGCCGCGCAGCAGGACCTTTGGCATTACTCGATCGGCCGCATGGTCGATGCCTGCGCCGCCAACGCCATTAAGCCGTTCTACGGACCGTTCGGCGACATTGCCGACCTCGAAGGCTGCGAGGTGCAGTTCCGCAACGCCTTCCTGCAAGGTTGCCTCGGCGCCTGGTCGCTGCACCCCAACCAGGTCGAGATCGCCAAGCGCGTCTTCAGTCCCGACCCTGGCGAAGTCGCTTTTGCGAAGAAGATTCTCGCCGCCATGCCGGACGGCACCGGCGTCGGCATGGTCGACGGCAAGATGCAGGATGACGCCACCTGGAAGCAGGCGAAGGTAATGGTCGATCTCGCCCGGCTCGTTGCCGCCAAGGACCCCGCCCGCAAGGATCTCTACGGCCTCTGAAACCCGAAATTCGCCGTGATTGGCGGCGAATTTCCCCCTATATTGGGGGCGGTAAGGGTGCGCCATGAACACCAAAAGCCGCCAAGCAAAATATCGCATCGGACAGGTCGTTCGCCACCGCGTGTTTCCGTTCCGCGGCGTGGTGTTCGATATCGATCCGTCGTTCAACAATACCGAGGAGTGGTACCTTTCGATCCCGGAAGAAATCCGGCCGACGAAAGATCAGCCCTTCTATCATCTCCTCGCCGAGAACGCAGAAAACGAATACATCGCCTATGTGTCGGAGCAGAATTTGTTGCCCGACACTTCCGGCGAACCGCTGCGCCATCCCGAGCTCGAGGAACGTTTCTACGCCGACGGCAATGGCGCCTATCGCGCGCGCGACCGGCAAGTACACTAGTGCCCCGAACCTGAAGTTCGCACACACCGTGCCGCAAGGGCGGTTGCGAGCTTCGGGTTCAAAGGGGTGCTAGAGCGATAGAGTTGCTAGTGTCCCTTTGATTCCGAAGTTCGTGTAAAAGTGTGCACAAGAATTTACGAACTTCGGAATCGGGACACTCGTGAAAACAAAGCGGCGCGCGAAACCCGCGCGCCGCTTTCCTTGTGCCGGTATCGAGCCGTTACTGCTTCTGTTGCTTCTCGCGCTCGATGCGCGCCTCGTCCGCGGCCTTCTGCAGCTTTTCCTGCATCTTCTTGCGCTGGTCTTCCATCGCTTTGAGGTCCATTGCCGGACCGTCATAAACCTTGGCGAATTCCTTTGTCGGGAAGATGAAGTGAATGGTGCGCGGCGGCGCCTGCGCGGTGATGACCTGCACCCACATTTCCTGCGACTTCTTCAGCGCAGTGATGAAGTTCTGGTCGACCGAGACCTCGACGATGCAAACCGGCGACTGATTGGGCGGTGCAACGCAAGCGGTATAGGGCAGCTCGCTTTGCAGCGCCGAGCCGTCGATCAGCACGCGGATGCCCGGTTGGATCAACATGCCGAGCGGTGCGACGACGCGGAAAACCCTGTTCGGATTGTCGGGTAGTTCCGCAAAGCTCGCCGACATCAGGAACTGACCGGTCTCGGCGATCTGCGCCTGGCTGATTTCGCAAACCGGCTTCTTCGACTGCGGGTCTTCGGCGCAGCGTTTCGTCCAGGGCGTGGCGATGGTGCCGGCCGGCTGCGATTGGAGCTGCTGTTGCCCGCCCCCGGGAACTTGCTGCGGCTGGGCCTGGGCGGGTGACTTGGGTGCGGGCGTCGGCTGCTTCGGCTGCGCCTGTTGCGGCGTCGTCTTGGGCGCCGACGCCGGCGGCGTTTGCTGCGCGAGCACGTCGGCTGAAAGCACGAGCGTCAATAGGGCGGCAAGACCGGCCGCGCGGCGCACGGCACCTCCCGGTGCGAAGGACATGCGAAGTTTCATCAAGATTCCCCTTAAGGCTAGGCTCAAGCCGCCCCGCGACGGTGTGATGGATGGTTGTCGTTCGCGCGAACCTGAAAAGCCGCGCTCGAATTTGAATGCTGTCGGCGGCAATTGAGGCAAGAGAGTGGCATGGCGCAAGCCCAAAGCAAAGTCCGGCATTCGCCTATGATATCGTTTCTGTCTCCGCGAATCGGTCGATTTCGCTGTACCGGAGGAAGCCCAGTGCCGGTTGGCCGCTTGCCGGGACGTCGCTTGATTTCTCCTGCGCTCGCCGCGATCGGCTTTTTCTTTTTCCTCGCTTCGAGCGGCAGCGCCGAGCCTCGGCATGCGCTGGCGATGCAGGGCGAGCCTCTTTATCCGGCGGGCTTCGATCATTTTCTTTACGCCAATCCGGATGCCCCGAAGGGCGGGCGGCTGACGCTGGGTTTGCTCGGCACCTTTGACAGCCTCAATCCGCTGATCGTGCGCGGCACCACCGTGCAGCAGGTTCGAAACTACGTGGTCGAAAGCCTGCTCGCGCGCGGACAGGACGAGCCCTTCACGCTGTACGGCCTGCTCGCCGAAAAGGTCGAAACCGACGACGCACGGAGCTTCGTCACTTTCTACCTCGATGCACGCGCGCGCTTTTCGGACGGGAAACCCGTCGGCGCCGACGACGTGCTGTTTTCCTGGCGGCTCTTGCGCGATAAAGGGCGCCCGAACCATCGATACTTCTATGGCAAGGTGACGCGCGCCGAAAAGCTTGGCGAGCGCATCGTGCGGTTCGATTTCGTCGACACTACCGACCGCGAGCTGCCCCTCATTCTCGGTTTGATGCCAATCTTGCCCGCGCATGCGATCGACCGCCGAACACTTCGAGGAAACAGGGCTGAAGCCGCCTCCTCGGCAGCGGCCCCTATCGCATCGCCGAGATGAAGCCGGGTGAAAGCGTGACGTTCAAGCGCAACCCCGACTATTGGGGAAAGGACCTCGCGGTCAATCGCGGGCTTTATAATTTCGATGAGCTGAAGCTCGATTATTTCCGCGACGCCAATACCTGGTTCGAAGCCTTCAAGCGCCAACTCTACGATGTGCGCTTCGAAACCGACCCCGGCCGCTGGGCGACACAATACGACTTCCCCGCCGCGCGCTCGCTTGGCCTCGTGCGCGAAAGCGCCGTGAGCGCCGAGCCGCGGCCGATGCTCGCTTTCGTCTTCAATACGCGGCGCCCGATTTTTTCCGATCCGCGCGTGCGGGCGGCGATTGTGGAATTGTTCGACTTCGAATGGGCGAACGCCAAGCTCTACTACGGCGCCTATCGGCGGACAGCGAGCTACTTCGAGGCCTCCGAGCTTTCCGCCCGCGGCCGGCCAGCGGAGGCGCGCGAGCGCGCGCTGCTTCTCCCCTTTCCGGGAGCGGTCGCGCCCAATGTGTTAGAGGGCCGCTACCAGCCGCCGGTCTCCGACGGATCGGGGCGTGACCGGGCGCGGCTCAAGCGCGCGCTTGATCTCTTCGCCGAGGCCGGTTGGGTGTTACGAGACGGCGCACTCGTCTCGCGCGCGAATAGCGAGCCGCTGCGTTTCGAAATCATGGTTTCGAGTCGTGACGAGGAGCGGCTTGCGCTCGGCTTTTCCACGATGCTGCGACGCGCGGGAATTGCCGCCGGCGTGCGTTTCGTCGATGGCACGCAATTCGAGCGGCGGCGCCAAACCTACGATTTCGACATGCTGCCCTATACCTGGCAGCAGTCGCTCTCGCCCGGCAACGAGCAGAGTTTCTATTTCGGCTCCGCCAGCGCCGACGTGCCGGGCACGCGCAATTATATGGGGGTAAAGTCGAAGGCGATCGACACCATGATCGCGGCCCTCGTCGCCGCGCGCACGCGCGAGGAGCTTGTGGCCGCCGTGCGGGCGCTCGATCGGCTATTGATGTCGGGCATATACGTAATTCCGCTCTTCCACCTGCCGGAAATATGGATTTCGCGCTGGCCGTGGATCGGGCGACCTGCCACGCCGCCGCTCACCGGGCCGATGATCGAAAGCTGGTGGAGAGTGCCCGAATCGTCGCACACGAACCCCATGGACAAGCGCTGATGCGCGAGCGGACACCAGATTTCGCCAAAGGCGGGCTCGATCCCAAGGTCGCGCTCGACGCCGTCTTCCGCCGCAACGTGTTGACGCGGCCGGGCGCGTTGGCGCTCTGCGATCCTTCCGACCGTGCCACCTTCACCGACGGCCTGCCGCGCCGGCTGAACTACGCCGAGGCCGATGTCGCGGTGAACAGGTTGGCCGCGCAAATGAAGGCACTCGGCTTGCCCGAGGGATCGGCGGTCGCGCTGCAACTTCCCAATACCGTCGAGGCCGCGCTTTCCTTGCTCGCGCTGCTGCGCGCCGGACTCATCGCGGTGCCGGTGCCGCTCTTATGGCGGCGCGCGGACCTCGTGGCGGCGCTCCGCGAAATCAACGCGCGGGCGATCATCACCATGACCCGGATCGGCGAGGCGCGGCCGGCGGAGACCGCCTGCGAGGCGGCGGCCGAATTGTTCTCGCTCGGCTTTCCCTGCGCCTTCGGTCCCGCCGTGCCGGACGGCGTGATCCCGCTCGATCTCGACGCGGCGATCCCTACACAAAAAGCCGATCTCGCGAGCGCCCGGATTTCCACAGCGGAGAAGGTGGCGATTGCGACCTTCGACGCCACGCGACGCGGCGCCTTCGCGGTCGGCCGCACGGATACGCAATGGATCGCCGCGGGGCTCGCCGTGATGTTGGAGGCACGGATCGCGCCCGGTGAGACCATCGTCTCAACCTTGCCGCCCGCTTCGCTTGCCGGCATCGCTAGCGCCTTCTTGCCCTGGCTCTTGACCGGCGGGACGCTCGCGCTCGTGCACGGTTATTCGCGCGCCGCCATGGCCCATGCCGCGAGCACCGGCGCCCATCTCGTGGCGCCGGCGCCGGCGCTGCAGACGCTTTCGGACGCGAGCGGCGTGAGCTATGCGTCCTGCATTGCCGTTCACCGCGGGCCGCAAAGCCTCGGCATCGATCTTTCGCAGACGAATTGCGAGGCGATCGTCGACGTCCAATCGTTCGGCGAGATCGGACTCGTCGCGCTGCGGCGGATCGCGAAGATCATGGCCTCGCCGGTGCCCATCGGCGAAACACCGGCGACCGCCAACGCGCCGGTCGTCATCGAGACCAAACGGCTTGCCGACGGCACGCTCGCCGTGCGCGGCGCCATGGTCCCTGACAAGACCTTCCCCGAATCTGCGCGCGCGGATGCGTCGCAAATCGAATTCGATCTCGATGGCTTCGTGCGCACGAACCTGCGCTGCCACGCCATCGGATCGAGCGGGCTTTCCATCGAAGCTTCACCCGACGGCATCGTCGCGATCGGCGGATTGCGTTACGGCCTCGACGATCTAACGATGCGGGTCGCAAAAGCGTCTCCCGGCTCGACGCTCGTTGCCGAGCGCGATTCACTTCTCGGCACGCGGCTCGCGGTCGAGAGCAACGATCCACCGACCGCGAGAAAAAAGCTTGACGAGGCGGGTCAATCGCGCCTGATATTCGAGGGCGTCAGGCCGCGGGCGGCGGAACGCCGCGCCGGCTGAACGGAGGCGAATGGAGGCGGCATGAAGAAGCGGGTCTTGATCGACGTCGTCTCCGACGTCGTTTGTCCCTGGTGCTATGTCGGCAAACACCGTCTCGAAGCCGCGCTCGCGCTCCGTCCCGACGTCGAAACCGAAATTCATTGGCGTCCCTATTTTCTCGACCCGCGCGTGCCGAGCGAGGGCATGGCGCGCGTCGATTACCTGTCGCGCAAGTTCGGCAGCGACGAGCGCATCCGCCCCGCGCACGAACGCCTGTCGCGGCTTGGCCGCGAGGAAGGCATCGAATTCCATTTCGAGCGGATCGCGCGACAACCGAACACGCTCGACGCACACCGCCTGATTGGTTGGGCCGAAGCGGCGGGCCGTGCCGCGCCGGCCGTTGAAAAAATCTTCTCGTTGTTCTTCAGCGAAGGCGCCGATCTCACCCAAATCGAGACGTTACTGTTGGCGGCGAAGGCGGGCGGTCTCGATGTCGAAAGCATTCGCCGCGATCTCGCGGGCGAGCGCGACGTAGCCGCGGTCGAAAAGGCCGCCACTTCCGCCGCCGAGAACGGCATTTCCGGCGTGCCGTTCTTCATCTTCAACAACCGCTTCGCGGTCGCGGGCGCGCAGCCGCCGGACATGCTCGCGGCCGCGATGGACAAGACGCTGGCCGAGGCCGCCTGATTTACGGAAGCATGATCTTTTCCGAAAACCGGTTCCCACTTTTCGGGATCATGCTTTAGCCTTCGCCCGTTCGGCGATCCGCACGAGGTTTTCGAGAAGTTCGCGCGCCCCCGCCAAGCGCGCGCCAGCATCCTGCCAGTCCTCGAGCCATACGATTTTCTGGTCGGGGCGGATTTTCGCAATCGGCGCGTTGGACGCGATCCAGCCAATCAACGCTTCGGGATTGTCGAATTTGTTGTCGCGTAACGCGATCACCGCGCCGCGAGGGCCCGCTTCGATGCGCTCGACATTGGCGCGGCGGCAAAGCGCCTTGATCGCGACGACCTTGAGGAGTGTCGCGACCTCGGGCGGCAGCTTGCCGAAGCGGTCCACAAGCTCGGCGCCCGCCGCTTCGATTTCGGCGTCGCTTTCAAGATCGGCGAGGCGGCGGTAGAGCCCGAGGCGCACCGCGAGATCGGGCACATAGTCCTCGGGGATCAACACCGGAATGCCGGCGGCGATCTGCGGCGACCATTTGTCGGCAGCGGGCTGATCGAGTCCGGCCTCGAGCGCGGCGACCGCTTCAGCGAGCATCTCCTGATACAACTCGTAGCCGACCTCGCGGATGTGGCCCGACTGCTCCTCGCCGAGGAGATTGCCGGCGCCGCGAATGTCGAGATCGTGCGAAGCAAGCTCGAAGCCGGCGCCGAGGCTGTCGAGGGATTGCAGTACCTTGAGCCGCCGCTCGGCTTGCGCGCTCACCGGCTTGTCCGAAGGCATCGTCAGTATCGCGTAGGCGCGCGTCTTCGAGCGCCCCACGCGCCCGCGCAACTGATAGAGCTGCGCCAGCCCGAAACGGTCGGCGCGATGCACGATCAGCGTGTTGGCGGTCGGAATGTCGAGGCCCGACTCGATGATGGTCGTCGACAACAGCACGTCGAACTTTCCCTCATAGAAGGCACCCATGATGTCCTCGAGCTCGCGTGCCGGCATCTGGCCGTGGGCGACCGCGACCTTGACCTCCGGGACGTTCTTTTCGAGAAATTCCCGGATGCCGGGTATGTCCTCGATGCGTGGGCAGACATAGAACGCCTGCCCTCCCCGGTAGCGCTCGCGCAGCAACGCCTCGCGGACGACGAGCGGATCGAACGGCGTAATGAACGTGCGAACCGCGAGGCGATCGACCGGCGGCGTCGCGATGATCGAGAGTTCCCGCACGCCCGCGAGCGCCAGCGACAGCGTGCGCGGGATCGGCGTCGCGGTGAGCGTCAGGACGTGCACTTCGTGGCGAAGCTGCTTCAATCGCTCCTTGTGAGCGACGCCGAAATGCTGCTCCTCGTCGACGACGACAAGGCCGAGATCCTTGAATTTCACGGATTTGGCGAGCAGCGCATGGGTGCCGATCACGATGTCGACGGTGCCGGCGGCAAGTCCTTCCTTCATCTTCGCCATCTCGCCCGCGGAAACGAGCCGCGAGGCTTGCGCGACGCGCACCGGAAAGCCGCGAAAGCGTTCGCCAAAGGTGAGAAAATGCTGGCGTGAGAGCAGCGTCGTCGGCACCACCACCGCCACTTGCTTGCCGGAAAGCGCGGTGATGAAGGCCGCGCGCAGGGCGACTTCGGTCTTGCCGAAGCCGACATCGCCGCAAACCAGCCGATCCATCGGCCGTCCGGCGGCAAGGTCGCCGATCACCGCCGCGATCGCATTGTCCTGATCGTCGGTTTCCTCGTAGGGGAAGCGCGCGCAGAACTCGTCATAGAGACCTTCGGGCACCGTGAGCTTCGGCGCCTCGCGCAGTTTGCGCGCGGCGGCGACGCGCACGAGTTCCGCCGCCATCTCGCGGATGCGGGTCTTGAGGCGCGCCTTGCGCGATTGCCAGCCGAGACCGCCGAGACGGTCGAGCTCGACCGCGGTTTCCTCATTACCGTAGCGCGTGAGCAATTCGAGGTTTTCGACCGGCAGGAACAGCCGGTCGCCGCCGTGATAGTGGATCTCGAGGCAATCGTGCGGCGCGCCCAACGCCTCGATGGTCTTGAGACCCGCGAAGCGGCCGATGCCGTGTTCGATGTGAACGATGAGATCGCCGGCCGAAAGGCTAGTGAGCTCGGTGATGAAGTCGTCGGCACGGCGTTGGCGGCGGCGCGGGCGCGCAAGACGATCGCCGAGAATGTCTTGCTCGGAGATGATCGCAGCGTCGCCGCTCTCGAATCCGGTCTCGAGGCCGAGGACGGCAAGGCCGAAGGCGCCCCTCGACAATGCCCGCGCCTCGTTGAAGTTCGCGACCGGCCGCAGATCGGCGAGCCCATGGTCCAGCAGCACGTGCTGCATGCGCTCGCGCGAGCCCTCGCTCCAGAAAGCGAACACCACGCGCTTATTCGCGGCTTCGAGCGCGCGCGCATGCGTGACGACGGCGTCGAAGAGATTCCTGTTTTCGTCGGCGCGTTCGGTGGCGAAGGTGCGGCCGGCCTTGCCGCCGGCGTCGATCACGTCGCGCGTCTCGGGCATGGCGAAAGGCGTGAGGCGGACGAGCGCGGCTTGCGCGAGCCGTGCTTTCCACTCTTTTCCCGTCAGATAAAGCCGCTCCGGCGGCAGCGGCTTATAGAGCGGGCTTTGCCCCGCCTCCATCGCCTCGCTCCGCGCCGCGTAATAGTCGGCGATCTGCGCGAGCCGCTCGCCCGCCGCATCCTCGATCAGCGTCTCAAGCACGACCGGCGTACCCGGCAAATAATCGAACAGGGTGTCGAGCCGTTCAACAAACAGCGGCAGCCAATGTTCAAGGCCGGGATGGCGCCGGCCCTCGCTCACCGCTTCGAAAAACGCATCGCCCTTGGTCTGACCGCCGAACTCGGCGACATAGCCCATGCGGAAGCGCTTGATGGTTTCCTCGTCGAGCCGCACTTCGCTGGTCGGCACGAGTTCGAGCTTGTCGAGACGGCTCGCGGTGCGCTGCGTCTCCGGGTCGAAGGTGCGGATCGATTCCAGCGTGTCGCCGAAGAAATCGAGACGCACGGGCGCGTCCGTCCCCGGCGCGAAAAGATCGAGGATGCCACCGCGCACGGCATATTCGCCGATGTCGCGCACGGTCGAGGCGCGGATAAACCCGTTGGTCGCAAGCCAGCGCGCAATCTCGTCCATCGGCCGCACGTTGCCCGAGGCGAGCGCGAGCGACTGCGCGGCGACGGCCTCGCGCGGCATCACGCGCTGCAAAAGCGCGTTGATCGTCGTGAGCACGATGCCGGAATTTTCGTCCGGGCGCGCGAGCCTTGTCAGCGTCGCCATGCGGGCTGCTGCGACCGCGGCGTTGGGCGACACCCGGTCGTAGGGCAAGCAATCCCAGGCGGGGAACGTCAACACCGACAGATCCGGCGCGAAGAAAGAAAGCGCGCGCTCGAACGCCGCCATGCGTTCGGCATCGCGACAGACGAGGAGCAAGCGTTTTGATTCCGTCTTCGCGCGCGCGGCGATGCTTTTGCGCGAGATCGGCGGCGACGAGCCCGGAAAACCCGTCAGGGACGCTCGCAATGGTGAGCGCCTTGCCCGGCACGAGCCGATCGGCGGGGGCGAAGGGCTTGTTCATCGCGCGCTCCCGAGATGGAAATCGCGCAGTCGGCGCAACAGCGGCGTGTCGTAAGGCGCAGGCGTTTCCTCGCTGCCGATGATCCAGCCGTAAAGGTCGTGATCGGGCACATCCATCAACGCCTCGAACGAGCCGATGTCCGGCTCGTCGAGTTTCGCTATTTCGGCATCGGCAAAGCGGCCCAGGAGCAGATCCAGCTCGCGCGTGCCGCGATGCCAGGCACGGAAGCGCAGCCGCCGCCGGCGGACATCAAGGTCTTTGTTCGAGCGCGATTTGGTCATCGTCGGAACAACGCCAAAAGCCCGGACGAGCCGGGCGGGCCTCATATAGCGATGGAGAACGCATTTGTCAGCGCCCGAACGCGGGGTTTACCCGCGTTCGGCATTTTAGATTGCCTGAAACCAGGGCTTCGGCCACGCTCGCGCGCGATCATGCGTCCGCCCCTTCTCAATCCACTGTTCGCGGCACTCAGTACACTTTCCGGCATCGGCCCGAAGCTCTTGGCGCCGTTCGGGCGGCTCTTGGAGCATGAGCCGCCACGCGTGATCGATCTCCTGTTCCACCTGCCCTATTCCGCGCTCGACCGCCGCGCACGGCCAAAACTGAAGGACGTGGTCGCCGGCACGATCGCAACCGTGCAAGTCACCGCCGAGCAGCATTTTCCGGGGCGCGGGCGGGCGCCGCACAAGATCGTCGCCAGTGACGATACCGGCACGTTGGAGATCGTCTATTTCAACCTGCCGCGCGAGCGGGTGGAGAAAATGCTGCCGCTCGGCGAGACGCGCTACGTCTCGGGCCGCGTCGACCTCTATGACGGCAGGTTGCAGATGGTGCATCCCGACCGTGTGGTTGATGAGCGGGGCCTCGCGCAATTGCCGCTCGTCGAGCCCGTCTATTCGCTCACCGAAGGGCTTGCCGCCGGCATCGTGCGGCGCGCGGCGGCGGGCGCGATCGCGAAGCTGCCGGAGCTTCCGGAATGGCTGGATGCGGCGTTTCTCGCGCAACGAAAGTTTTTTTCCTTTTCGGCGGCCCTTCGCCGCATGCACGCGCCCGAGAATCCCGGCGACGTAGCGCCGGAGTTGCCGCTGCGCGCGCGGCTCGCCTATGACGAGTTGCTGTCGCACCAGCTTGCGCTGGCGCTCGTGCGCGGCCGCATCCGCCGCGAAGCGGGGCGCGCCAACGTCGGCACCGGGGAATTGCGCAAGAAAATCGAGGCCGCCCTTCCCTTCTCGCTCACCGGCGCACAGCGCGGCGCCATCGAGGAAATCGTCCGCGATCTTGCCTCGGAGCAGCGCATGTTGCGGCTGCTGCAAGGCGACGTCGGCGCCGGCAAGACGCTCGTCGCCCTGATGGCGGCGGCGCACGTAATCGAAGCGGGCCGGCAGGCGGCGCTGATGGCGCCGACCGAAATCCTCTCGCGCCAGCATTACGAGCGCTTGAGCCCGCTCGCGGCGGCGGCGGGCATTCGCCTGGCGCTGCTCACCGGCCGCGACAAGGGCCGCGAACGCGAGCGGCTGCTCGAAGGTTTGCGTGAAGGAAAGATCGATCTCCTCGTCGGCACCCATGCGCTCTTTCAAGAGGGGGTCGAGTTTCGCGATCTTGCGCTCGCGATCGTCGACGAGCAGCACCGCTTCGGCGTGCATCAACGCCTTGCGCTCGCCGAAAAAGGCGAAGCCGCCGATCTCTTGGTGATGACCGCGACGCCGATCCCGCGCACGCTCGTGCTCACCTATTTCGGCGACATGGAAGTGTCGGAGCTCCGCTCCAAGCCCGCCGGCCGCAAGCCGATCGATACCCGCACCATCTCGCTCGGCCGCATCGAGGAAGTGGTAGAGGCGGTCGGCCGCGCGGTCGAGGCCCGCGCGCGCGCCTATTGGATCTGTCCCCTGATCGAGGAATCCGAGTTAGTCGACCTCGCCGCCGCCGAGGAGCGCTATGAATTTCTCCGCAAGCGCTTCGGCAAGCGGGTCGGCCTCGTACACGGCCGCATGAAAGCCCGCGAGCGCGACGAGGCGATGGAGCGCTTCGCGCGCGGCGAGACGCAAATCCTCGTCGCCACCACGGTGATCGAGGTCGGCGTTGACGTGCCGGAAGCGACCATCATGGTGATCGAGCAGGCCGAGCGCTTCGGGCTCGCGCAATTGCATCAGTTGCGCGGGCGCGTCGGGCGCGGCGCCGGGCAATCCACCTGCTTGCTGCTCTACAAAGGCCCGCTCGGGGACGCCGCCAAGCGCAGGCTTTCGACCTTGCGCGAGACCGAGGACGGCTTTCGTATCGCCGAGGAGGATCTAGCGCTCCGCGGTGAAGGCGAAGTGCTCGGCACACGGCAGAGCGGGCTTCCCGGCTTCAAGATCGCGCGGCCGGAATTGCATCGCGATTTGCTGGAAGCCGCGCGCAAGGACGCAGCGTTGATCGTCAACCGCGATCCCTCGTTGTCATCGGAGCGCGGTCAAGCGCTGCGCGTGCTCTTGCACCTGTTCGAGCGCGACGACGCGGTGCGATTGATTGAAGCGGGATAACGCAACTCGTCATGCCCTGCCTTGTGCCGGGCATCCCCGCCTTCCTTATTGCAAAGACGTGGATGGCCGGGACAAGCCCGGCCATGACAGCCTCTTACTCCACCGTCACCGACTTCGCGAGATTGCGCGGCTGGTCGACATCGGTGCCGCGCTGCACGGCGGCGTGATAGGCGAGCAGCTGCACCGGGATCGCGTAAACGATCGGCGTCACGGTCGCGGGCATTTCGGGGAGCGTCAGGATCGCGCTCGCCTTGTCGCCGGCCGCGGCCGCGCCTTTGGCGTCGGTGATGAGAATGACCTTGCCCTTGCGCGCGAGCACTTCCTGCATGTTCGAGGCGGTCTTGTCGAACACCTTGTCGTAGGGCGCGATCACCACCACCGGCATATGCTCGTCGATCAGCGCGATCGGCCCGTGCTTGAGCTCGCCCGCGGCGTAGCCTTCGGCGTGGATGTAGGAAATTTCCTTCAGCTTCAGCGCGCCTTCGAGCGCGAGCGGATAGCTGGTGCCGCGGCCGAGATAGAGCACGTCCTTGCAATCCTCCAATTCCTGCGCGAGCCGCTCGATCTTCGGCTCAAGCGCGAGCGCCGCGTTGAGATGGCGCGGCACCTCGATGAAGGCGCGCACGAGCTTGCGCTCGTCGTCTTCCGAAAGCGTGCCGCGCGCGCGTCCCGCCGCGACCGCGAGGCAGGCAAGCGCCGCAAGCTGGCAAGTAAAAGCCTTGGTGGAGGCGACGCCGATTTCCGGCCCGGCCAGCGTCGGCACCACCACCTCGCTCTCGCGCGCGATCGTCGAGCTCGGCACGTTGACGACGACGAGCGTGTGCTGGCCGTGCTCCTTGGCGTAACGAAGCGAAGCGAGCGTGTCGGCGGTCTCGCCCGACTGCGAGACGAAGATCGCAAGTCCGTTCTTCGCCATCGGCGGCTCGCGGTAGCGAAATTCCGAGGCGATATCGAGATCGACCGAGAGGCGCGCGAAGCGCTCGAACCAATATTTCGCGATCTGCCCCGCATAGAAGGCGGTGCCGCAGGCGGAAATCGTAATGCGATCGAGTTTCTTGAAATCGAACGGCAACTTCATCGGCAACCGCACGCGCTCGTGCACCATGTCGAGCATCGATGCGAGCGTGTGACCGACGACCTCGGGCTGCTCGTGGATTTCCTTCGCCATGAAATGGCGGTGATTGCCCTTGTCGACGAGGAAGGCGCCGGCCGCACTCGTCTGCACCGGCCGTACCACGCGATGGCCTTCGCTGTTGCGGATCTCGGCGCCGTTGCGATCGAGCACCGCGAGGTCGCCCTCTTCGAGATAGGAAATCGTGTCGGTGAAAGGGGCAAGCGCAATCGCGTCGGAGCCGAGATACATTTCGCCCTTGCCGTAGCCGACTGCCAAGGGACTTCCCTTGCGCGCGCCGACGAGCAAGTTCTCCTCGCCGTCGAACAGGAAGGCGAGCGCGAAGGCGCCCTTGAGCCGCGGCAAGGCGGCGACGACGGCTTCGACCGGTTTCTTGCCGGACTTCATTTCCTGGGTGACGAGATGGGCGACCACTTCGCTATCGGTCTCGGTCAGGAATTTCGCGCCCTTCTTGGTCAGTTCCTCGCGCAGCTCGCGGTAATTCTCGATGATGCCGTTGTGGACGACGGCGAGCTTGTCGGTCGCGTGCGGGTGGGCGTTGATTTCGTTCGGCGCGCCGTGCGTCGCCCAGCGCGTGTGGCCGATGCCGATCTTGCCCAAGAGCGGCGCCTCAGCGAGGCGCTTTTCGAGATTCTTCAGCTTGCCCTCGGCGCGGCGGCGCGTGAGGTGGCCGGCTTCCAGCGTCGCAACGCCGGCGGAGTTGTAGCCGCGATATTCGAGGCGCTTCAGCGATTCGACGAGGCCGGAAGCTACCGGCTCGCGTCCGAGAATGCCGACTATGCCGCACATGAAATGATTCCTCGCCCCGGAAGCTATCAAACAGCCGTTTAGAGATGGTTGCCTGGAAGTGAAAATCAAATCCGATTGCGGCGGATTTCAAGCGCGGTCTTGCGGCGTAGTTAAGTGCTTATGCCGCGTGGGCGTTTCCGCGTTAAAAAATGTGCTAAACGTCCACGCGCAACCGACAGGGCAGAAGACGCCGCATGCCGATCAAGCTCTACGACTCCAAGGTATCACCTTACGCCCGCAAGGTGCGCCTGCTCGCCGCCGAGCTCGAGATTCCGATCGAGAAAATCTCGCTCGATTTCCAGAAGGGCGACCCGAAGAAGCCCGAGTATCTCGCGCTCAATCCGAACGGCAAGGTGCCGACCATCGACGACGACGGCTTCGTGCTCTGGGAAGTCGATCGCAATCCTGAAATATCTCGCGGCCAAGAAACGGAAACTGCTTCCCTCGGATGCGCGCGGCTTGGCGCAGGCGGATCAATGGATGTTCTGGTGGGCGAACCAACCGGAGCCCGCGATCGAGCATCTGATCTATGAACTCGTTCTCAAACCCTTCTTCGGCAAGTCCGGTAACGACGCGAGCATCATGCAAGAGGCGCGCGATCACCTCGATCGCTTTTTGCCCGTGCTCGACCGGCAGCTCACGGGCAAGGAATACGTGATGGGCGATCTCAGCGTCGTCGACTTCGCCATCGCCCCGCCGCTCGAGCTTTCGCAGCGGCGCCTGAACGTCGACCTCAACGAATATCCGGGCATCACCGCCTGGCTCGCGCGGCTGCAGGCGAAGCCTTATTGGAAGACGGCCTAAGAATTTCGCGGCTCCGCTAGCGGCGCTTGCGGGCGTCCTGGCGCTCCACCGGCGTCGCCTGAAAGGTCGCGAGCTCGACGCCGCGCAGCGCACTCGAGCGCGAGCGTACGGCCGATGCGCTCGCCGTTCAAAAGCCGGATCAAATCGTCGATGCCGGTCACCGCCTCGCCGTCGAGGCTGACGACGATGTCGCGCGGCTTCAATCCCGCGAGCGCGGCGGGACTGTCTTCCTCGACAGCGGTGATCATCGCGCCGAACTTATTCGCGACTCCGGCGGCGACGGCGAGACGCCGCGGAACCGGGATCGTTTGCGCCGACACGCCGATGAAGGCGCGGCGCACGCGGCCGTGCTGGATCAATTCGCCGAGCACGAACTTCGCGGTGTTGCTCGCGATCGCAAAGCAAATGCCCTGCGCGCCCAGGATGACCGCGGTGTTGATGCCGATCACCTCGCCGCGCGCCGACACCAGCGGGCCGCCGGAATTGCCGGGATTGAGCGCGGCATCGGTCTGGATCACGTCCTCGATCAGCCTGCCGGTGCTGCGCGCGCAACGAGCGGCCGAGCGCGGAAATAACGCCGGCCGTCACGGTCGACTCGAAACCGAGCGGATTGCCGATGGCGACCACGAGTTGCCCGCGATGCAGCCGCTTGGAATCGCCGAGCGGATGCGGCGGGCAGATTCTGGTGCGAATTGACGCGCAGAAGCGCGAGATCGGTGTCGGCGTCCTCGCCGAGCAAGCGGCGCGCCGAGATTGAGCCCGTCGGCGGTCGCGAGCCGCAGCTCGCGGTTGCCTTGGACGACATGGCTGTTCGTCAGCACGAGCCCGTCAGGCGAGATGATCACGCCCGAACCGACGCCGCCGCGACGCCGGGAGCCGCCGCCGGTTTCGACCCGGACGACCGCCGGACTGACCGCATCGACCACGCCCGCGACCGGCGCGCGAATAGGCATCGAGCAGATCCCCGTCGTCGAGGGGGTCGGCCTCCAGCGGGCGAGCCTCGGAAGGCTCGCCGGAATCCAGAATGAACGTTGGCTTTGGGTCGAGCATGGCAAATGCCGACCCTATATGGGTGCGACGATGCCGATTGTC
This sequence comes from uncultured Alphaproteobacteria bacterium, assembly GCA_963751685.1. Classification (GTDB taxonomy): domain Bacteria; phylum Pseudomonadota; class Alphaproteobacteria; order Rhizobiales; family Xanthobacteraceae; genus Palsa-892. The sequence continues at coordinate 146,236 of CAVVVV010000010.1, read as the reverse complement.
AGGGTGTAATCAGTCGTCGGCGTACCAGTGTCCCAATTCCGAAGTTCGTAAACCTCGCTGCACGCTCTCATACGAACTTCGGAATCAAAGGGGCACTGGTAAATCTATGATCCTAGTGCCCCCTTTGAACCCGAAGTTCGCAACCGAGCTTGCGGCATGGTGTGTGCGAACTTCGGGTTCGGGGCACTCGCCCTTCTTTCCCTTGTGCGCGCGGAGCTTTTTGATCGCGTGCAGCTTTTTCACCCAACCCTTCTTCACCGCCTGACGGGCGCGCGCCACGGCCAGCGCCCCGTCCGGCACGTCCTTCACGATCACCGAGCCGGTGCCGACATAGGCGCCCTCGCCGATCTTCACGGGAGCGACCAGCGACGAGTTCGAGCCGATGAACGCTTTCTTGCCGACTTCGGTGCGGTGTTTTTCGATGCCGTCGTAATTGCAGAAGATGGTGCCGGCGCCGATATTGGCGCCCTCGCCGACGCTGCCATCGCCGATATAGGCAAGATGATTGGCCTTGGCGCCCTTGCCGAACTTCGCCGCTTTCACTTCGACGAAATTGCCGACGCGCGCGCCCTCGCCGATCACGCTGCCGGGTCGCAGCCGCGCGAACGGCCCGATGGTCGCCCCCGCCGCGACATGCGCACCCTCCAGGTGAGAGAACGAGCGGATCGTCGCCTTGCCCTCGACCACGACGCCGGGACCGAAGACGACGTAGGGCTCCACCGTCACGTCGCGGCCGAGCTTGGTGTCGGCGGAAAAATAAACCGTTTCCGGCATCACCAGCGTCGTCCCCGCCGCCATTGCGCTTTCGCGCAGCCGTTTCTGCAAGACCGCGTCCGCCTCGGCGAGCTGCTTGCGATCGTTGATGCCCATGACTTCCTCCTCCGGCGCCACGCTGAAAGCGGCGGCAAGACCTTTGTCCGCCGCGATTGCGACCGCGTCGCTCAAATAAAATTCCCGCTTCGTGTTCCGGTTGCCGATCGCACGCACGATCTCGAGCGCGTGTTTGCCCGCAAGCGCCATCACGCCGGCGTTGCAGAGCCTGATCGCCCGCTCGGCCTCGCTGACATCAGGCTCTTCGCGGATGGCCATGAGCCTGCCGTTCGCAATCACCAGCCGACCATAGCCGGTGGGATCGGCGGGACGAAATCCGAGCACCGAGACGGCGGCGTTTTTCAGGCCGGCGCGCACGCCGCGCAAGGTCTCGGCGCGCACGAGCGGCGTGTCGCCGAATACGACGACGATATCGTCGCCATTCGCGAGCATGGTCCGCGCCGACAGCAGCGCGTGCGCCGTGCCGCGCCGCTCTTTTTGGACGAAAATCCGCGCGCCGGGCAGCAACCGCTTCGATTCCGCCGCCACGTCGTCGCGGCCCGGACCCACGACAACGGCAACCTTGTCGGCGCCCGCGCCTTTTGCGGCCTCCAGCACATGCGCGATCAGCGGCCGGCCGCCGATCCGGTGCAGGACCTTGGGAAGCGCCGAAACCATGCGCGTTCCCTCGCCTGCGGCGAGCACAACGATCGCGGTCTTGGCGGCCATGAAAATCCCCACAAACTGGCGTGCCAGCGGTGTAGCCGAACGCCGGAGCGTCCGAAAGCCGCGGGCTTTTCAACCCTCTGACTCTGGTAAATTGTCGGCAGGTGATTCGCGAGAAGGCTTGCAGGAGCCCGCCATGGCCGTAACGCCAGCCGCCCCGCAACCGCGCCGGAAGGCCAAACGCCTTTTCGGGTCGGCGGGCTACCTCGTTTGGGGATCGCTCGCGGTTTTCGCCGTCATGGCGACTTCGGTCTTGATCGCGCTCGGGATCGGCGCCTCGCGCGGCGGATTCGGCGTGGCGCAAACCACGACCGTGCGCCCGGCGCCGACCGTCGTGCAAAAACCGCAAGCGGCCTCCGAATTCGAAGTAGCCCGCCTCAACGACGCGTTGCGGGCACTTGCCGCCGAACGCGAGCGCTTAGCAGCCCGCGTCGAGCAGCTAGAGCGCTCGGTCGGCGACATCACCGCGAGCGTCAATTCGGTCAAGGACCGCGTTGTTGCAGCGCCCGTGAATACTCCGCCCGAGGCTAAGCCCGCACCGGTAGCGTCGGCGACGCCCATCCCCCGCCGTGACGGCTGACCCGCCCGAGCGGCTGGCCACGCCGCCCGGCGCCATCGCCCAATCCGCCCCGCCTGCCTCGGTTCAGGCCACCGCGCCTCCCGTTGTCGAATTGGAACCGGCGAAGACCTCCCCCACTTTTCGCGCCACGCGGCCGGGCCAGATTACGCGGCACGACCTCCATTGGCGCCGAAAGTGCTCAGGCCAATTCCATCTCCGCCGGCTCAAAGCCCGCCGCCACAAGCGGCGGCGGCGAAAGGCCCCCCGACGCAGATCGCGCAGATCATGCCGCCCGCGAACCTTGCGGCCGCGGATTCCGGCGCGAACAAAACCGAGTTTGCCATCGATCTCGGCGGCGACATGTCGATCGACGGCCTGCGCGCGCGTTGGGCCAACATCAAAGGCAATCACGGCGCCGCGCTCGATGGGTTGCGGCCACTCGTCAGCGTGCGGGAGGGGGCCAAGCCCGGCACCGTCGAACTCAGGCTAATCGCGGGGCCGGTCGCCAATGCCGGCGACGCGGCGAAGGTCTGCGCGAGCCTGCAAACCAGAGGCGTCGCCTGCCGGACGACCGAATTCGACGGCCAGCGGCTTTCTTTACGCTGATTTAGCCGCGCCATTGCCGCGCCGACCATGGGCGTGGCAAATTTCGCCCATGCACTCGCGATCCTTCCTGCCCTCACCGCGCGTCGCCAACGTGCTGATTGCGCTCGGCGCCGCCGCGCTCGGCTATGCGCTGTATCTGCGCTATCTCATGATCGAGAATTCGACCGTGGGGCTTGCCTGCGAAACGGGGATCGAGACATCCGCCTGCATGGCGCGAAAGATTGCGATCTTTCTCTTTCGCTATCAGGCGTTCGGCATTCTCGCCCTCGTCGCTTCCGTCTATCACCTCTTGCGGCCGCAGATTTACGCGTTTGCCATCGGAATGATCGCCGCCGCCTTCGGTCTCGTGCTCTATAACAACGGCCTTGCGGCACTCGCCGCGGCGCTGCTCGTGGTCAGCTTCGCGCGACCCGTAATCGTAGACACACCGCCGCCAGAAGCAGCAGCAACGCCGCGAACCACTGGGCCTGCCAGTTCAGCAAGCCCTCGTTGAAAAAAATATAGAGCGCGGAGCCAGCGAGTAGCGCCGCCGAGGTCTGCTCGGCGATGCCCTCGCGCTTGAGCCCCGACGGACTCGCAAAAGTCGCGATGAAGAGCGCGACAACGGGGCCGGTGAACGGCGCGAAAGGGAAATCGCGGTAGCGCGGGTCGAATACGAGGCCGAGCGCGATAGTGATCGCCATCGCGACGGTGACAAGCAGAAGCCCCGCCAGCAACCGCTCGAGTGGCACCGCGGCTCGCCAAAACAACGGGTCGAGCACGGTGGCGAAGCCCGCGATCGGCGTTCCACGTGCGGCAGCGGCCGCCGCCATCGGCGGGGTTATGAACGCGAGAAAAACAAGAATTATCGATCTAATCCAATCGATTATGGCCATACTTTCAAGTGGAGCAAGAGCCAGCGCCCAGCCCAAAAACAAGCCGCCGGCGAGCGCCATCCCAGCGACCGGCAGCCAATTGATCTTCTCCGGCTCGTCTTCTCCTTGGCTACGAGCGGCAAGATAGGCGCCGGCGAAGGTGACAAAGGCGAGCAGGAGGCCCAGCACTCCCTGAAAAAACCACAGCGGATGGTCGCTCACCTTGCCGCCCCAGGCGAATTTGGAGGTCCGCTTTTCTCCGTCCAGAAGCCCCCAATGGCCGCCAACCGTGCCTTCAAGCTTGCGCTTCCAGGGCTGGTCGAAGGCCTCGATCAAATTCGTCGGCCAGTTGCCGCGTTTGGCCGCAGCGATCACCTCGTGCATGACCCAGGCCTCGTTCGAGAGCGAAGGCAGCGCACCGTCGCGCATGCGACCGGCGCTTGGCCAGCCGACCTCGCCGATCATCACTTGCTTGCCGGGGAAGCTCGCCGCCACTTTGGCCTGGATTTCGACCACGTGACGGGCCGCTTGGCGCGCCGTTACCGGGAAATCTTCCCAATAAGGGAGGATATGGATGGTCACGAAATCGACCACCGACGCCAATTCGCGATTGCGTAGCCAGAACTCCCAAACATCGGCGTAGGTCACCGGAACGCCGGTTTCGCGGCGGACGCGCTCGATGATGTCCTTGAGGTCGGGGGTCGCCATCTCGCCGCGTAAAAGAACCTCATTCCCAACGACGACCATCTTGATTACGTCCCGGTTTTCGCGGGCAAGCGCGATCCCGGTCTCGATTTCGAGCCGGTTCCGCTCCGGCTCGCGGCTCAACCAGATGCCTTGGATGACGGAAAGCTCGTATTTACGGGCTATTTCCACGATTTGGTCGAGGCCTTGCGAGTTCGAATAGGTCCGAATGCAGGAGGTGATTTCGGCAAGCTGGGCCAAATCCGCCTCGATCTCCTCGGTGGAGATGGTGAGATTGCGGTCCAGCGGCGATTGCCCGCCCCGAAACGGGGCATAGGAAACGCAGGCGAGCTTTTCGCCGGGGGCAAGCGGCGAGCGCGGCAGCGAGACGGGCCAGCCAAGGGCGTACCAGGTCAACCCGATCAAAGCCGATACAGCAGCCAATAACAGGGCGGGCTGTCGAGATAACGCGGAAAACAAGGACGCCCCCCACCTGGCCGGCTTCAGGAAACTTCGACTTAGCCACTCGGCGGTTGCTCTCTCAAGCGGTACCGCCAGGCATTCTTAACCGCCCTCGCAATATCTCTTGCATGGCGCCGCGATGATGACAAAATCGAGCGCCAAGTAGAGTGCCAAGCAGTAAGCGTCGCCGGGGCGGAAGATCGCCTCCAGAGTTCCCAAAGATGCCGTTCGCGAATTCGAGCTGCAGCCGTCGCCCTCGCGGGCGGCCTTTTTTTCGCGTTCCTGGTACCGGCTTTTTCGCAAAGCCAAGACGGGGAGCAGAAGCCTGCCACTCCGCAAACCGCCGAAGAAAAGGCCAAGGAAGAAAAGGCCAAGGAAGCGCGGGCGAAAGCAGCGCGTGAATTTGCGGAAGCAGCGAAGCTGCCGAAGAATGCCGGACTTCCCGAATGCCTCTGGACCGGCCGCCTCGCCGCGAGCTTGCTGTATCGCAACGATGTCGACACCACCAAGCGCTACATGGATCTCTACGATCGTTTCGGTTGTCCCGCCGACCATCTCAAGCTTGCCATTCGCTGCGTCGTGCGGCTGTGGCCACGGCAGGGCGCGGAAATGCTGGCCGACAGGGTGCAGGCCTGCTGGGTCAATCCCGACATCCCACCCCCTTCGCTCGTTCAATGAGGGCGTCGGGGATCACGATCCCCGCGGAACAAATATGCGTCTGGCGAGTCAACTAACGGGAGAATTGTGTCTGAGGACAAGCGCGCCGCAGGATCACAAGGCGGTAACGGGCAAGCGGCCGTGGGTTCCGCTAGGGGTTTTTCTGAACGGATAAAAATCGATGCGCGTCGCTGCCGTGATTCTCGGTTTCGTCGCTATCCTGCATGCTGGCATTTGGCTGCTCGTTCGCGAGAGCGGGACCGCTCCCGCCGCCAATGGGCAATTTGCGAGTCTTTCCTTCGCCCCTTTCAATCCGGGCGACAAGCCCGATGCCGGCGGGCGAACAAGCGAAGAGCGAATTCGCGCCGACTTGAAAGTGATCGCACCTTATACGCGTGCGATCCGCACCTATGCCTCGACCGGAGGGCTTGAACTCGTACCTTCGATTGCCGCCGAGTTCGGCATCCGCGTCACTGTTGGCGCCTGGATCGATAAGGACGTGGATCGCAACGAACTCGAGATCAAGAGCGCAATCGAGCTCGCGCACACGAACTGGAACGTCAACGGCATCGTCGTCGGCAACGAGACGATCTTGCGTGACGATATCAAGCCCGATCAACTGATCGAGTTGATTCAGCGTGTGAAACGCGAAGTTTCGGTGCCGGTGACGACGGGTGAAATCTGGAGCACGTGGCGAGATCACCCCGAACTCGTTTCCGCGGTCGATTTCATCGGTGTTCATATCCTGCCCTACTGGGAAGGTGTGCCGGAAGAACATGCGGCGGACGACGCCATCGGCAAATACGACCGAATGCGACTCGATTATCCCGGCAAGCGCATCGTGATCGCTGAATTCGGCTGGCCGAGCGCGGGGTACAACCTCAAGCAAGCCGATCCCGGCACGATCGTGCAGGCGAAGATCATCCGTGATTTCGTCTCGCGCGCCGAGCAACTCGGCATCGATTACAACATCGTCGAGGCTTTCGATCAGCCCTGGAAGAGCTTCGAGGGCAGCGTTGGCCCCTATTGGGGCGTGTTCGACGCCGACCGCAATGCGAAATTCCCGCTCTCCGGCCAAATCGACGACCCGACCTGGCGTCTGCGCATGACATTCGCGCTGATCTTCGGGGTCCTCATCTCAATTCCGATCCTGTCCATCATCGGTGTCACCGCCGCACAGGCGTTCTTGCTCGCTGTCGCCGCCCACACGGTCGGCGCGTGGTTCGCAGTGGTGATCGGCTACTGGATTTCGCACTATTTCGTATTCGGCGCGGTGGTCGCGCTCGGTCTCGGCGTCGCACTCCTGGTGCCGCTCGTCTTGATCGCGCTCAATCGGATCGAGGAACTTGCCGAAATCCTGTTCGGCATCAAGCCGCAACGCTTGCTCCTCGCCCATTCCGGCGCGTCGCCGACGCGCACGCCGAAGGTTTCGATTCACATCCCGGCACATAACGAGCCGCCAGAGATGCTGAAGCAGACGCTCGATTCCGTCGCGCGGCTCGACTGGCCGGCGATCGAATGCATCGTCATCGTCAATAACACGCCCGACCCGGCGTTATGGCAGCCGGTGGAAGAGCATTGCCGGGCGCTCGGCGAGCGCTTCAAGTTCATCAACGTCGACCAGCTCGCGGGCTTCAAGGCGGGCGCGCTCCGGCTGGCGCTCGAGTACACCGCCGATGACGCCGAGATCATCGGCGTGATCGACGCCGACTATGCGGTCGCGCCGAATTGGCTGAAGGATCTCGTTCCCACGTTTGAAGATCCGACGGTCGGCCTCGTGCAAGCGCCGCAGGATCACCGCGACGGCGGCAAAAGCGTGGTTGCCGAACTGATGAACGGTGAATATGCCGGCTTCTTCGATATCGGCATGGTGCAGCGGAACGAGGCCAACGCCATCGTCGTGCATGGCACCATGTGCCTCGTGCGCCGCGCCGCGTTGATGGACGCCGGCAACTGGTCGAGCGACACCATCTGCGAGGATACCGACCTCGGCCTCACGCTGCTCGAGCGCGGCTGGCGGGCGCACTACACCAACCGCCGCTACGGCTGGGGGCTCCTGCCCGACGGCTTCGAGGCCTACAAGAAGCAGCGCCACCGCTGGGCCTATGGCGGCATTCAGATCATCCGCAAGCACTGGCGGCGCTTTCTGCCCGGCGGCAGCTTGCTGACCACACGGCAGCGGCTCGAGTTCCTGGTGGGTTGGCTTGGCTGGCTCGGCGCCGAGAGCTTCGGCGTCGTCGTTGCGCTTTTGAACATCCTGTGGGTGCCGATCGTCGTATTCGCCGGCATCGCCATTCCCGAACGCATTCTGACCATGCCGATCTTGGCGACGTTCATCGTGACGATCGTGCATTTCCTCGCGCTTTATCTTGCGCGTGTCGATATCCCGGCGCGTCAGGCGCTGGGTGCCGCCTTCGCTGCGATGGGCTTGCAGTTCACGATCGCTAAAGCCGTCGCCGACGGCCTGATCATGGAACACCTGCCGTTCGTGCGCACCGACAAAGGCGGCCGCCGCACACAGGCGCGCTTCCCGGCCCGCTTCGAGGCCGCGATCGGGTTCCTGTTGATCGCGGGAGCGATCCTTCTGCTTGCAACCAATAAGAACCAAGTGCGCGAAATCTATATCTTTGCCGTCGTGCTGATGGTGCAGAGCTTGCCGTTCCTGTCGGCGGCCGCGCTCGGCGCGATCGAGCGCTCGGCCTGGAACGACTTCGCGACCTGGCGCAAATTGGCGGCGAAAATCGCCGCGCTCATTCCCGGCCGTATTCCGCCGGCGAGCCCGCCGGCGACCGCCGAGTGATCGAACGTTAGCTCACGCCTGCAGCCGGCTCGCCACCACGTCCCAATTGATGATGTTGTCGAGCACTGCCTTGACGTGCTCGGGGCGACGGTTCTCGTAATCGAGATAATAAGCGTGCTCCCACACGTCGATGCCGACGAGCGCCGTCTTGCCGCTGGTGAGCGGACCGTCGCCGCCCGAAGTATTCATGATTTCGAGCTTGCCGCCGTCCTGCGCGAGCCAGGTCCAACCTGAGCCAAACACGACGCTAGCCGAGGCAATGATCTTGCTCTTCATCTCGTCAAGCGAGCCGAACGTAACGCTGATCAATTCCAAGAGCCGTTTCTCCGGCGCCCGCGCGCCGCCCGGCGTGAACATCTCCCAATAGAGTTCGTGGTTCCAAGCTTGGCCCGCATTGTTGAAAAAGCGGCGGTCCTTGTCCTTGTTGGTCTCGACGACAAGCTGCGGGAGCGTCATCGAGGCATAGGGCGTGTCTTTCGTGATGCTGTTGAGGTTGGTGTAATAGCTCGCGTGATGGCGGCCATAATGCAGCGCCACCGTACGAGCGCCGATCACCGGCGCCAGCGCGGTTTCGGCAAACGGCAAGGGCGGCTGCTTGAAGGGACCTGCGGCGGGCGAGGTCGGTGCCGACGGGGGAGTTTGGGCCTGCGCCTGGGCGATATAGGGCGCTGCAAGCGTCGCCGCGGCAGCGGCGGTCGCGACAAAGGCGCGACGATTGATCTTGGACATGATCTCCCTCCGTTGGATCGATCGCGGCAGGCGAGCGCGCCGCCGCGGGTGACGATTTTCAATCGAAATCTAGAACCCGTGTGGAAAACAACAAGCGAGTATCCGTAAACATTCCACGTGTCATAAAGTTTACGCCAGATCAGCGGCTTAAACCCATGTCAGTCTATCACGACGGCAGCGGGTTGCGCCGCCCGGGCGACGCGAGGCGGACGCCGCATCAGCCAAACCAACAGCATCGTCGGCAAGCTGATGATGAGCATGAACTTGAAGTCGTTGACGTAGGCGATGATCGCGGCCTGGCGCGTGACCTCGGCGTTGAGGGCGGCAATTCCCGGCGGCGTGGCTAAATTCCAGAATAGATACGCGCCGCCGGTCTGCAGCATGCGGTTGAACGGGGTTACGTACTCGGCAATCGCCGCGTGATTGATCTGGACTTGCTGCGCGAGTATGAGCGAGGAAATCGAGATCCCGACCGCACTGCCGACATTGCGCACGAGGTTTAGAATCGCGGCCGCCTCGGTGCGGTATTGAACCGGCAGCGTCGAGAAGCCGATGACGTTGAGCGGAATAAATAGAAAGCCAAGTCCGAAACCTTGGATCACGCCCGTCACCGTGATCGACCAGGCATCGATATCGGGCGTCCATCCGGTCTGCTGCCAGAGCGAATAAGCGAGCAACGCCGCGCCGAACGTCAGGAGGAGACGCGGATCGACGCGCATCGACAAATTGCCCGCCAAGAACATCGCTACCATCGTGCCGACACCGCGCGGCGCCATCAGCAAGCCCGCGTTCGCCACCGAGTAGCCACCGAGCGTCTGCAGATAGGGCGCGAGCACCGCCGAGGTGGAAAGCAGGATCGCGCCGATTCCGAACATGACGAAAAGGGCGGTGGCGTAGTTGCGATCGCGGAACATGACCAGCGGAATGAACGGCTTCTCCGCGAGCCACATATGGACCGCGAATAGGTACGCGCCGAGCCCGCATAGCACGAGGTAGATGACGATCTCGGTCGAGCCGAGCCAGTCCTTTTGCTCTCCGCGGTCGAGGAATAATTGCAACGCCGCGAGCCCAAGACTGAGCGCCGCGAAGCCGATCCAGTCGAATTGCAGCTTGTCGTCCCTCGAATTGTCCTTGAGGAAAAACCACAAGCCGGCGATCGCGGCGATGCCAAAAGGCACGTTGATGTAGAATACCCAGCGCCAGTTGTAGACGTCGGTGAGATAGCCGCCGAGCGTGGGGCCGAGAATCGGCCCCACCATCACGCCCATTCCCCACACCGCCATTGCCGAGCCGCGCCGCTCGGCGGGAAAAAGGTTGAGCATGGTGGATTGCGACATCGGCACCAGCGCGGCGCCGAATGCGCCCTGCAGCACGCGAAAGAGGACGATTTGCTCAAGCGTTTCCGCGAGCCCGCACAGGATCGAAGCGATCGTGAAGCCCGCAAGACACGCGACAAAAAAATTCTTGCGTCCGAAGCGCACGGCGAACCAGCCAACCGGCGCCGTCATGATCGCCGCCGCGATCACGTAGGACGTAAGCACCCAAGTAATTTGATCCGGGCTGGCCGACAGCGAGCCCTGCATATAAGGCAGCGCGACGTTGGCGATGGTGTTGTCGAGCGCCTGCATAAGCGTCGCGATCATCGCGCATATGCTGATGATGACGCGATGCGAGCCTTCCGCCGCGGCATCGCCGGGCTTCGGCCTGGGATCGGCAACCGTGCTCATGGATTTAGAAGAAATCGGCGAGCGAACGCCGATGCCGGGTGTCGATGTCGACGATCACGCTCATGCCGGCGCGCAATGGCGGATCGTCCGGCTTGCGGTCGACCTTCACCTTCACGGTGATGCGCTGCACGATCTTCACCCAGTTGCCGCTCGAATTCTGCGCCGGCAGCAGCGAGAATTCGGCGCCGGTCGCGGGGCTGATGCTCTCGACCGTTCCCGACCAGATGCGGTCAGGATAGGTGTCGACATAAATGTCCACATGATTACCCACCCGCACATGGGTGAGATCGGTTTCCTTCATATTCGCCTCGACCCACATGTCGTCGGTGGAGACGAGCGCGACGGCCCCGGTGTTGGTAAGCGCGGCGGTCTGCGCAACGAGATACGCGCCCGGCTGCAAGGCCGCGACCTGGGTCACGATGCCGTTGAACGGCGAGCGCACGGTGGTGTGGTCGAGCTGGCGTTGCGCCTCGTCCACCTGCGCCTTCACTTGCCGATAGGTCGGATGATCTTCGGGCGCAATGTCGGCATTTCCGGCGAGACGCGCGAGTTGCATCTTGGCCTGATCGTTGAGCGACTGCAGCTGCTTCTTCGCCGTCTCCAGCGTGAAGCGCGTCTGGTCGTAATTCGCGCGCGAGCCGCTGCCGGTTTTCACGAGCGCTTCCGCGCGGTCGTAATTCGCCTGCGCGAGCTCGGCCTGCGCGCCCTGGCTCGCGATATCGCTCTGGATGCGGCGATAGTCCTGCTTCATCGATTCGATGTTGAGCGCGACCTGGGCGAGCGAGGCCTTGGCGTTATCGAGCGCGATGCGGAATTGCGCGGGATCGACCTGGAACAGCACGTCGCCGGTCTTGACGGACTGGCCTTCCTTGACGTTGACCGCGGACACGATGCCGGAGACGTCGGTCGAGACCATCAATTTCGCCGCGCGCACATAGGCGTTGTCGGTGGAGACATAACGGCCGCCCATGAGCCAGGCGATGCCCGAGACGAGCGCGACCAGCGCGATGCCGCCGACCATCAAATGAATGCGTAACCGGCGTCGGTCCCGCGTGAGTGCGGCGATATAGCCTTTGGCTCCGACGTATTGCTTGTGCAACGCCTTGGCGGCTGGCGATCGGCGCAGTTCCTCGGGTACGAACAGCATGCCGCTATCTCGCCGGCTTACCGAGCGAAACGGCACGGGCGCCCAAGTTCGCCTTGATCCGCGTCAAGGCGGCGGCGCAGGCATGGAGCGTCCGCCGCTCGAGGCCCTCAACCATGACCATTTCAAGTTCGGCAAGACATTGATCAATCTCGCGGATGATCGGTGCCGCCTTCGTCTTGAGATGTAGACGATGGATGCGCCGATCTTTCGGATCGCGGCGCCGCTCCACGAGCCCCCTCGCCTCCAACCGGTCGATCAAGCGGCCAATGGTGATCGGCTCGACCTCGATGATCGCGGCGAGTTCATTTTGCGATAGCCCCGGCGTGCGGAAGAGCCGCTTCAGGATCACCCATTGCGCACGCGTCATGCCGCGCTCGCGCGCACGTTGGTCGGCGAGCGTGCGCATCAAATGCGCGACCTCGTGCAGGAGAAAAATCAGATTGTGCTCGTTCGGCGTCTTCATGGAATATACCCTAACGCCTGATATTATAACGTGCGTTATTATTACGGCAATCTGAATTTGTGCGGGGTCAATAACGCCGTTGCGGTGCGGCAGATTGAAGCAGCGGTCAGGCCGGCATCGCGCGCTCGACCAGGCGCACCCAATAGGAGGCGCCGAACGGAATTGCTTTGTCGTTGAAGTCGTAAGCGGGGTGGTGAAGGTTCGCCGTATCGCCGTTGCCCATGAAGATGAAGGCGCCGGGACGCTTCTCGAGCATGAAGGCAAAATCCTCGGCGCCCATGACCGGTAGCGTCTTTGGATCGACATTGGCTTCGCCCGCGATCTCGCGCGCGATCTTGGTCGCGAATTCGGTTTCGCCGGGATGGTTCACGACCACCGGATAGTCTCGCGTGTAGACGACTTTTGCTTTGGCGCCGTACAATTTCGCCGTGCCTTCGGCGATTTCGACGATGCGCTTTTCCAGAATGTCGCGCACCTGCAGACTCAAGCTGCGTGCGGTGCCGCGCAAAAGCGCAGTCTGCGGGATTACATTATCGGTGGTGCCGGCCTGGAATAGCGTAATCGAAACGACCGCGTTGTCGAGCGGATCGACGTTGCGCGAAACGACTTGCTGCAACGCGTTGACGATGGCGCAGCCGACGAGCACGGTATCGATCGCCTTGTGCGGGCGCGCGGCATGGCCGCCGATGCCCTCGATTTCGATCTGCAGCCGGTCGGCGGCGGCCATCAGCGAGCCCGCGCGGATCGCGAACTTGCCGACGCTCATCCCCGGATAATTATGCAGGCCGTAGACTTCCTGGATGCCGAAGCGATCGAGGAGCCCATCCTCGATCATCGCCTTGGCGCCCGCCCCGCCCTCTTCCGCCGGCTGAAAGATCACGATGGCGGTGCCGTCGAAGTTGCGCGTCTCGCAAAGGTGGCGCGCGGCGCCGAGCAGCATCGAGGTATGACCGTCGTGGCCGCAGGCGTGCATCGTGCCGGGCGTCTTCGAGGCGTAGGGCAAGCCGGTCGCTTCCTCGATCGGGAGCGCATCCATATCGGCGCGCATGCCGACGACCTTTCCACTCGCGCGTTTCTTGCCGCGGATGACGCCGACGACGCCGGTGCGGCCAATGCCGGGCACGACCTCATCGCAGCCGAAGCTTTTCAGCTTGTCGGCGACTGTTGCCGCCGTGCGGTGAACTTCATACAGAAGTTCGGGATGGCGGTGAAAATCGCGCCGCCATTCGGCGATTTCCTCGACTTGATCGGCGATGCGATTGAGAACGGGCATTGATCGACTCCGTAAAGACGCGCATTTCACGAGCTTATCGCGACCCGTCCGCAAACGAAAAGGCCCGTTATTCCCGCTATTGACGCAAGGCTGCGCCCTCCGTAGGTCTTGCCGCGAGAGCCCGTAGCTCAGTGGTAGAGCGACTGACTTTTAATCAGTAGGTCGATGGTTCGATCCCATCCGGGCTCGCCAATCTTTGCAATGATTATCTAAAAATGGTGCTGTTCCCGATGAACCGGCAGGCGGAAGTCCTCTTGATCGGCACACCGTCGGGAATCTCACCGCAGCAATTGGGCGAACCGCACATCCGCCTCGCGCTGCCGGAGAAGAAATGAGTATTGGAGTTGCGACCCATGCATGATGGGCGCAAAAGCTATAGCCGCGGCAATCCGAGCCCTCGCTACCGCGAGCTGCTTTCGCTCTACGAACGAATGCACCGCGAGGGCAATACCGGCCAGGCAAAAAGCCCCCACGACACCTATACGGGCGGCAGCCTGCGGCCGCATCTTCCGGCAATCCGCGCGCTCGCCCGCCGCACAGGTACCAAGAGCATGCTCGATTATGGCAGTGGGAAGGGCATGCTCTACAAGCAGCGCAACCTCGTGCTTCCGAGCGGCGAGATCATCCCCAGTGTCGCTGAATATCTCGGCGTCGAGAAGATCGTCTGCTTCGATCCCGGCGTCCCGGAATATTCAAGCTTTCCGCTCGAAAAATTCGACGGCGTCGTTTCCACCGACGTGCTCGAGCATTGTCCGGAAGAGGATATTCCCTGGATCGTGGATGAAATCTTCGGCGCGGCGAAAAAGTTCGTCTTCGCCAATGTCGCGAGCTATCCGGCGATGAAGACGCTTCCCAACGGGGAGAATGCCCATTGCACCCAGCGCTCGCCCGCTTGGTGGAGCAAACTTTTGGGCGAGATTTCCGCCCGCCACCCGGGTGTCATCTATCAATTTGAGATCACACAAAAGCACCGCGGGCTTATTAATAAACTCCTCGGACGGCGCTGGACGATGAGTGCGGTGACAAATTCACAGCTCGCAAATTAGTCGACCTCGCTCATTTACAAAACTCCAATTTTTCGCCGGATGACTTAGAGATTACGAAATGCAATAGTGCCGCGCGGTTCAGACGGGAATAATGTCTATGTTTCGCTATGACCGAGTTGCGTTCGACTACGAACCGTATCCGATTGGCCTCATCTCCGATGTTTTCGATCCGGGCATTTATCAGCGCTTGTGCGCGAGCTATCCAGATAAATCCCTCTTCCAATATATGCCCCATCTCGGAAACAAATATTCGCTATCGGCGGGGAATAACTCGTCTCAGTACCGCTCATTTCTGAAGAGCTCAGCCGATTGGCGCGCATTCTATGACTACATCAAGAGCAAGGAATTCATCGAAAAGACGTTTCAGATGCTAGAAGCCAATAATATCAATATGGCCCTGCGCAAGCCCAAGATTTTAACTGCTTTTAGCGGGAAGCACCCAAGTATTCTTGGGCGTCTACTGGGATGGACCGAACTCAGTGCTCGTTTTGAATTCTCGATGATGGGTGGCGATGGCGGCTACATCAAACCGCATACGGACATGCCGCGGAAACTCATCACCCTTGTGTTTTCGATGATCAAGCCGGGGGAGTGGAATTCGTCCTGGGGCGGAAGCACGGATGTCGTTTGGCCAAAAGATCCGCGCAATTTGTATAATGAGGGCAACAAATATTTCGACTTCGAACAAGTGAATACGCTGAAAAAGATGGACTTCAACCCGAACCAAGCCGTTATCTTCGTCAAGACTTGGAATTCTTGGCACGCCGTTTCGCCGCTCAAGGCGTCATCCGGCGAAAATCTACGCAAGACGCTCACGGTCAACATCGAACGTAAGGTTTAGAGCGGCGTTAGCGAGAACGCGGGGCGGCTGATGCTAGAGCAACCCGAAGCAATGGAGCTCGATCGGCGCGCATGAAAACCCATCGGATCGCGGTGATCCCCGGCGACGGCATTGGCAAGGAAGTGGTGCCGGAAGGGTTGCGGGTGTTAGAGGCCGCGGGCCGCAAATTCGGCTTCGCGTTCAAATGGGATCATTTTCCCTGGAGCTGCGGGTATTACACCGAACACGGCCGCATGATGCCGGACGACGGGCTCGCGCAAATCCGCGGACACGACGCGATTTTTCTCGGCGCGGTCGGCTTTCCCGGCGTGCCGGATCACGTCTCGCTTTGGGGTCTGTTGATCCCAATTCGGCGCGAGTTCGATCAGTACGCCAATGTCAGACCGGTACGGCTGATGCCCGGCATCCGCTCGCCGCTCGCCGGCCGCAAGATCGGCGACATCGATTTTATCGTGGTGCGGGAAAACACCGAGGGCGAATATTCCTCGATCGGCGGAAGGATTTACGACGGCAGCGAGCGCGAAATGGCGATCCAGCAGACGATCTTCACGCGCATCGGCACGGATCGCATTCTGAAATATGCCTTCGAGATCGCGCGCAAGCGGGCGAAAAAACACGTGACCTCGGCGACGAAGTCGAACGGAATTTCGATCACCATGCCTTATTGGGACGAGCGCTTTCACGCGATGGCGAAGAGTTATCCCGACATTCGTACCGACCAATTCCACATCGATATCTTGACCGCGCATTTCGTGCAGCATCCGGACTGGTTCGACGTGGTGGTGGGCTCGAACCTGTTCGGCGACATTCTCTCGGACCTCGGCCCCGCCTGCACCGGCACGATCGGGATCGCGCCATCGTCGAATCTCAATCCGGAACGAAAATTCCCGTCGATGTTCGAGCCGGTGCACGGCTCGGCGCCCGATATTTACGGCAAGAACATCGCCAATCCCATCGGCCAGATCTGGTCGGGCGCGCTGATGCTCGACCATCTCGGCCATAAGGAGGCGGCGGATGCCGTGGTGCGCGCGATCGAAAAGGTGCTCGGCGAAGGCCCGCGCACGCCCGATATCGGCGGCCAGGCCTCGACGCAGGATCTCGGCAAGGCCGTGGCGGAAGCCATTTAGCGAAACATCTTCGGCACTAAAGCCGCAACAATTCGACACCCGCAGGCGTTACACTTCGATCCAGACAAGCCTTGACATCGAATACGATGCCGGCGCCTTTCTTCAGGAGCCGGAGAACCAGCGGCCAGCCGCCTGTGACGTAGCTCTCGTGCGCGACCGCAAGGATGACCGCATCGGCCGCCTCCAGCTTCTCGATCGGAACCAGGCGAAGGCCATATTCCTGTTCCACCTCTTCGGGTGACGCGTGCGGATCGTGCACTTCGACGCTGACTCCCAAATCGGTTAGCTCACGCACGATGTCGATGGCCCGCGAATTGCGGATATCTGGAATATTTTCCTTAAAGGTCAGTCCAAGCAGAGCAACGCGCAAGTCTCGCCGGCCGGTCTGTCGCAGGCGGTCCACGCATTCGCGCGCTATGCGGTGGCCGACGTCGTCGTTAATACGCCGGCCCGAGAGGATCACCTCGGGCCGGTAGCCTGCCTTCTCGGCACGGTAGGTGAGATAGAACGGATCGACCCCTATGCAATGGCCGCCAACCAGACCCGGCGTGAAATTGAGAAAATTCCACTTGGTCGAAGCTGCCGCGAGGACGTCCTGGGTGTCGATATTCAATAGGCGCAAAATCGCGGATAGCTCGTTCATGAACGCGATGTTGATATCGCGCTGCGAATTTTCAATTACCTTGGCCGCCTCGGCCACCCGGATTGACGGCGCTCTATGGATTCCGGCCTTAACAACCGACCCGTAAACGCGCGCTACGATTTCAAGCGTTGGCTCGTCCTGGGCCGAGACCACCTTGGTGATCATTTCAAAGCGATGCTTGGGGTCCCCGGGATTGATACGTTCAGGCGAATAGCCGACGGTGAAGTCACGGCCAGCGGTTAGCGAAGACGCGCGCTCGAGGATCGGCAGACATTCTTCTTCTGTTGCGCCGGGATAGACCGTCGATTCATAGACGACAATATCGCCCTTTTTGAGCGCGGAGCCGACTGTGGTCGATGCCATTTTGAGCGCGCCGAGATCGGGCCGATTTGAGCCGTCGATCGGCGTCGGTACCGTTACGATGAAGAAATCTGCCGCTCGGAGGGCGCGCGGGTCAGTCGTGAAGTTGATCGCGGTGCGCACTAATTCGCTGTGCCCGACTTCGTTCGTGCGATCGATCCCGGACTTGAGCTCCTTGATCCGTTTTGCGTTGATATCGAAGCCAATGAGCGATAAACCGGCTTTACTAAATGCGACCGCGACCGGCAGGCCGACATAGCCAAGGCCGATCACAGCGATTTTTCGTTCGTGGGTCATCGGTGCAAATCTGGATATTTCGGCGATGTTCGGAAACATACCTCGCCAGTTCCGAACCGAGAGTCAACAAAACCGACTCGGCCGTTTATGACTTTGCCTCGCTTCTCGTTGCCACGGCGTCTTCGAGCACTTTTTCCATGGAATCGAGCATTGCTGCGATCGCAAACCTTGCCTCGGCATGGCGACGGCCCGCCATGGCCAGACGCTTTGCCATACCTTTATCCTCGGCAAGCCGTGCGATCGCGTCGGCGAGAGACTGAGTTTCACCGGGAGACACGAAAAGCCCGTTCTCTCCGTCGCGGACCATTTCCGGAATTGCACCGACGGGCGTTGTCACCACGGGAATGCCGCAAGCCATCGCTTGCATGAGAGCCTGCGGCGCGCCTTCTATGGCCGTCGACGGCAGGACAAAGACGTCGAGCGCATTGAGCCAGGGTACGACATCTTCCTGTCGTCCGGCGAAGACCACGCGCGAGGCGAGGCCCAATTCTGCGACCTGCGCCCGTAGGGCGGGCTCTTGCGGTCCGTCCCCCACAATGACGAGGCGGGCGCTGCCGAGGCGGGCATCGGCGAGCACCGGAATCAAAAAACGATGCGCCTTGCCGAAGCGCAGCGTCGCCACAATACCGATCACGGGTTCGCCACCATGCTCGAGACCGGTAACTTTCCTGGCGTGGCTTTTATCGCCGGGAGCAAACTTTCCCGTGTTAATTCCAGTTGGGATCGAGACGACGCGCGCCGGATCGATGTGCAGGGACTGTATCAACATCTGGCGCGTCGCCTCGCCGGTGGTAACGACGCGGTCGGGGGCTCGCGCATAAAGCCATCGATTTAATGCACCGCGTCCGACCTGAAATCCGAGATGGCGCGTTCGCACGACAGCGGGTCGTCTGCGCATCAACCGCGTGCAAACCGCGACCAGCCAACTGTCGGTCGAGCTGTGGGTGATGATTACATCGGGTCGCAGTTCGGAAATCAGTGCGAAGAGCTTTCGCAGCGAGCCAAAGCTCCGCCGGTTGATCGGCATGGGATGCGCCGGGATTGCGCGTTTCTGTGCCGCAGCGAGGATAGGGCTGGCGGCTGGCGCGACGATATGGACTTCGTGCCCACGTGCGATGAAACCTGCCGATTCCTCGAGGATGCGAATTTCCTGCCCGCCCCAGCCCTCGGAAGCTTCCGTATGCAAAATCTTCATTCTTGAACATGCTCTCTGTCATCCGATCCGCCAAGCCCGCCGGCGAGATCGTCGATCGGAACGTTATCCGAAGTCATGGGACTAAGGGATATGCTATACCGATTTCCAGAAATCACCGTACTTTTCGGAATTGAGTTTTGAAAACAGCGAGATGAAATCGCATATATCTTTTTGCAAATCGTCCAGCGCGATATTTGGGTAAGCATTTTGCCACTTTTGGCACACTGCTTCGACTGGAATTGAAAAACTCGATCTCCGAATATCACGACTATCGCTCGAAAATCGGCGGAACATTATTTCGAGCCATTTATCCACTGCTGCCTTGCGTTCCCCCGGTGAGGCGCCTTGGCAAAATTTTGGGCGCGAAATTATTTTCGCGCCTTCGAAGGCGCATAGAAGCCAGTGAAGTTTGTTAAGGGCTGGATCCATACCGGCGGCAAGATAATACTTCATGTCTAAATCTTGCGCCGTATTTCCCTTTTCCCAAAGACCATAATCATACAAGTACATCAGTCTTTTAATATTCACGAATTTTCCTGAAAGCACGTAAATGAGACTCATGATCTGATCGTGAAAGGGAAATTGAAATGGAGCTGTACTGATAAACTCAAAACAATCCAACGCTATCTGGCGTCTGACCGGGGAATAAAAAAGAAGATTTGGGCCATCAAACTCTAGATAGTTCGCGACTCTCAAAGAAACATCATCCGAATCTAGAGGCGAATAAGCCGCGATCGATGACCCTTGTTTCTTCTCAATGATGTAAAGTCCAGCAATCCCCGCAGCCGATGGCTCCGCTACGAGAACTTTCGCCGCGGCTGTCAGAACATCGATTGCGCGATCAAATGAGCTGTCGTCATCGGCGACAAAGAAAATGAAATCGCCCTTAGCCGACGAAAGGCATTTCGCAAAATTTTCAGCCGCCTCACAAGGCTCTACCAGGGCAATTTCGCAATTCGCGAGATGGCGACGCCGTATCGATTCTAAGAATTCACGCTTCGCCTTGCTTCCAGAATTGTCTCTGACGATTATTTCCACATTTGGAGAGGCCCAAGAACACGCTTGCGTAATTCTTGACAAGGCCAGCAAATCATCGCGGTGAGTTGGCATTAGAATTGAAAGCAGCATGAAATCGACCCAAAGAGAATCATACGCGGACAGAAAAGGTACCTTACGGCTCGACCCCTGCGAAGAGTTGGCCAGACGTCCGGGCGTAAGCCTCAATCTTCCTTCAGAAATTTTCCGCGCACCCAGCCGGCAACGCCGCGATAGCGGATGCGGCACCAGCGCCGCTCGGTCGCCTGCCGGCGCTCGTCCTCGCTCATGGCGAGCCACTCCTGATAAGTCGGCTCGTTGATGCGGCCGAGATTGTCCAGTTTCCTGCCATTCGAAGGGATGGCGCCGAGCTTCGGCGCATCGATCGAAGGGTTGGCAAAAATGTCGAGTACCCCGCCGGACGCAATTCCGGTCACGGCCCAATGATCCGGCCCGCCGTCGGCGACAGCGGGCAATCCAGGCACGAACAGGATTGCGGCCACAATGAAAGGCAGAAGCCGCATGCGCCTCACGCTTTCTTCGCCGCCGCCTCGCGCGCGGCGCGCAAGCCCGGCTCGCGCCGCGTGAGCCACCAGCCATATTGCTGCGGCCAGTCGGCGAAAACGTCGCCGGCCGAACTCGCGAGCGCGTATTGGGCGTGCAACGGCCAGTTCGGATCGAACAGCGCCTCGCGGCCGATGGCGACAAGATCGGCTTGGCCGCCCCGCAACACCGCCTCCGCCTGTCGCGGCTCGACAATCAGGCCCACGGTCATGGTCTTGATACCGGCTTCCTTGCGAATGCGCTCGGCAAACGGCACTTGGAAGCCAAGCCCGCGCGGAATTTTCGCGGCGGTCGCCGAGCCGATCAGCCCGCCCGAGGAGCAATCGATCACGTCGACGCCGCGCGCCGCGAGCTCGCGCGCGTAGGCAACGGAATCGTCGAGACTCCAGCCGCCGTCGAGGCCATCGACCGAGGAAATGCGCAGGAACAAGGGCATTTCCTGCGGCCAAACGGAGCGGACGGTTTCGGCCAGCTCGAGCGGAAAACGCATGCGGCCGGCGCGGTCGCCGCCATAGGCGTCATTGCGCTTGTTCGTCAGCGGGGAGAGAAACTCGTGCAGAAGATAGCCATGCGCACTATGAATTTCGAGAATTTCAAAGCCAGCGTCGAGGCTGCGCAGCACGGCGAGCCGCCAAGCCTCGCGGAGCTTCTTGAGATCGTCGGTCGAGAGCGCGCTCGGCATAAGCCAGCCTTCGTCCATCGGGATCGCGCTCGGGGCGATAATGGGCCACGGCGTCTCGCCGCGCTTTAGATCGCTGTCGTCGAGCGGGCCGTTGCCGTGCCAGGGCCGTTGCATGCTCGCCTTGCGGCCGGCATGGGCAAGCTGCATCGCGGGTGCGGCACCCTGACTCTTGATGAAACTCGCAATGCGCTTGAGCGGCGCCGCGTGGGCGTCGGACCAGATGCCGACATCGCCATAGGTGATGCGGCCACGCGGCTCGACCGCGGACGCTTCGACGAACACGGCGCCGGCGCCGCCTTGCGCGAACTTGCCGAGATGAACGAAATGCCAATCGGTGACGAAGCCATCCTTGGCCGAATACTGGCACATGGGCGAGACCACGATGCGATTCTTGAGCGTCAGATCGCGCAATTTGATCGGCGTGAAGAGCATGGGCTGCGTCATCGTGGCTCCTTGGTCCAATGGTCACGGGTCTCGGCGGCAAAATCGGAAAAGCGGCGGCCCGCGATCGCCTCGCGAATGCCGCTCATCAGTTCCTGATAATAGGCGACATTCGCCCAGGTGAGCAGCATCGCGCCCAAGATTTCGTTCGCCTTGACGAGGTGGTGCAGATAGGCGCGCGAGTAATCGCGCGCGGCCGGACAATGGCTCGCCTCGTCGAGCGGTCGCGGGTCGTCGACGTGGCGGGCGTTGCGAATGTTGATCTTGCCGTTCCGCGTGTAGGCGAGCGCGTGGCGGCCCGCACGCGTGGGAAGGACGCAGTCGAACATGTCGATGCCGCGCGCGACCGCGGCCAGGATATCGTCGGGCTCGCCGACGCCCATCAAGTAGTGCGGCTTATCGGCGGGAAGCTCGATCATGGTTTCCTCGACGGTCGCGAGCATCACGTCCTGCGACTCGCCCACGGCGAGGCCGCCGATGGCATAGCCGTGAAAGCCCATCTCGACGAGCGCGCGCGCGGATTCACCGCGCAGCTTCGGTATCACCCCTCCCTGCACGATTCCGAATAGCGCGCGGCCGGACGGCGCGTTCTCGAAGGCGCGCTTCGAGCGCTCGGCCCAACGCAGCGAGAGGCGCATCGCGCGCTCGACCTCCGGGTCCGGCGAGGGCAGCTTCACGCATTCATCGAGCTGCATCGCGATGTCGGCGCCGAGCAGATTCTGAATTTCGACGGCGCGCTCGGGCGAAAGTTCGAACATCGCGCCGTCGAGATGCGAGCGAAAGGTGACGCCCTGCTCGCTTACTTTCCGCAGAGCTGCCAGCGACATCACCTGATAGCCGCCGGAATCGGTCAGAATCGGATGCGGCCAGCCCATGAAGGCGTGCAAGCCGCCGAGCGCGGCGATGCGCTCGGCGCCCGGACGCAGCATCAGGTGGTACGTGTTGGCGAGCACGACATCCGATCCGGCGGCGCGAACGGCATCGAGAAACATCGCCTTGACGCTCGCGGCGGTGCCGACCGGCATGAAAGCCGGCGTGCGGATGGCGCCGCGCGGCGTCGCAATCTCGCCGCGGCGCGCGGCGCCATCGGTCGCAAGCAAGGAAAAGGAGAATTGCGCGCTCAATGCTTTGTCTCCGGATGGAGGAGACATGCATCGCCGTATGAATAAAAGCGATAGCCGACTTCGATCGCGTGCCGATAGGCGCGCTGCATGCGTTCAAGACCGGAGAAGGCGGCGACCAGCATGAACAGAGTCGAACGCGGCAGGTGAAAATTAGTCATCAAAAGGTCGGCGGCGCGAAAGCGATAGCCCGGCACAATGAAAAGCGCAGTCTCGCCGGAAAAGGCTGCGAGCCTTCCATCCTCCCCCGTCGCACTTTCGAGCAAGCGGAGCGCCGTGGTGCCGGCCGCGACAATTCGTCCCCCGCCCGCGCGCACGGCATTCAGCGCGTTGGCGGTGGCGGCGGAGACCTCCCCCCGCTCAGCATGCATGCGATGGGCGGCGGTATCCTCGGTCTTCACCGGCAAAAAAGTGCCGGCGCCGACGTGCAGGGTCACGCGATGGAGCGCGACCCCGCGCAAATCGAGCGCGGCGAGCAATTCGTTGCTGAAATGCAACCCGGCGGTGGGTGCGGCGACCGAGCCTTCGTGCTTGGCGAAAACGGTCTGATAGTCGTCGCGGTCCCGCTCGTCGTCCTCGCGCCGCGCCGCGATATAGGGCGGCAGCGGCATGTGACCAAGCGCTTCGATCGCTTCCTCGAGCACGGGGCCGTGAAAATCGAAGCGCAACAGAATTTCTCCGCCCTCGCCGATTTCTTCGACCGTCGCATCGAGCGTGCCGAGCAAACACACGCGGCTCTCGTGACCGAAGCGAATGCGGTCGCCGGGCTGCAGCCGCTTTGCGGGCTTGGCGAGCGCGCGCCAGCGCTCACCGCCCTCGCGGCGGATCAAGGTCGTCTCGATCTTCGCGCGCGCTTCACCGCGCACGCGCTCGCCGGTCAAGCGCGCCGGAATCACCTTGCTGTCATTGACCACGAGCGCGTCACCCGGCCGCAACAGCGCCGGCAGATCGCCGACAAGGCGATCCTCGAATTCCGACGCGGCATCGGGCCGCACCAGCAAGAGGCGGGCGGAATCGCGCGGAACCGCGGGACGGAGCGCGATGCGGTCGGACGGTAAGTCAAAATCGAACAGGTCGGTGCGCAATTGTCATATTTCCGTATTGAAAGTGATCCAGAAACGCCATGTGGCAATCTGATGAAGAGGCGTGCATGACGCGGATTGGATATTTTCTCCCGCTCGTTCTGATCGTTGGCGCCGCCGCCAGTCCGCTTCTCGCGCAGGCTCCCGCCCCCCTGACCGCTTCTTCTCTAACTCCGGAAAAGATGATGGCCAAGGAAAAGGCCGTTGCGGAGCATGCGCAGAAGCGCGCCGCATGCAAAAACCAAGCAAAAGAAGCAGGTTTAGGGTTTAGGGCTCGCCGGAAATACGTGCGGGACTGCATGGCGGCCAAGTAGGCCCGATCCATTCGGAGGCGAACAAAGTGGCGGCGCGGCGCGACCGCGCCGGCTGTCTAGGCGTCCGCCGCGATCCTCGCCTTTACGATCTTGTCGGGCTCGCTCACCGGCTCGCCGCGCTTGATCTTGTCGACATTCTCCATGCCCGACGTCACCTCGCCCCAGGCGGTATATTGGCGATCGAGCCAGGGCGCCTCGGCAAAGCAGATGAAAAATTGGCTGTCGCCGGAATCGGGGCTCGCGGCGCGCGCCATCGAAACCGTGCCGCGGCCGTGTTTCGTCGCATTGAATTCGGCCTTCAGCTTCTGGCCGGAGCCGCCGGTGCCGTCGCCGCGCGGGCAGCCGGTCTGCGCCATGAAGCCCTCGATCACGCGATGGAACGGAACGCCGTTGTAGAAGCCTTTGCGCACCAGTTCCTTGATGCGTGCGACGTGGTTCGGCGCCTGCTCGGGCTTCATCGCGATCTCGACCGCGCCCTTGGTGGTCTCCAAAATCAGCGTGTTTTCGGGATCGGCCATGATCGCTCCTATTGGCGGATGTCGGCGGCGACGCGCGCCGTGATAATGCGGTCAGGGTCGGTGACGCGGCCATTCAACGCGCTCGGGCCCTTGTTGAGTTCATCGATCGCTTCCATGCCCGAGAGCACCTGGCCCACGACCGTGTACTGGCCGTTCAGGCTCGGCGTGCTGTCGTACATGATGAAGAACTGGCTGTTGGCCGAATTCGGGCTTTGGCTGCGCGCCATGCCGACAACGCCGCGCACGAACGGTACCGTCGAAAATTCGGACGGTAAGTCCGGATAGCGCGACTTGCCGGTGCCGTCGCCGCGCTCGCCATCGCCGGTTTGCGCCATGAAGCCGAGGATCACGCGGTGAAAGGGCGCATTGTTGTAATAGCCGTCGCGGGCGAGCTGTTTCATGCGCTCGACATGCTTGGGCGCGAGATCGTTGAGCAATTTGATCACGACACGGCCCTTGGTGGTCTCCAGCACCAGCGTGTTTTGCGGATCGCTCTTCGGTTGCTGCGCGAATAGCTGCGCGGATGCGGCGGGCGCGAAGGCAACAAGCGAAAGTAGAGCGAGCGCGGCGAGACGTTTCATCATGGGGCTCCTACCGGATTTATTTCTTGCGCGGAAATTTCGCCGCAAGCCGCGTCACGACCTCTTTCGGCACGAACGCGGAAATATCGCCGCCCATGGAGGCGATCTGGCGCACCAATGTGGCGGTGATCGGGCGCACCATGGGCGAGGCCGGCAAAAACACGGTCTGGATCGCGGGCGCCATCGAGCCGTTCATGCCCGCCATCTGCATTTCGTAGTCGAGGTCGGTACCGTCGCGCAGGCCACGGATGAGCAAGGTCGCACCGACGCGCTTCGCGGTCTCGACCACGAGATCGCTGAAGGTGACGCATTCAAGCGCGCACTTTTCGGCCGCCGCGATCGGGCCGCATACTTCCTTCAGCATCGCGAGCCGATCCTCGGCGGAGAATAGCGGCGCCTTGCCGGGGTGCACGCCGATCGCGAGCACGAGCTTGTCGGCGAGTCGACAAGCGCCCTTGATCACGTCGAGGTGGCCGTTGGTGACGGGATCGAAGGAACCGGCATAGAGGGCGGTGCGGGGCATGGCGGAAGGGTTAGCGGTCTATCGCGCGGGAGACAAGGCGTCGCCGCAGCGGGCCGCTCGTTTAGCCACCGCTTTTCGCCGCCTTGCTTTTTAGCTCGATGGCGGCGGCGACCAGGGCCGCGTTCGACGACACCATCCGCCCGTCGGGAAGCACGCAGCCATCCTCCAGACCAACCCTCGTCGAATAGCCGCGCGCGAAGGCCGCTTCCACGAACGTCCAGACGGTGGCATCGAAGCCGTGAAGAAGCACGGGCCGCAAGCGCGCCGCTTCTCCCAAGCGTTTCTCAATGGCCGCGAATTCGGAAAGCGCCTCGGCTTTATCCTGCTGAGAGATCTCGAATAGAAGCCGCAGGGCGTCAGTGGCAAGGTTCAATTCGAGGCAACGCGCGGCATCGGCCGCGCTCCAGATGCCGACCTCGGTGCCGATGCCTCGCTTTTTGAGATGCTCGATCACGGCGGCGCAATCGGCCTCGACGAGGTTCACCGAGGCGTAATCCGGCAGTACCGACCAGTTGCGGATGAAATCGCGGCGGCGGCCGTCGTCCTTCTCGATCCATTCGCCGGTGCTGATGCCGATCAGTGTGCCGGGGCATGCGCGGCGCACTTTGCGATGGTCATGTCGACGATTTCGGGGCGAAGTGTCTCGCGGCCCTCCTCGTCGCGCACGTGAAAATGTAGCTCCGCGGCACCCGCCCGCACGGCGGCCAGCGCGTCGCGGGCGATGGCGTCGGCCGTCAACGGCAATGCCGGATGGAAGGAGGCAGCGCGCGCGCCGTTGAGGCAGGCCTGGACGATCATCGCAATGTCTCGCGAAACCCCGGCGGCGCTGGCCTACGCTCCGCCCTCTTCCGCTTCCTCGCTGATGCGCTCGACCGACACCACGCGCTCGCCCTCGGCGGTGTCGAACACGATCACGCCTTGCGTCGAGCGGCCGGCGATGCGGATGCCGTCGACCGGGCAACGGATGAGCTTGCCGCGGTCGGTGACGAGCATGATCTGGTCCGTATCCTCGACCGGAAAGGAGCCGACGATCTTGCCGTTCTTCTTGCCGATCGACATCGCGACGATGCCTTTGCCGCCGCGGCCGGTGATGCGGTACTCGTAGGACGACGTGCGCTTGCCGTAGCCGTGCTCGGTGAGCGTGAGGATGAATTGCTCGGCGGCGCTCATGGCGGCGTAGCGTTTCTGCGAAAGCTCGATCGCCTTCACCTTTTCCTCTTCGTCGTCCTCGCCTTCCTCGCCGCGGCGGACCGCGTTCGCCATCTTCAGATAGGCCACGCGCTCTTCGCTCGTCGCCTCGATATGGCGGATGATCGCCATCGAAATCAGCTTGTCTTTCTTTTCCAGCCTGATGCCGCGCACGCCGATCGAGTTGCGGCCGGAGAACACGCGCACGTCGCTCACCGGAAAGCGAATGCACTGGCCCTCGACGGTCGAGAGCAGCACGTCTTCCTGCTCGGTGCAGAGCGCGACGTGGGCGATCGCGTCGCCCTCCTCGAGCTTCATCGCGATGATGCCGGAGCGGCGGATATCGACGAAATCGGTGAGCGCGTTGCGGCGCACCGTGCCGCCGGTGGTGGCGAACATGATGTTCATCTTCGCGCGCGCCGCCTCGTCCTCGGGCAGCGTGATGATCGAGGTGATGCGCTCGTCCGCTTCGATCGGGATGATGTTGACCATCGCCTTGCCGCGCGCTTGCGGCGCCGCGAGCGGCAGCCGCCAGACCTTCTGCGTGTAGGCCTTGCCCTTGGAGGAGAAGAACAGCACCTCGTCATGGGTCGAGGCGACGAACAGGCGGGTGACGAAATCCTCCTCGCGCGTCTGCATGCCGGCGCGGCCCTTGCCGCCGCGGCGCTGCGCGCGATAGGTCGAGAGCGGCACGCGCTTGACGTAGCCGGCGTGCGAGACGGTGACGACCATCTCCTCGCGCTGGATGAGATCCTCTTCCTCGACCTCGACCTCCGCCCCCGCGATTTCGGTGCGGCGGGGCGTGTTGAATTCATCTTTGATCTTGATGAGCTCGTCCTTGACGATCGCGCGGATGCGCGTCGCGGCTGCGGAGGATTTCGAGGTAATCGCTGATTTCCTTGCCGAGCTGGTCGAGCTCGGCCTTGATCTCGTCGCGCCCGAGCGCGGTCAGCCGCTGCAGGCGGAGGTCGAGAATGGCCTTGGCCTGCTCTTCCGAAAGCCGGATCGTGCTGCCGGACGCCGATAATTTGTGGCGCGGGTCGTCGATCAGCTCGATCAGATCCTTCACGTCCGAGGCTTTCCAGTCGCGCCCCATCAATGCGTCGCGCGCGGCCTGCGGGTCCTTGGCGCCGCGAATGAGCTTGATCATCTCGTCGATATTGGCGACGGCGACGGCGAGGCCGACGAGGACGTGGGCGCGGTCGCGCGCCTTCTTCAGCAGAAACTTGGTGCGCCGCCCGATCACTTCCTCGCGGAAGGCGACGAAGGCGACCAGGAGATCGCGCAGCGTCATCGTCGCCGGGCGACCGCCCGTAAGCGCCACCATGTTGGCGGGGAAGCTCGATTGCAGCGAGCGTGAAGCGGTAGAGCTGGTTCAGCACCACTTCGGCCATCGCGTCGCGCTTGATCTCGATCACCACGCGCATGCCGTCGCGGTCGGATTCGTCGCGGATGTCGCCGATGCCTTCGATCTTCTTGTCGCGCACGAGCTCGGCGATCTTTTCGATCATCGACGACTTGTTCACCTGATAGGGAATTTCGGTGATGATCAGCGCTTCGCGATCGCCGCGCAGCGTTTCCTGCGTGACGCGGCCGCGCACCATGATCGAGCCGCGGCCGGTGAGATATGCCTCGCGGATACCGGCGCGGCCGAGAATGATGCCGCCGGTGGGAAAATCGGGACCGGGCACGAGTGTCGCGATTTCTTCGACGTAAGCTCGGGTTTGTCGATCAAGGCCACGCGTGGCGTCGATGATCTCGCCGAGATTGTGCGGCGGGATATTGGTCGCCATGCCGACGGCGATGCCGCCGCCGCCGTTGACCAACAAGTTCGGGAAGCGCGCCGGCAAAACCGTCGGCTCGCGCTCGGAATTGTCGTAATTGTCCTGAAAATCGACGGTGTCCTTGTCGATGTCGGCGAGCAGTTCTCGGCCACCCGCTCGAGCCGCACTTCGGTGTAGCGCATGGCCGCGGGCGGATCGCCGTCGACCGAGCCGAAATTGCCCTGCCCGTCGATCAGCGGCAGGCGCATGGAAAATTCCTGCGCCATGCGCACGAGCGCGTCGTAGACCGACTGGTCGCCGTGCGGATGATATTTACCGATGACGTCGCCGACGATGCGCGCGGATTTGCGGTAGGGCTTATTCCACTCGTAGCCGTTCTCGTTCATCGAGAAGAGGATGCGCCGGTGCACGGGCTTCAACCCGTCGCGCACGTCCGGCAGCGCGCGCGCGACGATCACGCTCATGGCGTAATCGAGATAGCTGCGCTTCAGCTCGTCGGTGAGCGAAACGGCCTTGAAATCCGAAGGCGCGGGGCTCGCCGGTGGCCCCGGCGGCGGGGTTTCGGTGTCGGACAAAGGGCCTCAAACGGCATGAAAAGGAATGGTTTTTTATAGCTGATTCCGGGCTTCAAATCCAAATAATTGAGGACGGAATGTGGGTTATTTTCCTATTTAAAATCAATACCTTATAACCCCGTCTTGAGGCCTGGAAATGGCGATCGAAAAAAGCCACGAATGGGCTTCGGAAAATCGCGCTCCTCAGGGCCCGAAAATAACCGCGTGCATGATGCGGCCCGGCACCAGGGTGAAGATCGACAAGAAATGAATCATCGTCGGTGGGCTCCATGGCCCCCAAAGCCGCAGTTCGTGGATGAAGAAGGAGCTCGCCGCCACCGCCACCATGAGCACGACCCAAATCCAGCCCATGGTCCGGTGCGGCAACGTGCCCTTGGGCGCCGCGAATTGCACCAGGCCAAGCGCGAATGCGCTCATCGCCGCGACGGCATGAAGCTGGATCGCTGGCGACGCGGACGAGAGCGGCGCGAGGTTCATGCGTCGACCTCCCTTATTTGGCGAGAAATGCCGCGATCTTGTCCTTTGCCTGTGCGATCGCGAACACACCGTTCAGATGGCCGTTAGGGCCGACGAGCTTGGCGGTCTCTACCGGTGTGCCGTTGGCGGCGATTGCCTTCGCCGTTTCGTCGACGAGCGGCTCAGGAAAGAAGAGATCGGTCGGCGTACTGATGATCAGCGCCGGCACCTTGATCTTGGCAGGATCAGCGGAGGCGAGCTGGTTGGCTTTTACGAGATAAAGGAAATGGTTGGCATCAGCGGTAGCGGCGCGGGCAGTGGCCGCGGTTTCGAGAAAGGCCTCGATCTTGAATTTGTTGTTCATCGCCTTGGCCGGGTCCTTGCCCTCTTCCGCCGGCGCCATGCCGAAGGTCTTCTGCGCCCACTCCCACTGATAGGCGTGCAGCGTGAGGAGCTTGAGCGCGGCCTTAAGCCCGTCAACCGGCGGCTCCTTGCCGTAGTAGTCGCCGCCATTCCATTTCGGGTCGAGCCGGATCGGCTGCGCCCAGACGTCGACCCAACCCACGAGGTAAGGATCGGGCTGCGAATGGCTGATGACGGCGATGAAACGGTCGACCATCGCCGGGTAACTCGCGGCCCATTCGTAAGCCTGCAGGCCGCCCATCGAGGCGCCCATGACCATCCTGAGTTTCTTGATGCCGAGGCTTTCGACCAGCGCCTTCTCTACGTTGACGAAATCCTTGATGGAAACAACCGGGAAGCTCATGCCGTAGGGCTTGCCGGTGTCGGGATTGATGCTGGCGGGCCCGGTGGTGACGACGTTGGGAGCGTTGACGTTGAGATTGACGAGCGTGTCGGATGAGATGACGTAATATTTGTCGGTGTCGATCAGCTTGCCGGGGCCGATGATGCCGTCCCAATAGCCCGCGACCTTGTCTTCGGCCTTGTACTTGCCGAAGGCGTGGCTGGTGGCGGAGAAAAAGTGCGTGATCAGGATGGCGTTCGATTTATCGGCGTTGAGCGTGCCCGCAGCTTCCCAGCCGACTTTCACGCCCTTGATGGTTTCGCCGCCGGCGGTGGTGTAGCTCGGCATCTCGAAGATTTTCTTCTCGACGATGAGATCGCTCGTTTGCGCGCGGGCCGCGACAGACGCGAGTGCGATGAGCGAAACGGCGGCGATGGCGCTGATCCAGCCCCTGAACACGGCATTCCTCCCCGTTGCTTTTGCTTGATGTGGAATCTGCCATGCGCCCGGAGCGGTAGGAAGCGCGAAGTTCGCATCGAGCGCGAAATGGCGGAGCAAACCCGCAAATCGCTCGCGGCTTAATTCTTTATTATTTTTGCCTCGACAAGCATTCGCCGCACTTGGAACGTTTCCTGCATTTGCGACTTTACCGGTGGGCTAACGTGGAGTGAGTGAAGATGATTTCGACGAGGATGTTGGTATTTGCGGCCTTGGTTGCATTTTGGATCCTGGGCTTGGTGAGCGAATTGGACTCGGCGCGCGCGACAACGGCCTATTTGCTGATTTCGCTGATATTGCTGATCTCCACCGCCGCTTTCCGGACGCTACGGCCGGCAGCCGAATAAATAGGCGGAACCGGCCCATTTCTTGAGCGTGCGCCCTTCGGTCGAGCCGAAGGAGAGATGACGCGTGCTCAGAACCATCGCGGGCTTGGCGATCATCAGCCAGATGATCGCGAGCACCGCGCCGAAGGCCGGAAAGCCGAAGGCGAACCAGCGCCGGAACAGGCGGTGATATTCCGCCGACAGCGGACGCCCCTTCCTCGCCGCGGTCGCGCGCGAGGTCGCGCATCCGCATCTGCATGAACACGACCGGTATCCAGAAGGCGCCGGTGGCGAGATACAAGAGGATCGACAAGGCGATCCAGCCCTTCGTGCAGCGGAAAGCCGAGCTCGACGGCGAGCAGGACGCCGGTCACCGGCTGCACGGCGACGGCGGTCGCCGTAAACAGGAAATCGGCGATCACCGACGATGCGCGCGACCGCGGCGACGGTCGCGGCCTTTTTCGTCCGGTGCGCGAGCAAAAAAAAGAACGCAATCCCCGCGCCGGTGCCGAAAAGAACCGCGGTCCCGATCACATGCAGGAATTTCAGGAAGAAATAATCGCTCATCGATCGTCGAGGATCGCAATCGCCACGATCGTGAGCACGATGATCGGAAACATCTTGATGAGCGCGCCGAGCGGATCGAGCCAAAGACCGATCCGCATCAGCCCGCCGGCCACGATATAGATGATGGCGATCGGCAGGCTCGCAAGCAGCGCCGCGCGGGCGGTGGCGCGAATGGCGATGCCGATCCCCAGCAAAAGTGAACGAAGCCCGAGACGATCGCGGCGAAGGCAGACCAATCTACCGAATCCGACCTCGATCAAAAGATCGGCGATCAAGCGGGCGCGCCGGTCCGAGGCCGATCACGCCGCTCACGATCCAGAACAGTGACAGCACCGCGATGACGAGCGACTTCAGGAGATAAAGCCGGGCGAACCAGCGATCCTGCACCGAGGCGGGCTCGAGCGCGAGCGCGGTGTCGAGCCGCGTCGGCGCGATCCCGGTGATGCGCGTCCACTCGGCGGGATCGCGCGCGAGCGCGCGCGAGAGCTGCCTGAGCGCGGTGGTGCGCAAGGGCGGCCGCCAGCCGAGCAGGCTCACTGCGTCGCCGAGCCGGGAGACCAGCGAAGCCGCGATCAACGGCAGGCGGACGAGCTTTGCCGCCGGCAGGCCGAGCCAGCGGCGATAGTGCGCGACGATCTGTGCGAGCGTCAGCCGCTGCGGCCCCGCGATCTCGACGGTGCGGCGAACGGGAGCATCGGGCCGCAGGAAGAAGCTGACGGCCGCCGCCACCTCGCTCACCTGCACCGGCTGGAAGGTCGCGCTTTCGCGCGCGAGCGGCAGCACGAAGGGCATCGCGGCGAGCGCCCGCACGAACGCCATGCCGCCATAGACCGAATGTCCGACCACGAGCGAGGGCCGCAAGATCACCCAATCGAGGTCCTCGCCCTTCATCGCTTCCTCGGCGGCATGCTTGCTGCGCGCGAAGCGCGTGTCCTCGTCGGAGCCGACGCCCACCGCCGAGATCAGGATCACGCGGCGTACGCCCGCGCGCGCGCAAGCGGCGAACAAGCGCACTCGGCGCCTTCGACATGAACTTTGTGGGTGGAATCGGCGGGCGCGTCCTGCAAGACGCCGGCGCAGTTCACCACCGCATCGATGCCCGCGAGATGCTCGCCGACCACTGCTCGGGCTTGCGGGCGCGCGCGAGGTCGATCTTGATCCAGCGGAGATCGGGGCGCCGCTCGCGCGCCGCCTGGATGCGGCGCCCCGCGCCCACGACCTCGTGGCCGTCGGCGACGAGCCGCGCGACCACGGCCGAGCCGATAAAACCATAGGCGCCGACGACGAGAACCCGCATGACGCGCGGGACTTTAGCCTAAGGCGGCCATTTGCAAGAACGGAAATCGCATCAAACCGCGAGCGGGGAAGACCGCCCGCGCCGTCGCTTCACTATTGCGGACACCGCATCTTGGTGCGGTCCCATTTGATGTCATCGAGCACGGTTCCCTGATTGCAGATACTGAGTTTCTGCGCGGCCGTGCCGGTCACGATGAGCGCGACGTCGTTGAACGGGGGCTTCGGATTGGCGCTCGTGATGTTGTAGACGGTGCCGTCCTTGTCCTTGATCATCAGGCAAGTGGCGAGCACCCCCGGATAAGGACAACCGGTTGACCGTCACCTTCTTGCCTTGCGCGGCGGCGGGGCTTGCGAGCGCGCAGGCGAGCAAGGCCGCCGATAGCGAAACAATTTTCATCATTGTTCATTCCCCTCCCCGGTCCTCCCGCGCAGGCAGCACGAAATCAGAACGGAATTTCGTCGTCCATGTCGCCGCGCTTGCCGCCGGCGCCGACGGCGGCGGCCGCCGGACGGCGCTCGCGCATCGGGCCGGAAGCGCCGAATTCGCCGCTCTGATCTTCGAGGGCGCCGCCACCGCCTCCGCCGCGGCTGTCCAGCATCGTCAATTGCGAATTGAACCCTTGCAGCACTACCTCGGTCGAATAGCGGTCCTGGCCCTCCTTGTCCTGCCATTTGCGGGTCTGGAGCTGGCCTTCGAGGTAAACCTTCGCGCCTTTCTTCAGGTACTGCTCGGCGATCCGGCAGAGCCCTTCGTTGAAGATCACCACGCGGTGCCATTCGGTTTTCTCGCGGCGCTCGCCGGTCGCCTTGTCCTTCCAGGACTCGGAGGTCGCGACGCGCAAATTCGCCACCGGCCGGCCGTCGCTGGTGCGGCGAATTTCCGGGTCGGCGCCGAGATTACCGACCAAAATCACCTTGTTGACGCTACCCGCCATCACTGCCTCCGTTTTTGCGATCTCATCCGGCGCATGGCCGCCGCAGTTTTCAGCCTAGGCTTTCCACGCCGCAGCGCGCCCGGCGTTAAGAACTTTTCCACAAGGGGTTCAAAATGGTATCGAAATATTCCCCTTTCGATGTTCTTGCTATGTTCTACCCCGTTTGAATGCAACGGGCAAGCGGGTTTCTACAAAACATAGTTGCAAATTGCCGAACCGGATTAAGGCTGCGGCCGCGCCGATGTTCGATGAATGTTCCTAGGATTTTGAGTGCCTGTTATTAACTTTTGGGGCGCGCCACCGGCGACTAGCACTCTGATCGCGCTGATGAATCTTCGTCACAGAAGCCCGCTCATCGCGCCATTGGTCAGGGTCGCGCTCACGCGCTAGATGGATGCGGAAGTGAGCGTCATGACTCAAAAATCGAACACTGTGAAACAGTCCCCTTCGAGCGCCGAATTATTCGCGAAGGCGGTTCAACAATACCAATCGGGACAATTGCGGCTCGCCGAGCAAAATTTTCTTGCCGCGCTCACCGCCACGCCGGTCCTCGCCGAGGCCGAGCACGGTTTGGCGCTGGTCATGGTGGCGCAGGGAAAGGCGATCGAGGCCCTCGGCCACTTCCAGCGCGCGCTCGCCCTCAAGCCCAATTTCACCGACGCATTCAATAGCCTGGCGCAAACGCTGTTCGTGCTCGCCGAGCGGGGCCACGCAGCGGACATCATCAATCGAAATCCGGCCACCCGGCGGCTCGTCGAGCAGGCAAAAAAGGCCTGGCCTACTCGCCTGTCCGTCGCCGAGCTCTTCGCCGAGAGCGGAATTCCAGAGGTCGCAAAGGATTCCTTCCTGCTCTTCTTCCTCGGGTCCTCGCGGCTGCGCAACGCCGAAATCGAGCAATTCCTTACCGGGGTACGCGGCGCGGTCCTCCAGCGCGCGGTCAATCAGGAGGGCGAGGTGCCCTCGCCCCCGGCGCTCGCATTCTATTGCGCGCTCGCGCGCCAGTGCTTCATCAATGAATATGTCTTCTCGCAAACCGCGCCCGAAAAAGAACTCGCGGCCGCCTTGCGCGAGCGGATCGCTTCCACGCTTGCGGCAGGGACGGCCGTGCCCGTGCATCTGCTCGCAGTGCTCGCCGCCTATGTTCCGCTCAACGCGCTTCTCGCCGCGGAGGGGCTGTTGCAAAAGCCCTGGCCGCCGACCTTTCAAGCGCTTTTGATCCAACAGGTGCAGGAGCCGCTGCAGGAGCGGCAATTGCGCCAGCGCATGCCGCGCCTCACCGAGATCGACGACGCGATCTCCCTCAAGGTACAGAGCCAGTACGAGGAAAACCCCTATCCGCGCTGGGTGGTCACGTCCTCGCCCTCGAAGAAAATGAAGATCGAGGACTATCTGCGCGCCAAATTCCCGCACGCCGCCTTCAAGCCGTTCGGCAAGGCGAATGCCGTCGATCTCCTGGTCGCCGGCTGCGGCACCGGCCAATTGGTCGTGGGCATGGCGCAAATCTTCCAGGGCGTACGGGTGCTGGCGATCGATCTCAGCCTTGCCAGCCTCGGTTATGCCAAGCGCATGAGCGACATGCTCGGCTTGAGCAATATCGAATTCGCCCAAGCCGATATTCTGAAACTACCCATGATCGGCCGAAAATTCGACGCGATCAGCACCACCGGCGTCATGCACCACATGGCCGACCCGCTGGCCGCCTGGCGGGGCCTCGTGTCGATCCTGCGGCCCGGCGGCTTCATGCATGTCGGGCTCTATAGCGAAATCGCCCGCCAGGAAGTGTCCGCGGCGTGGAAATTCATTGCCGAGCGCGGCTACGGCAAGAGC
Source organism: uncultured Alphaproteobacteria bacterium (assembly GCA_963751685.1). Lineage (GTDB taxonomy): Bacteria > Pseudomonadota > Alphaproteobacteria > Rhizobiales > Xanthobacteraceae > Palsa-892. Next base: position 110,172 of record CAVVVV010000010.1, on the reverse strand, counting down.
GCCGACGAGATCCGCCGCTGCCGCGAGGATATTCTCGCGCTGCCCGCTGATGCGCCGATCCGGCAAGCGACGCTGTCACCCGATTTCTACAGCTTGAGCGATTGCCGCGACCTTTTGTTCCACGAGCACGAGCTGCGGCTGACGCTGCCGCAAATCAAGCGCTTCCTGGCCGAGAACGATCTCGAATTCATCGGCTGGGATATCGACGAGAGCTTTATGGCTAAATACGGCAAGGAATTTCCCAACGACAAGGCCAAGACCAATCTCGATCACTGGCATGCGTTCGAAGAGAAATATCCCTTCGTCTTCGCCCATATGTACAAATTCTGGATACAGAAACGCGCTTAGGATTCGATCTTTAATTTCGACAGCGGCAGCGCCTGTTTCAGCTTGGCGTACCCTTTCCACGGATCGCCGGCGCGCGCGAGCCGGGCGGCGTCCTTCACGCTCGCCGGATGCGCGTCCGCGAGGCGCGACAATGCGCTCCAAGACAGCGGCAGCGCGACATGAGCGCCCTTGCGCGCGCGCGTCGAGTAGGGCGCGATGGCGGTGGCGCCACGCTGGTTGCGCAGGAAGTCGATATAGATTTTTCCGCGCCGCTTCGCCTTCGACATATTGGCGACATAGCGCGTGGGGCCGTCCTCGGCCATCAAGCGCGCCATCGCCTCGGCGAAGGCGCGGTGCTGGTCCCAAGAATGCCCGCGCGAAAGCGGCACCACCACATGGATGCCCTTGCCGCCGGTCGCGAGCGGAAACAACTCGAGCCCGAGTTTCTGCAAGCGGCCACGCAATTCGCGCGCGCCCTCCTTCACGCGATCAAAGGCGACGCCCTCGCCCGGATCGAAATCGAACACGAGCCGGTCGGGTTTTTCGATCTTGTCGACATGCGCGCCCCAGATATGGAGCTCCAGAATGTTCATCTGCGCCGCGGCGACGAGACCCCGCTCGTCGTCGATATAGAGATAGTCGTCGGCGCCGGATTTTTCCCGGATGCGCACCTTACGGAATAAATCGGGCCAGCCGGGGGATGCGTGCTTTTGAAAGAAGCACTTCTGCTCGCTGCCGCGCGGGCAACGCACGAGGGCGAGCGGCCGGCCCGTTATGTGCGGCAGCATCAGATCGGCGATCTTGAGATAATAGTTTGCGATGTCGCGCTTGGTGACGTGCTCGCTCGAAAACACCGCGCGGTCGGGGTGGGTGACGCGCACGCCTTCGATTTCGTCGGCGTCATCATGCGATTTATCGCTGCGATGAGAGCGCACGGTTTTCATGCCCTCGGCGATCTCCTCCATGCCGCGCCCCGATTTCACGCTGGTCGTTGAACGCTCGACCGCCCGCTTGCCGCCGGATTTGGCGGCCGAATCCTTTTCCTTGATCAACAGCCAATTGCCACGGCCACGGTCTTTCTTGTCGCGGCCGCGCAAGCGGACGAGCGCCCAATTGCCCTTCAGCCGTTCGCCGTGCAGCGTAAAACCGAGCTTGCCCTTTTCCATACCCTCGTCGACGTCGCCGTGCGGCTCCCAGGTCCCGCGATCCCACAGCAACACCGTGCCGCCGCCATACTCGCCCTTGGGGATCGTGCCTTCGAAGGTTCCGTACTCGACCGGATGATCCTCGACGTGGACCGCGAGCCGCTTGTCGCCCAGCTTCTCGCTGGGGCCTTTGGGCACGGCCCAACTCATCAGCGCGCCGTTCCATTCGAGGCGGAAGTCGTAGTGCAGCCGCCGCGCCGCGTGCTTCTGAACGAAATAAGAAAGCTTCTTGCCGGATTTCCGCGGCTTGCCGGCGGGCTCGGCGGTGCGGGTGAAATCGCGCTTGGTGCGATAGGCCTTGAGGCGATCCAGCACGGCGCGGCTCCTAAGCAGCGTTCTTGGTCGTCGAGATCATCGAAACCGGGATCAAAACCCGCCAGGGGCGGATATTACCGGTCTCAAAGAGGCGCATGGCCCTAAAGTCCCATTTTACCCTACTTTCCAATGCATTGCGTCCTTTGAAGTTCCACGCCGGCCCAGCAAACGAGCAAAGGATTGGTTATAAGTCCGGCTTGCGGATCATTCGCGAAATTCGACACAAAGCCGCCCGTCATGAACCGTCCAAGCGCCGCCGAGCTTCTGTCGAAGGCCGTCGCCCAACATAAGTCGGGCCGCCTTTCCGAAGCCGCGGCGCTTTACCAGCAAGTCCTTTCCATCGAGCCGAATAATCCGCAAGCACTGCACAATCTCGGCGTCGTCGCCCATCACCAGCGGCGTCACGAAGACGCGATCGTGCTCATCGGCAAGGCGATCAAGTTCGATGCGAATAACGCCGGCTATTATTACAATTTGGGCACGGCTCATCACGCACTGCAGCGCTTCGAGGAAGCCGCCGGTCACTACCGCCGCGCCGTGGCGCTGAACCGCGATTATGCCGCCGCCTATTTCAATCTCGCCGGTGCGGAGGCGGCGCGGGGACAACTCGAGCGAGGCGGCGGACGCCTATCGCCAGGCCATTCGTATCGCGCCGCACGTCGCCGAAGGCCACTCCAATCTTGCCGATGTGCTCGTCCGGCTGGGGCAGCTCGGCGAGGCGGAAGCGGAATACAAGCGCGCGCTGACGATCAAGCCCGACCTCGTGCAGGCGCTGAACAATCTAGCGCGCTTGCTCTTTGAAAAAGGCAATGCCGCGGAGGCGCTCGTGCTCAGTATCCGCTCGCTCGCATCCGCCCCCAGCGACGAAGCTAGAAGTCTGTTCGTCGACGCGGCCCGCCATTGTTCGCGGGCGATTGAGTTGATGCGGCCGATCGAGGGGCTTTTGCCGACGCTTGCGCGCGCGATCCGGGAGCGCTGGTTGCGCCCGAATGATGTCATGTCCCTCGGCGCGCAGGTATTGGAGCTCGATCCCGTCGTCGGAAAATGCATCGAGAGAGCCGTCGCCGCCTGGCCGGATCGCCTGCCGGAGGCGGAATTGTTCGGCCGCGAAGGAATGGCGGCGGTGGCGAAGAATCCGCTGCTGCTTTCGCTGCTCGAATCGACGCCGGGAAGCGGCCGGGCGCTGGAAAAATTCGCCGCTTCCGCGCGCGCCGCCATGCTCGCGCGCCTGGGCGAGCCCGGCGCCGTCGGCGAGGATGTTCTGGCGTTTTATGCAAGCCTGGCGATCCAATGCTTCATTACCGAATATGTTTTCTCGACCACCGAACGGGAACTCACGCAAGCAGAAAAAGCGCGCAGCGATCTCGCCGCCGCCTTGGCGAGCGGCGCCGAGATCGCTCCCATTTTGCTGACCGCCGCCGCCGCTTATTTCCCGCTTGTGGCGGTGCCGGGCGCGGAGAAATTGCTCGGCGCGGAAATGGCCGGCGGCGATCGGCCGGCTCGTGGCGCAACAAGTGCGCGAGCCGCTGAAAGAGCGGGAGCTCGAGAAGTCGATCGCGAAGCTCACGCCGGTTGAAGACCGCGTTTCCCTGCTGGTGCAAGAACAATATGAGGAAAATCCATATCCGCGCTGGATCGAGACGACGGGCGCCTGGGGCCAGCCGGCGCCGATCGACGAATATCTGCGCGGCGTTACTTCCCGAGCGCCGCTGCGCGCGTCGGGAAAAGGCGGGAGATCGATATTTTGATCGCGGGCGCCGGCACCGGCCGGCAGGCGATCGAAATCGCCCGGCAATTTCCCGAAGCGCGGGTGCTCGCGGTCGATCTCAGCCGCAGGGCGCTCGCCTACGCCAAGCGCAAGTCGGATGAATTGCGGGTGAAGAATATCGAATACGGCCAGGCCGACATCGTCGAAATCGGCTCGATGGGACGCCGCTTCGACGTGATCTACGCCTCGGGCGTGCTTGCATCATCTCGCCGATCCGTTCGCCGGCTGGCGCGGGCTTCTGCAGATTCTCGCGCCCTCCGGCTTCATGAATGTCGGGCTCTACAGCGAGAAAGCGCGCGAGGACATCGTCGCCGCCCAGCGGTTCGTGGCCGACGAAAGGCTTTAAACCCACGGCCGGCGACATCCGCCGCTGCCGCGAGGAATTCGAGCGGCTTCCGGCGGAAAGCCCGCTCCGCAACGTAATGCTGCTCGCCGACTTCTATTCGATGAGCGACCTGCGCGACCTGCTCTTTCACGTGCAGGAACACCGCATGACGCTGCCGCAAATCGCGCGGCTTCTTGGCCGACAATCATCTGCAATTTCTCGGTTTCGACCAGGCGCCGCACATTTTGCAGCGCTACCGGGAGAAATTCCCCGATGACACGGCGATGACCGATCTCGCCCTTTGGGACCGCTTCGAGCAGGAAAACCCGCGCGCCTTCATCGGCATGTACCAGTTTTGGGTGCAAAAGGCGGGCGGATAGACGTCGATTTTCGGCGGGAAATCCTCGATTAGAGGTGGCAAAGCGCGGCCGTTCTCACTACGTTCGGCTCTCCCCGGAGAGGCTGAATCAACATTTTCAACGCAAATCGATGAGCCGACGAGAACCCAGAGCCGCCGACCGCCGCATCATCTCGATCCGCGGCGCGCGCGAGCACAATCTGAAAAGCGTCGATCTCGACATCCCGCGCGACGAGCTCGTGGTGTTCACCGGGCTTTCGGGCTCGGGCAAGTCGTCGCTCGCCTTCGACACCATCTACGCCGAGGGCCAGCGGCGCTACGTCGAGAGCCTGTCGGCCTATGCGCGCCAGTTCCTGGAGATGATGCAAAAGCCCGACGTCGACCGCATCGACGGCCTGTCGCCGGCGATTTCGATCGAACAGAAAACCACGTCGCGCAATCCGCGCTCCACCGTCGGCACCGTCACCGAGATTTACGACTACATGCGCCTGCTGTGGGCGCGCATCGGCGTGCCCTATTCGCCGGCGACGGGTCTGCCGATCGAAAGCCAGACCGTGTCGCAGATGGTCGACCGCGTGCTGGCGCTGCCCGAGGGCACGCGGATTTATTTGCTGGCGCCGGTGGTGCGCGGGCGCAAAGGCGAATACCGCAAGGATCTCGCGGAGTTCTTGAAGCGCGGCTTCCAGCGCGTGAAGATCGACGGCAAATTCTACGAGATCGCCGAAGCGCCGACCCTCGACAAGAAGCTCAAGCACGACATCGACGTGGTGGTGGACCGGCTGGTGGTGCGCGCAGATATCAAGACGCGGCTCGCCGACAGCTTCGAGACGGCGCTGGCGCTCGCCGAAGGGCTCGCCTTCGTCGAACTCGCCGACGAAAAGAGGAGAAAGGCGGCGCGCTCAAACGCATCCTGTTCTCGCAGAAATTCGCCTGCCCGGTCTCCGGCTTCACCATCGAGGAAATCGAGCCGCGGCTCTTCTCCTTCAATAGCCCGCACGGCGCCTGCCCCGCCTGCGACGGCCTCGGGCTCGAGCAGGAAATCGACGCCGATCTCGTCATCCCCGATCCGGCGAAGACGCTGCGCCAGGGCGCGATCGCGCCGTGGTCGCGCTCGTCCTCGCCCTATTACACGCAGACGCTGGAAGCGCTCGGGCGCAAATATAAATTCTCGCTGAACGGCGCCGTGGAAGGAGCTGCCGAAGAAGGTGCGCGACACCATCCTCTACGGCTCCGGCGACGAAGACGTGAAGTTCATCTACGACGACGGCATGCGCACCTTCGAGACGAAGAAGCCGTTCGAGGGCGTGATCAACAATCTCGAGCGCCGCTTCCGCGAGAGCGAGAGCGACTGGGCGCGCGAGGACATCGAGAAATACTTTACCTCGATCCCGTGCAAGGTCTGCAACGGCTATCGCCTGAAGCCCGAGGCGCTATGCGTGAAGATCGGCGAGAAGCACATCGGCGAGGTGGCCGAGCTTTCGGTGCGCCATGCGCGCACGCTGGTTCGAGGAATTGCCGAAGCGGCTGACGCAGAAGCAGAACGAGATCGGCGCCCGCGTGCTGAAAGAAGTGCGCGAGCGGCTCGACCTTCCTCGTCGATGTCGGGCTCGATTATCTGACGCTCGCGCGCGCCTCCGGCACGCTGTCGGGCGGCGAAAGCCAGCGCATCCGGCTCGCCTCGCAGATCGGCTCGGGGCTGACGGGCGTGCTGTATGTGCTCGACGAGCCCTCGATCGGCCTGCACCAGCGCGACAATGCGCGGCTTCTGGAAACGCTGAAGCGGCTGCGCGATCTCGGCAACACGGTGATCGTGGTCGAGCACGACGAAGAAGCGATCCGCACGGCCGATTTCCTCGTCGATATCGGCCCCGGCGCCGGCATTCATGGCGGCAAGATCGTCGCCAAGGGCGAGGCCGAGGACATCATCAAGGCGCGCGACTCGATCACCGGCAAATATCTCTCCGGCGAGTTGGAAGTCGCCGATCCCCGAGCGGCGCAAGCCGAACCCCAACCGCGCAGCTGAAAATCATCGGCGCGCGCGGCAACAATTTGAAGAACATCGACGCCGAAATTCCCATCGGCCTCTTCACCTGCATCACCGGCGTCTCCGGCGGCGGCAAGTCGACGCTGCTCGTCGACACGCTCTACAAGGCGGTGGCGCGGCGGCTGAACGACGCCCACGACGCGCCCGCGCCGTTCGAGGCGATCAAGGGGCTCGAGCACCTCGATAAAGTCATCGACATCGATCAATCGCCGATCGGCCGCACGCCGCGCTCGAACCCGGCCACCTATACCGGCGCCTTCACGCCGATCCGCGAATGGTATGCGGGGCTGCCGGAATCGCGCGCGCGCGGCTACGAGCCCGGCCGATTCAGCTTCAACGTCAAGGGCGGCCGCTGCGAGGCCTGCCAGGGCGACGGCGTGATCAAGATCGAGATGCACTTTCTGCCCGACGTCTACGTCACCTGCGATGTCTGCAAGGGCAAGCGTTACAACCGCGAGACGCTGGAGGTGACGTTCAAGGAAAAATCGATCGCCGATGTTCTCGACATGACGGTGGAGGAAGGGATCGAGCTGTTCCAGGCGGTGCCGGCGATCCGCAAGGTGCTGGAGACGCTCGCCCGCGTCGGCCTCGATTACATCCACATCGGCCAGCAGGCGACGACGCTCTCCGGCGGCGAGGCGCAGCGCGTGAAGCTCGCGAAGGAACTATCCAAGCGCGCCACCGGCCGCACGCTCTATATTTTGGACGAGCCGACCACCGGGCTGCATTTCCACGACGTGGCGAAGCTCCTGGAAGTGCTGCACGAGCTGGTCGAGAACGGCAACACGGTGGTGGTGATCGAGCACAATCTCGACGTGATCAAGACCGCCGACTGGATCATCGACCTCGGCCCCGAGGGCGGCGACGCCGGCGGCGAGATCGTCGCGGCCGGCACGCCGGAGCAGATCGCGGCGGTGAAGAAGAGTTATACCGGCGATTTTTTAAAGCCGGTTCTCGCGCGCGGCTCGAAGAAGAAGCGGAGCGTGGCGGCGGAGTGAGACATTGATCACAAGATGTTTTTATTCTCTCTGCGGCGCTGCGTTTCTCATCTTCGCCTTCGCGCCCCTCGCCGCCGAGACGCCCGCCCCCGTCGACATCGTCAACTCCATCTACAAGGAGGCCGCCAGCAGGCAGGCGGCCTTCGGCCTCGATCCGGCGGAGCGGCACAAATTCCTCTCGAAATCGACCGCGGCACTGTGGGACTTGGCGGAAGCCAAGAGCAATCCCAACGGCGACGAAATCGGCGCCATCGATTTCGACATCACCACCAACACGCAAGGCGCCGACGTGAAGTCCTATTCGATCGTCTCGAACAAGGTGAGCGGCAAGACCGCGACCGTGGTGGTGAAGCTCGTGCTCGACAATTGGATCCGAAATTCGCCGGACGACCTCATCATCCGCTACGATTTCGTGCTGGAAGACGGAAGCTGGATGATCGACGACATGAGCAGTACCACCGGCGGCAAGCCGTGGACGCTGCGCGAAATACTCGAAATCAATTCGCGCGATCGAACGCGCAGCAAGGAATAGAGCGCTTCACCGTCATGCCCGGGCTCGTTGCGGGATCCACGCCTTCCGTGTTTGCAAAGACGTGGATGACCGGAACGTCGGCCATGACGATGGGACGTCGCAAAATCTACCGCCGCACGATCACCGTGGCGCCGATCTTGGCGCGGCCGTAGAGATCGATCACGTCGTCGTTGGTCATGCGGATGCAGCCGGAGGATTGCGCGGTGCCCATCAACCACGGCTCGTTGGTGCCGTGGATGCGGTAGAGCGTGTCGCCGAGATAGAGCGCGCGGGCGCCCAGCGGATTGTCCTTGCCGCCCGGCATATAGGCCGGCAGTCCGGGCTTGCGCTTGCGCATATCCGGCGGCGGCGTCCAGCCCGGCCATTCGCGCTTGGAGCTGATCGTGCTGGTGCCCGACCAGGCATAGCCTTCCTTGCCCACCGCGATGGCGTAGCGAAGCGCCTTGCCGTCGCCCGTCACGTAGTAGAGCCGCCGCTGGCCGGTGCTGATGACGATGGAGCCGGCCGGGAGCTTCTCCGAGAAGCTCACCACCTCGCGCGGGAAATAGGTGCCGATGATCAACGTCCCGAACAGTGTCGGAATTCGCGTCGGCTCCGGATTGCGCACGTCTTCGGCGATTGCGGGCGCGAGCATCCCCGCCGCCACAAGCGGCAGCAACAGAGCCCTCAACAAACGATAACGCATGACTGCTCCTCGACCGAGAAACAATTTAGCGCTCGGGTGTAGCGCTCGCTAGTGTCCCAATTCCGAAGTTCGTAAACCCTCGCGGTACACTCTCATACGAACTTCGGAATCAAAGGGACACTAGTAACTCTATAATGCTAGTGCCCCTTCTGAACCCGAAGTTCGCAACCACCCTTGCGGCACGGTGTGTGCGAACTTCGGGTTCGGGGCACTAGTGTAAAGCCCGGTAGTAGGAAGCAAGCTCACCTAATACCGTGCAACCGTGCGGCATGGCGTGATATAATTCCCGCGAATTTTAGCGGAGGTGGCAAATGAGATTCTTCGCATTATTTTGCCTTCTATTCGCGTGCGGCCTTTCGTTCCAAACGACTGCTTCGGCACAAGGAAGTACCTACCAGTATTGTTTGGAAAGCGCAGATGCCGGCGGCGGCACGACGACCAATTGCGCTTACGTCACATTGGCGCAATGCATGGCTTCCAAGAGCCGCCCCTCGGATCGATGTAGTGTAAATCCCAGCTGGGGTGGTCGCAGATAATTCTTAGTGAGCTTGCGACCGAATACCGGAAAAGTCACAGCTTTGCCGATTGGTTGACGGCTCGGCGTCCGTCTTCCGTCGCTTGCGCGAGCACCGCAAGCAAGGCGTAAAATGCGAGTGCCTATTCGCCCAGCAAATGCATCACCACTTCGCGCTGGTGCGGGGCGCGTCGATGTTCAAACAAATAAATCCCCTGCCAGGTTCCAAGCGCGAGCCTTGCCGGATATGACCGGAATCGCGAGCGAGGTATGCGTCAGCGCCGTGCGGATATGCGCGGACATGTCGTCCGGTGCCTTCGGTGTCGTGCACATACTTGCCGCGTCTCCGGGGCGATCTCCTCGAAAAAATCCTTCAGATCCGTCTGCACATCCGGGTCGGCATTCTCCTGGATCAGCAGCGACGCCGAGGTGTGGCGGCAGTAGAGCGTCAAAAGGCCGGTGGCGATCCCCTGCTTCGCCACCCATGCCTTCACCTGCGCCGTGATCTCGACGAGCCCTTTGCCGCTTGTGGCGATGGAAAGCTGATGCTGGGCCTGGCGCATGAGGACAAGCGTATCGCAGCCGCGTTTAAATTAAATAGCTGAGCCGAAATGTTTCGGCGCGCCTCCCTTTCGGGAAGCGCGCCGTTGTCTCCTACGTCATGCCCGCGCTTGTCGCGGGCATCCACGCCTTACAGCCTTACTGAGCACCGAGACGTGGATGGCCGGGACAGGCCCGGCCATGACGGTTTAGTGCTTCAGCAAATCCGCCGGCACCTTGCCGCCGTTGGCGGCGAGCTTCTGCATCACCTGCTGATGCAGCCAGATGTTCATCGAGGCGGAATCGTTGGTGTTGCCGGTGTAGTTCAGGTCCTTGGCGAGCTGCTTGCGCGTGGTAATGCTCGAATCGAGCTTCACGAGCTTCATCAGGTCGACGATCGAGTTCTTCCAGTCGAGCTTTTCCGGATTGTCCGCCGCCATCTTGTCGAGGATCGCCGCGACGTCCGAACCGGCTCCGGTCGGCAGTTCGCCGGCTTGCGCCTTGGTGCCGAAAATCGCGCCCATAATGCTTCCGAGAATGCTCATGATATTCCTCCCCTGTACGTTTTGCCCATCAATCGAAACGAATTGATCGCAGCGTTTCTTCGCCGCTTGTTCGATTTCGTCGGCGCATCCTAGTCGGTTGTGGGCTACCTTCCAACTGCGCGGGGACCCGGCCCCGTTGCGTGCCAACTGACGCCGGAATGCAAACTCCCGCCCCGGGTCCGGGGCGGGAGTTCAGTTTCGTGGGCGAATTCTATTCGCGGCTCAGCGATCGTTGAAGCTCAATACCTGCCCGCCCTGGTCGGTGATGCAAATTCCGATCCGACCCCCGAGCGATACGGTCACCTCAAGATTGCCGCCGCCGATTTGCCTTGACGCCCCCGACGCCGACGCGACCCTGCGGAACCCCCCAATAACGTCCGGCGGCGTCCTGGCAGGAGGCGCGTGGATCCGTTGCGTAGCCGGGTCCGCCAGGTCCGCCATAGCCCGGACCGGGGCCGTAGCCGGGTCCTGGGCCAGGACCGTAGCCTCCCGCCTGATCGGTGAAGGAGCGAACCTGCCCGCGCGCGTCGGCGACGCAGACCGCACGGCCGCGCTCCGACGACACCGACATTTCGTAGAGACCCTGGCCGACGGGTCTCGCTTGCGACACCTGCACCCGCGCCTGCGGAATCTGCCAATACCTGCCGCCGGCATCCTGACAGGCCACGCGCGGATCGGCGCCGTAGTATTGGACGAAATTCAAACCGGCGGCGCCCGCCAGCGGGACGTTTCCGAGCCCGGCGGCGTGAACAGCGAATGCGATGGGCAGGAGCGCGCCGGCAAGCACGACCTTGGACAAAAGACGATTCATGAATTCCCCCTTTGGCCGCTTCGAAATTCCGCCGCCGCTTGAACGCGATCGGCGCGGAAACCATCTGGTTCGGGCGAGCCTATCATGCCCGCGCGCCAGCCGCCTACAAGAAGCGGCTGGCGCCGATCAAAGGCTTGTCGCACGTCACGATCGAGACGAAGCTCTGCCTCGACCACGCGCCGGTCCCGGACGCGGCCTGACTTTCGAAAGCGCTCAGGTCCCGACCGCGTCGGTGACGCATTTCTTGGTGAAGCTGTCCTTGGCCGCGCCCGAAAGCTTCTTGTCGGCGGCGGCCTTGTCGCAACCAGTCTTGGCATCGGTCTCGCACTTGGTCATGAAGCTATTCATCGCGGCACCCGAGAGCTTCTTCATGCCGGCCGTGGCCTTGCACGAATCCGCATAAGCGCTGCCCGCGACAAGCGAAAGAATGGCGGCGAACACGATCGATTTCATGATTTCCTCCCTGCGGACGATTGAAGGCTCGTCCGTACTGCCCGAAAGGCTAATCGGCTTCGATACGCGGGTAAAGATGGCGGGATTTGGCGCCGGAAAACATTATCTCGCGATGTTTGCCGCCGCCGCCGGAGCCATAAATTCTAGATTGGATGCGTCTCAGCCCCTCGCGACGTGGGCGGCCACGCACATCCAGCGCCCGTGCTGGCGCGACCAGATGTCGGTATAGCGGCCGCCGCCCGGTTTGCCGTCGGGCTTCTTGTAGGTCGTCCGTGCGTGAACGATTCCCAAGTCGCCGATGATCCGAATAAGCACGTCTTTCGCCTCGATGTTGGATACGCCGGAGCCGCGCGCGATCTGCGCCAAAAAACCGGCGCGATCGACGATGGATGCGTCGGGATTGCTGTTCATGAAATCGGGCGCGAGGTGACTATCGAACCAGTGCACGTTCGCCTCTTCGACGGCGCGAACGTATTCGAGATTGAGCTGCGTCAAGATCGCAAGGTCGCCGGTCCCGGCCTCTTCCTTTAGTAGCGGCTTCGACATCGCAGCCTCCTCCGATTGGCAAGATCAGGATACACGGCTCAATACACAAATCCTACCAGCGTGTTCAGTCGATCGAGACTTATGCAGCGGAACCGGCCGGCTATGCAGTCGGCCGATTCACTTTTTCTGCGCCGCCGCGATCTCCTTGTCCTTGGCGCTGGCGCGTTTCGCCGCCGGCCGGTCGCCGACGCGTTGGGCATAGGCGGAAAATTTCGGCCGTACCGGCACGTTCTTCGTCATCATGCCCCAGCGGAGACCGCCGCCGATCAGGAGATCCGCGGCCGTGAATTGATCGCCGAACAGAAAGGGCCCTTTTTCGATCGCCTTGGAGATCGTATCGAGCACGAGTTCGAGATTGCCCCAACCGATCGCGCCGCGGTCCCCGGGCTCCCGCTTCAGCATCTTGTCGATGATGGCGGGCTCGAAACAGCTCGGTCCGAAAAACATCCATTTGAGATAGGGCCCGCGGCGCGGGTCGCCCATGGGAATATTCAACTTTGCTTTGGGGAATGCGTCCGCGAGATAGCAGCAGATGGCGGCCGACTCCGTGATGACGGCATCGCCGTGCTTCAGGGCGGGAACTTTTCCCATCGGGTTGATGGCGAGATATTCGGGTGTGCGCATGCTGCCGTCGTCGAAACGGCGGACCTCGAGCTTATAGGGCTCGCCGATTTCCTCGAGCATCCAGAGCGCGGACGCCGAGCGCGACTGCGGGGCATGATAAAGCGTGAGATCGGCCATGAACTCCTCCTTCATCGTCTTGGGTTAAATCGGCGCGTGTTCCTGACTTTTTGCTGAAGCATGATCTTTTCCGAAAACCGGTTCCCACTTTTCGGGATCATGCTTCAGGCGCCGAATTGCTCGGCAAGATGTTCGATCGAGCGGGCGGCGAAAGTCGACCTTCGTTTTCGGCGCGGCCTCGCCCTTGCCGGGCCCCGCCTCGTCCGGCCGCGCGACGTGCGCGGTGCCGAGGCCGCACGCCGCGGCCGCCGCAAGATCGCTCGAATGGGCGGCGACCATAACGCATTCGCGGGGCGAACAATCGAACGCCTCGCAAGCGGCGAGATAGACGCGGGGCTTCGGCTTGTAATCGCCGGTGACTTCGGCGCCCAAAATCGCGTCCCAGGGAAAGCCGTTTCGGCGCGCGAGATCGACCATCAGCGAAATGTTGCCGTTGGAAACCGGCGCGATCAAAAACTTTCGTTTCAAGCGAACCAATCCCGCGCCGACATCCGGCCAGGCATCGAGCCGGTGCCAGCCGAGATTGAGCTCGGCGAGCATCGGGCTCGGGAACGCTGTTGACGCCGAAGCGCGGCAGGATGCGCTCCAGATTATAGCGGTGCAGCGCGTCGAGCTTGCAGAACGGAATGCGGCCCGCCCGCACCTCCTCCATCGCCGGCTGGTATTCGCCGCGCCAGGCATCGGCGAAGGCGGGCCAGTCGAGCCCGTGGCCGAGCGGCGCAAGCAGCCTTTCGGCCTCGCGCGCGATGCCCGCGCGCCAATCGACGAGCGTGCCGAAGACGTCGAAGAGAAGCGCTTTCACCGGCGACCCTGTCAGTTCTTTTGCTTCTTCGAATTGAGATACAGCTCGTCGCCGGCTTTCCTGAACGCGGGCCGCACGATCGCCTTTTCCTCGGGGGTGAGAAACGACGATTCGTAATCATCCGCCGGAGGAATGCGCGTGTTCGGGTCGGCTTGATAGGCGCGCAGGAAATTGCGCGTCGCGATGAAGCGGCGGATGCCAAAGGCATTTTTATGCACGGCCAGATCGTCGAGATTGACCGGCTTGCCTTGACGGTCGGGCACGACATCGTCGGCGACGGCTTGCACCGGCGCCGATTGCGGATCGAGGCCGATTTCCTTCAAATATTCGACCGCCTTCGGCGACAATTCCGCCGCGGCCGGAAGGGTCACAAGCAGCATCGTGAGACATGCCGGAATGAAAGGACGCATCGATCGCTACATCACCAAGGGTGTTTCTGCGGCGAAACTCCCACAGCCCGGCGAATTCCGCAATCGAGTGAAGCTTGCGCTCCCGCTACCGACTGCGGCGAAACGCCAAACCATAGCGAAGAGTGTTGTTGTTCGGCTCGATCCTATTCTATATTTCGAGACGATGTGCGATGGGAGAAATCCGTGATCGACGCGGTCGATGCCCTGATCTTCGATCTGCTGGAGTGGGTGGCGAGCGGCGAGCGGAGCTACGCCGAAGTGATGGATGCTTGGCGCACATCATGCCCCAGGCTTCCGGTTTGGGAGGACGCGACCGATCGGAGGCTGATCACGAGGGAGCACGTGAACGGGCGCGCAATCGTCAAGCTTACACCGTCGGGTCTCGCCCTTCTCGCGCAAGCATCTCGACAATCTGAAGCATCGCGGGCGGCGTGAGTGGAATGAAAGTATCGATCCTCGACGATTACCACGACACTTTGCGGACGCTTGCATGCTTCAAAAAGCTGAAAGGCCATGACGTCGAAATCTGGAACGATCATGTGCAGGATGTCGATCCGCTCGCAGCGCGGCTGAAGAATACCGAAGCGCTGGTCCTGATCCGCGAGCGGACCCAGATTCGCGCTCCGCTGCTCGAAAAGCTGCCCAAGCTAAAACTCATCAGCCAACGCAGCGTCTATCCGCACATCGATATCGATGCCTGCACCAGGCTTGGCATCATCGTGTCTTCGAACATGCACGCCGGCGGACCATCCTACGCGGCCGCGGAATTGACCTGGGGATTGGTTCTTGCCGCGATGCGCCAGATTCCCCAAGAGATGTCCGCGCTCAAGGCGGGGAAATGGCAGTTCGGCGTCGGCCAAAGCCTGCGCGGCAAGACGCTGGGTATTTACGGCTACGGCCGCATCGGCAGCGTTGTCGCGGGTTACGGCAAGGCATTCGGCATGAAAGTGCTGGTATGGGCACGCGAAGCATCGCTCGCGCGTGCACGGGCCGACGGCTACGCCACCGCGCGCAGCAAAGAGGCATTTTTCGAGGAGTGCGACGTCATCTCGCTGCACATGCGCTTGCTCGACGCGACGCGCGGGATCGTGACCGCGAGCGATCTCGCACGCATGAAACCGACGGCGCTCATCGTCAACACGAGCCGCGCGCCGCTCATTGAGCCCGGCGCGCTGGTGCACGCCTTGCAAGCGGGACGGCCGGGGATGGCCGCGGTCGACGTCTACGAGCAAGAGCCGCTTGTGGACACGCGCGATCCGCTGCTTACAATGAATAACGTCGTTTGCACGCCGCATATCGGATACGTGTCGCGTGACGAGTACGAGATTCAATTCGCCGATATTTTCGACCAGATCGTGGCGTATGGGGCGGGCAAGCCGATCCATGTCGTGAACCCGGAAGTGCTGGACTCCAAGGCCCGGCGCTCCGGATGAGTCACCGACCTCGACCGTGACAAATGCATAGCGCATGGCCTACCTTCCCGCCCGCTTGTAGGGGGAGAAATGCCATGGGGTTTCCGGATTATTCGAACTATGACGGCCTCGGTCTTGCGGAGCTGGTGAGAAAGAAAAAGGTCAAGCCGATCGAGCTGATCGAGGCCGCGATCGAGCGCATCGAGCGGCATAATCCGAAGCTCAACGCCGTCGTCTTCAAGGCCTATGACGACGCGCGCGCGCGGGCGCAGACGAAACTCAGCGGCGCCTTCGCTGGCGTGCCGATGCTCTTGAAAGACATCCTCGGCTACAAGAAAGGCTGGCCGAACCGCGACGGCTCCCGCTTCGTGGCGGCGAGTCCCAACCCCTACACTTCGACACTCGTCACCCGCTTCGAGGCGGCCGGCTTGATCCCGCTCGGCAAGACTAACGTGCCCGAATTCGGCATCGTGCCGCTTACCGAGTCGAAGCTTTACGGCGCCGCTCGCAATCCATGGAACGGCGAGCATTCGACCGGGGGCTCCTCCGGCGGATCGGCGGCCGCCGTTGCGGCCGGGATCGTGCCGCTCGCGCACGCGAACGACGGCGGCGGTTCGATCCGCATTCCCGCCTCGTGCTGCGGCCTCGTCGGTCTGAAGCCGACGCGCGGGCGCAATCCGCTCGGCCCCATCGGCGACATCATGGGTGGCCTCGTCGCCGAACACGTGGTCAGCCGCAGCGTGCGCGATACGGCGGCGGCGCTTGACGCCACGGCAGGTCCCGAAGCGGGCGATCCCTACGCCGCCCCTCATCCGCCGGGCCCGTATCTTTCCGCCATCAAAAAGAAGCCGAAAAAGCTTCGCATCGCGTTTGCCAACAAGCGGCTCGACGGCCAGCCGTTCGATCCGGAATGCAAGGCGGCGGCGGAGGCGGCGGCGAAGCTTTGCGCTAGTCTCGGGCACCACGTCGAGGAAAGTATGCCGCAAGTATCGCCGGCAACCATCGGCGCGCACTTCCTGCCGATCTGGGCGTCGGGCCTGACCATGCTCGTCGATTTCATGGCGCGCGCCGTCGGCAAGGAGCCGGCGCGGCAAGAATTCGAGGGCCTTACCTGGGGACTTTATCAATACGGCAAGACGATTACCGCCGCGCAATATCAGCTTTGCTGGTCGACCCTGCAGCACGTCTCGCGCCACGTCGCGGCGTGGCAAGAACCTTACGATGCCTGGATCACGCCGGTGCTGGCGCAGCCGCCGCTCAAAATCGGCACGGTCAATCTGGAAGAGACCGATCTGATGAAGGGCTTCGCGCCGATCATCGGCTACGTGCCGTTCACGGCGATGCAGAACTTCACCGGGCAGCCGGCGATCAGCCTGCCGCTTTCCTGGTCGAAATCGGGTTTGCCGATCGGCGTGCAATTCGTCGGCCGCTTCGGCGAAGAGCACGTCTTGTTGCAGCTCGCCGCCCAAATCGAGAAGGCCCAGCCCTGGAGCAAGAAGAGGCCGGCGGTCTACGGTTGAAATGTGAAGTATCGGGGGCAGTCGATTTAGCTTCATTCCACTGCGATGGCGTGACGCTAGCTTCATCAATCGTGCGCATAGACCGCAATAATGGGTCCAAGCGGCCAAAGATAATCTGCGCGTTGAACAGATGGAGCGTAAATACTCGATATGCTGCCATCGAGATATAAAGCGTCCGAACAATGCAGTTGATCTCGAAAGAATTTTGCGAACTGCATGAAAGTGACGGGATCGTTGGAGATCGCAAAAACTACTTTTTTTGTATCGGTAATGCCGACGCCGTTTCTGATTTTTTCCGACGTACTGTCTGATAAGAACCTTGGATGAATGCGGCCGCCGATGACCAGCATCGGACCCGATTGCGTAGCGGTGTCTACATGGGGACGTTGTTGCAAGAAGCAACTCGTCTCTAAAATGCCGGCAGTATTTCCGCTGACGAAAAATATTCCATTCGGCTTCAAATAGAAATTCCCGCTACCCGAGGCAGTGTCTGCGTCCTGCAACTTTCGCCCGTTCTCTATATAAAGACCGACCGGCGAACGGTCCGGCCGGTACATGCCGCCGTTTGCGGCAAACACGAGCGAAGCGTTGTTTGATTGATTGCCGTGGGGAATGTTCTGAAAAGAGCCGTAAACTTCTCCGTCGGGCTTTTTCCAGAAGAGCTTCAGATCGTAATGCTGCAGGTCAAATTCGCAGACAACAAGACTGCGGTTTTCGTGATGGCCGATGTAGCAGGGTGAGCCAGTTTCAGCGTGCAGCGAGCTTGCCGTGCACAGACGTAAAATGCCCACGCACAGAAGTGCCGCATGATCAAGACGCATCCAAGCCTCGGCTTCAAAAGCTCAAAAGCCAATAGCGCCACGCGTAATAGAACGTGATTACCGTTCCAGCGGCGATCACGATCGCCCGCACGGCGGCCGGTGACAGCACGCGCACGAGCCAACCGCCGAGGAAGCCGCCGGTGGCGGAGCCGACGAGCATCACCAGCGTGTGCGGCCAATCGACGACCCCCTTCCAGATGAAAATCGCGATGGTGACGGCGCTGACCGCGGTTGCGAGCAGGTTCTTCATCACGTTCGCGGCCCGCACGTCGCGGACACCGACGACGGCGAGGAGCGCGAGCAGCATGACGCCGAGGCCGCCGCCGAAATAGCCGCCATAGATCGTGGCCGGCACGATCAAGATCTCGGCGAGGAGGCCGTGCGGCTTGCCGCCGGCACGCCGGCTCACCGCTGCCTGGATTTGCCGCGAATAGGCGAAGATCAACGTCGCGGCGCCCACCAGGAAAGGCACCAAGAGAATGAAGGTGCGGTCGGTGGTGACGAGGAGAAGAACGGCGCCGATCGCGGCGCCCAGCAGCGACAGTACGATCAAAAGGAGAAACCGGCGGTCGAACGCCGGCATGCGCTCGCGATCGGCAATCGCCGCGATAAAATGTCCCGGAGTCACGGCGACCGCGTTCGAGGCGTTGGCGATCACGGGCGGAATGCCGCTCGCGAGCATGGCGGGAAAGGTGATCAGCGTGGCGCCGCCAGCGATCGCGTTGGCGACGCCGCCGACGAGCCCGGCGCCGGCAAGCAGCGCGACCGTTACAATGTCCACTGGGTTTGCTTTAGGCCGCTTTCGCCTTCTCCACCTTCACGCCGCCGCCCTCGGCGAGCATCACCTTGTTGAGCAACTTCACGAGCGCGTAGACGGATTCGATCGCCGGCGCCGGCGTGTTGGTGAGCCTCGCCATCTCCAGGATCGAGCCGATCAGCGCCTCGGTCTCTAGCGAGCGACCCGCCTCCACGTCCTGCAGCATCGAGGTCTTGTGCGCGCCGACGGATTCGGCTCCGGCGATGCGTTTTTCGATCGAAACGCGGAAGGTGACGCCGAGCTTCTGGGCGATGTCCTGCGCCTCTTTCATCATCGTCGCAGCGAGTTCGCGCGTCTCGGCGAACTGGCAGATGTCGACGAGCGTCGCGTGGGTGAGCGCCGAGATCGGGTTGAAGGAGAGATTGCCCCAGGCCTTCAGCCAAATTTCCGAGCGGATGTCCTTCAGCACGCGGGATTTCAGTCCGGCCTTGACGAAAACGTCGTGCAACTCCTTCACCCGCGGGGTCTCCTTGCCGTCCAATTCGCCGATCGGGAAGCGGTCGCCCTCGACGTGATGGATGACGCCCGGCGCGGTCACCGCCGCCGCCGGATAGACGACGCAGCCGATGATGCGGTTGGCGTCGATCTTCTTGGTGAGGACGCCGCTGGGATCGAGGCTTTGCAGGCGCTGATTGTCGTATCGGCCGCCGAGCTTCTGGAAGTACCACCACGGCAGGCCGTTCTGCACCGTCAGCACGATGGTATCGGGCCCGAGCAGATGGTCGATGTCGCGCACGACCTGATCGAGGAAATGCGCTTTGACCGCCAGGACGATGATGTCCTGCTTGCCGGCGTCGGCGGCCTTATCCACCGCCTTGACCTTCGCGGTTTCTGTCTTGCCGTCGTGCCACTCGAGCTTGAGGCCGTCCTTCTTGATCGCGGCGAGATGCGCACCCTGGTCGATCACCGTCACGTCGTTGCCCGCGAGCGCGAACTTCGCCGCCACCAGCCCGCCGATGGCGCCGGCGCCGACGACGCAAATCTTCTTCGCCTTTGGCGGTGCGCCGAAGAGATAGGGGCTCGGCAATACCTGATCGAACGTGTTCGTGAGCGTGCCGACGCCGTCGATGACGATATCGACGGCGTTATGGGCGCTCGCCATCACGCCGGCACCGAGCGAGGTGCCGCAGGCGATCACATCGCCCGGCATCAAGCGTCATATCCTTCGACACCGCGGCGACGAGCTTGTAGGGCGGAAAGAACATGTCCGACACGGGATAATTCTGCACTTCCTTGCCGTTGAGAACGGTGCGGATGACGAGTTTCGCGGGGTCCAATCCGGTCGCGATCGTGGGACCGAAGACGCCGAAGGTGTCGAAGCTCTTCGCGCGCGTCCACTGATCGAAAGTCGGGAATTTCTTCATCAGATCGACGGCGGTGACATCGTTCACGCAGGTGTAGCCGAAGATATAGTCCTTCGCCTCGGCTTCGCTGATGTTGGAGCATTTCTTGCCGATGACGACGCCGAGCTCGCCTTCATAGACGATCCTGCCGTCATAGGCTCGGCGGACGGCGGATCGGTTCGCCGGCCGGATGATAGGCGTTCGGTGCCTTGAGGAAATAGAGCGGGTCGACGGGGCGCTGGAAATCGTTCTTGGCGGCGAGCTGATGGAAATTGTTCCACAGGCAAACCATTTTCGACGGCTCGCAGGGCGTGCGCACCTTCACGTCCTTGAGCGCAATCTTCTCGCCGGTCGCCTTGGCGCCCGCGAACAGATCGCCGGAATGCACGGAAATCGTATCGCCTTCGAGCGTGCCGAAACCGGTCTTGCCGCCCTTCTCGAAGCGGATCCAATACGCCATCTCTCTTCTCCCGCGAATTTTCGAAGGTTGTTTGCCCCAATCTAGCAGAGCGCGGTCGCCATTTCGATGCATGTCACGGTTGCGCGCTGCAGCGCATCATGTAGGCCACGCGGCGCGTCTCATGGTGACGACCTTTGCGCATCATTTGTTGAGTTTTTTGGCGGCGATTTCACTTCTTCCAGCGCGTGAAAAGCGACGTTGTATTTGCCGGGTTTGATGCGCAAATTTGTCCGGGATCGAAAGACAAAAGACTTATTCAATGAATGCGCACCACTTATCATGCCGGCCATTTGGATCGATCACCACGAAGCGCGCGTGTTCCATTCCAGCCCGACCGACGTTGGGCGGCTCGTTTTGCATCCGGATCGCCCGACCAGGCACATCCATCTACAAGGCAAACTCCATCGGCAGCGGGCACACAGCGGAGGATCATGACCATCGCCATCGGTCGCTGATTATTTCGGTCGCTCGTCGCCGGCGGGAGTTCTCTTTGCCGCGGACGTTGCCAGAGGTGCGGATTCGACCGCGCTGGTCCAGGTGCCATTCGTTCACCCGATCAGCCAAGCATATTGATCTTTACGGCCCGTTCGACATCGTCGGCGGGGATTAATCCGTCGATTATCCGCGTCGATTGCGCGACGCGTCCGCTTATGACGCGCAAAATACTTCGAAGGGCGGATATTATCGCATATGCTGCTCCGGCAATAATGGCAGTAGCGCCGGGCAGCAGCCCGACTATCTGTTCAATTCGTCCGCGATCAATCTCACTTCTTCCGGCGTGAGAAAGGAGATGTCGTATTTGTCGGGCTCGATGCGGACGTTGTCCGGATCGGCGAGGAAGCGGTGCATGAAGATGCGCGTATAGATGAAGCGGCGGACTTGCGTTTCATCGCGTTGCGCCGCCAATCGCATCGAGCGAATAGGCGCCGACCTCATCCTGCGAAACCTCGACCACGTCCGCCGCGTTCGGATCGATGCCGATCTCCTGCAGATAGGCCGCTGCCGCGGACTGACCCGCGTCGTCCGCTCTTGCAGCGGCGGCGTGGGCGACACTCGCGGCCGGCAAGGACTGGACGCGGGCCGGAGTCGCGGAAGGCGAACCCTCCGTCGTCGGTCGGCGGCTGCAACGGATTGGGGGGCGTTGTTGCTTCGGGCGAAGGCGGCTGCGGCAAAGCCGGGCACCGCTCGCGGCGCCGATTGCACAAATGGCGTCCGCCTGATGCTCCGGCTGCGGCTGCGTGGAACGCGGACGCCGCGGGCTGCGGCGGCGCGAGTTGCGCGAGCGCGCCGTGGCAAAGCGCGATACCGCGAATGCGAAGCGAAGCAAGGATGCGCATGCCGCGACTACTGCGCCGGCGGGCGGGCGAAAATAAGATGTTTACGTTTCACGACGCGAATTGACAGATCCGGCAGGCCCGCGATCTTGCATCACGATCACGTCGCCGGGAACGACCGGCCCGACATTCTCCGGCGTGCCGGTCATGATGAGATCGCCGGCTTTTAATTCAAACGCCTCGGATAATTTTTCGATCTGCTCGGCGACGCTCCAGGTCATGTTGGAAAGATCGGATTTCTGCTTCTCCACGCCGTTGACGGAGAGCGAGATCGAGCCCTTCGACGGGTGGCCGATTTTCGATGCCGGAAGGATGGGGCCGATCGGCGCGCCGTTGTCGAAACCCTTGCCGAGCGACCACGGCTTCTTCTGCTCGCGCATGCCGATTTGCAGGTCGCGCCGGGTCATGTCGAGGCCGACGGCGTAGCCGTAGACGTGATCGAGCGCCTTGGCGGCGGGAATGTTCTTGCCGCCCGATTTCAACGCCGCCACCAGCTCCACCTCGTAGTGATAGTTGCTGGTCAGCGGCGGATAGGGATGGTCGGCGGCCTTGCCCGGCAGCACCACCTGCACCGCGTCGGTCGGCTTCTGGAAGAAGAACGGCGGCTCGCGCGTGGGTCCGAACCCATTTCGCGCGCGTGCGCCGCGTAATTGCGGCCGATGCAATAGATGCGGCGGACGGGAAACAGTTGATCGGAGCCCACGATCGGCACCGTGGCCTGCGCGACCGCGAACAAAAGCGACGGCCCTTTGGCTTTCGGCTTGCGCGCGCTTTGCCTTCGATTTCGGACGCGCCTTTGATTTTGACTTTTTCTTTTTCGCGCTCTTGGCTTTCGCCATCGCCATCTCCCGGGAAATACGAAATGCCGGCGGGGCCGCCGGAAAGCGCGCGGATATTACTCGCGTCGCGGCGAGATGCGAGCCTTTCTCTCGGGCGGCCAAATCAACCCGGAAATACGGAAAAAACGTGTAATCAGCATGCATTTACCGCAATGCAGCGATGATGCGGGGCCCGCTACTGAAATACCCGAGGCAGGCGCTATGTTTTATTCAAACCAAAGCGACGGGCCGATTCCAACCGGTCCGCGAGGACGAAGGAGATTCAAACATGTTGCTTTGGGGAACCATCGTCCGGCTCTACAAGCGCTGGCGCGCTTACGAGCAGACCTACGAAGAGCTGATGCGGCTCGATGACCGTGAGCTCGCCGATATCAACGTCCGGCGTCGGAGATCGAAACGATCGCGCGCCATGCCGCCCGCTCGATCTAACCTACCCACTCATCGTGACCCAACGGGCCTCGGCATCCTGCCGGGGCCCTTTGTTTTTTGCCTGCCCCTCAAGATTTCGCCGGCTCCATGCCTTTGGTCGTCTGGCCGGCATGGTGTACTCGTTGCGGCAAGAGCTTAGTTCATGCGGCGGCGTCACGCGAATGCGATTTCCGCGTTGCCCCGGCCGCGGCCGCGCCTAAAGTTCGGCATCATCGAAACGGAGCAGAACATGCCGACATTTACCGGGTTCGGTTCGCTCGCAAAAATTCCGCCGAAGGAGATCACCGACAAAATCTCGGGCCGCATGATGGCCGGCGAGCAAGGCATGGTGGTGTGGTGGGACATGAAGGCGGGGGCGCACGCGGGCGCGCATTCGCATCCAAACGAGCAATTGGTTTGGATGCTGAAGGGCCGCATGGAGCTCCGCATCGGTGATGAGCGGCGCGTCATGGCCCCGGGCGATGTCGCGGTCATCCCAGGTGGCGTCAACCACGAGGCGTGGTTTTCGGAAGACGCGCAAGTGGTCGACATTTTCTGCCCGCCGCGCGAGGATTTTCTCGCCGGCGTGCAGCCCGCCTATATGAAAAAGGCATGAGGGCGATCCACGTCGTCGGCGGCGGCCTCGCGGGCGCAGAAGCGGCTTGGCAGGCGGCGCAGCAGCGGCGTGCCGGTAGTGCTGCACGAGATGCGGCCGCAGCGCGGCACGCCCGCGCACAAGACCGAGAAGCTCGCGGAACTGGTCTGCTCCAATTCGTTCCGCTCCGATGATTCCACCATGAACGCCGTCGGTCTTCTGCATCACGAAATGCGGCGCCTCGGCTCGCTCATCATGGCGGCGGCGGACGCGAACCAAGTGCCGGCCGGCGGCGCGCTCGCGGTCGACCGCGATGGATTTTCCGCCGCGGTGACGGCGGCGATCGAGCGCCATCCGCTGATCGAAATCCAGCGCGAGGAAGTCGGCGAGCCGCCGGCAGAATGGGACAATGCCATCGTCGCCACCGGCCCCCTCACCTCGCCCGCGCTCGCGGAGGCGATCCGCGCTCGCACCGGCGAGCAGGCGCTCGCCTTTTTCGACGCGATCGCGCCGATCGTGCACAAGGATTCGATCGATTTCTCGATCGCCTGGTTCCAATCGCGCTACGACAAGAGCGGGCCCGGCGGCTCGGGCGCCGACTACGTCAACTGCCCGCTTTCGCGCGAGGAATACGAGCGCTTCATCGCGGCGGTGAACGCGGCGGAGAAAGTCGAGTTCAAGGAATGGGAAGGCACGCCCTATTTCGACGGTTGCCTGCCGATCGAGGTGATGGCCGCGCGCGGGATCGAGACCTTGCGGCACGGACCGATGAAGCCCTTCGGCCTCACCAATCCGCACAAGGCCGAAAAGCTCCATGCGGTCGTGCAACTGCGGCAAGACAACAAGCTCGGCACGCTGTTCAACATGGTCGGCTTCCAAACCAAGCTCCGTCACGGCGAGCAGACGCGCGTCTTCCGGACGATTCCGGGGCTGGAAGGCGCCGAGTTCGCGCGGCTCGGCGGCCTGCATCGCAACACCTATCTCGACGCGCCGAAATTGCTCGACGGCACGCTGCGGCTGAAAGCCGATCCGCGATTGCGCTTCGCCGGCCAAATCACCGGCTGCGAGGGCTATGTGGAAAGTGCTGCGATCGGCCTGCTGGCTGGACGCTTCGCCGCCGCCGAGCGACGCGCGGAAAGGTCGCGAGTGCCGCCGCCGACCACGGCGCTCGGCGCGCTTCTCGCCCACGTCACCGGCGGTCACATGGAAACCATCGACGCGGGCCCGCGCTCTTATCAGCCGATGAACATCAATTTCGGCCTATTCCCGCCGCTGGAAGAAGAGCCGCGTAAACCGACCGGCGGCAAACTGCGCGGGCCCACCCGCGCGGCTGCCAAGAAAGAGGCGATCACGCGGCGCGCCAAGGCCGATCTCGAAGCCTGGCTCGCGGACGAGACGCGCGCCGACGCCGCGGCATGATGTTTTGGGTCCAGTCAGCGGCGCGAGAGTCGCCGCGCCGCGCGCCAGAGCCGCCATTGCCGCCGCCATTGCGGCAGCTCGATCGGCGTCTTGAACGGATCGTAATCCGCCCGCTCCATGCGATCGAGATAGAGCGGGCACGAGTTCGAGCGGCAGCAATGCCGGCAGGGCCTCGCGCGGCAACGAAGTCATGCGACGCGAAGCCTCTGCATAATGGCCGCGGGCAAGCGCGCGGATTTCGGCGAGCGCGGCGGCCAATCCGGGGGCGCCTTTTCCCGAGACGATGTCCTCGCGCGCGACTCCATGCCGCGTGAGCACATCGAGGGGCATGTAAATCTGCCCGCGTGAGGCGTGCAGCGCAAAGGCGCGGAGCAAGCCGGTGATCGCATAAGCGCGGCCGGCATGCGTCAGCGGCTCCGCGATCCCCAGCAATTCCCGGCCTGCGAGCAGTGTGGCGGCGAGCCGAAACAGCGCGCCGGCCGTCGAGTTGCAATAGATCTCGAGCTGTGCCGTGTCCGGCATCGGGTCGTCGTAAAGGTCGAAGGTGCGTGCGTCGATCAATTCGAGGCATTGCGCGCGCGGGAGGGAGAATTTGTCGATGGTGGCGACAATCGCGCTCGCCACCGGATGTCGCGCCACGTCGCCGCTGCGCCTGGCCGGCGAGCGCGTCGCGCCACCATTGCAGCCGCAATTCGCCCGGCATCGGCTCGTGCACGAGCTCGCGGATGCGCGCGATCTCGTAGTTGAAGGCGTAGAGCGCGAAGAGATGCTGGCGCGCCGCCGACGGCGCGAACAGGCCAGCGAGATAGCGGTCCTTGTCGTGCTCGCGCACGAGTCTTCGGCAGAATCGATAGTTGCCGCGCATGCTCAGTCGCACCCCGCTCACTCCACCGCGATCAGCGCGGCGGCGACGCGGCGGCCTTCGGCGAAGAGCACATTATAGGTGCTCGCCGCGGCGCGCGTCGGCATCGTATCGAAAGACAAGCCCAGCGTCGCGCAATCGCCGCCGCACCGGCTCCGCCAGGAGAGCGGGTTCGCGCCCGGAGCCGATCAGGAGAAATATCGATCGTCGGCTTTTTCTGTCGAAGACGCGCGCGAGCGAAGCCTCGTCGATCTCGGCGGGCGCGCGCGGCGGCCAAGCCCAGATGCCGCTCGGCAGCGCCAGGATCGAACCGCGATGCGACATGTCGGCAAAGCGGAAGCCGCCGGCGCCATAGGCCTCGATTTGTGCGGCGCGTGGATAGTGCGGTTGATCGCTCAACGGGAACCGGCGCCGACCGGCGTCGCCGGTTCGGGCGCCTCGATATGCGCCGTGCGCCCGGCGCCGACGCCGAGATAGATCAGGATCGGCGAAGCGATGAACACCGAGGTGTAGGTGCCGACCAGCACGACGCCGAACATCATCGTCGCGGTGAAGGAATGGATGGCATGGCCGCCGAATAAGAGCAGCGACAGGAGCGCCGCCGCCACCGTGACGTGGGTGATGATCGAGCGCGACAGCGTCGCGTTGATCGAAATGTTCAAAAGATCCGCCATCGACAGCTTCTTGTAGCGCCGCAGCATTTCGCGGATGCGGTCGTAAATGACGACGGTGTCGTTCAGCGAATAGCCGAGAATCGTGAGGAGGGCCGCGATCGAGGTGAGGTCGAAATCGATCTGCGTCACCGACATGAAGCCGATGGTCAGCACGAGGTCGTGGACGTTCGCGATCATGGCGCCGAGCGCGAATTGCCACTCGAAGCGGAACCATAGGTAAATGAGGATCGCGAAGATCGCGAACACGATGCCGATGGTGCCGTAGCCGAGCAATTCGTTGGAGACGCGCGGGCCCACCACCTCGACGCGGCGATAATCCACCGTGTCGCCGAGCGCGCCCTTCACCTTGTCGACGACCGCCTGCTGGGCGGCATCGCCGCCGGGCTGCTGCGAGACGCGGATCAAGACCTCGCCGTGATCGCCGAATTCCTGCAGCTGGATTTCGCCGAGGCCCAATCCTTCGAGCGTCGTGCGCATTTGCGCGATGTCGATCTGGCCCGCCTTCGACTGCACCTCGAGCAGCGTGCCGCCCTTGAAATCGATGCCGAAATTGAGACCGTGGGTGAAGTAAAACACGAGCGCCAGAATCGAGAGCGCCGCCGAAATCGGAAAGCTGATGCGGCGAAAGCGCATGAAGTCGAACTTGGTGTCGTCCGGCACCAGGCGCAGATGCGGGATGACGCCGAACAGCACCAGCAGGCAAAGCACCGTTACTGCGGCGATGGCCGCAATGACGAAAATGGTTGTCGGTGTCACGGCGCGACCCTCAGATGGGAACGGTTTGCGGCCGCCACCAGCGCACCCAGGCGGCGACGATCAGCCGCGTGAGCGTGAAGGCGGTAAAGAGCGTGGTCAGAATGCCGACGCCGAGCGTCACCGCGAAGCCGCGCACGCTGCCGGTGCCGATGAAGAACAATACCGCGGCGGCGATGAAGGTCGTGATGTTGGAATCGAGAATGGTCGCGAGCGCGCGGCTGAACCCGGCGTCGATGGCGCGTGATCGGCGAGCGGCCCGAGCGCAATTCCTCGCGGATGCGCTCGTAGATCAGAGACGTTGGAGTTGACCGCGATTCCGACCGTGAGCACGATGCCGGCGATGCCCGGCAGCGTGAGCGTCGCGCCGAGGAACGACAAAATTCCGAGGATCATGCCGACGTTCACCGCCACCGCGAGGTTCGCGAACAGGCCGAACAATCCGTAGGTCACGATCATGAACACGATCACCAGCGCCGTGCCGAAATAGGCGGCGTGGATACCGGCGTTGATCGAGTCCTGGCCGAGGCCGGGACCGACGGTGCGCTCCTCGATGATGGTGAGCGGAGCCGGCAAGGCGCCCGCGCGCAACAGGATCGCGAGATCGTTCGCCTGCTGGACGGTGAAATTGCCGGAGATCTGCCCGGAGCCGCCTAAAATCGGCTCGCGGATCACCGGCGCCGAAATCACTTCGTTGTCGAGCATGATGGCGAAGGGCTTGCCGACATTCTCCTGCGTCGCCTGCGCGAAGCGGCGGCCGCCGGCGTTATTGAAGCGGAAGCTGACGATCGGCTCGCGCGTGCGCTGGTCGAAGCCGGGCTGCGCGTCGACAAGATCCTCGCCGGAAACCACCACGCGGCGCTCGATCACATAGGGCACCTTGTCGCGCGAATAGAGCAGCTCCGATTCCGGCGGCGGGCGGCTTTCCAGCGCCTGCTGCGGCGTCATGGTGAGATCGACAAGGCGAAAGGTGAGCTTCGCGGTCTTGCCGAGAAGCTCCTTCAGGCGCGACGGATCCTGCAAGCCCGGCACCTGCACGAGAATACGGTCGTCGCCTTGGCGCTGGATCAAGGGCTCGACCGTGCCGAGCTCGTCGATGCGGCGGCGCACGATCTCGATCGATTGATCGACCGCCTGGCGGATACGCTGGGTGATGCCGCCCGGCGTGACGGTGAGGGTGATCAACCCGCCGCCGGCGTCGGTGACTTCGATGTCGCGCTGGCCGGTGCCGGAGAGAAATCCGCCGAGCGGCGCCGACAATTCGCGCAAGCGGCGCAGCGCCTCCGGCACGTCGGCCTGCTCGCGAATCGCGCACCTGCACAGTGAGATTTTGGATTGCGAGGTTGCTGTAGCCGACGCGCGCGTCGCGCAGCACGCGGCGCACGTCGTCGCGTAACGTCTCGGTGCGCTCCTTGCGCACGGCGTTGGAGTCGACCTCCAAGCAGAATGTGCGAGCCGCCCTGCAGGTCGAGGCCGAGCACGAGGCGGCGCTGGAGGGAGGAGGGCAAGGATTGGACGGTTGCGGGCGACAACAGGCTCGGCACCGTCATCAAACAGATAATGACGGAGGCCAAAATAATCGCCAGCAGCCTTCCAGCGGGTGAAATGCAGCATTCCAAAGCCTCAAGCAGTCCAAGCCGACGAATGTTAGGCGGCGCCCTCGTCCTTCGCGGGCTCGCCCTTGGCGCGGACTTCCGTGACCATCTGGCGCAGCTGGCGCACGCGCACGCCCTCGGCGATCTGCACCTCGACTTCGTTGTCGTCGACGACCTTGGTGATCTTGCCGACGAGGCCGCCAGAAGTGACGACCGTGTCGCCGCGGCGAAGCTGGGCGACCAGCGCCTGATGGTCCTTCACCCGCTTCTGCTGCGGCCGCAAAATCAGAAAATACATGATGACGAAGATCAAGATGAACGGCGCCACCTGGAACAGCATGTCGCTGCCGCCGGCCGGCGCGCCCTGCGCGAAGGCGGGAGTAATGAACATCGAATTCCTCTTGTTTCGGGTCGGCGAAACCGCAAATCCGCCGAAGGCGGGCGGACTATACCCACGCACCTCCGGATTGCAAACGTTCAGCCCTTTCGGGGCGTTGCCGGAGGCGGCGCGCCACCCTATCGTCGCCTAAAGTATCGTCGCCCAAAACAACGACCGCCCCGCTCGAGGGCGGGCCGAGGGAGGAATTCATGACAAAAGCGTGCATGCGCTCGCTCACCGCAGCCTTATTTGGAACTTTCTTTTGCGCGTTCGCGGCAGCGCCTGTTGCGGCACAGGAAGCGTGCAAGAATCGCGGCCAGCTCGACACGCTTTATTGCGACGACAATGGCGACCTTGTCGCCGACGCGCCGAAGGATGCGAGCAAATGGAAGGACCCCTCCACCCTCGTCTTCGCCTATACGCCGGTCGAGGATCCCGCCGTCTATGCCAATATCTTCAAGCCGTTTACCGATTACCTCACGCAATGCATCGGCAAACGCGTGGTCTATTATCCGGTGCAATCGAATGCGGCCGAGATCGAAGCGATGCGCTCGGGCCGCCTGCATGTGGCGGGTTTCTCCACCGGCCCCACCGGTTTCGCTGTGAACCTCGCGGGTGCCGTGCCGTTCGCGGCCAAAGGCACCGAAAAGGGCCCGCAGGGCTATCACCTGATCTCGCTGGTGAAGGCCGACAGCCCCTATCAGAAGCTCTCGGACCTGAAGGGCAAACGTGTCGCGCACACCTCGCCTTCCTCGAACTCGGGCAATCTCGCGCCGCTCGCGCTCTATCCGCCAGAGGGATTGACCCCGAACGAGGACTACAAGCCGATCATGTCGGGCGGCCACGACAAGTCGGCGCTCGGCGTCGCGTCCGGCGACTACGACATGGGCGGCGTCGCCTCCGACGTTTACGACCGTATGGTGACGCGCGGCACGCTCAAGGGCTGCAGACTTCCGCATCATCTACACGAGCCCGCTGTTCCCGACCTCGTCCTTCGCCTACGCCCACGACCTGAAGCCGGAGCTCGCGAAGAAGATGGTCGAGTGCTTCTACGACTTCCGCTTCCCGCCGGAGATGCAGAAGGAATTCAACGGCGACGATCGCTTCTTCCCGATCACCTACAAGGAGAACTGGAAGGTGGTGCGCGAGATCGCCGAAAAGTCGGGCACGCCGTACAACAAGACGGCCTACGACGCGGAAAGCAAACGCGAGGCGGAGGAGCTCGCGAAGAAAGCGGCCAGAAGGCAGCGCAGCAACAGCCGCCGCCGGCGCCCGCGCAGCCGAAGCAATAGCGGTTTGGCTCGAGGTCATGGACGCCTCGGCGAATTTCAGAGAAGCGACGGGTGATGCTGCCGGCCGCGGGCTGAAGCTTCGCAATCTCACCAAGGAATACCGCACTGGCATCGCGGTGCTGAGAGAATATTTCACTCAAATTCGCCGATCGCGGCATCGACCGCCATCATCGGGCCCTCCGGCACCGGCAAATCGACGCTGATCCGCTGCATCAACCGCCTGACCGACCCGACTTCGGGCGAAATCCTGTTTATGGGAACGGACCTCGCCAAGCTGAAGGGGCGGCGCTGCGCGAGGCGCGCCGGCATATCGGCATGGTGTTTCAGGAATACAATTTGGTCGAGCGTCTGAGCGTGATCGAGAACGTGCTCTGCGGACGGCTCGGTTATCTGCCGGCCTGGCGCGCGTGGCTGCGGAACTTTCCGGCAAAGGATATCGAGCGCGCGTTTTATCTTCTCGACTCCGTCGGTCTTGGCGACTTCGCGACCCAGCGCGCCGATCAGCTTTCCGGCGGCCAGCGCCAGCGCGTCGGCATCGCGCGGGCGCTGATGCAGGAGCCCGACCTCCTGCTTGCCGACGAGCCGACCTCCTCGCTCGATCCGAAGACCTCGGTCGAGATCATGGAATTGATCGCGCGCCGAGCCGGCGCGCAGGACATCCCGGTGATCGTGAACATCCACAACGTCGAGCTCGCGCAAGCGCTATGCCGACCGCGTCATCGGCATGAGCAAGGGCGAAGTCGTGTTCGACGGCCCGCCGAAGGCGCTCGAGCATTCGCACCTGATGCAGATTTACGGCGGCGAAGGATGGCTGGAATGAGCGAAATGCTATCCCCTCGCCCGCCCGCCGGCGCGTTTCCGCCGAACTGGCCGTTGCGCCTTGGGCTCACCGCGCTCGCGCTCTACGTCCTCTACGCCAGCTCGATCCTCGATATTACCTGGGCGCGCTTTGTCGAGGGCTTCGGCCATGGCGGGAGGTTTCTATCGCGCATGTTCCCGCCGAACTTCGCCGCCGACAAACTGGCGCTTCTCTACTCCGGCATGCTCGAGAGCATGCAGATTGCCATATTCGCGACCGCGTTCGGCATCGCGCTTTCGGTGCCGCTGGGGTTTGCCGCCGCACGCAACCTTTCGCTTCGCCCCGCTCGCCTGGTTCATGCGCGGGCTGATCGCGCTCTTGCGCTCGTTTCATCCGGTGATCGTCGCGATCCTGTTCGTGAAAGCGGTCGGCTTCGGTGCGCTCGCGGGCATTCTGGCGCTTGATCGTCGCCTCGATGGGGTTTCATCTCGAAGCTGTCGCGGAAGCGACCGAGGAAATCTCGATGAAGCAGATGGAGGCCGTGCGCGCGACCGGCGCCTCGTTCCTCTCTGTGCTCGTCATGGCGGTGGCTGCCGCAGATCATGCCGCGCTTCATCGGCTTTTCCGCCTATCAACTCGATTCGAACCTGCGCAATTCCGCGCTCGTCGGCCTCGTCGGCGGCGGCGGTATCGGCGCCACGCTGTTCACCGCGTTTCAGCGCTTCGACTATGATTTCGTGCTCACCATCGTGCTCGCGATCATCGCCATCGTGATGGTGGGCGAGATTCTTTCGGGCTGGATGCGGAGACTGTTCCAGTGACGGCCACCGCGCAATCTTGCCCCGCCGCTGGCGACGCTTCTCGCTGCCCGAGCGCATCCTGCGCTCATGCTTCTATCTGTTCGCGGTGATCGCGGTGATCTGGTCGATCGAGACGATCGAGATCATTCCCGAATTTCTGTACGACGCGCCGGCGCAAACCGCCGATCTGTTCGCGCGCATGTGGCCGATCGACTGGTCGTGGTACGAAAAAGGTCGTGCACGCGGCGCTTATCGAAACGCTGCACATGGCGACGCTCGGAACGATCCTCGCCGTCATTATGGCGAGCTTCGTCGCATTGCTGGCCGCGCGCAATGTCACGCGCTCGGTCATGCTCAACACGATCGCGCGCTTTATTTTGGTTGCGACGCGCTCGGTGCACGCCATGGTGTGGGCGCTGTTCTTCGTCGCGGTGTTCGGCCCCGGCGCGCTCGCCGGCACGCTCGCGATCGCCGTGCATTCGATCGGCTTCACCGGAAAATTGCTCTCGGAAGCGATCGAGGAGGCAAAGCCCGGCCCTATCGAGGCGCTCACCGCCGCCGGTGCCACAAAGCTCTCAATTCTGCCAAGGGCTACTGGCCGCAGGTGAAGCCCGCTTTTCTCGGCGGTCTCGATCTTTCGCTGGGACATCAACATCCGCGAATTCGGCGGTGCTGGGCTTGGTCGGCGGCGGCGGTCTCGGCATGGCGCTTGAGGCTGCGCTCGACAATCTCTACTGGGACCGCGTCGGGCTCGTACTTCTCATCATCTTCGCGATCGTGATCGCGGCGGAAATCCTCACCACGTGGCTTCGCGGCAGGATCATCTGAAATACTCTCGCTTTAAGTTGAATCAGCGCGCGTCCCTAACATTTTGCCGGAGCATGATCCCGAAAACCGGTTCCCGCTTTTCGGGATCATGCTCTAGCGCAGCACCATCTGCGTGCAGCGGAAGAGCGCGATGGTCTTGCCCTTGCCGTCGGTGACGGTCGCGTCCCACACCTGTGTCGTCTTGCCCAGATGCAGAGCGCGCGCCTCGCATTCGATGGCGCCTTCGGTGGCGGTGCCGAGGAAGTTCGTCTTCAACTCGATGGTGGTGAAGCCGCGCGCGCCCTCGGGCAACGCGGCGATACAGCCATAGCCGGCGCTGGTGTCGGCGAGCGCGATCACGCTCGCGGCGTGGAGGTATCCGTTAGGCGCCATCAGGCGCTTCGATACCGGCAGCCGGCTCTTCACGAAGTCGGACCTGATCTCGAGTATCTCGATCCCCAGTTCGCCCAGGCAAATAACCGACCTGCCGCTGCATGAAAGCGGCGGCGGCGATGTCGCGTGTGGTCATAAGCGTACCCCCGTCGGTGGTTGCCGACGGAGGTACAATATTTGCTGCGAAACTGTTATTCGAATTTTGACGATCAGTGTTGCGCCGTTTTGCCCGCGTGACGCAACGGCAACTGCACTTACTTCAATGCCGCTTCGACCTTGGAGATACCTGCTTTGACGCAAGCTTCGTCCTGTACTTCTAGCGGCGCACCCGATGCGCCGACGCCGCCTATAAGCTCATTGCCGACCTTGATGGGAACCCCGCCACCGACCATGACAACCTGCGGAATGTACTTCAGATATGAGTTCGCCGGGTCCTCGGCGAGCTTCTTGACTTCGAGAGAGGTAATGCCGCGGGTACGCGCGGTGTAAGCTTTTAGGCGGCTGAGTTCCATGGTGTGCGGATTGGTACCGTCGCCACGGAGCTGGGCTGCGACATTGCCGGCCTTATCGACGACGGTGAGGGAAACCTTCAATCCGTCCTTGGCGCATTGTTCCAGTGCGCCCTGGATGATGGCGAGCGCCATGGCCATCGAAACATTCTTTTCGGTCTGTGGGGCCTGCGCATTCGCGGTGGAAACGGCGGCAAGCATTGAAGCGGTGATAAGAGTTAATCTCAGAAAACGCATCGGCGAACCTCCCTTTTATGATGCTTATGAAACCCTTCATAACGCATTTTCATCCCGCTTGCTCCCACGGCCCAGTCCCGCTATCTCGCGTTCGCGGAGTGTTCCAAATGAACAAGCCCTCGCCCACCGATAGCGTGCTCGGCCTGCTCGCCAATGCCTTCGACCGCATTGCAGCAGCGCTCGATCGCATGGCACCGCCTACCGGCGGGAAGCCCGATTTCGCCGCCGCCGACGCCTTCATCTGGCACGCCGATGGCAAGCGGCTGGAGCCGGTCACCCACGTCAACCGGGTCGAGATGCGCTTGCTCAAGGGCATCGACCGCATGCGCGACACGCTCGTGGAAAACACCGAGCGCTTCGCCAAGGGGTTGCCCGCCAATAACGCGTTGTTGTGGGGCGCCCGCGGCATGGGTAAGTCGTCGTTGGTGAAGGCGGTGCATGCCGAAATCAACGCGCAGAAAAAAGGTGCGCTGAAGCTGATCGAAATCCACCGCGAGGAAATCGAATCCTTGCCCGTCTTGATGTCGTCGCTGCGCACCGCCAAACAACGCTTTTTGGTATTTTGCGACGACCTTTCCTTCGAAGCCGAGGACACGAGCTACAAGTCGCTAAAGGCCGTGTTGGAAGGCGGCATCGAGGGCCGCCCCGATAACGTGCTTCTCTACGCCACTTCCAACCGCCGCCATTTGATGGCGCGCGAGATGATGGAGAACGAGCGCTCCACCGCGATCAATCCCGGCGAGGCGGTGGAGGAAAAAGTCTCGCTCTCCGACCGCTTCGGCCTGTGGCTCGGCTTCCACCGCTGCTCGCAGGACGAATATCTGGCCATGGTCGAGGGCTATGTCGCCTACTTCAAGATTCCGATCGAGCCGGCGGCGCTGCGGCGCGAGGCGCTCGAATGGGCGACGACGCGCGGCGCCCGCTCCGGCCGCGTGGCCTGGCAATTCGTGCAGGAACTCGCGGGCCGGCTCGGCGTCGCGCTGAAAGCCTAGCGCGCTCAGTTCCGGCGCGGTGCAATCGCATCCGGAGACTTCGTCATGTTCTTTGCCGGCCATCGATCGCCGACCGCAAGCAGCGGGCCGCGCTTGCCGGTAAGCCGCTCGATCTCGATCGCATAAACCGTCACCATATTGAGCCGCGGATAGAAGCTTTTGGGGCGCTGCAATTTCGGATCGGCGTATTTCGCCATGAAGCGGTCGAAGAAGCGCGCCTTGCCGGCGGCCTCGTTATCGATACGGACCGTGCCAAAGCCGACGACGCTGATGTAGCTCACCGAAGTGTCGCACTCGAACTCGCCATAGGGAAATACCGTTCCCATTTCGGAGACCTCGAAGGAGATACGCGGCCGCGCCGTGACATTGTCGCGGAAATGTCCGCCGAGGCTCGTATGCAGATGAATCAGGCCGTCGGCATAAACGAACAGGTTCGGCACGACATAGGGTTCGCCGTTCGCGCTTATGGTTGCGAAATGCGCGAGTGCCGCTTCGCCCAGGAACCGATCGACATCGGCCCGGCTCATTTCCTTGTCCTTGCGGCGGACGACGCTCTGGCTCATTTCCTCGTCCTTTGACTCGAATCCTGGCGCGGGGTGCCGCGCAACGAAGAATAGGCCGAGGCGTCCGGCAAGCGAATTCTCGCGATGGGATAAATCAGCCGCGCGAATGTGAGGTTTACCGGTCGATCTGTCGTAAATTGTCCGGGAACGCTTGCGCGTAACGCACGCCGGTCCGGGGCTAGAAATGGCGGAGTTGCGCCTTTCCAGCTCCGAATCAGTAGGCCCTACAGGCGCTTAGCCCGTATTTTTCCTTCGCCTTTGGCCGCGAATCTCATATGCAGGCAAAGAGCGCGCGGCGCGCTTGCGGAGGAACCTCATGGCCAGCACGAAAAGCTCCAAGCCCGTGACCCTGAAACACATGGCGGCGCAAATGGCGGCCGATCATGAAATGACCAAGGTCCAGAGCGAAGCCGTAATCGGCGACCTCATCGAGATCATGACCAAGCACCTGAAGCGGGGCGAGCGCATCAAGCTTTCGGGCCTCGGAATTTTCCAGGTGCGCCATCGCGCGGCGCGTATGGGACGCAACCCCGCCACCGGCGAGCCGATTGCCATTAAGGCGAGCAGGAAAGTCGCCTTCCGCGCCGCCAAGGATTTGAAGATGGCGGTCTGACCGTCGCTTCGAAAGGCGAGGCATGAAAAGCCCGGTGGTGAGCCGGGCTTTTTTATTCAAGAGCCGACTTACGCCGCGGCCTTTGGCCTGGCACTGGCGCGATCGACGTCGGGGCTGCGGTAGAGCTTCTCCGGAATTCGGCCGAGCTTGGATTTATGCACTTCTGGCCCGAGTCCGTAGAATTTCTGGAAGCTCATGATCAGGGGCCGCCATTTGTCGGGGTCGATGCGGTTCGGCTCGCCCTCGGCGAGGATCGATTCCTCGACATGCACGCGTTGAACGCGCACCTCGAAAGTGACGACCCGCCCGCGCAGCGTATCGTCGTTGTCGGCGACGCCATGGCAAGCCTCGACGACGGCTTCCAACTGCACCGGGCATTCGAGGACGCGGGGCGCCGTCACCGTCTCCGCGCGCACCGGCGTGAGCCCGGAAATGCCGAACTTGTCCTTCTCGTAGCGATAACCGCGCGCAAGCTTGCCCGGCGGTACGGGATCGGTGCCGGTGGTGAGCGCGAGGCGGTTGACCGCAGCGGCGAGATCGGCCGAGGGCAGGTTCAACACGCACTCGCCGCTACGCCGCATATTCTGTGGGGTCTTCGAATGGGCGGCGAGCCCGAGAATGCCGCGCCAGCCGAGCCAGAATGCGGACGACATCGGCCTAGGTTATAGGAGCCGTCCTCGTTGACGGTACTGATCAGCACTACGGGCGTGCCGAGATAGAGAATGGCGGGTTCGGTTGCGACGTGCATGGTCTTTCCAATCGATGCTCTTGTTGCGCCGTCTGGAAATACGCATCGCGGGCGAAGACGCCCACCCGATATCGCGGAAACAAAACACGCTGATTGCGCCGAGATTCCCGCCTGCGACGATTATCTCCTTGCCGTCCGCATCCCGGCCACCGCAGATTGATGCGGTTTAGCCGCCCGGAAAGCGACGATGCGACGTGGAACGATGCTGATGGCCGCGAGCCTTTTCGCCTTCTCCGCCGTGGCGGAGACGAAAGGCACGCCGGCGACACCCACGACCCGGGGACCCGCAGGCTTCCCGCAAGCCAACAAATATTATTGGCTCGCGGCGCGCGCTTCCGTTCGCCTCTGCCCCCAACCCGCGCCGGATATTCTCGATCGCATTCAATGTC
The DNA here is from genome assembly GCA_963751685.1 of uncultured Alphaproteobacteria bacterium. GTDB lineage: Bacteria > Pseudomonadota > Alphaproteobacteria > Rhizobiales > Xanthobacteraceae > Palsa-892. Next base: position 72,880 of record CAVVVV010000010.1, on the reverse strand, counting down.
CGGAGCTGACATCGGGAAAATTTACCGTGACGGAGGTCGTGCTCGCGAACAAGGTCCCATCCTATTACCGAATTGAAATGGAGGGGGGACGGACGGGCTACGTGCGTGCCGATGACAAGGTCTATTTTATCGGTGAGGACCCGCGGGTTTTGGCCAAGGCCCCGCGGGCAAACTGCAAAAAACTCGGCGAGCCGAAGCTCGGCATGACGGCGGCGGAAGCGGAACAAACCTGCTGGGCGAAACCAATCTCGATCAATCACCTGACCGTGGCGAACCACATCCGCGAGCAGCATGTCTACGGCCGGGGCCGCTATCTCTATTTCGAGAACGATATTCTGGTCGCGATTGAAACCGGCCGCTGACGCCGCCTGCTGAGCTGCTTGCAGCCCGCAAAACTGATGGCCATCATCGCTCGAAGCGATTCGTCCTTTTAGGCTGAGGGTTCGCTGCTGAACGGAGACGCGAGCGTGGATCGCAATCTAATTTTCGATTTGGGACTGCATCACGGCTACGACACCGAATTTTATCTGAACAAAGGGTTCAAGGTCATCGCGCTCGAAGCAAATCCAGCGATGATAGAGCGGGCGCGAAGAAATCCAGCCATCCATAAAGCCGAAGAGGAAGGCCGGCTGGGGATCGTGCCCATGGCGCTATGGCACGAGAGCGGGCGGCCCGTTTCTTTCTTTGTCAATCAGATCAAGGATGACTGGAGCAGTCTCGATAAGTCGTGGGCCGAAAAAGATTCGCACAAGAGCATCGAAATCACGGTCGCCACAATTACGCTGGAGGAATTATTCAGCAAAGTAGGCGTGCCTTATTACATCAAGTGCGATCTGGAGGGCGCCGACGGCATTTTTAGCCGGCAGCTCGTGAAGCAAAAAGACTTGCCGGCATTCGTTTCCGCGGAAGCATGCGAGTCGGAAATTCACGCGCATTTCGTTTCGGCGGGATATGACCGGTTTCAAATCGTGAACCAAGCCCGCCACGGCCATATCGTGGCACCCAATCCGGCGAGAGAGGGGCAATATGTCAAAGCCACCTTTACCGGCCACATGAGCGGGCTATTTGGCTTGGACCTTCCGGCGGATAAATGGGTTTCATATGACGAAGCCAACGAGTGGCTGACACTTTTCCGGCTCCTGGCGAAGAGAGATTTTTCAAATTTGAACAGTTGGATCGACGTGCACGCCACCACCAAGGAAATGCTTGGCGTTTCGCCGTCCGCAAGCTGAGCCGTGAAAATAGACGCGGGGCGGCGGGGTATCCCACGGGAATCCGGCCGCCCCGCTTGAGATCGCACCTGGAGGTCACCGGGCCGATCAAACCGTGTTGCAATTATTTCTAAGTTGTTATTTTCACTGCTTCCCGTCGAAACTCGTCTCCTCTACTCACAATCAAATCGGGCGAGAGAAAGTCGACGATACGATATTGCTGCGAAATTACAGTGACGAAAGATGCTGCGCGGGGTCGACCGGGGTCGAGCCCTTGCGAATCTCAAAATGAACCTGCGGCGAAGCGACGCCCCCGCTCTGGCCTGCCTTCGAGATCACCTGCCCGCGCTTCACCGGCTCGCCGCGATGGACGAGGATCTCGGAGTTGTGCGCGTAAGCGGTGACCCAGCCGTCGGCATGCTTGATCAGGACGAGATTGCCGTAGCCTTTCAGCTCGTTGCCGGCATAGGCGACGACGCCGTCCTCGGAGGCCTTCACCGCCGTGTTCTCGGGCACCGAGATGTTGATGCCATCGTTCTGCTGACCGTTCGGCTTACCGCCAAAGTTGGAGATGACGCGGCCTTTCACCGGCCAGCGGAACTGCAAGCCGCCGGCCGCGGCGGGCCTGGGATCGGGCTCAGGATCGGCCGGTTTCACGCTGGCGACGTTGTCGATGGGCGGTGCTACCTCGGCGCGGTGCTGGGGTGCGGCCGTCTCGGCCCGCGGCGCGCCCGCAGGAGGATTGCCGGCGTTCTGCGGTCCGATCGAGGTGGCGATCGCGACCCCCGGAATGGTGAGCTTCTGGCCGACGCGTAGCGGCACGCGCTCGTTGATATTATTGGTGTAGGCGATCTTGGCGCGCTCGACGTTATAGTGCTTGGCGATCGATAGCAGCGTCTCGTGCGGCTTGACGATGTGCACGACAGTGGCGTGGTTCGCGGGCGCTCCCGCGGCCTGAGCGGAGGCATTCTGCCCGTGCTGACGGCTCGGGATCACGATGCGCTGGCCGGGCTGAATGCGCGAGGCGTCGGCAAGGTTGTTCGCGCGCATGATCGCCACCACCGGCACGCCGTAGCGGCGCGACAGGATTTCGACGGTTTCGCCGGGCTTGAGCGTCACCGCGGTGCCGCCTTCCGAACGCCAATTCTCGCCGCCGGCCGCGACCGTGCCGGTCGGCTCCTGGTAATTCGGAGCGGGGGCGCGCGAAACGGGCGCGGGCGCGGCCGGCACCGAGCCGGGCGCGCTCGAATAGTTCGGCTGATTGTTCGTCGGATAGCCGGGCTGCGGCGGGTTCGAGTAGTTCTGGGGCGGCTGGCTGTAGCCGCCGTTCGAACCGTACACGGCGGGTCCATAGACCGGCGTGCCATTGACGTTCGACGGCGCGCCGAGCGGTCGGGATTCGATCTGCGCGACGGGCGCGGGCGCCGGCTGCGTCGAATTCGTCACCTCGCCGCGGCGATAGGGACTGCCGTTCGGATCGTCGTTGAAACGGGTGACGTCGCTGCCGCAGGCGGCCAACAGAAAGCCGAACAGGCCGATCGCACCCAAACGCGCGAAGCGCGGCGACGGCCGCAATGAAGCCGGAATACGCATACCCATCCACCCGCACGCAACTAGACCTCGGGAGTAAACGCCGGATGGGTAAAGAGATGCTTAAGAAGAAAGGTCCACGGGCAAAATTTTGCCGATAGCGCCTGGAGATGCCTACAGCGAGACGGCTTTGCCCGCCACCAGCGGCACGAAACGCACCGCCATCAGCTCCTCGGTCGTCACCTTGCCGGAAGCACTTTTTTCGAGGCGGGTGAGCATCTGCACGCCGTCGCGGGGCCCCACCGGGGCGAGCAGAATTCCGCCCAGCGCCAGCTGTTCGATCAATGGGCGGGGAATTTCGGGGGCGGCAGCGGTGACGATGACGCGCTCGAACGGCCCATAGTCGCGCGCGCCCTCGGTGCCGTCGCCGACCAGCACGGTTACGTTGACAAGGCCGAGTTCCGCCAGCCGCGCGCGCGCTTCGTCGGCGAGCGTGCGGTAGCGCTCGATGCTGACGACGCTTTTCGCGAGGTGGGCGAGGATCGCGGCTTGGTAGCCGGAGCCGGTGCCGATTTCGAGCACCTTGTGATCGGGCTTCACGTCGAGCGCCTCGGTCATCGCCGCCACCATGTAGGGCTGGCTGATGGTCTGGCCGCATTCGATCGGCAGCGCCTGATCGGCGAAGGCAAGCGCCAGCCTGCCCCTCGCCGACGAAGCGCTCGCGCGGCACCTGCTCCAGCGCCCGCAATACGCTGGTGTCGCGGATGCCGCGCCGGCGCAGCCCGAGCAGAAATTCCATGCGCGCCTCGGCGCTCGGCGCGGCTCTGTCTTTCGTTTTCCCGGCGATCATTTTTTCGGCGCGGCAAAAACCTGCGCCAGCCGTGTCATGAACGGCTCATCGGTCATGTCGAGGCGCAAGGGCGTCACCGAAATGCGCTTCGCCGCGATCGCCTGCAAATCGCTGCCGTTCTGCGGCGTCCAGCTGCCGCGTTGAAACGCGATCCAGTAATACGGATTGCCGCGGCCGTCGTGGCGCGGCTCGATGCGCAGAAGTTCCTGGTTGCGGCGGCCTTGCGTCGTGATCGCGATGCCCGCCACCTGGTGCGGCTCGCAATCGGGGAAGTTCACGTTGATGAGAACGCCAGCGGGAATGCCTTCCTTGAGCAGGCGGCGGATGAGATCGGGGGCATGCTTTTCGGCGGTGGCATAGCTTTGAAGTTCGCGCGTCTCCGGGCCGTAGACTTGCGAGAGCGCGAGCGAGGGAATGCCGAGAATGGTGCCTTCCATGGCGCCGGCGACGGTGCCGGAATAGGTCACGTCTTCGGCGATGTTCTGGCCGCGATTGACGCCGGAGAGCACGAGTTCGGGCCGCTTGTCGGCGAGGATGTGGCGCACGCCCATGATCACGCAGTCGGTCGGCGTGCCCTTCACCGCGTAGCGGCGGTCGTCGATGGTACGGAGCCGCAACGGGTCGCTGAGCGAGAGCGAGTGCGCGACGCCCGACTGGTCGAATTCCGGCGCCACCACCCAGACGTCGTCGGACAACTGCTCGGCGATGCGCACGCAGGCCTCGATGCCCGGCGAGTGAATGCCGTCGTCATTGGTGACAAGAATTCGCATTATTTCGCTTTCTCGATGCGCTTCATGCCGTTCATGTAGGGCTGCGAGCGCATCGGGGACCACGACCGAGCCGTCGGCCTGTTGGTAGTTTTCAAGCACCGCGATCAGCGCGCGGCCGACCGCTACGCCGGAGCCGTTCAGCGTGTGGACGGGGCGCACGTTCTTGCTGTCCTTCGGGACGATAGCGCGCCTGCATGCGGCGGGCCTGGAAGTCGCCGCAGTTCGAGCACGATGAGATTTCGCGGAAGGTGTTTTCGCCGGGCAGCCACACCTCGATGTCGTAGGTTTTGCCGGCGGCAAAGCCCATGTCGCCGGCGCAGAGCGTGCACCACGCGATAGTGCAGATCGAGCTTTTTCAGCACGGCCTCGGCGCAGGCGAGCATGCGCTCGTGCTCTTCCGGCGATTGCTCGGGCGTCGTGATGGAAACCAGCTCCACCTTGGTGAATTGATGCTGGCGGATCATGCCGCGGGTATCCTTGCCGGCCGCACCCGCTTCGGCGCGGAAGCACGGCGTGCAGGCGGTGAAGCGCATGGGCAGCGCGGAGTGCTCAATGATCGATTCGCGCGCAGGTTTGTGAGCGAAACTTCAGCCGTGGGGATAAGCCAGAGGTCCGTCGTCGTGCGAAATTGATCGTCGGCGAATTTCGGCAGCTGCGCCGTGCCGAACATCGCCTCGTCGCGCACGAGGATCGGCGGATTGACCTCGGTGTAGCCGTGCTCGCCGGTGTGCATATCGAGAAAAAGCTGCGCGAGCGCGCGCTCCAATCGCGCCAGCGCCCCCTTCAGCACCACGAAGCGGGCGCCGGAGAGCTTGGCGGCGGTCTCGAAATCCATCAGCCCGAGCGCCTCGCCGATCTCGAAATGCAGCTTCGGCTTGAAATCGAATTTCGGAGTCTTGCCAACGCGATGGCGCTCGACGTTCGCGCTCGAATCCTTGCCTTCGGGCACGTCGTCGAAGGGTATATTGGGGATCTCGGCGAGCGCTTCGTCGAATATTTTTTCGGCGTCGCGCTGCTCCTCCTCGCACTTCGGCACGCTCTCCTTGATCGTCGCGATCTCGGCCATCAGTTTTTGCGCGCGCGCGTCATCCTTCGCCTTCTTCGCCTCGCCAACTTCCTTCGAGACGGCGTTGCGGTGTTCTTGCAACGCCTGCGGCCTTGGCGATCGCCTCGCGGCGCCTTTCATCGAGTCCGATAAGTCGCTTGGACGCGGGCGCTAAACCGCGCCGCGCCAGACCGCGGTCAAGGAGATCAGGATGTTCGCGAATCCATTTCGGATCAAACATCGAAGGCCGTGCCTAAGAGATTACAATGACTAAGCTTTTTGGCGGCGGAATCGGCTACCGCGCCGACACCTTAGCCGAAGAAACAAGCGCGCCCTACTCGGCCGGCGAGCCATCCGCCGCGGCGCGGGCGGCTTCTTCGGCGGCGCGCTTCTTCTCGACCATACTCACGAGATAGATCGAGATTTCGTAGAGCAAAATCGTCGGGAAAGCGAGCGCGAGCTGGCTGATCACGTCGGGCGGCGTCAGGATCGCGGCGACGATGAACACGCCGACGATGGCGTAGCGCCGCTTCGCCCGCAACCAGTCGGCGGTAACAAGACCGACGCGGGCGAGAACCGTCAGAATCACCGGCAGCTGGAAGGTAATGCCGAAGGCGAAAATCAGCGTCATGATCAGCGACAGATACTCCGAGACGCGCGGCAGGAGCGAAATCGACGCCTGCCCGCCGCCGCCCACCTGCTGCATGCCGAGAAAGAAGCGCATCGCGAGCGGCATGGCGACGAAATAGACGAAGGCGGCCCCCATCAGGAAACAGAACGGCGTCGCAATGAGATAGGGCAGGAAGGCACCGCGCTCTTGTTTGTAGAGACCGGGCGCGACGAACATGTAGATCTGCGTCGCCACCACCGGAAACGCCAGGAAGGCGGCGCCGAAGAGGCCGAGCTTGATCTGGGTGAAGAGGAATTCCTGCGGGGCGGTGTAGATCAGCGTGATCTGGGCGTCGGGCCCGGCGGCGAATTCGTAGGGCCACAGCAACAGATTGTAGATGGGCTTCGCCAGCGCGAAGCAGACGAAGAACATCAAGAAAAAGGCGATCAGCGACTTGATCAGCCGCGCGCGCAATTCGATCAGGTGATCGATCAGCGGCGCCTTGGAGGCCTCGATTTCGTCCTCGTCGCTCATCCCTCGCCCCCGGCTTTCTCCTTCGGCTGCGGCGGCGCGGGCTCAGCGGGCTTTTCAAGCGCGGACGGCGCGAGCACCGAAGCAGCCGGCGGCAGCGTGGTCGCGTCCTCGACCGCCTTCTGCAATTCCTCGCCCGCCTTCGCGAGCGGATTGTAAGTCACGGCGCCGGTCGCGGTCTCGATCATTTTCTCCGCGTCCTTCTTCAGGTCCGCGAGCTCGGCTTCGCGCATCGCTTCGTTGAACTGGTTTTGGAAGTCGGCCGCCATGCGACGGAGCTTCGCCATGGTCTGACCGAGCGTGCGCACCACGCCCGGCAGTTCCTTCGGCCCGATGACGACGAGCGCGACGATGCCGATGACGAGTATTTCACCCCAACCGATGTCGAACATGGCTCATTTCAGCGCGGCGATTTCCGGCACTCCCGGCCGCGCCGCGGAGCGTGCGGGGATCAGCCGACCTTCTTTTCGGTTTCGGTGCGGACCGTCGAGGACGGCTGGTGGTCGATCGATTTCGGATCGCGCTTCTGCTCAGCCGAGGCGGTATCGTCGTCGGACATGCCCTTTTTGAAGGCTTTGATGCCCTTCGCCATGTCGCCCATCATCTCGGAAATCTTGCCGCGGCCGCCGAACACGAGAAGAATGACGACGCCGACAATGACCCAATGCCAGATACTCAAACCACCCATGAGGGTTCCTCCGCTGGCTTCGAACCTAGGACCCGGAGACGGCAAAAACAAGAACTTAGGCCGGGTCGAGGTTAAGGCTGAAAAGCGAGTTTTGCCCTCGCCTTAGCGCCGACGGTCGTAGCGGGTGGCGGGGGGCTCGTGCTCTTCCTCGGCCTCTTCGGAGGGCTCGTCCTCGGGCTCGGGCGCGAGGCTGTGGCCCAGCGATTCCGCTTCGAGCGGCTCCTCGTCCTCGCGCAAGGCCGCGTCGTCGTTCGGCATCGGCATGCTGAAGCCCGCCGGCAGACGGCCTTCGAGGAAGCCCGCACCCTTCAGCTCTTCGAGGCCGGGCAGGTCGTCGATCGCCTCGAAGCCGAAATGGGCGAGGAAATCCTCGGTGGTGCCATAGGTGACGGGGCGGCCGAGCGTGCGGCGGCGGCCGCGCAGCCGCACCCAGCCGGTTTCGATCAAGAGGTCGAGCGTGCCGCGCGAAATGGTGACGCCGCGGATCTCTTCGATTTCGGCGCGCGTCACCGGCTGATGATAGGCGACGATGGCGAGCGTCTCGATGGCGGCGCGCGAAAGCTTTTTCGGCTCGCCGACGTGCTTCGCCATCAGCGGCCCGAGATCGGTGGCGGTGCGGATCGCCCATTTTCCCGCGACCTTGACGATGTTGATGCCGCGGCCGCTATAGGTCTCCGCCAGCTTGGCGATGAGCTTGCGCAAATCGATGTTCGCTGGGAGCCGTTTCTTCAACGTCTCCTCGTCGAGCGGCTCGGCGGCGGCGAACAGGACCGCCTCCAGGAGGCGCAGCGCCTCATCGTTCTCGGCGGCCGCCGCCGCGGCCTGCCGTTTCTGAAATTTCTGCGGACGGACGACGCTCACTGGCGTTTGGCTCCTTTTTTGTATTTGTACGGCAGCCCTTCTCCCCGGCGCCGCAACCACAGCGGCGAGAAAGCCTTGTCTTGCTGAACCTCGATCTTGCCTTCGCGCACCATCTCGAGCGTAGCGGAGAAACTGGACGCGAATACGGTCGCGCGCATCGAGGGCTCGACCACATAGGCAATGAGATATTCGTCGAGTCGTGTCCAGTCGGCGGCCTTGCCGATCAACCGCTCGAGCGCGTCGCGCGCCTCCACCAGCGACCAGACGGTGCGAGCCGGAAACTTGAGGCTCGCGAGCGCATGCCGCTGCCGCTGCATGGCGTAGGCGGAGAGAAGATCGTAGAGCGTCGCCGTGTAGCCGGAGGGCGGCGGATGGGCGGAAATTTCCGGCATGCCGCGCGCAAAGAAGTCGTGGCCGAGGCGGTGGCGCGTCATCAGCCGGGCGCCGGCCTGGCGGATAGCTTCGAGATGCTGCAGCCGGGCGGCGAGATCGGCGGCAAGATCCGCGGCCGAAGGCTCCTCGCCTTCCGGCGGCTCCGGCAGCAACAGGCGCGATTTCAGATAGGCAAGCCAGGCCGCCATCACCAGATAATCGGCGGCGATTTCGATCTTCAACTCCCGCGCCTGATCGATGAAGGCGAGATACTGGTTGGCAAGCGCCAGGATCGAAATGCGCGTGAGATCGACCTGCTGGTTGCGGGCGAGCGCCAGGAGAAGGTCGAGCGGCCCTTCGAAGCCGGCGACGTCGACCATGAGCGCGGGCTCGTAGAGCGAGCGCTCGGCCGCCGGTAGCTCGAAGGGCGTTTCTTCCATGCGACTGATTCCGATTCAGGCCGCTACCATAGCGGAAAAGCGGGCGCGCGCCTCGGCGACATCCACGATTTCGACAGGCATCTTGAGGAAAGCCAGCGCCGCATTCGCGCGCCTTGCGGCCTCGCCCGCGAGAAGCGGACAAGCCGGCGCGATTTCGGTCATTTCCTCCAGATCTGCCGTTGCAATGAAGGACGATATCGCAGCCGGCGGCGAGTGCCGCCTCGGCGCGGGTGCGGAAGCCGCCGCTCAACGCCTTCATCGACAGGTCGTCGGTGAGCAAGAGGCCGTCGAAGCCGATGTGTCCGCGGATGATCTCCTGCACCACCTCGCGCGAGACCGTCGCCGGCAGTTTCGGGTCGATCGCGGCATAGACCACATGCGCGGTCATCGCGATCGGCAAGTCGCGGAGCCGCCGGAACGGTTCGAAATCGGTGCGCTCCAGCTCGGCGCGCGAAGTCTCGACCACGGGCAGCGCCTCGTGGCTATCGGCCCGCGCCCGCCCATGCCCCGGAATGTGCTTGACGACAGGCAAAACCCCGCCCGCGATCAGGCCTTCGGCGGCGGCGCGCGCGAGCTCAGCCACGATCTCGATCTCCATGCCGTAGGCGCGATCGCCGATGACGCCATGGCCCTCGGGCAGCCGCAGGTCGGCGACCGGCATGCAATCGATGGTGATGCCGAGTGCCGAAAGCTCGGAGGCGATCAGCCGCGCCCCGAGCCTTGCCGCCGCCATCCCGCGCGCCCGGTCGCGGCCGTAGGCGTCGCCAAACCGCGCCGCGGGCGGAAAATCCGGCCATTGCGGCGGCGAAAGGCGCTGCACCCGCCCGCCTTCTTGATCGATCAGCACGGGGGCCTCGTGGTAACCGACGACTCCGCGAAATTCCTGAATCAAAGCCGAGACTTGAGCCGGGCTTTCGATATTCCGCTTGAAAAGGATCAGGCCCCAGGGCTTGGACGCGGGCGAGAAATTCCCGCTCGGCGGCGCTAAACGTTAGGCCGGCACAGCCGACGATCAGGGCGCAGGCGGACATTGGATGCGGGGTAGAAGCGTCACTTGCGGGCGTCAAGCCCAAGCTGAATAGGCGACGCTTTTAGTTGCGCTGGACGATGCACTCGCCGCCCGCGGCCTTGAGATTCTGGCACATCTCATAGGCCTGATCGCGGTTCGTGAACGGCCCCAGCATCGCGCGGTAGAAGGTGCCGCGATCGCCGAGATCGACGCGCTTGATGTTCGCTTGATAGTTGCCGAACACGTTCGCGTATTTGGCCTGCAACTGCTGCCAGGAGGTGCGGGCGTCGGCCTCGCTCTTCTGCGAGGCCACCTGCACCACGTAGCTGCCCGCCGGCACATAATTGCTCGTCTGCTGCGGAGCGGGCGCGGCCGGCGCCGCCGCCGGTTGCTGGATGAACCGCCCAAGGCTGCTGATTGGTCGGCTGGGATGTCCGCGCTGGCGCCGGTGCGAGCGCCGCCGTGCGGGCTGCCGGCGCGCCTGCCTGCGGCTGCGCATCCGCATCGTCTCTGCGGGGCTGCTGTTGCGAAGTGGGACTGAGTGCAAGCGGTCGGCCCGGCGCCGGCCGCTGTGCCGACCGTCGGCTGCCGCCGGCCGCGGCATGTCGACGATGGTGCCGTCGGAGCGCACCGTCGTGGTGCGGACCTTGCGCGGTTCGGCTCGCGGGTATCGCTCCGGCAGGAGCGCTACCGGTGATCGCCGCGGGCGCGCTCTGCGGAGTGGTCGGCCACCGGCGCGAAAGCAGTGACGGGACCCGCCGGTTGCGGAGCCGTGACCACGCGGCCGGTGTTCTGAGCGACTTCGGCCGGCTGCTCTTCGCGCGAGACGATACGCTCGCTCGGCTTCGGACCGTCGAGGCGGTCATAGATCAGTTTCTGGCCGCCCTCGCCGGTCTGCGCCGTGTCTGCGGCGCGACCTTGGTCGGGGTGTCGGCGGGACGGATGGTCGGCGCCGAGCTGCCGGAATACTTGCCAAACAACGCGCGGTAGCCGTAAACGCCGGCCCCGCCCACCACCAGAAGACCGATCGCTGCCGCGACCGCCGATGTAGAGCCAGCGGCGGCGGCCGTGCGCGGGATCGACATAGGCTTGCTCATCATACTCGCCGGCGTAGCGATCTTCCTCGTATTCGGGTTCGTAGCCGGCCGCATCGCCCTGATCATAGGGGCCGTGATCATAGCGGGGATCGGTTTGACGGAGATCGGCTTGGCGAGATCGACTTGCCGGGATCGGCATAGCCGTTTCCGCCGCGCGCCGTGCGCGCATAACGCGGATCCTCGTAATCGGTCTCGATCTCTTCCGTGTATTCGGGCTGCCGCTGCGGCGGCCGCTTCGCGGTTTGCGGCGGCAGGCGGCGGCCATCATCGGATTCGCGGCCGATACTCGGTTCTGGCGCCGGCCGGTAAGCAGGCTCGTCGCGCCCGCCGCCATAAGCGTAGACGGCACGCCCATTCTTGCGGGGGGTCACCGCGTCGGCATGACGCGGATCCTCTTCGGCATGACGCCGTGAGCGCGAAGGCTGAGGCATGCGGTCATACGCGTCGCGCTCGTCGTAATCCTGATCGCGATCGTTGTGGCGATCATGGCCGTTACGCGGAGTGTAACCGTTGCCGGACGGATGCGGCGCGGCGCGCGGGTCGTCGCTGAAACTGGCAAAAGGATCGTCCTGGCCGATGAGGCGCGCGAGCTCGGCGAGCGGATCCTCACCTCGCGGAGAGAATCGTCCCTTGGCGCCGGACGTAGACGCTTGCGGTAAACCCGGGTCCCGTTGCGGGGACCTAAACCGAGTTTGGTCGGCCATACGTTAGGAACGCTCCCCGACGAAATTTACGCTTCCAGCCTCACCGCATTTCCTCGGGTGCCCCCACACCGAGGATCGCTAAGCCAGATGCTAACACCAATACCACCCCGCAGACGAGAGTCAGACGGGCTGAAGTCAAGGATGCATCGTCCTCAATAATGAAGCGTAAATGTGGCATCTCATTACCGCGATTCCAATGGCTGTGGAATTCGCTAGCAAGTTCATGGAGATAAAACGCGAGCCTGTGTGGCTCGTGCGAGCCCGCCGCTGCCTCCACAAGTCTCGGCCATTGAGCGATTTTTTTGATTAATGCCAATTCGCCCGGAGTCGGTGAGCCGTTCGAGAGGCGCATCGGCCAAGGCATTGGGGTTTATTTCGATCTGCGGAAATGCCGCTTTAGCATTGCGAAAGATCGATTTTGCCCGCGCATGCGCATACTGCACATAGAAAACCGGGTTTTCGCGCGACTGCTCGATCACCTTGGCCAGATCGAAGTCGAGGGCGGCGTCGTTCTTGCGAAACAGCATCATGAACCGCACCGGATCGCGGCCCACTTCGTCCACGACTTCGCGCAAGGTCACGAAGTCGCCTGCCCGCTTCGACATCTTCACGGGCTCGCCTTGCCGCAGCAGCCGGACGAGCTGGCATAGCTTCACGTCGAGCTTAACCTTACCGGCGGAAAGTGCGGCCACCGCCGCCTGCATCCGCTTCACGTAGCCGCCATGGTCGGCCCCCCAGACGTCGATCAGAGTGGTGAAGCCGCGCTCGATCTTGTCGCAGTGATAAGCGATGTCGGAAGCGAAGTACGTATAGCCGCCGTCCGATTTCTTCAGCGGGCGATCGATGTCGTCGCCGAAGGCGGTGGAGCGGAATAGGGTCTGCTCGCGATCCTCCCAATCCTCCGGCAATTGGCCCTTGGGCGGCGGCAGACGGCCTTCATAGACCTGCCCCGCTTGGCGCAATTTTTCGATGGTGGCGGCGACCTGGTCTTTCTTACCGGCGGAGAGCGAGCGCTCGGAGAAAAACACCTCGTGGCGTATGGCGAGCGCGGCGAGGTCGTCGCGGATCATCGCGAGCATCGACTCGATTGCGGCGGCGCGGACAAGGGGCAGCCATTCGGCTTCGGGTTTGCCGAGTAGCGCCTCGCCGTGGAGATCCGCGAGCGCCGCTCCGACGGGCTTCAGGTAATCGCCGGGATAAAGCCCCTCGGGGATGCCGCCGATTTTTTCGCCCAATGCCTCGCGATAGCGCAAATAAGCGGAGCGCGCGAGCGCATCCACCTGCGCGCCGGCGTCATTGACATAATACTCGCGCGTGACCTCGTGACCGGTGAACGCCAAAAGCTTCGCCAGCGCATCGCCGAATACCGCGCCGCGGCCATGGCCGACATGCATCGGTCCGGTCGGATTCGCCGAGACGATATTCCACGTTGACCTTTTCGCGTCGCCCCAGATCGCTGCGGCCGAAATCCTGCCCCGATTTCAGCGCCGCGCCGAGCGCGTCGAGCCAGAACCCAGGCTCGAGCGAAATGTTGATGAAGCCCGGCCCCGCCACTTCGGCTTTCAGTACGCGTGGGATATCCAAGAGTTTCTGCGCGATCATCACCGCAAGCTAGCGCGGCTTGATGCCAGCGTCCCTGGCAAGGACCATGGCGGCGTTGGTGGCGAGATCGCCGTGATCGGCTTCGCGCGGCGGCTCGACCACGATCTTGCCGATGTCGGGCGCGCCCTTCAGCGCGCCGGAGGCGCGCGAGCGCGGCTACGGCGTCGCGCACGTGGCCGGCGAACAGCGCAAAAGGATCCATCAGTCGATTTCCCAGGGACGGCGGCGCTAAACGCAAATCGGGGGTCGAGTCAAAGAAACGGCGGTGCTCGGAAAGCGCGAAATTATCGGTCATGCCGGCGATGAAATCGGCGATGCGGCGAGCCTTCGTTTCGGGATCGCGATCCTGGAGGTCCCTGCCCCACGCCGCCGGCAAATTTCCGGAGTCGCTCGAAATAATGCGCGAACAGTTCGCGCAACACGCGCTGAGCCTCGTCCATGATGTTCAAGACGCGCGGGTGGCGGTACATGCGCGTCGTCAGAAATGCCTTAATATCGGCCTGCGCGATCGACATCGACGGCGGAAAAGCCGACAAGCGGGCTTTTTGCCCGCCGCACATCGGCGATCTCGCGGATTTTCATGGCTTCGGCGTTCGTTGCCGGTTTGATCGAGCACGTCCTGGATCATTTGCAGCGATCAGCCGGCGCGTGACCTCGTTGGTCAGGCGCCCTTCATCCGCTTCCGGATATCGCGATTTTACCCCGCGATAAATCGCACCTGCCAAGAGCGGCCGCGATTTCCTCGATGCCGAACAAGCCCGCGCGCAAGGCATCGTCGAGATCGTGCGCGTCGTAAGCGATGTCGTCGGCGATCGCCGCCGCTTGCGCCTCGGCACTGGCGAAGGACCACAATTCCAAGTCCTGCTTTGCGGCGTAATCGGCAATCGCGGAAACGGTCTTCTCATGGCGAGCGAAGCGGCTTTCCGCCGCGATCGGTGAGTGGGCCGTTGTGCTTGACGACGCCCTCTAAGCTCTCCCAGGTGAGGTTCAGCCCGTCGAACTCGGCGTAGCGGCGCTCGAGCTGCGTCACGATGCGGAGCGCCTGGGCGTTGTGATCGAAGCCGCCGAAATCCTTCATGCACAAATCCAGCGCCCGCTCGCCAGCGTGGCCGAACGGCGGATGGCCGAGATCGTGGGCAAGCGCGAGCGTCTCGGTCAGGTCCTCGTCGAGGCCGAGGCTGCGCGCGAGCGCGCGCGCAATCTGCGCCACCTCGAGCGTGTGGGTGAGTCGCGTCCGATAATGGTCGCCCTCGTGCGAGACGAAGACCTGGGTCTTGTGCTTGAGCCGGCGAAAGGCGGTGGAGTGGATGATGCGGTCGCAATCGCGGCGGAACTCGTTGCGCGAGGGGCTTTTTTCCTCGAACACGAGCCGACCGCGCGAGCGGGCGGGATCGGCGGCGAAGGAAGCCCGTTCTCGTTCCGCCTGCACTGCCACGCAGCGCTCCCGATTTGACATGGTGCCGGGAGCACTTAACTATCGTCTCGGACCCTGTCCAATCGCCAAAGCCTTGGAATTTCGCTATGGATGCCACCACCGTCACCGTGACCGATCGCGCGGCGCGCCGAATCGCCCAGATTCTCGGCGCCGAGACCGCGCCGGCGGTGCTGCGGGTGAGCGTCGAGGGCGGCGGCTGTTCGGGCTTTCAGTACCGCTTCGACGTCGCGCGCGAGCGCGCGCCCGACGACCTCGTGATCGAGCGCGAGGGCGCCGTCGTCGTCGTCGACCCGGTCTCGCTGCAATACATGGCGGGCTCGCAAATCGACTTCGTCGACGAGCTGATCGGCGCTTCCTTCAAGATCGAGAATCCGAAGGCGACCGCATCCTGCGGCTGCGGCACGAGCTTCTCGCTGTAAAGCGCGACCTCGATGAGGATCGCGACCTTCAACGTCAATTCGGTCAAGCAGCGCGTCGAGCCGATGCAGCGTTGGCTCAAGGAGCGCGCGCCCGATATCGTTTGCCTGCAGGAAATCAAATGCGTCGACGACGCCTTTCCGCGCGGCGCCTTCGAGGATCTGGGCTACAACGTCGCCGTACACGGACAGAAGACCTATAACGGCGTTGCCATTCTTTCGAAATTCCCTCTCGACGAAGTGGCGCCGCACTTGCCCGGCGATCAATGCCGACGTGCACGCGCGCTATCTCGAAGCCGTGATCTCGACCGGCGGCGGAATCCTGCGCGTCGCGTCGATTTATCTGCCGAACGGCAACCCGCCGGGCGGCGAGAAATACGAATACAAGCTCGCCTGGATGGATCGCTTGCGCCTGCACGCGCGGAACTTGCTGGAAAACGAGGAGCCGCTGGTGCTCGCGGGGGACTACAACGTCATCCCCTCGCCCGCCGACGTGCATGATCCGAAAGCATGGGAGGGCGACGCGCTGTTCTTGCCGGCGACGCGGGAGAAATTCCGCGCGCTCGAATATCTCGGCCTCGTCGACGCGGTGCGGGCGACGAGCGATTTATCCGGCCTCTACACGTTCTGGGATTATCAGGCAGGCGCCTTTCAGAAGAACAACGGCATTCGCATCGATCATCTGATGCTGTCGCCGCAGGCCGCCGACAAGCTCGCAGGCGCGGGCATCGACAAGCATATGCGCGGCGGCGAAAAGCCTTCCGATCACGTGCCGGTATGGATCGATCTAGCGATCGAAAAGCGCTGAGCAGCGAACATTTTGCTGGAGCATGATCTTTTCCGAAAACCGGTTTTCACTTACCGGGACCATGCTTCAGCGGCGGTTGCCCCACAGCCATTGCTCGACATAGACGCGGGCGAGCGCGCGCTCGTCCTCGCTCGTATGCGCAACCGCGTCCTCGTAATACTGAATGATCCAGCTATCGTCGCCGCTCGCGACCGCCTCGCGCGCAAGCGTCAGCCACATCAGGCCGCGCGCCGCCTGCCGCGGCAGGCCGCCTTCGCCGACCACCAACATGTGGCCGAGCAACGCCTGCGCCTTGTACTGACCCTTTTGCGCCGCGAGGCCGAGCCAGCGCGCCGCCTGGCGCGCGTCCTTGGGCGAGCCCTCGGCGCCGAGATAAAAGCGCGCGAGGCGATATTGCGCGTCGGGATCGCCGAAATAGGACGCGGCGTAGGAATACATCTCGTAGGCGCGTTCCTTGTCCGGCTTCACTTCGGAATTCGGAATGCCGGAGAGATAATAATTGCCGACCGCGACGAAGGCGCTCGAGACGAAGCGCGCATGCGGTCCGATGGGCGACTCATCGGCATTCTCGAGCGCGAGCTTGTTGAAATATTCGAACGCCTTCTTGTCGTCGCGCTTGACGCCGTCGCCCTCGGCATACATGCGGCCGATTTTCCATTGCGCCGGCAAGTCGCCTTGCTCGGCGGCATAGCGCAGTTCCGTGAGCGCCCTGCCTTTTTCGCCGGCGAGATAGGCCTGGGTGCCGGAGCGGAACGCCTCGAACGGCGTCGGCCGGTCCGGCGGCGGCACCACGAGCGGCCCGGGCGCCGGCGCCAGCGGCACCACCGACCCCGAAGCGGCGGCAGGCGTCTGCTGATTGTCAAAGGCAAACGCCGGCGCGGCGATGAAGATCGCCGTCGCGACAGTGCCAAAGCGGATGGCGTCAGATATCCGCATAGGTCTTCTTCTCCGCCTTGCCACCGGGATGGGTGACGGCGCCGTCGACCGCGGGGCCGACTTGTTGCGCGTATTTCCACAGATAGCCGGAAGCGAAATCGTTATCGCGCGGCTTCCAGCCTTTTTTGCGGCTGGCGAATTCCTCGGCGGAAAGCTTGACGTCGAGCGTGCGCTTTTCGGCATCGAGCTCGATGATGTCGCCGTCTTGCACGAGCGCGATCGGCCCGCCGACCGCGGCTTCGGGACCGACATGGCCGACACAGAAACCGCGGGTCGCGCCCGAGAAGCGGCCGTCGGTGATCAGCGCCATCTTGCCGCCCATGCCCTGGCCGTAGAGCGCCGCCGTGGTGGCGAGCATCTCGCGCATGCCGGGGCCGCCCTTCGGGCCCTCGTAGCGGATGACGAGCACTTCGCCTTCCTTGTACTTGCGGTTCTTCACCGCCTGAAAGCAGGCTTCCTCGCCGTCGAAGCAGCGCGCGGGGCCGGAGAATTTCAGCCCGCTCATGCCGGCGACCTTCACGATCGCGCCCTCGGGCGCGAGATTGCCTTTAAGGCCGACGACGCCGCCGGTCTTGGAGAGCGGCTTGTTCGCGGGATGCACCACGTCCTGCGCGTCGTTCCATTTCACGTTTTTCAGATTCTCGGCGATGGTGCGGCCGGTGACGGTCATGCAATCGCCGTGCAGGAA
This sequence comes from uncultured Alphaproteobacteria bacterium, assembly GCA_963751685.1. Taxonomy (GTDB): domain Bacteria; phylum Pseudomonadota; class Alphaproteobacteria; order Rhizobiales; family Xanthobacteraceae; genus Palsa-892. Next base: position 55,277 of record CAVVVV010000010.1, on the reverse strand, counting down.
GCCGTGATCGAGCAACGTCTTCATCAGGAGCGGAATGCCGCCCGCCTCGAACATGTCCTTGGCGACGTATTTGCCGCTCGGCTTTAGATCGGCGATGTAGGGCGTGCTGCTGCATGACCTCGGCGACGTCGAAGAGATCGAACTTGATGCCGCATTCGTGGGCGATCGCCGGCAAGTGCAGCGCGCCGTTGGTGGAGCCGCCGGTGGCGGCGACGACGGCGGCGGCGTTCTCCAGCGCCTTCCTCGTCACGATGTCGCGCGGGCGGATGCGGCGCCGCAAGAGCTCCATGATTTTCTCGCCCGCGACCATGCAGAAGCGGTCGCGAATTTCGTAGGGCGCCGGCGCGCCGGCGGAATAAGGAAGCGCCAGCCCAATCGCCTCGGAAACCGTCGCCATGGTGTTGGCGGTGAATTGCGCGCCGCAAGCGCCGGCGGACGGACAGGCGACCTGTTCGAGCTCCTCGAGGTCGTCGTCGCTCATCGCGCCGACCGAATGCTGGCCGACCGCCTCGAAGACATCCTGCACGGTGACGGGATGGCCCTTGAAGGTGCCGGGCAGGATCGAGCCGCCATAGATGAAGATCGAGGGCACGTTGAGGCGGCACATCGCCATCATCATGCCGGGCAGCGACTTGTCGCAGCCGGCGAGGCCGATCAGCGCGTCGTAGGCGTGGCCGCGCATGGTGAGCTCGACGGAGTCCGCGATCACCTCGCGCGAGGGCAGCGAGGACTTCATGCCCTCGTGGCCCATGGCGATGCCGTCGGTGACGGTGATGGTGCAGAACTCGCGCGGCGTGCCGGCGGCGGCGGCGACGCCCTTCTTCGCCGCCTGCGCCTGGCGCATCAGCGCGATGTTGCAGGGCGCGGCCTCGTTCCAGCAGGTCGCAACGCCCACGAAAGGCTGGTGAATCTGCTCGCGGGTGAGACCCATCGCGTAATAGTAAGAGCGATGCGGGGCGCGTTCCGGGCCCTCGGTGACGTGGCGGCTCGGAAGCCTCGATTTATCGAATGTCTTCGCGTCCATAGACCACTCGCCGCCGTCCTTGCAGGCGCAATTGCCTGGACCTGAATACTAGGCAGCGGGCGGAGCAGGATGTCGGGTCGATTTGTGGCGGGACCGCGACTTTTGGCCGGGAAAGCCCTTTAGCGTTGCGAAGTTCTGAAGGTGTGTCGCCGCTGCAACACTAACGGCGAGTTTCTTAACGCCGAATGTGCCGGTTTGGTTCGGGGGACCATGCAAAAGGCTCAGCCGTGGAGGGGTGCCGGGTGGGCAGCGGTTGGACCAGCTTAACCCCCAGCTCATCATGCCCGGGCTTGGCCGGGTATGACCATGGAATGGGGCAAGGCCGGGCTCGACTATAAGAAGCTATGCCCCGCCCTCGCCGCCTGCAGCGGGATTTCTTCGCCCGCAGTGTCCACGAAGTCGCGCCCGATTTGATCGGCGCGACGCTGCTGTTCAAGGGCGCGGGCGGCATCATCGTCGAGGTCGAGGCCTATCATCACACCGATCCCGCCGCGCATAGCTTTGGCGGCCGCACCGAGCGCAATGCCGTGATGTTCGGCCCGCCGGGCTTTGCTTACGTTTACCGCTCCTACGGCATTCACTGGTGCCTGAATTTCGTCTGCGAGCGGCAGGGAAGCGCGAGCGCCGTCCTCATTCGCGCGATCGAGCCGACCAGGGAATTGCCGCGATGAAGCGGCGGCGCGGATTGCAAGACTTGCGCGCGCTTTGCTCGGGGCCGGGAAAAATCTGCCAGGCGCTAGGGATCACGCGCGCGCAGAATGCGCTAGCGCTCGATGCGCCGCCGTTTCAACTGTTGGCGCAGAGCGGCGCCGGTGAAAATCGTCAAGGGCGTGCGGATCGGGATCACGAAAGCGGCTTCGAAGCCGTGGCGTTATGGATTCGAGGGATCGAAATTTCTCAGCAAGCCTTTCAACGCGCGCGCTTCGCGAAATCGATCGAGGGCGTAACGAGAAGAAGCGGCAGCCCCGCGATCGCGATCGGCAGGAAGGCGAAGGCGGCGATTCCCGTGGCGTCCCAGGTGGCGCCTGCGATCACCGACACGATCATCGCCACACCGTAGCCGATGGTGAACATGCCGGCGGCGAGCCGCGGCACGTCCTCGTGCGGAACGAGCAGCGCCGGCAGCGCAAGCGCGAGCGCCAACACACCGGCGCAGGCGAAGCCGATCAGCCCCGCGCCAACGACGGTCCACAAACTGGCCGTCGCGACAATGCCGCCGACGCCCGTGAGCGCGATCGCGCCGGCGGCGACGAACGGCCAGCCGCGGCGCTCCCAGCGGCTCGCCATGGCGAGCAACAGAAACGAGGCCGGGAGCTGGCCGATGTTGAGCGCCGAAAGCGCGGGACCGATCAAGTCGCTCCGCCCATTGCTCGCGAGATAACCCGGCAGAAAACCGTTCGAGCAAAAATACATGGTGTTCGCCGCGCCCATGACGAAGGAGAGTTTCCACAACAGCGGGTCGCGCCAATCGGGCCACCAACGGCGCGAAGGCGCGACGGCAATCTTCGCGCACGGCTGAAAAACGAAGATGAGCAACGCGATCAGGATGAGCGGAACCGACCAGAACACGAGGCTCGCGCGCCAGCTTTGCGCGAAGAGCGGCAGCACGAACGGAATGGTGAGGGCCACCGGCAGCGCCTCGCCGATCAGAAGCCCGTTGGTGTAAACGGCGGTGCCAAAGCCGATGCGCCGGGGCAGCCAGGCGCGCACGATCGGCGGCAGCGAGGGCTGCATGATCGCAATCCCCGCGCCCATCAGAACCGTCGTGGCGTAAAGTACGGTGATCCCCGGCGCGAGACCGCGCAGCGCCGAGCCCGCGGCCGCGAGAAGAAGCCCGATCACCAGTGCCGGCACCGCGCCGACGCGCGCGATCAGGAGCGAGCCGGGCACCGCGGCGATGGCGAACAGGATCACCGGCAGGCCGGTGAGCACGCCGATCTCGGTGCCCGACAAATGCAGATCGGTCTGGATCAGCGCCAGTACCGGCGGAATGGCCAGGATCGAGAGCCGTAGCGCGTTGCCCGAGAGCCAGAGCAGAACCAGCGCGGTGCGCGGCCGCGAGCCTTCGCTCATGCCGCGCCTTTCAGACGCTTGAGTGCTTCATTAATCTTGGCGCGGCGGTCTTCGGCCTCGGCGCGCTTTTCGCGCTGCTCGTCGACCACTTCTTCGGGCGCGCGCGCCATGAAGTCGGCGTTGTCGAGCTTCTTGTCGACGCGGTCGATGTCATCGGCGACCTTCCTCAGCTCTTTCTCGAGCCGGGCGCGCTCGGCGGCAAGATCGACGACGCCCTTCAAGGGCATTGCCGCCACCTCGCCGCGCACGAGCAACTGCACCGAGCCCGCGGGCGGCGTCGCCGCGAAGGAGATTTCCGAAAGCCGCGCGAGGCGGCGCAACGCCTCGTCCCAGCGCCCTGCCCGCGCCTCCACATCCTTGCCGGCGACGAGCATGAGCGGCACTTGCGCCGCGGCCGGCACGTTCATCTCCGAGCGCACCGAGCGCACCGCCGAGACGAGGTCGATCAACCAACCGATCTCGGCCTCGGCTTTTTCGTCTTCCAAGCCTTCGAGGCGCGGCCAGGACGCGAGCGCGAGCAAGCCTTCGCGCTTCGATCCTTGCTCGCTCGTGAGCCGCCAGAGTTCCTCGGTGAGGAATGGCATGAAAGGATGCAGCAACTTCAGGATTTCGTCCTGCACGAAGGCGGCGGTAGCGCGCGTCTCGGACTTGGTGGCGCCGTCGGCACCGGTGAGCACGGGCTTCGCCAACTCGATGTACCAATCACAATAGATGCTCCAGACGAAGCGATAGACGGCGTTGGCGGCATCGTTAAACTTGTAGGCCTCGATCGCGGCCGTCACTTCTTTCACGGCGCGCGCGGCCTCGCCCAGAATCCAGCGGTTCAAGGTCTCCTTCGCCGATTTCGGATCGAAATGGGCAGCGCGCGCGGCACCGTTCATCTCGGCGAAGCGGGCGGCGTTCCACAGCTTCGTCGCGAAATTGCGGTAGCCCTCGACGCGGCTGGTCGCGAGCTTGATGTCGCGGCCTTGCGCGGCCATCGCTGCAGAGCGTGAAGCGCAGCGCGTCGGCGCCGTAATCGTCGATCAGATGCAGGGGGTCGACGATGTTCCCCTTCGACTTCGACATTTTGGCGCCGCGCTCGTCGCGCACCAGCGCATGAATGTAGACGGTATGGAACGGGATCTCCTTCATAAAGTGGAGTCCCATCATCATCATGCGCGCGACCCAGAAGAAGATGATGTCGAAGCCGGTGACGAGGACGCTCGTCGGGTAATAGCGTTTCAACTCCGGCGTCTTGTCGGGCCAGCCGAGCGTCGAGAACGGCCATAGCGCCGAAGAAAACCAGGTATCGAGAACGTCCTCGTCGCGCGCGAGCGCCACGTCCTTGCCGAAATGTTTTTTAGCGGCGGCCTTTGCCTCGGCTTCGCTGCGCTCGACGAAGATTTTTCCGTCTGGACCATACCAGGCCGGAATTTGGTGCCCCCACCAGAGCTGGCGCGAGACGCACCAGGGCTGAATATTCTCCAGCCAATCGAAATAGGTCTTTTCCCAATTTTTCGGGATGAAGCTGGTCTTGCCGTTTTTGACCGCTTTAATCGCGTCGACCGCGAGCTTTTTCGCGTCGACGTACCATTGATCCGTGAGGCGCGGCTCCAGGACGACGCCCGAGCGGTCGCCATGCGGCACGGTGTGGGCGTTCGGCTCGATTTTTTCAAGCAGACCCTTCGTTTCCAGGATCTCTACGATCGCCTTGCGGGCGACAAAGCGATCCTTGCCGTCGAGCGCGAGTACCGCGTCAAGGTCGGCGCTCTTCGCCGCGCCCGCGAGAAACGCCTCGTTATCCTTCACGCTAACGCGCGCGTCCTCGCTGAAGATATTGATGAGCGAGAGCTGGTGCCGCCTTCCGACCTCGAAGTCGTTGAAGTCGTGGGCGGGCGTGATCTTCACCGCGCCCGAGCCTTTCTCCGGGTCGGAATATTCATCCGCGACGATCGGAATCCTGCGCCCGACAAGCGGCAGGAGCGCGTGTTTGCCGACGAGTTGCTTGTAGCGCTCGTCATCGGGATGCACGGCGACGGCGGTGTCGCCGAGCATCGTCTCCGGCCGTGTCGTCGCGACGGTTATGTATGTGTTTGCAAGGCCCTCAATCGGATACTTGATGTGCCATAAATGCCCCTTCACCTCGACCTGCTGCACTTCGAGGTCGGAGATGGCGGTGAGCAATTTCGGGTCCCAGTTCACCAGCCGCTTGTCGCGGTAGATCAGCCCCTCTTTATGCAGCGCGACGAACACTTCAATGACGGCGCGCGACAGCCCCTCGTCCATGGTGAAGCGCTCGCGCCGCCAATCGCACGACGCGCCGAGGCGCTTGAGCTGGCGGGTGATGGTGCCGCCGGATTCCGCCTTCCATTGCCACACGCGCTGCAGAAATTTCTCGCGGCCGAGCGCGCGGCGGTGCTCCTGCTTCTCCATCAGCTGGCGCTCGACCACCATTTGCGTGGCGATGCCGGCGTGGTCGGTGCCGGGCTGCCACAAGACGTCCTTCCCGCGCATGCGCTCGAAGCGGCAGAGGATGTCTTGCAAGGTGTTGTTGAGCGCGTGGCCCATGTGCAAGGAGCCCGTGACGTTCGGCGGCGGGATCACGATGCAGATAGGGCTCGGCGTTTTTGCGCTCCGGGCGGCCGGAATCGAAGGCGCCGGCGTCCACCCAGGTACGGTAGATGCGGTCCTCGACTTCGGCGGGCTGGTAGGTCTTTTCGAGCATGAGCTTCGCGCTGTTCGCGCGGCTTAAAGAGCGGAGCCGGCAGAAAGTGTCAACGCGGGGTTCGCTAGACTTTCTCCGCGCAAGCGGGGCGACGCAAAGTCATTACCGCCCGCCACCGCGCGAGACGCGCTCGATCTCGGCGCGCACCAGCCGCTCCACGAGGCCCGGCAGATTGTCCTCGAGCCAGGTCTTCAGCATCGGCTTCAGCATCTCGCGCACCACATCCTCGATCGAGCGCGAGCCCTCGGCGAACATGGTGTTGGCGAGCGTGCCGAAGGCGGCGGAAACCGCCTCGCTCGCGCGCTGCGAGAGCAATTGCTCGTCGAGCCGGGTCGGATAGGAGGCGGCGCGCGCCGGCGGCGCGGGCGACGCCGCGATGAAGGGCTCCGGCTCCGGCCGCCTTCGCGTCTGGTCGCGGAACTCGACGTCCGGATTTTCGACCGGCTTGAAGACGGGCTCGCTTTTCGTCTCGACCATATCGGTAAGCTCCAGGACGTCCGATTCTTCGGCCGGCGGCGCGCTTGGCGGCGGGACCGCGGGCTTCGCCGCGGAGGCGAGCGGTGGCGGCGGCGGCGCCGGGCGCGCGGGCTCTTGTTCCGGCGCAGGCTTTGGCGCCGGCTCAGCCGAGCCGTTCTCGTCGGAGATGATGCGCCGGATGGAGGCGAGGATCTCCTCCATCGACGGCTCTTGCGCCTTGGCAGCCTTCTGGGACATGGCCTCGCCGCTTTCCTTCACGCCCACACGAGGGCGCGATTCGATCGAGCGAATCGTCCGATCCGGTGCTTTGTCTGTATGTATTGCATCGGCGGGGCCAAGCGCAATGCGGATAGGCGGAAACGGGACCTGGTTTCAACGCCCGTCGGGGGTGCGCAGGCCGCCCCAGCTATCACGCACCTGCCGGTAGTGCTCCTCGGGATCGTAGGTTGCGACCTGCAACCCGAGCGAATCCATGTCGAGACGTCCGATCGCGCCGAGCACGGCGTAGGAGGCGACCACCCGGTCGCGTTGCGCGTTCACCAGCGTGCTCTGCGCCGAAACGAGATTGGCCTGGGCGGTGAGCACGTCGGAAATCGTGCGCTGGCCGACCTTATATTCCTCCCGCACGCCCTTGAGCGCGATCTGCTGCGCGTTCACCTGTGTCTGCGCCGCCTGAATGCTGGAACGCGCGGCCTCCAACTGGCTCCAGAACTGCACGATCAGCGAGCGCACCTGGTCGCGTGTCACGTCCATCTGGATGCGGGTCTGGCCGAGCACTTCCTTCGCCTGGCGAACGGCGGCGTATTCGGCGCCGCCTTGGTAGATCGGCGCGGTGGCGGCGAGTCCAATCGAGGCCTCGTCCTGGCGCTTGACCTGCGACTGTCGGCTCGTTCGAGCGCTGCAATATGCCCTGCGCGTTGACGGAGGGAAGCAGCGCGCCCTCCGCCACCTTCACTTGCAGCGCGGCATAATCGACGGCGTATTGGGCGGAAACCACCGACGGATTGCGTTGCAAGCCGTCGGCGATCGCAAAGTCGTAGGAGCGCGGCACCAGCTGGTCGATCGGCCGCCCCGCCGTGAGTTTGCCCGGCTCGGTGCCGACCACCTGCCGGTACACCGCGCGCGAGGTATTGAGGTTCGATTGCGCCTGGATCAACGAAGCGCGGCCGCCAGCGGAGGCTGCTTCCGCAAGGGCGGTGTCGGTGCGCGTCACCTCGCCCACTTCGAAGCGGTCCTTCGCCGAGCGGTATTGTTCGCCCAGCGCTTGCAGGTTCTGCTGCTGCAATTGCAGCAGCGCCTCGTCGCGAAGCACGTTCATGTGGGCGGTGACGGCGTCGAGCAGGACCTGCTGCTCGGTGGCACGCAGCGTTTCCTGCGATTGGCGCACCTGCGCTTCGGCCGCGCGCACGTTATTGGCGGTGCGAAAGCCGTTATAAAGATTCTGGTTGAGGGTGAGCGAAAGTGTCGACTGATTGAGCAAGGCGTTGCTTTTGGTCGACGGCACGGGTGTTCCGAGAATGCTCGACGGCTCGGTGGTCGTCGTGAGGGCGGTCCTGGCCGCACTCGCCGCCCCGGTGACGGTCGGGCGATAGCCGGAGAGCGCCCTCGGCACGTTTTCGTCGGAGGCGCGCACCGCCGCCCGCTGGGCGTTCAGCGTCGGATTATTGACGTAGGCGGCCGTAATCGCCTGCTCCAGCGTCTGCGCGCTCGCGCTTTCGCCCATCGCCAAGAAGGCAATGACCCAAACGATGCCCGCAATCGCCGCGACCAAGGCCGTAGCCGCCCCATGCTCACGCCCGCGCATTCAATCGCTCCCGCCCCACCGGATTGAAGTCCGGCCGGGATTCGTTGTTCCCACGTCGGAGTGCAGGATAGTCGGCCCCCGCAGGCGAGGAAACCGCGTATCGGCGCATAGCAGCGATTTCCGGTCCCCGCGGCAGGATAGCCACAGGGGTGGAGTTTGCAGTCAGAACACGAATTCGCGGGGTGCGGAAAAGCCCGGCAAAGGCGGGATCGCCGCATCGAAAACGGGCCGGGCTCCCTACAACCTTGCCGGTGCGGAGATAAAGCATGGCTTTGGCCGCGCGGCCGGAACCGATCACGGCGGCGAGCCGGCCGCCGTCTTTTAGCGAATCGGTCAGGGCCGCAGGTACGATTTCGACCGAGCCCTGCAAGAGGATCGCATCATAGGGACCCTCTTTCGGCCAACCGGCCGTGAGCGGCCCGCTCACGACCTTCGCATGGGCGGCGCCGAGCGAGGCAAGAAGCCTCGTCGCGATCGGCACGAATTCGGCGTCTTCTTCCAACGCGACGACGCTTCCCGCCAGTCGTGCCAAGAGCGCTGCCGAATAGCCGCTGGCGCCGCCGACATCGAGCACGTGGTCGCTCGCCGTGAGCGCAAGCGCCTGCACCAGTTCGCGCCAGCACCATCGGCTCCATCAAGTAACGCGCGGGCTTGCCCGCGACCGTCGCGCGGAGCGGAACGTCTTCGTCGATATAAGCGAGTGCAGCGCGTGCAGCCGGCACGAATTTCTCGCGCGGCAGCTCCCCCATCGCCGCGAGAATGCGCTGATCGGTCACATCATTGACGCGGAGCTGGCCATCCACCATCACTTGCCGTTGGCGCGCATAGTCGATCATCGCGAATCCTCGAACCTTTCCAAAATCAACACACGCGCCAGCAAAGCAACGGCTGATCGGGGGACGGCGTCGTTGCATTTGACGCATTTGCACGATGGCTTCGTCAGCCCGGCGAGACCCTTTTTGGCACAGGTGATCTCGGGCAGCGGCCTGAACATTTCGGGCGTGAGCTCGGCGCCGGGCTCCACTGTTCCGGCCCGCGCTTCGCCGAATACACTTGTTGCCAGGAGCATGGTCGCCATCAGCACTCGGCCGTAATTGCGCATTCCGACTGACTCCTCCTCCGGCGCGCGACCATAAAGGAAGCCCGCTCGGAAGGGCAAGGCGGCTTGGTTTCCCTTTCCTGCGCCGAAGTCGGATAAATCCGGCTTCGGCGGCATTGTTGATGTAGGAAGCCTTTGCTATCAAGCCGCGGCATTCGCGCCTTATTCTGCGAACGACAGATCGGGCCACGTGGCGGAGTGGTTACGCAGCGGACTGCAAATCCGCGCACCCCGGTTCGATTCCGGGCGTGGCCTCCATTCAATTCTGCGCGCATCACCTCTCGTTATGGGAGGCGATGCGCTCGTCACGTGTTCGGCAAGTGGCGCTTGGCAAGCCTTGGCCCCCGGTTTATAGCGGGACCGTTCCCCGGTAGCTCAGCGGTAGAGCAGCGCACTGTTAATGCGCGGGTCGCTGGTTCGAATCCGGCCCGGGGAGCCAGTTTTTTTCGACATCAAGCGCTGCGTGCGGACGACGGCGTCTTGACCGACTCGCGCACCTGCCAAAAACGCACCACACGCTGCGCCGTCGCCTTCGACAGCCTGACATGCTCGCCCCAGGCGATATCAAGGTCGTCGGGCGAAACCTGCTTCGACAGCGGCCGGCTCTTCAAAATCGCGCGGGTCGTCGCCCAGTCGAACCCGACGGCCTTGCAAGGAATCGATATGGCGTCGTTGCGCGGGACGTGCATCAAGCGGTCGATCAAATCGAGCGCGAGCCCGCATAGCGTCGAAAGGGCCGCGACCAGTTCTTCATATCGATTGGCCCGCAGGAAGGTGAGGACCGCGTCCTGGTTCAGCTCGCCTTTCTCATGCAGCATGCGCACGAGGCGGATCGCCGCCGTGTAGTCGCGGGGCGCCGCGTTCTCGTTCGCCACTTGATCCGACACCTGCGCCAGCACCGATTGAATTTCGACTTGATTGTCCCCGGTCATCGCAAGCAATTTGGCGCGCACGGCTTCGGTGGCGCGCAGCAGCAATTCGCGGAAAAGTCGAAGCGGCATGTCGAGCCGGCGCCCGAGCTGCAAGGCGAGACTGTCATCCTTCTCGGCGCGCTCCACCAGCGACGCGAACGAGGCCTCGGAGAAAGCAGCGCCGGAATTATTGGCAAGGCGGTTAAGCACGTCGTGATCGCCGCGCGTGACCAATGCGTCGGTCACCGGAATTTCGAGCTGGTCGCGGCCGGCAATGGCGAGCAAATGCTCCTGGCTTTTGGTGTTCGCGATCTCGACGAGATTGGCATTGCTGAGGCGCAGCGACTGCATCAGCACCGGGCTGGCGACGGAGATTTCGTCATTACGGGCAAGTTTCTGAATGACGTCGTTTGGCGCGTTGAGGATCGGCGCCAGCCGCCGGCTGAGTTCCGCGAGCGCCTTCGTTTCGATTCGATCGATGAGGCGTTTCAGCACGTCGTCGAAGACGTTGATCTGCTCGTCGTTGAAGCGCTCGGTTTCGACCAGGAATAGATCGGTGACCTTGCGCAGCGTCTGCACACGCTTATCGTGCGAGCCGGTCCGAATGGAGTCTTCCAATTCGGCAATCAATGAATCCTGTGCAACCATTGTCCCAACGCCGACGGTGTGGGGCAGAGGTATGACAGAACCTTCCGCCACGCTCACAATTACGTCCGTGCGATATCAAACATTAACAAATACAACGTTAAATAAAGGAGCGAATTTGTGAGCCGGATGAAAGGTTATGGCGCGAGAAAAAAGGAAGTCGGTACGCCGCCGCGTGCACTCCCGTGCCGCCCTCGCCCCTAGCGAACAGGCGCCGCGGCAGGATTGCATCGTCTACGATATGTCGCAAACCGGCGCTCGAATCCTGATCGATCCCGCGACCGAATTGCCGCCGGAATTCCTGCTTTTGCTGTCCCGCAACGTCACGCGCCGCTGCAAGTTGGTGTGGCGAAAAGAGCGCGAAGCCGGCGTGCGCTTCCGGCCCACTGAATAGACCAAGGTCTTGCGCCTGTGGGCCGAGGGCGACGTCGATAAGGTAAACAGCCATCATTAACGTAAAGATCGGAATCGAGCGAAGCGTTTACCCCCGCCCTCGGCGGTTGCGAATATTATCGCTCTCGCGCCCGAATGCGGCTGGGATATTTTTGCGAAATCTCCTTGCCGAAGACGATCGCAGACACATAGGAGATCGCGCATGAGCATCGACGCCAGCTGGTTTCAACTCGCGGCCGGAACGGACCGCAAGGCCAAACTCGAGCAGTTTCGGATTCGCATCGCCGGCCGGCTGCAACTCGGACTCTATTCCAAGTCGATGCGCTACGGTCTTTGCCGCGACCTCGGCGCACCGTTTGAACGGACGAGCGCGAAAATCCCGATCGAGGTACGCCCGGCCACCGAAGCCGATCTGCGTTCGCTCCTCTCTCTCGACGACAGCCAGAATAGCGATCATGACCGGCTTGAAATCGCCTGGCGGCGCGCCTTCGCCGACAAGGGCGCCAAGCGATGCTTCGTGGCGGTGGATTTGCGCACCAACACTCCTTGCTACATGCACTGGCTCTTCAACGCCGCCGATAATGCGTTCATTCAACAGCTAGGTGGCTTCCCTCGGCTCGAGGCGCATGAGGCGCTCCTCGAGAACGCCTACACCCCGGTCAAATATCGCGGCTTGGGGATCATGTCGGCGGCGATGGCCTTGATCGCGGAGCGCGCCGCCGATATCGGCGCCTCCCACGTGATCACCTTCGTCGACGAGCACAACATAGCCTCGCTCAAGGGCTGCCAGCGGGCGGGATTCTACCCGCACCTTCTGCACCATCGGGCGCAAATGGGTTTCGGCCTCCTCAAGCGAAACGACTTCGAGACGCTTTCCGAAACCGATCCAAGGCGAACGCTGAAGTTTTGATTTCGCCGGCGCGCGCTCAGTTCGCGACCGCGACCATGTCGCCGATACCCATTCGCTCGGCGAGCCTGCGGACGGTCGCTTTCTGTTCTTCGCTGAGACTCGCAAGCAGCGGGAGTGCGGCGCTCTTTATACGCTGCGTCACCGTGCCATCGAACGCGATGGAAACGGCGCCGCGGCCGACGCGACGCAGGAACCCCACCAATTCGTCCTGGGCTTGCTCGCGGGCAATGGAGCGCAGAACGGCCTCGACCCTTGCCCAAAGTGGCTGCTGAGCCGCCGTAAGTTTCAACTGGCCCTTGATTTGACCGATGTTGACGTCGGCGATTTTTGCGGTTTCGAGGCTCCCGGCGCTTGCGATTTCGCAATTGCCCAAAACCGATCCCACTGCCGCGAATGCGATCGCACCCGCGAGTATCCACGTCTTCATTTCAGGCTCCGTCGCGTCTTAGTATGAGGGGCAGTTAGTGGGCAAACGTGCCCATGCGGCGTTGAAAATGGGGATAAATTGTGATTCTTGCGTTCCCGTGCAACATTTTCACGGGGATGAGCGTTGTAGGATTCGTGCGCAAATGGGGGGACTGAAATCAATGAAACATTTACTACGCCCGACGGCATTAAAGAGCTTGGTACTCTCCTTCGCCTTAGTTTTATTCGCGTCAAACGCGCGCGCCGAATCGGGGCCGTTTACCGGGCTCGCGGGAAATTGGTCGGGCGGCGGCACGATTTCGCTGGGCAATGGAACAAACGAACGCATCCGCTGCCGGGCTACCTATTCTGTCAGCGGCGACGGGAACGTCCTGCAGCAAAGCCTGCGCTGCGCCAGCGACAGTTATCGATTCGAACTGAGCAGTAACGTCAATAGTCTAGGGGGCCAACTGTCGGGCACGTGGAACGAATCGAGCCGCAATATGAGCGGAATCATCTTCGGCAGCGCCAGCGTCGGCCGATTTCAAGTGGTGGTGACCTCCCCTTCCTTTTCCGCCAATTTGTCGCTGACCACGCGCGGAGACAAGCAAACGGTTTCGGTGACCGCGCCGCCGGGCGGCCAGCTGGTCGGCGCTAACATCGCGCTGACGCGCGGAAAATAACGGCTGTTGTCTCGATTGCGTCGGCTATCCGGGGCGCCGCAAACGCTCCGCGACTGTCATCAGGAACATCGCCGTCGGTCTCAAGATCAGGAGATCGGCGATGAGAGCCGCGATCATGGCGAAGGCCCCGAGCCATCCGAATAGCCGCAGCGACGGCAGATCCGAAAACACGGTCACCACGAGGCCGCAGGCCAGCACGACCGAAGTGAGAATCACGGCGGGACCGACCAGGACCGTGGCGCGCTGAACCGCGAGCGCGGGGCTGGTGCCCGGCGTACTCTCGAGCCGCAAGCGATTCAAAAAATGAATCGTCGCGCTCAATCCCAGGCCGAACGACACGGTGAGCGCGACGACGCTCGCGAACTGCAAGCCCTCGCCCGTCAACCACAAAATCGCTCCCGAAAGCACGACGGGGAAAATGCCGGGCAGAACACTGACGAGCATCACGACGAAGGAGCGGAAGGCGAGCCCGATGAAGGCGGCGACGAAAATAAACTCGGCGGTGAGCGCGCGGTTGAGCTTGCCGATCATATTGGCGCTGTTTCGCGCCGCGATCGCCGATAGCCCCGTCACGGCGATCTCGTAGCCCGGATGCCGCGCCCGCACTTCGCCCATCGCTTCGTCGAGTTTCTCCACGAGCGGCAGGATCTCGCTCGCGTCGAGATCCGCGACCCTCCCCGAAACGACGACCGCGGTCTGCTCCGGCGCGATGAAGCGCCGCACTAGATGCACGGGGAGCAGGTCCACGTATTGCTTGAGGGTAGCGATATCCGAGCGGCCCGCTTTCTCGCTGAGCCAGCGGCGCAGCGTTTCGATCGACCAGACATTGCCGATACCGGGCTGATGCTCGAGGATCCCCTGCACCTCGGCGATCGTCCCTAACGTGTCGGGCGCATAGAGATCGGCGCCCGCCGGAAATTCGATCAAGACATCGATGGGATTGGCGCCGGTGAGCTTGGCGTCGAGGCGGCCGCTCGCCGAGACCGCCTGCTGCCCGTTGGGCACCTGGTCGGCAAGCCGATAGCGCGGCTCCAAATGCGAATAGACCAGCGCAAGACCCGCCACGACCAGCACGGCGATCGCGCTGTAGAGGCCGGGGCGATCCACCATCCGGGCCGCGATCCAGTTGCAAAACTCGCGAAGGGCATTCACGCCGGTGTCGGCGATTCTGATCTTGGCGGCGAAGGCCGCTTCCTTTCGCACCAATAGAACACCGAGAAGCGGCACCAGCGACAGCACCGCGAAGAGCGCGATCACCGTCGCGATCAAGCCCGCCTCGCCGAAGGTGTGGATGAGGTCGGAATTCGAGAATTGCAGCGCGATGAAAGAGAGGCCCGCCGTCGCGTGCGTCAACACGCAGGCCGGCCCCACCACGTAGATAGCGTTGCGGAAGGCGTCATATTTCGATTCGCCCGCGATCAATCGGTCGCGCGCAGCGAAGGTCAGCTGCATCGAATCCGAGAAGCTGATGACCATGACGAGCGGCGTCATCACGTTCAGAAACATGTTGAGCCGAAAATCGAGCCAGCCGAGCACACCGAGCGAGAGCAAAATGGCGATCAAGGGCGGCGCCGCCGCGACGATCATAAACGACACGCGCCGGAAGAACGCCATTGCAATGATGCAGCCGGCAGCGAAGCCGACCGTGTTGTAGATCAGCCGGTCGCGCTCGACGGCGTTACGGATCTCGAGCTGCATCACCGGAACGCCGGAGAGCTGGACCCGCAGGCTCGTGTCGCCGAGTTCCTCCGCCGCGGTCTTGCGAATTTCCGCGATCGTCTCGCCGAGCTTGCCGCTTCCCACAATCTCGGGCTCGAGCGCGAGCACGATCAAGGCAAGCGTGCCGTCGTCCGACAGGAGCTTGCCGCGTATGATCTCGTTCGACTTCACGCGCTCGACAAGTTTATCGTACTCGGCGCCTTGCGGCAGTTGCTCGGGAAAGAGCGCCGCCGGCAATTGACCTCCCTGCGGCGGTTCGCGCGCCGAAAACAGCGAGATCAAGCCGCGCGTGCCGTCGATCAGCTGCACGTCGGTGACGAAATTGCGAAGCTTCTCGAGGGAGGCGCGCGCAAGCAGCGATTTTCCTTCGACGACGATGAGCACGTCGTATTCGCTGGAAGGAAAGCGCCGGGTTACTTGCTCGTATTGCCGGAACTCGCGGGTGTCGGAGCGAAATAGCTGGCTTAAGGAATCGTCGACCTTGATGCGCTCGGCGCCGAAAAACGCGGCGACGCCGCAGGCCAAAAGAATGAAACAGGAGGTAAACGGCGCGCGCAGCGCAATCAGGCCGACACGCTCCAATCCTAACGCGAGCCGCATCGGAAATCGCGCTTTACTGACGGTCGCGGCATCGTTTGCTCCGGATACGGAGTTTAGCGCCCACACTCTTCGCTATGCCATAGCGCACGCAGTTTCAATGGTCAGTAATTAGTGTTATTTTACATGATCTTACTGAGTTTTCTTAAGGCACTGTTCTTCGTAGGCGGCGCGATTGCGGCGTGGAATATTTTTCTCGATCGCCTCCTTGCGGCAAGCCCGTACTTTTTCCCTGTTGTGCGCGAGGTTCGCTTTCATTTTCTCCAGTTTGCCGGGGCGCGTATCCTGCGCGGCGGCCATCGACAGGCTGCCCATGGCGAGCAGGCTCGCAAGCGCCACGTTCAAACAAAGGCGCGGCACATTCATTTCATCCTCCCCTTCGCAATCCTTACCGGCTTCACCATATCACGCATCCGCCAAAGCTTGCCGGTAGCTTTTGTGGCGTCAAGCGGGTGCGCGGCCGCAAATCATTGTCGCGGGTAAAAAGAAGAAATTGGCGCCTCGGCTCTGTTGGCGCCCGGGAAGCAGCTGAGCGAGCTCGTGCCCGTGAAAGGCATCGATATCGTCGGGCCGCTTCCGGAGGAAATTCAGAAGGTGACCGTATTCCCCACGGCCGCTTTCACTCCAAGTCGTCGTCGGTCAGCGGAGGCAGGCGACAGACACTTCCTGCCCCGGGTTCCGGCGGAATGGTTTTCATTAGATCCGAAACATGCACATCCTCGCGCACGATTTCGGTCGCACCCAAGTTTGCGGGGCCGGCGATAGCAACGCCGTAGTGCGGAGCCTTCGGCAGCAAGACCGAGAGCACGGCACCCAACGCGATGGCGGCCAAGCCCGTGGTCCAGATCTTCTGTAAGTTGATCAGCATCGGTAATCTCCAATAGTGCGCGAATGAATCGTCGCAGTTCGCGCCAAGATGGCACCGGGCTGGAATCACTGCGTCATCCCGCAGGAGTACGCGGTTGAAAAAACGCATAAAAGCTCGGGCGAGACCAAATAAAAACCCCGGCGCGCGGCCGGGGTTCTGTAGGCTTTAGAAATCCGCGAGAACGATCAGCGACCGCCTCGTTGCGGATTTGCGTAGCAGGTGTCGGCGGGGCCTCCTTTTGAAGCCCTGCATTGGTCGAGAAATTCGTAAGCACAATTGACTGTCGAGCCGCCACCATTGTCGCCGGACTCCAAACAATATGCGTAAACTCTTCCTTGTGCGGAGGCCGCCGTTTGGAACGCGATGCCGCAGGCAACCAGAACGCTCAGGATCGTGATGACTTTCATTTTGCACCTCTAAGTTTTTTTCGTGGGTGGGGAAACGTTCCCTCAATGCGGGCGACGGGAAGAGCCCATCGCCCGCCTGAAGATGATCAATCCTGATTATTAGCGGCCACCACCGAGACCACCGATTGGCACGTTAACAGGAGCCGGTGCGGGTTTTGGAAGAAGGCCGGCTTTCCGCAGATCGGCGTCGGTAGCAGGTCGAGTGACGGTAACGCCTCCACTCGAGCTTACAACTACAACCGGTTTTCCGTCGGCGCCATTGCGGTGATCACGAATGATCGTTCCGGGGGTAATGCCGGCAGCGTTTCCTCCCGGGCGATGATCGCGAACCACAGGGTCGCTCGGAGCAGCGGCGGGAGGCGGGTTTCCCGAATTGCCGCTGGCTACAGGCTTGGGATCGTTGTTGATGATGGGATGAATGTTGTTGGTTCCGCAGGTACCAGGAGCCGGGTTCTTGCACTTGTCCTTCTCGGCATACTTGTCCTTGTCTTTGTCCTTATGCTTGTCCTTGTCCGAGTACTTGTCCTTGTCTTTGTGCTGGTCCTTGTCTCCGGAGTCGGATCTGCGGCTGGAGCTACTGTTACTCATCCCGCTATGATCTTTATGGTCGCCGCCGTTTTTGGCCAAGGAAGCGTCCGTGGTCGCGAGCAGGACGACCCCGGCCGTCAGCATCAAAATCAAGCGGGGCAGTTTAGCGATGGTCTTGTAGTCGATCATAGGTCACCTTTTGTCTGTCGACAGGCTTTGCAAGCCTGCGAATGGGTTACGACCTCACCCCCGCGTGAGATCGACCCGACAATGGCACCGCATTAAATTTTTCGCCTCGTCCTGCAGGAGTACGCGGGACGTGATCTTTCTAAACATTTTGTGATGTGATCGATGTGAGTGTTGGAAAATTTCGAAAAGGATATTCAGGCCGCAACTTTCAAAAAAAACGCGGCAAGTCTACGTGCCGCGGCTCGATTGGCGTGCATCAGAGGCCGCCAACTTTGTTTACCCTCGCTCACCGAAAGTCTACGAACGGCTCGTGATCTCGCCCCAAGGAAAGTCGGCGCGTCGGTGCGGCTTCATTCCCTCGAGGATTGGTAGGGGCGATCATGATGCTGTCGTAGATTGCGAGCGCATCATCAAGACGTCCGGTATTACAGGCGGTGCGCGCTTTCATCACAGCAGACAAGGCATCGCTGAGCCTGTCGTCGGGGATGTCTCGGGCCTCGCGATGAGCCTTGATCGACGTGAAAAGCCGCCGACCGCGCGATATGCATTCGCTGATGTCGACCCGATTGGCCGCGCTCGCGCTGGAGGCATCGACAAACCGATTTGCCCGCAACGTGCCGGTCGAGAATCCGCTTTTCATTGCGCTGATTTGAGGATCCAGGAAATTGATTTTAACCGCGACGAACGCGACCACGACGAGCGCCAACAAGAAATAGAAGGCGACCACTCGGATAAACCATCGCCTGATCGTTCTTTGATCCTCGGGATCGAAAACTCGATGCATTCTGGTCTCCTGGGTTCGTTCGCAGGCGCTTGAAGCCTGCGAATTCGGTTGGTCCCACCTCCAACGAGATTCGGCGCACCTATGACGCGTTATTGAACGCTCCGCGTCATCCGGCAGAAGTATGCCGGCATAATTTTCGAAACCGGGTCAGGGCACGAGCGGGCTGGAATATCCGGCGACGAGCTTGACAAGATCGGTCTGGCCGCCGGCGCCTGTTTTATCGAACAGGTGGCGAAGGTGAGTTTTGACGGTGGTACTCGCGATTCCGAGCGTCTCGGCCACTTCCGGAATGCCGCCCTCTTCGACGATGGCATGCAGGACGCGGAGCTCCGCCGGCGTCAGCTGGTAGGTCTTGCCGATGACTTCGGGGAGAGTTTCCAGCGCCGCTTTGCGGACGAACACGGCAGCGACGGCGTAGTCGCCGCCAGTGCGGCGCCGTGCGCCCGAAGAGAGCGGCAGTACATGGGCGACGTAATGCTCGCCGTCCCGCGCGTTTAGCGGCAAGGCGACGCCCTTGAAGCCGTCCTCAGCGGCGCCGCGTTTAACGGCGGCGACAATTTCGTGCAGTGCGTGATCGAACTCCACATCGCGAGCGACGAGCCGGCCGCCGACCGAGCGCAGAAAATCGCTAGCGCTCAAAATATCCTGGGCGGCCGCGTTGGCATGGACGATCCGCCCCTCGGCATCGACAAAGAACAAGCCGGCGCTCAGCCCATCGAGGGTCTCGGCGAATGTTTTCGCCTCGAGTTGTTTGCGCTCGATCATTTTACCGATGAGCATGGCGCGGCGCAGGTGCGGCACCAAAAACGTCATGCGCCGGCGCATTTCGCCATCGACCATGCCGGTGTCCTCACCGCGCATCACGCTCAGATAAATGCAATCCGTCGGCGATTTTTCCAGCACCACGTTGGCCGCATCGACCCAGCCCTGCGGCCGCACCCATTCGTGATAGAAGCGGCCTTCGCGAAACTCATCATAGGGCACGAGGTCGGGAACGCTCACGATCTGCTTGACTTGGCAGATTGACGACGTCGCCACCGGATCGAATTTCCAATAGGTCTGCGCATAGAGCCGCAAGTAGCGGTCATTCATGCCGAAGTGATAATGAGCGCTACTGGATTTTCTCGCTGATCCTTTGGTGACAATCCCGCCGGCTTGGCCCCCGACAAAATCGACGATCTTCGCGAGAACACCATCCCATCGCGCGGAATCAAGTGCCGCGTCGTAGATGTCCTCAACGAGAGGAGCAAATTCCCGGTCTTCGCGAATAGGATGCCGATGTTGTTTCATCTCGAAAATTTCTAATTCGATCAAGTTTGTGAATGAATTGTTTGGGAAACCAGAAAGTCCGCGGCCGCCGCCCAAAACAATTCCGCAGTGCGCTACCGCAATGACGGAGTTGTGACTGGGGGCGCGCTTGACGGTGGGGACGGGTTACGGGACGACGTCAGCGTCCGCGCGTTTATGGAAACCGTGGCCATCGCGCCCACGACCGACAAAGGCGCTGCGGCGTCGTGCGCACGGATTTCAACAACCCGATTCGCCGCCCTGACCCTTGGATTTAGCAGTTGTGACTTTGAAAGATTCGTGCGCATGCCACCCACTTACACAGTCGGCCGCAAGCAATCTTGGCCGGGGGCGCAAGCGCATTGGTTAAGAGTGCAAGATGCGATATGAGAGCGCGCCGAAATTAGCGCTATGAGCAGGTGCAGGCATGCTTACTTGGTCCACTGACACGGTCGCCGCGCGTGAACGCTTTTCGTATTGGCGCGAAGTCGTGTGTCAGACCGTATTCAACGTTTCGATGGAAGCTCCGGCCGAGCACTTTTCCGCTCGCATGATGGCACGGAGTTCCGGCGCACTGCGCTTTGCGATGTCTGAGTCCATCGGCGGCTACCAGGTCGCCCGTAGCCGGCGGGATATCGCCAGCACTCCCGAGGATCACTACTCCATCTTCATGCAAGTGGGCGGGCAGTCCGTCGTCAACCAGTGCGACGAATTGATTGCGTTTCGGCCCAACGACATCGCAATTTCCGATGAGCGGGAGCCATTCCACGCCACATTTTCCGACGGTGGACACCGCGCGATCGCGCTGGTGCCGCGCGCAATGATCTATCGGCTCGCGCCCTGGCTGGAACGGTGCCCGCTCCGCAAGCTCGCCGCGAATTCACCGTATGTCGATCTCGTCCGGCGCCATCTGCTGGCGCTGACCGCCAGCGACTCGCCGTTGAACGAAAACGCGACGAGCCTCTTGACCGACAATTTGTGCAACCTTCTGGCGCTGGCCAGCGCGACCGATGTCACGCTGGATCGCATGCAACCGGAATTACAGACCGAAGCCTTGCTCACTTTTTGCCGGCAAAATCTGCACGAGCCGGCATTGTCGCCGCGTTTTGTGGCGGCGCGTTTCGGCATCTCCGTACGCACGCTGCATCTGCGTTTCGAAAAGCTCGGGCAGAGCTTCGGCCGCTGGCTGCTCGAGAACAGGCTCGATGCCTGCGGCAAGGCGCTGCGCGACCCGCATCAACGGAGCATCAGCATCTCCGAGATCGCCTATCGTTGGGGGTTCAACGATTTGTCGCATTTCAACAAGGCGTTTCGCGCCCGCTTCGGCATGGCGCCTTCGGAAATGCGCGCCGAGTTCGCCGCTAAGAAAAATTAGCGCCGCGATTTCTTTCGCGCCCCCGCATTTTATAACTAAGTCTCCGCTCCCAATTTCCGAACGTGCGCCGTAATTTTCGAAAATTGCGGCGCACACGCCTTTATTGAAACTTTCCCTCGCTCAAGTTTTCTAGGGAAATTACCTCGCATCCTCCTGCGGGATGACGCGGCGCACGCAGCGATGCGCCATCTGTTGCGCCGGCTCTGGCATCCCGCCCGGCCTCAGCGACGACCCTATAGCAAAGAGGAATTTCACCATGGGTGGCATGGCTTCGGTTTTATACGGCGTGATTGCCTATCTGCTGTTCTTCGGCACGATTCTTTACGCCATCGCCTTCGTCGGCAATCTGCCGGTGCCCAAAACCATCGACAGCGGGGCAGCCGGGCCCATCGTCCCGGCAGTGATCATCGACCTCCTGCTGCTCGGGCTCTTTGCGTTTCAGCACAGTGTGATGGCCCGGCCCGCGTTCAAGCGCTGGTGGACGCGCTTCGTGCCGAAGCCGATCGAGCGCTCGACCTATGTGATGCTCGCAAGCTCCACACTTGTGCTCCTCTACTGGCAGTGGCGGCCGATACAAGCGCCGGTGTGGTCGGTGAGCCATCCGGCAGGCGTTGACATCTTGCAGGCAATTTCCTGGATCGGCTGGGCCACCTTGTTCATCAGCACCTTCCTCATCAATCATTTCGAGCTGTTCGGCTTGCATCAAGTCTATGCAAGGCTACGCGGCCGGACGCTGCCGCCGCCGGTGTTCAAGGCGCCATACTTCTACAAGCGGGTCCGGCATCCGATCTATCTCGGCTTTCTGCTCGCCTTCTGGGCGACGCCGTCCATGACGGCGGGCCATCTGCTGTTTGCGGTGGCGACCAGCGGCTACATCCTGATCGGGATCTACCTCGAGGAGCGCGACCTGATCGCGTTGTTCGGCGATCAATACCGCCGCTACCGCGAGCAGGTATCAATGCTCATCCCGCTGCCAAAGCGAAAATTTGCTGGACGTCGTGCACAGACGTCGGCGGCATCGAAGTCGAATTGAAGCAGTGTCCAGCTCGCCCATGGCAATATTGCAAGAGTACTGCGGCTCCCGTCTCTTCTATCAGCGCAGCGGGAGCGGCGACCCGATTCTGCTGCTTCATAGCTCCGGATGCACGGGCGGAAGCTGGCAACGATTGGTGAGCGAGCTCGGCAAAAACTTCATGTCCTATACGCCGGACCTCGCCGGCTACGGTCAGTCGTCGTGTGACTATATTGGCGAGCAATCCACGCTATGGGAAGAAGCCGAATTCGTCGCGCCCCTCTTGTGGGATGCCGACGAGAAATTTCATCTGATCGGGCATTCGTTCGGAGGAGCCGTTGCTCTGGCCGCTGCGCTTGCCTGGCCCGAGCGCATTAAGACGCTCACGCTTTATGAACCGACCGCCTTTTCCGTATTGCGCGATCGTGGCGACGAGGATCGCACGCAATTCGATGTGATCCGTCGCGTCGCCGACGACATGCAGCGCTTCATTTCGGAAGGCTCGGAGCACCGCGCCATGGCTCTTTTCGTCGACTTCTGGAACGGCGCCAGCGCGTGGGACCAGATGCCGGCGCCGCAACAAGACGGTCTGAGCCATCTCGCGAAAAAGATGGTCCGCGATTTTCAAATGCTTTTTGACGAAAAGTGGAACGTCGAAGATTTCGGCCGGCTGCAGTTTCATGTTGCCATTCTCAAAGGCGACAAATCCCCACCAGTGGTCTTGCGGGTTGCAGATGCGCTCGCGAATCTCATTCCGCTAGCTTGCCTGATCACCGTCCCCCATGTCGGACATATGGCGCCGGTGACGCATCCACGCGTCATCGCTCCGATCATCATGAATCATCTTCAATTTCCGAGCGCTCGCGGGGCGCATTCCGATGCGCAGTCGGCGAGTCGTGACGATCACGCCATGAACCCGTCCGTTTTTATCCCCGAACGCAGGCGGGCCTAGATAGGGCTGACCGGCGGCGGCACGAGCAGGTCGAGGCCGCCTGCCCGCTTTTGGCATCCGATTACCGGCATTTGCGTCAAAAATGACCGATATCAATGCCTGTTGAGAAGAATTGAGGTATCCAACAGGAACGTTCGTTGGCGCCACAGGTTGACATGAGTCCAGCCCCAATGGGATGGAAAAGCGCCAACCTTGGGAGCGACAGATGCAAACCAAAAGCGAACTCATTCAAGCGATCGCCGAGCTGCATTCGGACAGGCTGACACGCAAAGACGTGAAGGGCGTGCTCGAATTGCTAGCAAGCGTCGGGTATAAAGAGCTCAAGAAATCCGGAGTGTTCGTGGTGCCGGGTTTTGCAAAGCTCGTTGTCATCAAGAAACCCGCCACCAAGGCGCGCGAAGGCATCAATCCCTTCACCAAGGAGCCGATGACGTTCAAGGCAAAGGCGGCCCGGAAGGTTCTCAAAGCGCGTCCGGTGAAGGCCGCAAAGGATTGTCTAGCGTAGTCTTATGAGGGCGTTGGAGGATCGAGAGATGCCCAATTCCATGACCGAGCCCAGGTTCAAGGTCAGAAAATTAAAGGACGGCTCTGCCTGTCAGGTCGTCATGGACCCTCAAGAACACACACCGGAGCTTCTCATCGGAGATTTTCCGAACGAGGCGGAAGCCAAAGAGTGGATCAAGAAAACTCGGCGGCATGGGTTGCGAGACGCAAAAATTAAAATCAACCCTTGCGGCGACGATTCGATGAGTCCCTAGGCGGCGGCGGAACTTTTTCCGCCGATCCGCGTTTCCTTGCAGCGAAAGCGCCGAAGTACTTTTTCAATATGGGGGATTGCAGATGTCGGTTCTCATTAGCATCCTGATCACGTTCCTGGTCATCATTCTCGTGCTCTATCTCGTCAACATGCTGCCGATCGACGGCCGCGCCCAGCAAATCATACGGGTGGTCGTCATCATCATCGGCATCATTTCGATGCTGAAATATCTCGCGGTGTTTTAGGATAGGCGAGATCAGACAATCGTCGGCAAGAGCGCCTTGACGGCGGCTAAGGCGGCCTCCCGATCCGAGAAAGCGTAATCGCCGCTCGACAAGAAACTGAATTCATCCTTGCCGTGGAAGAATCCGTCCACGATGTGGAATCCGAGCGCGCGGTAGACCTCGAATTGCTCCTCCGAGAAGAATTGGTCCCCCGTCGTCTCGTGCGGGAACGCGGGATAGCGTTTCTTGTAGTCGAGGATATAATCCTTTTCGTCGCCAGTCAGCGACGACTTGAAGTAGACGATGATTCCCTCAGCCCCGTTTTCGTAGAGGATCCGGCCCACCGCGCAGTGCGGTCCTTGAGAGCGCACCTCGTTTCCGCTCTCCAATCCCCCGCTGAAGGATTTCGTCCGGCGCGCGATCTCTTCCCACGGCAGGCTGATGCGCACGCCGAGATCGATGCGGGCGTAGCGCTCGAGCTTCAACAGCGATCCGAACGACATGCTGGGATCGGCCTCGGCGTCGACGACAATGATGAGCTCGCAGCCGCGCTTGAGGAGTTCGTAGACGCCGAGATTTTCGATGTGGCCGCCGTCGCTCAGGTACACATTACGGTTCTTTTCGTCGATATGATTGAGCATTTCATAGAGAAGGAAGTACGCTCGGCTGGGCAACTCCTTTAGGTAGCCCAAAATACTTAGCTCCCTCCCGACGTCGCGCGGATTGCGCAGCCAATAGCCGAGCCGGATGTTGAGGAGCGCGAGCGTCGGCGACAACAGCCGGACGGTTTGGCCGCCCATATTGGCCGAGACCGCGGCGCCCGAGATCGCCATCGCGGTGGCGAGATCGAGCCGCGAGTCGATCGTCTCCATATCGGTCGTTGTTGCGAGCGTCTCTTTCGTCGGCCCGTATAACGTCAGATCGCTGCCGACGAAGTGGCGCGTAAACATGAAAAAGTCGGCATCGCGTCCGCGGCGATTGGCCTCGGCGGAGGCCTGAACATTCATTGCGGCGTTGACAATGTGATAGGGGCCGGAGCTGCCCACGAGGCCGGAGAGTTTCAAATTGTCGAGGGGCGGCGGATCGACGTCGCCGGGCTGCGGAGCGCCAAATAGAAACGCCTCGCTCAGCCGGTCGCGGTAGAGACGGTGCAAGGAATAGCTATTGGGGCGCAGGCCGCCATAACCAATCAGGCCCAGAATGCAGAAGGCCACAAGATAGAGCTGGGCCACTCGAGACGGCATGAAATCGAAAACGAATTGCCCGATTCCGGGAATGTATTCGAGGATAGGAAACCCGAAAACGAATTGGAGGGCGCCGAAAATGCTCTTGAGGATGGGCCACTCGAAAACTGTTTGGAGAACCGGCCACTCTTTCAGTTGCAGAAATTCGAGCGTCGTCGGTGCTATCCAGCCATTGATGCTCAACGCCGACAAATAGAGATAGACGACCCACAGCGCGAAAGGCAGCACCATCGCGGCGACGAAGATGGCGAATTGTGTCGTGGCGCGTAGCGCCAACGTCGTCCATTTCGTTGCATGCTGGGTTGTCTTCAGGAAAGCGCCGAGCCAGCTGCTCACTGCCGAAATCGCGGTGCTAAGGGCGACAAGAGCGGCGAAAAATGTTTTCAAGCTGGCCGACCAGCTTGAAGTTGAGACGTATTCGTATGCGCGAATGAAGATCTTGATCGCGACCGGCTGTAGATCGAGAAACGCCACGACCAGAGTCGTAATGATCAAGACACGCGCGAAGGTTAGCAGCGGGCTGTCGGTATCGTCCGTTACGGCGTCGAGCCGGGTGAAGGCGCGCAAAACCGCCCACACAATCAGAACGACGACGATCGCGGCCAGGAGCCACAGGGTAAGGCTGAACGGAAACCCACCGATGAGATTGGCTAGGTTGAAGTATGCGTTCGACAGGCCGTCGAACAGGCGAGGCACGAAACTTCCCGCGAACAACGAAGATGTTTCCGGATAGGCAACGGTCGTCACGAGCGCGCAAAGAAGCAACGTCGCGAGCACCAAGATGGCATTGGCGACCAAGCCGCGCAGGATGATGGCCGCGGCTTCGGAGAGATTTCTGATGCCGCTGCGCCCGCGCGGCAACAGGTAGTTCGAGAAGTTGCGCAGATGCGCGACCGCGGCGCTGTCGGAGATATCGCCGCCGAACGGGAACCGGCCGCCGCCGGGCTCGCTCGTGGCGGCGCTGAGGCAAGCGCCGATATAGCCGCCGCCCGAAACCGTGGAGAGATAGTCGATCGACCTGATGCCATGCCTGCCATGAAGCGCCTGCAAGGCGCCGAGGCACACGGCGGCCGAGCGAATGCCGCCGCCCGAAAAAGCAAGACCCGTCGCGTCGCACGGAACGGGTTGCGGGCGCGTCTTGAAATATTCCAGCGCTTTTGGATCGACGGGCGGTCCGCCGCCGCCAGGCGGCCCGCCGGCCGCCGTGGCCGCGAAGCTCTTGCGGCCGGAAGCGCGGGGGAAAAGCTTATCCGGGTCGGGAGAAGGCTGTCGCAACGTATCCGATTTGCGGACGCGCGGTTCGGCACTTGCCGCTTTTAGCGTTTTTATGCCCTTCGGGCTTTCATCCGCTTTGGGCTCGAGGCGGCTGATCCGCAAGCGCTTCGGCGAATCGGTATGCTTCGCGTTCAGTTTTTGCCGCCGTTCGTTGACGGCATCGAACTCGACGGGAAGGACGTCTTCGAAATAACGAAGCTTCATCCGGCCGCGGTCCCTGCGGAACCAGCCAAGAATGCGAGACGTCAGCGACATAGCGCCACCTAGTCGCGAGGACTACAACCTAGAATTATCGGACTAATCATCGATGGGCGCAACAGGTTATTTGACGCGGATCTCCGAAGGGCTATCTCTGCCCCCGCCCCGGCTACCATATCAAGCGCTTATACGTTTCACGAACGCGTCCGGCCAATATGTCACCCGATTGCGCACAACGCCTTCGTTAAAGAGCCAATCCGGCTCCTCGATCTTGAATCTCGAATCTTCGCCCACGAAGGCGAGCGCCGCCTGACGCGGGTTGTTCCAGTTCCAATCCGGTTTGGTGCGCGGTGCGCCGACAACCATCTCCATCACTCCGTCGGTGGCAACGATGTAGGAGTCGACGGAGACGAGCGGGCCATAGGCCCTGAGCTCGGAGAGAACATGGTCTTTGGTATGGTTGGAATCCAAGAGCACCAGCACCGTTTCGCCGGGCGAGATCAGGGCGCGAACCTTCTCGACAATGGCGGGCTCGATGGAGCTCCCCTCGATCAAGGTGATGCGATCGCTCAGCGGATGCGCCTCGATCGCCGCGCGATTGTGCGGTCTGATCTCGATGTCGACGCCGATGACCCGACCTTTGTCCATCGCCTTGAATAAGGATGCGTAAAATATCAGCGAGCCGCCATGCGCGACGCCGGTTTCGATCAGCACGTCGGGTTTGAGGTGCCAGATCAGCTCCTGAAATCCGAATCATATCTTCGGGTAACTGAATGATAGGGCGTCCCATCCAGCTGAAACTGTAGACGTGCTTGGCGTCCCAACCGGCGCGAATCCAAGCGCGCGACACGGCGGCAAAGCCTTCGGCCGAGCCGAGCGGATGCCGAATCTCGCTGCCGCCATCCCGCACGATGACTACGCCGGCTTCCTCGTCCACTGTGACAATCATGTCGATTGGCCCATCAGGAGCGGATCAGCTTTATACAGGACTCTTCAAACGGAATCGGCGAGAAACCGAATTCGCCGCGCAAACGAGAAATATCGATTGAAGGGAATGTCACCGTGCGAGCCCCGCTGGCATAGGCAACCGTAGCGCCTAGATGGCGGTGAATGCACGAAGCGACTTCTCGATTGCTGGTCGAAATACTCGAAGCAACATTGTAAAGACGCCGCCGCCCTTTCAGAGCGATGAACTCAAGCGCGCGGCACACATCGTCGATGTCGATGTAATCTTTGGCGGATTCGGCGGAGGTTTGCAGGGTTACGGTCCCTTTTTGCCGGGCCTCGTCGATGACCGCCTGCAAGAAGTTGATCGGAGCGCTTCCGCGCCCGATCACATTGGACAAACGTGCGACACGAAACCCGGCACTGCTTTGGCCGAGACAGAGCGCCTCTCCAGTCAATTTGGATAGATTATACAAATGGTCCGCGTCGGGACGGACTGTTAGAGAGGACTCTTCGTTGCCGGATCCAGCTCCGCCGTAGACCCGCGTCGACGACAAATAAAGAAAAGATTCGAATTGGTAATCCTGGATGAATTCGGCGAGCAAACAAACATGGGCCCTCACCGTGTCGACAAGGCGGCTGCGGAAGTCGGCGGTGAGGCCGATGCAAAAAATTGCGTGCCCGAGCTCGGTATTTTTTGCGGGCGTTTTTCTCCGTGCAATAGCCGTAACATCATGGCCGCCACGCTTGAGGTAGGCGGAGAGATGGCCGCCGATAAATCCGGAGGCCCCAAAGATCGTGAAACGTGCCGGCATTGTTTATTTCCAGACGACGCCACTCAAGCAAAGGGCGGCCACTCCACGGAAGGACGCCATGACTCGGATTATCCCCATCATGTCAGTCCTTGATCAAGAGCACGTCTTCGAGCAAAAGCGCGTCGAGATTGACTTTCAGAAAACAGCGCACCGTATCGGCAGGCGTTTCCACGATCGGCTCGCCGTTATCGTTGAACGATGTGTTCAACAACACTGGCACGCCTGTGCGTTGCCCGAACAGCTCGATCAGCCTACGGAAGCGCGGATTGTCCTTCTCGCTCACGGTTTGCAGACGCCCCGTACCGTCTACATGCGTCACAGCCGGGATGATGGCGCGCTTTTCCTTCCGCACCATCGGCACGAGCAGCATGTAGGGGCTCGGGCAATCGATCTCGAAGAACTCCTCCGCGCGCTCCTCAAGACAAGCGGGCGCAAAGGGGCGGAACGCCTCGCGATGCTTCACGCGTGAGTTGAGGATGTCCTTGTTTTCCGCCTTCATCGGGCTCATCAGTATGCTGCGATTACCGAGTGCGCGCGGGCCCATCTCGGAACGGCCGTGAAAATGGCCGATGATCTTGTTCGCGGCGAGCATGTCCGCGACCTGTTCGAGTACGTTCTCGCGCACGATGCGGCAGCGACCTTCCGCGAGTTTCACCGCGGTCTCTATCTCCTGCTTGCCATAGAGCGGACCGATATAGGGCGAGACTTCGCGCGTCATGCGCGGGCGGTCGGCAATGACGTGGTAGCCGTAGAGCGCTGCGCCCAGCGGAATACCGGTATCGGATGACGCTGGATTGATGAAGACTTCCTCGAAAATTCCGCTCTTACGGATGACGTCATTGGCAACCGAATTTAGCGCGACGCCGCCGGAGAGGCAGAGCTGCTTCTTGCCCGTCATCGTGCGCGCATATTCAGCGAGATGCAGCAGCGCCTCCTCGCACTCTTTCTGTGCATCGAAGGCTGCGCATGACTTCTGCTCGAAGGTTTCGATCTTTATCGGTTTTTTTAGTTCGTAATTTCCTTCGACGCAGAAATCGGAATAGTCGGTGACAATACCGTTGTAGTTTTTTCCAATTTGCAGGAACCGCTCCGGCAGGTCGCGGCCATAGGGCGCAAGGCCCATGGTCTTGCCTTCTTGCAGCAGTCCGAAGCCGATGGCGTGCGTCACCGCCGCATACATTAGCCCGATGCCGATCGTGTCCGTATGTGCAACGCGACGGATGCTCCGGTCGTCGCCCTCGAACAGGCTTTGTGTTTCGTAATCCGAGCCGCGGCCGTCCACGATCAGGATCGCGGCATCAGGAAACGTCGAGGAAAAAAACGTCGAACAGGCGTGCGCAAGATGATGGTTCGTCACATGGATGCGCGCGGGGTCGATCTTGTCGAGCAAAGTGCCGCGCAACGCAGGCTGCTTGAATTCGTCGCGCCGCCAGTCCGGTACGCGAATATAGTCGAGCACGACCAGGTCGATTTCGTCGAGCGATTTTACACCCGCGTCCGCCATGCAGGCTTCGATGCCGAGCGTGGGGAATGCGCGTGAAATCCTTCACGCGGTCGAGGCGCTCCTCCGAGACCATGACGATATGCGGGCCCTTGCCGTCATCGCGGATCAGCGCGGCGCCGGTATTGTGCCAAGGGTCGCGGTGCAGGCCGAGAACGATCACTACTTGTCCTTACCGGTTAAAATCGAACTGTGTTCAATTGGAGATAGTTAGCTAAGGAGGAGCGAGCAATGTCCATCTGGGAAAACGGCCGAGCTTGATCTGTCATCGCCGCCATAGCAGCGTCAAAAAAGATTTTGGCGGTCGCAGGCAGGCTAGCAGAAGCGATTTCAAGACGCATCATCGCGTGGATCAGAAAAAGAAAATCCTCTCGTATCGCGAACTCGACGGCGTTGCCTGCTGCCAAGGCGGAAAAATGAGTGTTAAATAATCCAATGGCCATCTTTCTTTGGTGCTTGACTGATGCGTGTTGAAACACATGCTGTGCCAAGTCTGAAATAATCTTGAAATCGGCTGCATCAGGCCGCTGTGGCTCATTGAAATGATACGGGGCCAATTCATAAAATTCGCACAAAATGTGGTGGGGAGAAAATTCGAAGTTTGGCTTACCGCTGGTCCATTGAGAAAAATCGGTAAACTGCTGCTTAGGATGCAAACCAGCACCTGAAGCCAAGCTTGCCAGTTCGTTCACGGTAGCCCATTCGACCACTGGTGCCGTTAGATCATCCCGGGCACGCAGCCGCGCGCTCGGCGTGAAGAGCGTAGCGTCTTCTCCAAATTCTCGTTCGCTTTCGTAGACAAGACCCTCCCGCGCAGCATCAACCACATGCTGGCGAAAGCTGTGCCGATCGTATTGGTAGAGAAGTGCTAGAGCACTGTCGTCACGGCGCATTTCAGTAAGTCTTTTTAGAAATGTTGGTTGCTTCGCCGCCTCGATCGCCGGTAAAATACCGTAAATCCAAATTAGGTCGACTTGCTCGGTAATAGGCGCTTCCATAATATTCGCATGCAATATCTTGACCTCATTTATTCCTTCATGTCTGCAAATTGCTGAAAATCGAGCAACGTTCGCCTCTGCTGCATCGACTGCAATTACGCCCCTTGCGCCTGCTTTCAGCGCAGCAAGGGACCAATTTCCCCGACCGAATGCGTAGTCGAGAAATATCTTTCCTTCTAGATCGGGGCCGAAAATATGCTTCAGATAGTTCGCGCAAGCATCGATCCAGCGCGGATGCAGCCGCTCGAAGCGGAACATGCTTTGAGCATAGTCATTGATTGTTGCTTTAGGCATTGCTGCAATCACGGCTTGATAAACATCGCCTGCCCCGGCAGGCAAGGACGGAGGCAGAACGCTGTTTTCGCGGGTAAAGAGGTCGAAAGCAAGTTTTTGCTCTTTATGATTGCTCTAGCCATAGGCAGCTAGAAATACGTGGAGTTCGCAAGCGCAGCCATGACCTTATATTTCAAGGCCTTGCGTGCCGGATAAATCCGCCGTGCGACAAAGTGCCAAAGAAACGCTCGCCATAGCATTTCCTCCGCTTTGTTCTTGGAGAGAGACGGAATCCACTCCAGCGCAATTGTGAAAAATCTTTTTCGCGCTTCAATCAAATAATCAACTTTCGCAATTTTCTTTTTGAGCTTCACAACCCACGTGGACATTCGCGATTGAGACTGCGGATTCGCATCAATGAATTTTCCTGCGTGCTGCCGCTGTAGGTTTTGGTCGATGTAACAACGCCAGATGAAATGTGTTTCGCTGCTGCCTACAACAAGATTATTTATACAGTAATAGAATAAAACCAAGAGATCCCAGCCACGTGTAAGCTGGTGACGCTCGCGGACAGTTTTCGCTAATGCCGTAATTGTCTCGCGTTCGTAGAGTCCATAAATCCAAGGCGCCGGAAAATAGAGAAGCGCCTGCATTCTTTGCAAGATGCCGAGCCCGAATTGTCGATATTTCTTAGTTTCCTTTCGGTGAGAACCGTCCATGTATTCATCAACGGAATCACCGACGGCGAGCTTTGCGTCAGGATTGGAATCGAGAAGAGCTAAAAGCGTTTCGAGATAATTGGGCGCCCATAAATCGTCATCACTGTGCCATATAAAAAAAGGCGTTTTGGCGTGATCCAGCAATGAGCAGAGATGCGGGACGCCGTCGACGAATGTCGGCTGTCGTAGATATGAGAAGCGGCGGTCTTTAACTACGAATTCATTTGCTATTCTTGCCGTATCATCGGTTGAGGCGTTATCGGAAATCACGACGACATAGTCTTGATAGGTCTGTTCTAGGATATTGATCAGACAGCCACGCAAATAATTTCCGCCGTTATAGGTCGGGACCCCGATGGTAATGCGCGGTTGTTGTTGTGAAAGCGTATGCTGCATGATGTCGAAATGTGATGAAGCCCGAATTCGATCCAGGTATCGATGGAGTTTATACTAGCACGGCCCCGAGATGAGAGGCGCTAAGTCCCACGGATGAGCGCCTCTTGTAGGGGAATGCCAGGATGATACAAGTTTGAGCGCTACTGAGCGGAAATATGCGGAGCCCTCCGACCGCGTTTGTCGGCGGGAGCAGAGATAGCCGGGGGTACAGTGAAAGCGGTCATTCTGGCGGGCGGTCTGGGAACTCGCATACTGGAAGAATCGCACTTGCGGCCCAAACCGATGATCGAGATCGGCGGGCGGCCAATTCTTTGGCACATCATGAAAATCTACAGCCACTTTGGCGTCACGGATTTCGTGATTTGCCTCGGCTATCGAGGCTATATGATCAAGGAATATTTATCGAACTATTTCTTGCATAGTGCCGATGTCACGATCGACGTGGGCGCAAACAAGACGGAATACCACAACAAAAATGCGGAGCCCTGGCGGGTGACGCTCGTCGATACGGGCGAGCTAACACAAACCGGCGGCCGACTAAAGCGCGTGGCAAATTATCTCACGCCGGGAGAGCCATTCTGTTTTACTTATGGCGACGGCGTTTCGAACCTCGACGTCGCGCGTCTCACCGCGTTTCATAAGGCGCACGGCAAGCGCGCGACCGTTACAGCCGTGATCCCTCCCAGCCGCTACGGCGCGCTGTCTATGGACGGCGATCGCGTCATGCGTTTCGTTGAGAAACCGGCGGGCGACAACACCTATATCAACGGCGGCTTCTTTGTACTCGATCCATCGGTCGTAAATCTCATCAAGGGGGACGAAACGGTGTGGGAAGCGGATCCGCTGGAGCGGCTCGCCGAAGGCGGCGAGTTGATGGCCTTCCGCCATTCCGGTTTTTGGCAGCCGATGGATACGCTGCGCGACAAGATGCACCTTGAACAGCTCTGGACGAGCGGCAAGGCTCCCTGGAAAGTCTGGCGTGATCGGAATGACCCTGCCTGATCCTGCCTTCTGGTCCGGCAAGCGGGTACTCCTAACCGGCCATACCGGTTTTAAGGGAAGCTGGGCCGCGCTCTGGCTCGCGGCAATGGGCGCGAAAGTCACCGGCTTCGCACTGACGCCCGAAACGGAACCCGCGCTATATAACCTCGCGCAGGTCGAGTCCGGTGTGACGTCCATGATCGGCGACCTGCGCGACGCAGTCGCGGTTTCCAAATCCGTTGTCGCTGCGGATCCGCAAATCGCCATCCACATGGCCGCGCAGGCGCTGGTGCGGCGTTCCATCGCCGACCCGGTTGCGACCTTCGCCACCAACGTTCAGGGCACAATCCATCTTCTCGACGCATTGCGCGACAGGCCGGCGCTTCGCGCGGTTCTCGTCGTCACATCGGATAAAGTCTACGCCAATGACGAACTCGGCCGCGCCTTTGTCGAGACGGACCGGCTCGGCGGCAAGGACGCTTATTCCGCCTCCAAAGCCGCGGCGGAAATCGTAACACGGGCCTATGCGTTGAGCTATTTTAAGCCCGGCGGCATTCCGGTCGCGACGGCGCGCGGGGGCAATGTCATCGGCGGCGGCGACTTTGCCGCCGATCGCCTGATTCCCGACGTGATCCGTGCGGTCCAGTCCGGCAAGAAGCTAGCGCTTCGCCATCCGGAGGCGACTCGCCCGTGGCAACATGTCCTCGATTGCGTCGGCGGCTATCTCGTCTTTGCGGAGGCCTTAGCGAATGGCCGAGCCGTTTCTCCCGCCCTCAACTTCGCACCCGATCACTCCACGATGACGGTGGCCGAACTCGCCGAAGCGATCTTCAAAGCGCTTGGGCAGAAACCCAACTGGTACCACCAGTTGGAACCGACTCGATTGAGATGAAGTCACTTGCGATCGACGCCGCGCGAGCGCGCGCAGAGCTTGGCTGGCGCAGCCGGCTCACGGATGCTGCTGCAATCGCTTGGACCGCGGACTGGTATCGCGCATTCGCGGCTAATGAAAATCTTCGCGCCGTTACGCTTGAGCAAATCGCGGCCTATGGCCGGGCGGTGGCATGACGCCCGCGCCGAATTGCCGTTTCTGCGGCACGCCGCTGACCGCGACCCTCGTCGATCTTGGCGAGATGCCGCTGGCAAACAGTTATGTCACCGAGGCAAGTGCGGCGAAGGAGCGGCGCTTTCCGCTGCATGTTCGCATCTGCCCGCAATGCCTGCTCGTGCAGGTCGATCATACGATTCCAGCGGATGCCATTTTCGTTCCCGACTACGCATACTTCTCTTCGTATTCCGACAGTTGGGTGGACCATGCCAGACGCTACGCTGAAGCCATGATTGAGCGCTTCAAACTTGGTCCCAATTCATTGGTCGTCGAAGTTGCGTCGAACGACGGCTATCTCTTGCAGCATTTTCGCAGCCGCGGCGTACCGGTGCTGGGTATTGAGCCGGCCGCGCGCGTCGCGGAAGTCGCCATCAAGAAAGGTATTGCCACCGAGGTCGTATTTTTCAATTCGGAGACCGCGAAACGTCTCGCCGCTTCCGGCGTGCGAGCCGACCTCATGGTGGCAAACAACGTTCTCGCCCATGTCCCCGACATCCGTGATTTCGTCAACGGCTTTGCCACGCTGCTCAAGCCGGAAGGCG
This sequence comes from uncultured Alphaproteobacteria bacterium, assembly GCA_963751685.1. Lineage (GTDB taxonomy): Bacteria > Pseudomonadota > Alphaproteobacteria > Rhizobiales > Xanthobacteraceae > Palsa-892. The sequence continues at coordinate 20,452 of CAVVVV010000010.1, read as the reverse complement.
TCGCCACCTTCGAATTTCCGCACGTACTGAACCTTATTCGCGGGGTGCAATTCGATACGATCTATCACGAGCATTATTCATATCTTTCGCTCGCGAGCGTCGAGCGTATCTTGGCGACAGCTGGATTGCGCGCGATCGACGTGGAAGAAATCGAGACGCATGGCGGATCGTTGCGCCTCTATGCCGCCCATGTTGGCTCTTCTCACGCCGCCGCGCCGGCGCTGCAAGCTTTGCGCGCGAAGGAGAAATCCGCCGCGCTTGACCGGCTCGAGGGCTATCGGGGCTATGCCGATCGTGTTCGCGCGGTGAAGGCGGGCTTTCTGGCTTTCCTGCAAAAGGCAAAGTCAGCCGGCAAGACCGTCGCCGCTTATGGTGCGGCCGCCAAGGGCAATACGTTCCTCAATTTCTGCGGGGTCACGAGAAACGATATCGTCTGCGTGTTCGACCGCTCTGCCGCGAAACAGGGAAAGTTGCTGCCGGGCAGCCATATTCCAATCTTTTCGCCGGATCGTCTTCCCGAGACAAAGCCCGACTATCTCGTCATCTTGCCTTGGAACATTGCCGAAGAGATTATCGCCGCCACCGCGGCGATGAACTCCTGGGGTGGGCAATTTGTCGTCGCCGTCCCAGCGTTGAGGATATTTTCGTGAAATTCCACAAAACCGATATCCCCGGTGTTTTTCTGGTTAAGGCAGAACCGCAGAGCGACGAGCGCGGTTTCTTCGCACGGCTCTATTGCCCCGAGGAATTTTCCGCCGCCGGCATCGATTTTACTCCGGTCCAGGTAAACCTATCCCGCAACGTTAAATCTCACACGTTGCGAGGCATGCACTACCAGGACGCTCCGTACGCGGAATCAAAACTCGTGCAAGTCACGCGCGGCGCCGTCTATGACGTGGTGGTCGATCTCAGACGCGACAGCCCCAGCTTTGGACGCTGGGTGGCGTTTGATCTTGATCAGGATTCGGCGTCCGCCGTGTTCATTCCGGAAGGTTGCGCGCACGGTTTTCTGACGCGTTCGCCGAACACGGACGTCATTTATTATATGGGCAGCATGTATGTGCCCGGCCATGCCAAGGGTTATTGTTGGAATGACCCGCTGCTAAAGATCAGTTGGCCGGCGGAACCTGCGGTGATATCCGCTTCCGATCGCAATTGGCCGCGCTTTACGACGTAAAGCGTGGTGTGCTGTGGAGGTGGAATTTCTAATGTTCCTCTTCGAGGAGGACATCAAATTCATCGTGCCCAAAGCCATGAGAGGCGGCTTGGCGAAGGATCCAATCGTTAGCTAGCTGTTCAGAACTGAAATATTTCGGACCTGTCGTTTGCTGTGTTCCCTTTTTCGAATTTCGAACCACAAGCCTCGCACGAAAGCGCCCGTCTACTTCTTTAGTAATGGTGCCGACGGCGTTGGCACCATGAGCCTTGAGAATTGGATCGGCCATCTACGGCTTCCTTTAAAAAATCTTGGCGCCAAGGGCGGGAGACGAACCCGCCACTCCAGTTTATAAAAAGAGAATTCCTAGATTTACTTAAAATATAATCATATTATATGACAATTCAAGGTAGAATACGGAGCGAGCAATGGCTCTTTTCAAAAACCCAGACTATCTCATGCAGACCAACGACATCGTGTTTGACAAAGTCTACCATCCGGGAGCGGTGCCAGACCGTTCAGGCGTCTTTCGCTGCATGGGTTGCCAACGGGAGGTTGTGGGAGAACATTCGCGCCAGTTACCGCCGCAAAATCATCATCAGCACACGCCGGCGCAAGGCGATGTCCGCTGGAAGATGGTTGTCTACGCTGATCATAACCCGAAATAGGACGGGCAAAATGGAGAGCGGGGCCGCTCTATTTCGTCACGGGCGCGCACTCACATCGCTGCGCCTCCCTAGCTAGCTTCTCCACCATCCCCCGCGCGTAACTTTTCAAGCCCGTCGCCGCGTGGCGATGCTCCATAGCGCGTAGAGCGCGCGGCCGATGCCCCACCAGGCGATCGCCGCGAGCATCGGCAAGGCAAGGAAGAGATCGTTGTAGATATCAAGGAGGTTCGAGAAGAAGAGCTGGGGACCCATATCCACCGCGGTCTCGGCAATGCCGATGAAAGCGGCGACGGCCACGCTGATCCAGCGGGGACGAATCAAGACGGCCGCGGCCACGCACAGAACGGCTTTGATCCAGCTGAGGAACAGCGCCAGGAACAAGAGAAAAGTGAATTCAACGGTGCCGGGCCAGTTCATCATGCGGCAAGCCTAGGGCAGAATCCTCACCCGCACTACGGCGCCTTTTTGCGCCGCGGCAAATCGCCACCCCGCGCTACGCGCTCCTGCGGCATTCGACCGCCTCGCTTTTTTTCGCGAGGGGGCGAGACTTTGCGCATCGTGTTCAATAACGAAGGAGAAGGCCGATGCGTAAGCTGATGGTCACGCTCGCCGCCCTGGCGAGTATCCTGTTCGCGGGTTCGCTCGCTTGGAAAGCCGAGGCGGCGACATGGCTGGAAAAAGCCGGACTTCGTGCCGCGGCCGACAATTACACGCCGATTTAAAAGGCGGCCTGCTATGGCTGGGGTCCCCATTGCGGCCCGGGTTTTCATTGGGTCTGCGGACCTTACGGGCGCCACTGCTGGTGCGCTCGCTGCTGGTAAAGAACGTTCGATAACTTCGGAGGCCGCCTCACCGGGCGGCCTCTTTCTTTTCAGGCGCCGCCTCTCGCTCTTCATTCGCTTGCGGTCAGGGCGTTGTCGCGGGCGAGATAAAAAAGCCCCGTACGCGGCTAAGCATGCGGCTGCGTAAACTTGCCTGTGGAAGGCTTTGCATTTCACCCGCGCAGCGGAGCGATCAATATTTCGCTGAGACCGGTCCCTTGCCGAGATCGCCAAATTTGTAGTTCAGGCCGAGCTTGATGAGGTGAAAGGTCCGCGTCAGCTCGAAATTGTCGGCGCTCACACCGTTGGTGACGGTGACGTGCTCCTTATTGCCGAAATCGAGAAAATCGTATTCGAGCCTGAGGGTCCAATTCGGGGCGAATGCATATTCGCCGCCGGCCCCGATCGTCCAACCCCAGGTGCTGTTGCTGCCGGTGCAAGGCGTGCCGACGCAGGTCGGGATGGTGATGGAGAGATGGCGGAAACCTTCGCTCATCCAGGCCGCGCCGCCTTTGACATAATAAAGAGAGCGATCGGCGGCGTAGCCGATGCGGCCTGTCACGGTGCTGTATAGGTCGGGCTCGCCGCGGCAATTCAAGGTGCCGCCGGGGACTACGCAGATGGAACTTCCTGCCACGCGCGACCAGGTGATGTCGCTTTCCAAGCCATAGACCCAGTTGCCGGCTTGCCAATTGTAGCCGAGCTGAGCGCCGCCGAGGATGCCGCGCGGGCGCGGAGGATTGCCGACCGGCGTTCCCGTCGTCGATTCCGTGATCTCGGGAAAGGCCCAGCCATAGCCGACATGGCCGCCGACATAGAAACCGGTCCAATTGAACATCGGCGCGGGCGCGGCCTTATAGACCGGAGCCTTCACCGGCATGTCGATGGCGAGCGCCGGCGCAGCCGAGAGCGCAGCAGCCGCGACGGCCGCGGCAAGAAGCTTTTTCATTAAGGAATCCCCCCTCCAATTCTCGCGCAGCTTATCGCACTTCATGGCCTCGCATCCACGGCCATTCGGTCGCAGTGGAGGGAATTCACCCAACGTCCTGATGGGCTAGGAATTTTAGCCGTTTTTCGTGCGCCGATAGTGTCGGCAAGTCTGCGCAGCCTGTGCAGGCGTGGCTAGGTGCCTTTCGCCCTCACCACACGAAAGGAATGAGTTTCTTCGTTCGCCGCCGATAGCTTGCGTGCATCTCGCGAAACTCCTCGCTCATCAGCCCTTCTTCGAGATTGACGCGGATTGCCAGCGCCACGGCGACCGCGGCAAGGCCGAGATAGCTCGCCCAGGTTCCCTGCATCAGCGCGGTGCCGGCGACCGCGAGCAAGAGGCCGGCGTAGATCGGGTGACGGACGATCGCATAGGGCCCCGATTGCACGAGCTCGTGCTTTTCTTTCACCACCATGATGAGGCCCGACCAATTGCGCCCGAGCGCAAGCCTCGCCCAGATCGCCAATGCGACGCCCGTGAGATCGAGCGCGAGCCCGACGGCGGCCAAGAGCGGCGTCTGCGGCGTGAGCGGCCCGTTGAGGCCGGCGATGCCGGGATTGAACAACAAAACAAGGCCCGCGATGAGAAGCGCCGAGGTCGGAATTTGCGCCCGCAGATTTGTCACGCGGAAATTCTCCTTGCTCGCGAAATAGCCCGGCAACCAGACGAGAAGGAGCGCGAGCCAGGAGGCGTAGGCAATGGTGGTGAACAGCGATCGCATGGCGCAAGCATTCCAGTTTTCGCCGCGATCGTCACCTCCGTCAGCGGATTTTATGCCGGGGAAAATTGCTGCGAGGGGAAGGTCAAACGCGACGAAGGCGTGTAAATTGCGCCGCTGCCGCGAGCGTTGAAGGGGGCGACGGACGATATGGATCAAGCCTGGATTGCGCTCGGGGTCGGCACGCTCATTCCGCTCGTGCTGTTGCGCGGGATTGACACGCAGACGCCTTCGCTCGATGCCTTGAAGTGGATCGCCGCGGGCGCGCTCTTGATCGCGCCGGCCTACATCGTCGAGGTGCAACTGGTATCGCTGGTGAGCGAATTCGGGCTCTCCGCCGCCGCGCTCGCCATCGTCAAGGCGTTCGTGATTTATGCGTTGATCGAGGAAGCGATGCGCTATTGCGCGATCGATTACGCTTTTAGGAAATTCGCTCCGCGCTTTCGCGATCTCTTGTTCATCTCACTGTGGATCTCGATGGGTTTCGCGGTCGTCGAGAACACCTTCTACATTTACCGCACGCCGCCGGACCATAGGATGGCGACGGCGCTGGTGCGCATCCTGCTCCCCACCATCATGCATCTTTGTTACGGCATCACCATCGTCGGGGGCCTGACGCGAGTTTTTGGGCGGCTGTCGCTCTTCGCCGTCCCCGCAGCGATTCTCTTTCACGGCACCTATGACTGGATCGCGGGCGGCAAGAACGGCGGTCTACGGCCGCTGTTCGGAATGATCGCGCTGGGTTTCTTTATCGTCGGCGTCGTGGTGCGGCGCGGGCGCGTCATAGAAAGCGGTGATATAAATCGATAGGGTGAGGTATCGAGGATTTTCGCGGTGGAATGGTTCTATGTCGGCTCCGAGCGTCAGACGCAAGGCCCTCACACGCTCGAGCGGCTGGTGGAGCTGTTTCGTGACGGCGCGATCAACGGCGAGACGCTGATCTGGACGAAGGCTATGCCGGATTGGGCGCCGGCGCGGACCTGTCAGGAATTTTTTGCCGCATTGCGAGCCATGAGCCGGCCGGCCGACGCGCGGCCGCCGCCCCTGCCCCCCGTCCCGTCCGTTGCGCCCGCGCCGATTGCGCCCGAGCCGATTGCGCCCGAGCCCGACACATCGATGGAGGCGGCCGCGCTCGCAACCCTCGCCGCACCCGCCGCGCTCGCCGCGCCGATCAAACTCGAGGCCGATCCGCAAAACCGTATCTACGCGCCCGAGCCCGTAGCGCTCGAAGCGAACCCGCTGCATCCGTGGCGGCGCTTTTTCGCGCGGCAAATGGACATCGGCTTGGTGGCGTTCACGATCGGCATCGGCGTTGGAATTTTCTTTTCGCAAAACGCCGTCGTCGACAAGGTGCTCGGCAACAATATCGTAATCGCGATGTTGACGACGCTGGTGCTGGTGCCGCTCGAAGCCATTCAGCTGGCGGTGTTCGGCACCACCTTCGGCAAGGCGCTCTACTCGATCGAGGTCAAGAGCAAGAACCCGGCGCCGATCGGCTTCGCCACCGCTTTCGCCCGCGCGTTCAGCGTCTATGTGCGGGGCCTTGCTTTGGGATTTCCGCTGATCTCGCTCTTCACCGTTTACTTCGGCTACAAGACGCTGAAGGAAAAAGGTGAGGCCAGCTGGGACGCCGAGAACGAGCTGGTGGTGAGCCATCGACCGCTCGGCTATGTCAGAATCGCCGTGATCGCGTTTGTCTGGCTCTTCTATCTCACCTTGATGGGCTACGGGGTTTACACGGAGGTCGAAAAGCGCACCGGAGGGCTCGCGGGCGGGACGCCGCGAACCGGAGCCAAAACCTTGGAGCAGACATTCGTCGAGGTGGAAAGCCGGCTGCGGCCGACGCTGCCTTCGAAGATCGACGAGATCACGACACTCGTCCGCATCTGGCATGCCGGCAATACTTTACTGTACACCTACGAGATCGAGCTCGACCGCGCAAAAACGGATCCGAAGCAATTCCAGGCGGGGCTCGATAAAACGGTCAAGCAGCGGATCTGCGCCAATGCGAGCCTGCGCGATCCGCTGATCGCCGGGGGAAATTACACTTTTATCTACAACGACAAGCAATCGCAGCCCGTAGCCCGTGCTGGTGAAGATCACCGCCGCCGATTGCAAATAACGCCGTAAGCGACGGGTATTTTACGCCGGCCGCGGATTTAATTTTCCGCTTACCATCCGCGCATAGCTACAAAGTTCTGCTTATAGACCGCCCGCGCAGGGACGCGTTATCACGCACTCTCTTCTCCCTGACTTCGTTGGCTCCGGGCCCGGCGCATCACCGCCGGGCCTATTTTCTTGAAGGCGCGAGCGGACGGCGGTGCGAAAAGAGCGGCGTTTAAATGAGGGCGATCCTGAATTCCTTGCACAGGCAATACTCGGCGCGAGTGTTGCCCGCGCAATCCTTGACCGATGCCTTTGTTCGCATCCCTCGCTCGCGAAGCTGAAGGGCCTCCGCGAGGGCCACTTGCAATGCCGTAGGTTCGCTTTGATAGGGGCCGAGGCGATCGTGATCGTGCTGCACGATCCAGCCGCCATGAAACGGAATGACCAAAAATTCATGGCAGGGCATGACCTACCCTTTCGTTCCGGCCGCTTGAGTTGGAGCCAAATTCCTTTCGGAAGTCTGAAATGCAAAGCCGGCGCTGCTCGCATGGCGAGCGGCGGCGGCGAGGACACTTTTTGGGTGAGCGGGTTTCGACTGCGGCCATTTCCCTGCGGCGCGCGGTTTTACCGGCGGTTTTGGCCATGGCCGCTACATTATAATGAATGCTCCATTAAGGATGCAGGCTGCAGCGCTCGATCGCCGCCGCGATTTTCTCCGGCGCATGGGCGGAAGCTTCTTCGCCCCGAAGGATAGAAGTGCCGCGCGGGTTGGTATGGGTGCCTAAATCGTGTCCACATATTTTCGGGCGTGCGAGCCGTCCGGGTGAGCGCGAAGCCCGCCGGGACAGTGAATTGGTACGCTCAGCGAACGCGAACGGCGCGTAACATTGCAAGCCTTCCCTTGCGTCGCAACGTTCCGCAGCGCGGTTATTTATCCAGAAAGCGAATATTCTCGGATCACAACCGTTTTGCGATTGCCGAATCGCGCGCGCACATGCCAACGTGCGTTCGCACTAAGTCGCGCCAAATAACCAACACCCTGTGAAATCGAAGGGGGACTGAATATGCCGCCGGAGACCGTCAATTTCGACGCGCCCAATCTTGCCGCGGAAATCGAGCAGCTGAGCCCATACGAGCTCAATCATCTGCCCTTCGGCGTCATCCTGCTCGACCCCGAAGGCACCGTGCTATTCTACAGCGAGACCGAGGCGCGGCAGTCCGGCTTCAACAAAATCCCGACCGGGCAAAATTTGTTCAAAATATCGCACTGCATGGCGGGCGACGATTTCCGGGGACGCATTACGCGCGCGATGGAGAAGGGGTCGGTCGATCTCGAATTCGGCTGGAAGGGCGACTACGGCGATCCCAAGCGGGATCTGCGCTTCCGCATCCAGTCGTCGAGCGGCAAAGGTGTTTGGATCTTCGTCGAGCGCGACAGCGGCGACGGCCCGCGCGGCCCGGCGCAGCAGTAGCGGCACGCCCTCAATTCCGTGGGTCTTGCAGATCTCGTACCAGGAAATCTGGATGATATCGAACTGCTGCTAGATCACCGAGAATTCGTTTAGAGATCTTTCTTTTTCTGCAAATTGACTTGAGCCACCGGATGAGTTTCTTCCCAAAGGGTTTTCGCAATCGCGAGTGGCTCTATCCCCATATCGTGCCACCACGCCAATTCATTACCGGAATGGTGAAGCTGCCGGTGATGTTCCCTACAGAGCGGCACTGTGAATTCATCGCTGACTTTCATACCAAGCGCGCGAGGTTGTGCGAAACGCAAGTGATGGGGATCTGAGGGGCTGTGTTGGCAGAGTAAACAGGGCTGAGAGGCGACAAATCGCAAGTGCGTCTTATCTCTATTCCGTTTTACCGCTCCAATCTTTAGCTGTGACTTGTCAATCGGCTCCCGCGCTCGGCTAGTAAACCGTGATGTTTCCGAACCTATGGAAACTACTGCTCCACTATGGTTTTCAGGGCGACTGTCCACCAATTCCCTCAGCGCCTTGCCGGGTTGATAAAGCGCAAGACCAAAGGGCTTTCCAAAGGTTACTAGGGCGCGTTTAGTCGCGTCGGTTTCAGCTGTCTTGAGTGCCAAATCGTGGGTTTCACCGATTGAAGCACCCCTCGCCTCACCGCACCCATGTCCCTCGCGCACGATTTTCTCTCCGTCAACGCGCACGGTAATTCGGACCTTCGACGTGTAGACAACAAGGAAGTTGCCGCGGTTTTCCCGCGTGATGACACAGCGGGAATCGATGGTTTCGCGGTCCCAGCCGTCGAACCCGAAGATTCGGTTAGCTTCAGTGATCGCGTGGCCGCCTTCGATATAGGAGAGTTCGCGACCATTGCTGACGCGGCTGCGGATATGCTCGCGCTTCACGTCACGCCGTAGCGCGTGAAGTTGCTTCGCTGAAAAGCCCATTATTTGCTCCTCACACTCAAAACGGGTTCTGGATTGGAGAGTTGGGCGCCCGGTATGGCACTCCCCTGCTTCAGCTCGATGACCAGCTCCTGGCGCTTCAGCCGAGGCGCCTGCGGCTCCCAATAGGTTGCCGGGATTGCTGCCTCGTCGACGACAACCAAGAAAGGCGTCCCCGGCCGCAGCGAAATCGTGCAATCAGGAGCGGTGATCTTCTTGATGTCCGTCTCCACCATCACGGAGCGGGCAATTTGCCGACGTTTTTCCGCCCTCTCTTCTAGCCGCGCGAGGCGCTCCTGCATTTCTTTGACGCGTGCCTTGAGCCCCGAAACTAAGGCTTCGTCGACTAGCGCTGCCCGGATAATGGCGGCAAGGATTTCGTGGAGATCGGTCAGACCCTCGACGGTGTCGGCAAGCGTTTGTTCGTCAATGTCCTTCTCTTCAGATCGGATGCGATCTCTGATTGTTTGGTAGAATGTGGCCGCAAGAGACAAATAATTCATCGCTGTTTCCATCTTAATACTACTGTATATGATCGTATATATATCATTACTCGTCGCTTGTCAATACACGTGGAATAAGGAAGTTTGCTATTTCTATGCTTTACGCGCCTCAAATTCGCGCTGCCAGAGCTCTGCTGGGTTGGAGCCAGGATCGGCTTGCTGATGCCGCCAACGTCGGAGTTGCAACAATTCGGCGAATTGAAGCCCTTGATGGCCTGGTTACGGGGAACGTCTCAACCCAGATCCGGATTCGGCAAGCCTTCGAGCACGCTGGCGTTCGCTTCACTGACCCCGACGCCTCTAGTGGGATCGGTGTCCGGCTCGAAATCAACGCATATAAAAGGACGCGGGAAACGGCGTACTTAGAGCGCGTTTTTTCGAAAAACGAACCCATTTTGATATTTGCTTCCGAACGAAATTTCGAACCGACTGAACATGAAAGTAGCCAAATCGACCCGGTCTCCAACTGAGTAGATTTCACGCCTTTCTCACTCAGTCCGGACTATGGAAGAATGCGCATTCTGTCGAATAAGGCCGTCGGCGGTACGCGCTGTAGATCGAACATGAAACTGAAACCGCAAGACCTGGAAAAAATCACCGATCTCACGCTGGATCATTACAATAAGCGCGCCGAAGATTTCTGGAAAGGCACGCGCGAACACAACGTTAACCAGAACATCGTGGCGCTGTTACAACGCATCGAGGGTGAACCGCCTTTTACGATACTAGATTTTGGCTGTGGGCCTGGTCGCGACCTCAAGGTTTTTGCCGAACTCGGTCACACCGCAGTAGGTTTGGAAGGTGCCGCGGATTTCGTCGTGATGGCGCGCGCCTATAGCGGTTGCGAAGTGTGGCAGCAAGATTTTCTCAAACTCGATCTGCCGGATAACCATTTTGATGGCATATTCGCCAATGCCGCGCTGTTTCATGTACCTAGCCAGGAGCTACCACGTGTATTGCTGGAACTGCACGCAAGTCTGAAACCGGGTGGTGTGCTGTTCAGTTCGAACCCGCATGGCCGTAACGAGGAAGGCTGGACTGGTGGGCGGTACGGCGTCTATCACGATCTTGATACTTGGCGCCGCCATGTATCGTCGGCGGGATTTGTTCAGCTTGATCACTATTACCGCCCCGCCGGACTGCCGCGCGAAAAACAGCCCTGGTTAGCAAGCGTCTGGCGTCGGTGAGGACAAGAGGGCGCGCTGATTACAGCGAATGGGAATCTCGGCATCGTCCGCGGCTCTTTGTTCAGCGGCCACTTCGCGGATACCCACTTTGGGTCGAACGCGGACATGCGAATTTGAACCTAAGTTGTGAACCAAGAACGCTGCACGACTGCCAACCCGACCACGCAGTCCGTGATCGAACCAGTCTCCGGTTTGCGTCTCCAAAAATTTGGGAATATCGCCGAAGGCACTCGGAGATTTTCAGCAGAGATCTTGGCTCGCCGCGAGATTTGGGAATCCAGAGACCGCAGGCTAACGCCAGAAAGCGCCGCAACGGCGCGATTGTCGCGTGACTAGTCTCGCCAGACGCAGAGACCGGACTGGTTGGCTGGAGTGAGAGGATTCGAACCCGCACATTCCCGATCGAATCCGGTCTCTGCCATTCAATTCTTTGATTTGGGAACATTTCCGCGATCAAACCGCAGCCTGGCGTCCGCCCTACCGCTCGAAAGCGGACATCACGCTAATTCCTTGAAATGAGGCAAGAAGCCCAAGAACAATCAAGGTATTGAGGTAGTACTTTCTTACTGTGGGTTTTGGGCCACATCCCAAGGAATTATTCCAAGCAGCCATTATTTCGCATGTTATGCGACGCTGGGAACCTATACCCTCATAAGTAGAAGAACGGGCTTGGCCGAATCCATGGGTGAAAGCCTATGAAAAAGAATTTCATCCCAGGCATCGTCGCCGCAGCGTTATGCGCCGCGTCTGCCATCGCCGCCGACATGCCGGCAAAAGCTCCCCCACAAGCATTTTACAACTGGACTGGATTTTATTGGGGCTTGAATGCCGGTTACGGCTGGGCGGACCCCACCGTCATCGGACCCATTAACCCCAGCAGCGTTGATTTAGGGGCCAGCCAAACGTCATTCCCGTATGATCATTCTGGTTTTATCGGAGGCGTGCAGGCCGGTTACAATTGGCAGGCTGGGCGTAATTGGCTTGTCGGATTGGAGACCGATTTTGATGGGGCAAATATTCGTGGAAGTACGAACACTCCAGTTTCCTTGATAATAACTAGTCCTGGAGGCTTCCCCGGCACGTTTGCCGCTAGCAGCAAAACGGATTGGCTGGGGACTACGCGCGCGCGTATTGGCTTCCTTCCGAGCGATCGACTTTTAATCTACGCAACGGGCGGCCTAGCCTACGGACATATTCAGTATGCCGGAAGCGTAACCAATAATTTTGGAGGAGCTCTATCGTTTAGTGGGCCGATTTGCGCTGGGAACACCGTTTGCTGGCAAGGCTCATCCTCAAAAACGTCCACGGGATGGACCATCGGAGGAGGCTTGGAGTTGGCGGTTTGGAATAATGTGACGTTCAAAGTGGAGTATCTCTATGTCGATCTTGGCGGCGCGCAGGTTACTTTTAACCCGACGCCGACGACAACTGCCGGCAACCCGATCTTCAAGTTTAATGACATGGTCTACAACATCGTCAAACTCGGATTTAACGTAAAATACTGACCGCTGTTTTATCGAGTTAAAAAACTGACGCCCCCACCGCGCAGTCCGCGATCAAACCGGTCTCCGATCAGCCGCTCCAGAAATTTGGGAACATCGCCGGAAGTGCCCAGAGATTTCCGGCAGAACCGTCGACGGATTTACTAATTCGGGAGTCCAGAGACCGCCACACCGCGCAGAAAGCCCCGCAACGGCGCGAATTATCGCGATACAAATGGGCCAGTCGTAGAGACCGGACTGGTTGGCTGGAGTGAGAGGATTCGAACCCGCGCATTCCCGATCGAACCCAGTCTCTGAGCCCGTTTCTCTCAAATTCAGGAATATTTGAGGGAACGAGTTGGAACCAGGCAGCCCGCGATGTCCGCTTTGTGCAATCAGCGGACATCTTGACCAACTAATTTTGCTGATCGGTATACGCCATTGCACCGAGCGCGCGAATTATATTTCCGCCGGCTCGTAGTCGCGTTGTTGACTAGTGAAGTATTCTTCATATCGTTGTATATATAACTAATCGTCTCGACCTCGACGGACGGATGATACCGCTCTCTACCGGCTGGGAAACGGGACTAGGGTCGGCTGCGGGCTCCGCAAAGAGAAACCCGCAGACCATGGGGAGGGCAGGATGAAGACAAACCGGATTCTCATTGCATCCGCTTTCGCGCTGTTTTCTGCCGGAACGGCGGCTGCGCAAAGTTCCGAAGTTATTAAGATTGGCGTCCTCAATGACATGTCGAGCGTCTATGCCGACTTCCAGGGCCCCGGCTCCGTGCTCGCGGCAAAAATGGCGGTCGAGGATTACGGCGGCAAGGCCGCCGGCAAACAAGTGGAGGTCGTTTCCGCTGACCACCAGAATAAGCCGGACATTGGAGCCGTAATCGCGCGCAAATGGCTCGAGAATGAGGGCGTCAGCATGATCGCCGACGTTCCGAACTCTGCGGTCGCTTTGGCGGTCGTCGACATCATCCGGGACCAGAACAAGGTGTTCATAGCCTCGGGCGCCGGCTCTTCGCTTCTCACCGGCTCGAAATGCACGCCCAACACCGTGCACTGGACCTACGACACCTGGGCTTACGGCCACGGTGTCGCGAAAGCCCTGATGCAGCGCGGGGCGAAGAGCTTCTACTTCATCACCGCCGACTACGCCTTCGGGCACGATCTTGAGAAACAGGCGACCGACGAAATTGTCGCGAACGGCGGCAAGGTGCTCGGCTCCGCCCGCCATCCGATCGGCATTAGCGACTTCTCCTCCTTCCTCTTGCAGGCGCAATCTTCTGGTGCCGAAGTCGTGTTGTTCGCCAACGCAGGCGGCGACCAGACCAACTCACTCAAGCAGGCAGCTGAGTTCCATCTCGGCGACAAGCAGAAGCTTGCGGGCCTCATCTTCGGGATCACCAACATTCCGGCGCTTGGCTTAGAAGCATCGAAAGGCATCCTGCTCCTCAATCCGTTTTATTGGGATGCTAACGATGCGACGCGTGCATGGTCGAAACGCTATCAGGAGCGCCACGACAAGAAGCAGATGCCGAACGACATGCACGCCGGTGTCTACGCAAGCGTGCTGCATTACTTGAAGGCGGTCGACAAGGCCGGCAGCGCCAGCGACGGCAAGGCCGTGGTCGCCGCGATGAAGGCGATGCCCACCAACGATCCCTTGTTCGGCAAGGGCGAAATCCGCCCTGACGGCCGCAAGATTCACCCGATGTATCTCTTCGAGGTGAAGGGGCCTGCCGAGTTGAAGGCGCCGTGGGATTATCTCAAGACATTAGCGACCATTCCGGCGGAGCAAGCCTTTCGGTCGCTCGCCGACGGTAATTGCCCGCTGGTCACGACACGCTAGTGACCGAGCTGGCGAAATCTCCGAAGGCACCCCATCGGCCGATCGCCTTCGGCTCGCCGGCGGTTCATTGCGAGAAGACTGCCGACGGCACCGCGCGGCTCCGTTCCCGCGTCGAGCTCGGCGCCTATGACCCGAATGCCGCCCGTCTGTTTCGCGTGGCAGCCGAAAGAAATCCCAACGGAATCTTCATAGCTGAGCGCGCGGGCGAAGGCTGGCGCAACATTACTTACGCGGAAGCACGGCAAAAAGTCGATGCCATCGCAGAAGCGCTGATCGAGCGCGGGCTTTCGGTCGAGCGCCCGCTGATGATCCTGTCGGGCAATTCGATTGACCATGCGCTGTTGATGCTCGCGAGTTTTACCGCTGCAATTCCGGTCGCACCGATTTCGGTCGCTTATTCGTTGCAAAGCCAGGATCACGAAAAGCTTCGGCACATCGCTGAGCTGCTTTCGCCCGGCCTCGTTTATGTCGCTGACACCGCCCCCTTCCGACAAGCGCTCGCGGCCCTCGACCTGAAGGGCGTCGAGATCGTTGCCAATCGGAACGGCGCCAATCTCGAAAAGGTAACGCCGTTCGAGGAACTCGCACGAGCCAAGGCGGGCGCCGCCGTCGAAGAAGCCGTCACCGCGATCACCCCTCACACGATCGCGAAATTCCTGTTCACCTCCGGCTCTACGGGGCTTCCCAAGGGCGTCATCAACACCCACCAAATGATGACCGCGAACCAGCAGCAGGTTTTGCAGGCCTGGCCCTTCGTCACTGAGCAGCCGCTCACCCTCCTCGACTGGCTGCCATGGAACCATACTTTCGGCGGAAATCACGACCTCAACCTCATCATCCGCCATGCCGGCACGCTGTATATTGATGCCGGTCGCCCGATGCCGGCTCTGATCGGCGAGACCGTGAAGAACCTCGCCGACGTCAAGCCCACGATCTACCTCAACGTGCCGGCGGGTTATGCCGCGCTCCTTCCCTTTCTCGAGAAAGACGACAAGCTCGCGCGTAATTTCTTCTCGGAGCTGCGTCTCATTTTCTACGCCGGCGCTTCGCTGCCGCAGGATTTATGGGAGCGGCTGGAAGCGCTTTCAATACGCACCATCGGCGCGCGCGTACCGATGGCCTCGTCCTGGGGCACCACCGAAACCGCACCTTTGGCGCTTGCAGCGCAATCCCTCGCCGACCGCGCCGGCGTCATCGGCACGCCGGCGCCGGGCGTCGAGATGAAGCTCGTGCCGAGCGGCAACAAGCTCGAGATCCGCGTACGCGGCCCCAACATCACGCCGGGCTACTGGAAGCGGCCCGATCTCACCGCCGCCGCCTTCGACGAGGAAGGGTTCTACAGGCCGGGCGACGCGGTGCGTTTCGAAGACCCCGCCGATCCCTCGAAGGGCTTCGTGTTCGACGGCCGGCTCGCCGAGGACTTCAAACTCACGACCGGTACCTGGGTCACGGTCGGCATGCTGCGCGTCGCGGCCCTCGCCGCCGCCTCGCCCGTCTTGCAGGATGCGATCGTCGCGGGCCACGATCGGGAGTTTGTGGGCCTGCTAGCCTGGCTTAATCCCGCGGGCTGTAAACATTTGATCGGTGTCGGCGCGCCCGAAGCGCTTGTGGATCTTGCCGCGCATCCCGCCGTGCGCCAGTACGTAAAGCGCACGCTCACGCAATTCAATGCGAGGCAAACCGGTCTTTCGCAACGCGTCGGCCGCGTCCTGCTTTTGCACGAGGCCCCTTCCATCGACGCCAACGAGATCACCGACAAGGGCTATATCAACCAGCAGCTTGCGCTTGAGCGCCGCGCGATCGAGGTCGAGCGCCTGTTCGCGGCAACGCCCGACCCCGACGTAATCGTGATTGGAAATCTTCAGTTCTGAAACTGAGTGTGAAATCAGTAAATTGCCATCAGTTGGCTAGGCGACAAGTGGATCACTTGGTAGACGCGACGGAAATCTATCGATAAAGCGAAACCCGGCAGATGAGTTGGGTTTCTTCTCGCTTAGAGGGGCTTTTTTTAGTGACCGCATCGGGAATGTCCGCTTTGGGTCAGAGGCGGACATGCGAATTTGAACCTCGGTTGAGAGCTAGGACTGGCTTTTCTCTAAATGCGACGTCGTCGGTCGCAACGAATGCAGCGCTTCAAGCGTGTTTTTCATTACCGCTGACATGCGCAGGCAAAGTACTATTTGCACCGCGTACGGATGACATGGGGTTTGGATTCAGGCGCGGTTCGGTGCCGATCCAGTACAATATATTGGCCAAGATGCAGTACCCAGTCGCAGCGAACCAAACCATGGCGGCGCCGACGAAGCCCGTGAACAAACTCCACCATCCGCTATGCACCAGCACCAACACGGACGCGATGGTAAGATTGATCCCGACCGTTATGTAGATGCGTCGCTCAAGATACCAGCGGTCGGTTTGCAGGAAATAGAGGTTCCAGCGTGTCGGTCCGCTCGCCCCAAGCATGGGCGTGAAACCGAATAGTCGGAGCACATTGCCGATCGGGCAGAAGCCGGTAAACGCCACATTGATGGAGACAAGTCCGGTCGCGGTCACCCCGAGCACCCACAGTGGATTCACCAGCACGGCCAGCGCCGTACTGATCAACAAAACGATGCCGGCGATCAACCAGACTGCCCGCTCGATGTACCAACGATCGGTCGGGACAACATAAATGCCTTTGCGGAATCCCATTTTATGCCTCCCTAAACCAGATCGGTTATTGATAGACGATGTTCTATTAAATTTCATTGATCTGCATCACAATACCAGCCCGAGACCGAGCAGCAGGCCGAACAGGAATTGTATTTGCACCGTCCGGACGAGGATCCGGTTGAAGCCCCGACCAGGCGGCTCGTGGGCGAAGCGGTAAACCAACGCCAGTGCCAACGGAGTGGCGATCACCGCTGGCCAGACATGGCCACGCGGTAGATCATAACCAATCAGGGGCAGCAGCGCGAAGGGAAGTAACATTAACCCTGCATAAATCCAGATCGTTAAGTAGGGCCCCGCCGCGATGGCTAGAGTTCACC
Source organism: uncultured Alphaproteobacteria bacterium (assembly GCA_963751685.1). Lineage (GTDB taxonomy): Bacteria > Pseudomonadota > Alphaproteobacteria > Rhizobiales > Xanthobacteraceae > Palsa-892. The sequence continues at coordinate 3,521 of CAVVVV010000010.1, read as the reverse complement.
GACCCACGCGCGCATCGGCTTGAGTATCACGGTAATTGTTGACCAGCAGCACCGCCCCGGCCACAGAACCTATCGCGACGCCGGCCTCGATTGCAGCTAAACCAACTTTGGCAGTACAAAGCCAATATGTGCCACACACTGCGCCTACTCCAAAGAAAGCCACCACAAACAGTTCTCCCAGCGGCGTATAAGCGATGGGCAGCGGGCCGCCGGTGTACGCCCAACCCGACAGAATTGACAGAACGCCAAGAAGGAAAATTGGCCACCCGCCGACGAAAATAAGATAAAATCCCATGAGCCCCGCCACAGCGAAGCATGCTGCCGCGCCGCGTTTGACTATCGTACCCTTCAATAAACCTGACGCGGTTATTCGCAGTGGCCCTACGCGATCGGGTCCATCTCCACCGCGCTCGGAATCAACTGCATCATTGTGCAAGTTGGTCCCGACCTGAATGAATATGCTGCCGATAAGCGCGGCGAGAACAGCCGGCCAGTGAACCTTACTCTCAATGGCCCAAGCGAGAGCGGTGCCTACCGCCACCGGTGTCATCGAGAGACTGAGCGTGCGTGGACGCGCCGCCACAATCCAGGACGATAGGTTCATAACAAAACTCAGTGTACACTAAAACATGCGTACGCGCCGCCACTGTTGAATTATGTCATTGAATGAGGCTCAGACGCGAATTAACCGATAAAGGGGGTCGTCATGACAAAGCTATTCAGATTTTTAGGCCCCGTCCTTGGAGTGATCGCCGTGCTTGCCATTGTCGCGGTTGCAAGTCCGGCGAGAGCACAAAAGCAACCAAACATAGTCAATCCGTCGACAAGCGTTGAAACCGAGCAGCAGCTCCTTAAAGAATTTAATAGAATTCAGGGCCGCGGCTCGATCCCCGACGTGAAATCTTACGTCATCGAACAACCTGCCGGCCGCGACTGGCGTATTTTCCATGAAGTTTATCTGCACTGGATTGGTGGAATCGCAATTATCGGCATATTTTCTTTGCTCACCTTCTTTTATCTCTGGCGAGGCACAATACATTTCACGGGTGGACGATCGGGACTCAAGATACTGCGTTTCACTGAGTTTGAACGTGTCGTCCACTGGATGACGGCGACATGTTTCGTTCTACTCGCCATTTCCGGATTGAGTTTCACCTTCGGGAAGGAATTGCTGTTGCCGCTGGTGGGTCCGAGTGCTTTCAGCGCTTGGTCGCAGGCCGCGAAATACGCCCACAACTTCCTAAGCTTTCCGTTCACGATCGGCGTCGTACTGCTGTTCCTGATGTGGGTCACTAACAACCTACCGACCCGTGTCGACATTGAATGGATGAGACGCGGCGGCGGTATGTTTGGCGGCGATGAACCGCCTGCATTCAAATTCAACGCGGGAGAAAAACTTATCTTCTGGATCGTCGTAATCGGTGGTGGAGCGGCTGCAACAACCGGGTACATTCTGCTTTTTCCGTTCTTCGGGACTGGGATTGCAAGCATGCAGCTGGCTGAGATTGTGCACAGCGTCGTGGGGGTTCTCTATATCGCCAGCATGCTCGTCCATACCTACATGGGAACAATTGGAACGGAAGGCGCCTTCGAAGGGATGACGACTGGGGAAGTCGACATCAACTGGGCGAAGGCGCACCATTCACTATGGTACGAAGAGGAGATGGGCGGCCAGAAAGCAGATCGATCAAAAGCGCAATCCAACAAAAGGGCATTCAAAGTGGGTTAGTCACTGCCGAACTTAAAATCAGTTCGACTGGCTGATTGTAGACGCATCGATCAAGTTGCACAGTGGCTGCGACGCAGCCGTCATATCTTTTGAATTGAACGCCGCTACGAACCCGTCTTACTCTTTCATCACAGGGTTGTTTGGATCGAAAGCCACTAACGCGAAGAGGGCGACTAAGGCGTTGACGGGCTGACAGGTTATGAGGTGGCGATGCCCAGTAATCGATGGCTTTTTATATTAGCTTTATTCGCGGCCGGTGCAGTGGTTGGGGCTGGCGCAATCATCGTCAGCGTCGAGGCTAATCGTATAACGTCGACCGATGCCTTCTGTACGTCGTGTCATTCGATGGCGACCTACTCAGTTGACTCCGGTTTCAAGCAGTCCGCCCATCGCAGCAATGCTGCAGGCGTTATAGCCAGTTGCGGCGACTGTCATATCCCGAGGACCAGTTGGTGGGTCGAGACCTATACCCATGTGGTCAGGGGTTTGAAGGACGTCGTCTCGGAGAACACTCACAACTTCAGCGACCCTAAGGTCTGGGAAGCCTATCGGATCGAACTCGCAGAAGTTGCTCGCAAAGAAATGCGCGGTCAGGATAGCGTTACCTGCCGCTTTTGCCACGATCCGCAGGCCATTCGTCCCGCGAGCGAAAGCGGCCAGGCGGCACACGCAGTGTTGCGCGAGATCCGCACGACGTGCATCGATTGTCACGTCAATCTGGTGCATGCGCCGGTGGCTTCTCATTGAACGAAGCCCGCTTTTGGAGTAGCCAGCGTTATAATCCGCTGGGTTCAAACACCGTTATGGGAACGATTTCGCCACGCGTTGATTGAAAGTCAGCTTTTTGAAGTATTACATGCGTTCGCAGATTGCTCTTTTGCAATTACATGATCGTTATTTTGGTGCGGCGCTGCCGCAGACCGATAAGCGTTTGCAGGTTGCTCATCATGTTCAGCAACCTTTTCGTGCATACTTTACTTGATTCGGAGTGCGCCGCTGTGAAGCTCGTGGCGATCGATTTCGAAACTGCAAACTATTCACCTGATAGCGCGTGCGCTTTGGGGGTCGCTGTAATTGAGAATGGAAAAATCACGCAAAATGAGTACAGCCTTATACGCCCGCCGAAGAACAAATTCGTGTTCTCATATCTTCATGGAATTCGATGGAGCCAAGTTAGGAGTCAGCCAAGTTTTATCGAGGTCTGGGATTCTCTTTCCAACTTGCTACACGACGCCGATTTTTTACTGGCGCATTATGCGCCTTTCGATCGGAGGGTCCTTTCCGCGTGTTGTTCCCTCGCCGGCCGCGAACCTGTTTTACAACCGTTCATTTGCACCGTTCGGGTAGCTCGATCGGTCTGGAAGTTCAGACCGGCATCCTTGGATAATGTCTGTTCGCAGTTGGGGATATCCCTTCGGCACCACCACGCTGGGTCCGATGCACTCGCATGTGCAACGATCGCCATTCGTGCGATGGAACTGGGTTTCAGTTTGCAGTCAGCCATAGTAGCTCGAACACCATGAAGTCCGGTCTCGGCGACGACTGATCGGGTAACAAGACAAATGAACTCAGTGTGCCGGATACGCGACTGCCATGCCGACCATCCAGTCGAAGATCGAACCGGTCTCTGATTTGCATCTCCAAATATTTGGGAACATCGCTAAATGCCTCCGGAGATTTTCGGCAATAATTTCGGCTCGTCGCGCGATTTGGGAAGCCAGAGACCGCTAGCTGATGCGAAAAGCCCCGCAACGGCGCGATTATCGCGCCGCCTATCTCGCCAGACGCAGAG